>JABCTZ010000013.1 GCA_018238155.1 Candidatus Heimdallarchaeota archaeon | reverse complement strand
ACTCGTAAATGAGCTTTATTCTTTGCAATCATCTTTAAAACCATATTTGTAAGCAATAAGTTGAAGTGGTTTCAATACTCGTAAATGAGCTTTATTCTTTGCAATCTAAATTATTATCGTATACTTTAACGAATAATGTATGATGTTTCAATACTCGTAAATGAGCTTTATTCTTTGCAATTAATCATTAAACGCCATGAGGGCATAACAAAAATAGGTATTGTTTCAATACTCGTAAATGAGCTTTATTCTTTGCAATTAGCTTGGTTTTGGTGTTAAAACAAACATTGCATTTGCAGTTTCAATACTCGTAAATGAGCTTTATTCTTTGCAATAATTTTCTGTTTCTGTTTCAATTGTCCAGACTAAAGCTAAGTTTCAATACTCGTAAATGAGCTTTATTCTTTGCAATCGAAAAGATGACTTTTGGGAAACCCGAGGAGGACTAATCAGTTTCAATACTCGTAAATGAGCTTTATTCTTTGCAATGCTTGGTTACAATAAAGAGTCTCAGATATCCTTAGCTTGTTTCAATACTCGTAAATGAGCTTTATTCTTTGCAATGAAGGGCACAGTGTTTGGGAATTTGATGCCGAAATTTAGTTTCAATACTCGTAAATGAGCTTTATTCTTTGCAATTTTTTAATGATATTATTACAGGTAGTGGAAGTGGCGATCTAGTTTCAATACTCGTAAATGAGCTTTATTCTTTGCAATGTTAGAAGAAAACACAGGATTGAACTTTTGGGATAATAGTTTCAATACTCGTAAATGAGCTTTATTCTTTGCAATTATCACTTCAATAATAATGCGAAAACAAGGCGTAGGCAATGTTTCAATACTCGTAAATGAGCTTTATTCTTTGCAATTTGCTTTCATACGGAGAATTAGGTCAACAATATGTTCAGTTTCAATACTCGTAAATGAGCTTTATTCTTTGCAATTATTAAACAATTTATGCAGCAAAAGCTTTGTGTTCATTAGTTTCAATACTCGTAAATGAGCTTTATTCTTTGCAATCCCGATGATCCAAACAACTATGTCACTTCATTTTTGAAGATGTCGTTTCAATACTCGTAAATGAGCTTTATTCTTTGCAATTTGGTATGCCAATGAAAAACTTAGTTTAACATTTACACAGTTTCAATACTCGTAAATGAGCTTTATTCTTTGCAATGGATAACTCTTAGGCGTCTAGACACTAAAAATGTTATCCTTAGGGTTTAAAATTGAATTTTCTGAGAATTAACTTGGCGGGTGACCTAAGTGGAACGAGATTTAAAAAGACCCGCCAGATTTTAACCTTTTTTTGAGAGAAAGAAGACAGGAGAGGGGTTCTTTTAACACTCAAGTTGGCGGGTCTCCTCTTAGAGAAAGAGTTTAAATAGTACGTACGAAGACCCGCCAAGTTTGAAAGGAAAAAAGGTAATTATCAACTCTTAGCAAGAATGAAAAGAAGAAAAAGAGAACAATTATACATATCTTTTCTATCAAAAAACAACTCCAATCTGTTTTCTTTCTAGATCAATTATTTTTCTCAATTCTTTGCTGTTTCTAAATTTGTTGTATGACCAATAATTGCAAACTTCAATGATTTTACGAAATCAATCAATCTTGCAGCCACCCTTATTCCATCAATAAATGTCCCAATAATAGTGGTTGCATTGATTATTGTAATTCCAAAAATACATAAGCATCGTCAAAGCAGTCAATAATCAGAGATTTTTCCCCACGGTATTCTCGATCATTCGGCAACCTTACGTGCAATATTAATCGACAAAAGCTTTGACGTAGATTTTGTCGATACTGCACACACAGCAATTGCAATATCATTAGATCTGCTTAAAATAAAAAGCATTAAATCATTGAAAAAACAACCTCTAATATGAGAAATCTATCAGAAAGCTCGATTCCCTTTTTCGTGGTCTTTAACGAATCTTTTGTAGTTTACATCCTCAGTGATAAAGTATTGGGATTTGGAAATAATCCTTTCATACGAAATAGTTGGACATGTAAAGCTGCTTATCTTTTATCTAAACTCATGCAGTGTAAACAAGCAAAAAACATTTTTCCATCTAGATTACTAATATTTATTATTGGGAAAATCGACAATACAGAGATTAAGAATGAAGAATTATTTGGAAGGGAAGAGATTTACAATGCGGGTGTTTTTTGCGATCATTGTTTTAATTTTGATTATTTCCTTTGGTTTTAAACAGGAAAAACCAGTTATCTTGCAAGAAATAACCTATCAGAGACAGTCCATAAATAGAAAATTGATCCTTTCTCTAAAGGAAGCAGTATTAATACTAGCTAATATCTGCGCTTCATATACAGCTTATCAACATGGACACAAATTAGTAACAATCAATACTGAAAAACAATTAACTAAACAAATTTTTCTACCAACCAGGACTAGAGCTCAATCCAAATTTCCTCAAGAAATTAAACAATATTTCAAAGAAGAATTATCTTTGGGTTACCAATCCAACCATGCATTTGTGGTTTTCTAGATAAAGAAGCTTCTATGAATTGGTGTCTTGCTTGTACAATGAAAATTCAAGGTATAAAAGGAACAGATAGTATAATTGTTCTTTTTTCTTAAACCATAATAATTATAGCTTTATATACTAGAATTTCATAATGAGCTTTATAGATATCATATCTAAAGAAACAGGTGAATGAGCTGACAAAGATAAATATTGCTGACTTCAAAATAACTGATAAAAGCATCTCTGAAAAGATTAGAGATAAGATAGAGCATGTTGTGAATAATGATTTAACAGAAATTGAACTTAAATATGCCACAAAAGAAGCACTTGAATATGTTTTCAAAATATCTCAGCTTGAAAAATTACGACTAAGTAATGGGAAATTCGATACATTACCTGAAGGAATCGGTAATTTAACAAATCTAACTGAATTAAGAATAGATAGATGCAAGATAATTTCGATTCCTGAAAGTATTGGTAATTGTAATAAATTAATAGAATTAGAACTTGATGATAATAAATTAACAACCCTACCAAAAAGCATTGGGAAATTAAAAGAATTAAAAGTTCTTAATGTGGAATCTAATCAATTGGAAACTTTGCCCAAAGAGATTGGGCAGTTAGATAATTTAGTAGAATTACGACTTTTATATAATAATTTTCAATCGTTGCCAAATGAACTTGGACAATTAAAAAAACTTATAGCAATATATGCTGAAAGTAACAAATTTACTGAATTTCCTGTTGCACTTACAGCCATAGAAAGTCTACAATTTATTAATCTAAATGATAATGTGATAGCTCAATTCCCACCTGAAATGAAACGAATGAAAAAATTAATTGAATTGACTCTAGAGTGTAACGAGCTTAGTTCTTTACCAAAAGAATTGTGTGAATTGGCTGAACAAGGTACGCTTGAACATCTGAATTTAGAAGATAATGAATTTACAAAAGTCTCTGAATCATTTGGTCGATTGAAGAGGTTAAAAATCCTTAATTTGAAAGATAATCCTATTGAAAATGTGCCTGAAGAAATCATTGAAGAGGGCAATAAGTCTATTCTTACACATTTAGGATTAATTGAGAAAAAGGTTTACAAAGATATAATAGAGTACTCAGATGAGGAAAGAGATGCAACTAATGCACGTTATGAAGAAAAGATAGATAGATTCAAACAACAATCCAAAGATAATTATGTATTTTCTTCAAGTTTGCTTACTAAGATTATCAATTTCATAACTGCAAAAACAGATATTATACCACCTGTCAGTGGAGATGACAGTGATGATTTCGAAACCATTTCCCAAATTCTAGCCCCTGTTGATCAATGGACGTTCATTGATCGACGAATAATTGCTTTTATCACTCAAGATGGTTGGTGTATAAATCAATATAATAAATATGGTCAAAGATTTTATGATAATGGCTTCTTTGAGATGTTCTATAAAAGTGTAGCAGCTTTAATAAAACAAGAATTCAAAAATGAAAAGAGAGACTTTTTCACCCTGATCCTTGCTGAATTGAAAAAGTATGAAATTGATGATGATAAGCAGATAATTGTTCATTGTATTAAGCACTTAAATGATGCAATTTTAACTGCAGAGAAAGAACCAACTTCTTTTGGATTGTATTTGTTGTCTAAATATTCAGAACATCTCGAGTTGATGTTAGCAACAACGTTAAGCTATCTCTATAGGGGGAATATTGTTGATCTATTTATCAGAAATAAAACAGCCGATTTTGAAAAGTATTTGTCCAAGCTTCTTCTTGATGATGATATAAATAACAAAGAAACATTCCATATCTCATTTGGCAGTTTGAAAGCTCTCTGCGAATTTAACGAGCAGAAATATGAATCGTATCTTGTAAGCTCTTTGGAAAAATCAGGTATGTGTAATAGTTGTAGGTCTCGAATGATGTTTCTCTTAAAAGAATACTATGGTGATAAGTATAATGATAAAGTATTGACTATTGCTCAAGAGACGCTTAATGCTATTTCCACCAAAGGAAACAAATCAGAACGTTATTACTTCAAATGGAATATAAATTTAGGTGACGATGATGATGTTTCCTTAATTGTTTGGCTATTGAACCATTTTGGATTAGAAATAAAGGAAATGATATTTGCTTTTGCTAATGATATCAATTTCCTTAAAATAGATATTATTGAGGTTATTGCAAAACACTTTGGTCAAGGAGGCATTAATGTTATCTGCAGTGCGTTATCTAAGGCTGTTACAGGTAATGAACTTGCCAAATACTACAGGCGTTTGTTCCTTCTCCTAGAGTCTTTTGATTATTCTAAATACTATGAAGATGATTTCTGGATATATAGAAAGGGGTGCCAAGAAATTCCTGCTTTTGATTATTCTAAATGCTATGAAGATGCTTGGTCGCTTGCACAGTGCAACTATATAAAGATAAGAGAAGTTGTTGCTAAAGCTCTAAGCAAACTTATAACAAAAGATGATACAATTATCGAAAAGGCAACAAAATTGTTAGCAGAGAAAAAAGCAGAGAGTAGGCATGGTGGAGCTATGGTCTTAATCAATATTGATTCTCCTGAAACAAAAGGCATCTTGAAGCAGTTCGTTGATCAAGAAAGAAGTGACGATAACCGTGATGTTATTATTAATTATCTATTGAAAGATACTGAAAGTCTTTCAAAGGATGACCTTCTACAAAGAGTCTCTCTAGCAAAGCAACGAGGAAAATTGAAAAAACCTGTTGTAAGTTGGTTGAAAGAAGAAACGCTCCCGGCTCTTCATTGGGTGGACACAAAAGAGAAAATAGATGCAGAGATCATTCGTTTTCTATTTTATAGACAGATGCGTGAAAAAGATATTCAACCCGATGTAGTAGTTTCCTATCTTTATCCTTTAATTGATAAGGAAAGTAGTGGAGAATTTGCTCTTGAAGTTTTAAATCGTCTTTTATCAAAAGGAGGAGCAAAAGCAAAAAATCGTTTTGCTTTAACTATTGCAGGTTTACTGGGTGATGACAAGATAGTCGAACCATTGAAGAAAGAAACCATTAAAAAAATGAATCTAAATACTGTGGAAACACTGGGTCTTCTTGAATCGGACAAAGCTCTAGCAGCTTTAAATACAATTCGAGAATCATTTACAACTAGTTATCAAAACGTTCATGATGCTGCTGATGAAATCATTCATAGATTTGCAGATCAAAGAAACATCACTTATTATGATCTTCTTGACAAGTTCATTCCTGATTTAGGATTTTCTGGAATGTCTTTGCCCTTTAAAGTAAAAGACAAACAATACAACGCTGTTATCAATTCTGATTTCAAATTAGCATTTATTGATGATAACAATAAAACTAGTACAAAACTCCCTTCAGCTGCAACCAAAGATCAAAAGGAAGCTTTCAAGAAAGTAAGTAAGGAAATTAAAAGTGCCTTGAAACAACAAGAACAAAGCTTAGAACACGTCTTAATTTCACAAAGACGATGGGCAAAAAGCGCTTGGGAAAATGCTTGGTTCAACCATCCTCTTAGATTCGCTCTTGCAAAAACAATGGTTTGGGGAGTGTACAATGAAGGAATATTGAAAGAGAGCTTTATTATTAAAGACGATTCTAAACTAGAAAATAAGCAAAAGGGTCACTTTGAACTTGTAGCTAATGATCAAATTGGACTCGTTCATCCTTTGCATTTAAGTCAAGCAGACCGTGACTATTGGTTTTCGCATTTTGTTGCCACCATGTTAAAAGCAGCAATACCACAACTAAACCGACAAATTTATACTATCAGTGAGAAAGACAAGTCGAAACGATTCAGCTATCTGTTTGATAAGAAAACCACTAATGCTACAACATTTAGATACCGCGCTGCAAAACGTGGTTGGAGGAGGGGGTCTGTTGTTGACGCAGGAGAAGTTTCTGCTTATCGTAAGAGCTTCTCTGAAAAAGATATTGAAGTTTTTCTTGAGTTAGAAAATATCAATGTTACAAAATTTGATCACGAACCTGAGGGGACCTTAAAGCATCTATATTTCGTTAAGTTAGGTTCCGTCAAAATTGGACGCTATGTTTATGATGAACCTAGAGATAATGCTGATCATCGTTTGCTTAGGCTTGGTGATATTCCACCTATAGTCTATTCCGAAGTAATGAATGATATCTCTGAAATTCTCAAAGAAAAATAAACACTCCAATGGTCATTAACAAACCATACTTTCACATGAAAGGATGTAAAATAGCTATAACGAAGTATCCAGAGGAAAACGAGCAGGGATTCCTACCATATCCAAGAAGAACACACTTTGGATAAATGATAAAATGGCAGAGAAGAGCACCAACAATACGAAAATGCTACAAAGGATATGTAGTAGTGGATTTGCGATCCCGCCTCCTAAGGGAGGGAGGTCAAACAGAAATGAAGCTAAAGTGGTTCCTAAACCTAGACGGATTGGGATCACATCAAAATGAAGGAATGGGGAAAATACAATGGCTGGAAAGAAAGGAAAGCTTAACAAAGAAGAAACTACCAAGGAAACGAAAATTCCGCTACTTGAAAGGTCTTGGTAATTACCCAGAACCAATGCTTAAGGCAATCAAAGCGCTGCTACTTCACGACTTTGTTAAAACAGAGAAACACAAAAAGTATTAAATTATTGAGAAGGAAATTACTTGTATGAAAAATTTATCAGAAAAGTCAATCCCCTTTTTTGGGGTCTTTAACGATTCTTATGTAGTTTACATCCTCAGTGATAAAGTATTTGGATTTGGAAATAATCCTTACGGACTTAATATTTGGATAAGTAAAGCTACCTATCTCTTATCTAAACTCATGCAGTGTAAACAATCAGAAAAATAATTTCCGGCAATATTACAACTATCTATTCAAGGAAAAATCGATAATGCAAAAATTCAAAGTAAACAATTATTTGGAAGAGAGGAGAATTACAATGCAGGTGTTTTTTGTGATAATTGTTTCGATTTAGATATTTCCTTTGATTTTACTCAGGATAAAACCAGCTATCTTTCAAGAAATTGCCTTTCAGAAACACCCTCTAGATAGAAAGGTGTTACTTTCTCTAGAAGAAGCAGCACTTATATTAGCTAATATCTGCACTACGTCAACAGCATATCAACTTGGACACAAATTAGTAACAATCAATACTGAAAAGCAATTTAATAAACAAATTTTTCTCCCTGCTAGGACTAGAATTCAATCTATTGTTTCTCAAGAAATCATGGAGGAAAACAATTGCTTTAGTAGTTTCAAATTTTCAGTCTATAACTTCAAGTATATACAACATCTATTACAAGAACAGCGCATTAGTCCAAAACAAGTGCTTAACTATTGCGGGTTAGATGTTCTACTTCCTCTTGTGGAACTTCCACAGGTATTCTCTTTTCTGGAGAGAGCATATGCTAATTTAAAATCAATGAAAGATGACCAGAAAATTACCATTCTTCTGGAATATTATCTTAAGAATGAAAGATCCTTGAATCTATTGAGAAGTAGACTTGAACACCCTCTTCCAAATCTTCGTACAGATTCGTGGGAGATACAATCATTTTAACTACTCGCAGAAGAACTAGAACTCTACCAACACTCAGCACACGAACTATACAATTACTTCTACACATCAAAAAAAAGCAAAAAGAAAAGTCAAGGTTTACCTATCATAAACGATTACTTTTTCTTTCTTTGTTTTTCAAGAACAAGTGCATTAATAGACGTAAAGAGTAAGAGAATGCCAAAAGTGTAAACAAAGCTATTTACAGGAGCTATTTCTCCTTTATTCAGGACTTTCCACCAATAATGGAGGGTTGCATTGGATCCTTCTGTTAGTAACGTTGGAAAATAGGTGATTTCATTATGAAGTTGAAATTCGCTGGATTCTAAGGTGAATGTTTCTTCAAAAGATTCACCTGGTAGTAGAGTTATATTCGCTGGAATAGGTGACCAGTGTACTAATGGATCAGGAAAAACTTTGCAGAGTACACTGGTATTTGAGATTGCCAATAATGTACAATTAACTTGGAAAATACCACCTATGCCCAAAATTGACGAACCAATATAATATTCATCAGAATTTTCCCAATACATTTCAATTGTACCTTCCCTATAAAGACCAGTTTCAGTTTCTGAAGTATTGCAAACGATACTGACCATTGTGGCAGATGAATTTGCCATATTTTCCTTAACTGAGACTGTTGCTCCAAATAGAAGGATTAGGACGAATAATATGATAGAGTTCGTCCTTATTTTTTTCTTATTTCTTAGATTTAATACTGCCAATCTTGTTCTCATTTGATTCCCATTCCTTCATCAATTATTTTAGTATTCTTCTGTTAGTATTTGATAACTCCTTGTGTAATTTAATACTATATATCTTGATTTAACAGCTGTAAAACCTTGCCCAATTTGCATCAAATTTAGCTGTACAACCATTAGGACCTGTGCTTGAACACCAATATTTTGTTGCAAAAGGATTGAAAACTCCAAATACAAACTCATGTAAATGATCATACCATTTCCAAG
>JABCTZ010000011.1 GCA_018238155.1 Candidatus Heimdallarchaeota archaeon | reverse complement strand
TGTGTAGTAATCGTTTTTTCCATATTGACTGATATCTTCATTGAATTCAATTGTACCATTTACGTATTCTGCTGTTCGCTTTGTCGCTTGTAATTCAACATCAAGACAATATACTGTATCCATTGCTGTCTCAACATCAGATATTTTTTGCATCTCTTCTGGTACACGTAATTTAGAAGATACGTATTCAATTGTCGGATCACCCATTTTAACTGCTTCAGCAATCATCGAAGTGATGGGCATTATTGCAAAAATTGCTATCATAAATATCATAAGACCAATTTTCTTTCCTTTCGTGTGCTTCAAAATTATACACCCAATTTCTTTCTCCGATTAACTATCTCCAACGAGAAGTAATCAGAATAACGAAACAATGAGAGTATAAAATCATTTCTCAAAAAAAAATTACGTCGGAGGAAAAAATTTTAAATGAAAAATATTTTTGCTTCTCGTTCTTTAAAAATTCTTTAGAAAGGTAAAAATACTAACTCCCAATAAAGGGAAATATTCATTCAGTTGAAACAAATAAAATGGGATATTTTACATGTTCAAGAATAAAGTCGATAATGAATTAATAACCAAAAATATTATTGAAGGAACTTGGAAAACAATGATAAGTATGGTATTAGAATCAATCGGCACAATAACCACTACTATTTAGGATTAACAAAGTTGATTGACTTATTTCGATATAAGGAATAGCTTGTTGAAAATTTATCTACTTAAAGATTCAAAAACGATTTGAAAGGAGTAATTCAAATATAAAGGAGAAGAACGGAATTAAAGGAAAATCGCAAGTCACTAACGAGTAATCGTTTGCTCGTTTAACCGCTCTGAGCGGAACGTTTTGGTTCTCTCACAGGTTGCTTGGGAACGAAAAAAAAGTATTGTTTGAGAGCGAACCCTCAACTATTTTTATTGTTCTCGAATACTCTCTAATGAGAATCCGTAGGTTTCGTATTCTTGTTCTTTTAGTATGATAGCCGTCATTTGGTCGAATGTTGATTCAATGAAAAAATGTTAAAATAGCCTCTTTTCTCATGATTACGCACATTTCTAAAGTGACCGACCATTTAATAAACAAGCTTAAAGTCAAATTAGTATTAAGTCAACTTTTATTGTTAAGAAACAATAAGGGACAGTATAATTTATGGAACCAACAAAAGTTTTAATCTTAGGTGCTGCTGGTCGAGACTTTCATAATTTCAATACCTATTTTAGAGAAAATGAAAATTATGAAGTCGTTGCATTTACTGCAACACAAATCCCTGATATTGAAGGACGAACTTATCCAAAAGAATTAGCTGGTAAGTTATATCCAAAGGGAATACCAATTTTTGATGAAAAAGATCTTGCGGAAGTCATTGAGAAGACTAAAGCAGAGGTCTGTGTTCTATCATATAGTGATTTGCCATATGATTATGTTATGCACATTGCTTCAAGAGTTATGGGATTAGGACCAAACTTTTTGATGCTTGGTAAGAAAAAGACATCTATCAAATCCACGAAACCAGTTATCTCTATCTGTGCTGTCAGAACTGGTTGCGGTAAGAGTCAAACTACACGAAAAATCGCTGTTTCACTCTCAAAAATGGGTCTAAAGGTTGTTGCTATTAGACATCCAATGCCTTACGATCCAGACTTGAACTCTCAAGCATGTCAACGCTATGGTTCTCTTGAGGATTTAGTTAAGTACCGTTGCACAATTGAAGAACGCGAAGAATACGAGCCATTGATCACTAACGGTATAACCCTTTACGCCGGAATTGATTACGAACGAATCCTCCGCGAAGCTGAAAAAGAAGCTGATCTCATTATCTGGGATGGTGGAAACAACGATTTCCCATTCTACAAATCTGATTTAGAAATTGTTGTCGTCGATCCTCATAGACCAGGTCATGAAATATCTTACTATCCAGGTGAAGTTAATCTACGAACTGCTGATGCAATAATCATTAATAAAATGGATTCAGCAAACAGAGCTGATGTTGCAATTGTTAGAAAAAACATTGCTGAATACAATCCTAAAGCAATTGTTATTGATGGTGCATCTCCTCTTACAGTTGAAGGTTGGGAGAAAATCAAAGGTAAAAGAGTACTCGTCATAGAAGACGGACCTACATTAACTCATGGTGATATGGAGTACGGTGCAGGTGCAATTGCCGCTTGGAAATTCGGTGCAAAAGAATTAATCGATCCAAGACCAAAAGCTATTGGGTCAATCAAAGCAACCTTTGAAAAATACAACCACCTTGGAATTATCCTCCCTGCAATGGGTTATGGTACGAAACAAATTGAAGAACTCGAAAAGACTATCAACGCTATTGATTGCGATTTAGTTGTTATCGGTACTCCAATTGACCTTTCCAAACTAATTAACATCAAACATAAAACAGTTAGAGTCAAATACGACCTCCAAGAAATTGGGCAACCAGATTTGATGTCAGTTTTAGAACCATTGCTTAAAGAAAAAGGATTACTTAAGTAATTAATTTTCATTTAAAAAAAGGGATAGCTGGTGCTATTCCTTTCTACATTTCTTTTTGAACATCACTCGCAGTTCTTTTAGTTGGTTACTAATATCTTCTTGTGGCTTTCTTCCCTTGACTTTAAATATAGACTCATTCTCTATTGCAAACAATATTGAAAGCATACGGAGGTCTCCTAAACCAGTAATATTAGCAAATCCTTTGTCAGAAATCTGTATACAGAGCTTCTTACTCACTTTACACTCTTTGTCACAGTTAGTACATTCACTCATTTCAGCAAAAATGTTATTTGTCTCTAGATTAAGCTTGAAAAGGTATTTGTTTTTGAGAATAATTACCTCATGTTTTTGATTTACTTTGAAACCTTGTTTCTTAACAATTTCTTCTACAATAGTTAGATCAAATCCAACAGGAGCAAAACCTAATTCTTGTGGTGAAATATTGACCAAATCATCAATTATTCTTTCAAATAGATTAACTAAATCATTTGGTTTATTCCATCGAGAGAAAGAGAAATTTGTCAATGCTTTGTCTTCAAATGACTGAGTAATATCACGTTTCAGTGTTGATTGTTTTATTTCAGCACTTCTTTTTGGTATAAGAATAATAATTTCATTTAAAGCGTTGAAATTCTGAGCAGCTAAATCAATGGCATTCATGACAAAACTAGGAGCATTTTTTGTTGAGCACATAAAAATATATTTTCGAGCACCTGCAAAATAAAGAGGAGATACTAATCGATTTAACATTGTACCTGTAATTGTAGTGATCCAAATCTGTAAATCAACAGAGCTTGTATTTGTTCTTGAGCGAAAAATAACAGGATCCACACCAATCATTTCTAAGAGGTTACTTTTATTGTGTGCAGAGATTTGACGTAATGCTTGATGATAGATATCTTTCTTTAAACCAGATTCAAGAGTAATAATCACTTTTGCTAGGAAACGTGCCAAGGAAATCAACTCACACAAATGAACGTTTTTTTCTACGCTCTGAAATATTAGCTCTTAGTAAATATATAATATTCTATTCTTGGTGCAATAATCAAAATTAGAAGAAATGGTTTCTATTGTCCTCATTCACAATTAGAGTTTTATTTTTAATAAAATGAAGTAAAAATGCAAGATTAGTTCTTCTCTGTATCAGAATCAGGAACTTCATTTTCAAGCACTTTTAAAAGCTGGTTAGATCTTTCAAGACGTTTTTTATGCCCTATCATAATCCATTTACGTTCACTGCCACCAGATCCCTTAGAGATAAAGAAAGGCGTGAAATAGTAAATTAAGAGAAACCCTATAATTATGGAAAAGATTGATACGACAAGTGTTATTTGTCGATCTTTAGGGTTACTACGAGGATCTAAAGGATTCGTTCCTGCCAAGAGTTCCTTGGAATCGCTATACCCATCAGAATCGGTATCGTAAAGGTTTGGATCTGTTAGATAAATGAAAATTTCTTCTCCATCTAATAAGTTATCATCATCTGTATCGGGATCATGAACATCAGTGAAATAGGTGTGAACTTCATCATAATCGCTTAGAAAATCGTTGTCAGTGTCGTTATTAAATGGGTAAGTAAGATAAACATAGACTTCTTCAAAATCGTTTAACAAGTCACTATCTGTATCATTCATATGCGGATGAGCAAAGAACAGGAATTCTTCATAATTTGACAAACCATCTCCATCGGCATCGTCAATTCCATCATTATATTGGGGATTAAATCCATACGTCCATTCCCAGAGATCAATCATGCCATCTAAATCTGTATCAATTGCATTAGGATTCGAATCGAAATCTAGCTCTATATTATCATCTAAACCATCGTAATCAGAATCTTTCAGAAATGGATTTGAACCAAAGGTGAGAATCTCAAAGCCATCCGATAAAGTATCTCCATCTGTATCGGAATTAAGAGGATTCGTACCAAAGAAATAGACCTCGTATCCATCCAAGAGACCGTCCGAATCGGAGTCTGAATCTAAGGGGTCTGTATGATGAACGATAATCTCTTGATAATCAGTTAGAAGGTCACTGTCTGTATCAGCTGAGATTAAACTAGTTCCATATTCAATTTCCTCTGCATCCAAAAGATTATCTCCATCGGTATCTTCGTTAAATGGATCTGACCAATATAACGACTCAATATAATTTGTTAATCCATCCGAATCATAATCTTCAGCAGCATCATTTGTGAAAGGGTCTAAGCCATATTCCCATTCATATCCATCTAGCATTTGGTCTGCATCGGTATCATTCACTAGAGGATTTGTTAAGGAAACATTCAACTCATATAAATCTGATAAGAAATCACTGTCGGTATCAGCAAGTAAAGGATTAGTTTGATATGTATTATTTGTTAGATAGAGGTCGTCAAAGGGATCAATGATAATCTCATAATAATCTGAGAGTAAATCATCATCAGTATCTTCATCCAAAGGATCAGTTAGATAAGTTATCACTTCTGCATAATCAGTTAAATTGTCAGAATCTGTATCGTTATTAATTGGATTTGTTCCAAGAATATATTCTTCATAATTAGATAACCCTTCTCCATCTAAATCCCCACTAGCATCATCAATCAGTGGATCAAGACCATAATACGTTTCAAAACCATCATGCATTCCATCTGAATCTGTATCATCATTTAGAGGATTCGTACCCCAGATAGAAAGTTCATCTCCATCTGAAAGCCCATCTGTATCCGTGTCCGGATTTGTTGGATCCAATCCCACAACCCATCCAGTAGCATTCGCTCCGGGATTTGTAGGATGATGAATTCCAAATACTTCATCTCCATCTAAAAGGGAATCCGCATCGGTATCATTATTCGTTGGATCTGTCTGAGCATTAAATTCTTCAAGGCTTGTTAATCCATCTATATCTAGATCTATTGTTGCATCTGTTGCATTAAATGGATCTAAACCAAAATTAAGTTCCCAACCATCTAATATTAAATCTGAATCCTCATCCGGATTTAGGGGATCCATACCAAGTGCTATTTCATCACCATCGTTCAGTAAATCATCATCTGAATCAGGATCATTTGGATCAGTAAAGTAGATCATTCGCTCATCGTAATTTGATAAACCATCTAAATCCTTGTCAGGTATTCCAATTGAATGATACAGAGCTTTTCCAGATACAGGATGGTCATCACACCAGGTTACATGTAATTTTTCTTTACTATCGTGAGAAATATTGGGCAAGATTACTTGTGAATGGTTCACGGAGACCGGCATTGTTTCAGACCATTCTTGTTTGGTATCATAAAACATCTTGTAGTATACACCTGATAAGAGAGTGTCATTTTCATAGTGATGCCAGTTATACACTAGAGCTATATCACTTCCATTAATTACTGTAGCAGAGAGTTGAATTTTATTTTCAATGCCAATATCAGTAGTAACTAGTTCAACATCATTCCAAAGAACACCTGCACTAGTAAAATCAAGAATCGCAGGGTGTGTATCATCTAAATAGACAGCTAAGCAATGAATGGTATTTCCGACTTCTAACAATTCCACATTGGGTACAATACGAAGGTAATTTGGCATATCATAATATGCAATTTCATCAGTTGATAACCAATTATTATCAGTTATCTTTTTACGGAGGATATTGATATGATGATTAGCAGCATAAGATCCTCCGCCAATTATTGAGGTTCCAACATAACAATAATCATCTTTTGTAATCAAAAATGAAAAGGTTTTAGGAAAACTATAACCAGCCAACAAAACACTGCTCCAAGATCCGGGAGCTAAACGCTTCTGATAATAGAGAGGATGAAAATTTATACCCTCATTTAAATAGAAAATTTCGCCAGACCAAACAACATGAGGAGTTCCATCAGAGGATACACGAATGAGTGGATAGCTAGCAGGTATGGAATTTCCAAACTCATCCACACCGAAATCAACCCGTTCAAAAGAACTCCAAACATCATCCTCCCAAAAAGCATAATAGGTCTTTTGATTGTCAATTAGTTGTCCCCAAGAATAAGCCAAATGAACCTTTCCAAAAGCATCAGCAATAATATCTACTCCAATAGACACTCCATTACTATAATTAATTAAAACTGTTTTTTCACTCCAACTCCCATTAGCAAATAAGATTTGATGATAAAGAGTTCGACCGTTATACCAATTTGTCCAACAAAAATGCACATTATCATCTCTATCTACCACAGTTTTTGGAGTAACAGGTAGGTATGGGGAATCAAGCATAGTTACATTATTCCAGACAACACCACCCGGAAGAGCGTTTCCAGAAAATGAACTACTACCTCCTTCAAATGCCGCTAAGGATAAAGAAGACTCTCCAGGTTTAGAACCAAAATCGAAAGGACTAGTACTACCCCCGTTGATTATGATCCCTGAAACAGTTTCATTGCTAAAAGATTTAGCAAGTGAATGGATGACAGAAGGATTTGCTATAAACACAAAAATAATAATTAAACAAACTATTCGCAAAATAACTCTGCTCTTAATTCCTAAGACAAATTTGTTTAGAGACAATAATAATCACACTTACCAACAGATAATAACTAACATTTTCAATCAATATATCTAATAACATCTTAAAAATATATACATATTGTTTTTGAAAAAGAAAAGATTTTATTTTTTAGTAGATTTTAGATAGCGAGATCAAGCTGTAAGCTCAGACACTCGACAAGTTTTAATGTTCTGCGAGGAAAGATACTCAAATAATTGAATGAAGGCTAAAGGACTGTCTTCGTAATTGAACACATGCCATACTAATCCCATAACATATTCATTATTGCGCTTTTGGTATAATTGCTTGAATTCGTCAAAGTCTTGTTAATATCAGATTGAATGTTGCCATATCTTGCATGGTTAAAACCAGCCGTTGATTGACCAGTAAAAGTTTCAGTGGTTGGTTTACTCCACAAATGATTCATTTTTTCACTTCCACCAGATGTTCTGAAAAGCACTCCTACAGGATAATCAAAAATAATATCTTCATCAGTAGCTGAACAGGTGGTCAATATTTGACCGAAAGCGGGAAGCTGATTCATAATTACCATCATTTCAGCAATCGTTCCAAGATATTTGGGGTCAGATGCAAAAGCAGCTTGATTAGTATAACCACACCAACTACCTTGATTAGGACCATGAACATGTAAACCAATCTCATGACCATTGCTTTCCCAAGATCTAACAAGAGAGAATCTAGTAGTGTTTTGAAGAATATACGACCCCCACTGGGGATTAAAGAGTAAATTCAATTTAACATCATTCTGATCTGCTTGAGAAATCATTTGAAGTAAATTAAACCAATATTGTTCAGGATAATCCGTGGTAGCAGGAAAAGAGCCAGGTTCACAATGAATGGCAATAAATAACCTGGTAGGCTTATTTATCCCAAAAAAAGTCCCTAAACCTATTCCAGTACCCAACAATATTAGTGAAATAATAATCACAAAAAGAATAATGCGTTTTCTATTTTCCATAGTTGCTCATCCTTCTAACGCCAATTATTACTATTATCTATTTTATATGCTACTCAAAGATTAAGTTGAGCCTTGCATTTTTTCTTGGCATTAGCTTTTTATGCTTTGCTTTTCATTTCTAACTTGTTGTATTAGCCTTGCTTCCAAATTCTCTTCCTTTGTATTTTATTGATAAAAAAGATCCTCTCAAATTGTTTCTTGTCAATGATACAGTTATTTTATTTGCAGAAGAATCTTATGAAAGTGGCTCGGTTGGTACTGCTTTTCCATTCTTGCAAGACCTCTTTTTTAACGAGTCTACCCGTAATGCTTTTCCCAAACAACTTCAAAACCACTTTTTTGAGTTAGAATCCAAGGATCTGTTATTTCCCAAAAGTGTTTGTTTCTGTGGCTACCCCCCTTTAGTTGATTGTCGCATCATTGATTGTTTTGCTATGAAGCTAACAATTACACATCTTAATGAACCAAGAATTATTCGTCTCTCTGATTTTGCTCGTATGGAAAAGGGTAGTAAACGACTTGATAACAGGAGGTTTGGCACTGTTGATGTCGCTAAAATCCCTGGTGAGGTGTTCTTCACAGCTGAAGATGCTTTTCTATTCTTTGGTAACCTCAATGTTTCAAAAACTGGTTTCTTATACTTCGCTTATAATTCTCATCCCTTTAATGTTCCTTCTATTCGAGAAGGGATAGATAAAAGATTTGAAAAATTTGACCACAATCGTATCCTTCTTCGTCAATATCATAATTCGTTATTGAATGTGGATTATCTTTCCTATCTTTCTCAGCAATTGTCTTCAGGAGCAATTTCACCGGAACGTATCCTTTTCCTCAATGGCGTTTCTTCCTTAGTAAATTTAGCAACGCATCCTGTTGTCTCAGATTATATTATATCATTAATTCAACAGCTGCAAGATGAATCTCTTTCACTACCCAAGATGCACAAACTTCTGTACTTTGCTCTCTTAACTTTGTGCCATTTTCAATTCGAAGAAACGCTCCCCCTTGTGGAAGATTTTTTTGCTAAAAATGAATCTCTTTTAGAACAACTTAAGAAAGATGTTCGTGCTTCTGTTCCCAAACTGTCGTGGGAAACCAAATACTGGGATGACGTTAAGGCATTTTATCTCGAATGATTTTTTTCTTATAATTTAATTTACACTATTAGTCTAGTTTCTGTAATTTAGTCATAAGTTGCTGTTAAGTAAAACCTCAATATCCATGCTCGGAGCAGAGTCACGCAGTCACTGTTCATCACTTACAGTGATTCACAACGCTCCATGTGAATTTCTATTGGGAAACTAATTTACTCAGATATTTTTTGCAGACATTTCATCTTTAATTATTCTCGTCTTATTATATAGAGATTATAATTTTCGGTAATATCTCTTAATTCTGTTAAGTAGTTTTACAATTTTCTCTTTTTTATCGTAATAACCGTCACTATGAAGGATAAAATTTCAGAAAGATTCCACCATTTTATTACTAAGTCAAATGTTCAAATCTATATAAAATAAATTGGCGGGTGTGAGCGGATTTGAACCGCCGACCTTCTACTCCGCAAGCAGACGCACTATCCGTACTATACTACACACCCGAATATCTGGTTTCTAATTCAAAATTTGGAATTTATAAAACTATAGGTTTTAATTGAAAAAATGAAATAGAGATAGTGCAAATGAGACACACTATCCAAGCTTTGGTTTATTTGTTGTTTTAACAAATTTCTTGCTTCCTTGAGTTTCCTTTGAAACTTCTCCACAAGCACTTCCCGTTAACCCAACGGTGTTGTCAATAGATGACCGTAATTCCTCTAATCCTCTTTGAAGAATGTTCTTTGCTGCGTTCAAATCTCTATCAAGAACAATATTGCAGTTAGGACATTCATGTATTCTAACCTTCAAACTCTTTCTAACCATCTCTCCACAATTACTACAAATTTGGCTGGTATTTCGAGGATTTACTACAAGAAGTTTTTTCCCTTTTTCATTAACTTTGTATGAGAGAAATTTTTGAAAAAAACCCCAAGATACTTCACTAATGTTTTTAGCTAACCTGTTGTTTCGTACCAAGTTATTAATTTGTAAATCTTCAAGAACAACTAAATCATAATCGTTAGTTAATTTAGTAGTTTCTTTATGGAGAAAATCATTTCTTTGAAATCTAACTTTTCTATAAATTTTTGAAAGTTTAATTAATTGCTTTCTCCAATTTTTAGATCCTTTCTTTTTTCGTGATAGATTTCTCTGTTCTCTTACCAATTTCTTTTCCATCACTTGTAACCATTTTGGATTTTTAATCTCTTCTCCATCACTAAGAACTCCATAAGTCTTGATTCCTAAGTCAATTCCAACTGCTTTATTCTCATTAACTTGAAGTTCGGGAATTGTTGCAATTTGCTTGAAACTTATATGAGCATACCAATGATTCACTTCACGTTTTATTGAGCAATTTTTGATAACTGCTTCTTGTGGTAATTTCCTATCTAGAATAATCTTAACATGCCCTATTTTTCCAAGATATAATCTGTTACCCTCTATTCTGAATTTTTGATTTTTAATACCTGGTTGGGGATATGTGAATGAATTGTAATAAAATCTATACTTGAATTTTGGTTTTCCGTATTTTGAGTTTCCTTCACTTATTTCTCGGATAAAATCCGAAAAAGTCTTATCGACTCTTTTTGCAACATTAACTAAAACTGCTGCATATGCTCGTTTTAGATAGTGATTATCTTTTTTTAGTTCTGGTAGTTGTTTACATTGGTCAAAATAAGACTTGTACACTCGATATTCTTTTGGTAAATGTTTTTCGATTTCCCAATGCTCAAATCGTTGTTGGACAAAGTAATTGTAAAGTCGTCTGCATGTTTCTAACCATTCATTAAAGACTGCTTCTTGTTTTTTGGTTGGATAGAGCCGATACTTATAAGTTCGGTAAATGATTTTTTTGTCAGACATTTTGCAACATATAGTATTATAGATAGCTCGATATATAGCTATTATTTAAAGAGATTACCGAAACTAATAATTATTAACTTAATTAAATGGTTATTAAAATAGAATACCGTACATCTTTTCAAAGAGGTATTTAAGAACTAGAATTGTTACAGAAGTATAGAACAAATGGTTTGCAAGAACAATGACTGCTGAATTACACCTTAATTGGCAAGAGGATCCAATTTATTTTGATTCAGAAGCTAGACCTGTTAGCGAATGGCTTAATGCAAATGAACTAGTAACAAACAACAGGATAAACGATATTTTTCTGGAAGATAAAAAAACCCTCAACTTGTATCCGTTGATGGTTCGTCGTAGTGATTTTATTCGTGAAAAATCAGCAGATCGTATCCTTGCACGCTTTCCCTATGTGCAATTGACTGAAGAAGAAAAAGAGATCATTACTAGCCAAGAGTTACTCATTGCTGAGAAATTACGTGATTATTTCTATAAATCGGACAATAGACGAATTTTAGAGTGGCGAGATATTTTGCAGAAAGACCTTGAACGAGGGTTTGTTCCGCTTCCTTTTCTCCGCTGTTTCCCTGAGGAATTAAAAATTGATTTTCACAATCGTTCTTTTGAATCTGCTCGAGGTGAAGCGTTTACTCTGCCTTTACACTTAACAGATGAAATCGCTTATCTCTCCGGCATGGTCAATGGTGATGGTAGTCTTAAGAAATATGTTCTCCTCATTGTTGATTATTCCATAGAGAATATTCGTCAACTAAAGGAACAGTTTCAGCGATTGTTTGATCAAATCGGCAGAATTCAGCTGCAAACCGAAAATAGTCCCACACTTATTATTACCAATCTCTGGGTTGTCCGTTTCTTCTCTTTTCTTACCAGTCAACCTATTGGTGGAAAGAAATATCATGCTTTACGAGAACCGCTGCTTTTCCAAGAGCAGCCCTTTCGTTCTCATTATTGATCTGGTGGGATGGATGCGAATAATCAACCATTTACTTTTTTTGTATTGATAATTTCAAGAGTCTCTCTCTGTGAGTAAGATTTTTCTCTACACAATAATTTTATAATTTGATATTCTATTTATTTAGTACAATTACCTTTGGTAAGGTAGTTTTTGGAGAATTAAATGTTGAACTTTGAGGATCTTGACAGTTATGAAACAATAGTAAAAATGAGAGAAGAACCTGATTTTAACAATGTTAGAAGTGAAATTCTAACTTTGTTTGCAGACAATAAAGATATGGTTCTTGCTACTTCCCTTGACAATAGAGTTTCTGCCAGAATTGTTTCCTTTGTCAATGAAGATTTCACAATCTATTTCTTTTCTTGGGAGCACAACAAGAAAATCATTCAATTGAGAGGGAATAAGAATGTAGCTTTTAATTTGCGTAAGCTTCAAATTGAGGGTGAAGCTGAGGTGCTTGGTTGGGCGGGTGACAAAAAATTCAATGTTATTGGTGATTTATTTCGAGCTAAATTTTCGCCCAAATGGTATGATTCTTTTTCGTGTGTCAAGGAGATGGTTTTGGTCAAAGTGGTGCCATTGAGAATTATTAAATTTGAGTCCGTTCACAAACGTTTTCATTTACAAAATATTGATTTGAAAAATAGTAAAGTCTATCAGATGAGACTTGAGGATAAAGATAATCCTCATTTCTCCTATTAAGCAGAGACAAACAAAGCTGAAATAATTTGAATATCGAATGTTCAGCTTATTTCTTTAATTTATCTAGAGTAAAGCCATCTCCTGGTCCTTTGTACCTTGGATATTGTTTTCTATCTAGAGTTGGTTTTTTGAATAGTACTGCATCTTCTGGGCAGAAGTGATAACATCTTAAACAGAATAGGCAATTTTTTCCCCAGGAGAAAATTTCATCTTCAAAAGTAATATTCTCTGTTGGGCAGTTGTCAACACATTGCATACATTGTGTGCATGTTTCTTCATCTACGGAATAATTTCGAGCATATTTATACACTTTACCAAATCTCATTTCCATCCTTTGCATTAACCCTAATGCAACATTTGCCGGATCCCACCCTTGTATCCATCGCTTATTATTTACTATGCGGTCTACTAATTTAGCGATTTTTGGCAATGCTTTTTTCTTCTTTACCCAATCATTTTCTGCGCCATTATTTATTGGAAAATGTTTGAAGATTGGATATGGCAGTCTAATATTATTTGGCATTCGTATATTGGTTGCTTGTTTTACTTTGAATCCTTTCTTTCTTAGTTGTCTTCTCGCTACTAATGCGCCGTCTCCACTAAAAAGCATCATTGTAGTATACACAAAAGCATTCTTGTTTTTTAATGGTGCAAGATTCTTAATGAAATCCATAAAAACTAATGGAATATCCGATCCATATATTGGATAACCAAAACCAACTAAATCGGATTGGTTGATTAGTTCATTTACTTTATTTCCATCTTGAACAACTTTCGATTCTGCTGAGAAATATTCTACCTCAAATTTTTTTTCTTTAAGCATTTGTTGTAATTGTTCTGTTGCCCACCAAGTATTACCTGTGCCACTAAAATAGAAGATTGTTATTTTTATCGAAAACAGCTCCAATTAATATTTGCTTTTTGTAATTAATAATTTAACTGGTTATTCTTTCACAGATATACGCTTTCAATTCATCAAAATTGGTTATTTGTAAATCAGGAACTTCTAATCCTTCAAGTTGATTATATGCTTCCCATCTATCAATAAGCACTGAGAACATCCCTGCGTTATTTGCTCCTTTGACATCTGCGTAAGGATTATCTCCTACAAAAATGGTTCTTTTGGCAGTAGTTCTGATCTTTGCTAATGACTCCTCAAAGATTTTAACATCTGGTTTTGTGAGTGGATATTGTTCGCATGGAGCAATTACAAACTCGAAATGATTTTCTATATTGGCTTTTTTCAAGCGGTTCATAATTACTTCATTATCTCCATTTGATACTATAGCCATTTTTATTCCTTTTTCTATCAAGAAATCCATTAACGTTAACATGTCAGGATATGGTTTTGATCTTTCTGTGAATTCATCAACCATTATTTGGTACATCTTATATGCGTCTTCATAGGAAATTTCTTTTCCAAATTCCTTTAGAGCGATTACAAGTGATTTTGCAGATGTTTCTCTATCTACACAGAACCCTTCATTTTCCATCAATCTCGTTTGTTCTTCGAAATATTTTTTATCCCATGCTTTGTGTACATGGTCAGCCAAGGCTTCATCTAATCCTACTTTCTCAATTATTTTTAACGTTACAAGTTCATGTAATCCATCATTATTGAAAATGGTTCTATCTGCATCAAATAATACCGCATCGAACATGAGATTTCATCTATCCTTTTAATTAATTATTCCTCGTTCATGGGAGCCATATATATTTTTTCTATCAAGTTTGAAAAGAACTCGTCGAATAATTGAAAGATAAGTAATACTTATTCTTATAGTAGATTATTTGTAGGATTGATACACTTTGACTTGGGGTCCAACTCATGTTGCATTAGAAGCTTTTCTCGTTTGGGTCGGTATAGGAAAGAAGAATCGTGAGATTTTCAGTGATAAAAGAGGGCTCTTTGCTCTTTTATCACTCTTTGCTCTTTTCCCGGATATTGATATTTTCATTTTTTTACACAGAACGTACCTTCATTCGATTGTTTGGCCTATTGGTTTAATCCTTGGTACAATTATCTGGCTTATTGTTACAAAATATATTCAAAAGAAGACGTTAGGAGAAAAAGCTGATTTATTTGCTAGAAGTCTTATTATTATTGGTGTATTCATACTCCTACATTGCATTCTAGATTTAACAACTGGACCCGTTCTATTATTCTATCCTTTTGATAATCGATTGTATAATCTTAACGCTTATATGATTTGGGACCTTGATTTTCCTTTGCTTTTCAAAGGATTCAATTTCGAGTGGACAAGCATTTCTTTGAAAGAGGGAATTAGTACTTATTTTCTAAATCTTTCACCTGAAGATAGAATTCAGTATTTTGGTGCAGAATTCATCTATATCTACATTACTGATTTTCCCTTACATGCACTGATTTTCGTTGCTTGGTTTATTTTCTTCCCAATGATGGCAATTATTGATTGGACTAAAAAATATCAAAAACCAATGAAACTCTATACTAGCATTAAGAAATTTAGAAATCCATTATTAGCATTCGGATTAATATTGCTATCATTTGGCATCATACTAGGTCCTGCTCTTCGTCTCGAGCGAGTTGAAGACAGGGAATTTACTTCAACACTCTTTTTCTCTGAAGAACAAACAAATTATGGTCTTGTACAAAGTTTCGAGCTAGATAAGAGAGATTCTTTAAATCTTGCTGCTGATTTTGCGGAAAATAATTCCTACTGTACAATTGGTGCAGCTATCGCTACTGGTGAGCAATTTTCTACCTTAGCAGGTAGTTTAGAGGTTATTTTTAATCAATATAACAATGAATCTCTTTCGCTATCATATAGTTGGTTAATTACTAACTATCAAACGACGGTCAATCATTTTTTAGCTTCTTCTCTTAAACATCATAATGTTGTAGCAAATAGCACTCAAGAAATCTCCTTCGTTTTATCTCAAAAAGCTACACTCTATTCAGTCTTCATTCTTGTAGATTGGAATAGTTCTATTGACTTTCAAGTACAAACTCAAATGATTTCAACGCTAACCATCAGAAGAACAGCAGAATTCTATACTGGCATTTCATTGGCAAGTATTGGATTGATAGTGACACTCATCCCTTTTGTCTTAGCTTTTAATTCAAAACAAGATGTAGAAGAAAAGACTATTGCTAAGGGAGAAGCTGGTGATATTGAAACAAATGATTAGATTATTAAGAACTAAATCAGACAGTTTAATTGAGCTTTACTGTTAAAAATAGAAAGCTATAAAATCTCTTGATGTTGAGAGAGTATGTGATTGATTATGAGAATGAAAAAAGTAAGCTTTATTTTACTCACTCTATTGGTGCTTTCTTCAGTTTTATTTAAAATAACAAATATCCACAGTGTTAGTACTAATCCTGAAACAGGAAATGACTTAACACCAAATTTGGTTAATGCTGGAGAAGAAGCCATTGATTGGACAATGGAAGAAATTATGAGCGATACAAGCAAAACCTTTTCCAGTTTCGCAGGAAAAGTTGTTTTGATAGACTTTTTTGCTATGTGGTGTGGTCCTTGCAAAGCTGCTATGCCATATCTAAGAAATATCAATGATTATTATGCAGCTGAACCAGATTTTGTAATGATGAGTGTTGATACTGACATCAGTGAACAAGAGGCAGCGATTGAAACGTTTGCTGGAACATATAACATGAACTGGTTTATCTTTAGAGATACAGCTTCAATTAGTAACTACTATGAGATATCTGCTATTCCTACATTAATGATATTTAATCAGTACCAATATGTTTACTACGTTGAGGAAGGATTTGGTGGAGAAGAAGCACTTAAGGGGATTATTGATGAGCTTTTAGCAATGGATGATAAGACAGCTCCTATTCTGTCAAATTTTGAATCAGATGTAGAACCTATATCAATTTTAGACAGCACTTTCACTGCTTCTGTAGATATCACCGATGATGCACTACGTTTCGTTGAATATGAATTAACATTGGGAAGTTATACTGAAGGACGAAAATTCTGGTCACCAGATTCAGGCAAGAACGAATGTGAATTTGTGCTTGATCCTATTGTTATTTGGAATGAAACACAAAATAGCATCACCTCAGCAACAATAGAGATAGTGGTTCAAGATTTCAGAGGTAATCAGACAACAGATACATTGACGGTTGACGTTGCTAAATTACCAGATACTACGCCACCAGTAATTACTTTAGATTCTGTTGTTGAAATAGATGGAGATTATGGACAGACTTTCGATATCAATGTGACCATTACGGACGATACTATGGTTCTTGGTGCAACATTAGAAATTTGGACAAACGGTAAGTTAAACGCGAGTCAAGTGATGACCAATGTTGGGGACACTTATAATGCTAAGTTATATAGTTTAAAAGTTGGTCCAGCTGAGGAATTAGTCATCAAAGTTAATGCTAATGATGTCTCAGGTAAAAACATTACTGTTGAGTTCAATTACACTGTTACAAGTGGTGCTGCAGGTTTTGCTCTCCCTACCATTATAGCATTATTTGTTCTTAGTGGAATTATAGCTGTGCCTCTTCAAAGGCTTGCCAAGAAAAAATAAAAGAATTTAAAGATACTGTCCTCTAATCACGGACAGTTGCTTATTTTTTTCTCAATCATCTCACTAAGCTTTTATTGTAAAACAAAATAATGAGCGTGTTTCAAATGAGTGATGAAAATATTGCCCCATCAAAAAACAGAAAATGGTTGAAAATTATCGGTATATCACTTGCTATAATTGTTGTACTTGGTGGACTTGGGTACGGAGGATTCTATTTCATTACAAATACTGGAAATTCAGAACCCGCACAAGATTTCTCAGTAACTACCCTTGCAGGAGCGAATTTCACCTTATCAGATTATAGAGGAAAGGTTGTTCTTTTAGATTTTATGAGCGTAACATGTGCTCCTTGTAAGCAACTTATGCCTGAATTAGTATCAATTTCAGAAGAATTTACTGATGATTTAGTAATACTGTCAATTGATGTTGATCCAACTGATACTGAATCACAATTGCTTACTTTTAAAAATAACTTCAATGCTACTTGGGATTTTGCATTAGATTCAGACAATCTTTTTGAAAAGTATTCTGTATTGGATATTCCAAAAACAGTAGTAATTGATGCTAATGGATATATTACCCTTGCTGAAACAGGTTTTACTGCTGGTAGTGGTTTAACTGAAAAGATCAGCGAAACAATTGCTGGTACTGCAGATCCAATCTCTTCAGGTATCGAATTTTCTATGCTAACTGCAGTTTTTGCGGGAGTATTGTCTTTCTTCTCTCCATGTGCATTTCCATTATTGCCAGGATATATGGCGTATAATTTAGATTTGTTAATGAGGGACGAACAACATGAGCAAGAAGAGAAAAATGGAAAGAAGGATAAAGAAGAAAAGAAAGCTGCAATAAAAAGACGCATCTGGAAATCACTTAGCTGGGGGACAGCTGCTGCTTTAGGTATTGTATTATTCTATATGATAATTGGTATCATTGTTGCTTCCGTAAGTGAAGGTGTAGGAGAAGGGTTAGATCGTCTTGCTAATGCTACTGAATACATTTCCCTTGCAATAGGAATTTTACTTGTTATTTTAGGAATTATTTCTTTAACACCAGTTTCACTTGATATGAGTAAAGCAATTAATGCCATTAATAATCTTGCAACTCGAAGAAAGAGAAGGAAAGAAGTCGAGAAACTAGAATTACAAGCTAATGATATGGCAGAAGGAGAAGATGGAATTACTAATGAATTTCAAAATAAAACATCTTCTGAAACGCCACAATTTGTCCAATTATTCTTCTATGGAGTTACGTATGCACTTGCATCAATTGGTTGTAATTTACCGATTTTGCTTGCGATGTCATTCAGTGCGATAGAATCCGGTGCTTTTGCTAAAGCAATACTCATCTTTGCGATTTATTCATTAGCAATGGGATTACCAATGATAATTATTACTATACTAGTTGGTCTTTCAAAAGAAACATTAATTAATAGATTACAAGCTTCGACAAAGTTTGTAAAAATATTGAGTGGAGCTCTCCTTATTCTTGCAGGTGGATTCCTCATTGGATATTTCTTCTGGAACCACTTCCGTGTAAGTTAGATATAGCATAACAAAATAAGAAAGTGAGGTAAAAATAGATGAAAAAACAACAACATACAAAATGGATAGCAATTTTCGCAATAGCGATCATTGCAACATTATTCCTTACTAGTTCATCCTTGAAGGTTGCTTCAGCTGAAATAGCAGTAGTATCAGTATCTCATAGTCCAACTGATATTTCAAAGGATATCAAAGTTACTGTTGAAATTACTTTTAATGACGATACGAATGTTTCTGGAATACAAATACAATATTGTGCTTTGGTACCTGATTTCATTTGTCATTTCCCAAAAATTGCTATGACTACAGAAACTGAGAATGTTTGGAATGGTAATTTTACTGTTGTCGAAGAAACTGGTTTGATAGGGTACGAATTATTAATTTCTTTAACAAATGGTAGTGCTCTAATTGCACCTGACTCAATTGATTATCTTGGATACGATAATATCTTTGAACCCATTGCAGATACATTCTATTTCTCAATTAATATGACAAAAGGTACTACAAATACTTCTACAAAATCCGCACCTCTTTCATTTGGTCTTGGAGAATTGGTAATCACTTTTTCAGTGATTCTTTTTGCTAGAACCTTAATAACTAAAAAAAGAAAGAATGTTTAGATCACGTATCTTTACATTCTAGATTTTCTCTTTTTTCCTTTAAACTACTGATATATCAAATGTAAGTGTGGTTTCTGATTTTATTGAATTAGTAATAAGACAGTATTTTTTGGTCAAATCAACACATTTCTCAGCCGACTTTCTATTTTCTTCATCATCAATAGCAATTATTAAATGAGTTTCAATTTTAGTAAAAGCCATTCCTCTTGTTTCAGCTTGTCCAAGATATCCTGTTGCATCTACTTTTAATGATTGTAAACCGATATCCAATTTTTCAGCCATCGCGCAAAAGGTGGTCATTTTACAAGCAGCTACTGCACCAACAAAGAGATCCTCAGGAGAGTGTTTTCCTGGTTTTCCTCCTTTAAATTCTGGAGGGGTTACTACTCGGATAACTGGTTTATCCTTATCATCAAGAATAAAATTTCCTTCTCTATCAGCAATCATATCCATTATTACATGGTATTTATGTTCAGTTTCACTCATAATTTTCACCTAGATTTTAATTCTACTTTAATTAAATAATCAAATAAATTAAAAAGTGTCTTATTAGTATCTAAGAAATAAGATAGGAAAAACCTAACTTTAAGGATGTTATTGAAATGACTACTGCTAAAGCATTAATTACTTTATTACCCAGTGAATCTAAAAAATTGATTGCTGTTGGAATTACAAGCAATGATTATATCAAAGAGAAAATGAAAAAAGGGAGAATCTTTATTACAAGAGGAACAACAAACGCTTATGTTTTACAAGAAATGCTAGCCATCTCTTCTTTTGATAAAAAGTGTTATGTCGCAGGACAAATCATCCCCGAAGGTGAGCGGTTAACTGCTTGTCCAAGTGACAAGCGTTTGCCAGAAATTCTTTTCGTTAATGGTAAATCAAAAGAGATGCCTATACAACAAGCATTAGAAGAAATGACCAAAGGTGATATTATCGTTAAAGGAGCTAATGCTCTTGATCCTGATGGTGTTGCGGGTGTGCTTATTGCTCATCCTCAAGGAGGTACTGTTGGTGCTTTCTGGGGTTCTTTGAAAGCTAAAGGTTTTGAGCTCTTAATTCCAATTGGTTTAGAGAAACTAGTTACTCATTCCGTTCTCTATACATCCCAGGATATGGGCATTGAGGAAATTGATTTTGTGGATGGATATAAATCTGGTCTCTTCCCGATATTTGGTGAAACATTCACAGAAATTGAAGCTTTAGAAACGCTCTTTGAATTAGATGAGGTTCTTCATATTGCAAGTGGTGGAGTTGGTGGCGCAGAAGGAGCTGTTACTTTGCTTCTCATTGGTGATAAAGAAGTAGTAAAGAAAGCATTTGATTTTTGTCAGAAATTAAAGACTGTAGAACCTTTCAAACCGATGATAAAATAGGCGCTATTTATTCCTTGGAGAGATTTCTCTCCTTTTTCTTTCGGTATCTTTTTAGTTCGAGTTTGGGAATTTTTTATTAACGAGTGAATTATTTATAATAAAGTAAAACTAATTTGAGGATTTTTGATGTCAGGTAGGCGACGCGCAGTAGCACTAAAAATGAAAATTAAAGATATTGTTGAAGGTGAATTTACAACAGAACAAGATGGTTCCAAAGCTTTACACGTTAAAACAAATGATATTGTTCGAAGAGCAAGAATCATGGGTAAAATCACCTCAAAAGTTGATATTGAGAGTGATGAAAGTATACTGATTGATGTTGAAGATGAAACTGGAACTGTGAAAGTTAAAGGTGGGGGCAATGAATGGGCAGGTCAAGTATATTTAGAAATGAAAGGGTTAGTTGAAGGTTCTACAGTAGATATTGTTGGATTGATCCGAGAAGCATCTGATGGTAAAGTCTACATAAGTTGTGAACTTTGTGCCCTTGTTCAAGATGAAGCTTTAAAAGTTCTAAGAGATCTTGAAATTTCAAGATACTATCGCAAAAAAGGGTTGACAGCTGAAGCTACAGAAAGTATTGAAACAGCAATGAAAAAGCAAGCAAAACTTTCAGAGAGCGATGAAATCAAAGATCATATTCTTACATTATTGAAGAAGAAAGAGAACCTTGAAGATGGATGCACTTTTGATAGTATTAAAAAAGAATTAGGGTTAAGTACAAAAGAACTCGAACCTGAATTACGTTCCTTGCAAAGTGAAGGAGATATTTTCGAACCTCTTCCTGGCACTTTCAAATATGTATAACCTAGTTAAAGAAAAAGTTCTATCTTGAAGTTATTTTATAATAACTTCTACCTTATTTGCTAATCCTCTTCCAAGTGCAAGTTTTGATCCTTTTACTCGAATCATTACTGGTCCACTTGAAATTTTGTTTACTAGTTTTACTTCTGTTCCAGGAACAAATCCCAACTCATTTAGGCGTTTGCAAGCACCTTGTCCACCAAGTATCTTTACAACAATGCCTTTTTCTCCAACTTTTAAAGATAGCAATGTTTTCTTTTGACCCTTAATATTGGAACCAATTGGGTATCGCTTTCCGTTGGTTTTAGAATTGTTCAAATCTTAGCTCCTGTTAAAAATGTTATTTACAAGTATATTTTGAGTTAGGTTAACCAAACTTAATAAACATTACCATTGCATCAAAATGATACAAAGTAGAAATAGATTATTTTTGCAAAAGCTTCTATTGATCATTCATAGTGAGAGAAAAAGGAATGTACTTGTCTGGGACCAGCATTTGCTTTAGAGATATAGTATAAATGGTATGAAGTAGTCAATATTCATCATATTTTTCAGCAATATCTTATCACCGAGTTTTTTTTTAATAATTTATCAAGTTCTGTTTGCGTTTTGGATGGTTTTTTTGGCTTTTATTGTCTATTAAATGAAAAGTTTTAAACAATAGTAGGATAATAAATACATACAAGTAATTTAATGGTTACTTTTACTAGGAGATAAACAATAATGGTAAATAATGAACCCTTCAATATTGAACTTTCACCTTATTTTAAGGAAAGAATATTAGGCTCAATTAGAGCAATTATTGGTTGTGTAATTGGGATCATTATTATTACAGGTGCATTGATTCTTTTGGATGATAGCACGATGGCTCAATTTGTAATTATTTTCTCTGGTGGAGTTATGATTTTCATTACTCTTTGGAGAATTCTCCGAATTGCCACAGTAAAACTTTATGTAAATACAGAAGAAATTCGCTATCGGGACCGTTTCTTGTGGGAACGCATTAGTTGGTCAGACGTTATCTCTGTTGGACGAGCAAATGATATCCAAACGAAAGATCATAATTCTGTCCTTAGAAGAATAAAATCGATGGTTTTCCTAACTGACAGTGGTGTAAAACACTTTGATATGTCATCTTATTCACTTACGCATGGGCTTGAGATTATTAACAAAGTTATTGATTCACGTCCAAAAACAGATGAAGAAGAAGAAGAACAACTTGAAATTGTCGAGTAAAATCAATTATCTACTTTTATTGCCAGTTTTCCTTGAGGAGAAAAAGAATGATGTTGGATTGAATTCTAACTCAATCCATGATAAAGCTCATATCTATTTTACCTGCTTGATATAGCTTTCCTGTTCTGACATCATTTAATATTACTTCAGACGGTGCTAAGAGATTTAAATCCATTTTTGAAAAATCGCCATCAGCTTCTTTGAAAAGTTCTAGAAATTTCCTGCCATAAGAATGGGATGAAGTAGAGGGTATTTGCTTTACTAGCTCATCTAGATTATCTTCAACATCTGATTTGATTATCAGATATAATCGTGTTCCATAAATTAAAGCATTATTTACTCGATCATTGGAAAGGTCATCATCAATTGATAATGGTGCAACAATACCTGTACCTATTGCATGGAGAATTCGCTCATGAGGATATCCTAATTGCTCTACTAGTTTGAATACTCCCAACTCAATTGCTCTAGCAGCCATTTGTAAATACTCGATCAAGCAACTTGTTTTTATCATTAACAAGGTTAGATTTTTCTTTTCTACTTTGCATTTATCTGCAAGATATTCTATTACTTCAGTAGTAGGTAATTTGTCCGATTCAATACAAAGAATCGCTTGTGATGCAGTATCCTTGTAATTGATCAATTTGTAAATTTTTGATGGTTTATGAGCAACTGCACGTCCAGGACCACAAGCCATACCAAAGAAATCACCTTTGTTAATATTCCAGCTTGCTGCCTGGCATCCAATAGTTGCCAATACGGGATATGAAGTTTCCACACGCATTGCTATCATTGGAATACTTTTCACAGCAGGAAAATCAATGTTTACCTTTGCTATACCACCCAAGCTTATTTTTGTAAAGAGTAATCCTGCAGCAATACTCCCTTCACAGTTTATTCCACAATCAATAATAGTTGCATCGTTTATTGTTGAAATTTTTACTTGATATTTCTCAGCATTTTCTTTCAAATCTTTTAGATATCTCATGGATTCTTTTGTCAATGAAATGTTATGATTCATTACTTATTCACCTTATTTTTGTGGCTAATTTATTTTATTTCTCCTAAACCTATTCCAACGCAGATAATACCTTCTTCTCTGAATTTCTTATAATCATAAATCCTTCGCCCATCTATCACAACAGGTTTTGCCATCTTTTTGAAATCTTTTGGTTCTAATTTCTTAAATTGATTCCATTCAGTCACTAAGAGGCATGCATCAGTATTGTCAAAAATTTCTCCGAGAGTATTTGCATAAGTTATCTTATCACTAAGCTCACTTTCTTTTTTTGCTTTTTCGATTGCTTTAGGATCCCATGCAATTACATTGGCTCCCTTTGACAATAACTCATCAATAATTTTTATTGATGGAGCATTTCTCATATCATCAGTTTCGGGTTTAAATGACAAACCCAAAATTGCAATTTGTTTCCCTTTTAGATCTCCAATTGCGTTTTCTGTTAGTTGAACCATTCTTTTTGCTTGTTGGATATTTACAGCCATTACGCTTTCCAATAGTTTCGGGCTATAATTATGATCTTTTGCAAAAGTAATCATTGCATTTACATCTTTTGGGAAGCATGAGCCACCGAATCCTGTTCCTGCTTGCAGAAATTTATCACTTATTCTAAAGTCAAAACCAATTGCTTCTGCAACGTGTTTGATATCTACCCCTGGAACTCGTTCACAAATATTGGCAAATTCATTGATGAAAGATATTTTTGTTGCAAGAAATGAATTATTAGCATATTTAATGCATTCTGCAGTTTCAATTGAACGACGCAGTATTTTTGGACAAGAAACTTTCTTACCAAAAATTGTTCCCCATGTTTTGGAAAAGTCATCATCTTCAACTCTATATAAGTGTTGGAAAATTGCTTCCAATTTTTCACCCGACTTTTCATCAAATTGTCCTATAACAATTTTATCTGGAAAAATGGTATCATGAACACTTTGCCCTTCTCTTAGAAATTCTGGACTCATACATAAACCAAAATCAACACCCGCTTTTTTATTGGACTGTTTTTCAATAATTGTTTTGATCAATGTTCTAGTTGTCTCAGGGACAATAGTTGATTTTGCTACAACAAGATGATAACCTTCCTTTTGTGCTAGTGCTTTTCCAATATCCTCTGCTGCGCTTTCAATAAAGCTTAGATTACAGCTTCCATCACTTTTAGAGGGTGTACCTACACAAATGAGTGTAACATCACTTTCTTTGATTGACTTTATCCTTTCTGTACTCGCTATTAAGGTTTTTTTCTCCAAAACTACTCGCTTGATTAATTCTGGAAGATATGGTTCAAAGAAGAATGTTTCTCCCTTATTTACAGTAACAATTTTATTTTCATCGGTATCTAATGCTGTTGTTAAAAATCCTCTGTCGGCAAATATTCCAGCAGTTATTAATCCAACAAAACCTGTACCACTAACTGTCAGTTTGATTTCTTTATGCATTAATTACGGCACGCTCTTGAGAACATTTTCTTGTTCTTATCTAATAAAAAGCTCTTCTGATTTTTAATTTATATGTTTTAAAGTAAAAATCAATATATATTATTAAAGAACAAACTGAGACAATGATAGATGACTGCTAAAACTAATAATCTTAAACACGATTTAACAATTTTTAGAAATCAAAAAAATAATCGAATTGGAACAAAATCTCATTTTAAACAATACAAATTCAGAACTACTTATTCAACTAGCGCAAGAACACTTTGATACAGGTAATTATTTACGTTCACTGAATTATTTTTTCAGAGCATTATCTTTTGAACCGGAAAATGCAAGAATTTGGAATAAGCTTGCAGTTATATTCATCAAATTAGAAAATTTTAGTGTAGCAATGAATCTTTCACGTATTGCTTATCGTTTAATATGTCAAGAACAAAATGTTGTTAGTAGTTGAATTATTCTATTTCAATGACATGTTTTCTTGATAAAATTTCTATTTTCACTTATTTGTAAAGATAAATAAAAGCCATTTCAAATATTAATCTATACAATTTGGTGGTCGTATATGTCAGAGAATAATGTTGAAGATATTTCCGAAGATGTTGAAGAGGGAGAAATTGATGATTTACAGCTTGAATTACACAAAGAAGAAAAAGAAACAAAACCACCAATTCCTCTTAACAAATTATTATTGATTTTTCTTGTAATTCTTGTTGTTTCTTCAGGAATCGCAGTAGCTTTAGGTGCAATAACAAATACTTTGGCTGCAGAACATCCGTCTACTTTTGGAGAATGGGTCATTATCTATTTAATGATGTTTGGTGGAATTGCAATTATTGGTGGTGGAGCAAGTGGTTTTTGGGGCGGTCAAAGAAAAATCCCCATTCGTTTAGTTAGTCCAAGTGATGCTTCTGTTGTTGGAAAAGGTATGCTTGTATGTGGATATGTCATAGAAGACTGTATTGATAATGAAATTGAATTTACCATTTATGATTTGAAGCAAAACATTCTCTACGAAGAAATATTACAAATCCAAGAAGATGGACTCTTTTATACTGAGATAATGGAAAACTTTGCTCCAAAAAAGAAAACAACATCTATTGTTATAGAAGCGTGGATAGTTTCTTCAAAAACTAAAGAAAGAAAGTTTGTTGTCAAAGATATCAAACTTGAGGAAATGAATTTTGATTCAGAGGGAATTAAAATTGGTAGTTTTCACTTTTTCCCTCGAGTATACAAAGATTTTGCTGACAAAGCCAAAGCTATCTTTGATCCCCGTAGAAAAGAGAAGGGAGTAATTGAAAATGTTCCTCTAAGCAGAGGCGGAACAACTAACATTTTCAATCCAGGCAAAGATGCTTCCAAAGATAAATTCGTTCCGTTCTCCTTTGAGCGCGTTGCAAAAATGCGCTTAAACGCTCTTTACTTTGATATTAAACGTTCTCGCCGAATAATTATCTCACTATTCTTTTTCCTAATGGGTATAGGGTTCTTTATTTATCCCATAATTGCAATCTTCATATGAAAAAATAAAGGAATTGCTCGAAAGTTTTATCTTTCGATTATTTTTTTTAGTAGCCAGAGGATAGTATAATGAAGTATAATTTGCAGTTTAGTTTTAAGTTACGAGGAAAATTCCCAGTTGAAGCTCAAGAAAGAATGAAAGAATGGTTTACTGAACTTCAGCAGTTATTAGAAAAAGGTATTCAAGAGAGAGATTTAAAGAAGATTTCTAAAGTTAAGAAATGGGTTTTAAAATCAGTGAATGAGAAAGAAGATGAGCTGCTCTTAACGGTAGTTAGTGGAGAGACAATGCCGGCCCATCATGCCTTACTAAGAATGAGAAAATTTTTCAGTGGGAAATTTGGCAAAGAATTTCGATTAGGAATAAGTGGTATTGATATTAAGTCATACAAAATAGACATCGATATTCCAAATAAACCAGCAAAGGAATTTACATTACCTTTCGTTTCTACAATTATATTTACAAATGACACTGCAAAAATAACCCTTGAAAAAAACATTCCAATTGATTTTATCGAAAAAGGATCTATTGATAGAATTGTTAAATTGGTTAGAAATAAGATTGTAGAACAAATCATTCGAGGAAAAGATGAGCATCATCTTGTAGTTTGGTCCAGTGAGCAGAAAAAACCTGTTACCAACGAAAATCCTACTGATATTATGATTAAAGATGGTTGGATACAAAGAACTAGTTATCGCAATCAATGGATTTTTGCACCAGCTATTAGTGCTTTAACTGAAACACTAAAGGAAATTATGGTCGAACATCTTTACAAGCCTCTAGGTTTTAAAAATATGGTTTTTCCCAAAGTTGTTCCTTGGGAAGTATGGAAAAGAAGCGGTCATTTATCAGGTATTTACCAAGGAGGATTTGAACCATATTTTGTTTGTACGCCAAAAACAGCTGATCCAGAATATTGGGAGGAAATTGCTGATTACTTTAGGATTACACTTGAAATTGAACCTGAAAAAATTATGGAAAAACTTCGACCTCCTATCGGTGGATTGAGTTTTGCTCAATGCCCACCATTTTGGACCTACTTACAAGGCAAAACTATTAGTGATGATAGTTTTCCATTATTTTATTATGATTGGTCAGGACCAACTTTTCGATATGAAAGTGGTGCAGCACATGGTTTTGAGCGTGTAGATGAACTTCATCGTATTGAAACTTTGTATATTGGTTTCCCAGAACAGATAAAGAAGGTAGCCCAAGATCTTCGAGCTAATTTTAGGAAGATTATTGGCGATGTTCTTGATCTAGAATTTAGGGAAGCATGGGTAACTCCTTGGTGGTCTTCACAAGAAGGCAAAGGTGATGATGAAGAGGAGAGCACTATTGAATTGAAAAACTTCGATCAAATTGGTACAATCGATATGGAAATTTATATGCCTTATCGAGGAAAACGCAATCAAAGTAATTGGTTAGAGACACAAAATGTATCAATTTTAGGAAATAAATATACCAAGAATTTCACGGTAAAATCACAATCAGGAAAAGAACTTTGGTCAGGTTGTGGTGGTGGTAGTTTTGAAAGATATATCTCTGCCTTCGTTGCTCAGAAGGGAACGAATCCAGATAAATGGCCAGAAAAATTACTGAAATATATTGATGAACTTCCCTCAGGTCCTACTTTTCTATAGGACCTAGTTTTCTTTTAATTGTAGGTGCATTCTATGAATCATGAAATCAAAAAGGAAAAGCTACTAAAAATTATTTCAACGAATAAAAAAATCTGTTTAATGGGTATTGGAAATTTTGACCGAGCAGATGATTATTCTGGATTGGCAGTTATAGAGAAGCTTGAAAGAAAAAAATTCGCAGAAAACATCAAAATTATCAATGCAGGTCCTGTTCCTGAAGCTTTTACTGGAGTGATTAAAGATTTTCATACAGAAATTCTTGTTGTAATTGATGCTGCAAAAATGGATGAGAAACCAGGTACAATTAGAGTTTTTACAGAGAAAGATATTGATGATGCTTATATGGTCACTCCACATCAAGTATCAATGACCATGTATATGAAGTATCTAAAACATTACTTGAAAGATATTTCTGCAATATTTATTGGTATCGAACCTAAATCTCTTGAATACATGGAAGAAATGTCAACTGAAGTAAAGAATAGCGTTGAATGCATTTCAAGATACTTGATTGATCTTTTAGAAAGGCATGATTCAAAGGATTGATTTTGTTGATTCGTGGTCGTGAAAGTAAAAGAGCCATAATACACAAATTACTCGAAGATCAAATCCCATCGAATCTTTCCTCTTATATTCCTCACAGCTGGTGGTATATTGGAGACATTCTCATTGTTTCTGTCCCAAAGCAACTCCTTAATTTTAAACACATTCTTGGTGAAGTATTTCTTCAAGTAGAACAAGGGAAAGCTCGCTCCGTTTTTGGCAAAGTGGGTCCTACAAGAGATATTATTCGAACGCCTGAATTTGTTTTTCTAGCCGGAGATACTAACTCTGAAACCATTCATAAAGAATTAGGAGGTCAGTTTAAAATTGATGCCGCCAAGCTTACTTTTTCTCCAGGTAATCACGGAGAAAGAAAAAGGTTAATCGATATTGTACAAAAAAATGAATTCATTGTTGATATGTTCAGTTGTGTTGGAAACCTCTCACTACCTCTTGCTATTAATAATGAGCCAAAGAAAATTGTTGCCGTTGAAATAAACCCTTTAGCATATAGATACCTTGAACAAAATATCAAACTGAATAAAGTTGAGAATAGAATGATTGCCATATTTGGTGATAATCGAACAGTCTTATCTGAGTATCATGGTCAAGCTGATAGAGTCCTTTTTGGATATTTTAATGGCGATAATCAACAGAAAAGATTAGCAATAAGATTATGTAAGAAGGGAGGGATGGTTCATTTCCATGAAATTATTCAGGCAAAAGAAAAAGAAACAGATAAAATGATTAAACAAATAGCAGTTATTATTGAACAAGAAACTATATCGGATATGGATATTGCCTTTAAACGAGTGAAAAAAATTTCACCCGGTATGAATCATATCGTATTTGATGTGAAGATTAATTAGAATATGAAATAGAATAGTAATTAATGTGGTGTAAGAAATGACTCCAAAAACTAAGGGTATAAAACCAGATGATTGGACAATAAGACAATTGCGTATAATTGCCCAATACCAATTTGGTTCCGAATTTGCTGATATATTATCTCCAGAAGGTATCTTTGTAAGCTTTTCTAAAAGAACCAAAAAAGTCAGAGAAATCATCTACAAAGAGCAAAGGTTAGCAACATTGAGACCAACTGATGGTGCATATTCCCTTGGATTGGCAGGAGCAGAAAGAATAGTACAGAAAACAAAAAGTCCAAAGAGAAGAGTTGTAGTGAAAACTGATGTTGCTGAATTTATTGCTGATGGACGAAATGTTTTTGCTAAACACGTTGTATGTGTTGACCCTGAAATTCAACCTGAAGATGAGGTAGTTATTGTATCAGAAGAGGACAAACTCTTAGCTGTTGGTAGAGCCAAGCTATCTGCTGAATATATGATTGCTTTTCAAAGTGGAACAGCAGTGAAAGTCCGTTATGGTATAAAGAAATTAAATAAAGAATAATTGAATGATGATTATTTTTCACTAAAGAAATCTGTGATGGATTTCTGATTTGAATCCTTTTTTCCAAAATTAGATACTCGTACAGCGACTTTTCTTATGGGTTCATCTTTGTGCGTATTCCTAAATTCTTCTAGAAGTTCAAAAACAGTTGAATTTATTCTCTCTTTATCATCATTTGCAGCTAAGAAAGATCTGCTTTTATTGATATTTTTGAAACTATTTTGTAATTTTATCTCGAGTGTTACTGTCTTAAATCTGAAAGATTTTTTAGTTAAGCGCTCATGAACTTGATCTATGAGTTTTGGTAACAGTTTCTCTGCAGTAATTGGCTCTCCATCTTCAAGATATCCATAGAACGTTCTACCTTTACTGATTGATTGCGCGCCATAATAATCATTAGTTTTCAACTTGGTTCTTCCTTCACCAGATATAATCCGATAGAAAAATTTCCCCAAGCTTCCATATTTTCTTATCATTTCATATTCTGTTTCTAATTTCATAATTTGACCGATTGTTTCAACGCCATGGTTTTTCTGGAGACGTTCTGCTGATTTAGGACCTATGCCACTAATTCTCCTTACAGGTAAAGGTTTTAGAAATTCTTTGATGTGCTCTTTAGGAATATATGTTATTCCATTCGGTTTATTTTGAGATGTGGCCATTTTAGCGATAGTTGTATTTGATCCAATACCAATAGAACATGTTATTCCCTCTATTTCAAAAATTTCTTTTTTAATTTCCTCAGCTATTGGAATGGGATTTCCATTAAATTCTTTATTGATTATTTTTGTTAAATTCAAATAAGCTTCATCAATAGATGCACACCGAAATTCGTCTGTATATGTTGATAATATAGACATAACACTATCAGAAACTTCCCTATATAGAAGATAATTTCCTCTTGGCAAACAAATAGATTCAGGGCACAATTTCAGTGCATCAACGATAGACATCCCAGAATGTACTCCAAATCGTCTTGCTTCATAAGTACATGTAGTAACAACTCCCCTTTTTGATTCTTTATCACCTCCAACGATAATGGGTAACCCTTTCAATGATGGTTGTTCCCTAATTTCAACAGCAGCAAAAAAACAATCTAAATCTACATGAAAAAGAAAATTTCGTTCTTTTTTTGGAACCTTTGCTTGATTCTGTGATTTTTGTAAAAATGCCACGATTGCGACCACAATTAGTTAGATAGAAGATATTCTATCAATTCAAAATAATAATATTAACGGTTATCTTGGGAGATAAACGAAACTATTCTATCCTCTTGTAAGATAAACGACCAAAATACTTCTCTGATCGGTAATCAAACTTCACTTTTCCATTTTCCTCATATAATACTAGAAGATGATTCAAACAAATTTCTTTCGCTAAAAATGATAAAAACGGTGTTTATATGATGTATTTCGAATGTTGTTATAAGAGAGATTAATAGTGAGCACCATTATAGGAGAAAGAAAAATTCTTTTGGTAAAGAAGGATGTTTGTATCCATATGTCCAATGGGATTCAGAAACTCATCCCACCTGTATACGTTCAAAAAATTCTTGATTTACTTATTAAGAATTTTAATTTTAATTATAAAGCAATATTTATCACAACAACTGTTCAAGGTATACATGAAAAAGATAACATATTATTTTTACCCGTTTCAGTGATTGACAAATTATTTTTCTATAATATTATTGCAACAAAAGTTGAAACTCATAAACATTCTAAAAAAATTATTCATGTAAGATTAGCTATTGAAAAATAACTATTAATTAAAAATGGTTGTTTTTCTCTTTTCTAGATAAATAAACTAATGCAAGACAGAATAATTGGAACTAATTGAATCAAAATTAAGACTATTAAGATTGTTCTCGACCTAATGCATATTATCAATATAAAGCATATTCGATCTTTGCATTCTTTTTTCAACCATCCAAAGTAATTTAGGGATATCATTTTCAGTTAATTTACTTGGATCATCACCAAAATCATCTTCATTATAGAATGATTTTTCTTCAACCATAATATTCTCACTTAATATTTTTGAATCATTTGTTTTTATAATTAATTTAAATAAATAATAAAAAGGTTGAAAGAGTTTTTAAGGGAAGAAATTAGGAACTTATACGCTTATAAAAAAAAGTCGAAAGAGATGAATGATTATGATTGACTCAAATACTATCCTTTACATTGTTTACCTGGTTTTAATTCTCGGTGGTTTCTTAGCACTGGGTTATCATCTTGTCAGCGGTGAAGAAGAAGAGTAAATTCGCTGCTCCCATTTTTTACTGTTATACTAGCATTCTCTTACAAATGCACTTAAAATAACAAAGAGTAGTTATACAAACACGTTCTTTTTTCTTATTCTTGTTTTAATGAAAATTGAAAAGAGACAAATATCAATAATTACTTATCTCCATTACAAGAAATTTCTCGAAGTTATCTTTTATTTTAAAAGAAGAAGCAAAGCGTATGAAAACAAGGGTACTTTTATGCTTGATTTCAGCAATTTTAGTCCAGCCTTACGAGAAGTAATTACTTCTCTTGGTTTTGAAAAATTCACCCCTATTCAGGAGTTAGCCTTTCCGGTACTTCAAAAAAATACAAATGCACTTATTATTAGTGCCACAGGTTCTGGAAAAACTGAGGCAGCTGTTTTCCCTGTTTTTGATCAGCTTATTCGAGATCGTGAATCTACCGGTCTTAAACCAGGTATCAATATTTTATATATCACTCCTCTCCGAGCCCTTAATCGAGATATTTTCAAGCGAGTTATCGATATTGGTGAACAGTTGGATATTAAAACTAGTATCCGTCATTCTGATACAACACAACATGAACGCAGAAAACAAACACTTGACCCACCTCACCTTTTAGTTACTACTCCTGAAACGTTGGGTATTATTCTTACTGCTAAACGTCTTGGTCAGCATCTTCGTAACGTTTCATGGGTAATAATTGATGAAATTCATGAGCTTGTTGATTCGAAGAGAGGGACACAATTATTTCTTTCTTTAGAACGTCTTGAACAATTTTGTAAAAACAGTTTCCAAAGGATAGGTCTTTCAGCAACAGTTGGTGATTCTCATTTAGTCGCCAATCTCCTGGTAGGAAAAGATAGAGAATGTGCTATCCTTGAAGAGCCAACAATTAAATCAATCAATCTATCAATTATTTACCCTCAAATTTCTAAAGAAGATGAAGAGCTCGCAGAGAAGATTTTTTCGAGTCCTGAAGCCGCTGCTCGAGCTAGAAAGGTTATTGATATAATTCGTGAGAACGCTCACACTCTTGTTTTTACTAATACTCGCCAATTTACTGAAATACTTGGTAACAGAATGCGTTTGATAGGCACCGATTTTCCCTTTGGTGTTCATCATGGATCTCTTTCCAAAGATATTCGAAAAGAAGCTGAAGACCGTTTTAAAAGTGGTGATTTGAAAGCCATAATTTGCACGTCTAGTCTTGAATTAGGTATTGATATTGGTTCTGTAGATACTGTAATCCAAATGATGTCCAGCCGAGAAATTGCTCCACTCCTTCAAAGGATAGGTAGAAGTGGTCATAAAATTGACAAGACTAGTAATGGTATACTCATTACTATTGATGCAGAAGATATTCTAGAAGCAGCAGTAATTGGTCGCAAAGCTCTCAACAAAGAACTTGAGCCACCAAAACCACACTTCGCCCCGTGGGAAGTATTGGCCCATCAAATTGCAGGTATTTTGATGGAGAATGCACCTCGAACGGTTGATGAACTATTTACTATTATTAGTCGTGCTTATCCTTTCAAAGATATTACCAAAGAGAAATTATGGGAACTGCTTCGATTAATGAAGGAATTAGGTACTCTCTGGGTAGAGGACGATGGTAAAGTTACTCGAAGAAAGTATACACTACATTATTACTTTGGGAATCTTAGTCCAATTAGAGATGTGAAACGATGTCAAATCTATGATGTTGCTACGAACCGCATTGTAGGTTCTCTTGATGAGGAGTTTGTTCAAATTTCAGGCGCTGTTGGAACTGTTTTTATTGTTAAAGGTGTTCCTTGGAAAATCCTTGCAATTCATGAAGAAAGAATTGAAGTAGCACCAGTTCATAATCCTATTGGCGCTATTCCTGCTTGGGGTGGCGAACTAATTCCTGTCCCCTTTTCAGTAGCTCAAGAGGTAGGTGAAATACGTGGGAAGATTTGGGAGAAATTCAATGGATCTGACGATTTGAATGATGCAAAAGAAGCGCTTACCGATTATCCTATTGACGAAGATTCCAAAGATGAAATTATTAAATACCTATTTAATCATTACTCGAAAGATAATCCAATGCCCACCAACAAAAGAATTGTTATTGAGACGTTGGGTAATTTTGGTATTATCCATACTGATTTTGGTACGAATGTGAATCAAACATTAGGGCAACTTGTTGGTTCTTTGTTAATGGCTAGATTTGCTTGTGCAATTAGTATCCGAGCTGATTCCTATAGAATTATTCTTAGTTTTCCATATTATCTCAAACCTCAGCATATAGAAGGTGCTTTCCGCGAATTGCGAGGAAATTTCGTTGAAGAGCTTCTTCGAAGAACTATCCCACAAACATCAATGTATGATTGGCGGTTTATTCACATTGCAAAGCGTTTCGGAGCAATTAGAGGACACTGGGAAGGAAGAAAAATATCTCCAAAACGAATAGCTAGAGCTTATGAAGGAACACTAATTGCCGATTCTACATTTCAAGAACTTCTCCATGATAAATTAGATATTGAACAAACCAAGAAAGTTCTTGAAAAAATAAACAAACGGGAGATTGAATTTGCTCTAATTGAAAAGAAATCTTTAGAAGACATTTCTCCTCTTGCTCGTTCGGCACTGAATCAATTGAGATTTACGGGATTTATTATCCCTTCAAAACCAGACCGGCAACTAGCTAAGAAAGTACAGGAAAGACTTGACAAGAAAAAGATACGCTTAATTTGTATGTGGTGTGGAAAATATAATGTCATTTCCACTGTAGGTAATCTTGATGATAAACCTGAATGTCCAAAGTGTGGTGCTCGCTATCTTGCTGCGGTATCAACATATAATGAAGATCTTCATCCAATAATTAGAAAACACCTTCGAAGAGAAAAATTGGACCCAGATGAAGAAAAGATCCTCAAAAGAGGATTCAAAAGCGCTGATTTAGTTATTGCTTCAGGAAAGAAAGCTATTATTGCCCTCTCTGCTCGAGGTATAGGTCCAAGAAGTGCAAGTAAAGTTCTTCAGAAAAGTTACTCTAAGGAAGATTATGAGTTCTATTCTGAAATAATTGATGCGGAAAAAGAATATTCACGTACACGTCCTTTCTGGGGTGATTAACACTCGAGAGAAAAGACATATCTATCGTAGTTTCTCTGTTACTATATGGAAGCTTTTGCTTGGTTACTTATTTTCGTAGGAAGACCAAATGCTGGTAAGAGTTCGTTAATTGGAAAATTAACTGCAGTCAATCCTACTATTGGAAAGAAGCCCGGTTCTACCAGACGTATAAATGAATATAATCTCTCTAAGAAATTCAAAGTTGTTGATGTCCCAGGTTGGGGTAAAGTTCATAGTAGAACTAAAGAATTTGAAGAAAGAGTAAAACAAGAAATCGTTGATTATTTTGAAGAGAATAGTTTTCGAATACCGGCTTGTGTTCTAGTAATTGATGCTAAAAGTTTGATTGATGTTTCTAAACGCCTTTCAAAAAAGGGGATCATTCCTATTGATCAAGAATTATATCAATTCTTACTATCGAACAAAATTAAGCCTATTGTTGTCTTGAATAAAATTGACAAAATCTATAAGCACGAAGCAGATCAAGCAATGGAATATTTTAAGGACTCGGTAAATTTCAACCGATTATCCAAGCAACTCCAAGAATCATTTCTCTTTGTTAGTGCAAAACGAGGGACCAATTTAGATTCTCTGAGAGATTTAATTCGTCAAAGGCTTCGTGATGGCGGAGTAGAAGAGTTTGAACGATATATTAAACTTTCAAAATAGGATAATTTAAAGGGAAAATTTGAGTTTTTCCGAAACAATTTTTAATGTGTAGAAGAAAAACCGAAAGTATAATTCATTATGTATCGAATATTTGATACTTCAAACTTTGAACAACATATACGAAAGGTCTGTAGAATGTCAAATCTTAATATTCAATGGAAACTTGGAAAACCCTTAGGTGTCTTAGCTATACTAGCAGGGTTCGCTTTATTAACACAAATGCCGATTATTTATCACGCACGAGAGATTCTCAATGTAATAGAAAGTGAATATCTGGCAGCATATATTACCATTACTATTGCAGCAGTATTCATTATTGCTAACGCAGAAATCATTTTATATGAAGCTCTTCTTGTGCGATTAAGAAGCTATGATATCAAAGATTATAGAGCACCGTTCATATCCGCAACAGCAATAACTATTGTTTATTATCTGTGTTATTACATTACGTTTGCTATTCTAAATGGTGTTGACCTTTTCACTATACTAAATCCGGTAGAGCAATATGCACTTTGTCAAATAGTGGGATTAGTACTAATAATATTCATTGCCTTCTGGTATAATACAAGACAATCAAGAGTTTATGGAACAAAAGCTAGCAGAGATTAATTCTGCTTGCTAATCAATTTTTTTATTTGCAAAGCAAGTAATTTTTCATGAAACAGGTTTCCAAAGTAGATCCAATGCATCTGCTTTTTCAGTTGCTTTTTGCCATTCAATAGTGGAAATTCTTTGGTTTATTGAACGATAGATATTCGGTGTTCTTCTGACAAGATATTCGGGACGATATTGATCCATTAGATTAATCATTGCTTTTGGAATATCTTTTGCACACCAATCTAAAATCGGAAATGTATCTTGTTCTACTCTCCCAGGCATAATTAGATGCCGAATAAGAATTTCTCCAGAACCCTCAGCATAAGCTAACTTGATATTTCTAGTAATAATTTCTCGATAATTATTTACTCCTGACATTTGTTTAGCAAAATCATTTTCCCAGAATTTGAAATCAGGTAACCAAAAATCCATTAATTCAAGTAATAATTTCGTTGCTTCTAAAGATTGATACATATTGGAATTCCAAAGAATAGTAATATTTCTTTCAAATTGTTTCAGAGCGGAAATAATTGTATGCAAATTAGGTGTAGGGTCTCCACCAACGAAATTAATATTTCTCACTCCATCTTTCCATAATTTTTCAGCCATTAAAGCAACTTGTTTAGAGGTCACTTTTACACCTTCTGAAACTTTGTTGTCTATAACATCACCCCATTCTTGAGAAATATCAGAATTTTGACAAAAAACACAAGTGAATGTACAACCAGTGAAGAATATCGTTCCACTTGGAACTAACACTGACTCTTCACCTGTGTGAGCAAAAGCAGAAGAAATATAGCTATCCTTTCCCAATCTACAGAATCCAATTTTTCCTTGTGCTCTATTTACCCCGCAACGCCGTTCACAAAAATGACAAGATTCTAATATTTTACAAGCTATCTTTTCTTTCAAATCAAGAAATGATTTTTCAGGAGATGATAGTTCATTTAGTAAAATTTCTTCAGAATCGATTTTCCTAAGGAGCTCTATGAATTCTTTTGAAGCTTGTTCATGAGCAAGCCATAATTTTTCCAATGGTTCTTCAAATGAAATATTAACGACTAATTTTTTCGCTATAAGATAGCGAGGTATTTTAGTGCCATCTAGTATGCCTTTGTATCTCGAGTAACGATTACATACGGCGTCATTTTTCCAAACATTCGCAGCATCAGGACGATGTAGAAACCACATAGGAAGCTCCACACTATTTTAGTATTGAAGCAATATTACATTTTCGACAAAACAAAGATTCGGGTTTAAATCTAGTAAACGATCTAACCCGATAATTAGAACTATTTCATTCGGTGAAGAAAACACTAAAAATAAATATACCAATATGAACTATTGTTCTAGTATTCAGTAGTTTTTTATTTAGGAAATATACAAGATAATTGATTTCAAATTAATCTTTAAGTGAGGAAGTTATTTTGTATAATGAAATAGAAGAAAAAGCATTGAAATATTTTAAGGGAGACTATAATTGCTCTCAAGCTGTTCTGAGAACTATTTTGGAAGAAAAAGGAGCCTATTTTGATCAAGCGCCTTTTGTTACAGCCTCTTATGGTGGGGGTATAGTTGGAAGAGGAGAGATATGTGGAGTTGTTTCAGGTGCAATTATGGCAATCGGAGTTTTGAACGGGCAGCTTTTTGATGATATCATCGATGTAAAAATGAAGACTAGAGATGATACAATTGAATTTTATAAAATCTTCCAAGAGAAATTCAGGCATAGCACTTGTTATGGATTAATAGGTATAGATCCAAATGATCCTGATGCAAAACAAAGAGCTTCAGAAGAAGGAAGGTATAAAGAGAATTGCCCTAAATTTGTTGTTGAAGCAGTAAATATCGTTTTGGATTTTTTCAAAAAATAATAGTTTTTAAAAAAAATCTTATTTTTACTAAAGCATTTTTTTAACAAATTTGTAGATGAAATTATGATCAAAGCATTTGAGTAATGAACTAAACTTGTCTTTTAATTAATATCAAAGCAAGCATAGGTCCAAAAACATTTTCGAGCATTGGTATATGATACCTAAAACTAAAAATAGACCTCCTCAGGTTTTGATACATATCAATAATAACTATTTCAAATTTAATTCTAAAAACATTATTTTAAAAATACCTAAAGAAAAATTAAGTCAGAAGAAATACCGAATTTGTAGTTAGGGCTTATTCGGTAAATTCAAACTTAGAATACCATTCCTGATAGTTCTTTTAATGTACAATCCAACAAAAATGGATTGAAATTGGTTCCCAGAACTTTTGTTAATTCTGAGAGTCTTTTATGCTTTACGGTTGTTTTTGAGAATGGCCATTTATGTTCTGGTTTTGGTGTTATTCCGAGTCTTTCACACGTTTTCACTAAATCTACAATACCATCAAAAACTAAATCTCGAGTAAAATTCGTCGGACGAATTTCACGTGAATGCATAATAATTCCTTTTATTTTTTCATTTCCAACATGCCATAAAGATGGTGCATGACCGAATTTAATAAAGGGTAAGAAATGGTATTTTCCTAATGTTTTATTGATTTCCTTAATCATTTCTTCAAATCTTAAGAGATTTTCACCATATATCCCATATCCTTCGAATAGAGCGATTTGATATCCTTCGGGAGGATTTCTTTTAGCCATTTTTATTCGTACATCCTTTATCATTTCAAATTCTTTCAAATCTACTTCAGAAAAAGTGGAGGAGGAGATGTTTTTAATTATCTCAATCATTTTATCATTGTATTTTTGAGGATATTCAAAGATAAACATTGGAGGATTTGTTTTAGTAGCGATATCAGGATGTTCTGCTTGTATGATACTTTCACCATATGTTAATGGAATATCATTTTCAATTAAATCATAAATCACTTTTCCGAATGCATCTAGGTTATCACAATGAACAAAAGCATAACTTGGTTTTCCAGTATCGGGTAATGCCTTAATTTCAACTTTGATTTTAGAAATAAAACCAAGCACTCCGTGAGATCCCGCAATATCCATCAGTGAAAAATGTGTTTCTTGTAATTTCTTCTCTAGTTCTTTATTTTCAGAAGATATTTTTACTTTGAGCTTGTCTTTTTGACCCTCAAGCTGATCTATGATGATTTTGTTGTTATTGTAATCGATTAACTCAACAGCAAGAACATTATCAATCATTGTTCCCGCTAACCAAGCATCATTTCCCCCACCATCTGTGCTTAGAATTCCTCCTAAAGTGGCGATGTCTCTACTCGAGGGAGCAATGAAAAATTTCCAATTTGCTTTTTGTTTTTGAATTATCTCATTTAATTCATCTGGAGTGATTCCGGGCTCAACAACTGCATATCCATCCTCAAAATTCAGTTCAAGCACTTTTTTCAATCGCATAGCACTAATAACTACTTTCTTCCTCGAAGCACCTGTACAAGCACCACTTAAACCTGAACCACCACCTTTAGTTGTAATAGGTAAATTGTTCTCTCGAGCAAAAGTGATTGCCTCATTTATTTCAGATTCATTTGTTGGTGAAAAGACTGCTATGTTTGAATCGGGATCAATCTTCTGAAAAATAGATGCATTTGAACCGATAATTATTCGACGTAATTTTTCCATTTTATTTCTCCTCCTCAGTTGAAATCGCTTGGGCAAGATGTTCTACGATGTCCCACGTTGTTATGCCACTTTGTTCAAATTGCTCGAGGCAGGAAGGACAACAAGTCACAACACAAATATCTTCCTCTTTGAGTTTCTCTTTGACTATCCTTTGATCAATAATATCTTGTGCTATTTCATTATTTGTAACACGTAACATTCCTCCACCTCCACAACAAGATGGTTCCATTTCAATTACTTCAATGCCTATCTTTTTCATTAAATTCCTAGGCGCTTGAATTACTTTGTTATTTCTAAATAATTCACATGGATCATGATATTTGAGTTTGATGTTCAATTTCTTGGGAACTGAATCGATTTTCTCATCAAAATATTCCGTTAAATGTAAAATTCTCACAGAAGAATCGATTTTATGATGATCTCTTAAAGCTTCTAAACAACCAGGACAATCTGTAACAATCGTTTTTGCTTTTATTTTGTTGAAGACCTCTGTGTTGTGTGCCCTCAATTCATCTGCTTCCTCTACTTTTCCAAGAAGATCAAGTGGATGCCCACAACAGAATTCTTCTCCTCCAAGAACAAGATAATCTTCATCTATATACTTCATTACTTTGAAAATGGATTTCAATACGTTTGTATGTCTACTTCTAAATGACATTAAACAACCAACGAAAAAGACTATATCAGATGTTTTACCTTTACTATAGATTTTATCCTCTATATCAGGGAAATCATCTTCGAGCTCCATAGTCCAAGATTCTGACCTCATTTCATTGTCTAGCCCATAAACATTCATTTCATCGTTAATATTTTCTTCAATTTGCATTAATTTAGGAAAGAGCTTTACAGTATCCTTTCTTTGTTCCCTAAAGATATCTGTTAACTTTACTTCGGAGGAACAAGTTTCAACACAGCGTCCGCAAAAAGCACAGGTGAAAATAGTGGAAGCATAATCCTTGGCTAACTCTCCATCATCGAATTTCTCTGGTAAGGCATCTTTTAATTTCAAATAGTATAGCTTTCCTCGAGGTGAAAAAACCTCTTGGCCAGTTGCTCTATAAATTGGGCAGATTAATATGCATGAACCACATTGGACACACTTTTTCAGCAATTCGGTGATGTCAATTTTACCGGTCATTTTAAAAATAGTCCTTTATACCGTTCATGTAACATTGAAATAGATTTCAATTAATAAATATGATGAAGCTTTTTCTTTTTGATTGAAAATTAATCAAAATTAAATCTAACATTTCACTAGTTTTTGCCTCAAAGGTTGAGTTTTTAATATCGACTACTGAAGGTGTATTGGTTAGAAAAGTCTTTACAACTCAATATTTACAACGAATCATTTGGGGGTAAAAGTTATCTTGACTTCTCAAGAAACAGAAGATACACAATTAGCAGAGGAATTTTATAATTCTGTTAGAGGTTTTGTTGTTATTGAAGAATCAGGGCTGCCAAAATATGTCGAATTTTTAACCGAAGAAAAAATAGATGTAATCCTTCTAGCAGGTCTTCTCTCAAGTCTACAAGCACTCTCAGAAATTATTAGTGCAGAGAAAATTAAAACAATTGTCACTTCAAATTCCAGCTTTATTTTTGAATTACGTGAAAAATTCTTTTATGTTATTTGGATAGAAAAAACAAAGAATAGTACAGAAAATTACGATTCCTTTATTATGAAAATTATCTCTCGGTTTGAGGGAGCAAGTAATTCAGATATTGATAACGCATTATTAATTTCAAATTTAACTGAAACACCTGAATATGAGAAATTTGGTCGTAGATTAGTAAAGCTCCGCACCAAAGAAGCACGATATATTGACGCTCATAAGAAACTCGAATCAGATATTAAAAAGAGTAGAGATATCAAATACATTGTCGATAAACTTGCAGGAGTGGATGGGTTATTTATCATTTCAAAAGAGAGCGACCAAATGATTCATTCGGAATTTTATCGAGGAGAGTCAATTTTCAATATCCAAACACTTTCTAATTTTATTATTGGCATTAAGAAATCGATGAAAAATCTTGATCCAGGCACTCTGGAAGAAGTTAGTACTCAAAGTTATCGTTTTATTATCCGTGAAAGTGACAACTATTATTGTGTTTTTGAAGTAATCAAAGGACTAGCGAATGAAAAGAAGTTAACCAATACTATTACAAAATTGATGAATAGATGTGAAGGTTTACGACGGGATACTTCTGGAATAAAGATTCTTCAAAATTTGGAGACCACATCTGAACATGAGATTCTTGGTCAACTTTCAATGGAAATGAGGGAAATTAAAGGAGAAAATGAATCCGAGAAAAGTGAACTAGAACGTCAAACATCTAAAATATCATTTGGTGATGACGATAATAAATGGAAGAAAGAAGAAGATCAACTCTATACTTTGATGGATATTTACAAAGAGATTTTCTTAGTTGGAGTAATTTGTCCGGAAAGTAAATTCTTTGTAAGCAGGAGAACTTCAGATATCAATGATTGGATGCAATCTGTTTTAGGACTACAGATAAATAAATTACTAAACCTTACTGCAACAAAAAAACCAAATGAATTTGTGAAATTAGCGATGGGTGGAAAAGAAATTCTTATATTGAAGATTAAAGAAAAGTCAGTTCTTTTTGTAGCACTAGATTCAACTAACTCAGCAGCAGAGAGATATCTATTACGATTACCAAATATTTTAGCTAAGATAAGTAAAAATATTCACTAGCTAAAATCATCTAAGATTCTTTGTTTTTTGTTTTTTATTTCTCCTTTGATGATCTTAATTCCATAATAATCTGATGTTGCTCCAACAGTTAGTTCTCCATAGCTGCCATCGAATCCTGGTGGGGCGAAGCAAAAATTCCCTTGACGCACTTGAATGATTGCATTAGCTATTTTTTCAGCAACTAATTTTTGGAGAAGCTCTTCTAGTTCAGCAAGAGGAGTGGTCCATAATTTGCATTCATTGCCTATAGCTCCAATTATTAATTCGTAAATTTTTCTTACACTTTTTGTGTTTGGGCTCTTGATTCCAATACCATTTGCAATAATTTCTACAAGTGGAACCATTCGGTAAAAGTTTCTTTTTGGACCATACATCGTACCATAGACCCTTTCACTGCCTTGTGCTTTTGCTAATTCCATTGCTCTCTGAAGAACGCCTGGTTTCAAACTTAAATCACAAATCGGGCATATCATATCCTTGGGTGCAGTATCAGGAGAAAATACACAGTACTCGTCAGCCTTGTGGTTGTTTACACCCGCTCTATGTCCTGTTAGGAAATAACGTCCTTCAGAAGGATGAAATTCAGCTGTATAACAAACTCGATTGTTTCTAATAGTATCAATTAATTCTGCAAAAGTCATTTTTTTCATATCTAAACTCGTTAATTCTCTTCCAAGGCGATTTAGAGCTGCAGAGTGCGCATCACTATTTGAAAGTAAAGTAAGCTTATCTAATTCGGGTATCAGAGCAGTAATTGTTGGATCGGCGCTTAATCCGGTTTCAAAAGCATGGATTCGCTCTGCAGCATCACCAAAATAATCGGACATACGTGTTATGGAAGGTTTTGGACCATAAATCCCTAAAGGAACTAAAATATGTGCTGGGAAAAATTCTACTAACGGATCGATGTCCAACATGGTATTAATTTTCGAGCCAACTTCCTCGATAGAATTATTGGTAACAAAAGGACGACCCATAGAATTCTTTACGCCCATTTTTTCTATCACTTGAATTGCTTCATCAACTACATCAAAACTTGGCCAGAGAAAAACACAATGAACTACTTTCCTATTTACTCCGATAGGAGCAGTAAAAGCTAATTCAGTTTGGAGAACAAATTTAGTAGCTCTGTCTTGCTCTGAAGCATCTTTCAATTCGAAAATACCAGTTTCAGCAGGATCATGTAATTGTTCTTTCAGAGTTTTCAACCATGGCTGAAAAAGACAATCACCTGTACCAACTAATTGCACGCCTTTCATTGGCATGTTTTCTACTGCAGTACGTAAATCTAAACTACCAGTGCCACCAGCATACGAAGAATGACAATGTAAATCGCAGATAATCCCGCGGGTGCTATCAAATGAGTTTTCGTTAGACATTTAACTTCTCAACCTTTGCTTCAAACCAGCTCTTCTTTAAGGCAATTATCCTCTCCAAGTCAGCTGTTTCATGTCAGTGAAAGAAACATCAACATTTATTGTAGTACTGAGTGTTTCTACATCACTTAACAACATTGAAATATTTCCAATGGTACTTATATTTTTTTGGTTATTATGTCATCACGTCTGGAACAAAACCTATTTCTCTTCCTACCAGTATTTTGTTTTTTGGATATATTATTCCTTCAAGATTTATTTCAATTGCAAGAAAAAAGAGAAATTAAACACATTAGTCAATATTCGCTTTTAATAACACTTCTTGCCAATAGAGAATTATGACTCGAAAAAGGAAGCTTAATTAAATCATATTGTAGTTAATTGTTCTATGACAAAAGCAGAAGAAATATCTAAGGGTCAAAAAGGAACAGACCAAATGTCGGAAAAAAAAACAGACACTTCTGTTACTGCACATCAAATAAAATCTACTCGAGTGATGGAATTTTATTTTGAGGGAGATAAAACGAATGAGTTAAGCTTGAAAGACGCAGTGATCGCTAATATTATTGTTGGAATAATTGCTTTAGCCATTTATTTTCCAGTAGAATATCTTGGACATTTTGAGATGTTTGGAAGCGAATATTATTTTCATGTTTTTTTAGCATTAATTTGTTTTGTAGTGGTCCCAATAATTTATTTAACTGTTTTTCAAATAAAAACGGGCAAAGCAAAATATTTCTTTTTGGCAACGAAAAAAGGAATGTCTACAAAGAAAGTCATAAGCAGCTTAATACAAGGGTGTGTAATGCACGCAGGACTATTTTACCCTTGGATACTACTTTCACAAAAATATTTGACAAATGTAAATCAGATAAGTTATTTTCTTTTTGGACCAGGGGAGTGGGTGACTCTAATAGCGTTCTTTGCAATAAATGTCCTTGTTTTCGAATTCTATTCAAAAGCATTCATACAAATACAATTTAGCCAAGCAAAAGGTTCACTGAAACTGTTTAAAGGAGCTCTGGAGATAAAAAGCGGGAAAATATTAGGATTCATTCTACAAAATATTGCCTGGCTAGGTGGACATATACAAGAATTCTTCTGGTTGCAAAATTATATTGGAGTGGGCAATTCAATAATATTCATTATAGTATCAGGAGTGCTAACAGGAATAACAGTAATGGAAACAGAAAATATCTTTGGCGTATCAGTAGGACATGTACTGCTAAATGTATTAATAATAGTAACTTATGCAAAGTAAAAAGAAAGAAAAAGAAGAAAGAATTTCCTAATACAAAGATTCAAAAAGAGAAACATACTCAAAAAAAATAACTAACAGGGCCGGTAGATCAGACTGGTAGATCGCCTCATTTGCAATCTTAAAGGATGCGTCCTATAAGAAAAAAATTGAGGAGGCCATGGATTCAAATTCCATCCGGTCCACCAATTTTTCTTCCCTTTTTATCATTTAACCATCTTTTCATTTTTATTGGGTCATCTCTATCTTCATCATCTATTATGATAAACACTCCAACATTCCTTCTGATATAGTCCTCAGACCAGTCCTCTTTTATTCGCCATCCCCCTGTTGCAAACATACCATTATCCATTTTGTAAAATGGTACATGAGTGTGGCTGATAATAATCTTGTCTGTCGATAAAATCTCTGGCAAGAACTCAGAACCATTGCGCACTAAGCGCTGCTTAAGTCGACAGGATGCTTCTACCCACGTCTCATCATCTTTTTTCACCAGACCAATATTATGTCCATGACAGACAATAATTCGCCCTTCTTTTGTGTTTAAAATTGCCCAAGGCAAAATTTGAATTGTAGGACAATCAAATAGAATATTTCCCTCGTGACCCATACCACCAGTTATGAAGACTATTTTTTCTTTCCAACTTTTATTGTCTATCCATTCTAAGAATTGTTCAAGAGCTTTTTTTCCCTTCTCTCCATAATTATCGATAAAGTCACCATTGAATAGAATTAGATCCACTTCTTCTGCAACGCTCAGCAGTGCTTCTTTGAATTCCTCCTTTAAACAACCATCTGCTCCAAGATGAACATCACCAATTATTACTGTATCAGGCATTTTACTTTACCATCTCCTCTAACATTTTTTTGGTTATTTCTATTGATTTTTCCGAGATATTGCCAACTAGAGGGAGTATAGAGTCGTTTGTATTCTCAAGCAATAAGCTGAGCATGTGCTTTAGCACTCGTTTTATTTGTGTGAAAACTGCTTCAGCATTTCCCAGCTCCCCACCTCGATCATAAAGAGCAATTTTGTTTTCAAAATTATTCAAATATGTGCGAAATGATGATTCTGAGATGTGAAGCTCTAGCTCAATACTTTTCACCAGTAATTCTCTAAATAGCCTTAGTGATTGTTTCTTTTGTTTGTTGGTAAGAGCTTTTGAGATGTTCACAAATTCTATGAGCACTCCACTTGTTTTTTCATCCCAAATGTGATTTTGACGCTTTTCATTATCAGTAACTACTAATGTGTCATTTCCTTGAGTTGACTTTTTCATTTGGTTTTCAAGTAATTGTCCATCTCGAGAATATTCCTTTATTTCACTTGTTTCCCAGCGAATGATCATCCTTCCAAATCTAATATTTAGCTGTTCAAATTGCTGCGTTCTAGATTGACCATCGATAATAAAAATTGGTGGCTTTACTTTGTTTCGTTCAATATTTGTTTTGATGATATTTAGCTTTTCAACGAACACTTTTTCATTAGTCAAACTTTTTACTCGAAAAACATTCCCTTTGCTTCCTAGATGTAACAAATTCCTTTGCAAAGCTGAAAAGATTATTCGTCGTTCATCTATTGAAGCGATTTTTTCTTCTTGATTTTTGGAATTCTTCAGTATTATTTCCCATTGGTATTCAGTTGAGCGAATACGATGCTTTCGAATAAAAGCATTAACTTCATTTCTTTCTGCTATAATTAAGGTTCTTTCCAGAAACGGCAAGTGATGATTTTCAGTTGATAACAAACCTTTGGCGAAAAGTAATGATATTGCGGTTCGTGTAATTCCGTTATCTAGCTCATCTGTGCATAGGGATAAGATATCTTTAATTTTAGTTACACCAAGAACAAGTCTTAAGAGAACGAATGCTTGTGCTCTTTGCAATGATTTTGAGTCAAATAATATTCGTTCAGTCTTGTTTTTCATCATGATTTCTTCTATTTTTTCAGGATGGCTCAAGTAATATTCATCAATTGTTCTTTCTGGATTTAGCACTAATGAGAAATTCTTTTTCTCGGAAAGGTCTACAAATCGCAATCTCCCCAATCGTTGCAATAGACCATTAACTCCCGTAATGGGCCAAGAAATATTTATTATATGAACGATATTTGGTATGTCCATCCCCAGTTCCAATAAGGACGTTGTAAACACAAACCTAATTGTACCATTATGAACTCCTTTTACAACGTATGTTTTCTCTTGACTATTTAACTGACTATTAATGCAAGCAAATGGTGAATGTATTCTTAGGATTTCATCAGGTATGTTTGTTTTTTTCTTATACAGTTCATTACATTTTGCAACCAACTCACCTACCTTTCGAATATCATCAACAAAAATTACGCAAACTCCTTTTACTTTGCACAAATAGGGGTCTATCTTTTCCAAAAGCAGATCTTCTATTGACTCTGGCTGAAGAATCATCACTCTAACAGAACCTCTTGTAGCATTTCCTGTAATTATTTGAGCTGATGGGAGAAATTTATCGCGAAAAGTTTCCACTTCCTTTACAGTAGCGGAAGCAAGAATAACTCTTAAAGTTGGATTAATCTTTTTCAAGATTGAAATTATTTCTCGAACATGATCTAAATATCCTCCTGAGCCGGCATGAATCTCATCAACAACGAAAGCACCAGCATTGAGCAGCCAATCAAGAAAGTCTTCATTGCCTTCCTTAAAGAAACGATAAAATAATTTGTCAATAGTTGCAAGAATAATATTTGGTTTACTTTTTTCTACAAAGTCAATTTCCTTTCGAGTTAAATCACCATTGTACCTACTGTAAGTAATTCTTTTGCCGGTCGTTTCATGAATCTTATTGCAGTATTTTGCAATGCGTTGTTCTTGATCCTCTGCTAGTTGTTTTGTTGGATAAATTATAATCGCACAATTAATTTTTCCGGCAACGATATCCTCCAAAATTGGGAATAAAAATGCTTCAGATTTTCCAGAACCTGTTCCAACAGCAAGGAAACAATCATTTCCTTTGAGTACAGTTCTAATTGCTTCTAATTGATAAGAGTAGAGCTTGTGTGAGAATAGCTCTTGGATACTTTTTCCTATATTCTCTAATCCAACTTCGTCATCGCCTACATAGCAATCAGATACTTTACACACTGATGGTGGCAAATCAAAAACCGATTTTACAAGAATTCCTCGAGACATTCCTTATCCCTCCACCAATCTTGCACTGATAATATATTCCCAAATTGATTCAAGCTTATCCTCTAAAAATTGCTCGAATTTTTCATCTAAATTTTCAGGAGAACAAGCCTCAACAATATCATCAACAGCTGAATCAATCATGTCGAATCGGTTATTATATTCAATAAAGACCAGTTGACTAAGCAATGCCTTGATCTCCTTCACAAGGAGCCCTTCTTGTTTCTCTATCTCAAACTTCTTCTCATAATTTTCTGCTACTTCATCAAGCTTCTGATAATCAATTAACATCTCAGACGGCAATTGTTTACCATTAATTAAGCAGAGAATAGCTTGTTTAGATGAGCTAAAGATTCTTCCTTAATACCATACCTGTAAAGATTTTTCCTACCCACTCGCCAGATCAATCCATCTTGCTGTAATGTCTCAAGAGTAAGATATGTTTCACTGGGAGCCAATTCCACCTCTATAGAGATCTCTTTTGCGCTCTTTGGATGAATAGTGCCAAATTCATTGTACTCCTTTAGCAAAAAGAGCATTACTCCAAGTTTATCCATGATACAGGTAACTCCAATAATGTTTCACTGAATTCTTTAGTGATTGGTGATAATTGACCGATTTTTCTGCCATGTTTTTGGTGGTGCTTTTCTTCCCTATCAGTAAATAAGAATGCAAGTTCCTCAAAATTAGCAATTTCCTGATTCACTCTTTGTTCTATGTGTTTCGATCGCATCCATACTAATGGCTGAAAGTCAAGCTTTTGGATCTCTTCTTGACATATTTGAAAAACACTTTCTCCCAGGTTCTCCCTCAATTTTGCTGGCAAATATTCCCAGTCTAACGTTAATCGCCAGAGTTTAACGGCTAAATTATTCCCTAGATCAGGGCTTTTAATAGACAGATGCTCCTCTTCTAATCTATCACCGATATTCGATAATAGGCGATCAAATTTGTCAATTTCTTCCCTGCAAGCTTCTCTAAAAGATGAATATTGTTTCCCACGATAAAAGCATGAGCTTTCGAAAAGTTCTTCCTTCTTCTCATAGAGGATGTCACACCCATATTTCGTAACAGTATAATTATCCTCTCCTTTGAATGCAGTTAGCCGCTTAATATCTTCATGAGTTATTTCTTCAGCTAATATAGTATCGACTAATGTATAGTGCCCTCCTTTCTTTAATGCATCACCAAGATCTAATGGCAATCCCATCCAAGAAAGGTCTGAATAATAACTGAAATGTGAAAAACCGCCAACTCCCAAATAATTAATTTTTTTCTCTTCAAGAATCTTCCATATTTCTTCCTCAAAGAGTTGGTATGTGGTGTTAAATAAGGCATCTGTAGCTGTTTTTGCCATACTGCTATAATTTCCAACCATGCGTCTCAATTGGCAGAGTCGGTCAGAAATTCGATTACTTATTTTAAAGTTGTAAGGTTCTATCAGCTTGTTAGTGAATTCCCAGAGAACATCTGCTGCTAAACCTTCTGCTGAATTGCATAGCTTATTTGCATGACTGTGATAGCCATAGAGATATGCATCACCAATTTTATCTACATACTTCTTTAGCACTCTTTGATCGGGTATCATTCCTTGCAGTGCGAAGATAATGCTAAGGTCACTCTTGATCACTGATTTTAGATAGAGATTGTTGAACCCATTGCTTAATCTAATAGCATCAACATAAACAGCTCTTTTTGGCTCGATTCTTTCGACATTAAACCATCCACTCAAATTAGTTTTCCGTTCATAATAACAGCCATAATCAAGCAATCGTTGTTTAATCTCTTCTTGAATGCCTGCATAATCAAAGATGAATTTAATATCCTTTAGTTTATACCTTACATCTCCAATAAACAGATCATCATCGATCAATCGTACATCATAGCCTTGATAAATAGGAGTTCCTAAATTAGTTCTTGCTTCTTCTATCTCTTCAGCTGCCAAACCTGTTAAATTGTATATCCGGTCATAAAGTATATGACTGCTATCTTTCACACATTTTATTTGTTGTTTTCCAGTATTTTTTTCAGTCATTTTTATCACTTAACTACTAAATGTTTCAATTTCTTTCCTGATAAAGCTTAAATGATGAACCACATCTTGGACATCTTGTCGGAGTTGATCCCTGCTGAGGAAACGCAGCATTGCCTAATGCCTTTAGCGGTACCATTTCTCCTTGCTTACTACAGATTGGGCAAAAATGAGTAAATTTTTCCTCCCCATCTTCAGTATAGCCATCAAATCTTTTTGTTACTGTTTTATTGAATTCATCAATAGTGAAATGTATCACCATTGTTTCTACTTCTAGAAATGCTTCACAGGCAACAGTATTTTTTCTAAGAATTGAGGTTGAAATATAGCCCATTTTGTCTTTTGGGACTTTTCGCTCTGCAGTCTCTTTCACTCGTCGCCAGAAAATGCAATAATTTTTGCTAAAATAGTAACAGTCACCGCATTTTTTATAGAAATGCTCTGGGATTTCTTTTGTAGAATAGTACGTAACATTTCTCCCTATTGGTGGTTTTCCTGTAACAGTTTTTAGTGGTAACGAACTATTTTTTTTAATATTAACCAATTGCTTGTTTTACATCAGAACTCAATAATGAGAGATTTAGAGCAATTTGTGCTTTTGTCATTGGATCTGTAGCAAATTCTAGTTCTTCTTTTATCGCTTGCTCGATTGCTAATCTATCTTTCTTTCCTACTAACGGTTCATTTACTGTGTCAAGATTTTGCCCTAATGCCTTGCTAATGATATTGAAGCTCTTTTTTGCTTCAGGTGTCATATGATCCTGAAAGCTTGCAAGTAATCTACAGACTTTAAAAACAGAATAACTATCTTGTGTTCTGGATAGAATGTTAGCAATTGTCTCATCTTCAACATTCGCTTCTGTTTTTAATATCCCTAGCAGTATTTGCAGATCATCGTAAGCTAATTTTCCATTAGTAAAATTATGGAATATTTCTGAGATGCTGTTCCAATCTAGAATATCATTCTGTGTTCTGTTTTTAATATCCAATATAACACTAATGGGATCATCTTGTATTTCTTTAAAATATGTTGAGGCTATGAGAAACTTCTTGCCAAATGGTGTGAGGATATATTTTCCTGAATTTCCATTAGCTCTTAATGCAAGAGCGAATTTTCCAAGACTTTGCTGATACGATTCAAATAAGCATTCAGTAGAATCAGTTGATTGAAACAATGTCTCAATTAAAACTTCCTGAAGAAATTCAGGATTAGTTTTTGATTCGTGAGTGTTTTGAAGTAAACGATAATTAACCGAATTTTGCACTCGACGTGTTAATTGTTTTTTAGTTGGATGCCCAGAATAAAGTCTTAATAACATTAAATATGGTAGAACAGATTGGAGATTTTCTCTAATGTCATGTCTATCCGTTGAAAAACTAAAGTCAAGCTCAAGATTTCCAGAAATTTTGACTGTTGATGTTACTTTTAGCATATTCTTCTGTTCATCTAAAGAAACTATGCCAGGTGAGATATAATGCATTCTGATGTTAAGGTTATTTGTTCTTCTCTTGAAAAACAATATGCTATCTATATCAAAAGTTATGAAGCTCTCTAAAGCTCTTCGTAGAGATCTATTTTCGCCAAATGGGTCAACGAAAATATAGGCATTTGTATGTGGTAAAGTAATTCTGTTCTTTAAATCCACTTCGGAACTTTTTCGATAGAGTAAATTTCGAAGCAAGCAATCATAGCTTGTAATTATTATACAATCATTAGCTGAAGAGAAGCTATTTCCCTTAAATTTGGAAAAAGTGGAAGCAACACGAATGGCATATTTATCTATTGGTGGAGAAATAGTTTCATTTGTTACACTATCACTAGAAACGTTAACCTGATGTTGTGGGTTGAGTATACTGTATATTTTTCTTGCATCATCAGAAGTTCGCACAATAATCATAGATGATGAGTCGGCAAATCGAGCATTTAGAAGAGCTAAAGTAACTGCAACCTGCAATTGCTCATCTAGATCTGGTGTAACAAAAAGCAGGTCTTCATCACACCTAACAGCTTTGCGAATGGTGTCTTTATCAACACCAGAAGGAAAAGAATAATCTCGAAGAACGGTAGTGATGGCTTTAGGTAGAGTGTTTATGAATCCCAAATTAATCCCCCTTGTTATACTCTAGCAAAAATTCATTTAATATGGAAAAGTTGTTAATCTCTGCACTTGTGCTAGAGCCTAAGATGATTGACCTTAATTTCTCTTTTAGATCTTCTGTTGAAATATCTGAGACTGTAGTATATTCAGTTATTTCATCCAACAAATCTCTATGAAGTTCTAATCTATGATCCTCTTTTGATTCTAATAGACTAAAAACATGTTTCAAGTGCTCTACACCGCTTTGTAGTTCTTCAATTCTTTTTATTGAAATGATGTCTTGTTTTGTACAAATGGTAATTGGATGAACAGGATGATATATTCTCAAAATAAGGTGGAATAATGGATTATTGACATTGACTTGATAAGCTTGTGTTTTCGATCGTGTTAATTTAGTTAGAATATTAACTTGAACTAAAAATCTCACTAAGCGATCTATTGTTCTTGAGACTAATGTCAATTTCTCATCAAATTTGAAAGTATTCAATGAAGGATAATAATATCTGCCATGATTCAATGCGCTGTCAATTAAGTATTTACAGAAAGTTTGAACTGTGTTTGTCACTTTAACTTTAGCACTAGATAAATCCTTATGAATATGCTGTTCTTGCGTCACAGATGATTCCAAAGTCATTATTCTCACCTAATTCTATCAAATTTTGTTTAAAAAGCACAAAATTCGCCAAAAAACAGAAACAAGAATTTACTGTATGTTAAGAATTCGTCAAAAAACAAAAAGTCTCGAAAAATCAGCCTGAAAATAAGGCAGGAGAAGGCTTCTTTTTGTATAGCGGAAGGTTATTCTAAGTCCCTTTAGAATCTCTTTTTCTGCTTTTTTTCCTATTTTCATGTTCTTTCTTGGGTATTTTTTCACGACAAAATCATCTCTTTGATTTCTCTCTGGTTTTCGTGTCGAAGACGACCGTTAAAAAAGACCACCGAAGCGTGGGCTTTTAGGTCGCACGAGTGGAGCGTTCAGCGATAGAGTTTTGGTCAAGAACATTCACTCTCACTTCTGAGCTGTGAGAGCATTTCCAAAATACTTCAATTTTTCAAAATGACAGAGGAACTCTTAACCATCTCTAAACATTATTCTCGTTCTGTACTCAGCAAAAAAAATGTTTTAATAAATCGATGCAAAACCGAATTTTTAATTAGATTCTTTTTCACAATTTCTATTTCAAATTGGTCTTTCAATTCAGTAATAATTGGTCTTTTATTTTTAATCGTAATATAATCCTTACAGAACACTAATGATTTCATTAAAGAAAGCAAACTACTAGTTGGTTCTAGATCTAACTTAGCAATTGTTTTTCGTGAACGAAAATAATTATGTTTGTTCCGTTTTAGAAATAGCATTAAATGAGGAGTACTCTTAGGGATAATTGGAAGAAGTTTGACAAGATAAGCAATAGGGAGATTTCCGGTGTATTCATATGCTGCTAATCGTCCTTTTTGAATTTCTAGAAAATTAGCTAAATCTTGCTGTGTCCATTGGTTAGTTTCACGAGACTTTCGTAAATAGCTGGTGCAATTTGTGACATTGAGCATAGGTATGAGTTCGAAATTAAAAAAAGCAGTATCATTAATAGTAACTAGTGTCTGAGGATTAATATCTTTAATATACATACGCTTGAATGTAGGATTATTGAGATTTTTGTTTGATTGACGATTTAAGTGCTGTGAAAAATCTTCTTGCTTTATTGGATGTCTTGGTTGTATGAATTGGCTAAAAAAATGTTTATGTTTCGCTTTAATATTTAAAGAATAACCATTCCCCAAGTCAGAGGTTAATTCTCGTATTTTATAGTCAAAATTGTATGAATCTAGAAATGAGCCAAATGCTTCTATGAATTTTTTTGATGAAGAACAGAAATTGATCTGTGATTTATAGCTGCCATCTGCATCTAATACTCCATTCCAGAATTCCCATCGAAGATTCTCATCCGACGTAAAAATAAGTGGTTCGCGTAAAGCATGGTATTTTTTCCCGGTAATTGGTTGATCCGTTAGGAAATTAGCTAACCGTACAAGCCATTTATTATTCAAATGTAACAACCACACTTTTTTCTCACCAGAAATTGCACCCTCAATACCAAATAATTTCATGGCTAATTTTTGTAACATAATCGTGTGCTCTTGGGAAAAGTCCACTAATTCGATATTATAATAGTTCAAATGACCATCGCCAATAACTACTCCTAAGAAATAAGCTAAATCTTTAGAGAGAATAGTTGGTAAATGGAAGGTTTCTCCTCGTGCAGATTGGAAGGGAACGTACTTTTGCATTAGAAAGTCTTGCCAGAAATCACTCATCCTAAATAAAGGAAATGGTAGTCGATGCTGCTTCTCCGTATAATCAATAATCTTTTGCTGCCACTTCTTGATAGAATAATTGATAGCAGTATCTTGAAAATAGTAATGGCATCTCTCAGCTAATTTTAGTGACGGTTTACGCAAACTAGAAGCTAAATCAGGTGGTAAAGAGACATAAGGCAATCGTTGAATAAGGCGTTCTCCGGCAAGAAAATCGTTTTTGCGAACCATTATGGAATAAAGGTTGAGGATATCATTTTTGAGGAAAATTTTTGACTGCTCTTTTTGTTCTAATAGCTTATTCGCAGTTAACCAATCATTTTTCCTTGTGGGTATTGGATCTATAAGAAATGGATCAGTTTTCCAGGTGAGAAAGTTTTGTTGGTTCATTTCAAAATGTACTTCCAATCTAGTGTTATATTCTCCACTTCAAAAACAGATATTGAAAAAGAAAAACTGTTTATTTTTCAATTAGCCAATTTAAACCGTAAAAGTCCAAGGTATTTGTTGCAAATATTTCATATCCCACATCCCAGAGAATAAGTCCTATGACTATTGCTGAACGTCCATAATCTCCTGTAAAATCAACTTTTAACTCTTCTTTTTCTACATCAAAATAATGTTGTAAATAATATTTGGAAAGGAAAATCATTTCTCGTGATTGATAAGAAGAATTTAGAAGGTATAAAGCTCCCGCTAGAAAAATCCTTGTTCGGTCTTTTTTTGCAGATATTAATTCTTCTCTAACTTGTTCAAAAGTTATCCCCACAGAAAATTTCGTTAATGCCCATATTGCTTTGGCTCTAGTTTCTTCTTCTACATCTGTTAGATATTTTTCAATTGTTGGTAAATCACTTGTTCCGAATAAACTTTCAAGTAAAGGAACATCTTGTTTCATATAGTTAACTCTCATTCAATTATTATTTCAACATTTTTGACCCAAGGTTTCTGTCCAAACAGTAATTGTTGATTGTGAAAGAAGTTGGGGTTGACTTTTACATAAAGAATTGCAGTATCAATATTAAGAAGGTTTTTGCGAAACTCAAGAACGTTTGCTGCTTCTCTTATCAAATGTGGAAGATCTGGTTCATAAGATATATTTCGTCTATCTTTACAGCTTACAAGAGTAATTGCGTTATTCTTAAAAGCTAAGTGGTCAACTTCAAATGGTTTACTAAGATTTGAAAGCATAACATTGGAAGCTACTTGATATCCATTCTTAATTAATTTCTTTCTTATTTCATGTTCATAAGCAGTTCCCTTACCTCTCTTTCGTTTCCAGATGTCACGAATTTTTATACAAGCTGGGAATCTTTCAAGTATGAGATCTTGATTTTGTAAAAGAATGTGCAAGTCTTCATTTTGAGGTAACTTTGATTTTAGCGCTAAAAGAGCAAAATAGCCCTTTTCCACTAAAAGATTATGTAAATAATCAAAAATTGCTAAATTTGGTGATTTCTTTTCAACATCTTGAAGAATACCAAAATCACTCTGGTTTTGCATTTGACAATTATTAATTGATTCTCTAAAATATCTATATAATAACCAAAAATCAGTAAGAGTAATTCCCATTAATAAACAATAAATAGGAATTATCTTGTTTTCAGAAAGTTTTGAATTAGCTAAAAGTTGATATGCCTCTTTCTGCAGAAGTATATTTGTTGTTATATTGCCTGAAATGGGATGAATTAGTTTTGACCGTTCTTTGGAAAGAATATTCATTTTTTCAGTGTAATCATTCAAAATACTCAATAATTTTTGAGGAGATTCTTGAAGGGAAGATGCCTTTTCGGGACCAATAAGTATAATTCCGCAAGAGAAACCGAAATTTTCAGTTATGATTAAACTACCATTCAATCGTTTAGTATCTTGGTTGATAAAAAGAATAGGAAAAACGTAGTCTCGATTAAACATGCTTTTAGTGTGTAATATACTCGCAATAGCATATTCTAATTCACTTCCTAAATTTTTATCAGATGTCTTTATTTCCATTAGTAGTATTTTTAGTAGGTTTCTTTCTGTAATGATATTGTCAACTGTTTTGAAATTTCCTTGAATGGTATAATTTTGATTATTAAATTCTAAGTAAACCTCAGGAGAATTGAACCAATCATAATTCGAAGAGAATTGATGAGCAATTTTTCTAATTTTAGCCTCAAATTTATAATCACAATGATTTCCAATTAAAAGAGAATGTGATTTAAAACGACTTATTGATATTCCTTTTTCTGTTAAAGATTGTTTGATATCAAAGTCTTGAATTGCATCTCTTGTTAACTGAAATTCATGGGAAGAGATCACAAATGAAATTGGTTTACTTTTCCCTTGATAAGGAAAATAGATGCATTTTTCAAGATGTCTTGTAGTATTTTTTCGAATTATTCTAGATTCTATTATTTTTGCTTCTTCTTTATCCTTGGAAGCGTAAACTAAATGATCTTTTTCAAACCAATCCTCAATATAATATCCCAATTCTTGTGACAGAGAGACTGAACCACCATCTCTTAGCGTCCCATTAGCCTTTACAAAAAGAACATTTCTGTTATCTTTATAGAGAGAGAACTCGCGATTCCCTTTACCGCCAGTAAAAAGATAAGTTAGAGTTTCAATAGAGGGTAAGGAATGTAATTCTAACAAAGCTAGTGTTTTATGGAATTTAGGAGTGGGTTTGATATTCGAATTTCTAAAATCAAGTTTAAATAAAACTTGTTCTCCAATCTTTAGATCTAGCTGTTCCAAAAATTGAATGAAGGTTCCATATTTTTCGCATAAAAACCGTGCTTTAATATCAGCACTATAGGTGTTTATTGGAAACAATTTGATTTCCACATAAAATATCCTTGATGGATTGGAGATTTCAAACCATTGGAACAAATCTTTTGGTATAGTAAATTTAGTACTACTCAATAGCTTTCCTCTAATCTCTATTGTTCCATCCGAATAAATACTATAATGAGAACCTCTAATTTTTTTCTCTTTTTGATAAATGAGTACTCTGTTTTCTTTTGTGTATGAAGAAATCTTGTTTTTTATTACTAGAGCCATTTTCTTATCACCTATAGATATATAGGAGAAGGTTTTATTTAAGGGGTTCCCAAATTATTGGGTTTTACCAATATTGTTATTTTTAATTGATTTTAAGGAAAGGTTTATTTTACTTGAATCAAATAATTATATAGGTGCAATTAATGAAATTTCTCGGAAGTGCTAAATTAGCAACTAAAAGTCAGATTACATTACCAAAAACAGTAAGAGATAAATTAGATCTTTGTAAAGGAGATGATTTAATCTTCTTACAAGACGACAACGGTTTAATATTTATAACTAAAGAAGTTGAAATATCATATCCAAAGGATTAGGAAAAACAGTGAACCTTAAATTATTTAATTCAGAACGAAAAGAAAATTGTAATGAGAAGAAAAAGAATGATTCTGAGTATTGTTGTTTACTTGAATCAGATAGTTCAGAAATTACTAAGGTCAAATTTAGATTACAAAAATGGTTTAATAGATTTCCCGAAAATATAAATTGTGAGGTTTACCGAAGATTTATCGCAAATGAAATTGGAGTTCATAGAGGAGCACTATTTGAACTCTATTTACATGAGATGTTATTTTTAAGTGGTTATGATATTAAAATTCATCCGGATATAGAAAATGAGGAAAATACTCCAGATTTTTATGCCAAACGGAAACAAACTAAATTCTATCTTGAAGCAAAAGTAAGTAAAAAAAAATCACAACAGGAAACAAAAGAAGGAAGAGTTGGTTCCTTAACGATACACGAAACAAGACCAATTGAAATATTGAGAGTTGCAATAAATAAAAAACACCCAGCAAAATATTCTTTACAAAATAAACCATACATTTTAGCTTTGAATATCTGTACTAATGGATTACCAATTGATAATGAAACAATTAAGGATGCTATTTATGGATTTGTTATGTCAATTGAAGAATCTGAGATACAATTAATTATTGAAGGTCAAATTGGAAAATATGATGAAAAAAATAACACTTTTTTTTACAGAAATCGTGATGTGAGTGCTATCTTAATTACTACAAATTTAAATGCGTTTACATTGACTGATAAGAAAGCAACTCTCTATATTAATCCAGTAGCAAATACTCCAATACCTAAAGATATACTACCTATTGATACTATTTATTATAATGAAGAAAAAAGGGAATATGTTACTAAAAAAGGGAAGGAAAATAAAGATCTATTTAATATTTAACAAAAGAGCTTGGATTCATATTCTACTGTGTCCGCCACATTCTTTTCTCTTTTCCTTCTTGTAGACTCTTTTTTTAGAATAAGTAGACAAATGATTTAATTCTAAAGAGTGTCTAGAAATATTTAGGTTTATATTTGATAACTTATACAATCATCTGAATAGAATTCTTTTTTCTTACAGAAAAATGGCAACCCAGGTTTTATAAGGTTTTTATTTTCTTCTTCAAAATGTTTACAAGCGTTATTCAATTGAAGAAGTAGTTTTAATGGATCAAAAGTTTTTTCTGTATCTATTAATCCATAGGAATAAGCTTTTCTTACAGCGTTATCTAGTTCTTCATGTAATTTTCTTAGAATATTATCTCCAGGCAATTCTAGTGTTCTATACATATCTCTTAATGACAAATGTTTTTCGTCTCTTAGTTTGTTCCGCGTTACTCTTAATTCTCTAGCTTTATTTGCTACATCAATACAAAGTTCAATTTTTTCATCCAAGTTATCTTGAATATCAATATCGTTTATAATACCAAATTGAGGCCAGGGAAATGTATTATAGATTGTTGTTATTGTATATCTATAATCTCCTTTCAAAGTTGAACAGCGTGCTTTTATCCATTCCCAATGAAATAAACTCTGTAAAATACCAAATGAATAATCATCACTTAAAGGAAATGCTATTAGTGCAGCATTTAGTCTAATATTTGATGAGACAAAATCAAATATTGATCTTTTTGCAACCTGACTACAAGCAATGTATCTTGGAATAGTCTGAATTTGATTTATTAAATCCTTTCTAGTTCTCCAAAATAACCACCATTTCTTTAAATGATTTTGACGAACGGTATCTTTTTTCTTTAGTTTTTCAAATAACTTCTTTTCTTCATCAGCTTTTTGTTCAATTGTTGGTAGAACTTTTTGTTTTACTATTTTAAATGGGGTTTTAAATCTCTGTGCATCAAATAAAGACATCGATTGAAAATCTATCACTAATCGGTCTGGACGAGATTTTATATTACCCAGCATTGCGTTCGCTATTAAGTAAGGAAAAATTATTTCTCTTGCTTCAGGTTCCCTTTTGAAAATATCTTTAGCTTGTTGTCGAGATAAAATAAACCCGCTGTGTCCATGAGTTTGACCTTGGTAACAAGTTCCTGAATTCTTATTTGTAATCAATTCTTTAGCTGAGATGACATCTATTTTTTGTGATAGAGAAGAAGGTATCCATTCTAGATCATATTCCTCAAGTAAATTATTGGGGTTTTTCTCATCATAGAATAGTAATTTCTTATTCTTAGATTCATCTATCTCTCCCTTAATCCAATTTACAATGGAAACGTGAACTTGAGCTTCCCCACTCCATGGCATAGTGGAAACAGCTTCTATAATAGTCCCATTATTTTCAATAATATACTCTAACCCATCTTTTTTTGAATAAGTTTGTCTGATTGTATTTGTACCAACAAGCCCTGCTTTACCACCTTCTTTTAACTTGTTATGAGCTTTGCGGAACCAATAAACACAGTAATCTACTCTACCATTTACATCTGGAAATTGTTTTCTTAACTTCTCCACATATTCTGGTCCAAATTCTTCAATCATCTTATTTTTAGACTGAAATGGAGGATTACCAATGATTATATCTGCAACCGGCCATTCAATAAATAGGGCATCATCAATGATGAAATTTGTATCTAGATTATCAAAAGGCAAAGGACTCTCACCATCATAATGCAACAAACGCTGATTATTGAATTCATTAAAAGTATCTATTGCATCTTTCTTTGCGAATGATAATGTTATTTTGGCAAGTTCTATTGCAAAAGGATTAGTATCAATTCCGAAAAATTGTGTTGATTTAATTTTTGATTGTAAAGAGAATTTTTTCTTCTCAAGTGATGGATAATCAGTTATCATTTTTCGTATTAAATCAAGTTCTAAATATTTTAGTTCCCTAAACGCTATATAGAGAAAATTACCACTTCCACAAGCAGGATCTAGAATTCTCATTTTACTTAAAGAAATCCAAATCTTCTCCAAATCTTTTAGTGATTTTACCTCATTAATTTTTAATCTAATCGGTCGCAGAATAGTTGGCTCAATTATTTTCATAATGTCTGATTCTCTTGTATAATGAGCACCATATTTATGACGTTCATCTTTTCTTAGACTTGATTCAAATATATTGCCAAAAATAGCAGGTTGGATTTTAGACCAATCATGAAGAGCTACTGCGAGTAAATTTTCCAATTCACTCTTGTTTAATTCAATAGGTTGTATGATTTCAAAAATACCACCATCGAAATATGAAACTTCTTTAAATCTACCTCCTGTTTCTTTTTTTGTTGAATTCATCTTAGTAAAAAGTAATTTAAAAAGATCGTAACTATTAGCTCCATTTATACAATCTTGGATTAATTCTGTGAAAAAACCTCGGACTGGAAATAAACCAGTATCTTCAGCAAAAAAACAAACTAAACATTGAAGTGTAAACATTTGAGCTTTTTCATGACTTACACCTCTCTTTATTAGACTCAAATATAATTTTGCTATTTTTTGTGCTGCTACTTCTGTAACAGCAACTCTATCATTATTGAATATAGGTTTTATATCTCCACCAGTGTAAAGAAATGATAAAGCTCTCCATCTAATTACTAAATTATCTATATGTATTTTATCAATTGGATCGGGTTGTTTGTTCCAATCAAATATCCAAAATTCATCAAAATTACACAAAATGACATAAGAAGGTCGCATTTTATAGATATTTATCCAGTAGAATTTAGCTTGACTTATATGTTTGTTTAAATCTTCCCCTCTTGATTTCATTTCTATTAATACTTTTTCAGGTCAAAACAAATCTGCATAATAGGTTTTGTTCTCGATTTTTATTGAGGTTTCAAAAGAAGCTCCACACTCAATAACCCCTTCATGTCCAAATGCTTCGAATAAATGGTTCAAGAAAGTTTGGGCTTCTTGTTTTTCTCTACCAGACAATTTTTTTGCAAAAGATAGAAATTCTTCAAGTTTACTTTCAATTTCCTTTATCATTAGCCACTTCCTTCTCATTTAAATACTAAATATTGATTGCTTAGAAATTATTAAAATTTGTGCCTACACCGCATGTTTTTATCGTTTCCCATATTTTTTAAGATTGTGTAATTAAGATGTTTGTAACACTTAGCTCTGGAATATTTTTGTTTTTATTTCTATATTAAGTAGAAGGGGAAAAAAGAAACAAAATTGTTGAAATAAAAGAAAAAGGGAGTAAAGAGTCATTTGATATTTAAATGAGAAATATTCTTTCCCTTTCTTTGTCTGATATTACAATTCACTAATTTTTGGCTTTCATTTAGTATTTTATAAAGAAGATAACACTAGGAAAGAGTGAGGATTTCTAATGATTGATGAAGTTTTACAATTTGATGATAAAGGTGATGCAATTATTGAGCAGCTTTGTGAAGCAATAGGAATAGATGTTTTAGCGATTGATTTCCAATATTTTGAAAATTCAACCATTAATATAAAGCCGGATTTTATTTCCAGTATTTTTGAGTTCCTGTTAGCCCAGCTTGAACAGGAAGTTGATGTTACCAATAGAAAATGTTTAGTTTTTATTATTGCAAAAATCATAGAAATAGCTCAAGTCATACCCTCTTTTGTTACTAATCTCTTGAAGGATGATACTGAATGTCCTTATATTTTATATCGGTTAGCTTATGTTCTTTATCATATGAAAGAATTTCAAGCTAGAAGTATTGAAATTTCTCGTCGAATTATTCTTAACAAAGAGAATCATATGGATATGCGTTATGAATCTACTGAGATTTTAAATCGTCTTTCACATACTGACAAAAACCCATCACTTATCCCCATTTTTCTTCAAATCCTTGCCCTAGACGAACATTATTTTGAGGACCCCTACTTTGCTGGACATGATGGTGGAACATCAATAATATCTACTAATGATACATTTGATCCAGAATATTCCGAATATTGGATCATTGATATCAAAGAATCAGCTATTGACAGTCTTTCCAATTTTCCCGATCAATTTGAACTCATTGCTAATCCATTATTAGAATTCATGACGCTTGATTATCAAATTGATGAATATATTACAGCTGTTGCTCGAACATTTTCCTCCTATATTCAAGAAATACCACATGCTTCCAGATTTCTTCTAGAGAAATTAGACTTTCTCTATAACAATAATGAAGGAGCAAAAATGATTATCGATGAGATAATGGAATTTCATGGTTTGGAAGATTTCAGAGCAAAACATCAATTACAAGAATAGGATTTCACTAAAACCGCGAATTCAATAAATCATTATTGAGGTAGCATCTGAACCCATCTTACTCGACTCACAAAAATCTTTTATTGTTTAGTGTTATTTTCATACAATGGAATTGAAGAATCTTAAGTAAATTCATGATATGAAACCATTGCTGATTTCGACTTGCATTACTGATAATAACGGTTTTATTATTACTTGTCTGACAAAATCTAAATAGTTATTCAGTAAGTACAATCTAAGCATAGATATCAAGAAGTCTTAAATATAATTACCTTGTTATTGTACATTGAACTCTTTTGATTAAGAAAGAGGGGAGGAATTAAAATTGAAAAAGAAATTAGGAATTATGATGTTAGTTTTTCTATTTGTTGGTATGATGAGCACAAATATTAATGTGCGTGGAGCAACGAACTTTACTGGAACAGTTGAAAGTGAATATGGCGATCCATTGAGTGGCGCATCAATTGTTCTAGCCGATAGTTATTTCAATATCCTTGGTTCAACAACAACAAACGGTCAAGGTGAATATAGTCTTTCTGTGACATTAAGCGGCAACTCACCTTATTATTTATCTGTAGTGAAGAATTACCGTTGGGATACTGATACAAAAATAGTCTATTCTGGAGGTACAAATGATTTCGAACTTGATGCGATCACTGAGAAAATTGCTGTCTTTTTCTATGCCTATGATGCATGCAATGAGGATACGATAGATATATACGAAGAGATACTAGATGATGAGGGATATACAAAATATTTCAAATTTGCTAATAGTGATGATGTTAGTGATGATTGTGATACAGTTGATGACTATGAACGTCCTGCCGATACTCTTTTCTGCTATATTATTGGTCATGGAGAATACGATAGTTCTGAAGGAAAATCTTACACCTATTTCAAATCAAATGAAAATTCACAAGTTTACTCAGACACATTTAAATCCTATATGGATAATTGGGATTCGGCTCGAAAATGTCTGCTTGTTGATTCCTGTTATTCCGGTACTTGGGCAACAGATTTTACTGCAAGTCCCTATTTAGCAATGTCTTCTACAGATACTTCTCATGAAGCAGACTTCCGTACAGGATATCCAAATCAAGAAGGAGAATTCTCATATTACTTCTTTGATGCTGTTGAAGTAGAAGATACTGCGGTAGAAGCATGGGAAGATGCAGAAGATGAGTGCTCTGATCAGAATTCACAAAAAAGAGACTATTCAAGCTACACTTGGTTTGATTAACATAGATAAGGGAATCTTTTGGGATTCCTTTTCTTTTTTAGAAGAGAATAAAATAAGTGAAAAGTCAAAAAAAACATCAATTAATAAAAGTCTAGCATTAAAAAAAATGATAGATAGCAACATTGTTCATTAGTGATTACGACGGAAATTTTATGAAAATAACTTTTTTTAGTAAATTACTTAATTAACATTTGGGGATTTGAAGTTGAGAAAAAAAAGTCATTTAATTCTGGTCTGTTGCATAGGTTTTGTACTAATTTTTGGGAATCTAATACCAATTCTGCAGCAATATAGTTTTACAAAAAACAGCGTGAAAATAAATCCATATGTAAATGCTATTTTGTCTGCTAATCTTACTATTGATTTCAGTACTTTTCTAGGGGGGAAGGATAAAGATCATGGCTATAGTGCTACAATAACCGACAAGGGAGAGTGTTATGTCACCGGGCTGACAGGATCCAATGATTTTCCCTTAAAAAATGCTTTTGATGAAACTCTCGGTGGTAATCTCGATGCATTTATCACTAAATTTGCTTTTGATGGTTCCCTGCTCTTTAGTTCTTATCTTGGAGGGAGTAGTCGGGATCGAGCTTTTGCTATTGCTGCGGGAGATGATGGAAGCTGCTATGTTTTGGGAAACACTAATTCAAGCAATTTTCCAACCAAAAATGCGTTTAACAGTACTTTTAGTGGTTATGAAGATGTTTTTGTTTCAAAGTTCTCATCAGATGGTGTTTTACTTTGGAGCACCTACTTTGGTGGCAATGATTTTGATAGAGCACAAGGAATCTCTGTTGCTAAAGATGGGAGTTGCTATATCACAGGTAGAACCTCATCTGTTAATTTTCCAACAAAAGAAGCCTATAGTGATACGTATAATGGCGGGTATGACGTTTTTGTTTCCAAGTTTGATACAGAAGGGGGGTTACTTTGGAGCACATATTTAGGAGGGAGTTATTCGGAGCGTGTAGGAGATATTGTTGTGTCAAATGATGGGAGTTGTTATGTGACTGGTGAAACTGACTCAGTTGATTTTCCAGTGAAGAATGCATTTGATGACTCATATAATGGTGATTCGGATACTTATATATCTAAATTTTCCACTGAGGGTTCACTTTTGTGGAGTACCTTTCTTGGTGGGGTGTGGTGGGATGTAGGTCATAGTATTACTGCTGCAAGTGATGGAAGTTGTTATGTGACGGGCTATACAGTTTCTAGTGAATTTCCAGTACAAAATGCCTTTAATGAGACGTACGATGATTGGGGAGATGCGTTTGTTGCCAAATTTTCTGCAAGTGGAGGTTTGCTATGGAGCACATTTCTTGGTGGAAATGGTCCTGACAGAGGTTGCGCAATTACCACATCAAAAGATGATAGTTGCTATATTACAGGTTATACCGCATCAACGAATTTTCCGACTAAAAACGCTTATGATTTTACTAAAAACGATGGCTATGATGTCTTTGCATCAAAATTCTCATTAGATGGTGTTTTACTTTGGAGCACCTATCTTGGAGGGAGCTCGGGAGATGAAGGTCGGGATATTGCTGTAACTAATAATGGCTATTGTTATATTGTGGGCATAACATATTCAGATGATTTTCCAATGATAAATGCGGTTGACCGTGAAAGTGCCAAGAGTGAATGTTTTGTGACGAAATTTATTGAGCCACTCGAACCTGTACAACCAACATTTTTGTATGGGTTCCTAGGTATAATGACTGTTGTACTGCTTGCAGTTATTGTTCTTTACATAAAACGCAAATGATTTCAGTTTTCCATTTCAAAAAAGAGGACGTGGATTCAAATTCCACTCGGTCCACCACTTTCTTTTCTAATTTCCGTCTTTTATAATCCTTCTTTTTGTTTTTATTTCTATATTAAGTAGAAGGGGAAAAAAGAAACAAAATTGTTGAAATAAAAGGAAAAGGGAGTAAAGAGTCATTTGATATTTAAATGAGAAATATTCTTTCCCTTTCTTTATCTGATATTACAATTCACTAATTTTTGGCTTTCATTTAGTATTTTATAAAGAATTTTCTCTTATTATTCTTTAAAGGTAATAGAAGGTATTATTTTGGATAGCGAAGGACAACCAAATATTGTTGACTAATATATGAATTGGTGGATAAATAAAACAGATGAGTACTCGTGATTTATCTAATACGGTTTTAGCTATTTTTCTTAGTTCACTTGTTTTGTCTTCATTAAAAATAATTATAAACTATTTATTGTTAATACAATTCTATGAGAGAGTATGATTTTATACGTCTTAAAGAACTTCTATTGGAAATAAAGAAATTCAAGAATCTTAGATTTATTGGTTATTTAACCATTCCTTTTTTTATTGGTTTTTATATTTTGAGTAAGATAAAAATCAGATTATCTTATCTGTATGATGAGAAGGAAAAAACCTTACAGGAACTTGTTATTGTTATTAAAGATAATCTCTTAACTCTTCAGGAGAGATATCAAGAAATTGTAATTAATGATACCTACCTTATTTATTCTGAAAAAGAAAAATACCTTTCTCAAATTAGAGACTTCATTAGAAAGTTGGGATATATTCAAAGTTATTCAAATTTTTTACCTGAGAAAATTATTATTCTAAGTGAGCAAATAGAAGATGAAGTCATTACACTATTAGATAAAATCAATCATTATAATGAACAATTTATTCAAAGAAAAAAAATTGAATATGCGAATCTCTTTAAAAGAGAGAATTTAATCTTAGATGATGAACAACAAAGAGCAATTATAATTGATGATAAACATAATTTAATTGTCGCTGGAGCAGGATCTGGTAAGACAGAAGTCTTGACTACAAGAATAGCATATCTTGTTAAAAGGAAATCTAATAGAATTAACCCAAAACGAATTTTAGCTTTGGCTTTTCAAAATAAAGCTCAAGAAGAAATTAAGAACCGATTGAAAAAGAGATATGAAATTGATATCGAAATCAGAACTTTTCATTCATTTGGAAAAAAAGTAATCGAAGATGATGCCATAAAAAAATTTATTGATCCAAAAAAGCTAAATCAACGTTGTAACAATGATTACAAATATCAAAAATATATTCAAGAAATTTTTGAGAATATAAGAAATAATGATGAAACATTTCAAAATCAAATTATCTCATTTATGAAGCATTATTCTGATGAAAAAATCATTAAAGAGGAAGCTGATTTTGAAGAAAAAGAAGAATTTTATGAATACCAAAGAAACATGACTTATACAACCTTAGATGGGACAAAAGTAAAAAGTGAATCTGAAAGATTAATAGCCAATTTTTTCATAAGGAACAAAATTAATGGAAACAAAATTAACATTTTATATGAAGAACCAGCAGAATGGATGACCTATGTAGATGAAGAGGGAATAGAGCATATACCAAATCCAGATTTCTATTTTCCTGATTTTGATATCTATTTGGAACATTGGGCAATTGATGAGGATGGGAATGTACCCAGATGGTTTTCCGGTGAAAATCCAACAGAAAATTATAGAAAAGGTATGAGCAAAAAAAGAAGTAAATTTAAAGAGAATAATAAATTTCTAATCGAAACTACAGAAGCAGAATTTAAGACCAAACCAATTGACAAAACATTGGAAGAAAAATTTCTGACAGCACTTTATAAGAAATTTCCTCAAGAAGAGTTTAAACAATCGTTACTATCATATAGTGAACTAGTAGAAAAAGTTTGGGAAGAATGTAAAGAATTTGTTAAAGGGTTACCAATGAATATTTCAAGGTATATTACTATTGCAAAAACCTATGGTTTAACTGTATCAGATATTGAAGAACGATTAGATAAAATGAATTGGTCACCCAAACAGTTTGCTTTTACTAAAATAGCTTTGAGAATCTATCAGGAATACGAAAAAGAACTAGAGAAAAATTATTCTATGGATTTTTGTGATATGATCAATCACGCTTCAAAGCTTCTAAATAAAAACAAAGATTTCTATCTAGATACTTATGACCATATTCTCATTGATGAATTTCAGGATATTAGTACTCAAAGATATTATTTAATTAAGGCTTTAATGGAAAAAAATCCAAAGTGTAAACTATTTTGTGTAGGTGATGATTGGCAGAGTATCATGGGGTTTGCGGGATCGAATCTTGACTATTTTATTCACTTTGATAGATATTTTGATCATCCAGCTAGAACAGATTTGATAAGAAATTATAGAAGTATAAAAACAATCGTAAATGTTGGAGCAACCGTAATAAAAAATAACATTAATCAAATTAAAAAACAGACTATTGCTAACAAAAATAAAGAAACGAAAATTTTGGTTTATTCCTCGAAACACAAAAAAGAATATTTTGGTAAATATTATGAACAAATTGCGTCTCACGCTCTAAAGAAAATAAACGAACTTGTTAAAAAAGGCTTCAAATACGATGATTTTATGATTCTTTTAAGAATTGCAAAAAATCCTAAATTAAGAAATCATTTTGGCATGAAGAATATGTATGGTATCCCTATTTCTGAAGAACCTGATAAACCAAATTGTGTTCGTATATTCTCTGTTCATAAAAGCAAGGGATTAGAATCGAAAGTTGTAATTTTATTAAATGTAGATAAGGGATTATATGGATTTCCTTGTGAACTTGAAAATCCAGATGTCTTTGAGACAGCTATTAAAGAGAATGATGGATTACGTGAACAAGAAGAAAGAAGATTATTTTATGTTGCTTTAACTCGAGCTAAAGAACAGATAATTATCTATACACAAAAAGACTCAGAAAGTAGTTTTATTACAGAGATAAAAGACTTTATTGAAAAAGAATATTTGGGGTATTAGATTAATTTAAGCACTATTTTAGTAATCATTTTAAAATAATTCAATTAACAAATCCTCTTTTCCCCCTCGTTCTTTCCTTCTTTTCAATTTTATCGTGTGGCAGTTGTTGCTATTAAAATATGGACTAATAGGACAAAATCATTTTTGCTCATTTTTAATACCTAGAGTTCGAAGAATCTCTTTAGCTTAACAGGATCAGTTCTATCTTCATCTCTATTAATTATTGACTTAATAAACCAAAACCTAAAGAGGTCTATCCGATAACGGCAAAAAAAGATTGGAAGCAAAAACAAGCTGATCTAAAAGAGCAAATAACAGACGCTATCGACGAACTTGCCAACCAAACTGAAAAAGCTCGCATCTCAGAGGAAATGTAAAAGCATCTCCAATTGATGTCCAAGTTCCACAAATACTCCTACAACAATATTCTGTTAATTCTATGTCAGCAATCGAACGCTTCCCTTGTTGCTGGATACACCCCTAAAAAAGATGTCAGAATCAACAAGTGGAAAAAGCTCAACCGATTCGTAAGAAAAGGTGAGAAAGGAATTGCTATCTTAGCACCATGCACATACGAGAAGAAACGTCTCGATGACCGAACAGGCGAGGAAGTCAACGAAAAAGGGATCTATTTCCGAGCGGTCTATGTCTTTGACATAAAACAGACGAAGGTGAACCACTTCCGGAAGAACCTGTATTGATCAATAAATGCGATTGTTTATGCACTTGAAAAAGACAATGAATTTACATTGGAAACATTACCACTTATTGATCTTGAAAAATTTCCATTGTTAGAAGAAATTTTGAAAGAAGAAGTTTTTGTATTTCTAAAATCAGATAGAGATTTTGAAATATTCCTTTCTGATTTGACTAATTAATTGAATTAGATAAGGAGTTTAATTTTAGTATTACAATTCAGAAACCCGTATATCAAGTAGTAAAGTCAATGGTTTGTAATGGAGATCATGGATTCAAATTCCATCCGGTCCACCACTTTCTTTTCTCTTTCTTTTTGCTAAAGTGGATTTTAGAGCAGCTCGTCTACACTTTTTCCTCTTCTGTGTAGCCTCATTTTCAATTCAGTCATAAGATCAGATCTTTTGAATGTGTCATCGCTCACACTATCTGGAGATACGCTTAAAGCTTGGTTGAGATATTTATTTAATTGCTGAATATTCTTTATTGAGCTTTCTTCAATTGAAGTGCAAATAACTGTACTTACATGTTCTGGTGAGATTTTTTCAAAGAATATATTATAAACATCAATCTTCAGGTGCCCTTCTCCACCAATTCGTATTTTACCTATTTTTTGCATATATTCTTCCAAGTTAATTTTAGAGAGAGTAATTTCAATTAATTGTAATATCTCTGGGTTGGCTCCTCTTTGTACTGCACCAACTACCCGTTCCGCATTTTCTGTATAGACTGCTATTGCAGTTAGCTCAGTATTATTATCCAAAGTGGCTGTAATGATATCTGATAATCTTTCTGCTATTTTCTCTTGTATTCGCTTTGCTTCTTCTTTTTTCATTGGTTGAACAATGTTCATATTAGGGGGAGCAACATCGGTTATCGATGATTCAACTAGTTTTGGTGGTCCAGCAGTTGGAGAAGGTGTTGTTTTTGGTATAGTAACAGTTTTTGATACAGCTGGTTCTGTTAGAAATTTTTTTTGTTTTTCAACTGGTGGTTTTAGTATTACTTTGTGAACAGGAGGAGAATGTGTTGCGGGTTCTTGTTGAACTTGTGGCAATGCACTTACAGGTGTTTTTGACATTTTCTTTGGCAAAGTATCCAATAGTATTCTTTGCATAGTTTGATTTGAGGAATCCGTATAGATACTAGTAATGTTTTTTATAAGACCACCTGGTATGAGCGCATCTAGTGGAGCAATTAGTTGAGCTAATTGTGCTAAACCATTTTTTATTTGTGCTTCCAGTCCTGGGTCAATTTTATTGAACAGAATATATCCTTTCACGTTTCTCAATTGGTCAGCAATGCTTTTCGTCCATAATATTAGGAAATTAGCTGTTTCTTCGTATTTTGAAACGTTTTGTACATCAACAAAATATACGATAGCACTTAGATTTGACACTAATTCCTTATTCCCGATATATCCTTGCCTAAATTTCTTTCCTCCACCGACATCAATAATCTCTACATCAGATCGCAGGAAATCGTGTTTATATTTAGCAATCCCTCTTGTAGGTGGTATATTTAGAAGCTGAGCTGGTGGTTTTTTTCCAAAGAATTTCTGATAGAGAGCAGTTTTCCCTGCCCCGTCAATTCCAATAAAGAGTATTTTTTGCATTATTTTTCACCAAAAGAGGATAGGCAGTTACCAAGTGTTTTTTGTATATATCACTTTTCCTATCTTTTGTTTTTTAGGTATTACTATTTCGATGCTATTTGTTTTTTAACAATTTACTAGTAATCCATTTCAGTTAACCTAAATATCTTTTTTCCTCATAAAATTCTTATGTTTAGGGTAAGATTTTTCCAATCTAATCTCTTCTGAATGCCGATTTAGAATTATTTTTATTGTAGTTTACGCGTTTTACTTATTACGCAATCTTTAATCATAAAGTTAGCTAACTTGTTTGCTATGGAGGCATCATTTTGATCCAAGCTATATGGATAATTACAGAAACTGGTCAATGTATCTTTAGTCATAAATATATCAAAATGGATATTGAAGATCAATTAATTTCCGGTCTTTTAACAGCATTTAATGCTTTCTCTGCTGAGAGTGGTATTGGCGGCATACAACAAATAGGAGGAGAAGATAATCAATTTGTTTATGGCTCCGCTGGAAAGTTTCTTGTTGCAGCTTTAGCAGATAAAAGAGATGATCCAAGCTTAGTTGAAAATTTAATAAATAAAATTTCTGTTGCTTTTCAAGAAAAATTTTCCAAGTATCTAACTGATGACATGTATATAGACCTAAATATCTTCGAAGGGTTTGAAACCGATATTGATCAAATACTTTTTCCGAAAATTTTAGCTCGTGGTGCAGCATCAACAATATTTGGTACTATTGTTACAATGGCACTTACTATTGGCACATTATTTATTATAATACAAATCCCGAATATCTTTCCCAATTTGGGTTCAGGTGTATTGAGTAATCTCCCTTATCTTATTTTTCTAGCTTGTATTCCGGGTTTTTTTGTTGGAGCAATAACTGCAGGAACAAGAAAATACGCATTGATTGCGAATACTATTGGTATTCTACCTGTAATTGGTTATTTTGTGTATGATATTGCCGTTGCCGGTATTTTACTTGGAGATACCTCTAATTTAGCTACTACAATTCCTATTGTATTACTTATGGCTGAACAATATATCGCAATTGCCCTCTTATCTGCAATTTTAGGTGGAGGATTAATAGAACGAAAAAGACTCTTTCAATTTCCTGCAGAAGCAGAAAGAGTTGAGACCAATCAAATTCTTGATATATATGAAACTCACGAACATTCACAAGAAGCAGCACCTCAACAAGAAATTTACGTACAAGACACTACTCAATCCGAAGATTACTATGCGAGTAGCTCTTTTGTAGATGAACAACAACAATTACCAACACCGCCTCCTCCCCAAGAATATCAACAACAAGATCGGGAAAATCAATAGACAATTTATCTTCTAACGTGATTATCAATGGGCAAAAAAAACGAGTTAGATAACAATCTACTGCAAGTTGAAATATCTCACCTTGAAGAAGAAATTATCTATACTGCTTTAGGTAATCAAATTAGAAGAAACATTCTTTCTTTTGTAAACAAACATCAAATCGTGGGTTTTAATGATCTGAGAAAGGAATTCAAATCCCTCAAAGTAGGTTCACTCTATCATCAACTAAATTCCTTAAAGGAACTTCTTAAACAAGATGAAAATAAGAAATACCTTTTATCGGATCTTGGTAAAGTAGCTCATAATTTAATAATTTTAAATAGAGATCAAATTGAAGCATCAAATGTAAAACGCGTTACAAAAAAGGAAGATTCATTTGGTAAAAAATCTCTTGAGTTAATTATTTTTTTCTTCCTTCCAAGAAAGATATTTCAGTATTTAGCTTCAGAACCACTCAGAACGCTTTTTGAAGGAGCAATTATTATTGGTGCAATGCTTTTCTTTGCAATTGATAGTCAATTAGCTTTGATTGGATTTTATCCTCTTGAAGTTGAGGGATGGTATTTTTCTACTTTAAGCATAATCGGTTTGTGGACTTTTCTTGCTTTGTTTTCTGAATTACTTTATGCTTTGTTCTACAAACGTAAATTTAATCCGGTAAAATTATTAGCTGTTGTCCCTTTTACTTTGATTCCAAGTATGGTTGCATTATTCTTTATTTGGCTTCAAACAAAAGTTACCGTTACTTTTCTCTTCCTTGAAGGACAAATATTAATTGTTTTAGGGCAAATTTGGGCTCTTTCATTGATGACTACTGCTGTTTGTCAATCAAAAGAGCTAACAATGAGTAGGTCAAGTTTGGTAGTATTATTTACCTTCTACCTCACATATGCAATCTCCTTTGTTTTTATGGGCATTTTTCAATGAAAAGATATTTTTTGAATCACATTATGAAGTATCGTTCTTAGATTTAGGTTTTGTAGACTTCTTAGAAGAGGATTTAGTTGTAGTAGACTTTTTAGCAGCAGGTTTCTTTTTGGTTGGTTTTTTAGTAGCCGGCTTTTTTGTAGAAGTTTTCTTGGATTTTTGTTTGCTTTTGAGATGTTCAGATAATACTTGATAAACCCATTGACCTTCTGCATAACCGGTCCAACGTCCAGGAACAATGCCAACATGAATTAAATCTTGAGTTAACCAATACGCTTCACCTTCTGTTACTTCTAAGATTTCTTGAATTTCAAGAAGATGTACAAAATCTTTTCCATCCAAAAAAATAACTGCTTTTTTTACAAGATCAGGGTTCCATCGCTCCAAAATGGTTGTTTCTTTTTCAACCTCTTCAGTTTCAGGTTTTTTCTTCTTCTTCTTTTTCTTTTTTTGTTTGCTTTTTTGTTTTTCAGCTGGTTTTTCAGAAATCTCTCCTGATTCAATTTTCTTTATTTCATCAAGAAAGGCACTAATTATTTCAGGATTTTCTAAATATGACACAAGAAAAGTACCTGCAAACTCCTTCTTATTAAAATCAGCAGTTTGTTGCAAGAGGTATTCTCGCTGTTTTTTGCGTGCATCACGTGTGATAACTAAACGAATCATTTCTTCTTCTTCATCAAGGATCATACCAACTTGTGATTCCAGTAATTCATCTGGAGAACATTCGACGAGTTTTCTACCAACTAAAGAATAGACTTTCAAGAGCTTTCCATCCAATTTCTATACTCTAAATATTAACTATTAACCAAAATAATAGTTTCGCTATTGGTAAGTATTGAGCTGTTTTTATACTTTTTACAATATACTAAGGTACAGAAGAGAGCTTGTGATTAGAAAAATGACTGCTAACCCCACTTCCAAAAAGAAAAATAGCCTTAGTTCAATTGAGAAAAAAGAGAATACTGCAGATATAATGACCCCACAATGTCCACTCTGTTCAAGTGTGAATGTTTATGGTATAAGCAGAGTAGTTGGTTATTTTTCAGTTATTGAAAACTGGAATAATAGCAAAAAGGCCGAACTAAAACGAAGACAAAAAGGCAAATATTGGTCAAAAGAATAGAAAAAAAGCGACTATATTTAAGAAAAAAGAGCTATTTTTGCTAATTTAGAAATCCTTAAAACAGCTCTTATACCTAAGTAATCTATATCTGGTGACTATTATGATATCTCAAAAACAATTTCAATCCACTCTTAAAAAACTCGCAGGATTCGATGGAGTTAGGGGAGTTATTATTACAACAAAAGAGGGTCTACCTATATCTAGTGATATAGAAACGGATAAAACAGAATCTATTGCTGCATTAGTTTCATCTCTCGTAGGAAAAGCGAAGCAAGCAGTAGATCAATTAGAAGAAGGGGATTTGAATTTCTTTACCATCGACACAACTAAAGGAGAAATACTAGTAGCACCTGAGAATGATTATATTCTAATCGTTTTGAAAGACAAGAAAAAGAAATAATTCCTTTTAGAAAGATAAAAACTAGAAGCTCATTTTTCAGAAGCTTCTATCATTATATTTTCATTGAATCATTATTTTACTTTTTTTAGAATTTTTCGAGCTCCTTTAGAGCTTCTTCTAGATTATCATCCATTGACTCATCTGCACTTGTTAGATTTGCTGCATCTTCTGCAGCTGTAGATGGAAATGATATCTTTTCTGATAAGAATTCATTCAATAATTTTTCAATTTCGGAAGCCTCTCTTTTTAAGACAAGTCTGACTAACCCAATATTAACATCATTGTCTGTTATAACACAGAGGATCCCCTTTCCACAACTTGCAGCAAAAATCTTCCCTTTGCTAAATTCTGATGAGACAATATCTAAATCACCTAGATCAAGGTTTACTCCTTGTTCTTCACTGGCAACAAAGACTGCACTAGCAATCGCGCCTACTCCATCTACATCAATGGGGAAGTACGAGAACTTTGAAACGTGTGCAATAGTTAACCCTGTTCTATCGACTAGGATAACTTTTCTTATGCCAGCTTCGGCTTTAATGATTTTACTAAGGACATTGTCGAACGCTTTAACATTGATCATAGTACTGTCACCATTTTGACTTTCTCAGTCAATCTACTTCACTGCCTATACTTCAAGCCTCTTTCCGCATTGAGTTTGTTGCACTCTTGGATTCAGCATTATTACGGTCATTGAAGGAATGCCTCTCGACATCCATAGCAGTAATGAGTTTTCATCTCGGTTACTTACCGATGTAGAGATAATAGTTTTTTCATACTTTTGTATGTTTCCGTAATAGTCGTTTAGTATTATATTCACCATCAGGAGAATATGATTCCTTAAACTACTCTTACCATATTTTAGAGATTCAACAATTCTACTTAAATCTTTTGAATTGTATATAAACGAGTATAATCTAATTGGACAATTCTGTCTGGACTCAATTTCCTCTTTGACTTCTTTGAAGTTAATTCTACTGGCATCCAAATCATACTGATTGAATGTTGTGAAATGTTTCTTATGTGAGATTTTGGAAACACGCGACCACATCATTTTTTATCTTTACCTCTGTAAAGATTTTACTCAAAATTAGAAGATCTTGATAATCTCAACTTAGAGATCATGATTTATTTTTATCGCCTAAAACAGTTTTTTAGTTAATTTTCCACATTGGTTACTTTTTTATTTGATAAGTTATCAGATAGAATTATTGTGTTTAACTATACAGTATTATTAAACAACTAAACCATTGGAGAATCTATGATAATGAGTAAAAGCAAGAAAGGGAAAACTACGAAATCAATTATTTCCGTCCGTGCTATGTGTGATCAATGCAAAAATGTAGACGTTTTTCAAATCTCTACCAGAGATCTTTTACCTCACATTGGAGGATTATATCAAGTTTCAACAATTCATCATTGCAAAGACGGTAAAGAAATGATCATGAATATTGTTCTTGATAGAAATTATGCTGTGAGACAAGCATCTGTTTCGCCTTTTGTAGGTAATCTGGAAACAGGTAGTGATGAGGATGAGAAATGGTCTACAGAAGAAATAGCTGATGTAAAATTCCTTGTAAGTCAAGTTAAAGAAGCGGATAAGGTTATCCATGCAGTTCTATCAAGCAAGCAAATCGTTATTACAAGCAAAAATAGCAAATTTGTAAAGCGTATTGTTCGTACACTTCAGCTCTTTGCACCAACAAGATACCCATCTGTTGTAGAATGGGCAGAGAAAGTAACTAAGAACAAACAAATTATTGGAACAAAACCTGAACTAGCAAAACAATATAATGATGCAGTAATTGTTAATCTGGATTCAAATAAAGTTCTAAACGGTAAAACCTCTAATTATTCTAGAACTTTTCTGAATAAATTGATTACTTTGGAGCCAAAAGGAATAGCATATGCCGCTAAGCTGAAAATCGACATGATAATTGAATTTGCAAAGATGTTGATTGAACTTGCAAAAGAACCCCAAATCGGTTCAAAAGCAATTGATCTCGTCAAAATGGATGTTAGTCAAGATGCTTATGATTTAATTATCGATATTGTAGCAGGTTTTGACCCTACTGCTTTGGAAATTATTAAAGAAGAATGGTTGTAAATTACCATCTTTATTTCTTCTTTTATTTATATTCGGAAATTATTTTTGATATTATTTTAAGATCCTTTTCAGATTCACTAATGGATGCTTGTGCTATAGTTGAGGAACCACCACCATTATTATTGGTTTCTTCAATAAAAAGTTGAATCAATTTGTTAGCTGCGAGTTGTTTGGATGAAGAAGCAATTAACAATATAGGTCCTTTAACAACAAAAATAGCAAGGAATTCCTCAGGTAATTTTCCCAATTCTTGAAGAACATGTTTTTTCTCTGCAAATGAAAAATCACCCATAAGTATCTGAAAAGCATTTATTCGATTCGGATTTTTCTTTATTTCTGCCATTTGTGATTTAACAACTTTTTTTACCAGCTGATAGTTAAGCTCTTTCATTTCATTGAATTCATTTATCATTTTTTCCATTCTTTGAAAAACTTCGTCAGGTTTTGCTGAGAGCAATTTTGCAGTTGTAGTTGCTTCTAAGGACAATTTTGTTAGGTTCTCTAATGCAGAGGTTCCAAACACATATGTGATATTATCTCCTTTAATATCACTTAAAAATAATGACCCAATTTCAGATGTAACTTTACAATGCGTTCCTCCACACAAGGAATTATCTATTCCTTCAATAGAAACAATTCTAATTTTATCAACTGAAATTTCTTCTAAATGACCTCTCAAACTATCCCTTAAAGAGACAGGTATTTTTTCTTTTGAAATGACTTTGGATTCAATCTTTATTTCCGTATTTAGTATTTTATTTGTTTCCAGTAATGCTACAAGGAGTTTTTCTTTAATAATTGGTTTTTCTAAATGGATTGATACATCTGAGACATCGATTACTGCTTTTGAAGTTTTGATATTTACATGCTTCATTATCATCGCAGATAAAACATGTTGAGATGTGTGAGCTTTCATCAAATTGTATCTTCTTTCCCAATTGATTCGACCAATAACAAGATCAGCTATTTTCAGTTTAAGTAGCTGTTTTTCTTGTATAATGTGGACTATTTTTCCGTCAATTTTTTCTACTGAACTTACATTTAATCGAACATCTTTATTTGATTTTAATTGTAAATATCCTATATCAGAAAACTGACCACCACCTGTTGGATAAAAAAGAGTCTTATCCAAAACAACTCCTTTTTTGGTTATATCAAGTATTTTTGCTTCGAATTCTTTCGTGTAAGAATTTTTCCAAAATAAAAGTTCAGTTTGATTAGTAGCTATACTTGGCATCTTTATCAAATATGTGAACTACTCATTCCTTCTTAACTTTTATTAATGTTTTAGCAGATTAAAGTGAAGCTGAAATAATACCAATCAACACAACAAAATCCTTGATAGGCAATTCATCAACCTTTTTGCTCTGTGAAATTTTTTGTCCTTGCACTTTACAAAAGTTGGCAAAATTGTACAAATCAGCTGGCATTTGTTGCACTTCACCTTTCAGAGTATCAATAACCGAATTGAAGATTTGAGCTGATTCTCCTGCATATTTACTTGCAGCGGCGAAGAATTTTTCAGCCTTTATCCTTTCTTTTATTCGAGCATATTCCTGTGCTTGAACTACCGCTTGACATGATTTGAAAAATAACATGGAACCCTTTGTATGTTCTCTTTTCTTTAAGATATATTGCCAATCAACTAATTCATTTGATATGTCCGGATATTTTTGGTTGTGATCTATAAGGTTATTGTAGTGAGAGGTTAACCTTCCCCAAATTGTTATCATTGAATCAAACATTGCACCATGATTTTCAATGATTAAAATGGCAATATCTCGAGGGATTTTTGTTAAATCCATTGTACGTAAAATATCGGGAAGTGTTCTCAAGAGATAGCGAGCAAAGAAGTATTGATTTCCCGTTTGCAAAATTGTTGTTTCTTTCAAATGACTTTGAATATAAGTTCGACTAAACTCTCTTTCAATAAATTGCTTCAGCTCACCCAAAACTTTTCCTTTCGAGATGTTTTCAAATGATTCTTTTGCACTTAAATGACTTTTAACAAGTAAAGTCAATGCTTTTGTAGCATTTTTCTCTTTTAATCCCCTTAATCTATAGGATTCACTATTAACAATACTCAACATTGACTTGTTTTTTGCGATCAATGTTTTTCTATCTTTAACAAAAGATGGCATGAGTAGTACTGAAATTAGAATTTCTTGTATCTTCTCAGGTTCCTTTGCACAGAAGGAGTTCTTAATTTCAATATCTTTTTCATCATCATCCCAATTTAACTGTAAGAAGGAACGACCAATGTTATCAATACGACCTTTGAATATTAAACCAAGTCTTTTGAAACCCTTTTTAATTTCTTTCTGAATTCGATCAAATGTTAAAGTTTCATGCTTACTTAGAATTTTCAAATTCTCCAAAACAAAACCAATGGTATTTAAAAACGCAGATTGACTATAAAATTCAATGTTAGCTAATGGAGCTTCTGATAAAGAAGTTAAACTCTCTAATCGAGTTTTCAATTCTTTTTTGGTCAATTTCTGAGATGAAATTTCTATTATTGAACATGACAATGCCAAAAGAGTAGTAAATAATTCTGTGAACTCTAGATTTGATTCTATTTGATAAACAATATCTGACGAAGAAGTAGATTCAACTGAAACTTGTTTCAACTCAATGAGGCTATCATTAAAATGCTTATTAGCTAGCATGAAATAGTCATATGCCTTTTGATGAGTACCTGAAATTAGTGTATTTATTGCTAATTCAAGAAAATGTTCTCCACGAGCAAGTAAAGCTTGTCCTTTGCATAGTGCAATCTCAAAATCAATGGTCATTAATAATCCTGGATCAATGGGATTTTTTAGCAATATAGCTCGTGCTTCTGCAAAGTAACTCTCTGCTTTCGAGAAAAGGCAAAAGCGAAGGATCTGATCATCCCACCAAAAGTCTTCTTTTGCAATTGTGAGAATTTTTGTGTAATTATCTTTGTATAATGTTCCTCTATATCGAAGATTCTTTATTTTTCTCTCGAGAAGAAGTTCTCTATGGTCCTCATTCTTACTTTTTTCAAAAGAAGCTAATTGTTCACTGATATTTGATTCAAAATTTATTTTACCAATATTTACAAATATCTTTAGGAATTCTTTATCGAACAATAGTTCCTTACCTAAACTAAACAAAATAAGATCTGAAAGTTCTTGTGCTTGTTTAGCGAATTCTTTAATCAAAGAAGGATCTTTAGGTCCATTACATAGACCTTCAATAATTGTTTCATAGTAGAGCAAGGAAAGTGCCCTAGCAAAAAACTCTAACAGAATTGATTGATCACGAGATTTTGTAACCACTTCAAGTGCCTTAGGATTTTTTCGAAGTGATTTGATATTATCCATTAAAGTTTCTTGATATTCATATCGCTCTAATCGAGAAGCAGTAGCAATTTGACTTAAGGAGGATGCACAACTTTTTGCAAATACTAACCAAATATCACCTAGTTTTTCCATTTTGGACCCCTCTAAAGAAGTAAAAATATCTTTTCGAAGAGCATCAAAGTCCACCAAGCGATCAAAAAGTTGATCATTTAAAACATCGAATAATTCAGATTTTGACATACAATTTTTCCCCGACACTTTCTCTAATTTGATTCTTTTAATTACTATACGTTAAACTTAATCTAATTAAATAGTTCTCAAGAGGCAAATGATTTTGTGGCAATATCTTGACTATTTATGCACCGCTCATAAATAAAAATCTTTCATAATATAACAAACTAGATTAAACAAAGAGATTATTTGATATCATTCTTGAGTAAAATTGGAGCTTTAACCAATGAAATCAGAAATTGAGAATTTATTTTCAGATGAAATATTAAATCAAGCTATTGAGCTTTTTGAATTAGAGAAAGAGAAAACAAAAAAAATAGATTCATTTGAAAGTTTCATTTTTGAAAGCATTTGGAAGGGGACACCATGTATTTTGAGAATAACGCATAGTTCACATAGAAATATCAAACAGATAAAAGGAGAACTTGAGTGGATAAATTTTCTAGCAGAAAATGAAGCACGTGTATGCCAAGCGTATCCTTCATCTAAAGGTAATTATGTGGAAAAAATTACTCAACAAGATTCAACCTATTTTTTAATAGCTGCATTCCAAAAAGCTGAAGGATTATTCTTGAATAAAAATAAACATCTACTTACTGATTCTCTCATTATAGAATGGGGAAAATTGGTTGGAAGACTTCACAGGCTTACCAAAGAATATTTGCCAACGAGCAAAGAGAGAAGACGACCTGTCTGGAGCGAATATATACCAAAAATTGAAGAATATCTAAATAAAGAACTGGTAGCACTAAAAAGAGCAAAAGAAATTATTCAGACAATTGAATCTTTACCCAAAGATAGAGATTCATACGGACTAATTCATTATGATATTCATCAATCAAATTTTTTAATTAGTGACGGTAAAATTACTCTCTTTGATTTTGATGATTCCGAATATAATTGGTTTATTGCAGATATTGCTGTAATTCTATTCACTGCACTATGGGCAAAATTGAATGGTGAAAGAAGCAGAGAAGAATTCATCAGTGATTTTTTAATCAAATTTTTGAAAGGATATAATCAAGAAAACAACCTTAGTAATTGGTGGGTAAATAAAATAGCATTATTTCTTAGAATGAGACACATTCTACTTTACGCTGTAATTATTAGAGAACATAAACTAAACCCAACAGAATGGTCAAAAAAATTGATTGAGAAATGGAAACCAATGATAGAGAAGGATATCCCATATGTAACTCTAAAACTCAATAAAATGCCTTAAAAAGCACGTTAACTTAGAAAATAGACGAAATTTCTGGGAATCTTTTATTTAGTATAATTGAAATTCTATAATACGGAAAGCTAGCTGGTTTACAATGTCAAGGAAAACAGAAGTCCCAAAAACAATCAAAGTTGAGAATGAAAGATTTTCATTAATAAGTAAAGGAATGACTAAAAAAGAAGCAGAAAAGAAAGCTGAATGGCATCGATATAAAGGAAAGAAAGTACGTACAAAAAAGTACGGTGATAAATATTACAACTATTCAAAGAATAAATAGATGATAGAAAGGGAAGAAAAGAAAAAATTAGCGATTATTTGAATATAGAAGCGTAAAAGAAAAATAAACAAAACGGCAAATTTAAAAAGAGAAAACTCACAAAAATAAAACAACACGGGCGTGTAGCTCAATGATTTTGGAAGATTTCCAATATCAGGCAAAGCTAGGTAGAGCTCTTGGCTTTTAACTAAGAGGTCGCGTGAGAATCAGGGTTGTGATCCCAGTTCCGCGAATTCAAATCGCGTCACGCCCGCCATTTTTTTTCTTTAGATAACTTTATTTATTACTCATTTTCAATATCATTAGAGGAAATTTTTATGAATACTTTTGAGAAAGAGGTCAATGACATTGAAGAAGAAATACTTGATGCAGATAATTCTGCAACACATAGTGAACGATTCAATATTTTTCGTCGCAATTACAGAAATCATGCACTTAGTGTTAGAATATTACTAGGAATTCTTGTTATTAGTAGTATCATCCAAATTGGTTTGTTAATTAGAATTCTAATTCTATTAGGAGATGTTCTTATTCTAATGTTGATATAAGTCCTCTTATTTTTTATAATATGTCAATAGCGAATTCTTTTTAATTTTCAATTGAAGATTATCTTAGTAAGGTGAATGAAGCATGAATGATTTTAAAGAAAAAAATATTGATTTACTCATTTCTCAATCCAAAGAAAGTGAAAATATCGATCTCCGTTGCAGTGCAATTGAAAAGCTTGGAGAAAGCAAAGAGAATCTTGATAAGGTTGTTCCATCAGTTACTTTATCACTTGATGATGATAATTGGCTTGTTCGAGCTGAAGCTGCTAATGCTCTCAGAATTATCGGTGAGAAAGCTATACCTAGTCTTGCTGCTTTAAAGAACGCCCTTTTAGAACCCCGCAATAAGTCAAAGAAAGGGGTTTTTCGTTCTGCAATAATCACTTTAGAGAAGATCCAAACTAGTGGACCAGAAATCATTCCCTCAGATGATGTCTCAATTACGAAGGAATCCAAAATTGAAAGCGAAATAGTTCCTACAAAAGTTGCTCCCCCAGAAGTTGTTAAACCAGCTGAACCGAGTATTGAAATTTCTCCAGATAAAGCTGAGGATAAAGAGGAAATTGAAGATGAAGTCGAAGATTTCATTGAAGATTCAATAGAAGACGCTCTTGAAGATGCTGTAGAAGAAATCACTGATGAGAAATTTGATGATGATATTTTAGAAGATATTGCTGAAGAAATCACCGAGGAAATTATCGAAGAGGTGAAAGATGAGCCAGTTCAAAAGGTATCCGAAGAGGAACCCATGGAAAAGGCTATTGAAGCAGTCATAGAAGATATTCCTGAAAAAACACATGAAAATAGTATAGAGTCTCAACCAGAACTTGTTGAAGAAACCTCAAATGTTGATGAAATTCCCGTTGAAGCTAGTACTGAAGTTATTGAAGAAACACCACATGTTACTGAAGAAAAAGTAAAACCAGAGGAACTCACCACTAGAAAAATATCCAAAACTATAATGAAGGTTATACTTGTTGGTGAAGGTCCAGTTGGAAAAACATCACTTAGAAGGAAATTTGTTGGTGACGATTCTACCCATGAATACAACGAGGTTTTTGGAGCAGATATTACTTCAAAGCAGCTTGAAATTGAAGGCGAAGGATTCGTTTTCCAATTCTGGGATGTATCTACAGGTGATCATTCCTACTTTAGTAGTGAAATTTTCTTTAGAGGAGTGAATGGTGTACTCTTAATCTATGATATTTCTCAAAAAGAATCATTTGACAATATCAAAAATTTAATCACCGAAATAATCAATCTTGAAGGAAAAGAGCTAATTTTTGTCTTGGTTGGAAATAAGAGTGATCTCCGTGCAAATCAGACGATTGAGTGTGTAAGCAATAAAGATGGTTTTAATTTAGCTAAAACGCTCTCACTAGTGTACGGTATCAACGTTCCTTTCTTTGAAACCTCAGCAATATCTGGTGAGGGCGTAGATGAAATGTACAAAATATTCATTGATGAGGTTACTTCTCAATATTTCAAGAGGAAAGAAGATTAGTGAATCCTTTAGTGGGATTCATCATCTTGAATTCCTTTATTATTTTAACACTTTTTTTCATGAAATACTTATCTTAGTCACAATTTGTGACCTCTTTATGAGTCTTCTTTTTGAGTTCCTAAAAAGTGAATCCGTTTTATATATCAAACTAGTTGTATGTTAATTACGAATAAAACTCGGAGAACAAAAAATGACCAATACCAAACAAAAAATCAAACTAAATATCAAGAAGGATTATGACCAAGCCAGAATTAAATTCGCAATGATTGCTGGTCAATAGAAGAAATAAAAAAAATAAGGTGATAACTAATGACTAAAAAATACCAACTCAAAAAGAAAATTATCCAAGATAAAGCTAAAGCTAGAATGAAACTCGCACTTATTAATGGAATATAATCTTCATTTCCTTGACAGGAGCAAAATTCAAGAGCAATTTCTTGAATCTCTTTCATTCTAGCCTTTTTTTATGTACCAATTTTAGTTGATTTTTATTCTATTTTATAACCAAATTTTTCCACTAATTCTCTTCTTTCTTTCTTTTGAGTATCAGTTTCTATTTTCTCTACACTGGTTCCATCAACAGCTCCTAGAATAGCTTTGCCCAATGCTGTTTCTCCTACAATAATTTCTATTTCATTTGCTGAAGATACAAATATGTTACAAACAGCGGGATGATTTTTTATTTGTGGTAGAACATTTATTGGAAATGCTTTTTCCATCATGATAACAAATGCATGACTTGCACCTATTGCTAATGCATTTTCAGCTGCCAGTTTTTTTATTGTAGAATCATTCGCTGTTACTCGTGTTAGTTTTGGTACTGCTTCGTTCATTGCTACAGCGCATTTTATTCTTGGAACAGTAGTTAACATCGTCATAAAGAGATTATCAGTAGTAAATATAGAGAAATTTGCTTGTCCAACAATTATTTGATACTTGAGTTCTGGATTCTTTAGTTTTACATTAGTTAATTTTACAGGCATGATTTTCCTTCCCTTTGAATTAGTTCTTACTTTAATAGTCTAGCATTATATCATTTTTGTTTACAAAATAAAAGTAGATTCTAAAAAGTATATAAGACCGAATTGGTAAACCTATTATTGAGGTAATATCATTTGTCTGAGAATCTCAAAAAAGAATATTTAGCTCTTCCAATAGATTATTGTTTCTTTGACAGAACTAGATATGATAAATTATATTCCGAATTACCAACGGATATACTAAGTTTTCGTAAATTTGACAATGGGCTTTTACGGGTTCATTTTACAACAAAGGAGCAAACAAAAGGAAAGGAATCAGAGTCTCGAGAGCATTTGCTCTGGATACAATTGATTGATATTGAGGGAAGGAAATATGTTAAATATTGTTGTGATTGCAAGTATTTTGATTATCGACAGCTTCGTGTAGCAAAACGTTTGTTTGGTTTACAAGAAATTGATAATGACCTTGTTGCTGTTGTAGATCCTAAGAGTTTTGCTGAAAACAAGAAGCTCTTCAATATTGACAAACATGCATTCATAGCACTAAAGGAATTGTTTAAATTACCAATTCAGATATCTATTTAGTGCTAATAATAATCATATGAGTAGAATATAGCTCTATCGAAAGTATTTTTTAGCTAGAAAAATATAGTCACAGTATAGATTTGGATGTGTGATCCTTTGACAGAAGACATAGAATTTGAAGTAAAAAAACTCCGCATCTTAACAGCAAACAATGTATTGAATACTTATCCATACCTTAGTGGAAAATTACGAGGCGTGTACAAAGTATGTATTACAGGTAATTCTGGCAGTGGAAAAACAACTATGATTAGATGTTTTGATCCTGAAGCTCATGGTAGAGAAGTTCCAAGATATTTCTATGTCGATTATGAACTTTTAAAAGAAAACCCCGATCTTTTCCCAGAATCTAATACAGCCACACAAACCTTTGATTTCACTGTTGTTGCTCTCCTCACAGGTGGAGATGAAAGTGCAGAAATCATTAAATTCACTGATTTGTCTGAGGATTATCTCACCGAAAAAGGTATCAAATGGGTAACTATCTTCTATCTCTTTGGAACTCCAGGACAATGGCGCTTTAAAGACATTCGAGCTTTCGCTGAACGAAGAGCAGATGGAGTAATTTTCATCCTTGATCCGCTTGATCCAAAAATTAAGGAGAATTATGAGGAGTTCAAAGAAACAGTCATCAAAAATGTTGAGCGCAAAGTACCAATTATTTATGTAGTAAACAAGCAAGATTTGCCTAACGTTTACAGCGCTAAAGATATCTCAAAGGAATTAAAACTCAAAGATTCTGATATGTTTGATATGTCTGCATTAAAATGCAAGAACATTTCAATTCCAATTATAGCTTTGATTAAAAAGATGCAAGAAGAAGAACTTGGAAAGAAAAAAGAGTAATAATCTTTCCTTTTCACTTATTTTTCCCTTTTTTGATTGAGATATTTAGCAATATTGTTAAAGTGGAAACTATTTTTGATTAATTAGTATTAAAAAATAAATGTTAAAGGCGATGTCTGATATGGCTATGGAATTTTGTGAAGAATGTGAATCAATGTTAAAACCAACAAAAATAGATGGAAAATATGTTATGGCATGCCCAAAATGTGGCACAGGAAAAAAAGGCATAACAGAAGAAGATAATATTTTAACACAAGAAATAAAGCACTCTGATGATAAGGAAATGGTCATAATAGAAAATCCGGATGAAATAAGCACTATGCCAACAAAGCCTATGAGATGTCCAAAGTGCAAGATAGTAGTTGATACCCAATACTGGGCTGTGCAGACAAGAAGTGGTGATGAAGCACCAACACGCTTCTATCGGTGCACGAAATGCAAACAAACATGGCGAGAATATGATTAGTTGGGTTAACTTCCCAGTATTTTTATTGGGAAGAATCTTTTAGTATTTATTTGATTGATGAATTAACTACTCACATATTTCTGTAGTAGCGATCAATCTTGCGACTCTAATTGGTTCGGGTATTCTCCCGACAATAGTTATTTTTTTCAGAAAGGCAGCTATTTCCTCATCATTGAAACCAATTGATTGTATGAAAACAGGTTCCTCGTCTTCTACTGATTGAATTTCTCTTATTAAACCAGAATTAGTAATAACCTTGTAGCGTTCTTCCCAATTTGTAACATTCTTTATTGCTGAACGGATTTTTTCAAAATTTGGTTTCCTATCAACTACAGATAACACAGGCAACCCTGTTTTTTCATACAATTTCTTGATATCTATATAATTGAAACCTGCAATAGTAATACCTCGAGTCATTATCAATTTGAGTTGTTTGCTTTGAGAACTTTGTTTTATCATTGTTTGTATTTTTTCTGTTGCATCTTCACCATCAACCTCAATTGATGTTTTCATTACCCCCTCAATGAGGGATGCTCCTCGATACACTACTCCAATAACAGGAACAAATTTATCCTCTAATCGATTAAAAGAAGCACAAGCTATTCCAAGTATCTTAACTCCTTTCTTCAACTGTTGGGTCAATACGTTCACCACAAAATTCAAGTTTAATTTTCGCACTGCAAGCTAATTTCTTTATGATATACGCGCTACAATTTCCAACAATACTTTTTCGAATGCTTCTGCCATAAGCAATCGTTCATTACTCCTGTAAGAAATTTCTTCCAATGTCTTTGCTTGCATTACTGAAATGATTATTTCCACCATTTCATCTATAGTCATTATCTTTTTTAAATACGCATGACCAATTAGTGCTTCTGCTCCATCTCCTAGATCACCTGATGACACACTTGATGGCATAACAGATCTTAGATTCGCATTTCTTATTGCTTCCGCCAGTGATTTATCTAATACTCGCTCTCCAAATGATTGCTTGTATCGTCTTGTTTTTGCTAACGAATAAACAAAATTCGTTAGAGAGTCACCAAATTTTGCTAAACTATGATCTCTCATTACTTGTGTTAATCTTGTTCTCAAGGGTTCAGGTAGATTATTTTTTTTCATTGGAATCAACTATGAGAAACTATATGATAGACATTAATATTAAATAAAAAGGAATTTGATAAATTTCTAGAATAGACCTCATTGTCATTTGAGATCAATCCAGTATTGCATTTAAGCAACCTTATCTAATAATTTGTAAAACTCATCACAGGTTTTACCAAGTTCTTTTGCTGCTGTTCTTGCCGCTTTGTCTATTTTCTTCTTTGGTACAGCTTTAATAACTAGTTTTGTTGTTTCGACGAAAGGATGTGCTTTGAAATACCCTGCTGAATCCACATCTTTTACATCACTCAAAAATTCCCTTATAACATTTGTAAAAGTATGTCCTTCACCTTTTATCTCGAGAGTAATTTCTTTTTCTTCGTCATATTCTAAAATTTTGATTTCCATTTTTTTCGAACCGCCGTTTCATTGTTAAAAGATAATTAATAATAAGAATTTGTTGCTAATTGTTCGATTTTTCATTACTTCTATTAATCTTTTGCTTCATTTCGAGTTCTCTAAGCATTTGTCAATTGCTTGTGAAGGTTCAACAGATAATATTAACCTTTTATAGTCATCCTCACTTGTTACTTTCATCTTTTGAGCTAATGCTATTGCTTTTTCAATGGAGATGTTTTTTACTACTGCAATTGTTGCCAGTACTTCTCTCAAACTTTTTGTGGAAACCTCATATGGCATTGAGGTGAGGTAGTTATCTATTGCAATGATTAATTGAACTAATTGTTTATAGACCATTTTAGAATAAATGATATTCTCATCACGACTGCTTTCAATACCTCGTTTTTCTAAAACTCTTAAAAGAATCTTTATTGGAAATGTTTTACCAATCATTTTGGAGATATGAGTTATATCATAATCGTAGAAGCCATCTCTATCAGGATAGAGCATACCATTTACAGTTTGGTGAACATTCTTTGCTCGCTCGATGGCATCTTTAAGATGGTCTTTTGCTCCTTCGAACCGAATAGTTACCTTTCCAGAATGGTAGTCAGCAATAATATCAACTTTTTTTATTTGTTTTTGTATTGTTTCTAGCACGAGAATTGCTTCTTCTGTGGAAGAAACAGTCAATACCATTTCTTTTGCTGTCCAACGAGCCATTAGAAAATCCCTCACTTTACTAAATATTATATCTTATTTCAATTATAATCGTGCTCGTCCATAATCTTCTGCGACTTTTCGGGGTTCTATGTTATCACAATTATCACATTTGAGTGTGCCCCTTCGTAAGTATCGCAATCGTTCTCCACATTTACTGCAGAGTGCATAGATTACACCAAGTTCATTATAGGTTGTTGTGAACTGTATTGGAAGTGTATGAGCATCCATTATCTTTCCTCTAATAATATCGCCTTCTTTAAGAGCATCAAACATTGAGTCGAGATAAGATCTTGTAGTATGAGAGATATGCATAATTGCTGAGTAAGATGGAGTTATAGATTGTCCGTTAATATATGAGACAGACATAGAAACCATATGTTTATTGACATTTTCAGCCTGCCCAATAATAACATCTCCTTTTTTAGGAACTAATGGTTTTCTTACTTTTGGAAAAATACTGACTGTTCGTTTCTTTGTATCGTTAAAAACAGTACCAGTGACTGTTGTTAATACTTTACCTTCAGCAACATAGGTTCCCTCTCCAGGGAGAGCTTCTTCTTCAACACAAATGTAATCGCCAGGTAAAAGAAATTCACCATTTTCTTTCATTTTTTCATTCAATCCTTTACGTCTTATTGTTAGCACCAAATCTTTCGGAATTTAAATCTATTCTTCGATTGAATTCAAATAGCATTGGTTTTCATTCTTATATTTGACTGGTAACTTTACTAGAATATCTTTCTTTTGTTTGCTGTTGTTTTGTATCTAATAAAACGTTTAAATTTCGAAATATTTTTGAGCAAAACAAGCTAAGTAAACGTAAACTTAACAAATTAGTAATTAATTTTCTGGATGAAACATGATGAATACTGCTTTTCACAAGATTGCTATTGTCGATGCTACAGGTTCAGGTAAAGGAAAAAGAAGATTCACTCGAGATGCTATTGGTGCCGGTTCTAGAAGTGTATATGGTGTTCTTGAAAGGTTAGGAATTGAGGCAAAAATTTTTCTCGCAGAAGACGTCCTCGAGAAAGGGATTCCAAATGATTTTTCTTCTTTATTTATTAGCGCTATGTCTATGGATAAAATAGCTGTAAAAAGAGTAATCTCTTCTTGGAGGAAAAACTCTGATGGTCGAATAGTAGTTGGAGGTCCAATTTCCTCTGAATTAGGTTCTACCTTGCTCTCAACTCAAGCAGATATTATTGTTATTGGAGAAGGAGAAAAAACAATCAAAGAGCTAATTGAATATGATGCTTTAAGAGAAACGCCTTCAGTAGAAATTTTGGAGAAAATTCTTGGTATTGGATTTTTTGATTCAAAAGGCAAAATGAAAATTAATGGTTTTAGAAATTATTCCTCTCGAGAGGAATTCAGAACATATCAAGCATCTACTAAATGCATAACTGATTATCCCAAGTATTTCTCAGCCAAAGTATATGTAGAATGTGTGAGAGGTTGTTCTAATTTTAAAGGAACCAAGCTTCTCCTACCTGATGGTAGAGAATGCTCAAATTGTGGTTTTTGTGATAGCTTTTCTCTTGAGGATAGATTGAATTGCCCAGAAGGAATACCTCCTGGATGTGGTTTTTGTAGTGTACCTAACTTATTTGGTCCTGCACGTAGTCGAACACCTGAACAGGTAGTAAAAGAAATTACTGAGCTACTTGAAAAAAATGTTAAGAGAATTATACTTAGTGCACCAGATTTTCTCGATTTTGGGAGAGATAGTAAAATAGGAGATAATTTGCTGATGAATCCGTATTTTCCAAAAGCAAATACCAAGTTAATCGAAGAGCTCCTTTCACAAATAACGTCTATTGGAAGTGTTGCGAATGGGAAAGCATGGATAGAGGTAGAAAATATTAAAGCACACCTCTTTACAGAGGAAGTAGCTAAAATTCTATCTAAATATCTTCCAAACTCTTCTTTTAGTATCGGTTGTGAAACAGGAAGTGAATCTCATGCTATTCAGTTGGGACGATCAAGTATGCCTCTGGAAACTCTCCGTGCTGTGAAAATCGCTCACAAATATGGTTTGAAAGCCCATGTTTATTTTATCCATAGTTTGCCAGGTCAAACAAAACAAACAGCAAAAGAAACAGTAAAATTAATTCATAATTTGGAACCATTCATCGAAAAAGTAACTATCTATCGATTTCGTCCTCTACCAATGTCTGCTTTTGGCGATGTTCCTCCGCCAAAACCTGCGGTGAAAAACCCTATCAGTAAAATGATTGCTGATGCTGCTAATGAAGTCAATCTCCGGAAGAAGACCAATTTGGTTGGAAAAAAAGTAAGAGTGATATTAAGTGAACCTAATTATCGAGAAGAAGGTGGAGCAATTGGCAATATCCTTGAGGGTGGACCGATGGTTGCAGTTGAAAATGCAAAGGAAAGGATTGGAGAGATCGTTACCATTTATATTGACAAAGTAATCACTGAAAAATTGGTACATGGGAAAATAGTAGGAAATTAAGGTTGAAAAAGTCGATTTTTGGAAAAAAGATGAACTTTTATTCTAGAATTAGGAAATAATTGTGAAGAGAAAAGTTCTTACCTCAAAAAAAAGGCTATGTGATTACAAAACAGTGATAAGAACTTTTTAATAGAGAAATTAAAATGAAGAATAGTAACAAGAGTAAACAGAAACAAATTGAAAGTTTAATAGAAAAATTGAGGGTCCAATATACAGTATGGAGGATAAAATAATGGCACTTAGAATGGTTTTAGCAGACGCAAAAATATGGAAAAATATTATCGAATCACTCACCTTACTTGATGAAGCAAATTTCATCGCCTCAGAAAGAGGCATTGAACTACGGGCAATGGATCCCAGTAGAGTAGCTATGGTCGACTTTTTCCTTCCTGCAAATGCTTTCGAAGAATATGAATGTTCGGAAGTCACTCGTTTAGGCATTAATTTAGATGAAATGATTCAGATCATGAGACGCTCAAGTTCATCTGATGAACTTATAATGGAGCTTGAAGGAACAGCAAAACTTGTAATGACATTCAAAGGGCAAAATGTTAGAAGTTTTGGTATAAGCTTGCTCGATTTAGGAGAAAGCGATTACCCTGCACCAGCAATTGATAGTAAATCAAAGATAAAACTCACTGCAGATGCTTTGCAACAAGCAGTAAAAGACGCTGAAATAATCGGTGATCATATTAGAATTGTAACAGATGAAAATGGCTTAACATTTTCTGCTTCTAGTGAAACCAAGGATGTAAAGATTTACATCGAAAAAGATAGTGATGTAATTGCTGAATTCAATGTAAGAGAAGAATCAAGTGCAATGTATTCACTTAGCTATTTAACTGAGATGACAAAAGCAATCAAAGCAAGTGAATTAGTAATGCTAGCATTCTCTGCTAGTATGCCAATTCAATTGGAGTTTCCAATTGTCGCTGGAGGAAAACTTACTTATTACCTTGCACCAAGAATTGAAACCTAAGAAATTTCAGCATTTATTTCATAGGAATTAGCTATCATATTCAGAGGATAAGGAGGCTTACTCGCCCATCTTTCCTTCTTTCTATCAATAGAAATATAACAAATTGTTTTGTAAGCAAGTGCCAAAAAAGTAAAAGATAAAAATGACTATTTATCGTTAGAAAGTAAAATGAAAGTAATCAGAAAATGCAATCTATACAACATCGAGGATAAATGAATGAGTAGAGATAAACAATATAATCAAATCGTTCTGCTTTGGAAAAGCGAAAGACAATCAAATAAATTACTTGAAGTAAAAAGTGTAATCTATTCAACAATAAGACAGAAAATTAACATGCTTGTAAAAGATCTTGAAAAATTAGATAAAAAAGAGACCGTTTCCTTCACGATAATCAATGAACGAATTGAGCGTTTAAATAAAATTTTACGTGATTTATCAAAAGTCAGAAAACATAAAATCATTCATGAAATTTTAGATGATAATTTAAATAAAGATGGTTTGGCTGCTGAAGAAATTGACCTGGTGTCCAATCTTGAGCGCCTATTTGATGAGCATAATCAAAGAAGCATTTACGGAAAAGTATCAATAGAATTACCAAGAGAAGAGAAAAAAACAGAAGAAATAGAATTAATGATTATTCGAATTTTAGAAGATATACCTGAAATAGTTGCTGCTACAGCGAAAGGTGAAACAAAGAAAACATTTGGTCCTTTCAAAAAAGAAGACATTGTACGACTACCAATCATATATGCAAAAACACTGATAATGAAAAATGCGGCAGATAGAGTAGATCTACCAAACTTGTAGAAAATAAATAGTTGAATAGGTTTGAAAAAATAAACCTAATCTCTTTTAAAACGTTCTTTGAAGGATTTCATATTCAAAATGAAATAACGGTTTTAGGCTTGTGGTTCTACGACCTTTTTTTCTGGTTCAACGATTTTACCAAGTATTTTACATTTGCCACCTGCAGGTTTTGCTAATAAGCAATTGCATACTTGACAATGAACTTGCGTGGAAGCATGGCTAAAGACTCTTTGAACCTTGTTACAATCAGGACATTCAACTTGAATGAATTCTGAAGTTGGTTTTGGGATGGTTGGTTCGGACATTTTTTCGATTTTCTCCTAATTATCCATTCTTATGGTGTCTGTCCAATGTTATTACTACTTAAATTTAACGATTAGGCAAAAAGAATTAATTACTAAAAAGAATTTTTTTTCTACTTGGATGTGTAGCTCAGCTTGGATAGAGTGCCTGGCTCCGGACCAGGAGGTTCGGGAGTTCAAATCTCCCCACATCCGCCAATCCTTAAAGTTTGATTTTTGCTCAATCAACAGAAAAACGTATACTAAGTAAGAAATCAGATTTATTTTTAATAAGTAATAAAAATTTCTATTTTAAATCAAGGAAATTAAAATAAAGAGAGAAAAAAGAATACATATGCTAAATAGAAAGTTCAATGAACCTTGTGAAATTTTGCCAATTTTTATTAACAACTCTACTTATTAAAAAACAATTTATAATGATTAATTCTTGAAAGAGGTATAGATGTTTAACAAACATCCTTAAGATTCATTCAAATCAATCCTTTCATTATAATTTTTTATATTCCCCAAGTATTTGTTCCTCTTGCCATTTAATTAAATTCATTATTGCAGTATATTTTACTATTAGACTATTAGTTATTCTGAAATTTTCTTTTGGAAAATAATATTCATATTCCATTTCCTTACCTCGTATTGAAAATTTCAATTTATGAGTGTTTTTTTCTAAAGGTTCATTTAAACACAACAATATATCTTTGGGTGAAAAATTGGATATCTTTCCTTCTTCGAGATATTTCCGTAAGGTTCTAATATCATTTTTCTTTGAATCTTTAATCTTTATCATATCCCCTTGAATAATCAAATAATCATAAAATAATTCCAATAAAGATTTTTTAGTTTCAAAGTTTTTAACTTTGTATGTTTTATTACAAAATGTATTAAATATTTTTTTGACTTCATCACTTTTATAAGGTAGTTTTTCTTGATCGATTATATTTTGATAAAAAATAGAAACTATTTCACATATCTTATCAAAGAAATCTAGTTCATGATTTTTGTTTTTACTCGGAAATTTATGAGACAAAATCTCATTGAGGGGGATTAAATCTATATCATTTTCTTTGTTTAATTCATAATAAATTGAGAATGTAAAAGAAATAATCAATCGACTAAAGTTTTCCCAAGTAAAATTCTCTTCAATCATATTTGTTATAGAGGAGATTATAAATGGCGTAATATTAAAATCAAATCCAATTATTAATATAATTAAATCAATTAGCAAATCATCAAAAATTTCAAAGTATTCAATATTCTCATCATTTTCATTTTTTACTAAATTTGATATTTCATTATATTTTTCTAGTTTCTTTCCCTCTATTTTTATATGATTGAATATATAATGTATCGATTCATGGATAATACCAGACCAAGTGCTTGGCTCATAAATACTTTTATTTGGTAAATTTATAAAACCTGGTGGAATTAGTGTAAAAGTGCTATCTAATCCAATTGTAACAATTGGCCATAATTTAGCTTTAATTAAATCCATTTCGAATAAATTCATATTAAATTGATTAAATGTATAAAAACACATTGTTTCAGCAGCAATAATTATTTGTTCATAATTAATAGGAATTTGATTTATTTCTAAAGATTTGCCACCTATCATTTTTGTTTGTTGTAGATTTGAAAGTCTTTGTTGCAAAACAAATTGTAATGTTCCAATATCTTGCATTAATTTGTTTCTATTTCTATTCTTTTCATTTTCAATATATTTTATATATTTAGGGTATAATAATGGATTTTCAATTTTATTTCTCTTTTCTTCCTCTATCTCTGAATATTTAACTATGTCTTTATAAATGCCTTCAATATAGTTACATATATTCCTTAATGAACAAATTATTGAAGGATCTTCAAAGGAATTTCTTATAATGGATTCTAATTCAAAAAGTTTATTTTCAGCAAAATAAAAGAATAATCTCTTTAAATTTGAGGGGGGATAATTATTTTGTTTTAATATTTTAAAAACTGAGCATCCAGAACAATTTGGTTTTCTAGGTATAATGCTTAAATAATTCTTACTTTTTTTAAAATCTAATGTTTTTAGATAACCATTAACTTTTTCGAATTTACTTGAAAGATTTATTGGGGAGATAAAAGTATATGTTTGAATAAGATTATCACTTTCTTCTATTGTTCTTTTAAAGCTAATTATTTTATCAATACATTCAAAAATACCACATTCCCATTCATAATAATAATCATAAAACCCGAAAATAGTGTTTCTTTTTATTAATTTATCAAGTTTTGGAAGTTCTATACACGACAGTATATTATCAGTGGAAATAAAAGTGCTTAATTTTGTTTCTTCTTCAATAATTGAAACAGTATCAGTATCCAAATTGATAATACTATTTGCATTAAATGATATTGATATAATTGAGGTTAAATCTATAGCTCTGGAAATATTAATAGCATTGGCATTTATTCTTTTTTCGATATTATCCAATTCAATATGTGGTAATATTGTTGCTAAATTTTTATTTATTGGAAGAATTTGATTAATTAAGTTTGTAACTCTCCAAGCAACGGTTACAGGTTTTTGTGTTGTTTTTTTCCCATTATTTCTTCTTTGATAGTATATGCTTTCAGCATTTTGTAATTTATTAGAATCACTTGTTGTTAGATTTGTTAGTATAATAATTTCATTTCTACCAAAACCACCAAAAATTCTCATTTCTATTTGCTTCTCATAAGCTAATTGTATCAAATCCTCAATAATGCAAAATCTTGAGAAATCAGAAAAGGATTTTGTATCTATAACTTTTGAAGAATCGTTTAAATTACGAAAAATGGTATTGGAAATATTCTCATTTAAATTTATAAAATCTTGAAGATTAATCAAAGTAACAAGAACTATTTCTGTTTCACTAATTTCAAAACCACGCTTTAGTTCGTTGTTCTCAGAATTTACTACTTCAAAATTGCTATTTTTCAGATCTAAATCAGAGTAAAATTCAACAGCAGATATTGGAAACCACCCTTTGATTTGTATTGTTGGATCGGTAAGAATAGGTGATTTTTGTATAGAAGTAAGATCTTTTGTTTCTTCTAAGATTACAATATCATATTTTCCTAAAGAATGAAAATATGAACTTTTTCCATTATCATTGATATTGTTATCGGCAATTTTCTGTTTTATCGTTTTTATTTCATTCACATTATGTGTTTGAATAAATAAAATATTTAAAAAATTGTTATCTTTTTTATTGTATTTATTAATAAACAACATATTGATTTCCCCTAATTATGTGAAAACTTTAGTTCAATATTCCTTTCACCAATATCACTAATATCAATAATAATTTCTAATTCACTTATGCTTCTTTTATCAAATTTAAATAATGTGAATATTTTTTTAAAATAATCTTCGATTGAATGCCTATTAAACGAAGTAGGTACATTATTAAAAATATACTTTAATTTTATTTTTAGAGACCCAGTGTCTAAACTTAATGATTCTAATATAGCATTATCGTAATCTTTTGTTGGGGTCCTTCTCCAATGTTGTAGATTATCTACTAAATTTAATAAAGAGATAAATTTTGAAGTATCATTGTTAAATAATAATTCTACTCCATCCCCTTTATTAAATTTTATATTATGAAGTGCGATTGAATAAAAAACATTTTCAAATATTTTAGGAATAAAATCAGTGATACCAATTTTATTAAGCTCATTCTCATCTAGATTGAACTTATAACCAAATCTTGCGATTACAGTAGAATTTGTAGATAATCTTTTTACATTTGAGAACAGTGATAATGATGAGATGTATCCATGATCACATTCCTTTGATAAAATAATGGTTTTTATTGCAATTTGCAAAATTTTTTTAAAATTATCATTAATTTCATTATCTTGACATATAGGAGTTATAAAATATTTACTAATGAATTCATTTTCAATTTCTTCATCTACAATATTTTGTTTGGAGGTTATTGCGGTAAAAATATCTGAAAAATTAAATTTTATTGGAAAAATCTCTTCTATTGGTTCAAGAAATTTTGGCAGTAGAGAGGTAATTTCCTCAATTGGATAAGCATCGTCATGAAATAATCCTACTAAATTTAATAGATGTCTATTCAAATTATCAGGTAATATGTCATCAATTTTATTGACTATGTATAGAAGTAAAGCAGACACAAAAAAAGAATGAATAAAGTGATCCCTATAAAATATATCATTAATAATTCGTAAATTTTCAATTATTTTTTCATAATTAATATAATTTAAATTCTTTTCAATCATTTGATTAAATTGAGATGGTGTGAATAGACTATATTCTACATTGAAATTCAATATATATGGGAGATCTATGGAGTCATCAGTTATATTCTCTTTATTTATGTCATCTAGTAAAACCAGTGTTTTTAACATACTTGATATAATTTTCTTCCCTTTTTCAGGAGAAAAATTCTTCGTTTTTTTATTGCACAGATATTTCACATATAGTTCTTCATCTATATTAAAACAACAAAGAATTTTTAATTTACAAAAATAGCTTATTTTTTTCATTTCTTCAGAAAATTTATGATTGTCTTCTGAACTCTCTAAGTTATATTCTTTGATAAAGTCTTCTAGTATCTCTTTTAATATAAAGAATTCAGAAATAATTGTAAAAAATGATTTTAATAATACATATAGCTTGAATGTATTTTCATTACTTTGCAAATCGTTTTCAAGTTCCTCTTTAAGGAATTCCAGTAATTCTAATAAATTTATTTCGATTTTTTCCAGACAATGATTTGGTAATTCAGATTCCTGAATTTTCCATTCAATCAAATTACAATAATCACTTTCCTGAATAGTGCTTAGAGTAACTTTTTCCATTTTTTTTAGTGTTATTTTTGAAAAATCTACAGTTATTGGATCAGCTGATTCAAGCTGGGTTTCAAAAAATGAGAAATAGGCCCTTATAATTTCTAATTCAGGGTTTTTTTCTTCGTCTTGTGAAGAATCACTTTTATTATTTTTATAATTTAAAGACCCATACTCTCCAATTTTAATTTTATTATCTCCTATTCCATTCTATTTTAAAAATAGATTGAATAATTTAAGCTTTTCTTAATTTTAATGATTATTACTGAAAAAACCTAAATTATTTTTTGATTATTTTTCCATTAAGTAATTTATAATTATCTTTGGAAAAAATGGTTGAGTGCCTTTTAATGGCTTTACCTCTTCCTGCTACTTTTTCTTTCAAAGAACTTCTACCAGAAGTAGTCAAATGAAATGCAGAAATTGAATCATATTTCACAATTTTACCTACTATATCTGACTCTTTGAATCCTAAATCATTTCCTCTTTTTGACATTTTCAATCACTTTGTTAATTTATTAAGCATTTGGACATTTAAATATATTAGATTGAGTATATATTTCTTAATGTTCATGCAATATCATTAGATATTTTATATTTTATGAATTAACAATAGCTATATAATTTAAAAGAATTTCTTCAATTTGTTTGATTTAAGGCATTAAAAATGCAATATTACAAAAAAACATCATATATATTTATTGTAAATTTTGTTTACAACTAATTTTCTCTAAATTGTCCAAAGAAAATATTCTTGAGCTCTTGATAATTAACACTCATTTTATATTGCTTTTTCTTTAATTCAACAAGCAATCCTATATCAATAATTGAACTAAACATATCACGAATCTGATTTTTTGTTAAAGGAAGTTTCTCTTCTTCTCTTAAAGTTTTCAAGTAAGCCAATAGTATATATTCAGTTCCCTCAGTTTTCTTTCCTTTGCCATCTTTAAAACATAATTCAATACGATCAAAAAATAACTCCCAGTGTTCCAATGTTGGTTGTGAAATAACTTCAGCAAACTCAGATTCAGTTACAGAGTTTACTTCAGGTAAGAACATTTCCAAGAAGCCACCACTGCCATTAATTTGTATAGCCTTATCCTTTTCAACTTCAAAAATGAATTCCTGGAATTTCTGATATTGTCGATTAGTTATTTCTTTTTCATCAAAACCTTTTGCTTTATCTTTCATCATAGCTTTAACAAAAGAAAAGCGTGTAGACCTTAGTTGTTCTGTTAACTCTTTTAGTAGCTCTAATAATAGAATTTTAGCTTCTTTATATGTACCTTGCCAAATTGATTCTTTTGCTGTAAAACTCGTAAACGGAATATATTCATCTGCACTTAAAATTAAGTGATCACTTGTAATATCAGGTTGACCTATTAACACAACGTTTTTTCCGATTTTTTTTAACCAAGTAATTATGGGAATAAAATCCTTATCACCGGTAATCAAGATAACATCTGTAATCATATTGTCACTGTATATGTCATTAGCAATATCTGCTGCTATTTTTAAATCACAACTATTGCTTTTTGACATAGGTACAATAATCAATTCAAAACCAAGACTGTAAAGGCTCATTTTTAGGGCTTTGTTTTCTGTTGACCAATTTGAATATATATTTTGATATTTAACTAATCCATATTCCTTAGCAAAATCAAGAATGCTTTCAACGGAAGGAATGTTAGTTTGATCTCCTAAATTTGAAACTTGTACATTCTCATAATCCCAATAAATTGCAATATGGTTTTTTTCTTTAGAGTTTATCGAATTCAATTTTTTCCCCTGTATAATATTATGAATAAAAAGACTCAAAATGTTTTGCTACAATAGAGTACACTTTTAAGTTGCTTTTTCCAAATTGGCATCACTTTCTCAAATGAAATATATATGAGAATTTAATCCCGAAAAAGATACGTGTTTCTGAATTATTATACCTTTCTTTTTTAAAAAACTAGATATAATTAAATATGGTCAAGCTTAATTGTTTAAGAATATCAATTTGTGAGAGAAATAAAATGGATGAAGAATTGGAATATAGTGGTTATAGTATTGGTGAGTTTTGGAGAAGAACAGAAGAAAAGTCATTAACAGTTTTATTTATTATAGGTTTTATCATTTCTATTGTTTTACTTATAATAACATTACCTGCTGATTTACATACAATATTTTTTGGTTCTGTAATATGTTTATTTTTAATTATTGCAGTAGGAATTGCTTATGATGACTATTCTAAATACAAAATTGACATTGAATTCGATGAATTAATTGCCTCTGAAGACATAGAGAAATTATCCAAAATGGCTAAAGAAGGATCACATAGAGAAAGAGCGATAGAAATTTTGGGTACAATACAAGCTAAAGATGTTTTAATCAGTATAATGAAAGATGATGAAGATATAGATTACAGATTGCTTGCATTGGATTCTTTGTTAATGATTGGTGGAGAAGAGGTAACTGAAGTAATCAAAGATGAAATAGATAACCAAGCTAATGTAGATTATAAGTTTAATTTTGCGATTGCACACGTTGAGTTGGTTGGAAGTAAAAGTATTGGCACTAAGATTATTGATGAAATGTATGATGAATTGCCTGAAGATGAGCAAAAGAAATATGATTCTTTATGTAGGAGATTGGTATTTGAAGATAAAATTGAAAATATAAAAAGCTCTGCAGATAAGGATGAAGAAAAATCAAGAGAAATTTTAATATCATCAACAGCGCATTATTCTCAAGTGACTACTTTATCAAAAGAAACGATAGAACAAATGAAGAGCTTACAAAGTACAATTGAAATTCAGCAAAATAATATTGATGAGTTAAAATCTGTAATTGAATCTTTGGAAGATGAACTTGATAACTATAAAACTAATCCTTATAAGCTAACTCAAGCTGAAATGACTAGAACTTTAAATGATATTAGTAAGGAAAAAGATCCTGAAAAAAGAGCACATTTAGCAATTACTTTGAAAACATTATCTGAATCTATATTCGAAAAGAAAAAAGAAGGGTTTATGAAAAAAATAGGTCTTTTTATAGCACCTTTTCTTAGTATAGTCGAAGCAATAGTAATAGCAGTAATGGCAATGGCATAAACAAATATTAGTTATTTCTTATAACTAATTTAAAGGTAATGAATCTCTAAATTATAAATAAAAATTGGCAGGCCTGGACGGATTTGAACCGCCGACCTCTTGGTCCGAAGCCAAGCACGCTATCCAGGCTGCGCCACAGGCCTAACAATGATTTTTATTCAATAGGTTCGGTTTTTTAACTTTATGTTAATTACCGAAGCCGAGCATTCTATGGTTTCAATTGTTAATTAACAATCTTCTTGCTTCCTTGAGCTTCTATTGAAGTCTCTCCACAAGCACTTCCCGCCAACCCAGCGGTGTTGTCAATAGATGACTGGAACTTCTTCAATCCTCTCTTAAGGATTATTTTTGCTGAATTTTCATCTCTATCTATGACTAACCCACAATTAGGGCAACTATGAATTCTCATTGCTAAACTCTTTTCTACTTTCTCTTCACATTCACTGCAGAGTTGAGTAGTATTATATGGATTTACTAAAACCATTACTTTTCCGCTTTCTACAGTTTTATACGAAAGGAAATTGCGAAACATTCCCCAAGAGACATTACCGATGCTTTTTGCTAAATAGCGATTCTGCATCATATTTTCTATTTTTAAATCCTCAAGAGAAATTAAATCATAGGTATTCACTAATTTTGTTGCTTCTTTTTGGAGGTAGTCTTTTCGTTGATTGCGAATCTTTTGGTGTATTTTTGCTATCTTCAAGCATTGTTTTCTCCAATTATTTTCTCTTCTATTTCATTGCCTAAAGATTTAATAGGTAAACATAATCAATATTATATTATAACTAAAAAATTCATGGAGAACAAAATTATGGAATGGTGGGCTATTGTATTAATCGTTCTTGGAAGTATTGTTGGTTTAATTGTCCTCGCTGTTATTGGCTTTATGGCTTTTCTAGCTATTACTGCCGATTCTAGACAATAATCCAATAGCTTCTTAATCCCTAAAGAACACAAAAACTACTTCGCACCACTTTTATTTTGGTGCATTTTTTTACTTTTTAGCTACCAATTATTTTAGCAATATTTTTGTTCATTATTTCAGCGATTTCCTTTCTTTTTTTGCTATCCGCTTTCCCTAAACCTATTTCGGTTATTATTTTTGTATATCGTCCAGTTCCACTTGGTCTTATGCTTATTACGAGACTGTTTTCACTTTTATCTTGAACGATCACGTTTTGACCGTCCAATGTTGATCTATAGATTACTTCATGTTCTTTTGTTAGATAGTCCATTATTTCCTTTGATGATCTTAGTACTTTTTCTAATCTTTGTGGATAGTTTAAATTCACCATATCTATTTGTGTTTTTAGCACATCTACCGCAGGGAATTCTGGTAACTTTTCATTCTCTTTGAACCAATGCATTAACCATAATGCATGTTGAAATGGTGATTTCATACATATTGGATGTGATTTATTGAAGAAAATGTCTGTATAGTCTGCACCGGATATTTTATTTATGCTTGGATTTTCTGCCAGTATTTCTGCTACTCCTAAAAAGAATGCCGGTTCTCCTTGTGCTGTTGCATAAATCTTATTGGTATATTCATTTAACGCCGAGAGCATTAATAATGAAATTCTTTCTTGTACTAACACATACTCATCAGGTTTGTTCACCTTGGCTTCTGCTATTAATCCTGTCGTAAATGACTCTTCTTGATTCATTACTATTTTATCTTTCCCGATTCCAGGTGTTTTCACTAGAAATGTTCTATCTGCATCTGCATCATGATCGAAAACTGCTTGTGATTTTTTATAATATTTCTCTATTAAATCATCCCAAATCTCTCTCGGATCGCGGTCTGGTGCTGTTGGATTTAAGATATTATTGTCTAGAGTAATCGTTGCATTTGATTCTCTATTGATTATTTCCCATATTTCTCCAGCCATGCTATGTCTACAATCGACAATAAATTCTCCTTCGATTTTATCCATTGGAGTTACTTTCTTTAGCGATTTGAAAAATTCTTCCCTCATATCTTTTGTATCAAGCTGTTCAACTGAACCGATATCTTTTGGATGCACCATTTGATTTTCTCCAATTATCTCTTCTATTACTGGTGCGAGTGTTCTCGGTAAAAATCCATAGATACTATTCTTTTTTATGCTCTTTGGAAAGTCAATTACAGCTCCATTCTTTCGCAATAGATCAACTGCATTACCAATATTTATTACCAATTTCAATCCCACATATTGCTGGGGGCTATGACTTCTTCCGAAAAAGCATCCTGGTAGTTTATGTTTATAACATGAAAACATGAATTCTGGTACTGTTACAGGACCATCTAACTCAATGATGTTTATCCCACTTCTTCTCATATATTCTTTTGAGCTTACTGAAATTGATTTATGTACTCTACTTCCATCATATCCAATGAGAATGTCACTTTCAATTGCTTTTGCAAACCCCGTTGCGTATTTATCAAAGAAATCCGCATTATAAGCGGAATACAAATCTCGAGGTCCATTTGTCCCTGTTAATTGGGCTAACTTGATATTAAAATTATATTTTGAAACAAAACCTGGATTTGATGTGCTTAATTCTAGTGGTTCTAGTTTTGGAAGAGTCATTTTTTCACCAATAAACAGCTTACTTGGAATTAGTTTTAAATTCAATAAGTTATTACTATTTTGTATATTAGTCCTCTTCTGGCATGGAATTCTGGTGATATCTTGAAATCGTTACAATTAGGTGGTATTTGTTCAAACCATTCTTGCGCTATTTGCTGCAAAGAAACAAAAATGATGCTCTCTTCTGAAGATGTACAGGTAATCATAGATTGTGGATATCGTAAAATTGATTTTTGTTTTGTTGATGAAGAAGGGTTTACCCGTTTAAAAAATATTAATGGTGTTTGCTTTTTTTTACGTGATAACAAATGTATTATCTATTCTTCACGACCTCAAGGATGTAAATTTTATCCCATTATATTTGATTTGGATAAAAACAATGCTATTGTCGATCCGGACTGCCCTTTGGCAAAATCTATCTCGAGTAAAATAGCTTCTACCTTCAATAATGATTTAAAGAAACTCATTAGAAAAATAATTGAAGAAAGAGAGAATTCTTCGGAAGAGTAAATGTTTAAAACTCATTTTTCGATTTTCTTTTTCTTTGCTTCAAGTTTCTTTGCTTCGTGTATTTCTCCAATAGAAAGTAAAATTTTAATCGCATTTGAAAATTCTTTTTCAATGATACTATTGAAATCTGAATCGTTTTTCTTTAAATAAAATACGGCTAAATTTTCATGTGATTTTGCAATATTAATTTTCGCTTCTTTAGCTAATTTTATTATCGTGTCTTTTTCTTCTATTATTTGCTTCTTGGCTTTGGAATCCAAATCTTTGTTATGTAATAGCACTCTCTCGAGCAATAATGATATCTTACTATAGAGATTGCTTGTTCTTTCAAATAAATGAATTGATCCTTCAACATCATTGTCTTTCTTTGTTTGATCACTCATATTCTCAAATATTTCAATTGATTGTTCATAACAATTCTTTGCTCTATCAAAATTCATAATATAGCTATATCCATCTGCAGCATCTTCGAAATTTGCTGCTGCTTCTTTTTGATTTTGCTTAATAACTGCTTCTTTTGCAACAGTTTCAAAACCAACAGCAGCTTTTTTCAAGCCAATTATACCAATTACTTGGTAGAGCTTATTTATCCTTGAAGCTTTGTCAGGTAGATTTTTCCAAGAACGGATTGCTGCTAAAGCAAAATCAATAGACAATGCAAGATCATTATTATCTTGAGCTAATCCAACAAGATGTTCATATGTTTTAGCGGAATCTTCCCACCTACTTGCTGCAAAGTTAGCTTCAGCTTCCGATTTTAATTGTTTTATTTGAGGTTTCATTCCCAAAACACTTTCCAATTTGAACAATACAATACTTCTTTATAATTTTATACTCTTAAATTCTATGTTTAGGGTAAGAATGAGTCTTGGAATAAAAAAATAGTTTTTGTGAAGATTGTTAATAATCTTCACTTTAAATTCTACAAACCTACTCGGTTTCGTATTCATCTAAGTCTACTTCATCTTTCTCTTCGTCATCGAGTTCCTCTTCAGAATCTTTCGATTCTTCTGGAGAAGATACATCAGATGTTTTTACTACTCTAACAAAAAAGAAAGTTATTGCAACTACACCTACAATGATTGTTAACGCAAATGTGATTATATAGGGTATTGGAACATTTTGTGGTTCAGGTCCTTGTGGATATACTTCCAAATAAATATCCTGTGTGGTATTATACCCGTAGCCTCTTTTATGGGCAACAACATTGATATAAACTGTTCCTTTGTTAATCTCATTTGTATCAATTATAATAGAGAAATTTGTGTTATCAATGGATTCCATGCTCTTTTCTAATTCAATAATAGAATTTCGCATTACTCTGAGGGTAACATTTATTCCTTCAAGAATGGTATTATTTTGAGCTCTATATGTAACATTCGAGTTCATTATATCCCCTTGATTTAGGGTATAAACACTTAAATCAAAGTTCGAATTTTGAATCACTGCATACATCTTTGTCAACCATTGTATTGTTCTCTGATAGAACAACTCATTTTCAGGATTTCGTCCCAATTGTGTGTTGTTAAAAATATTTGCTGAACCGATTGTTGCAATTCTCCCATTATTCTTTGTCTCTGTTAAAACAATTAGTGTATTATTTACACCAATGGTTTCATTTTCATCTACAACACCATTTCCGTTTTCGTCAGCAAAGGTTGTTTCATTGCCACTTGCTAAAACGTAACTATCAACAATTTCTCCGGCAACTTGAAAGTCATAGGACTCTAGGCTTTCGTCTATCCATGATTCATTTAATTTTAACATGGAACCAGCATAATTAATTGTTGAAACTGTTTCATCTGTTAATGGCACATATTGATTTTCTGTTAGAATTGGATGATCCATGAATTCTGAAACAAAAAACGTTGAGAGTGTGTTATTTTCTCCAATTGGGTTGATTAAATTAGTTGAATTTATGCACATAGCTGTTGCATTATCAAAAAGAATTCCAAATGGTTGTACTAGTTCATTCACATTCGTAAAAATAGAGTCAGCCGAACCGGCTATTAAAAGTCCACCACCATCTCTCACATATTGAGCTATTGCTTCAATTTCAAATGAAGTGAAATTTTTTGTTGAATCATTTGGTTCTAAAATAATCAAAAGATCTATATCAGCTAGTGTTTGATTAATTAAATGATCTATATTATAACTAAACTTGAACCCACTATCTTGAGTCCAATTAACTAAACCAGAATATTTTGATTTTATTGCATCTATATCAGAATTATGTCTTAAATCGAAGAGGATGCTTATTTCATCATGTCTAGGCATATCAGGAACATAAGGATCTTCTACACTAAAGGTTCCTGTTTCTGAACAGTTTACAGAGGAGTAAGAAAACTCTCCGAGTTTATCTGCAATGAATTCAACTACAATTGTAGTATTAGCTTCAATTGCTTCATTTATACCGTACTCGACTATAACAAAAGTATGTCCAATATCAATACTTTCTATTGTGAGATTTACAGCTGCACTTTCTTTTACTGTAAATGTTCCTGGAGTAAATTCTGTCTTTGACACATTGATGTGTAAATTGAACTCACCAACATGAAATAGATCAGGTGTTAATTCATCATCAATTTGACTCTGCATTGCATTTGCTGCTAGGCTCTCTCCTATAACTAAAAAGGAGATTATTGATATTATTAGTAGTAGTTTTTTAATCTTCAATTGCAAGTCTTAAACACCTCTAGATGTAAGAGTACGTACATTTAGCTTTTTTCATTCGAATAAAACTTCAGTGCTATATTTTCTGCTTTTTTTATAGTTTAAAATCTTTTCTTTCGCTTTTTTTACTAAATAGCTTATTTTCTTTTATGTAGTAGAAAAATATTCTTGATAAACTAAAAGAGACCGTTTTCTAGGTTTTTCATACATTGAGCAATGTCTTTTCTACCAAATTATATTCTTAAATATCATTTCAATGAAAAATCATTAGAAGATGACGCAAACGATATATTTTAATCACGAATTATTCTTTAGTTAATAAGTTTAGATGATTTAATAAATCAAAATAAGCACAAGGATAATTAATTAAGTGTTCAACCATTGTATAAGTGAGTGTTAGCCATGTCATCTCGAGTAGAACAAATTCATAATATTCTTACAAAATTAAAAGCAGGTCATGATGGCGTAGAAGGATGTCTTCTTGTTACAGCTCAAGGATTACCTATTGATTCTGTTTTTGAAGTATCCACAGATGAAGACTTAATTTCAGCTATGACTGCAGCCATTTCTTCTGTATCAGAAAGAGTTACTAAAGAGCTAGGAAAGGGTAAAATTAACAATATTTCAATTCTTGGTGATAATGGATATATTATCTTACTAGATATAGCATCACGTGCTGTTCTAACTGTTCTCGCAAAAACTAATGCTAATTTAGGTTTAATTTTACTTCTTGCTAGAAGATCTTGTACCCAACTTGCTGAGCTAATTTGAAGTTTATATTGTTGTTCCTTCAAAATCTTCTTTAGAAGGAATCAATTTTTCCAATCGTTTAAAGAGTTCCAAAAATTCTACTCCTGTGGGAGTTATTCTATACACTGTTAAGTTATCATCTTCATCATCAAAAATCAAATTTCTTGCTAGGAGAAATAAAAGTATTGGTTTTGCTCTATCTACAGGGAGATTGGCTGCTCGAGATATTCTTGTTAAAGGAAGATCTGCTTGAAAGTAAATAATTTTCAAAATCTCATTATAGATTTCATATTTTGACCTTCTCAGACTTGATCTTCGCCTAGACATTTAGAAACACTTCTTGTTTTTATCTTACTGTTCATTTCTTTATTAAAGATAATAATGTTTTGGAATTCAAAAAAAATATTTAATGTACAAAAGACTAAAAGCATTTTAACAAATTGAATGTAATTGAATATACTAAGTCTTTGGTTGGAGAAACATTGAATTATTTTGTCTATATCGTTAAATGCTCTGATAGCACCCTTTACACAGGATATACAAGCAATTTAGAACAACGTATAAAGCAACACAATTCAGGATCACAAGGAGCCAAATATACAAAAACCCGTAGACCAGTCAAATTAGTATTTGTTGAAATTTACCAATCACAAAGAGAAGCAATAAGGCGAGAGATTGCCATTAAGAAGCGCTCTCGAGAAGAAAAGCTAAATTTAATCAAATTATCACCCATTAAACCACCAATATTCTATGACACTGAAAAAAACCATTCTAAGTAAGAACTAAGTACTAAAAATATTTAGTATTTAATTTCTGATGTGATACAAATCTATCTTAATTATATGTTGGCTTTTCTTATGAAAATCATATTGCTTTAGTATTTCAAAATCCATTGTTAAGATATCTACTACTTCTGCACTATGTTCTTTACAGAATTTTCTAAAAAATTGTCTTGTTTTTTCCGAATGAGGGTTGATCGAGTAGATTACTTTTGAATATTGTAGAGCAGTAATTAGAAAATCCCTATCTCGAGTTATACTCTCTTTTCTCATTCCAAATGGAGGATTCATAATTGTTGTATCAATTTTCTTGATTTTTAACTCTCTAACATCACCACATATCCAATTACAAATTTCTTCAAAATCTCTTTCCTTGCAATTATTCTTTGCTACTGTAATCGAATTCGGATCAATATCTATTCCGAAAATATTTTTTGCTCCTAGATATGCTGCTCCAAGAGCGAGTATTCCTGAACCACAACCAAGATCTAATATGTTCTTCTCATAGATATCATCATTTTCAATTCCAGCATTCCAGAGTAAATTTGCTGCTACTCGAGATGAAGTAGGATATTGTTCATATTTGATTTGTAGGTTAGGAATTGTCTTTAGGTATTGTAAGAATATTTCAAGGTCTTTACGTTTTACTCGCAATTATGAATCTCCAAAGTCCATATATTATTTAGTGTCTATATATTAAAAAGAAATATCCTGAAAGGAAATAAACCCTTTCAAACTACTAATTATTTTACAATTAAATGAAATCATTGAAAGCAGTTCTGAACTTTCCACCAGGATAAACAGCATTGGATTCTAATTCATCATAGATACGTAAGAGCCGATTGTATTTTGCTGTTCTTTCACCTCGAGCAACAGAGCCGGTTTTAATTTGACCTGCACATAAACCAACAACTAAATCTGCAATACTTGTATCTTCGGTTTCTCCACTTCTATGAGATACCACAACAGAGAAATTATTTTTCCAGCAAAATTTAGCTGCATCAATAGATTCGGTGATCGTTCCAATTTGATTGATTTTCAAAAGGAGTGAATTAATGGATTTATTCTTGATAGCTATCTCGAGACGTTTAATACTGGTTACAGTAAGATCATCTCCAACTATCTGAACTTTATTTCCTGCTTTCTTTGTTAATTCAGCGAAGCCTGCAAAGGATTCCTCATCAAATGGATCTTCAAGACTAACAATTGGATAAGATCTTATCAGATTCATCCAATAATCAACAAGTTCTCCTTCGGAGATTGTTTTACCATCAATAGTATATTTAGAATCAATGAAGAATTCTGTTGCAGCAGGATCTAAAGCAAAACTAATTTCTTTGCCAGCTATATAACCAGCTGCCTCTGTTGCTTCCTCTAATAAAGCAAGTGCTTCATCACTGGTATCTACAGGAGAACCAAAACCACCTTCATCACCAATATTTGTAGACAAAGGACCATATTTTTTCGTCAATATTTTTTTCAAGCTTTGATAAATCTCTGCTACAGCTCTTAATCCATCACGGAAATTACTAAAATCTATTGGCATTAACATAAATTCTTGAGGAGCAAGTTTCCCTCCGGCATGTTTTCCGCCATTAATCACGTTAGCCATTGGAACTGGAAGTAAAAACTTCTCAGAGGTTTTTTCATATGCTAAATTATATATTTGTTTGTAAAGAGGAATTCCATTCTCTTTAGCACTCATTTTACATGCTGCAAGTGAAACACCCAACATAGCATTTGCCCCCAAATTAGATTTATTTGGAGTACCATCTAATTCTAACATGGTCGTATCTAATAATCTAACATCTCTCGAGTCAAATCCTTTCACAGCAGGAAAGATTTTCTCATTGACATTACTAATTGCTTGTAACACACCTTTTCCATGAAACCTCTTAGAATCTTTATCACGCATTTCAAGGGCTTCGTTACTACCTGTGCTTGCACCTGATGGAACAGCAGCGATAACAGTTGTTCCTCTCTCAGAAATCATTTCAACTTCAACGGTTGGATTACCTCTAGAATCCAGAATTTCCCGAGCATGAATTTTCTTAATCTTGAATTTTACTTCATCTGTCAAATTACCAACACCAATTCTATTCTAATCAAAATTAATTAATTTTAGATAAAAATGTAGCGACTTACTAAGGTAAAAAAGAGGAAAAAGATAATCTAAAGTTCACATTTTATGCTCTTACTTTTGTTCAACAATCTGTCTATAATACTAAGTTTGCGCTCAATAGAAAAAGTTCCACGAGTTAACTCAAGGTACTTGTGTGGGAAACATAACCTTTATTTATGCAATCAATTCAATTAATCTTTGATGATTAAAGTTTTATTTCGGAGAAGTTATTTCAGACGAAAAATATTTTTCTTATTAATATTAATAATTTTGAATTTTGGTTTAGTGAAAATTGAATTGAATGGTGAGAGTAATGTTCAATTAACTGTTTCAATTAAAAATCAATCTATAATAAACAGTTCCTCGTATAGTGATTGGTTTGCTATGTTTGTTGATCAGCTATATACGCAGGATTTATTGACCGATGATTATAATGAAACCAAATTTCATTCAGCATTTATTGATGTAGTAACTAACGCAAAGTATTGGTCAGAAGAACTAGCGATAAATAAAGAGGAATACTTGAGTCCCTCAGTTAGAGAGATAGCTGTTTCAACTCCAACTGAATTTAATGGTTCTCTTCTAATTTTTGATCCAAACTATCTAAATTATTATACTCCATATCTCACAGAATTTTTACTGTTTAGTCTAGTTGATTCATTAAATGCATCTACTAAATACTATTCATGAGATTTTTCAATAGAAATAACAAAAGTAGGAACAATTGAGAAGTTCATTAATGCTTCACTTAATACATTACTCTTACGAGAAATTAGTGGTAAAATAGTTGGTAGATCTTTTGATTACGGTAAAAACTACTCTAGTATCAGCAACCTAAGATCTGCATTGAAATGGCTAGATTATTCATTTAATACTTCATTACTAATAACAACAATCCAAAAACAAATCGATAGTCTTTCAACAGTAACCTTCTCTAATTGGTATTCATCAGCAGCTTATGGATTATTATGTATTGAAGCTGGTGAAGAATTTTCTAATAGTTCTCTTGTTACTTTTGGTGAATCAGTTATAGATAATCTTTGGAACAATAAGGAGTTCACTAATGATGATGATTGGGAAGGTTATAAGTTTGCAATAGCACTAGATTTAGTTGATTATAATAATAGCTATGCAAAGGAAATAACAGATTTCGGTATTAGTTTATTATTCTCAAATATGGGAGTTGATTTACTACAACCTATAATTGCTTCACAAGAACTCTATGATTATCTCAAAAATGATATTTATGGAAGCGTCTATATTTATTACAATATCTTTGACTTGTTTGGATTAATGGAAGTTTTAGATGAATATTACCCTGAAGAAAACTATCCGACAATTCAAAGGAAAATAATGAATTACTACTTCTCAATATGTTACTATTCATCTGAATTAGATAGATATACCATGGACTATTCAACACAAACATATCTACTTCTAGATAGACTTTATTCTAGTCAATATTGTTCAATTAAAGGTTATTTATTTTACTTGACAAAACTCCTTGGGCAATACTGTTCTGAATTTGGTACCATTGATGATACTGAAACGCCTATGCTTGAAACATTCTATGCTACTGGAAATGAAACAGTATTTGCTGATAATAGTGTTTTTGTTAATAATCAGTTCAAAGCAATAGATAACAATTTTACATTCACTGCTAGTCATAAAACTGAGAAATATTTTCTATTACAAATTATCATAAAAGATGAGCTTTCTGGATTTGTGGATTCAAAATTCGTAATTAATAATTCATCAATTTTCTCGCCTTGTAATAATAGTATCAATACCCTCATACCCTTTCAGTATACAAATCACACTGTAACTAGTATTGTTAAGAGAAATATTGATCAGAGTATTTTTTATTATCTACATCAATATTCAAAAATACTAGTAACTAAAGTTTTTGTACTATATGCTTATGATAAAGTAGGAAACGTTAGGATATCAACAATAATCTTAAACTCAGTAACTACAAATAACGGCTCCTATATTATAGGAATAGACTCAATTTCAATAGTGACTTTATTTGGTATTGCAACGGTCATTATTTGGCGAACACTTGAAAAACGAGTAAAGAGAGGATAATCTGCAGATAATAACTGCTTCACTTTTTTATTTTTATTTTGATAAAAATGTAGCGACTTACAAGTGTAATAAATGAAGAAAAAACTACTTTACATACTTTTTCTCTCTAATCTTTTTTCGTGATTTTTTACAATAGTGCCAAATAGACAATAACCATTAAAGAGTGCAATGAAAAGAAGTGCCAGTGTTTCAATAACAAAACCTGCAGTGACTGAGAAAGTAATATAATTTATTTGAACAACATAAATGGCAAATGGCACATAAAGCATAGCTCCTATAAAACCGAGGGATGAACCTAATAAATTAATAACTCGAAAAGATGTTTTCCAAAGATTGTTTATTTCAAAAATTAATGCAAAACTTGCTATTATAGTGATACCAATTCCAATTAAAAGAAGTATGGGACTGCTAAGAAGAAAATGCCCTTCCCAATCTTGAAAATCACCAACAACCACAGTTTCACCAGATGAATCAATATCGATAATTTTCCAATCACCATCAAAATAAACATACTCTTCATGAATGTTTATTCCATCATCCCATTTATAACTAATAAATGGTGCAAAAATAGTTACAAAAAGCAAACTTAAACCTAATAGCGAAATAATTAACCATTTTTTATCGGTATTCAATACTACTATCCCCGTAATGAGAACGGGAATTGGGATATTAAAAGAATTGCTAATGAGAAAAAGCGAGTAAGAAAGAAGATAAGAATGAATATGTACGAATTAAGAATAATTAAATTGGAAAAGGAGAAGAGTTTCTTTCAAAATAGGAAAGGTTGAGAATTATGACTGAAACGAAACCTGTTATTTTTATTAGACACAAATTGAGCAATAGATATGATATCTTAACATATCTATGGGATAATCGAAAGATAGGCATTCATTATGAGAATGTAAAAAGTATTGATCCAAAAGATTACTCAGAGAGCATTCAAAGAGGAGTAAAGCCAGCATTGAATAGGTTTAAAGAATGTAGGGAAAAAGGAGCAATAATCGTAGCAGTTTACCGACAATTACATAGAAATAAATTATTGCTGGGGGAAATAGAAGAAGGAACGAAAATAGAGTACGAGGAATTAGAGTATAAAAACGAGAAACTAATTTTCAAAACAATGCAGCTAAAAAATGTAGAAGAACTTCATTATATTAAGTATCCAATATTGGGAGCGATACAACCAAGAGGATCAACAATAGTAAATCTAAGAAAATATGGAAAGGTAATCAGACAGCTATTCAACGAAAAGGAACTACCAGATACAGTGTATTCATTAGCACCAGAACAATTAGAAGTACTGTGTTATGAATTTTTAAAGAGAAAAGATATGATTGAATCATTGTTGTTACCGATTGGGAGAAACCATTTGGACATTTCAAGCCAATGATGATATTCGATCTACACCTGCTGTCTGGGACATTAATAATGATAATGAACTTGAGATAGTGTTCGGATCAGACGATAACTATCTCTATTGTATTGACTTAAAAGGGAATGAAATTTGGTCTTTTAAAACATCAGGTTCTGTGTTTGTATCACCAACAATCGCTGATATAGATTTAGATGGCGATTTTGAAATCTTGTTTGGTTCTACAGATAATAAGTTTTATTGTTTATCTTCTGATGGTCAAATTGAATGGTCATTTCTTACAGGTAGTGATATTTATTCCTCTCCAGCAATAGCAAATCTCAACCAGGATAAAAAGTTAGAGATCATTTTTGGTTCAGAAGATAATAAAATCTATTGTCTTAATTACCTTGGTAGAGAATTATGGTCTTATGATACTTGGAGAAATATTCGTTCTTCACCAGCTATTGCTGATTTAAATAATGATGGATTTATGGAAGTTCTTTGCGGTTCCGATGATAATTATCTTTATTGTTTGGATTATATGGGTAAAGAAATTTGGTCGTATAAAACAGATAATATGATTTTTTCCAGTCCTTTAATTGCTGATATTAATAATGATAATCTGTCTGAAATTTTCATCTGTTCTACAGACCATTTCGTTTATTCCTTATCTCTAACAGGTGTTTCTCAATCAGGTGATAATCCTTGGTATTCATTCAGAGGTTCGGTTTTACACACTGGGTGGATGGATTCTGATAATGATTTCATAGATGACTTGACTGAGAGCTATCTTAATGATCCCGATTATCCTTTAACCAACAACCTCTTTCCCTCCTTTGATTTATCAAATAAGAATTCAATGATAATTGTAACTCTGGCATCCATAATACTAATTTCTGTTCTGCGAACCAAGAAAAAAAGAAAACGCTTCGTTTAATAGTAACGGTTAGTACTTGCTAACAGCGACACCGATGTACCAAAGAAGTTAATGTACCTCAAAAAATTAACTTGAGCATCGGTTCGTCGTCTATTTTTCTATCTTTTTATAGTTTAAATCTTACTTCTTTGTAAGTTTGAAAGCATTATACATTGAAATATGAGGTACATTAACATGACACAAGCTATAGAAATAAGTAAGAATCCTGAAGAAGAAGCATTCTTACAGGAATATCTTCGCGAAAGAGAAAAGGATCTATGTAAGTCCTTGGTTCTCTCCTATAGACAAGCTGTAACAAGCTTTAGAGTCTATTTCCGGCAAGAAAAATGTCTAATCAATGTTGCAAAACAGAAAATCGGTTTCTATTTTTCAACACATGCGTGGATAAAAGTCGACTACATCTTACGATATAATTTCCGCTCAGTTCAAAAAAAATCCGCCATAAACAGAACACTTACCGGCTGGGAACTTGAGGAACTATTTAGTTTCCTATGTATGAGTGAACTCATAGGCCATATTGGCCTTGATTGAGTCCATTCTTTCCTTTCTTTTTTATAGTAACAAAAATCATGTTAAAACCAAGAAATTTCAATAACAGAAAATGCTTTCATACTCCCAATTTTTAATTCTAAGTGTTCTCTAATCAAAATTTGTTCTTTTATATTTCTTCTTAAACAAAGAAAATACTCAAAACTTGTATGGTATGTTGGAATACCTGTTCTGCATCTGATTGTTTTATTCGATTATTTGGATGTGCTAAATCATTTCGAATATCTTTCAGGAAGTCAAGATAACCAATCAATTTTGAATCTGCGTTAGAATTATTTCTTAATTCTCCCAACATTGCACCAAAAGTTTTTCCATCAGCAGAAATGCCAGTAATTTTTGTGTAATATTTTTTTACTCCAGATTCAAGAGCTCTCATGGACATTAAACCAGAAGCGGTCCAAGATTCTGTTATAAGGCACTTAGTTGATTCTTCTAAGTCATCCTTAATTATCTTTGGTAGTTTTCTCCAAATTTTATTTTGGAAAAAAATTTTAGCTCCTTCACATAATCTGTTAGAATTTAATATTCCATCAGCAACTGCTCTAAAAACTACTATCTTTTCCAACTCATCCATTACTAATTCTTTCCAAGAGATAACTTTTCCATCTATCTTTTCTGCATCAATTAAGGTTAAAAATGATTTTTCTTCAGTATAATTGTCTTTTAGATATTCGATTTCTTTTTTTATTCCTCTTTGAGCTCTATTTGAAATTCTATTTTTTTCTAATAAAGAACGAATAACCACAAAAGCTGATAAAAGTCCACCTTTGCCATAAATTGGAACTGTTACACCTTTTCGAGTAAAAAATAATATCTGTAAACAATACGCAAAATTAATACCCATATAATAAAAATCTAATAATTCCATTTTCTTTCTCCACACTTAAACATTATCTGTTATTTCTTTCACAGTGTATATCTTTTTCGCTTCTCTGTCTTTTTATATTCCCCTTCTCACTTCTTGTTAATTATTGACTTTATAAACCAAAACCTAAGGAGGTCTATCCGATAACTGCAAAAAAAGATTGGACCCAAAAACAAGCTGATCTCAAAGAGCAAATAACAGACGCTATCGACGAACTTGCCAACCAGACTGAAAAAGCTCGTATATCAGAGGAAATGCAAAAACATCTCCAATTGATGTCCAAGTTCCACAAATACTCCTACAACAATATTCTGTTAATCCTATGTCAGCAACCGAACGCTTCCCTTGTTGCTGGATACACCCCTCAAAAAGTTGTCAGAATCAACAAGTGGAAAAAACTCAACCGATTCGTAAGAAAAGGTGAGAAAGGAATTGCTATCTTAGCACCATGCACATACGAGAAGAAACGTCTCGATGACCGAACAGGCGAGGAAGTCACCGAAAAAGGGATCTATTTCCGAGCGGTCTATGTCTTCGACATAAAACAGACCGATGGTGAACCACTTCCGGAAGAACCTGTATGGATCAATAAAGGCGATGGTGGACAAGAATTAATAGCTTATTTTAATGTATACGCCGACCAATGCAACACTACGGTAGTGACTAAAGAACTCACTGCACAGGGGACAAGCGGTTTAGGGACAATAGAGCTGAAAGAAGGGATGACTCCCCTCGGACAAGCATCTACATTGGCTCATGAGTTTGCTCACGAACTAATGCATCCCAAGGAATTGCGAACCGCTGACCGGAGAAAGATCAACGAGCTGGAAGCAGAAGCAGTCGCTTATGTTGTCCTTGATCACTTTGGCTATAAACTCAACTCCCCCAATTATATCGCTCTTCATGAAGGCAACCGAGAGAAGTTACTTGCATGTCTTAAAAGGATCAGCGATACTGCACAAGAACTGATCATCTCTCTCAAACACATTGCTCATTCGGTAAAGGGTATTGAAGAAACGCTTCTTCAATAATTTCCCCCTTTTTTTCTCCAAAAGGTTTTGGTAAAAGTCAATAATTATTATTTGGAATTCAAATAAATCAAATGGAAAATCCATACTCTTTCTTAGCAATTTCATATTCATTTTTGAAGTATTTTATAGCTGTCTGTTTAAACATCATTGTAGCTTTTTCTTTAAACAAATTAAAAACTTGATAGGTCAGGTCAAGAGATAAAATAATTTGAGCCTACACAGTTTTGCCTCTGGCATAGAACTGTGCCTCGCATTGTTTGTGAGAGCACGCATTTCTTTGTTCTTCTCGATTTTCTCCTTTTTCGTCTCGAGAATTCTTCTTTTATGTTGACTTTTTAATCTAACTTCTAAACTATCTTTTGTGTTAGAAAGATGACTGATATAATTTCACTTGAGTTATTAAATGCTATAAAGAAGAAAGACGATGATCCCAATTTTCCGCTCGCACCGTTCAAGTGGATAATAAAGATCCATGCAAAGGAAAAGTATGTAGCAAGTGATGCTGCACTACAGTTGAAAAACATCATCTATGAGTTCGCGGAAGAGATAACAAAAGTGGCAGACAAACTATGCTATTTTTCAAAAAAGAAGACCATTAATGCAGAGATGATACAACAAGCATACGAGTTCATACGAGGAAAGAAATAATGCTCAAATATTATCGTGTCTGATGACGATAAAAACCTAAGCGTTCTTTGAAAAGGGGAATATGAGTATAGGGAATGACGAAACAACGACGAAGAGGACTTGTAGAAGGAGAGAGAGAGGAAAGGCGGGAAATAGCGGGTTCAGCACGGAGGGTAAGGTCGCGGACGAAGGGGAGAAAGACAACATAGAAACCGTTCTGAGTGGAATTGAGATAATGCTCCATGGTAATGAGGTGTTTCAAAAAAATTTTCGAATCATAACCTTCGGTACCAGTATGGACTTCTTGCCAAAGATAGTGCTCACGACCGCGATAATGAAAAGCATAGCAATTGTCAACGACATAGTGACCAGAACCATCACTATGGGGAATAGAATATTTATGAGGATCGACCTTACGAAGGACATTGGAACCAAGGTCAGACTGAAGAGAGGAAGAGCAGAGGGAAGCGAAAAAATTGTGAGGGGGAAAAGGGGAAACGAAATTTTTCATAACCAAAGGATAGCGATTAACAGGATAACCATAATGAACGATACGGCGAACACCAGCTTGAGGAAGGGAATAGCCACGGATAAGACCTTTGCGAAACAACCAAAGACCAAAAGGGCGACCATTGCTCAAACGAAACTCACGATTAAGATAACTCTTGTTATGACGGGAAGAGGAAGCGGTCAAACGGACAAGATGCTTCTGAAGAGTGGAAACGCTGACACCATCAAGAAGCCAAGACCAAAGCTCCTTGACCTTGGAAGCAAGAGCAAAGCCGGAAATGAGCTGATAATGATCGTGAATACGAAAAGACTGCAACCAGAGAACGAACTCCTTCTCCTCGGAAGAGAGAAAACGTTTAGGATAGAATTCAAAGGAAGGAATACTGTGGGTCAAAGAGTCAAACCATTTAGATTGAGAAGGAAGAGGACAGAATATTCACCAAGAAGAAGTAGAAAAAGAAATATAAAAACTACCAAGGAGTCTCCAACCAAGAACGAAAAGTAGGCAACCAGAAGGAAAAGGGAAAAGAAGAACAGAAAAAACGACAGAGAAGAAAAGAAAGAGGGAGAGGTTAGCAACCAGAAGAAAAAAAGGACGAAAAAAGGGTTGGAGACAGAGAGAAAAGGGACGGAAAAATAACGGAAAAGACCAGCAAAAGAGTAAGCAACACAAGGGAGAAAAAGCCAAAGACAAAAACAGCTTGGGTGGGGAAAGAAATGATGCGGAGAGTGCGATTCGAACACACGAACCTCTACAGGAAAGGATTTCCTATTCCATCTGGCCCTGAGGTTTTACTCGATCTACATGATCGGGGATCTTAAGTCCTTCGCCGTTGACCTAGCTGGGCTACCTCCGCAATAGATTATGTCAACAGCATCTCAGTTATTACTTTTTGTTTTTTATTCTGTTAAAAAGTTTTGTGTAGAATAAAATATTAATGTTAACAAAGCTATTTTGCAAAGTTACAAAACTATTTAAGAGAACTCTAGTTTAGCATTCTTTAGTAATTGAAGTAATCTGCCGAGGTAGCCTAGCCCGGTATGGCGGTGGTCTCGAAAACCATAGGTCGAGAACCTTTTCTCTCGAGTCAACCACTGCGTGCAAACGCTCGGGGGTTCAAATCCCCTCTTCGGCATCTATTTTTCTATTTAATACTAATGAAAAAACGATTATTTTTTATAAATTATGGGAATGAATGTTTTTTGGAATCTTGTTACACCTAAAAGGAGAAGTATTTCAAGTGAAGGTTTTCCAGACCGAATTTCACTTGTTTTTTTGCTTGAACAGAGTCTGCTATTTGATTATTCAGCAGAATATCTTTATCGTGAAAGTTCTATTTCGACGTGAATGTCATCTGGCATTTTTACTCTCATAATTTGTTTGAGAGTTCTCTCTTCTGCATCGATATCAATTAATCTTTTATGGATGCGCATTTCATAATGCTCAAAAGTTTGTGTACCATTTCCACATGGTGATTTTCTTACTGGTACGGTTATTACTTTTGTTGGGAGAGGTATTGGTCCTTTCATTCGAACGCCTGTTCTTTCAGCAATTCTTTTTACTTGATTGCAAACATTTGCCAAGGAATCAGTATTTTGGCCGCTTAGTCTTATTCTTGCGCGATGCGCTGTCATTTTAGTTTTCCTACCTATTATTGGTATGGTTTTTTTTCTCTGAATTTCTTTTAAAAAACTTTCCATTGCGTTTTTTTGATTCTTACAAAAATACTTAGTATTCCTTGAAGCCAATATTTATGTAATGGCATTGTATTAGAAAATATTGATGGAGTTATTATTATGTTTCGTCCCTCTAAAGAGCTTTTAACAGACCCAGGTATCAGATATCTTGAGCTTTATGGTATGCGCTATGTTCGAGCCTACTTTGGTATGAAGATTATGATGACCGTAATGGGGAGCAGTTTTATACTTGCTCTTATTATTACTTCCTCTCTTCATGTTATGGATGATTTTCTTCCCTTTTATTATTTGATAGGAGGTATGGGTGGTTTTATCCTACTGATAGCAGTTATTTTCATTCTAGTGTTACCAAGTAGAAGAATCTTCAATCATATTTTAGAATTACGCGATAGAAATGCTGTTCCAGAGCTTAAAGAAATCCTTTACAAACCTGGAGCAAAATCTACTTTGGCAATGTTAGCGCTTATTGATTTAGGTGAAGTTCAACCTGAAACCTTCTATCAAATGAATAGAGGTAGTAATCAGCAATCTCTGGGTAGTTTATGAATGCGATTGAAATTAAGATTTAATAGCTTGAATTGTAAAAGAATATCGTTCCTTTTCTATTTATAAGGAATTTATTGTTACAATTGATGACAAAGTTAAAATAAGAGTAAAAATCGTTTTTCGTTCCACTGGCAATTGAGGGTGAGATTACCCAAGTTTCCAGTGGTTAAAGTTTGGTCTTTTAAGACTTTAAACTTTAGGCTTTGAAAAAGTCAATCGTAAAAGTTCGATTGGAGAAAATTATCATGGGTCATCGTAAGAGTAACGCACCACACCAGGGATCACTCTCCTTCAGAAGAGTCCGAGTTAAGACTCAGAAAGGAAAAATACGATCTTGGCCTGATTGGGATGGAGCCCCTAAGCTCCTCGGATTCGCAGGATTCAAAGCCGGCATGACGCATGTGACTGTCATCGAAAATCGAAAGAACAGTCCAATGTTCAATCAGGAACGCATTGTTCCTGTAACTATATTAGAATGCCCACCTCTCAAGGTGATTGGTATCAGGGGATATCATTATACCCCCACAGGACTTGCTATTGCTGGAGAAGCAATGATCAAGAACCTTCCTGAAGAACTTGGTCGAAGAATGATTCTTCCAAAGAAATATGATGCCAAAGCACAACTAAAAACCCTACAAGAGCGTCTAGGGTCAATTTATGAATTGAGAGCTATTGTCATGACGAATCCACAACAAGCAAAACTTCCGCGTAAGTCACCTGATATCCTTGAGATAAAAGTTGGCGCCAAAGATATGATGGAAGGCTTTGAGTTTGTTAAATCCCTTTTAGGTAAAACAGTAACATTTGATTCTGTTTTCGAGATCGGTGAATTTGTTGATACCATAGGTGTTACAAAAGGTAAAGGTATACAAGGGCCTGTTAGAAGGTTTGGAATTAAGATACTTCCTCGAAAGACTCGAGGGGTTAAACGAAAACCTGGAGCATTAGGTCCATGGACTCCCGCTCGTACTATGTACACGGTTGCACACCAAGGTCAGCATGGGTACCATCAACGTACTGAGTATAATAAGCTCATTATGAAAATTGGTACTAAAGAGGATAATATTACTCCTGCTGGCGGTTTTAAGAGATTTGGTGTTGTCGAAAGTGATTTCGTAGTTATGAAAGGTAGTATCCAAGGACCACCTAAAAGACTCATTACATTGAGGAGTCCGATACGGGGTAAGAAACCCGTAGCTGCACCTGAAATTTTGCAGATTTCTCTCAGCAGTAAGATGTAGGAGATAAGAAAATAATGAAAACTAAAATCTTTGGTGCAATTGGTTTAGCTAAAAAAGCAAGGGTAGAATTACCTGAAGTTTTTGATACACCCTATAGACCTGATCTTATTAAACGGGCTGTCTTAGCTGTACAAAGTACTAAAAGACAACCAAAAGGAACTAAATATCATGCAGGTTGGACTGTAGCTTCAAGTTGGGGCACAGGTAGAGGTGCTGCTAGAACTCCAAGAAGTCATGGGAGCAGAACACATTCAGCATCTAGAGGTGCATTAGTGAATTACACCGTTGGTGGTAGAGTCGCTCATCCTCCTAAAGCTGAAAAGAAAATTGTTGAGAATATCAACAAGAAAGAACGTCGTTTAGCAATTCGTAGTGCAATTGCCGCAACAGCTAAAAAAGATTTAGTCCTAGGTCGCGGTCATAGAGCTAATAGCTTTGAATTACTTCCAATCATTTTTGAGGATGGAATTCACGATAAAATTGCTAAAACTAAAGACGCTATAGTGCTTCTTACAAAAATAGGCTTGATTAATGACATTGAACGATCCAAACAAGGAAAACACATCAGAGCCGGAAAAGGCAAAGGTAGAGGTCGCAAGTACAAGAAACCTGTTGGCCCACTTTTTGTTGTTGACAGAGAATCGAACTTCTGTAACTCAATAAGAAACCTTTCTGGTGTTGAAATTGTTAATGTAAAGTACTTGAATGCTGAAATGCTCGCACCAGGTACTCATGCAGGCAGATTAACTATCTGGATGGAAAAAACTATTGATATTATCAATACAACCTATCCTAGTAAAAAAGTCACTGCATCTAAAACCAAGAAGACAACAGCTACAAAATAGGAGATTTGAACACAAATGAGTCTTGAAGAAAACTTATACTCGATAATTATTTCCCCTTTTAGTAGCGAAAGAATTTTCGAGCTAATTGAGAGTCAAAATAAGCTTGCTTTTATTGTTAAGCGCACAGCAAATAAACAAACAATAAAACGCGCCATTGAAAAACTCTACAATGTGAAAATTGTAAAAATAAATACAATGATCACTCCAAAGGGCAAGAAAAAAGCCATTGTTCGTTTACATGAAACATACAATGCTGTTGATCTTGCTACAGCTCTAGGATTAATGTAATTTGGAGGCTAAAAAATGGGAAAACGAATATTAGCACAAAGAAAGGGCCGTGGTGGCTCCATATTTAGTGCAAACACACACAAACGCAAAGGCGCAGTTAGATACCCACAATTACACGCAAACGATTACAAAAGAATCCTTCGTGATATGGAAGTAATCGAACTGTTACATGATCCTGGTAGAGGTGCCCCCATTATGCGGGTAAGAGATGCTAATAGTAAATTACATCTCCTTCTTGCTCCAGAAGGCATCCAAGTAGGTCAAAAAATCTTTCAAGGTCCTATTGCGCCGATAAAAATCGGTACAACCAAACCTTTGAAGAACATTCCAGTCGGAACATACATTCATAATATTGAATTGCGTCCAGGTGATGGCGGAGCTATGGTTCGATCCTCTGGTGGCTTTGCTACCGTTGTATCACATAGTCGCAAGAAAGTTTTCTGCCAAATGCCCAGTGGTGAGTTGAAACAGTTTAATCCACGCTCTCGAGCAACTATAGGTATTGTTGCAGGTGGTGGACGAACTGAGAAACCATTCCTTAAAGCAGGAGCAAAACACCATCTCTTTAGAGCAAAGGGTCACAAATACCCACGAGTCAGAGGTAATACAATGAATGCTGCTAGTCACCCTCATGGTGGTGGTAGTGGTACTCGCACTGTCTCAAGAAATGCCCCTCCTGGTGCAAAAGTAGGGTTAATTGCTGCAAAGCAATCTGGTCGTAAAAGAGGAAGAAAATAATCTTTTCTTCTTATTCTTTTTATTTTTTTTATCTTTAGTTAATGATTTTGAGATTACAAAAAAAAATTAAGAAAATTAAATTGGTGCGGGGGACGCGACTTGAACGCGCGAACTCCTACGAGACTACGACCTCAACGTAGCACCTTTGACCACTTGGCTACCCCCGCATATAGAGGACAAGTAATTTTGCTACCAAATCATCTTTTTAATGTTTTGTATATAGTTAAAAAAGAAATTAGTGGAATTACATAGACTTTTTTCAAAAAAGTGGTTTTATTTACTTTAGATTGCTAAAATACTATTAAGATAACATCTAGAAATACCGCGTTTTTATGAAGTGATTTATCTCTTCTATACTATAGAGGTAGAACCTTTGATTAATAATGATACTAATAGTCCGGATGGCATTTTTGTTCTTAATGGTCAAATTTTTTCAGTTAATGATCTTATTAATGCTATGCGTAGACAAGGTTTACGTATTCATCTTAATAGAGATGGATTATCAATTGATGGTGAGCAGATAACATCTATTTCAAGTTTTGATGAAAACAAGTGCCCCTTAGCAAGTACATGTGAAAAACGTGTAGCTTTAGTTGACTTTCTCAAATTGCAAAAAACTCAAAATGTTCGAGAAGATTACCATCAAGAAAATCGTACTGAGCATGAACCCTCCTCCGATATCTTTGGAGGTAATCATGAACAAGAAGATTTACAGATGAGAAAAGAAAATCCTAGAAGAGATTTCATTAAACCAAATAATCATGATTTATTTGAAGGAAATGTTTCGAATACTCCTGGGTTATTTGATGAACCTGTTGACGAGATTAGAGGATTATTTGATGAGCCTGATTTGTTTTCAGAACCCGAAACTAAACAATTTGAAGATTCTCTTTATCGTAATGATTCATTAGAAGAGAAATCGTTCTCTCGAGATGATATGTTTTCAGACCATAGTAGACGCGGATCCCATCAAGAGAGTGAACAACCCTTCTGTTCTGAATGTGGTTTTGATTTGCAGTCATCTTGGAATACCTGTCCTAACTGTAGCCATAGAATTAATCGTAGAGCAGGAATAAAAAACAAGAACTACCATTTTCAATAAAAAATAGCCTTCTCTTAGGTCGAATTATCCTTTTTTTATTAAAAGGAAGCGACCGAATTTTTTTTAATCTAATAAAAATTTGTTCAATTAGATAACTAAAGGAATGTTTGTCATGTCTACCACTACAACTCCCAAATGGATTTTCAATAAAGAATTAGCTGATCTAAAGGGTAAATATATCACTGTTGTATCTACTTCAAACAAGGTTTTTAGTGGCATACTAAAAGCTTGGAATCCTGATACTTTTGATGTTTGTTTAGCAAAAGCTGTTGAAGGTAAGAATTCTTACTTTAAGGTATTTATTAGAGGTCCAACAATTTCTGAAATACTAATCAATGAGCAGCCATTTGATTTATCTGCTTTAGCATCGGCATTAAAGGATCGTTTAAGTTTGATAGAAGCAGATGTTAAAATCTTTGAAGATGCAAGAATGATTCAAGTTCTCAATAAAGTCAAAGTTTCGGAAAAAGGCGTTGTTGGCACTGGTCCCGTTGCTGATCGAGTTAGAGCTGTTTTTGAGCAATTCATGGAAGAACTCGCAGAGAAAGAAGAAGAAGCTTAATTATTAATTTCTTCTTTATTTTCTAATATTTTATAGAATATTGTTTTAATTTAGGTGAATATTTGTGTTTGAATTAACATCAACTGATTTATTAGGTCGCTTAGGAACTATAAAAACTGCAAAAGGCACAATACGTACTCCCTGTTTTGTTCCTGTAGTTCACCCTGTTCCAGATAAGAATCTTATTGATGTTAGTACCTTTCAATCAGTTTTTGATGTTGATTTAATTATTACAAGCTCATATATTCTTCGCAAACGTTTTGCAGAGAAAAAGCTAAACCTCCATGAATTAACTAGTTTTTCAGGTCCCATTATGACCGATTCAGGTGCATATCAAGCTCTAGTTTATGGTAAAATTGACATCACTCCAGAAAATGCTATTTCTTATCAAGAGCTAATTGAATCCGATTTTGGTGTTCCTTTAGATATTCCTATTTCTAAAAATGATTCTTATTCAATTGCCCAACAGAAAATTGAAACAACACTTGAAAGATGCAAAAATATAGTAAACATGAAACAAGATTCTGATATCATATGGCTTGGTCCAATTCAGGGTGGAAAATACTTGGACCTAATTGAAAAATCTGCTATAACAATTTCTGGCATTGATACTTTCGGAATGTTTGCTATTGGTAGTGTTGTTGAAATAATGAATGATTACAGATATGATATATTACTCGAGATGATCTTAACTGCTAAACAATTTCTAGATCCCGCAAAACCCATTCATTTGTTTGGAGCGGGGCACCCTTCTATTTTTCCTTTTATTGTTGCTGCTGGTTGTGATTCTTTTGATTCAGCCTCATATGCTCTTTACGCTCAAGATGATCGCTATATAACCAATACACAAACTTTTCTTCTTGAAGATTTGGAAGCATTTCCTTGTAGTTGTCCAATGTGTCTTTCCTCTACTCCTCAAGTTCTTAAACAACAAACAAAAAAAGCCCGAATGAGATTCTTAGCTGCTCATAATCTTTATGCTTGCCAGGCCGAAATTCGAAATATTCGAAGAGCTATTTATTCTGGTACTTTATGGGAATTACTTGAAAATCGTGCAACCGCTCATCCTAATTTAAAGAAAGGCTTTGATGTTCTAAAGAAATATTCTACTTTATTGTCTAAAAATGCTCCATCAACAAAGAGAAAAGGAGTATTTTTACTCTCAGAAAATAGTTTTTATAGACCAGAGTTGTTGCTACATAAAAAAAGAATGAAAAATATTCAATTTGGTGAACGTAAAAAATTATTCTTAATTTCGTTGATCAATTCTACAATCTCTGAAACTTATTCTTTAGTGAAATTATTAAAAGAGATTATTATAAATAACCAATTTATTAGTGAAAATTATGAAGTTTGGTTATTAGATCCATACTTTAATATTATTCCTCTCGAGATAAATGAAGTCTACCCTCTCGTCCAATATATTGGATCTGGTAATATCTCTAAAGAGAAAATTAAGAATGATATTTTAAATTCACTGAAATTTATTGATTCAAATAATTTCAAAAGAATTATTATTTTGGGTGAATTAGGTCCAATTAATTCAATCATTAACCAGCAAAAATTATTTCAAAAATTAAAGATAGAAAGTATTGGTTTTTCCTTTAAAGACTCTAAAATCAATATTGTTAGGGATATTATTAATAATCTCATTAAATTTTAAAAAAGAGTTGGTTTTTTATTCTGAAATTTATATTTTAGTACAGATTAAAATGATTCAAGATCTGATTCTAATTAAAATTACTAAAAATTGTTTTAGTACGTATTCTTCTCGTTTAATTTTTACTTTTATTTCTAAAAGAGATTTTTGTACTAGAAAGGAATTAATTCAATGGACCAACTTCTCAAGTATAACTATCTCAAGATATCTCCAAGAATTTGGTAGAGCCGGTTTAGTTAGTTTTGCTCCTGGAATAATATTTATTTCTGATTTAGGAAAAATAATTTTTGATAAATTAGAAAATTTATTTGAAAAAGAAATTGAAGTTTCTGTAGCTATTGAACGAGAAAATAGATACTATTTTGAATATTAATTTTAGTGATTATTGAGTTAATAGCTTTGGTAATTTTTCCCTTAATTCACGTCTTAAATTATATTTTCTTTCATTACGTGAACCACTTCTTTCTAAAAAGCCTTCTTCAAATAACCTGGCCAGGTAAGTACTTGCAGTTGTAGTTTTTAGTTGATGATTATAAATATCCTGAAATGAATCACATATTTCATTTGTTGTAAACCATGATCCCATTCCGAAAGCAGTTGAAATTAATAATTTTACTCTTTCATATACAGGTAAATCTAATGCATCTACAATTGCAATATCTTCAATATCTTCTAAATCTGAAGATTCCTTTCCTAACATATTATTTACGGTAGAAATTAATGTTTTGAGACTTTTTTCATTTATTGAACCTTCGAATGTAACTGTAACCTTATTATCTTGTTCGTCACTCATCTCAAATTTTATTTTTCTTTTGCTCAAAGGATAAGTCTCCAATAGAAATATAGGTAAGTTAACTTATAACTAATTTTATTATCTAGATATTATGATTAATGCCATTATCTTGTATTAGATACTAATTATCTTATTTCCTACTTATGTATTTATCTCGAGACACCCCTAAATTTCTAATGGAAATTATAAAGTCTATTTATTCATTATCTATTAAAATAGACAAAAGATTATTATATTAAGTGGAATCTTAAGTACCACATAAGATTTTTTTTTATATATATATTCATTCGAAGATTATTAATAGAAATTAGTTCTATTCTCCATTGGAACAAAAGGGGAGATGCTTTCTAATTTCATTATTAAATTTCTTAATTAACCTGTTTACAATGTTTGTGAATAGATCTATTGTTATTGTAATCTCAAAAATTTTCATTAGTATATAAATTAAAATAAACCGACAAAAATACTATTTTCCCTTAATCGTTTTTAAAACCCCTTAATTTCCACTGGAGAGTAAAAAGGAATATAGATATTTTTCCTTTTGTTCACATATTCACAGAGAATTTGTGAATTCACGTGAAATAAAACGAAAAATGTTATTTTGTGAAAAGACGGCAGGAAAATCCTTCTTTTGTTCACAATATTCACAAAAAAACTGTGAATATCTGTGAATAGATCTTTTTTTTGAGTTATAAGACAAGGGATTTATACATTATTATTTCAAAAAAATTGATAGAATGCTTGAATTAACTAATATTTATTTTAGTTCTATTTTAATCACTTGTGAATATGTGTATACTGTATTCATTATTTTATACTATAAATTAGTGTTTTTTGTGAATATCATATTAGGGAAATATGTAGATAATAACACTTCTTATGATATAATTCGATAATATTTATTTGAGAAATAAATTTCCATATTGGAGGATTATATTTGGCAGTGAGTTGGATTAGTAAGATTCTTACTAGAAAGAGAAAGAAAGATATTAAACTTGCATTTTACGGTGAGGTAAATGCAGGAAAAACGACTTTAGCTAATAAAATGGCAAATGATCTTGGTTATGATGATCTTGGTACTGTTTCCGAAATTCCTCATGAAACAAGAAAAATGGTAAAACTTGAGAATGCTCTATTAAAAATAGATAAATATGAGATTAATTTCACTTTGATGGATATGCCAGGTATTGCTTCTACTGTTGATTACCGAAATTTCGTTAAATTTGGATTGACTGAAGAAGAAGCAATTCATAGAGCCAAAGAAGCAACAAAAGGTATTCTTGAAGCTATTAAAATGATAGATCAGGTTGATATTGCTTTAGTTATCTTAGATTCAACTAAAACACCTTTTGAACAAGTAAATTTAACAATTATTGGTAATCTTCAATTACAAGGTATACCAATAATAATTGTTGCAAATAAAATTGATTTACCGGATTCCCGTCCTGAATTAATTCGCCAAACATTTACTGATCAAACTATTGTTGCTGTTTCTGCAAAAACAGGTGATAATATTTCCGCTTTGTATAAAGCAATAAGGAGTAATTCTTGAGGTGATATCATGAAATACTATATAGATTTCATCACAAAGCATGCAACCGATAAATTAACTACATTTGAAAAAATTAAGATGATTATTCGGTTGGTACGACAAAACAGAGTACTTATTATTGAAAATGGTTTGACACCTGTTGAGGAAGCAGAATTAATTAAACAAACAATGATGATCATTGACTTTGACAATTTCATTGGTGTTGAATTTTTCAATTGGCAACGAGATTATAATCAATCTAAACGTTTGTTTAGTAGAAAACAATCTTCTTATGGTAATCGTAATCATAATCACTATACAGTTGTAGCTCCAACTGAAGCAATAAAAATCATTGAAGAGAGTGCTGATTTGCTATCTATAGGTTTAGCAAAATCAACCTCTTAATTCTTCATTTTTTTAAGAAATCCTTATCATCTATTTATCCTAGTTTTATTTGTGATTTTGTTTGATAGAACAATCATTACCTCGAGTGATATTAATTACTGGTACTCCTGGTGTTGGAAAAACATCAGTTGGTCTCTCTCTTAAAAAGAGAGGATTTACTATATTGAATCTAAATGATTTCATAATCAATAATGGTTTATATTTTGGTTTTGATTACCCTCGAGGTAGTGTTATTATTGATGATATAAAATTACAAGAAATTTTATTTAATGAATTATTGTATTATCCAAAAATTGTTTTTATTGAGGGGCATACATCTGAATTAGTTCCAAATGATTTCGTTGATTCAATATTTGTTATTAGATGTAATCCCGGTATTCTCAGAGAGCGTTTAAAACTATCTCGAGACTATTCAAATGAGAAAATAGCGGAAAATATTCAAGCAGAAATAATGGAAGAATGCTTATTATCTGTAAAGAGAGCATTTCCTTCTAAACCTATTTATGAAATTGATTCAACTAACAATACACCAGAAATGATTGTTAATAAGATTCTTTTCCGCATGCAGTTATAATTATAAATATGTTCCAAAGAGTATATTGAAATAGCTAAATGTTTATGTTAAGTACTATAGTTGGTGTAATATTGAGTCAGAAGCCAAAACCTTCTCCTAAAAAAGGAAAGATTCTTACAAAAGCAAATATCACTAAAGTCTTTCTCCCATCATTAGCTTTAACTTTGATAATTTTAGCGCCTGTTGCTTTTGAAGTTTTCAAAATACGTCACCAACAAATAGATAATGTAATTGATAACCCTAATCTTCCAGATGAAATTAATCCTTTTCCTAATTTAATTGAATTGGATACTGATCCTTATCCTCCTCCAGAAGATGATCCAGATAGTAATGCACCTCTAGTCAATTTTGATAATTTTACTGGAATTTCTGATCCCGAAAGAATTCTTTTTCACATATCACCTGCAGATGAATTCTTTTATTGGCGATATGAAGCTTATGATACTTATACTATGGAAACTTGGGAAAAAGAACTTACAACAGTAGAGTATACCGGATACACTTCTTTGCCTTCGAATGCTGATGGTCAATTTACTGTTACAGCTGATCTTCTTTATTCTGGTAGTGGTTTCTCCAGTTACTTTCCAGCACCGTACAATTATATTTATGGAGAGGAATTTTCTAATGCTTATACCTTCTCTCCTATAGAGGATTGGGTGTTTAGTGAAACTTCATTAAATGAAGATATTTATGGTGCTACTAGTATTGATGCTACTTTTGAAAATCAAATTGGTAATACTACTTTAAGTTATCCTGTTGCATATACATTACAAAATAATACTTATATTAAAGATACTAGTGCTGGTTTTTCAGCCTTAAATAGTCTAATTAGTAGCAATCCTGAATTGAACACTAGATATTTACAATTACCTGTAGATTATTCTTCTTCTGCACCTTATACAAATCAAATTGCAAGCAATCTTTTCAATTCTACAGATACAATATATAATCAAGTTTTTAGAAATATGGTGTGGTTAACAACTAACAATAATTATGATTATGATATGCTATTAGGGCATTCAAGTGAATCACCTGCAGAAGGAGAGGATTATGTTGAATGGTTTCTAAATAGACGTAATGGTACTGCATCTCATTTTGCTGCTTCTCTAGCAATTATTTCTCGCCTTCAAAACATTCCCTCGAGATTAGTGTTAGGATTCTCGTATGGTGATCAAGTAGGAAGCGAGTTTATAATTCGGGCAAAACATATTCATTCTTGGGTAGAGGTATTCATTCCCATTGATGGTTCAACAGGTTATTGGGTTGCATTCGATCCTTCTCCTCTTATCCCTGGATTAAGAGATCAATATGGGGTAAATACTATTGGGTTCCAAGCAGTTTTTCATTGTTCAAATGAGTTCTTTCTCGATTCACAACATATGCATCGTCAAATCACTGCGCCTTATTTTATTCCAAACCTTCTCTCTTCTGCATGGCGTACTAATCCTTACAATCCATCAGAAATTTATGGCCCTTATCTAAATAGAACTGAGGTTTTTACAATTTCTGCTTATTTGGGTTCTGGTTACGATGATGATTTCTTAGTTTTCCTTCTTACTGGAGTTTCTGGAAGCTTGATTCCAATTGAGGGAGAACTTATTACTTTCATTGATTCTTCTACAGGTACAATTTTAGGTTCAAATTATACTAATTCTACTGGTTATGCTACTCTAAATTATTCCTATCCAAGTGATGCAATAACTGGTTTACATAAAATTGAAGCTGATTGGATTGGAATTCGTGTCTCAACTCATGATCTTAGGTACATTCCTGATAATTCCGTTGAGACTGGTGTTATATTGACGAGTACAGTAAATATAAGTTCAATAGATCTAATGAATAATCTAATTTCAGTAGATTTAGATTTACATACAGATATGCATTGTTCAGGTTTCTTTTACTCAGAAACAGTCTATATTGAAACCCTAGCAAATCAAGAACCTATTCTTAACAAATTTTTATCTAAAATAATCTCTTTCTTCAGGTCGAATTAATGTTTGAGCTGAAATTTCCCCTCTTTTGTATTTATAACCTCTAATAATTATTACTGGATAACCTTCATTAGCTTCTCCCATTTGTAACCCTGCTGCAGAACATAATTGATCAGCAATAGATATACTGGATGATTTCAGCTTATAACCAAATAGATCTTTTTTCCCTGAATAATTTAATATTGGTTCAATACCAGAGCATCCTAATGCAATGTTTATTGCTCCTAATCTAAATGGTCTATTATGTGTATCTGATATAATAATAGCTATTTTCTTCCCGGTTTGTTTCTCAATATATTTTCTAATTTTTTTTGCTGATTTATCAGAGTCTTGTGGTAATAAAGTAATACAATTTTCCCCTTTTACATTTGATTTGTCTATTCCACTATTAGCACATACAAATCCATGTTTCGTTTCTGTTACTAACACTCCATTTCTGAATTTGCATATTTTCTTTGCTTCTCTCAATATAATTTCAATATGTCTGGGATCTTTACTAGATTGTTTTCCCATTTCAATAGCAAAATCAGATGGATTTATTTTTCCCAAGTCCACTACTTGACCTTCTGCTCTAGATATAATCGTTTGAGCAATGATAAAAATGTCATTATATTCAATTTCACATTCTTTTAGAGTCTTTAAAATAATCATACCGATATTATCTCTTTCTTCAATTATCGGAAAATTTGCAATTGGAATGATATTGATCATTTGTTTAAACCAACGTTTGAAGTAAAATAGAAAATGAAGATTCTGTAATATCAGAATCCTTAATATTCGCTTTAGACAGTGATTTCAATGCCTAATCGTCGTACTAATTCTTTATATCGATTTCTTACAGTTACTTCGGTGACTGTTGCTGTTTCAGCAATTTCTCTTTGAGTTCTTCTTTCACCTTCAATAATTCCAGCGATATAAATTGATGCTGCTGCTAACCCAGTTGGATCTTTTCCTGCAGTTAACCCATTTTCTTTTGCTTGATCAATTATTTCAATAGCTCTTTGTGCAGTATGTCCGGATAGTCTTAATTCAGCACTGAATCGAATTATGTAGTCATTTGGATTAGCTAATGGAATTCTAATTTGTAATTCCCTTATAATTAACCTATAACATCTACCCAATTCCTTCTTTGAAATCCTACTGTTCTTTGCAATTTCATCCAAAGTTCTTGGTACTCTTCTAATTCTTGCTGCTGCATAAACAGCTGCTGCAATCATTGCTTCTATGCTTCTTCCGCGAATGAGGTGTCTTTCAATTGCTTTACGATATATTACTGCAGCGGTTTCTTTTACAGTTCTTGGTATACCTATTTGAGAACTTAATCTATCAAGCTCGCTCATGGCATAAGCTAGATTTCTATCCATTGAAGAATGAACTCTAGTTCTTATTTGCCATTTTCTTAATCGGTAGATTTGTGCTCTTCTTCTCGGTGAGAGTTTTTTACCATATACATCTCTATCTTCCCAACCTATTTGAGTTGCCAATCCTTTGTCATGTACCGCAAAAGAAGTTGGTGAACCTACTCTGCTTCTTTTATTTCTTTCTTCAGAAGTAAAAGCTCTCCATTCTGGTCCCTCATCTATGATATGCTCATCAATAACTGCCCCACAGTTTGTACATATCCTTTCTCCTCTTGTAGAGTCACTAATAATTTCAGTTGATCCACACTCAGGACATGCTATTTGAGATTTTTCTTCTTGAATTTTATCATCAGACATTAGCTAACGAACCACTCCTACAACTAATATAATTACCTTACTTTTGAACAAGTTATCCAATTTGATTATTTCTAGTCAATTTTTCTTACTAGGTAAGTGAGAACAAATGAGCTAAGAAGAATATATCTTTTTAGCAAAATAGTTCCACTAGTTCCTTTGGAATTTGATTTTTACTCATTCGAGAAAGACTTTTATATTACTTATACCCTTTTTGCTTGAACTTCATATATAAAAGTTTCGAAAAAATATTTATTTTTAAGTGTTTTTTAATAAGAAAATTCACTATTTAATAAAAAAAGATAAGATATTGGATACAAAAGCATCCAATAGATCGTCTATTATTTTAGTTTTGGATCCAATGCGTCTCGAAGCGCATCTCCCATGAGGTTGAATCCCAAGATGGTAATAAATATCAT
>JABCTZ010000009.1 GCA_018238155.1 Candidatus Heimdallarchaeota archaeon | reverse complement strand
TGCGAAGAAAAGATTAGTAAAGAAAAGATTAGTAAAGAAAAGATTAGTAAAGAAAAGATTAGTAAAGAAAAGATTAGTAAAGACTAACAACCTTTCTTACAATACACTCTCTCATTCTCTAATACTTCCTTTCACACAAGTATTATTGACAGTATTCTCATAGAGATATTTAAGTTTTGTGAAATTTTATCGTTTGCGATTACAATCATGTAAATCAAAAATTTTTTCCAATAATCTTTCTTGCAAACTATTTTCTGATTATGAGAAAACATTCATCAAAATGAAATCAAAAATTGAAAAAGAGAAAGGTATTAAATATCTAAAAGGAACATGATAATTTGAAAGCGAATATCAGAGTCAAAATAGAATCTGCACCATCATCCATAAACACTTGGAAAATTCGAGTGATTCAACTGCACGTTTCAAGAGAATGCCTGGTTTTTCCCTTCACCAAGAAATTACATTCAGTACTTCAATTACGAAAAGGGTCATTCTGCTCTTGTTGGGAAAATTCCCGCTGAGCGATACTTTTCAAGAAAAGATTTTAAAAGAAAAAAACACGTTAAGTTCATTAGAGATATTGTCACGCAATTAGGTTAACTTTACAAATAAGATTAGTAATGATACATAAACAGTTTAATATAATTTCAGCGTTTTTTTAGAGGATTGGAAATAATGGAAATATCTGAAGAGAAGAAAAAAGAATTGTTAGAGTTAGTTAAAAAACAAAAAAAAGCTAAAATCAGTTGGGTTAAAACCATTACTCAGCTCTCAGAAGAGCAAATCATAAGTGTAGCTCCTATGATTGGTTTAACAATTGACAAGGATCAGATTATGTCACATTCCGAGACAAATGAAGGTAAGAAAGAGATTCAAATTGAAAAGAATATTGAGAAACTAATTCAACAAGCATTAGATGAACGAGTATTACGAGAATATTTTACTGGCAATAATGATAAAGAAGCTATAGCATTAGCAGCAAGAATTGTTTTTGCAGGTTCAATTGTAGGATTAGCAGGCGTTGGCTTGGCTTTAACATCAATGAGCAAACCTACAGACCCGACAAAACTCAAATTTGGAAAAGTAGAAACATGTGTTTGTCAACTAGATGGCAATATCAATTATTCAGTTGCTCAAACAGATAAAATGATTCCGGCGAAAGAACATCTCTACAAAGAAATGAAAAAACAATACAATGATGATTTACATTATTTGTTTCCAATTAAAAGCTATTTTGAAATGGTGGTTCTACTTGAGAGGTTTACAACTATACAAAGTGATAAGCAGAGAAGAGATATTCTTTCTTTATGTGAATCTCTGGATATCAAAATTAGAAACTTCTGTAATGAAATTGTTCATCGTTCTATTTTCGAGATGGAGAAACATGGCAAGAAAGCTATTTATAGTGTCTTATTACCATCAGGTGAAAGAGTTACAACTAATGAGAAGTTCATTCCCCTTAATCAGTACTCTTTATTCCTAAGCTACCGAACAATTGTCAACCGTCTGTACTATGAGCTTGTTCAATCATCAAAACTACCAAGCTTGCCTATTTTTGTTCAAAAAAACCACCCATCTCAATATCATCTTATTGAACAACATATACAGTATATATTCAAAGAGTTCGCTAACTTGAATGAATCTCAAGGACTAACAGATATTAGTAATATTGTTCAATCAATACTTAAAACACCTTGAGTTTTAAAAAAACAAGCAATTATGTCCCCAGACCGAACTTCTAGATCGAAAAGAGATGAGAATTTCTTTGAATTTATAACTTAATTATTTTGATTCCTTCACTGAATAATAATATCTATTGCGCCCTTTCTTCTCTATAGCTATAAGATTTTCTTGTTCTAGAATAATCAAATGATAAGCAATTGTGCTTTGACTGACTTTTATCAAATGTATAAGCCGTTTCTGATCTATTTTTGGATTATTACAAATTGTCTGGTAGATTTTATTTCTCGTTTCATTTTTCAGTGTTACTAATTGTGTAGAATTAATCTCATCAAAAAAACAGTTACAATTAGGAAAAAAAGCGGTATAATTTCTCGCTTTAACAATTCTAATCATTTCAAAATTCTTCAAACAAGTAATATGCCAACTAGCTTGACCATTACTTAAACATAAGTTTCTAGTTAATTCATTAAAATGAATGCCAGGTTGTTGTTCTATTGTAGCAAAAATTCTTGCACGTTGATAATTATCCAAAATAGTTTCTCGAGTTAAAGAAGAACCAATAGCAGATATACTACCTAATACTAAAAAAAGAAGCAGGATAACCAAGGTTATCACAAGAAACATTTTTTGGTCGGTTTGACCAAAAGAAGAAACTTGTGTGTAGCTAATACTTACAGAAATAATAGAAATAACTGTCAAGAGAAGAAAGAGAAGCCAAAAAAAAAGTTTTCTTTTATTAGACATTTTAATCAGAGCCAGGTAATTCTATAATTGCTATTTGCTTTTTCTCACTTGAAGCCATACTTAAAACTATCATATCAAATATTCTATCAATGAGCGTTAGCAATGCTAATGAACAAACAAGAAAGGTTACATGATTTAGGAAGGGAAAACCAAAGAAAATAATTACTTCGATTAAAATAGCTAATTGTATAACTACTAAAAGACTGTCAAATATCAAAGAACTAATTCGGTGTTTTGGTAAGAATATCATAACCAAATAAATAAATAACAATCCAGAAGTAACTAACTCCAGAATCCAAAACAAAAACATTAGATTAGAACCACCTATTGGAACTGGATTTAAAGCAATATACCCACCACCACCACCATTAATAACTACATAGAAAGCTATAATCAAATTTAGGCATATCTAAATTGGTACACTAATATTGAGTTTGATTTTATACAAGAGATCAGTCATACTTCATCAAGTAATAAAAACAGCATATATATAAAAAGCATTGAGGGATGAATTTCGATAAACATAGAATCGAATGGTTAAATCAGCAGAAGTAAAAATATCTACTATTGAACAAATGGATAATCTTGGATTTCTTTATTTGTTTATTAGGAAGATTCATAAAAAAGCAACTAAATTTCATTCTTCTCTAATAACCAAAGAGAAACGTAAAATTATTTTTGAGCAGCTTATTCTTTACAATGTTTTTAAAAAATGGTTATATTAGCTAGCTATAGTTTGGTTATTGGTTCTTTTATCATAACATATTTTTTTACGAGTAGTGTAGGAAAGCTTTAAATATCACTATAAATCACAAAAAAGCATATCTAGCGGGAAATAAACCGCAAAATAAAGAAATTTTACAAATCTAAAAAATATAAGGTGATTTTAAGAAATGAGTCTCGTAAATCTCGGCGGCCAACAGGTGCTGCTCCTCAGAGAAGGTACCGAAAGGACAACAGGTAAAAATGCTCAACAAAACAACATTGCCGCTGCAAAAGTTGTTGCGGAAGCAATTAGATCTGCTCTTGGTCCAAAAGGTCTAGATAAGATGTTAGTCGACTCCTTTGGAGATGTTGTCATTACTAATGATGGTGCAACCATCCTAAAAGAAATGGAAATTCAACACCCAGCAGCTAAATTTATTGTAGAGCTAGCAAAAGTTCAAGATGACGAAGTGGGTGATGGAACAACTTCTGTAGTCGTTATTGCAGGTGAATTATTGAAGCAAGCTGAAGATCTTTTATCTCAAGATGTTCACGCAAGCATTATTGTTGATGGGTATAGAAAAGCAACTATCAAAGCTTTGAAACACTTAGAAACGATGGCTATCAATGTTGATATTGGTGATAAAGCAATGCTCAAAGAAGGAGTAAAGACTTCTATGGGTAGCAAAGTTATTGCTGGTCACAGCGATTATCTTTCTGAATTAGTTATTGAAGCTGCTTTAGCAGTTACAGTTGAAGATAATGGAAAGAAAACCTGCGACATAGATAATATCAAAATTGAGAAGAAAAAAGGTGAATCCATTAAGGAAACAGAATTGATTAAGGGAATTATCCTCGACAAGAGCATTGTTCATTCTGGCATGCCTAAGAAAATCGAAGATGCTAAAATACTCTTGATTGATGCTGCAGTTGAAATTTCTAAAACTGAATTTGATGCTAAAATCAATATTACCAGTCCTGATCAAATGAAATCATTTCTTGATCAAGAACAATCAATGATCAAAGATATGGTTGATAAGATTATTGCTTCCGGTGCTACAGTAGTTCTCTCACAAAAAGGAATTGATGACTTAGCTCAACACTTCCTCTCCAAGAAAGGAATCCTTGCAGTTAGACGAATCAAGAAGTCCGATATGGAAAAACTTGCAATGGCCACAGGTGCAAGCATTGTAACCAGAATTGACGGTATTGAAACAAGTGATCTTGGTGCTTCTAAAACTGTTGAAGAACGCAAAATTGCCGATGATGATTTCGTTTTCATTGAAGGTTGTGCAAATCCAAAGAGCGTTAGTATTATGATTCGTGGTGGAAGCGACATGATCGTTGATGAAGCAGATCGTTCAATCCATGATGCTCTCTGTGTAGTTCGAAACATTATCCAAGATGGTGTTGTTGTTCCAGGTGGAGGAGCTCCTCAAATTCATCTATCACGAAAATTGAAAGAATACGCTAATTCTCTCGCAGGTAGAGAACAGCTAGCAGTTGAGAAATTTGCTGAAGCTCTTGAAATTATTCCAAGAACCTTAGCTGAAAATGCCGGATTAGATCCTATCGATGTTCTTGCTGCTTTACGAGCTGAACACGATAAAGGTGGTCATACAGCAGGCGTTGATCTTCAAACTGGTAAACCTCTTGATATGGTTAAAGCTAAAATTTTCGAACCTGTTAGTGTTACACGACAAGCTATTACTTCCGCTAGTGAAGCAGCTCAAATGATTCTCAGAATTGATGATATCATTGCAGCTAAATCTTCACCAGGTGGTGCTCCAGGTGGTATGCCTGGCGGAATGCCTCCTGGTATGGACGGCTTCTAAGAGATAATCTCTTAGAACTTCCCCTCTTATTTTTTTTTATAGAAAATCTTAATAGAAAAGAGTTATTTTGAGATTAGCATTTTTTTTGTTATATTTTGCTAACCATAATAATTGCAGATTCACCATCGGTATAATAGTGCCTGGAAATTTTATGCTGGTGATAACCAAGCTTTTGGTAGAGATTAACTGCTGCTTGATTTGATTCTCGTACTTCCAAATATACTTCTCGTACAGCACGTAGGCGCAATGCGTCATGAGCTGCAGCCATTAATTTCTTAGCTATTTGTAATCTACGATATTTGTCCAATACAGCAATTGAGATAATATGTCCTTTCTTACAAATTCCAAAACCAAAATTCGATAAACCTCTTTCAATACGAGTCATTTCATATCCGATTATTTCACCTAGATCTTCGTCTATTTCAGCTACATTGAATCCTTCTGGAAATTTATCTGCAATCTCAAGAAAGAAAAATTTTGGATAGTTTTCGGGAAGACAGACACTGTTTACTTGTTGAACCTCGTCAATATCTGTTTCTTGATTAAATCTTCGTATTCTATATTTTACCACACTAATTCATCCCTTTTTTCTGCATGCTTTGGAAAATCGGTTTTTGTTGTATGTTCGGGGAATTATTCTTTTCATTTTTAGGTTTTTCTAAGTGTAGCAAAATGCTTTTCTTGTATTATAAATTAAATTTTTGGGCTTTAAATAGAAACTTAAATAATCAATTCATTGATATTCTGTATAGAGAAAAAGATGGTGCATTCTTTTGAATGAGGAAAACAAGAACAGTAAGAAAAATGAAGAACAGAATGTGGATATTGAGAAAGAGCTAAAAAACAATGTTGAAACCTCAAAAAAAGATGCCGGAAAATCATGGGATGAAGTTCTATTTGAAATGGCTGATTTATCAAAAACAACCAAGGTTCAGACTAAATGTTGGAATTGTAATTCAAATTTGAAGGAAAGTGATTGGTGTAGTGTATGCAGAGCACCAATAAAAGAGAGTATTAAACAAGAAGTATTAAACCGTCACATTAGTGCAGAAACTATTAAATGCTGGAGATGTAGAGGGACAACTTCAGGAAATATTTGTGGAGTGTGTGGTAGTCCTCTAACAGCAGAGGGAATGGAATCACTAACAGCAGATATTAAGCATAGTGCTGAAATGAAATTAGTAGAAGAACAGGAATTTCTTTTTATTTTGTCACCGAAGGATCGACAGTTGATTAAAATTGCACTGAAATTCACTGATTTAGAATCAGCTATTGCAAAACATTTCACAATAAAACACTCTACTCTTACAAATTATGGACCAGAGATGATTGTTGAGCGACCGGTTGAAAGCAGGTTTTATGATAAATTTGAGCACGAAAAATTACTTGTGGAAAATAATCTCAGAGTACTCTTCAAAGGAATAAGGATTCCATCTAATGAAGCTGATCTAATAATAATACGCTTCTTCTACTGGAAACCTCTTGAAGAAGTCAATAGATTTGAATTCAAAAATATTCGTTGGAAGCTCCTAGCTCTAGCTTTAACAATTACGACAATTATCTTAGCAGGGTGGTTCTACACTCGAGAGGTTTTTGATCTCTTTTCAATTGAAAGAAGCATGGCTATTGACATCACCATTTTTACTTGTGCTTTGCTTGGAATTTCGGTAATGCATGAACTAGCACACTACATTGTTCAGCGAGTGAAAAAAATTACCCTGTCTTTGCCATACTTCCTTCCTATTCCACCTATTCCCGGATTTATGAGCTACTTTCTGCTTGGTGCAGCAGGAGGATTTATTCGAGTGGTGAATCCAGTGCATAAACGGAATGATTTATTTGATCTTTATTTTTATGGACCACTTGCAGGAGTGGTAACATCAATAGCTCTCCTACTAATCGGACTTTCTTCACCATATATAGCTGAAATTTCTGAATTATCCCAAACGTCTCTTGATAGAATCGCTGAAATTCAGCAATTTGACCCAGTAATGCTTATCATGATGTTCTTCAATTGGTTTGGTACAGTTACCAATTTAGCACCTATCATTAATCCGGAAACTCAAGTATCATTTATTCACCCGCTTACATATGCAGCAATTGTAGGGTTGATTTTAAATGGACTGAATTATTTACCCGGATCTATTCTTGATGGTGGTTTCATGTTTCGAAGTTTATTTGGAGAACGACTCGCTCGAATCTTTTCCTATGTGACATCACTATTCCTCATGTTTAATTTTACTACATGGGGGCTAGGAGTATTAACAATGTTCGTTCCGAGAAGTCTGTATCAAACACCAATAACAAATGAAGCATTACAACCTCATTGGTCAAGATATATTCTTGGGGGATTCGCAATTACAATTGCAGTGATATGTTTTCCCTTACCATCATTTCTTTTTACGCTGTAGAAAATATTTTTTCAGCTCAATATGTATTTCGAAATATAAGTAGTCTTTATTAAATTGAATGATGAGATATAACGTAGAAGCTGGATATTGAGGTCTCTTTTTTGACATCAGAAAAAACAAATCATTTTGATAAAAACAATGAATCTACAACAAAAATAGCCGAAACAGATATTATTTCAACAAAAGAAAATAATAATAACTATTTAACAGAAGAAGATAAAAGTTTTTGCTGGAATTGTGGTGCAGCAACACCTGACCCTGATGTTATAAAATGTTTCAAATGTAGAGCACCACTCAAACCAGATATCAAAGAAAAAATTATTGCGAGATCAGAAACACCAAGTGGAATAAAATGTTGGGATTGTAATGGCACAACATCAGGAGATACTTGTGGTATTTGTGGTGCACCGCTCACAAGAAATGGTTTATCATATTTGAAAGCAGAAGTTGATACAGCACGAATTGAAATCAAGAATAAAATAAGTGTCGTAGCACCAAAAATAAAGACTTTAAAAGAAATAGATTTAACATTAGATGAAATAAATGAAGTAATAGCTAGGCATTTACAAATTATTGATAGTCAAATTATTGAAAGTATTGGACCAAAAATCGTCGTTCAGAGACCCGAGCAAGAGGCGGGGAGAACAAAGTTTTCTGCCTTGAGAAATGAATCTATTTTCACTGAAAATAATTTAAAAATACTCATTCGTACTGAAGCTATTGCTCCGGGTAATAAGCAAATTGTCATTCGATTTTATTATTGGGAGAAAGAAACAGCCCACCAACAATTTCAATTTAAGAAGATTGCCTTGAACATTGGACTATTTGTAGCTACAATCGTTACTGTCTCATTAGCAGGTTGGTCATATATTTCAAGAACATTTGAAACCTACAATATTGCAGGAAATATGGCTCTCGATATTTTTCTTTATACTATTTGTTTAATGGGTATTTTGACGGTACACGAATTTGGTCACTACTTTGTAACGAGAAATAAGAAGATAGATGCTTCGTTGCCATTTTTCATTCCAATTCCATCATTTCCGGCATTTCCAACTCTTGGAACATTTGGTGCAATGATTCAACAAAAAGAACAAATTGCCACTCGAGATGATTTATTTGATATCGGTTTTTCAGGTCCAATAGCGGGGTTCGCAGTAGCAGTACCAATATTTATTGTTGGGTTAAAACTTACTTATGTAATTGATATCCCTGCTCCCACAGGAGAGACAATTGATATAACGTTAATACCAACCGTTTTTCTAAGCAATTGGCTAGAGAGGTTTAGTTTTTTTGCTGGAATAATACCATATTATGACCCCACAACACAAGCTCTAGCACAACATCCAGTCGCTTTTGCAGGATGGGTTGGTTTTATCCTAACAGGTATTAACTTGATGCCAGCAAGCCAATTGGATGGAGGACACACTGCCCGAGCAGTCTTTGGTGATGCTCCTCACCGAATAATCACTATAGTTATCGGTCTATTGTTAGCACTAAATAAATTCACAATGATCTTTGGTTTTCTAGTACTATTCATGGGGATGTTCCAAAAACATCCAGGTCCTACGGATGATGTAACTAAGGTTCATAAGTCAAAATATATCTACCTTGTATTTGGATATTTTTTGGCAATTATATGTACACCATTGCCGATAAATCAAATAGTAGTATACTTAAATACATTACTCGCGGGTTAACCTATACTCCTTTTCTTTTTTTCACATGGTCTATTCTATCAATTCAAAATGTAGAAAATTTATGCTCTAAAAAAGAGAGCTTTTCTCAAAAAGAGGAAGAAAATATAGAGAAAATTAGAGGAGTAGAAATAATTATGAATGACACCAAAAATGATAAATCATGAGTGAACAGGAAGATAAAGTTGAAAAGAAACAAGCTAGTAACCAAAAAATTAGTGAATATGGATTTTTTAAATTACTAATTGCTCCTTTCAGAATTTATTTCAAGCAATTCGCTCAAATGTTTACTATTTCATTAATACCTGAAATGCTAATCTTTGGTATATTTTACTTAGTTTTAATTACTCTTAAATATGATTTTATTTCAAGGCAATTTATTTTTTCACTCGATTTTAGAAATGAGTATGTAACACCGTATCTGATTCCTTTGATAATTATTACAGTACTATTAAGCATCTTAAGAAGTTCGATAATAACAAACATTTGTTGGAAAACAGTTGAAAAAGCAAAAGCAAATGTTTTTTGGGCTATTGAAATGACCTTTAAAAGATTTGTAGAAATATTTGTTGCTTCTTTAATATTAATTGGATTTCTTGCTGTTCCAGCTTTACTCTTTCTTTTCGCGATTCTTTTCAATGCACGCGTACCATTCGTTAGTTGGACAATGTTTGCATTTTCAATTAGCATACCACTTATACTGGGAAGCAAGATTAGCTTGTTTGTTGTTGCCATTAATAAAGATGAGTTGTCTGTAGGAGGAGCATTTCAACGTTCCTGGGATTTAACAAGAAGTAGTAATTGGCTTAAAACCTCAATGATTGTTGGAATTTATGCCTTTGTCAGTATTATTCTCCCTTGGATTTTGACAAATACCTTAATTGAAATGACTGGAGATTGGATGGGGATAATAATGATTTTTATCAGAGCAATACTCTATCCGTTGTTTGATTGTTCATTAACTCTCTTATATCTCAACAATGATTACGAAGTTCTACAAAATGCAACATTCAAAGATGAGATACTAAAACAACGAGAAAAATCAGAGCAAATGAAAGGATAAACAATGCAGTAATCTTGGAAAGAGTGGAAGCAAGTTAAGCTTCTGATTTATTCAGAAGAATAACGAGGTAAAACCATTAAACATTGTTTTTCTTTCAATAGATGATGAATTTTTAAGGTGGTTGTAACAAGTGCTTCTTTTATTGCTTCTTCTGTAACAGCTTCAACAGTTAATTCCAGTTGAATGGTTTCTTCAGGAGCACTCTGTATTTCTGCCATAATAGTATCAAAATCTCTTTCATCTTTGGAATGAAAGAACGTTTGGAAGCAATCATCACCGCCATAAATTTCAAAGGCTATTGCAGGGTTCTCTCGAGAGATTGCTACAATCTTACCTAAGATCTCCTCATTGAATGTTTTAGGGTTGATTGAAAATACACAAAAAAGTCCATCTAAAGAATAGCCAAATTCTCCAAAAGGAAAAATAATACTTGGGTTAGCATAAATGGCTTCAGACCAACCTTTGTCAATTCTAATGTAATTTCCATGGGAATTTTCTAAATCGACATCAGGTAAAGCTGTCTCAAATTGTAAAGCTATACGTTCAATTGTTTGCCACATATGATTAAGCAATTCATGAATAGATTTTTTATTATTTTTGAGGAAAGTGTTTAAATCAGTCATTTTTTCTCACCTATGATAACGATTATTTCCACTGTACTTTAGCTGGATTTCTAGCAACAAATGTCCTATATTTATGCTTGGGATAACCAACGATCATTACTTGAAAAATAGTATTTTCTTTTGGTATATTTAATATTTCACGAATTTTATGATTATACTTTGAGGAATATACCAAATAGCCGATATAACATGATCCTAATCCAAAACCTTCACTGACAATTCGCATATGGGTAGAAGCAATAGTACAATTTTCCAAAGGAACAACTCCCCTCGTCTTTGCATGAAAAACAATGACAACTGGAGCATCATGAAAGAGATAATCTGATCCTTCTGCAAATCCCGAAAGCATCCGCACAAACCTTGCACGAGAACCACGAGCTTTTCGAATAGAGTCTCCTTTCCCAAGCAAAAAACCCAGAAAGCGAATGAAAGGATTGTCAATTTTTTTCAAAAATCCTTTGAAGGCTACTGCTGTTTCATCTTTTAGTTGTTGAATTGTTTTGGGAGATTCAACAATTACCATTTCAACATTTTGAGCATGATGACCGGTAGGTGAAAATCGTCCCGTTTCTACTATTTGAGTTAATATTTCCTTAGAAATTGATTTACTCTTATATTTCCGAGTACTTCTAATAGATTTAAGTAAATAGAATAATTGCCCACCATCTTTCATTTTAGATTCTAAAATATCGCTAATCATTAGATACTCATGTTCATTAATATCCCGATGCTTGATTGCGTTTTCAGAACAAATGGAAATACAATGACCACAAGAATGGCATAAATGAGAACCCATTTCAGATTTACCTTCAGCATTTAGAACGAAACAATCACGAGGGCAAACATCAATACACGCTTTACAACCAATACAAAGTTCAGAATTGACTTTAACTAGATATTCCATTCAAAACACCAATTATTGAATCGTGTAATTTATCAAATGAATTAAATATTGTGGTGGTAAAAAATAATCTCTCCCCTTTTATTCACCAACATGGCAGAAAGCTATACCATCAGGGTGGAGACCTACGTCTATTGTATCAACAACTTTGAGTGTTTTAACGTCAATAACAGAAATATCATTGGTTTTGTTATTAGCAACATAAAGTTTGTCTCCTTTAGCATTAACCACTGTACCACCAGCCCAGATTCCAACTGGAATTCGTTTAATTTCTCGATGTGTTTCTACCTTAACTACTGAAACACAATTCCCTTCACGATTTGGAATAAAAGCTAAAGTTCCATCCCTACTGAAAGTAACACGAATGGGAACTCTTCCAGTGGATATTCTAGCATGCAAAGCATTATTACTAGTATCAATTACGAAGACTTGATCATCATCTTGATTCGCACAATACAACCATTTACCATCTGGACTTATATTGATGCCCTCAGGACTTCGACCAACTGGGATGTGTGTTAACCATTTCATTGTTGCAATATCTAAAACAGAGACCGAATTATCACCAATGTTACTAATATAAGCTTTGGAACCATCAGGTTGAATGGAAACCATGTGAGTCATTCTTCTACCATCAATGATTTTTTCGACTGCATCAGTAGCAACGTCAATAATAAATACCTTGTTCGCATATGTGCTTGCCAAAACAACTTTTGAACCATCAGGAAGAATTGCAGATTCATGAGGAAAACGGAACTCGGGATGTTTAATGATTATTAGCAGCTCAAGTTTTTCCATATCAAATACTTCAATAGTATTTTCACCTGCGCAAGAAATGTAAGCTTTCTTTCCATTAGGAGTAACAGAAACTTCATGAGGATTCTTTCCTACAGAAACAGTTTTGACTATTTTTCTTGTTGGTTCATCAATAAAATTAACAGTATTTTCATCCTTATTTAGAACGATTAAGTAATCAGTCATCTTAACACTTCACAAAAAGATGGACATTGAACTTTTAGAAGTTTGTTGTTCAAGTTCTAAGAGAGATTAGAGATGATTTCATACATATACACATACATAATTTCAGCAGAAAAAATCAACGCATCATTTAGTCAAAATCATCGGGTGAATCATCTTCGTCCTCATCAGCGTAATAATTGGTAATTTCCATTTCACTCTCAGAATCAGGATACAGCGACCTAACCCAACTAGTTACCGATTTTCGATAGAAATTTACAGCGAGAACCAATGAAATAACACCTGGAATAAGAAAGAAGAAAATATTGACGAGTAATGCATCTGTTTGAGTGTAATCAAATCCTTGCTCATTGAACTTAGCTACTTGTTCTTCCATATTTGCAAAAATAATTCCAGTGACGAGAAAACTATAAGCAGCATGAATAAAGAGGACTATTGCTGAAAAGGAAACTGCTAATCTATTAAGAATAAAAAAGAAGTATGAACAAATCAAAATGATGAGACTAATAATCAATATTACTGGTTCTGTTGAAAATACTTGCATAGCACCTGTTAAAAATACTAACCAAATCGTAGCAATTTTAATGGTAAGAGGAGCTTCTTTAGATAATGAGAAAACTCTAGTTGGGGAAATTTCAAAATTGGATAGGAAATGCAACAAAAATGGAGGTATTGTGCTAATTCCAATCAGAACCAATATTGCAGCAGTTCGATCAAATTCAGCAGTAAATGGAATTTGAAACACGAGTGCACAAGCAAGAATACCAATTCGTACTAGCAATAGAAAAACAATACTAATGATAAATATTTTTTGATTTTTTTCTTTATTGAAAAATTGTGCTCGTTCTTCTTTCCTAAACTGAAAAACACTGATGAACAGATAAGAAATACCAACTGCAAGAATGAATGAAGTGCAAGCTAAAATAATCCCAAAAACACAGGTATATCCGGCAGTAGAAAAAGATCCTTTTTGAATAGAAAATGGCATAATAAGAAAAAGAACTGTAAGAGTAATCTCGAGCAGAAAATGAATTGGAAAATATATCAATCGAAAGTACTTTAACGTTAGATTTTCTTTTAGAATCATTACTATGTAACCTCAATAATATATGAGTTATTTTACTGTTAATTATATATTTAAATACATTTTTTACAATACACATATTGAACAATCGTTTTGTTAGCACTTGAAAAGTATCTAAAGAAAAAATGCAATGTTTTTAAGCATGAGGTCAACGTTTATTTTTTCATGAATCACTGTTTGTTTTTTCTTGTATAGTTACAGAGTCGGGAAAATGACGAGAATTTAAAAAGAAGGCGACATAAAGGGTTTTTTTTCGTTCGCGGATAGCTTTTAGATTTATAGTGGAGAATAGTAAACTTGAGAATAAATTCGATTTAGAGTGTGGATGAAAACAAAAAGGTGAAAAAAATGGCTAAAAATAAAGTTAATTACCTACCAGAAACTTTCTCTCAAGGAAAATTATCAGTTGGAATAGATTTTTCAAAAAGAGATATTATCAATCACCCCTCAAATAATAACAATAATAATTTCAATCGAGAAATAAAGGCAAAATTAGTTAGCTTTGAAAGAGTAGACAAGACAATAAGACCATACAAAAGTAAAATCCAACTTGGAAGCTATATTACCAAAGATCATTTACAAAAAATACTAAAGAAAGAGAGAAGCAGCAGAAGTCTTTACTGTGTTTTAGAAAATATTAGAAAAAAAGATAAAAATACTACCGAATTGAGCAAAGATTTTGATTTATTGAGAGATTTCTTCCCGGCTGCTTTGGTATTAGAAGTTGAAGATTATTGTTTGAGAATGATGCCAAAAGTAGAGAAAAATATAGTGAAAGAAAGAGCAAAAAGAATTACGCCAAGAAAAAGAAGAGCATTTGTCTTAGCAGTATTCAGATCAATTTGTAGAAAAAATGGTAGAGCAATTACAGAAGAACTTATGCTTGAAATAAATCTACGATTTGGTTACAAAAGAATGATGAAATTATTTGAAGTCTTTCAGGCAGAAAATGAGCTCATCAGTTGGAAACTTTTAGCGAAAAAAGCAAACACAACTCAAAGTAATTTGAAAACATTTTTCTTAAATACTATGAATCAATTCAACAAATTAAAAGATGAACCAAAAATAATAGAAAATAGCGAGTTCATGGATATTCTCTCTTTAGCAAAGAAACATATTTTGGGCTATGCATCACGAAAAGATTGCCATCAAGCAATAATAGAAATTGCAAGACACAAAGATGCTGATTTTGCTGCACGTCTAATCATTTGGAGCATAGTGAAACATTTCGCACAAAAAAAATATGAAATGAATTTTAAAAATCCAGAGGATTTAGAGGGATGGAAAACGCTTTTTCTTATAGATAGCGGATTAAATGGGAAAGAAATACCAATACGTTCATACAAATACATCTTTTGGTCAGAATTTTCTCTGAGAAAAGATTTGAAAGAAAACAACCTTTTCCCAGAAACAGACCTACAAGAATAAGAAATTGGAAATAGTTTATAGAAATAGAATTGGGAAGAAATTCCCATCTCTTTGTTTATTCATTTTTTTCGTTTTAAAAGAACATTCTCAATTAATTGTTGATGTATTCTTTCTCGAAATATATGAAAAAATTAGTGTTTCTTTTTAATAGAACGAATGAAAGCTAATTTTTCACTTGTACTTTCTTTTGCAGAGATAGCTTCTTTGAATTTTCTTTGCATCAGCTGAAGGATTTGACGTGTTGTTTCATCATCAACTGAATAATTAGTTTTTAGTAATTTCTCTGTTTCTTCAATAGTGCAAATTTTTTGTTGTGCTATTACAGTTGTCATTTCGTCAACCTGTTTTTCTCCAAACTTACTTAAGAAAAATAGTAGTACACCCTTTACAACAGGTTCAGCAGTGCCTTCAACAGTAGCCATATATTCTTTGAAATAATCTTTTTCCTCGGACATGTTTTAACTCCAATAATGAATATTGAATAAATTATAAATCAAGTTTAGTGATAATACAAATTTCTTAGTGCTTATTTTTAAGATTATTCTTTCCTATGGAAAGTCTATTTTTTGTCATTTATTTTAATGAATGATTTTCTATTAATGATTGAAACAGAGTAAAATAGTAAATTATATAAAAACATCCCCAAGCAAAAGAGGTAGTTCATTATTTGATGTAGAAAGACTTAATCTCCACTTCAGAAGATGCAATCATCCTTGGCAAATATAGATGGATATTTGAATTGTACAAAGAAATGATTCTTTTGAAATTTTATTCTACATTTCAAGAGGTGCAACTTAGTTTTCCAACCCACTCAATTTACATCTATTAAAGGAAAATTGAAAAAAGGATGTTAATACTCTAAACTGTGCAGTTATGTTTGAAGAGAAAACTCCTTTACATCATCGATTGTTCGCAGATTTTGCTCTGTTGATTATAAGTGCAATTTGGGGTTCGACCTTCTTCATGGTCGATCAAGCTGTTAAAACAATGAATGTACTGGTATTCATCGCTTATCGATTTTCAATCGCTTTTGTTGTACTTTTATTTGTTTTTGGTTATCGATTACTTACTCTTCGCATCCATTGGGAAGATATTGTTCGGGGAATAATCATTGGTACGTTCCTATTTGTAGGTTATACATTCCAAACCTTTGGCATGGATCTTGGTACAGGTCCCGGAAAAACGGCCTTTATTACAGGATTATATGTCGTCCTCATTCCGATATTTGCATCTTTAATGTTGAAGAAAAAACCGCACTTCTTATCTTGGATAGCTATATTAGTCGCAATAGTAGGTATCGGTTTGCTTTCTTTAGTAAACTTGGCAACATTCCAATTAAGTGCTATTATTGGTGATTTGCTTATTATTTTTTCTACTTTCGCTTATGCATTTCATATTATTTTTATTGACAAATTTGTAAAGAAAACACACTTTACTACTCTTGTGGTTTTCCAAACAGGAGTCACAGCAATTCTTGCATGAATCACATGTGCTTTCATGGGATTCGCCCCCTCAATATTCAATGTACCAGTTTTTCCAATAGTAACAAATAATCAAGTGATTTTTGCTATCCTTTTCACAGGAATTATTGCTACAGCATTAATACTTGGACTCCAAACATTTGCTCAAAAGAAAACTTCACCTACACATGTTGCAGTAATTTTTGCTACAGAACCTGTTTTTGGAGCATTCTTTGCTTTTATTTTTGCAGGGGAAAATCTCCTTGTCCGCCAGTGGATTGGTTGTGCGCTTATACTTTTTAGTATGATTTTTCAACAGCTAGTTGAAATTTATTTCAAGCCAAAGCAAGGAAGCACAACAGCTTCAGAAGAAGCGAAATAATAACATTCTCTCAATAGAGAGGTAGAAAAAAATCGGCATAAAAAAAGCAAGAACAGGTGGCAATAATTTTCTAAGCGCAATCCATGATACAGTACTTATTTCTTGTTTGCAGAGAGGACTATCGCCCATTTATTAATGCCATTTGCATTCTTGCTTTTTGTTTTTCTTTGTTAATTTGTTTTTGTAATTGTGTTTTTTTAATCATTTTTTCTTTTCCTCCAGTTTATTCTTATTAGATTATTTTAACAACCAGATAAAAGACATACTCGTATTCTGATTTGTTCAATTTCCTTTTTGACTTGTTTTTGGATTTTTTGTTTTTTAAAGTTCATTTTTTGTTCTCCAAGTTTTATTCGTAATTAACATTCACCGAGTATGATATTTAAAACGGATTCACTTAATAGGAACTCAAAAAGAAGACTCAATTGGAGGTCACAAAATGTGACTTGACAAAGAAAAATAAGAAAAGATTTTCTTTACTAAGACTTTTGCTGTCTATCTCTTAGTAGGTTTTTTCCGATTACTAGATGTTTTGTGATATTTTTTAGGAGGAGGTCTCTTTGATCTCTTACTACTGGTTGACCTTTGTGGTTGTTTATCCATTAAGTAGAGAACATCACCAATTTTAAGCTGTTTACCTATTCCCTTTGTATTCACAACAATAAAAGGAGCTCTGACAGGACCTATAACATCAACAATTTTTCCTAACCTCTTAATCTGTTGGTCAACAACAGGTGTACCAATTCTGTAGGGTTTACTCGTTTTGACAAGAAGATTACCATTTCTTGCAATTACAGAAACTTTTCCAAGTTTTTTCATTTCAGTTCCAACCAAATGTAAAGAAAATATTGTTCTTTCTTCGTTTAGTAATTATTTTGTTTTTTGTCTATATACTGAGCCTTTCTTTGGCTTCTTTTTCTTAGGAGTTTTCTTTTTGGCAGGTCTTGGTAGATTAACTTTTGGTAGATTTCTAGCTATCTCTCTAAGTTGTTCTTCCTTTGAACCCATTTTGGCAATTAAGACTCTCCCTCGTCCATTGTACCAGGTACGTGAATAATGTTTGTTAGAATCTAAGAATACTTCATATCCTGCTTTTTGAGCTGCAAGAGCGACTCGTTTAGCTTCAGGTTCATCAAAAGCTAATTTTAAGGGAACTCTTCTACCTAATCTCATTGTTAGATTTTTATCGAAATATTCAGGATAAACTACTCTAAGATCTTTTCTTTGTGATTGCCTTTTTTTGGATTTAGTGCTTTTGGACAATGATCTTTCCCTCTACAAACTCTTAAAGTAGTTCTTAAATTTAAAATTATTCAATTCTTTTTATTTATTCTATTTAAAACTACCTCTACAATAGAAGAAATCGTTCTAGCAATAAAAGATTTCTAATGATTTTTTCATCTACTATTATAACATCTAAATCGACATCTTTTTGAAAGGAACAAAGGTTGTATGACTTAATTGAAAGTAAATTCTGAACAAGGTGAACAGAACAATTGCACGAATTTTCCACAGCTGTAGGAGTAGTAGACACCGTAACCGATGTTGCAAAAAAACACCATGCCATCAAAATTAACAAAATTGAACTTGTTGTAGGAGAGTTTACTATGCTCAATGCAGAGCAACTAATTTTCGCTTTTGAAATTGCCAGCGAAGGAACACTTGCTCATGGTGCAGAAGTAGTAATTTCAGAGCAGAAAGGGCAAATTGAATGTCAAGAGTGCAAATATAGTGGAGATATTGAAAAGCAATCAAAGGATGTTGATCATTTTGTTGTTGATATGACCAATATTTTTGAATGCCCAAAATGCCACTCTAGTAAGACGAAAATTAGTGGCGGAAGAGATATTTATATTAATAATATCCAAGTTGAGCTCCCAGACGAAAAATAGTCAAATATTAAACATTTTAAAGAATTTTTATGCAGAAATTCTTTAAACCCATACAAGACTGTTATTTTAGGTGGAATCAAAATGGCTCTTGGTTGGGTAAATTATCTAAGTATGGTTGTAGGTGGTTTAGCAGTTATTTCTTCAACGATAATTACTTGCATAGTATTAAAAAGAAATCCGAAGGAAAAGCTGAATTGGTTATTCTCGATGAGTTTCCTCTTCATTGCAATTGCCTATTTCTTCCTACCTATTGGTGCATTTATTTTTGACGAAACAAATCCCAACCTAATGGTCTTCCTAACTAAAATTTATGCTTTTACATTGTTTTTGGGAGTAGTATTTCTAGCCTTAAGCTCGCTAGCATTTAATTATGGAATACAATTTATTTTAAGATGGCCAATTGTTACTACTGGTCTGATTATTCTTGGGATTGTTGCGGGATTCTTATTTGGGTTAACGGGTTCAGAAGAGCCATGGTACTCAATCAGGCAGGCGCCTACAGGAGGAGCAGATACTCAAACATCAACACTCTTCACGATAATATTTTATCCAATATGCCTTATTGTTGTCATATCTACAATTTCCTTCTTCATACGAGCATTCAAACAAACAGAAGATAAAACTACTAGAAAATCACTAAAACTTTTCATCTGGGGTTTATGCATTCATATTGGCTCACTGATACCTAATATCCTTTCTAATGTACTTGCAGAACATTGGAAAAATGCGCAAAGCCTCAATGGATTAGAATTTATAATGGCAGCAATCGGTATAAGCTTAATGCTTACGGGATTCATCGTAGGACCAACACCAGAGGTTACAGAAGAAACATTCCAAGTGCCGGTAGCTTAAAGCTCTGCATCCATTCTCCACCATTTTAGAATTGAATAAATAGATATTTTAATACAAGAAATCTATGAGTTTCAAATCAATAAATCGATTTTCGTTTATAAAGAGAATTTTAACATTTTTTTGCCGAAAACATTAGCTTTAAAGCAGAAAATTAAGTACATATTAATTTAAAATAGACTATTGTAAATAGATGGAGAAAGATTAAAAATGAGACCGATTAGCCTTTGTTTAGTAACAATGGGAAAAAAAGGGTTGGAAATGGTTAAAGCCTATCCCGAAGTTTTACCACCGGAAATGCTTCTTGAAATTCCAATAAAGAGTATGCCTCTCGGAGCAAAAGAAGGAGATTTTATTTCTACCACTCTAAGTAGCAACAGTGCGCTCTCAGGGTATGTATTTAAGATACCTAGAAAATCCGAACGAGACAACATTGCCTCTTTAGTAGCAGTATTTGATCAAACAGATTACAATGCAAGCATTGTTCGAAAAGTTTTCACAGCAACAATTGAAGAACTTAAGAAGAATAACTCAATCTCTGTAGAGACAATTGAAAAGATTCTTCCTTATCTCTATAGTGGAATAGATAAAGGGCACATTAAAATCAAAATAAGTTCTGTAGTGACTATTGAAATGAATATTGCTGAAGAGAAAGAAGAGGATAGCAAGAAAAAAGCAGCTAAATCTCTTGCAGATGAAATGTGGAAATGAAGGAGTAAACAAAATGTCATTTCTCATAAAACTCTTTAAAAATCGCACCAAAAGAGTTAACCTTTCAATTTGCGGATTAGATGGTGCTGGAAAAACAGCTATCATCCATTATCTCATCAATGGTGAATTTCAAGAGACAATACCAACAATGGGTATAAATCGAGAAACAATCGATCTCCCTAAACTGCAATTGAGTGTTTTCGACCTCGGAGGGCAACAAGATTTTCGATCAATGTGGGGAAGCATTAATGAGCAATCCGATGCATTAATTTTCGTTGTAGATAGCACAGACACTTTTAGAATGGAAGAAGCAAAAACAATCTTTTATAAAATTCTTAAAACACAAATTCGAGAAGATGTTCCTGTTCTTCTTTTACTAAATAAAGTAGATTTACCGGGGAGACTTGCTCGAGAGGAATTTATTAAGCAATTCGATTTAGCGAATCCAAACCTCTCTATGAAATGGGCTTGCTTTGAAACATCAGCTAAAGAAGGAATCGGCATATATGATGCATTCCATTGGTATATCAAAGTTATTCAGGAGGTCTAGAAAAATGGCAAATGGATACACTATCTACTATCTTATTAATATGAGCATAAGTATCTTTGTTTCATTCATTTTTGTAATCATATTATTCAGGCAATTCTTTAAAAAGAGAACAATAGGAACAATACTTTTAGCAATTTGTTATTTTTTAATCAATTTAGCTGGAATATTCCAATTAGTAGCTAAGCTAATTATGATAAATCATTCTGATGAGAAAATTATTACCGGAATCTTTCAACAAGCATATTTGTTACTCGGTATTGTAGGTCTGTTATTCTTATACTATTTTGCAAATAGGCACATTCTTCAAGACAGTGATTTGGTAAAATCACTTACAGTTATTTCCTTATCTATTTTAATTAGCATTGTTGTTGGAGCTATCACTTCAGAGATAGTTCATCAAATAGAAAATCCTATCTTTCATGTAGCAAATTATGATGAAATACTAGAATTATCAGCTGTCATACCTACACCACTTTTATCTTTTGGAATAATCATTGCTATTTTTAGTTTGATTCATGTTAGAATAATCATTGCAATAATTAGAATCAGAAGAGGACTTGAAAAGAAACTCACTAAATTTGGATTTACTTTCATCTTACTTTCAGTAATATCATTAGCTTCAGCTACACTTGTTATAAGCTTGAATGCACTTCCATTTGTTAAAGATAGTATTATAGCAATATTAGTCTTGCAGAATTTTCGAATTTTCTTTAGCATATCAGGGGTAGTTCTGGGTTATCTTGGTTGGATTATGCCCGATTGGCTTAAGCGAAGAATTCGAGGGAAATCTTGGATTGCAAGTCAATTTAGCAAAGAGATAACACCTCAAATTGTACCAATAGCCTCATCAAACAAGAGTGAACAATTCGTAGAAGTTTCTGAAAAGTAACTACTACGAAGGAAAAGGAAAAGCCTTTTCCCTTCATTTTACTTTTATTTATCTTTGTTTATTTCGATTTAAAAATGCGTTTTTTATTAACAATTCCCAATCCTCTTAGGAAGGGAGTGATTGATTCAAGATATTTGATATAATCATCTCAACAAGAGGGCTAATTGGATAAGACCCGCACCAGTATCAATAAGAATGGCTTTTTTGAACCGAGAAGCAAAAAAATATTAGTATATTTGGTTAAAAAGCGGGGATCAACAAGATCAAGTCGTTCTCTGAACACGGATAGATGATTCTTTATTTCAAACCAATTAGATTTTAAGCTCATATCATTTTGTTGTTTTCTTTTAATATTTAACAATAGTGAAAGAAAGTAAATGCTGTTTTCAATAAAAAGAAGAAGGATGAAGGGAAAAGAAGACTCGTATGAAGAGAGTTCAGCTTAGTACTACAACCATTCTTTTTCAAATCTACCCAACCAAGCAAAACCAAAAGCACCAGGACCGATGTGTGTACCCATTGAAGGACCAATTTCTCCACAAAAGATTTCAGATGCAGGGTTTGGTAAATCCTTGAAGAAATCTACAAGCTCTTTCCCGCGTTCGGGATTGCGAGCATGGGCACAGAAAATAGTATCTACTTCACGATGCTCTGATGCAAATCGACCAGTTTTTTTAAGAAGAGTCATACCGTGATCCAAATTACGAACTTTCCCTGGAGAAACAATCAATCCGTCCTCAAGCTGTAGAAGTGGTTTCACAGAGAGAAGTGATCCTAATAACCATGAAATTGCTCCAATTCGTCCACTTCGTTTTAGATTCTTGAGAGTAGCAATTACTCCTAGAATATTATTTTTAGGAATTAAAACATTATTTGCCAAGGTAATTATTTCTTCTCTCGTTTTCCCTTCACGAGCAAATTTGGCTGCCTCATAAACAGCTAAACCTAGCTGCAATGTTAATGCAGCAGAATCAATAATGATTATTCGATCATCAAAGAATTGTTTTGCAACCATTGTGGCAGTTTGAAATACACCACTTAATTTGGATGAAAGAGTGAACACAATAACATCATCAAACTCTTCTAGTGCATCATCAAAAGCAATCTTGAAAACGTTAGGAGAAGGAACGCCAGTTGAGGCTAGTTCTCCGGCAGCCATTCGAGAATAGAAATCATCATTGGTGATATCATATTGAGAATAAAGATTGTCATCAAGAATAACATTTACTGGTATTGTTCCAATATTATATTGCTTACGAATTGCAGGTGGTAAATCACAAGTTGAGTCGGTGATGATTTTAACAGTAGTCAATGAACTATCTCCAAATGGTTTCAAGTATTGCATTGGAACTACAGTTAAAAGTCTAGATACCACTTTTAAAAGTTGAATGCTACAAAACTTTTTTGTATGAATTAATTATTTTACTGAGTTATTGGTGTATACAATGGTTGCTTTGTGGTTAATTATTGTAATAGCGATTGTTCAGGGAATATTGGAATGGTTGCCAGTTTCAAGTGAAGGATGGATATTTATGATCCTAACCTGGGCAGGCGAGTCAGAAAATGCATTAGCAATTGCTTTATTTATGCACTTAGGGACTATGATTGCAGTTATTATTCGCTTCCGTAAAGATTTCTTTTTACTGTTCAATCTCAATGTTTGGAAAAAATACAAACAAAAGAAAAACGAAGAAGAAAGTTCCGAAGTGGTTTCTGAAGAAAAAAATGACTCCGAAGGAAAGGACATACTAACTCAAGGCAAAGAACAACGAATTCTTTGGAAATTCATTCTCTTAGCAACGGCAGCAACAGCAGTTATTGGAATACCAATCTATTTACTATTGAAATTCGTTCTAGCAGATGGAGATTCTCTGACATTTGCTAATGGAGCAATCTCGAGTGGAGATATAATAACGATGGTTATTGGTTTGTTCTTGATAGGTACAGGAATATTCATTCTTATCTCGAGAAGAAAAACCGCAAGTAAATCACTTTTTGAAATGAAAACATGGGAAATGTTGGTTGTGGGTGCGGTGCAAGGAGTAGCATTAATTCCAGGAGTATCTCGATCAGGAACTACAGTTGGAGCACTGCTCATCGAAGGTGTCGAAGAAGAAGATGCTCTACGAGCAAGCTTTCTATTGAGTGTTCCAGCAGTACTAGGTGGAAATCTTTTAACAATAATAGTTGATGCTATCCAAGGAGAATTCTCACTTGCGGGAATACCCTGGTATGGTATGATTCTCGCTTTGCTTATCTCAGGAGTTGTAGGCTATCTCACAATTGACTTCTTCCTGTGGGTTGCAAGAAAAGTTAATTTTGGTTGGTTCTGTATTGGCATAGGAGCACTTGCATTAGTTATTACAATAATTATAATGATTCTCGCACTCACAACAGGTAGCGTGTAAATGGTAAAAGAACTAAATGAAATGATTACTTGGGTAATACGATAAAACCTATTGGAAGATTTGCTCGCTTCCATTCAGCTGCGCGACCTTTCAAATTCATTTCGATGGGTTTTTTCCCATCATTGCCTATAACCATAATTGCCGTCCCTGCAATCGATTGTTTCGCATAGAGACTAATCCATTTGTCTGTTCTGCGCATAATCTTTGAAGCAACGTCTTCAGGAGGATTCATGGAATAACGAGTATACATTTCATCAAAATCAGCAAAATGAAGAACTAACAGATCGTTGCGGTTGACAGCTTTCAATCCTTTAACATAGATATTCACATCAGATTTTTCAGCAATAGCTAAAGAAGGATCAGGAGTAATTTTTGGTATATCTTCCTCACGAGCGATGACTTTTACGCCCTTGTCATTAAAATTGAGTGTAGTAACCAAATTGAAAGTAAGGCTATCTTTACAGGAAAAGGCGGATGAAAGCATAGGTCCAGCAAGTGACTGTGACTTTGTCTCGGTCTCAATAAGTAATAGATTATCAAGATTTTTAATCATCCATTCAGGTTGGTAGGTAATTATTTCAAACAAACTAAAATTATCAATGATAAACAGGATAACTTGATCAATTGAATCAGTTGGCAAGTCAAGATCATCAATGGATGGAAGATAATATGGCCGGTCGATACGCAACAGCTTCAAAATAATAGAAGAAATGTGACACGTTGTAATAGGAAATGTCGCCATTCCAAGATCTTCAGCAATTTCCATTTAACTCTACCTCTCAATAATAATTAATGCAATAAAGGTATTTAATCTTCGCCTTTATACATATTTTTACTAGAGAACTCGAGTACGAAAATCATTTTTGCCCCTTAAAAGAGAAAAGGGTGAATTTAGAATAATTTATAAAAATGAAAACAGTAGAATTCTGTTAGTATCTTATTCCACTGCTAATTTCAAACGGTTGATAATGATGAATACACATGAGAAAGAGAATGAAATATCAGGAAATGGAATTAAAATTGAATTAGGAGAAGAAGAGGCAACTAAAAGCCTTTGGAGCGTTATTAAACTACCTTGGTATGAGTATATAATCGTTGCAATGCTAGTCGGAGCAGTAGTGGCAATGTTTGTACTACATAATTACATTCCAGATGATTTTGGTATTTTAATAGGAGTAGTAGTTACAGCAGGATTGCTCGGACTCTGGTTGGCATTCAGACCAAGCGAGTGGGCAGTAGATGGGTTAGGTAATATCATGCGATTTGTAGGATTAACGGCTTACGTTGCCGGAGTGATTTCAAGTCTAGCAAGCAATCTACCAGAAGTAGTTGCTGCGGGAATATTGTTAGTAAAAGGAACTGTAAACAACAAACCTGACCTAGTAACAACGGCATTTTATACAACCCTCGCAGCAGCAGGATTTAATGCAATATTATTAGGAATAGTAGTTCTAGTAGGCTCGAAAAAGAAAGGCTATATTCAAATTAAGAAAGAAACGGTCATGGCAGAGGGAGTACTACTAAGATGGGGATTTGTGGCTACATTTCTAACATTTGGTGTAGCAGTAGTAGAAATACTAGACAATATCTTTATCGAGGTAAAACAACAAACATTTTTCGCAGATTCAGAAGGAATATCAGGAGAATTGCCGCAATTAGCAGGAATATCCCTTGTAGTAAGTTATCTCATATATCTTGTCTTTCTCATCGTTAAAAGTAAACAAGCAAAAGCAGAAGAGAAATTTGGCAAAGAACTAGTTAAAGCAACGAAACCAACTAGAGGAAAATTAGATGGAAAAATGCCTGATATTTCTGCAACAAATGTACAAGAAGTTCATGAAGGAGCACAAAGAAAAATAATTAACGCTTCTGGAGAGATGAACATCGTAGATCCTGATTGTGATGATACGCGAGCAACCTATCAAGGAGACGATAAAAGACCAATTAACCCTTATGCAACAGCTCCAGCAATGGAGGGCCATCATTTAAGCATGAAAGTATCTATTGTATTAGTTATAATAGGTATCACAGGTATTGCCGGAGGAGGATTTTTACTCAGTCATGCAGTAGAAACAATGCTGCACTCACCAAAGATCACCCTGGATATCGGCATTGTTGCGCTCATTGTTGGTTTCTCAGGAGCTATACCAGAACATGGGATAGCAGTTGTTGCAGCAGCGAAAGGAAAAACAGACATTGCTTTGGGCAATATTCTCGGAGGAATATTGCAAATGACACTACTAGTCTTTGGTGCATTCGCGGCATTGGTTCCTGCTCCAATCGATGATTTCATGTTATTCCAGCTCATAGCTTTAGCATTAATCATCTGGTTTGTTAAAAGATCAATCTCTGATGATCATCGGATAACTATCTTCGAAGGAATAATGATAATCATGGCTCAATCATTTAGTTTCCTTCTTTTGATTGGTGAGCTGACTAATATTTCAATATTCTAAAATAATTAAGGATAATTTATTATCCTTTTTTTTTCTTTGTTATAACTGTTATTTTAAAGTAATTCTTTATTCAGTTTATACCAGTTAATTGTTTTCTTGAGGCCTTCTCTAATTGTATATTGTGCGGTGAAATTAAATTCCTTTTTAGCAAGGTGAACATCAGCACATCGTCGAGGTTGACCATTAGGTTTGGTAGTATCAAACTCAATATTACCCTCAAAACCTGTTAATTCAATTATTATATCAACTAAATCTTTAATGCTAGTTTCTTCTGCTGAGCTAATATTTACTGGATAACTTTTATTATAATTTTTAGTTGCTAAAACTACTGCTCTTGCTGCATCTTCTACGAATAAGAAACTCCGAGTTGGGCTTCCATCTCCCCAAACAATCAATTTATCATTTTCCAAACATTTTCGTATTAAAGCAGGGATTACATGGGATGTTTCTAAATCAAAGTTATCTCTTGGACCATATAAGTTGAATACAATTAATGGGATTATATTCAAGTTGTATTGTTTTTTATAGGCATCAGCACCAGCAATCTGCAACCGTTTTGCTATACCATATGGAGCATTTGTTTCCTCAGGATAACCATTCCAAATATCCTCCTCTTTTAGAGGAATGGGGGCAAATTTAGGATATGAGCAAGCGGATCCAATATTTACTAGCTTCTGAACACCAGCTTTGCTTGATTCTTCCATTAAGTGTAAAGCCATAATCGCATTATCAAATAGAGAAGTTGCAGGTTGTTTTTGAATGCCACCAATTCCGGATACTGTTCCGGCTGCATGAATTACAATATCAGCACCCTCAAGTACAGATTTAACCATCAAGGAATCGCGTAAATCATATTCACTGGATCTAGGTAGAATAATCTCCGAAACAGATTCTTTTTCCAATTCAATCTTTATATGACTGCCAAAGAATCCACTACCACCAGTTAGAACTACTCGTTTATCTTTCAACGAAATAGAATCACTCATCTTTGTTATCTCCCTTCAAGAATCTCTTCCCAATGAATATTTCTCTAAATAGAACCTTAATGTAACTAAAGCCTACTGAGAAAGAACCAGCTTTAGAATAACCACCTATTCTATCCTTTTCATGTGTGGGTATCTCAATAATAGTATATTTCAATTTACCAGCTCTTGCTGTCATTTGAAATTCAATTTCAAATTTAGAAGGAGGAAGGTTTAGCTTGTCGAATTTATCCCTCTTTATTGCTCTAAATCCATTTACAGCATCACGAACTTTTGCCCTGAAAAAGAGATTGACTAAGAAAGTAAACATGTTATTACCGAATCGCCTAAAACAAGTTGCATCATCACTCTTGGATCCCTTCATAAATCTAGAAGCAATAACCAAATCACAATCGCCCTCTAAAGTATCTAATAATTTGGGAATGTCTTCAGGATCTTCATTACCATCTGGACTAAAGAAGAGTATGTGCTCACCGGTAGTAATTTCAACGCCTTCCACGAAAGCAGCACCACGTCCAGGTATTTTTTGAATTATAACGTTATGACCCTTCTCTTTCCAAAAATCAATTGTTCCATCAGAGCTATTTCCATCAATTACATAAATTTCATCAAAAAGATTGAATGGTATTTTATCATATAATGCTTCAGAACCATTAATTTCATTGAATGTTAACAGTAACAATGTTTTCTTTGTCATAAGTAATAATAGAATTGAAGGTATTCTTTTAATTTTTTCATAGAAAGAGCCATACAAAACAGAATTAATGTTCTATAAATAAATTAATTGAATGTGACTTTAAAATATCTCTTGATATAAACATATTTTAATTAATCTATCATTGAATACTAATTATGAAAAATATTTACTTTTTTGTTTCATCCTTTGGTTTTGGCCATCTCACCAGAACAATTGCAATTATTAGAGAATTATTGAGAAAAAAAAGTGACTATTTTATTCATTTATTCGCTCCAAAAAACCATTGTGAATTTTTTATAAAAAGTATCGATAAGGAATACCAGAATAGAATTCAATCTTATCCAATTGTTACTGATATGGGATTATATTATGAAGAAGGAGAATTATCACCTAATATTGCTAAATCAATAAGCAATGCATATGAATTCTATATAACAAAAAAAAATAAAGTATTAGATGAAATTAAAAAACAAATGAGCGTTGATAATCCTGGGCTAGTCTATTCAGATGCTTCACCTTTAGCTTTTGACATTGCTAAAGAATACAACATGAAATCAATACTGGTGTCTAATTTTGATTGGTCAAGTGTTTTTAAAAATCTGAATTGTGTAAGTAATTCACTGGAAAACAAGAAATCATCAATTTGTAAGAGCCTAGAAGAATCATATAGTAAAAATAACCTAATTTTAAAATTACCTTTATCTGATGAAGATTGTTTTTTCACAAATGATAATAAAGAGATTAAAGATGTTGGTTTCTTTTCAAGAGAAAAAACAATGAATCGTATTGAATTTCTTGAAAAATACAAAATGGGGAACAAATTCACTATCTTTCTATCATTTGGCAAAACGCTAAAACTAAATTTGGAAAAGAGAGAAATTTTAGCGAATAAATCGCAGAATCAAAAATATAATATTATTATGTCAAGCATTAATCAAAAAATAAAAGGGACTTTTCAAATACCTAAGAGCGTAACAGAAAGTCAAAATTGGATAGGCAATTGCGATTTATTTATAGGAAAACCAGGTTGGGGGACTATGACGGAATGCATTATGAATAACGTAAAAATGTTATTGGTACCCATTGTTTCAAATATTGAATCGAATAAACTTGTTGAATATGCGAAGGAAATTGGTGGGACCGCTTCAATAAACTCCACAGAATTTGAGAGTATGTTGTGGTTGAAGAATGTCGATAAAAAAAGCATAAACGAATATAAAAATAATTTAAATCTAAATGGGAAAGAGGAAATCGTAAACGAAATAGAAAAATTGTTTTAAAAAGACAATTTCAGAGAAGACTAGAATTTCGAATCGAATTCCAATATTTTTTCTACAATATATTCTCGTTCCTTTTTACCAATTCCAGGATGATTTCCAAAGAAAAAGCCGTTTTTCATAACTTTTGTAGCAATATCTAAATTACCTACTTTTCTCCAATTGAAAAATTCAATTCCAGGCTGTTTAGTCATATTACCTGCCATAATTGGTCGGGTTTCAATACCGTTACTTTCAAGGTAAGCAATAATATCCTTTCGTTGATAAGGAGCAGTTTCTTTAACAATTAATGGAAAACCAAACCAAGCATGTCGCACATTCTTTTCTACTACAGGAAGAGCAATGTTTCGCTCAACATCCTCCAAAGCAGATTTCCAGTAATCAGCATTGACCTCTCTTATTTTTATAAACGATTCTAGTTTACCAATTTGATGAATGCCAAAAGCTCCTTGAATTTCAGTTGGGCGTAAATTATATCCCTTGCTAACAAAAAGAAATCTAGAGTCTAACTCAGAGTGTTTTTCTATTAATTCCTCTTTATCTGATCGTTCTCTAACCCAACCATGAGCTCGTAGACTTTTAGCTAAATTATTGAAATCTTCATTGTTTGTTAAAACAATACCGCCTTCGATTGTGGTGATATGATGTGAAAAGAAAAAGCTAAAAGATGACAAATCACCAAAACTACCAACCTTTTTGCCTTTCCATAAAGCACCGTGCGCTTCACAACAGTCCTCGATAACAAATAAATTATTATCTTCTGCAAAATCCATAATATAATCCATATCGCAAGGATAACCTAAAAGATGTACAGGCATAATAGCTCTCGTTTTCTCAGATAAACTAGCTTCAAGTTGATTAACATCAATTGTCAAACTATTAGGATCAGAATCAACAAAAACAGGAACTGCATTAACATCGAGAATTGGAAATACTGTTGTAGACCAGGTTAAAGCAGGGGTTATAATTTCATCACCAGGTTTCAAGCAATTTTCGATTAAGGGATTGGCTAAAATTTCAAGTGAAATGAGATTTGAACTCGAGCCGGAGTTCACCATTGTACCAAAATTCATTCCGATATATTTAGCAAACATTTCCTCGAATTTGTAAACTTTCTTTCCCATCGTTACATAAGTTGAGAGAAGAGAATCTATTGCCTCCATAATTTCCTCTTTGCCAAAACTTGGAGTGGTTAAGCTAATCTTTTCAGAATTGGTCGAATAAGGATTATCTTTAAGATATTCCTCAACGATTGCTTCAATACTATCCAATGCATCCTTAATTTTCATTAATAGTCCTCAGTTAAATAGTTAGCAAAGATTTCATCAGAAAGATAATAATTGACAAGACTTTCCATAGTATCAGTCAAAGGATATTGTGGTTTATATCCCAACTCTTTTTCAGCTTTAGAATAATCACATATCAGTACATTAACTTCTGCGGGGCGGAATCTAGTTTGATCAATTTTGAGCTCATATTCAATCTCAAATTTATCTGCAGTTAGTTTTAACAAATTTTCAATTGATATACCAAAACCGTGCCCAAGATTGTAAGCTTCTCCTTTTTCACCTTTTGTTACAGCAAGCAAATACCCTTCAAGTATATCTCTGATATCGGTAAAATCCCTAATTGGTTTTGGATTTCCTAAAGTAATGGTTTTATTACCACCTTTGATTATTCGAGCAACCTGACTTGCAATAACAGAAGCAACAAATTGTAAGCCTCTTCTTGGCCCAGTATGATTAAAACCTCTTGTAATGATAGTTGGTAACCCGTAAGCTTTGAAATATAAACGTGATAAATGCTCTGTAGCAACTTTGCTGATGGCATAAGGCGACTGAGGTCTAAAGGGATTGCTTTCCTTAATCGGAACTTCATTCGGGTGGACTAAACCATATTCCTCACTGCTACAAGCCACCTGAATGCCTTCTATATCCAGATTTTTCTTTCTAATGACTTCTAAGAGATTAGTTGTTCCACCAATATTTGTTTGAACGGCTTCAATCGGAGCATTAAAAGAAGTTGGTACGAAAGATTGGGCAGCAAGATGAAATATGTAGTGAGGTTCAATTTCAGATATGGCATTTTCAATGGAAGGGTAATCAATTAAATTCGCTTCCTTAATACCAATTTTACTGATTATTTTTCGAAGATTTGGTTTAATAGGCACAGATTGTCTTCTAACTATTCCAAAAATCTCTATCCCTTCTCCATAATTAACTAGTTTTTCAGCAAGATGACTCCCAACAAACCCACTGATTCCAGTAATTAAAACACGTTTTCCAACAAATCTCTTAATATCGCATAATTCTTTTTTTTCTTTTTTGAAATGTTTTAGATATGGGGCGAGATTTTCAGGATCAATTAGCAAATCCTTGTGCAAAGCATAGATTTCTTTAAATAACTCCGTTTCAGAATTCATAATTATAAAACTAGGTTAATTGTATTTAATTATTCTGACTTCAAGTATTCAAATGTAAAAATATCTGCCCCCAAACAATAGAATTAAAATTGAAAGCATAACTGTAATAAACATTGTATTAATTATTTGAAAGTAAAATTTAGGAGCGGTTAAAAGTAGATCAAGAAATTAGTGAAAAGAAAGATTTGCTTGTGGATAAAAGAGAGAATAATGAAAATAACGTTAATAAAGAAAAAAAGAAAATAAGCAGAGGCAGATTAATTAAAAATTTACTTTTATGGACTCTAAATATAGTAATAGTAGTTTTAGTTGTTTGGTGGATTTTAAATCAAAATATCTCAAGTTTTCTAGACATTTTTCAAAGCTGGAAATTGCCTGTTTATATTGTAATATTTTTACTTTTGATGTTAGTCAAAGCTTTCAGATATTGTCAATTACAAATTGGTAAATTATCATTTAAAAAATCAATAATGGGTATTTCCCTTGGTTTTTTCCTTAATTCGCTAATACCTGCAAGATTTGGCGATATATCAAGAATTGTCTACTTGAGCTCAAAAAATGAAGTGAAAAATAACGGAACAAATGAAGAAGAAAAAATGATGGAAGCAACTCCGGGAGAATATATTGGTTCTATGGTTTTTGAGAAGTTATTCGATTTATTCTCTTTATTGATCATTACAGCAACGATTATTTTTGTTACTTCAATCTATTTGTTTGAAGATGTTTGGCCCATTATCGTAGTTGCTTTTTCGCTAATCATTGTAATTGCAATCACAGTTATTTTAATCGTAAAATATCACCGATTTTTTGATAGAATTATTGAATGGTTTATTTCAAAATTTAGGGGTGAGCTAAAACAAGAAATCAATCTTTCAGAACAAGTTAGTAATTATACAAAGAGTTTGATTAGAAAACCAAAAAAAATTATCTTAAATGTATTTCTTTCATTAATCATTGTGCTGGTTGACACCATCTTAATCTATTTGATATTATCAGCAGTATTAGTGGATCTTCCAATTCACTTGGGAATTTTAGCCGGTTCAGTTGGTTTTCTATCAGTAATTTTCCCATTATTACCAGGTGGTTTAGGAACCTATGAAGGTAGTATGGTTTTAACATTAGTCTTTTTTGATTATGTTAAAGAATTAACTCTTACAGCTAGCTTTACAGAACATTTACTAAGAACAGCAATTTACATCATTGTTGGTTTACCTATTTATGTTATTATTCTAATCAATAGAAGAAGGAATAGAATAATTACAGATGCTTATAATCCTAAGATTATCAAAAGTGAATAAGTTCTAAAAAAAGATTTTAATTGCAACAATTAGTTGAATTGTAAATTTATACTAGGTATGCAATTATACGTATCAAATATTTTATACAAATAAAACCAAATACAGCATAATAAAATGCATGTTTCTTTACCTTTAAACTGAGCTTTTCTGATATCATTATTTTAAAGTCCTCAAAAATCTTGTATGTATGATATGGAGCTGAAATGAATACTATTATCGAATAGGGAAGGAGAATTCTAATATATCCATGTAAATCCCAAAAATAAGCAAAGATACCTAAAACTATTGGTGGATAAAGAATCCAAAATAATGAAATATAGTCTTTTTTAATTAGAAGTATAATGAACGTTATGATGAAAAAAGCAAATAGATATCTATCAAATATAGAATAATAACTAACAGATATCATTTGAAAGAATCCATTATAAAAAGCAGAAATTAGTTCTTTGAAACTATGATAATCAAATAGGTACCTGAAAGTACTAAGATTTTCTGGAGGAGGTGTTTTAAATTCATGCCCAAAGTAAATACCTGCCATCCAATTTCCAGAAGCAAAAGGATCTCCAAATAAGAAGTATGAAATTAGTTTCCATAAAAGCAAACCAAGTAACAATCCTAAAAATATAAAACAAAAACTAAAATTAATTTCAGATAAGAAGGATTTTAATTTGTTACTTTTTTCAGAGATTTCTACCCTATTCTCCAATACAACACCTTCATTTTCAATATCAGTGTCATCGTTCTTCGTAACTTCGGTATTATTATTAATTGCATTCAGAAAATTCTCTTTTTGAAAAACAAGAATAGCAATTCCTATAAGAAATATTAAAGATTCAGCCTTCGTAAGAATCAGTAGAAATGAACAAATACTAAATGTTACTTTTTTAATTGGTTTTCTTTTTATTAATATAGAACATAATAGTATGAAAAATAGCAATGTGTATAATGGTTCTCTAACACCCCACCCATCATATTTGATGAAGTCATAATTAAGACAAATCAACAATGATGAGATAATGGCAAATTTCTCATATTTTATTTCCTTTTTGAAATTCTGAATATATTTCTTTGTGACATAAAATGCTAAAACTATATTTATTGATCCAAGAAATGCAGTGTAAATTCTCGCGGTTAAGAATGTTTCAGGAAAAATGAGGAATACTAATCCCAATACGAAAGGATAGAATGGTTCTCTTGGAACAATGTATGACGTGCTTTCTTTACCGAAAATAAACTGAGCAATTTCAATATATTGATCTACATCAGGATTTTCATAGGGGGTTTTTAGAAGAAAAAATAATCTTAGAAGAAAACCTATAATGAAAAGAAAAAATACAAATATTATTGACCAATAATTTTGAAGAAATTTAACAAAACTATTTGAATTCTTTTCTAAGGTCATATCTATCTTAATAAAAAAACTTGTTTAAAAAGAATTTCGAGAAAGTCTTATGTTTTTCTAAAATTGAGAATTAACCAACTTTAGATAGACAGAGTAAATAATATTTAGCAATTTGTTATTGGAGTTTTCGATTCAAGAAAAGAAATCATTAAAAATACTCTTACAATATAAACATATCAAGCAAACGTAATATAGATTTTAAGCAAATAAAGCCAATAATTAGATAGAAAAATAAATTTCTTTTTATTCTAATTTTCACTTTATTTGTAATCATTAATTCTAATTTTTCGAGGATATTATATGTAAAAATTGGAATTACTACAAGGCCAATAGTAGAATATGGTAATAATATTCTAGCATAACCAGCAGGATCCCAAAAATAGGCTAATAAACCAATAAATAAAGGTGGATAAAATATGCTAAAAAGAGAGATGTAATCGCCTTTTATTAATAAACTAATAAGAGACAAAATAAAAAATGCAAATAAGTAAATTCCGTAAATTATTTCATAATCAGAAAAGAGAACAAAAAAACCTGAATAAAATGCTTGAAAAAGTTCTAGAATTCCATGATATGTAAAAATATACGAGAAAGTGGTTAAATCCTCAGGAGCAATAATACCAAATTCTTGCCTATAATATAGTTTTGCCATCTCATTGCTTGTTGCAAAGGGATCTCCAAATAAAAGTGAAGAAAGAATCATCCAAAGACAATATCCAACTACCAATCCTAATAGTATAAAAGCAAAATTATAGTTTACATTGGAAACAAAATTCCTGAAATTTTTCTTGTTTTTTTGACTAGGTAAGTCTTCTACACTTTTAATTCCCGTATCAGGTTGTTCGTTCTCACTGGAATCTATAACAGAGATATCTGAGTCAATCTGTTTTAAATTATTATTGGATTTTGTCAGAAAATTTTCTTTCTGGAATAGAAATATCGAAATGCCAATTAACAATATTAATGATTCAGATTTGGTTAAAATCATTAAAAAAGAGGTTGTACAAAATAATACTCTCTTTATCACCTTCTTCTCCATCAAAATAGAGTAGAGGAGGATTAGAAAAAGTATAGTATATAATGGTTCTCTGTATCCATAACCATCTTTTAAAATAAATTGATAATTTAGACTAATTAAAAGAGAACTAACTAATGCGAATTTTTCTGTGGAGATATTTTTAAAAAATTTCTTTAAATATTTCTTTGCTACTAAATATACCAAAACAATATTAACAGAACCTAAAATTGCTGTGAAAAGTCTTGTTGTTAAGAATGTACTAGGAAAAATCAAAAAAACTAATCCCAACATAAATGAAAACAATGGTTCTCTCGGAAAACTATATGATGTTCCTTCAACTCCAATCATGAATTCAGCTATTTCAATATAGCCAACTGCATCATAAGGTTCCATAGGATTCTTCCAAACAAATAGTAATCGTAACAGAAGGCCTACAACATATATAAGGCACAAAAAGATTATAGAATAATTCTTCTGAATAAAATTGACAAGTTTAGCTTTTGATTCCATACTCATAATTGAATTAGCTAATTCATCTACTCTTAAAATTTTTGCCGTAAATTAAATACTAACAATTGCTAACAAATAAATAAATGATAGTACTATGAGCTAAAAAAATATGCGTTTTAAAAAAATGAAGTAAATAGTTGACCAATAGAATATAGTACAATTAATGAAGAAATAATATAGAAATATCTAATCTTTGTCATCCTGATATTAACAGATGAAGTTACTTTTAAATCAAAATCTTCTACTACATCATAAATAACAATTGGAATTGAAATAAAACCTATTAGTGAATATGGAATTAGAATTCTATCATAGGGATTTAATCGCCATAAAACAGCAAAAATTCCTAAAAATAATACTGGATAAATTATCCAAAACAAGAATATAAAATCTCTTTTGATTACAAATTTGACTAAAGCTATGATGAAAAAAGCAAAAGAAATCAAGTTAAAAATGCCCAAATATAAATTCATAATACCTGGAACACCTTGTAGAAATGCTAATATTAAATCTTTGAATTTGTGAAATTTAAACAAATAATCAAATGTAGTTAAAGATTCAGGTGGAATAGTACCGAATTCATTCTCAAAATATAGTTTTGCCATATCATTACTGGTTGCAAAAGGATCTGAAAATAAAATATAAGATAAGAGCTTCCATAAACAATAACCTACTATTAAACCTAGAAATATGAATAGAAAATTATAGTTTAATTTTAAGAAAAATCTCCCAAATTTACTTTTTCCTTTATTATTGACAGTTTTTCCTTCATCTGTTATTCTTGTTTCATTTTTATTGTTGCTGTTTTTGATATTGGTTTTCACTGAAAAATTATCTTTAAAGAAAAGTAATATAGTTGTAAACAAAAGTAGTATTAGAGACTCTTCTTTAGTTAGAATTAATAGAAAAGAACAGATACAATAAATAGTTCTTTTTAAGACTTTTTTTTCTATTAGAATTGAATATAAAAGTATCATAAATAGAAGTGCATATAATGACTCCCTTAACCCCCAACCATCATATAAAATGAATCTATCATTAAAACATACAAATAAGGCGGCAACAAAACCAAATTTCTCACTATTATCATTGGCACCAAAACTCTGAGCATATTTTTTAGTAACGAAATATATAAGTATAATATTTAAAGAACCTAAAAAAGTTGTAAAAAGCCTAGCTGTTAGATATGTATTAGGAAATATTAGATATACAAATCCTAGAAGAAGAGAGAAAAAAGGCTCTCTTGATAATATGTAAGTCGCTCCTTCAACCCCAATAAAATACTCAGCAATTTCCATATATGCTAGGGCATCGATAGGCTCACGTGGTATAATAATATTACCAACAATCTTAACACAAAGCCAATTATGAAAAGAATAAATATACAAATAATAGTCCATTTTTGTCGAATGAAATCAACAAGTTTACCACTATATCTATTCAAATTCATTGCAATAGAAATCGCTAATTTTCATTTAAAAACTTTACTAACTATAAAACTTACTCCTATATCAAATAGATTTTTTTGATAAAATTTATTAATAAACCAAAATGGTTATTTTATCGGAATGTATCAAATTCCATATCAGTCATAGGTATTTAATTTAAAGGTGAAATTATTTGAAAAGATACTTAGTCAATTTATTATTTTTATGTTTATTAGGTACTTGTATATTTTTCAAAATACCAATTGAATCAAATTCATATATTGAAAACTCAACCTTTGAGGAAAAGTGGTCATTTATAACAAATGATTCAATTGATTCTTCTCCTTTATTATTTGATTTGGAATTAGATGGTAAAAAAGAAGTGTTATTTGGCTCCAATGATAAGAAATTCTATTGTTTAGATAATAATGGTACACTAAAATGGTCTTTTGAAACTAAAGGACCCATTCAATCATCACCAGCGATTGGTGATTTTAATCGAGATAATCTATTCGAAGTAGTATTTGGGTCTAATGATGGTTTTATTTATTGTTTAGATAGCAATGGTACATTAATTTGGTCATTCCAAACAAACGGGATTGTTGTATCCTCACCTGTGGTTGTAGATATTAATGAAGATAATTTGCTTGAAGTTATTATTGGATCTTGGGACAATTATGTCTACTGTCTAAATAGTAATGGAGAAAAAATGTGGCAATTTAAAGCACAGAATTGGATCAGATCAACAGTAGCTGTTTATGACATCAATGAAGACGGAATGAATGAGCTAATAATTACTTCGGGTGATGGTAGAGTATATTGCTTAGATCAAAATGGAAATGAAATTTGGCAATTCAATTCATATAGTGCGTTCTATTCTTCCCCAATTATATGTGATTTAAGTGAGGATAGTAGAAAAGAAATTATCGCTTGTTCGAGCAATGGAGTAATATATTGTTTAAATTCAGCGGGAGATAAAATTTGGGAATATAATAGTGGTAAAATAATTAGTGCATCACCAGCAATTGGGGATATTAATAGAGATGGCAATTTAGAGATAATAATCGGTATGTGGGATAATTCACTTTTATGCTTATCAAATAGTGGGAATCTTAAATGGAAATTCAAAGCGGATGCAATAGAAGGTGTATTTATTCAATCTTCACCAGTAATTTGCAATATAGATAGTTCTGAAGAATGGGAAATAATAATTTGTTCAAATGACGTTTACGTATTAAATTCTGAAGGCATACAAATTGGAAGTTACAATAAATTAAACAGGTTTTTCTCTACACCGTTCATAGAGGATATTGATTCAGATGGTATAATAGAATTATTTATTGGGACTACGATTAAGTCATTCTTATGTCTTGATCTTAAAGATTCATTGTACCACATTCCTGCTTGGAATTCATTACAAGGCTCAATCTTTAACAATGGAGTAGGAGATACAGATCTAGATGGTTTAGATGATTTTAGTGAGATATATTATAAAACAAATCACTTATTGCGCGATACAGACAACGATGATATTATAGATGGTGAGGAGATTTTTCTATATAAAACAAATGCAACAAATCCGGATACAGATATAGATGGGATGAAAGATGGATATGAAGTATCTGTCGGATTAGATCCGAATATAGATGACAGTAGTTTCGATTATGATCTCGATGGACTTAATAATTCAATGGAGTTGTATTTTGGAACTGATCCCAGAAAAGATGACTCAGATTCGGATGGTGTAAAGGATTATGATGAAATTTATATTCACAATACAGATCCAACAGCTTTTGATACGGATATAGATGGGATGAATGATGGATATGAGTTAGTATATGGATTTGATCCATTAAATGATATAGATGGTGCTTTTGATAATGATAGTGATTTATTATTAAACAGTGAAGAATCAATTTTTAATACTAATCCATTTGATATCGATACGGATAATGATACTCTTGATGATTATTCTGAAGCAAAAGTTTATGGTACAAACCCAACAAAAGAGGATACCGATAGCGATGGTTTGACTGATCCAGATGAACTTTCTATATATCCAACCTCACCTACTAACCCGGACACAGATAATGACTCACTATTAGATGGAGAGGAAATATTTTCGACTTTTACTGATCCACTAAACCCAGATTCTGACGAAGATGGAATGAATGATGGATTTGAAATTACTTATTTATTAGACCCACTAAACAATTCTGACGCAAATTTAGATAATGATTTAGATACTCTTACAAATTTACAAGAATTCATTTTTAATACAAATCCATTATCAGATGATACGGACACAGATAATTTAAATGATTATGAGGAGATTTTCATCTATTTCACAGATCCGAATTTATTTGATACTGATTTTGACAATTTAAACGATGATCTAGAAGTATTAGTTTATTACACCAATCCTTTAGAACCAGATACTGACTTCGATGGTTTATTAGACAGTATAGAGATATTTAGTTCTTTAACAGACCCTAATAATTATGATACAGATGGAGATAATTATGGAGATGGAAACGAGCTGTTTTTTGGAACAGATCCTTTGGATATAAATGACTATCCAGACAATGATTGGTTCATAAACACTAGTTGTTCTGTAGGTTTGAATTTTGGACTATATTTAGGAATAGTAATTTGTGTCATTATGTTCTTGGTGTCATTTAACAAATTGAGAAGGGTTAAAAGATGAAGGGTAAGCATATAATTCTCATAACATTTATTGTTAATATTCTGATACGGATTCCTAGAATGCTACTTCCTCAAGGTTCAGATGGATTTACAGCTATTTGGGAAGCTCAATTGATACTTAGAGGTGAATATTTCTCAAATGGTTTTAATATTTGGACTTTATTGGGACTAGTTCCTTATTCAGGATATCCTATTGGAATACTATTTATTTTATGCTTCTTTTTGTTGATAGGAGGAAATAATATCATTGCAGCAACATTATTATTTGATTTAGTGTTCCTGGTAATTTTTGTAATTAGCTCTTACTATTTGGCAGAAGAATTGGATTTTAAACAATCGACAAAACTATATTTCATTTTATTTTTAACTACAATACCAAATATTTTATCATTTAGCTATTATCAGACATCCTCTAGATTTCCCTTTTTCGCAATATTACCTTTAGTTTTAATGCTATTGCTAAGGTTCAATAAAAGAAGAAAAGCAACCCCACTCATAATTGCAATTGGTTTAAGTATAACGCTAAATTTCATACATCGTATGGCAGTGATTCTATTTGGCATAATTGCTCTGTCAATATTATTCTTTTTAATTGAAAAATGGAGTAAAAAGGATTTTCTGGTTAATTTTCATACAGAGAAAATTAGTATCAAAGAAGATGAAATTGAGAGTTTAGATGAAAGGAAAAGAAAGAGGAAAATTGGGGGTATTAAGTTCTATAATTACTTTAAACAAAGATTTTGGATATTTAGTCTTCTTGGGTTAGTTTTAGTGGGATTTCTTATTTTAGGTTTAAATTTTAGCAATGTTTTCTTTAGGTCTAAATTTAATATTTATTGCTATATTATGGCTATTTTTAACAGTGAAACTATGTATCTACTAACGCAACCAATTGTTGACCAATGGTTCCATTATGGTACATCATTTTTACTATTACTGATAGGTATAATTATAATGTTGATACCAAAATCGCAGGACGTTTTAGATAAAATAAACGTTAGTAAAGCAAATCTCTATCTTATTTTCTTTGCCCTTTTCTTCATTCCTGTGTATCAATTGATTTATTCACTATATATTTTGAGTTATGTAATAGCTATAATTAGCGCAAATTTAATTGAATCTTTAGAAAATAAAAGGATTCGACACTATTTAGGTCCAATTAGTGGTTTAATGATTAGTACATTCATTATACTCTATCATTTTCTAACCGAAACTAAGGTTTTACCATACTTTATTTTAGCTATTTTCATAATGAGTTTATCATTGATAACAATAATAATATTATCAATTAACAAATTGAAAATTCATTTGTCCATGAAGTTTCGAAGTTTTTATAACAAAACAAAAACTTTTGCGATATTCTTCTTTGTTATTACAGTAATCAATAGTATGTTTATTGTTGATAGATCAATTTTGTTTACACAGAGAGAAAATTCAATATACGAACACCTAACACTAGAAGAAAAAGCAATAGGAGAATTTCTGAAGGATAATGGTTTTGGAACTTTTGAAACATTTGATTATACATTCAGTACACACATTGCTGCTTTAAGCGGTTGGTATTTTATTCAAGACCAACATAATATTGGTGTTTTTCTTATAGAAAATAGAACAACAAATGAAATAGGTTGCAATTTCACGCTTTTTATCAATTGGCCAAATATGGAATTATTTAATTGCAATCACACATATGGCAGACAAATCCTATATAATGAATTGTTTAGAACAGAATGTTATACGTTTTATGCCTTAAATATCTTGAAAAGATTTAATATTAAATATTTCATTTCATCAAGACATTCAAATACGTCTTTTGCTTGGCAATATACAATAAATTCACGTTTTATTGAATCATTATATGATTATGTTCCGGTAGCTATGACAACTGAAAACTACTTCGTTTGGAATACATCAAAATTATATTCTTAGATAATTATTGTGCTTAAGAAAAATGATTTATTATGAAAAGATATTTTTAAATTTAATTTAACATCCAACAATCAAACCATTGAGAAAGCAAGAACAATCTAATTTTCATTTGATTACTAATAGTACCATTAGTAAACTTGTTCAAGTAGAAATTTAGTTTATTATTATTTAATAATTTTAAATTGTCCAATGAATCATACAGTAAAGTTGAATAAAAACTATCTTTTATCCATTCTTGGATTGGTGGTGTAAATCCTTGTTTGTCTCGATTTAATATCTTGGCAGGCAATATTTGTTTAGCTAATTTTCGCATTAATAATTTATTTCTAACTAAACCATGCTTCCATTTATAGGGAATCTTCATTGATAAATTCAATATGCGATAATCCATTAATGGGCTTCTAACTTCAATGGAATTTGCCATAGAAGCACGATCAACTTTTGTAAGGAAATGATCTCCAAATGTTGAATAAAGAATGTCATTAATCCGGAGTGCTTCTAATAAAACATCATCACTCTTTCTCAAGCATTGCTCCATGTTATTTTTTAACCAATGTTTATATGTTTCTGATTTATTTTTGGAGAATTCAAAATCATCTAATGGATATTCATATTTGTCCCGTAAAGATGCTCTTAGACCATCTCTGATGAAAGAAATTGAAGTGTTCTTACGTAAACATTTGTTTGAAGTTACTGATAATAGGGATTTTCTAATAAATGTTGGCGCTTTTCGAACAACGTCTAATTTCCTAGCTTTATCTAGATAAGTATATCCACCAAATACTTCATCTCCACCATCACCACTTAAAGCAACAGTAACCCATTTCCTTGCTAAGTTTGAAAGTACAAATGTTGGAAAGCCTGCTAAATCACCAAACGGTTCATCATAATGATATGAATACTTGTATAATAACTCACGAAAATCTTTTTCTCTAAATTGATAATGGTGGTGCTGTGTACCATAGAAATCTTTTGCAATATCGATATATTTGGATTCATCATATTTCTCCCCCTCAAAGCCTATCGAAAAAGTATGTAAATCAGTTATCTTTGTAAAATCTTTCATTATGCCTACAATAAGACTTGAATCCAATCCACCACTTAGAAATGCCCCAACAGGCACATCAGCTATCATTCGTAATCTTACAGAATCTCTTATTGATTCCAACATTTCTTCTTTTAGATATGATTTGTTATATAGAGGTTTATAATCACCAATTTCGTAATAGGTCCATTTTCTATCAATTTGATTTGTCTTTAAATTAAAAACAAGATTTTCACCAGATTTCAATTTTCGTATTTTGTGATAAATTGTATAAGGTGCAGGAATAAATCCGGCATCAATATAGAAGTCTATAGCTTTAGTGTCAATTTTTTCTATTTTATTTATCTCCAATTCAGAATATTGTATAATTGCTTTAATTTCAGATGCAAAAATAAATTTGTTATTTTCATTATAGTAATAAAATGGTTTTTGCCCAAATCTATCTCGTGAACAGAAGAGAATTCCTTTATCTAAATCATATATTGAAAAGGACCACATTCCATTAAAATGGTTCACACATTCATAACCAAATTCCAAATACATTGCTAAAACAACTTCTGTATCTGAAGCAGAATTAAAACTATAACCTTTCTCAGAAAGTATAGCCCTTAGCTCTTTGAAATTATATATTTCTCCATTAAAAACAATGACTGCAGATCGATCTTTGGTTTGATAAGTCATAGGTTGGTTGCCTTTTGTACTTAAATCTATAATTGATAGACGACTATGAGCAAAGGTTAGCAAATCATTAGAATAGATGCTTTTATTGTCAGGACCCCTGTGTAATAATACGCTTATCATTTTATCAGCTAAAGATGTATTATTCCAGTTAAATCCAGCAATTCCACACAAATTTAATCTAACCTTATTATTTACTGAATGAAAATATAATCAAGTAAAATAAAATGTTTCTTATTATATTTGTTTAAGCACAGCTAAAGTTAAGACTTTAGATTAATACAAAGTATTTATATTAAATTTAAACCTCCTTCTTGTCATTCAGAAAAAATCGAAATATATTATCTGTTTTGATTTATTTAATACGAAATGTTAAACATTAATTAAAAAAATGACCATAAATGGAATACTGTTATGCTAAATGACTAGACAATGGTTTTAGAGAAGTGCTTAACTTGAAAATGCTTGTCCTTACAACTACCTTTCCAAAATCTAAAAATGATTACGGTACACCGCGATTCGTTTTTGATTTATCCGAAAATCTTTCGGAGAGGAATATCAGAACTATTGTATTAACTCCGGATAGGCCAGATTGTAAAGAGAAGGTTGAAATTATTTCAAAAAGTCTTAGCATATTTCGCTTCAAGTATTTTCTTAAGAAAAATCAAATGTTAACAACTGGGGATGGAATTTTACCAAGTATAAAAAAAAGTAAACAAAATTTGTTATTAATTCCATTTTTGATCATCTTTCAATTTGTAAATACAATACATATGATTAAGAAATACAAAATTGATATAATAAGCTCACATTGGTTAGTACCTTCAGGATTAATTGGAGCAATTATGCAAAGATTTCTGAGAAGAAAAAATTATGTTATTGTGCACGCAGCAGGTCTCTATTTATTGGAAAAATTGCCATTAGGTAACAAATTAGCAAAGTTCATCTATAGAAACTCAACTCGATTTTTCATTGTTAGCAATTTTGGTAAACAGAAATTCTACAAATTACTTTCAGAACCAAATATTGATCAATATAACAAAAAAGTGAAAGTTGTGCCAATGGGTACATATACAAAATCATTGACACAAAAAGTTGGAAAGAAAATATTTCCAAAGAATTCTTTCAATATTCTTTTCTTAGGCAGAATAGTTGAGAAAAAGGGATTAATTTATGCAATAGAAGCTATTAAGAAAATAAACAGTAAAGATATTTATTTCCACATTTGTGGTGATGGACCTTTAAGAGGTACATTAAAGAATTTTGTAAGAGAAAATAATTTGACAAAAAGTGTTATCTTCTATGGTCGAATTTCTGAGAAGGACAAAATCAAATTTCTAAATTCAGTGGATCTTTTACTTGTACCCTCAATAGAAACACCAGAAGGAGATAAAGAAGGTTTTCCAGTTGTAATACTTGAAGCGTTAAGTGCAGGATTGCCCATTATTGCAACGAATGTAGGTGGAATTAGTGATGGAGTGATACATCAATATACTGGTTTTTTAATTGAACAAAAAAGTGTTGAGCAAATAGTTAATGCAATTAACAATCTAAAATCTAATGATGAATTGTTAGAGAATATAAGTAATAATTGTAAAGGGCATTCAAAACAATTCGACTGGACTATAATTACTGACAAACATATTATTGAAATAATTGCAACAAACAAACGTTAATTATGTCAGTTAATCAGCAATTTTTAACTGGTATGTTTTTGTTACTTTTTTATACATATCAAGAATTAATTTAATGACAAGTTCTAAGGAATGATTATTTATAACATAATTATAGCCATTTTTAGCTATCTTAAAATGAGGTTCAGGATTTTTATAAAAATCCATTATGCTTGAAACAAAACTTTCTATGTTGGTATGATCAAACAAGAGTCCGTTGGTTTTATCTTTAATGATAAATTTATGTTCAGGTATATTACTGCATAATGTCAAGATTCCTCTTGACATCGCTTCAAGAACAGCATTTGGCATACCTTCATAATGCGAAGGATTTACGAAAATATCTGCTTTTATTAGATAATCATGAATGTTTAATTTGTAGCCAGTAAATATTACATTATCTTCTATACCTAGCTCTCTAACTAATTTTTCTAAATAACAACGATAGTTACCATCACCTACCATAACTAATTTCAAATCCTTTTTGTGTTTCAACAATTCAAAAAATGCATGAATTAGAAATAGCAAATTTTTCTGTTCAATTTTATGTTTTTTTGGAAAAAATCTCATAGCTCCAATATAAACGATTTTTTTTGTTAGGTTAGTATAGTTTTTAGGTTGGTGAAGATCTTCAATTCCATTTGGTATTAAGAATAATCGCTTCTGATTTACTCCTATGGATTTAGAATAAGCAAAAGCTTGACCGTTCAATGTTTGAATAGCATCACACATAAGAATCATTTTTCTTACAATTATTCTTTCCAAAAACCAAAATCCATGTGATCTAAATGGAAATAACTCATCTGCTGCAATTCGTGCGATAACCGGGAAATGCAATATTCTCCTTAAAATAAGGACTGGAAGTATAAACAGATCAGGTAATGGTAAATGAATTAAATCTATTTTCTTCTTTTTATTCAAAAAAATTAGATGGAAAAACAAGACTATACTAAAGATGAAAACTGAAATTAATGGTATATTTGATGATTTCAACCTTTGTATTGAAATATTAGGTGAAACAGATTCCTTAATTGAATCATCTGGCAATTTCTTTGAAATAATTGTTACTTTTATATCTCTCTTATTTTTTAGGTTTTCAACAATCTTTAGTAATTGTCTTTCTGCCCCACCCATCTGTTGGAAATTTTTTGGTGATTTAAATTTCCAGATTACATAACATACATGCATTTTATCACAAATAGTAGATTATAAGCTAACGCAAACAAGCTGCCTTAAATAGTTTTTTAACCTAAAATATTAATGTAATTTTCAAGGTATCTTAATGAATGTCTGAATAAGTTTCACATTCCATTTTCATAATTAATAACTCAGAGATTGTACAATAGAGGCGGAAAATTGACTGATAAACTAGATAATTACAAATATTTCTCAGCAAGCTTGATTTTCCTGTTGTTGTCACATGCTATTTCACTATTAGCTCGCATGGGGTCAAGAATAATAATAGCTAGATTTTCTTCTCCAGATATCTATGGATTGTTTAGTGTAATTTGGAATGAAATGACACTGATTTCAACTATTGCTTTATTGGGATTAGGTCAACAGCTCACAATAAATCTGCCAAGAGAGAACAGTCAAAAGAAAAGAGAATCAGTTTATTCTGCAGTAATATATGCTACAATTATTGGATCAATTTCGTTAATAATTTCAATTATACTTTTTGTTGTAAATAATACAAGCACCTACAAATATTCATTTCTAATTTCAGCATTCTATATTTGTTTTTTATTCTTCCAGTTTATTTTTATTGGGTTAAAAGATTTTCGCGGATATTTTATACAGATGGTAGTTCAAAGCGTTTCTATGCTTATTTTAATAATCATTTTACGAAATACGTTGACGATTGATAAAATGATATACTGTACATTTGGTAGTGTTGGTGTATCTATACTAATATCAATATTCTACTTGATTTTTAAAGCTAAATCAGTTCGGACAATTTTTTCAACGAAAATAAATATTTTTGATTTTTCCAAAAAAAGGTTTAATTTATTTCTAGTTGATATTACAAACAGTGTAATATTTTATTTTCTTTTAAAACTGCCACAAATAATTATTAGTAACTCTTTTGCAGGTTATGTTAATATTGCTTTTTCATTGACAGCTTTGTTAATTATACCTGCTCAAATGATTGCCGTTGCAGTTGGTCCTAGAATTTCAAAAGACTTCCATGAAAACAAGCTGGATGAATTACATAAATCGTTCCGCATTTCCCTGTCAATTCTATATATTATGCAAGGAATTATTTTGCTGGTGTTTTCATATTTCGGGGAATATTTCATTGAGATACTATATGGAGATGAATACATTGCGGGGGCTAGAATAATTTTTTATGGATTTCTATTGGTAGTTGTTATTGATTCCTTTAATTACCTCTATTCTATTTACATAAGAAATACTAATCATGAGAAAATATTTACAATAGGAAAATTGCTATCCTTAGTTGCTTTTGTTATTCCAGAAGTGATATTTTTATCCACATTTAATGGAGAAAATATTCAAACAGCCGTACCATTAGCATATTTAATTTCTACACTTTCTCTCTTGGCATTTTACTTCTTTTATTCGATAAAGCTAAATTCTAAGCTAGAAAAAAGGGACATTGTGACTTTTATTATGTGGATTGCTTTCATGTTAAGTAATGTAATTATTTCCTTGATAGTAGTACATTATCTTGAAAACTGGATTTTTATTCTTCTTGCATTAATAGCAAATCTAATTATTTTCATTTTGTATTTAGTCTTTAGTAGAACTATTAATCTAAAGTCAATAGTTTCGGATATAAAGGAAATTGTGGCACCATTTCGTAAAAAATCACCTACAGAAGAAACTGTTATTGATTAAAGCTGTCTCTAGGATTTTCCAACCACTAATTGATTCTTGAACAAACTATTTAATGTTTCAAAAGCAAGCAAATAGTTTATAATCAATATTATTTAAAAAAATAAACCTCAGAAAAATAATAGATATCTTTGGTGTTTTAAATTGACTAATGTTTTAGTAACTGGTGGAGCAGGCTTTATCGGTTATCACTTGAGCAATCTTTTACTGAGGAAAGGTTTCAATGTAACAGTATTAGATAATTTTTCTGATTATTATTCTGTTAAAATGAAACAACTAAATGCTCAAGAGCTAGAGGAAGCAGGCACTAAAATTATTCATGGGTCAATTTTAGACCCGGAGAGCGTAAATAAGGCACTATCTAATGAAATTGAAATTGTTTTTCATTTTGCTGCTCAACCTGGTGTAAGATATTCAACAGCAAATCCAGAAAAGAGTTTAAGAATAAACATTGAAGGAACTTCTCAAGTATTAACTATTTGTAATAAAAAGAAAATAAAGAAAGTTGTAGTAGCTAGTAGTTCTTCTGTATTTGGTTTACAAGAATATTTACCAATTGATGAACTTCATCCTAAAAATCCTATTAGCTATTATGGTGTAAGTAAATTAACTGTTGAGAAGATTGTTGAAATTACTAGACGCCTTTATCCTGAAATAGATATCTCCATAATTAGACCGTTCACAGTTATTGGAGCAAGACAAAGACCTGATATGGCAATCAATACATTTCTCTCTAGTGCTCTCCAAGGAAAAACCATAAACATTTTTGGAGATGGAACTCAAACTAGAGATTGGACTCATGTTGATAATATTGTTGAGGCCACTTATCTAATGGGAACTATGCCAAATGCAAGAAATGAAGATTTCAATATTGGCTCAGGAATAAGAACATCAGTGAATGATGTTTTGAAATTGATCTCTGATGAAACAAAAACAGAATTAAAGATAAAATATGTTGATTTCGACAAAGCTGATGTAAAAGATACTCTTGCCAACATCACTAAAGCGGAACAAATTTTAAAATATAAACCACAGAAATCTTTGTTAATTGCGATAAGAGCATTTATTGATGATTATTTGAAAAATCGTTCGACTTTCACACAATGATAAATTTACTAATGTATTTCTATTCTACACACTCAAAAACCTAGCAAGACAATTTAGCAAAACAGCAATCACTATTTTCAAGGTAAGTGTTTTTCAAATTCCTTAATGTATTCTTTTGCTGTTTTTGACATTCTAAAATTATTTTTTATTTTTGAAACATTTTTGTTTTTGATTTCCAATAACCTTTGATTATTTTTATTTATTAGAACTATTTTTCTGGCAAATTCTGTTGGTTTTGGTTCTACCAAATAACCATTTTCTTCTGAAACAATTTCTGGAACACCTGCAACGGGAGTAGCTATAATTGCTAATCCATTTGCCATTCCTTCAAGTATAACATTAGGTAATCCTTCTGTCATTGGGAAATTTCTTTCATCTGAAGAAAAAAGAAGAATATCATGTTTAATCAAAACATCTGGTAGTTCTCTATTGGGAATTTCATTTAGCATAGTTATCTTGTCTTGAATATTATATCTTTGAATCATTTTTTCCAATTTCAACCAATAATCCGGAAATTGATTATGTTTTCCTACTATTGAAAAGTTAAAATCAACCTTCATTTTTACCAAAATACCTAATGCTTGTAGAATTAATTCAATGCTTTTTCTAGGTTCAATTCTACCTACAAAAATTAATTTTAGTGGGCTATAAATCTTCAAAGTAGTGTCAGTAATTTTACTTACACCATTATAGATTACCTTTGAATTGTTTGTATATTTGCCATAGTATTGTTTAAGATATTTGGAATTGAAAATCACTAAATCAGTCTTTCTTAGAATCAATTTATCCAATTGCTTTAGAATTAGGTTAATGAAGAAATATAGTGAACTAAACATTCTACCTGGTGTTAATTTATCTATTATTCTTCCCGTATAAAACGGGTGATATCTTGCTCCAGCTCTTAAGCATATTATACTATACTTATTTTTAGCTAGTATTGAAAAGAGAGTTGTGAAGTAAGGATCAGATGTTAGAATTATAGAAGGCTCAAATTTGTTAATATGCGTTTTTAATTCTCTAAATATTTTAACGTGATCAGCGAAGATATTTTTGGTTGTTAAAAAGGTATCAAATGAGAAAATAGAAACTTCATGACCGAGTTTTTTGAACTCCTGTGACATTTTCAAATGTTGTAGTACCATTCCACCTTTTTTCTTTACTTTATGGAGTACAATTAAAATCCTCATTCTAGTCACACACTTATCTCTATACTTTAATTTATTTTTGGATATTGGTAATATAAAAATACTTAATGTGTACTAAATAACAACTGTTAGATGTTGTACAGAATACTATAGTAATGTGATGGTAAATGTTAGCAATTCTAAGAAAAATTACTCATGTAATCTTCCCTGTGAAAAGAAAACAATATAGATTCCTCCGAAGAAATGCCAAACACATAACTGAAATGAAAATTTTAGAAATAGGTGCTGGTGAAGGCTATAAAGTCGAGAGATTTTTTCATGTTTCAAATGAATATATCAAAACGGATTTAGTGGCATGCGGAAATGTAACAAAATTAGATATAACTAATGAAAAGCTTGAACCAATTTATGATATCATTATCTGTTTAAATGTATTAGAACATATTTTTGAATATCAAAATGCTTTAGATAATATTTATCACGGTTTAAAGAAAGGCGGTTATCTATTTCTAAGTGTGCCATTATTTTATCCATTGCATATGTTGCCTAACGACTATTGGCGTTATACACCTTCAACATTGAAAAAACTACTTGTAGATTACAACAGTGTCAAAATAGAAACAAATGGGCTTAAGCGATTTCCATACAATATTAATATTTTAGCTATCAAATAATAACTATTTAAAAAAATAGAGTTTAATTATATCCTTCCATGCTCTTATTGCATAATCCAGTGGATTCTTCATAAGTCTACTTGTATTATCATCCCTTTTTGCGAAAGATGTAGGAATCTCAATAATTTTGTAATCCATTTTACAAGCTTTGATGATTTGTTCTTGTGTATAAGTATAAGATGATTCTATAGTTATTTCTTCAGCAACTTTTCTTGTGAAAGCTCTGAATCCGGTTTGCCCATCAGAAATCCTTCTTTTGGCTATTAATGAGATTAGTAAAGAGAATGCTCTATTTCCGAATCTTTTCATTATAGTCATTCTTTCAATAGCTCCCTTAAATCTGCTGCCCAATACTAGATCATAACCCTTTTCAACATGCTCTATGAGATTCGGAATTTCTTCAGCGTTATATTGACCATCTGCGTCAGTATGTACGATAATATCTGCACCTAACTTTAAGCAGATCTTCATTTCGGTTCTAAATGTTTCAGCTAAGCCATTATTTTTACAATGGGAAAAAACATGAGCACCTGTATTTTCAGCAACATTAATGGTCTTATCTGAGCTCCCATCATTTACAACTAAAATCAAATAATTATAACTGTAATTTGAATTCTTCATAGCTTTATGTACTTTTTCAATAACATTTCCAACTGTTTCTTCTTCATTAAATGCAGGAATTGTTATTATTACTTTGTGTGAATTTTCGTTTATGGTTTCATGAGGTTCTGGAATGTCGTCATTTCTTTGGTTGATTTCTTTGCTTGGATATTTAAGAAAATTATTATCACTGATAATAGCTTCACAAAATAATGATATATCAGCAACGTAAATTACAGAAGGTGTACTCTTAATATTGCTTTTTCCGATTATCATTTTAATTTTCCTTACAGATATTTGATTCTAGTTTGTTGCTATATAAATTACTTTAATAAAATTATGCTATTTGCAATAATCAACGTTGTTTAATGACTTTTTCTGTTCGGTAAGTATAGAAATTTGGGCAACATTAAAAAGAACGTGAACCAATGAAAAAAGGCAATGAAGCTCAATAAGGTGTTTTAGATGAAAGGAGTAGTATTAGCTGCAGGTCATGGCAATAGATTATTACCGTTTACTAGCTTTCGCCCTAAACATCTTTTGCCAGTCGCAGGTAAACCAATTTTACATCATTCTCTAGAATATTTGAGAGATATATTAGATATTGAAGAAGTTATTATTGTTGTTGGTCATCAAAGAAAATACATTATGGATTATTTTAGAAATGGTCAGGATCTTGGAATGAATATCTCTTATGTTATTCAACATACTTCGCAAGCACACGGATTAGCTGCAGCAGTGAATTTAGCTCAGAGTCAAATTTCCAGCGATTTTGTAATGCTTCTTGGAGATAATCTTTTTTCAGCAGACCTTAGTAAATGCATTGATTTACACTTTTCATCAAATGCTTCAGCAACAATTCATATTGAGGAAAATGAGAACCCTCAAAGATATGGTGTTGTGGAAGTTGATGGTGACAGGGTAATCTCTCTTGAAGAGAAACCTCAAAAACCTAAAAGTAACCTTGTAATTACAGGATTCTATGTTTTTGCTCCAGTAATCTTTAGAATGATTGCCGGTTTGACACCATCTGTAAGAGGGGAATATGAAATTACGGATGCAATTCAAAATTTAGTTACAAATGATTATTTAGTTAAAGCAGCGAAAATTGATGGGTGGCGTATTGACATTGGTTATCCGGAGGACCTTCTTTCAATTAACAGAAAATACCTTAATGACGATACCCATCAAGTTCTTGGAGAGGTAACCAACTCAACAATCATTCCCCCTGTCTATATTTCAAAAAATTGTAAAATTAATTCATCTACAGTTGGTCCATATGTTATGATTGAGAAAGGAGTAACTATTGAAAGTAGTGAAGTGAGAGATTCTGTTATTCTCGAGCACTCTACTATTGATCATACACACATTACTAATTCAGTTATTGGTTCGAAAAGTCGCGTAATAGGAATAAAGTCGAGTTCATTAAAAGTAGGAGATTATTCTATAATTACTAATGAAGATTATTGAAGTGTTTTTCATAAGAAAGAATTAAATCTGTCAATGATTTTATGGTCTAAAATTAATAGAGATACTCTTAATAATAACCAAAAAAAGAAATGCCTAACTCTTGTAAAATATTGGATATTTGATAATGATAAAACATATATTTAGTGCCAATATTGATACATTGAGATTTTATCGAGAACAGAACATTTACTTCAACTAAATTAAAGGAAGAATTGAAAAATAAAAATATCAAGGAGCTTCGTAATTTGGCTAGTTATAATTCAAATAATATTAAAAATAAAACTGAATATTTAACGAAGTCAAGAACAAAATCATTGAATAGCTATACTAGAAAAGAGTACATTGTTATTATCTTAACAGTATTAATCACTATTTTAGGATTATTATTACGAACCTGGAGAATTCTCAGGGAAGGCATGCCATTAGCATTTGATGGTTTCTTTTATTTAAGAGTATTAAAAAACGATTTCTTTAATGGTTGGATTAATTTAAGTGAACTTACCAGAGATCCACCCGGTTTTTCTTTTATCATTATAATGACAGAATTCCTATTAGGTTTAGCAGGAAAACCACTTATGGGAGCTATCTATATTTTCCCTCAAATTATAAGCGGAATTCAATTAATAATTTATTATGTCTTAGCTAGAAGATTAATGAAATCAAGAATGATTGGTCTTCTTTCAATGCTTTTTGTTAGCTGTTTTGGATTGATGGTATATAGAAATCAAAATATTGCCCCAGAAACAATAGTATTAGGGTTGGTTCCCTTTGTTGTTTTCTACATTTTACGTTATTTTGAAACAAAGGATTTAAGATATTTGATTTTGGCTTTGTTGATTACTGTGGGAATTACCTTCGTTCATCATCTAACTACTCTTATCGTTTTAGCTTTATGGCATATTTTATTTCCATATAATATCATTTACAGGAGATTTGGTAATAATGGTAAATTCGTAAAAAAAGATTTAATTCTAGATATAGGAATTATCATTACTCTTGATGCTTTTGTTTTTCTTTTTTGGCAAATTGTTTTGAAAGGATTTCCCCTGAATTTTATTGAATCTTCATTTAAGTCTCTCTTTCCTGAAGGAGAATCATCACTAACTGTAATGTTAATGATAATTGCGGTGTTTATTCTCAATGCGGTTGTTTTCTCAATTTTCTTTTACAATTTTAACCGGAAAAAAGTCAATATAGCAATTGTAGCATCAGGAATTATTGGTGGTATAATTATGTTCATTATAGCTTTGTTTTTCGGTGCGTCTAGCCCAGATACAAACGTATCAACAGGTTTAGTGTTATCCACGCAAGCTTTAACGTTAATTCCATTAGCAGCAATTGGTGTTATTGCTCTCCCTAACAATTCAAAAACTAGAAGTAGAATTATTAGAGGTTGGTTGTTTTCAGTAATTTTAGTAATTAGTGTGACAGCGATTTTTCCTATAATGTCAAGTTTGCTTTCTAGATTAGCATTATATGTAGTTGGAGTAGCATTAATACTTGTAGCAATTGCAGTAATTAAATTCTACAAGAAAATCAATAAACGCAGTCTAAAAGCAGTAGCTCTAATTGGATTATCAATATTTATGGCTACATCTATGTCATATTCTTATCCTTCTGCAGAAAACAATTGGGGAACTCAAGAGGTGTTTTGGGACGCAGAATTTTCATCTATAGATTTCTTCATTTTATATGCCGACTCACCAAATGAAACACTCTGGTCGAATAATTGGGAACCAAAAATTGATTGCGATTTCAGATATGCTGCTATTTTAGAAGGATTATCAGGTATGGATTCAGTATTTGACAATAGTGGACAAAGTTGGTTAAGATTGATCCTATTTGCTAATGAATCAACGCGAATTAATTACGCAACAAATTTATCTCCAAAATTTGCTAACCAAAGAATTGACTACATTGTCATAACCGAAGTATCGATACAAGATGGTTTTATTAAAGGCTGGGCAATCTATGGTGAAGATAATGACAATTGGGTTCTAAAATTTCCAGATATTTCATCTTATGTACCTTTAAATCCGAATATTAATCGGATTTATGATTCGGTTTTCGCTATTGTCCTATTACCTTTTTAGAAATTATTTTCTAAATATTGATGAAAGACCGTCTGCAAGAAATGAAATTAGAAACAATGAAGCACTTATAATAAATATTGGCCATATCAACTGAAAGCTAAGTACTATTCCAACAATTATTCCCGCAACTAAACTTAGAAAGCCAAGTATTATAGAAATACCAATTAGATTAAGTCTTTTGAAATGCTTGTGCCATATTCTCCAATTATATCCCTTAACAAAGTACAGTAAAGTATTAATGACAAATCGACCATACTTTATTTTGGATCTCTCCTCACCATAAACAGCCGGAATTAGAATATTCTTCATACGAAGATTATCAATATTTGATTTTAGCATTAAATCATTTTCAAATGCATAGCCTTTATAGAGAGAATCAAGATCAATTTTTTTTAAGGCTTCGATTGAAATCGCAACATAGCCATTTTGTGGATCCTTTATGTTCCAGTAACCAGTAACAAGCTGATTTAGTAATGTTAAAATAATATTGCCAGTTAATCTAAATGGACTCATCCCTTTCCAGTAGCCGTGTTTTAATCGATTACCTTTTGTGAAGTCTGCTTTATTTTCAATAATCGGATCAAGTAATGCAGGGAGATACTTGGCATTCATTTGATTATCTCCAGCCATAACAGCTACAATATCCATTTCTTCTAAAATGGCATCTTTGAATCCAGAAACAATTGCACCACCAACACCCTGATTTTTGTTGTGCTGAATGAGTTTTATACGTTTATCTTTTAAAGCTAAAGTTTTAATGATTTCAACAGTCTTATCTTTTGAGCAATCATCTGTAACGTAAATCATATCTGCATAAACAGGCATATCGTCCAAAGTGATGTCAATAAGATCTTCCTCATTGTATGCAGGAACTACAATGCCGATTTTTTTCCCTTTATACATAGAATTGCCTCATTTGTCTTTTAGTTTAAATAAAACCTTAGTTTAAAAAACTACTCTTGGGATATGTTCTCATATTGAGAGAGACTCATATATTTTTATGTATTCTTCTTCTTGATTTTCCCATAAAAATAAGTTTGACAAATCAAATTTCAAAGGTTTATCTCTTGCTAAAATTTCGCTCAAGGTAGAACTAATCTCTTCAGAATCAATATCATTTACAATGTATCCGGCATCATATTTCCTAACTAGATTTGCCGCATATGTATTATCAACGACCATCACAGGTGTACTTGAAACAAGGCTTTCAAATAATTTCCAAGGCATTCCAATTGTAGTATTCATTCCTTTAATTGTAAATAATATAAATGATAAATCTGCGGCACGTAAATAGGTTAATGATTTCTGGCGATCAACTCGACCAACTATTTCAACAAGATTTTCTAATCGCAGATATTTAATCTGTTCTTCTAATTCAACATAAAGTGGTCCATCTCCAACAATGGCAACTTTTAGTTTTGATAGATTACTAGTTCCATTATTTTTTTTCTTCAGTTTTGAAATTGCCTCAATTAGATTCACTAATGCAATATCGTGTCTTAAAGTTCCCACATAAGCAATAAGAAATGTTTCTTTATCAAAACCTAATATTTTTCTCGCTTGAGCTTTAGTAATTTTAGGCAAGATGGAATTAGTAGGGTAATTCCAAATTAGACTAACATCATTTCCTGAAATTTGCTTTAAATGCTTCACTATTGGAGGGCTCACAGTAATAATTTCATCGAAATAGGATATTAATCGGCATTCGATTTTTCCAATCAAGGAACCTAAATGCTCACCATACCATTCAGAATACACCGCAGGTGTTAGTTCATGTGAATCATAGACGGTTTTAATTTTATTTGGAAAAATTAGTTTTAGCAGAAATACTCCAAATATAGTATTAAAATCATTTGCATGAACAATAATACAACCATGTTTACGGAGTAAATTCATACCTCTTATAAATATCACAACTTGAAAAAGCGCTGCTGACATCATATATAGTAATTTACTGAATTGTCTTGATGTCAGAAGTTTAACATATTTTATTTGAAAATTATCTTCTTTGATATCTTCGTATTTACCTTCTCTATCCCATGATAATACATCAACAAAATAACCTTTTTTGCTCAATGTGTTTACTTCTTGTTTAACCCTTGGATCAATGATAAATGGACATGCTAAAGCCATAAAAATGGTTGATATTTTTGATTTTTCATTTTTCGCTTTAGGATCTATATTCTGCATGTTATCTTCCTTCGTATGAATTGTACCTATTTGTGAGTATTCTTTCTTCTTCAATATTTTCAGTAGATTATATATTCCATATCCTAAAGAAGCTATTGTTGCTATCCCCCAAGTAATTAAAAATGGTGCCGTAGTTGTTTTTTGGATTAAAACAATGAATGTAATATTCAACAAGTAGGTGGGTATTAGGAATAGAAAATGGAGACCTACTTTCAACTTGGTTATATACAAAACAAAGATTATTATTGTCAAACTATGAGCGAAACTTCCAATAGCAATTCCTGCAGCAAAACCAATGATACCAAAATTTGGTACTAAAACAATCCATGAAATTATTACTCCTATTGAATATACAAAAGAGGAAAGAGGATTAAACTTGACATATTTTTCTGAAGACAAAACATACGAAAGAGATGGGGTTAGTAAAAGAAAATTCACTTCCTTAAAGCACAATAGTACAACAACTAGCCAATAATTAACCATATTATATTTGTTCAAAGTAAGAAAATCCAGAATAACAGGATAGCATTCAAATAAAAGGAAAAGAAAACCAGCTAAAGAAGCAACAACAAACGATATTGACCAATTTATCGAATTTACAAAACTCTTTGCAAGTTCATTGTCTTCATTCGATTTAGATAAATTTGTTATTCGTGGGACTAGAATACCACCTAAAGCCACAGTAAAAATAGTAATAGCAGCGATAGCAGAATCCCAAAAACTCAACACTCCCAATTCAAAATCAATAAGATATAAATCAGAAATAATAACTTGAACCTTGGATGTTCCAAAGGCAAAGAGACCACCTATTCCAATAAATAACCCATAAAGAAATATTTTAGATGACAATTTTGGCAATGAAAAGGTAGATTTGATGTTTATTTGCTTATATCGTTTAATAAAAATGATGACACCAAAAGTCAAATGAAATGCTAACATTGGTATAAATAATAAATTGATATTGTCAAGCACAAAATTCCAACTCAGAATCACAGGCAAAGCACTAAAACAAAGCATGAAGGGTATAAATATTGCAATTGAAATCAATTCATAAAAGAAGAGGCTCTTAAATTCCTCTTGACCTTGCAAAGAATTTCTATATAAATAATGAGTTGCTAATCCAACTAATAGACAAAGTACGATAATTACTTCAACAAAATTTTGCTTGAAACCAAATAATCCGACAAAAGGATAAATTAACAAAACGCCTATAAGATAGTATAGAGTGAATTTTGAACCAATATTTTCAATCGTTTCTTTATCTTTTTTTGAGCTTGCAGCAATGAATCTCGAGATAGAAGGAGCAATACCATTTGAAATTGGAATAGTAATTAGAATAGCCCAATAAAATATAACAGAAAAACTACCCATGGTTTTTGGACCATATAACAAACCAACGAATAAAGGATAAACAACATTCACTATTCCTATTATTACAGTTATAAACATCGAGTAAAGAAAATTGTTACCAATGGATTTCTTTTTCGCTGTTTCTGATATCATCTCAAAAATCTCTGCTAAAAAATTTTTTGCTCGTATAATGCTTGGAAAAGTGTGCATTATAAAACTATCTTTATCTCATTGTAAATAATTTTTGAAATGAGATTTCATTTTTTCAAATCACATGCTGCCTTGTAAACTTGAAGGAGCTTTTCAGATTGCTTGTTTTCATTAAACTCTTCAATAATATGAAAACGACCATTTCTACCAAAATTCTTCGCGAGAGTTTCATCCTCTAATAGAATTAACATATATTCTGCTAATTTCTGAACATTACCTTCGGGAGCAACAAACCCAGTTTCTTCATTAATAATTATTTCAGGATTGCCTGAGTGATTAGTGGTGATACAAGGTTTCCCACAAGCAGATGCTTCCATTAATACAACTGGAGTACCTTCACAATCTCCTGCTGAATCACGTTTACTAGGCAGTAAAAAGTAGTCGCATTTCTGCATATAATCTTGAACGGTCTTGCGAGGATTCTCAGTAGCGTAATTATCAATAATATTGACATTTTTTTCAATTTGGAGTTTTTTTATTAAAGAGATTATTTTTTCTTTCAAAGGTCCTCGTCCTAAGATGTTCAATTTAGTTTCACTATTTTCTGCAACAACTAAACTAAATGCTTTTATCCCATCTAGAATTCCTTTCTTCTCAACAAAATTAGCTACAATTAAAAATTCTTTGCTCCCAATTTTTGGTGATTCGAGGGGTTTGAATTTTTCTGTATCAATACCAATGTGGATTTTCTTTATTTTTTCTTTTGAAGAACCTAATTCTATCAATCTATTTTTCATATGATCACTTAATACAATTAAGAAATCAGCAACTGAAAATAAGGTTGAATAGTATTCTTTATCGTATATCGTCTGATAAATATCATAACCGTAAAATGATGTTATGAATGGCAATTTACTATTTTTTGCTAGAGGTACAATAGTTTTACCCATTATACCAAAATGAGCATGAAGTAGATTCCGTTCAGATGATAGATTATCAATTATTTTCTTAATATGTTTCAACCGGAAATCAATATCTATTTTTCTAGTATAGTTTTGTGGAACGAAAATTGACTTAGGATATTGTACTGAAACATTATCATAAGAATAGTTTTTACATTTTCTGCCTTTTTCCATTAAACCAAAATCACGTAAAACAGGTGAAATTACATAAACATTTAAAAAATTTTTTCTAATGGAATCAATTTGATTTTTAATAAAAATACCTTGCATAAAATTTGTATTTGAATTTGGATAAGCATTTGTAATGGCAAGAAGATTATGAGTTAATTTGAAATTTGGCATTTTTAGTCCTCATCAATTAGCATTCATTTCAATAACAAGTTTCTAGCTTTGCTTTATAAAAATAGAGACCAATTTAATAATTTCTGTAAATATAAATAATTTTGATAAAATAATCATAATGAGAAAGAAAACTCATTCAAAAAACTTTTTTTATTTTTGAGATTTAGACTTAAACCACTCAATCGTTATATCAAGACCATCTTCTAAACTGGTTTTTGGTGTCCAGTCAAGGATTTCTTTTGATAAACTATTATCACAGTACATATCCCAAATCTCATTTGGACGATATGGAATTGCACCAAATTTAAGTAAATCTTTTCTTTGTAATTTATTTGCAATTAATTCTGCAATGTTTCTTATACTATGTGATTTCCCGTTACCAATATTAATTATTTTACCGACACTTTCCTTTTTGATAATTGAAAGATAAATCGCATCCAATAAATTCTCAACGAAATTTAACTCTCTTTTTTGTTCTCCTAGTGTCAATTCAACAATTTCTTGCTTGAGTAACTTATCAATAATAATCGGTGTTATTCTAATAGGTCTTTGATATTTTCCAAACAAATTAAAACTTCTAAGAATAGTTACAGGTATTTTCACAGTTTTTTGAAATAATAAGGCGTACATTTCTGCTGCAGCTTTAGAAACAGAATATGGGGATGCAGGTTGAATCTTTTGAGACTCCTTAAATGGAGGGTCTAATTCTCCATATACATCACTCGTACTTACGTAAATAAAACTCATTAATTGTTTATCTGAGACCACTTCAAGAAGATTTATCGTACCAATAATATTAATTTGAATAGATTTTCTTGCAAAGACAAAATCTTTAGTTAAATTAGTCATAGATGCTAAATGAACAACTATATCAAAATCTAATTTTCTAATTTGTTCAAATAATTCTGATTGATTTCCAACATTGACATTATAATATTCGATCTGATCCAATTGAAATGGAATATAATCAAAATCAAGTTTTGACAAGTCATTATGGAAATCAAAAACTATTGGTTTTATTCCATTCTCTAATAGTTTCGAAACAAGATTTATACCTACGAACCCTAAACCACCTGTAATTAGAAACTTTTTTTCATTCAACGATTTCCAATTTATGCTATCCATTTCCATCAAAACCAAATAATACTCTATTTCGTTTCGAACCATTTCTTATACCATTTAAAGGATTTCTTTAAACCTTCTTCTAAAGAGTGTGCTGGTTTCCAGTTAAAAGTTTTAGCTGCTTTCTCACAGGAAAGGTATTGATCTTTAATCTCACCTTTTGCAGTGTTTTTAATAATCGGTTTTAAAGAGCTATTACCTGAAATTGAAATTATTTTGTTTACTATATCTAAAACACTTATAGGATTTCCAGTGCCAAAATTGAAAACATTTCCTTGTAGTCCTTTCTCAATGAGATTCTCTGCTAAAATTATATATGAATCTGCAGCATCTTCTACGTAAAAATAATCTCTTAAGAAAGTGCCATCACTTCTAATTTCAGGGTTTTGATTAAATAATGTTGAACGAATGGTTTGTGGAACTACTCTATTGAAATTGAGATCTCCACCGCCATATAAATTGCCACATCGTGTTATTCCAACAGGCAATCCATATGTATGATGATACCCTTGAGCTAACATATCTGTTATTGCTTTTGAAATATCATATGGGTGTTTTGCATCTAAAGTATCAGTTTCAAAATAGGGTAATTTTTTCTTTTGACCATATGCCTTATCACTTGATGCGACAAGCAATCTTTCAACAGTTTCAGAATTCCTACATGCTTCAAATATATTCCAACTACCTTTAATATTTGATTCAAACGTAGATAGTGGAGATCGATTTGCTATTTGAACTATGGTTTGTGCTGCAAGATGAAATACTATTTCAGTTTCATATTCATTTATCGTCCTTTCGATTAAGGAATATTCATTGATATCTCCGTTAACTATTGATATAGATTGATTAATGTGTTCATAAAATAATCGCGATTTTGGTATTTGATCTCTAACAATTGCAACAATATTTGCACCCAAATTTGATAATTTTTCAGTCAAATAACTACCCAAAAAACCTGAAGCACCTGTAATTAGTACATTCTTTTGAATCCAGAAATTATTAGCATTGGTCATAAAATTACCTCATTACTTACAAATTTTCCACTTTTTTTCTTTTTTATAAATTCGGCGCGTTGTTTATTTATTATATCTAATAAATTACATTTTATTAATTTTTACCAGCGTACCAATAAAAACTAAAAAAACCAACTTTTAGAAAAATGAGAATAAATAAAGCAAAATAGTAAGTAAAAATCTTACTTTTGATTCAAAACTTTTGTTGGAAATCTTTCCTCAATAATTTTCATATATAGGAATGTAGAGTATAATTGCCAAATGAACCAGTTGTTAGGACCAAATTCATTTCTGTGGAATCTTCGGATGTCCTTTATATTAAAGAGATTTTGAATAGTCGTTGATGAGTTATACAACTCATATGTTGCTTCAATCAAATTCTTTCTTTCCGAGGTTCTTCTGGATTTAATCATCCAGATAATTTTAGTAATGAATTTGCCAAGATTAATAGTAAACTTGTGTGTTACAATATACTTGTAAAGATTAGACCGCTTAAAACCTAACTGCCAAATAGGTATATTTGCAACAGAAACTTTCTCATCAATTTCCACCAATAATTGTTCAAAAAAGTCGTAATCACAGAATTGTCTTGGTATTATTGTATTAGAAAAAAGTAACCAATCATTTGACATCATTGGATTTACAGTCCAAACATGTATTCTAGCACGATCTTCACCTTGACCAACGAATATTCTATAATAATCAAAATAGAAATGAGCAATTTTATCTGCCATTTTTGATTCTTTATAGTGATTACCAAAGAACTCTCTCCAGTGATTATAGATATCCTTCTGCTTATAATTTAAACAGCGGCAAATATTATTGATAATTGAATTTGAAACCAACAAGGGAAATGAATCTATTTTTATTACATCAATAATTGATTTGTGGAATTTTCTATACACTTTAGGATGTCTTAGAAATTCACCTCCAAATCCCATATAGCTCGCAACAGGACCATCATACTCTAAATTTAAATATTTTCTATTTGGATAACAACCACCAGTTATTCGACCATCTACTAAACCATCTGTTTTATAGATTTGAACCATTACCGAATTTTGAGATAAATCACGAATTGGATTTATTCGTTTTAATTGAGTTTTATAAACATCAACAACTTTTTCAGCAACAGAACTTTCATCACCAGAAATCAGATTGATTGATATTGGAATAACACTTTCATCTTCGAGATATGCAGAAGAAAAAATTGCTCGGCTATCGTATCCTCCACTAAGGTCAATGCATCGATAATATTCTTGTGTTTTACTTAAACACTCCTTGGTTGATTTAAGCAGGATATCCTTAGCTTTCTTTACATACTCTTCTTTTGAATAATCTTTATAGGGTTTTAAACTAAAGTCATTTGGTAAATTTTCTTCGGCTAAAAATCCATTCTGATTATTGCTGAGCAGATAACCTGGCAATGTTCTTTTAATATTGTTGAATATTGTTTGATCCCCAAAAGTATATCTTATTGCTAAATGCTCAATTAAACCAATTTTATCATAATGAATGTGATCCAAATAATGTAAAATGAACTTTATCTCTCTAGAAATTATTATTACATTATTTTTGTGATAATAGAAGCTTTGTAATCTACCCCAACGATCATTGAAAAAAAGAAAGCTTTTTCTCTCAAAGAAATAAATGAAAACTAGAAAGTCGCCACTACTACTTCTAACAAAATTCTTTAGAAGTTTTTTAAAATTTCCTTCATTCAAATAGCTATTTATTAAGCTCACCAAATCTTGTTCGATTTCTTTATCAGTTTTATTATATATTTTCCCTTCTAAGTATATTAGATAATCTTTTGTTTCTTTTTTAAAAAAAGGATAGCCATTAAAACCAGAGAAAACTAATGAGAAATCTTTATGCTCAATTTTATTGACATTAATATAAGTTTCATGTTTGAGATCTTTTAGACTCGCATCTGAGAGTTTTTCTCCAAGGAGAAGGCTTAATCCCGGCATACGTTTAACCATCACTTATTTTTTATTAATTCTAAAGACTAATTCTCAACCTATCTTTTAACAATAATAATGTTTTTAAAATATTTTAAAATGAATTAATTATCATAATTTAAAAGGTAAGAAGAATATATCAGAAGAACTTTATATGAACTGAAAGAATAAAATAACTGTGATATTGAATGGGAGTCAGAAAAAGAATTGAATGAAACTTCTACCAGAAATGAAATAATGATTCCTTTGAAAAAAAAAATCTTTTCCAAGAAGAATCTAGCAATGATATTAATTTTTTCTTGGTGTTTAGCTTTTATTCTTTCTGTGTTTCTAATAACTACTAAAAGACTCTTTCTTACACGATATGAGCAAGTTTTTGTTGCATTCATCACTTCGCGTATTAATAGATCAAACGAATCCTTCTTTTCAATTTATGGCAGCTTTTTTCCATTTCTTCATGGACTTTTCATGTATGCACATAATCTCACAAGCCTGAATCCAACGGCTTTAATATTATTACCAGTTGGTTTTATTTTATATCCCCTGTCAGTTTATGCATTTGTAACTGAAGTTCTAAAAGATTTCAAAAAGGAATCCATTCTTGGTATTTTGTACCTATTGTGTTATTACTTTTTCACCAAATTTATCCAAATAGGATATGTTGCAGCATTTGCAATACCAATAGTTTTGCATTTTACAGTGTGTATGCAAAAAATAATGAAACAAGAAAATACTAAAAAATATCTTATTTTAGCGAGTTTGGAGATAGTATACCTTATTGGAGTGTGGCATTCTGCAGCGTTTTATGCAATTGTTTTATTTGGCGCAATAACTATTGTATATATTACAGCAGTGCTGATGTTTGTTCTAATTAGAAGAAAAAGAAAAGATAATTTCAAACATGATTTTCTAAATACAAATGTTGCATTATTTGCAATTATGGCAATTTCATTTCTTAGTATTTTAACTCTCTCTGTAAAAAGTGATTTAATCACAAGTTATGTTGCTCTTATATCTGAGAGATTTTCCTCAGAAGGAGGATTTTTAGCGGGAATTATCAGTTTTTTTGAGCCGATAATTAATAGATTACTGGGCAAGAGTGATTTACCATTAGCAGAGAAATTGTTTGAGTATAATTATGTAACAACCACTACAGGAAAAGTCTACTTGATATCACATATATTTTTACATATCATCGCATCTTTTATGTTACTCGTTTCGGTTATTGTCCTTTTTATCAGAATTAAAAGAGATCCAAAATCTAAACAAATGATTTGGTTAGTTATTGGTTGTTCACTTATTCTTGCACAAATTATTTATTATCTCTTATATTCAGGAACAGGATCAAATCTCTTCTACGTATCAATTATGTTTCCAATCTTTGGTGTTTTGCTTTTGAACAAAGCATCTAAGAAAAAACTAGCAACTGTATCAATTGGTTCCATCTTAGTACTTAGCACAATTATGACTTTAAGTTCAATTTCATCCAATCAATTTGGATACAATGTTTCTTCACGTTATGAAGATAATATTTTTGCCTTTCAATGGATAAATGAAAATTTTGAAGAGAACGATAGCTTGTTGTTTGATTTCAATTTGCATGGACGATTTCTGCAGTACAATATGGAGAACGATATCAATATTTCACAAGAAATAGGTTATATTAATTCTCAAAATTATCTATATATAACAGGTGTTGAAATTTCACCTAGAAGATTTAACAATAGAACAATAATAATTCTTGATTTATTGACATTAAATGATCGAATTGCTTTTGATACATATGAAAATAGAGGTCTCCTTGTCAGTAGATTAGATTTAATTAATTCAAATCCTTATCTTGCGCTAATATATAACGATGGAAGTGTAGGAATTTATTGTTTTGCTTAATGAGGAGGAAAAATAATGGACTACAAAATAACTAAAATTTTTGAAAAAATAATGAGTAATTGGGATTTATTAATTGTAATTTTAATTTCCTTGTTATTTGGACTCATTCGATTGTTTTCTTCAAATCTAGTTGTTTCGATTATTGGATTAGCAATAATGATATTTTTACCTGGTTATTGTTTTTCGATCATTTTGTTCCATAAAAGAAAGGATTTAACTGATATTGAACGATTAACAATTACCATATTTACTTCAATAATTATTTCGGCTATTCTAGGATTTATCTTTATATCAATTAGTGAATTAAATTTAAAATTAGCAATTTTCATTATGATTTTTGCTAATACAGTGCTAGCAATTATAGGCATTATCACCCGGCATTACGTTTTTGATGCTTTTACTGCACCAAAGATAAATAAGAAAACGTTTGTTATTCTTTTTAATAAATGGAAAAGAGAATCAATTTTTACTAAAATTCTTTCGGGTTTAACTATTCTTTCTCTACTCGGATCTTTTGGGGCATTTGTTTATTTATTGCAATTTTCTCCACAAATACCGAATGCTACTTTTATTTCAATACATAATAATCAAGGAAAAGTCGTATCAAGTGTAAGAACGGGTACTGAAGTACTAAATGATTTAACACTTAATATACAAAACTCAGAGAGAAGTGACACGCAATATTTTCTTGAAATATGGATTACAAATAAAACTAAAGCTCAAACCCTTAATTATGAAATAGAAAACATGAATTTAACATTAATTGACTCAAATAGTTTCTTAATACAAACAAACCAGCTGTTAAAATATAATACCAGTTTCTCATTATCGAAATTTGGTCTTTGGTCAATTTTCTTCATTCTATTCAAAAAGGATAAACCAGAGCTTTCAACATCAAGTCCAGAAAATTTGTTTAAGAATGAAGTAATAGAAACTCGAATAGAACCTGTTTTAGGTAATGATACCAAGGCAGGAATTTTAGGAATATGGCTCCCAGTATTTGTTCTACCAAGTATTATTGAAGATACAGGTGATAATTATAGTACAGCACAATGGACCATTGGTTCTGAAGGTTGGAATTGGACTGCCACAGCTCTAAATACCACTTTTCAAGGATATAGGCATAACGGTGTTTTAGATTTTCGATCGAATATAGAGAGTTCTTATCTTGCATTAAGAGTTTCAACTAGAAACGATTTAGTTTACAGACAAAGTAATAGACTTTTTATGGAATCGAGATTGGCGCCTATATCAAATGTTTCACAAACCGAAACGTTTGGAATTACAATGGATTTATCATACGATAAACCTAATTGGTCTCGAGCAATTATTGCATCAAATTCTACTCATTTGATAATGGGTGTGGATCCATATTTTGTTGCAAATGAATCAACAGCATATCCCACAATTATTCCATTCATTTGGGAGGAAAATACTTTTCATGTTCTAAGAATTGATATCGATTATGAGAAGGGTTGGATAGCTTACCAATGTGATAATATTATTTATCGTAATTCTTCTATCGATAAGCAATTTATATCTGATAACTATTTAGCAACAATATACACTGATAATGGAATAAATCAAACAGGTTCAACATTGAGAATGGATTATTCAAAACTGGGATGGGAAAGTGGAGACCTCACGGGTTATGAAAGTAAAAACAACCTAATAGATACAGGTGAGAGCTATAACGATAATTGGTTTACGAGTTCAGAGGGTTGGGATTGGACTTGCAATGCAAGTAGTAACGAATATAATGGATCAAGAATTAACAACCATTTGGAATTCTATTCAGTTGTTAATTATTCAAGCATAGCTTTACAAATTCCGATTTCAGAAAAATTATTTGTTCAAACAGGTGAACAATTAATAGTCAAAGTGAATTTGACTTTTATTGATAATTATACTAAATATCATTCATTTGGTTTGTCTATTGATTTATTCAAAGTCAATAATATGACTTATAGAGCAAACATCCTTTCAAATTCAACTCATCTGATAATGGGTATTAGTGCGAACTATACAACTAAAGGCTTTTACTACACGAGTACAATAATACCATTTAATTGGATTAAAAATGATTATCATGTTCTTCAAATAAATATCGATTATGAAAATAGATGGATTGCATATATGTGTGATGATGTTGTCTATCGTAAAGATATTGCTGATAGTATCTATGTTCAGGATAAATATTCAATTTCATTAATTGTGGACAATGCTCTCAATGAAAGCGAAGGTATCATTAGAATAGACAGATTCGAAGCAATCTGGAACTACTGGAATGATCTTCCTTTGATGAGTATTTCAATATGGGAATCCACTAATTCTTGTGATGCTAATATCTCAGATCTGACTGAAAATTATTTAGAAATTAATTCCCATATTCATTCTGTTGATAGAAAAATTCTGAATTCTTTATTTAAAAAGAATTCAAAGTATATTGATGAAAATTAATCTGAGCTTTTTAAACGGGAAGCATCACCAGATAAACTATTTACATCTCCTTTCAGCTTTGAAATATCTCCAGAAAGGTTTGAAATATTACCAGAAAAGTTGGATATTTTACCTCGAATTTTTGATGCATCACCAGATATTTTGGACATATTGCCGGAGATATTTGTAACAAGTCCACTTAAATTCGATACGTTTCCTGATAAACTACTTACATATCCCGAAATGTTTGATACATCACCACTAATATTGCTTACATCACCCTTACAATTTGAAACGTTACCAGAGATATTACTTGTGTAACCCCAAATAGATGTGGTATCACCAGAGATATTATTAATTATACCAACAAGTCCAGAAACACAACCAGTAATTCCATTAATTCGACCACTAATATTTGTGACATCACCAGAAAGATTTGATACATCACCTGTAATCGAAAAAGCATCACCAGAAATTTTACTAACATCACCGGATAATTTCGAAACATCACCAGAAAGGTTAGAAATGTTGCCAGTGATAGAAGAAATATCACCGCTAATATTGATCATACTGCTACTTAATTTTGAGACAGGACCTTGTATTTTTGATACTTCTCCTTTCAGGTTTGAAATATCACCAGAAATATTGGAAACATAACCTAAAATTCCACAATAATTTTCATCGGATGGAAATCCTACGTATCTGCCAACAAAACCTTTGAGTCTAGATACATCGCCATTGATATAGGTCACATCGCCTGAAATTTTAGAAACATCCCCCTCTAAATTGGAAATATCACCTTCTATATTTGATATATTACCAGAAATACTAGAAGCATCGCCATAAATCCCTTCTCTATAGTTAAAAGGATTTGAATTAATCTGCCCTTTAATTTCAGAAACATTACCACGTAAATTTGTCACAAAACCAACGATTTTGGAAATATCACCGGAGATTCTTGATGTGTTTCCCAATAATTTGCTAACAACACCAGAAAGGTTTGATACATTACCAGAAATATTAGAAACATTGCCAGAGATATTCGAAACATCACCTTTAATATTTGAAATAAGCCCCTTTAAATTCGAAACATCACCTTTCAATTTCCCAACATTTCCTTCAATATTGGTTACATCTCCTGAGATGTTTGAAGCATTACCCAAAATTTTGGATTGATCCCCAGATAGATGATCATTATTTTTTAGTTCTTTTTTTGTAAAAGCTCTCAACATTTCAAACAAAATCCATTTACTCGTATGTATAACTATATGTAATTTGATATTTATTTTATTGTATGATTCAATTTATCAAGTCATTTAAAATAGCTGTTCAAGTTTTTTTGCATTCGTTCATTTGAAGAATACTCTTCAGCTGGTTTGAATTCTTGTCCAGTTATTAAAGCATATGAATTAATGACATTTAAGGATGCATTTGTTATCACATTTTCTGACAAATCAGGAACATTGCCTTCACCAGTGAATCCATTTTCTCGCAACCAATTTCTAACATATTCCTTATCGAGTCCTTTTTGGTTTTCACCTTTTTCGAAAAGTTCTTGATACTTATCTTGCATCCAATATCTGGAAGAATCAGCTGTATGTACTTCATCGATTAGTACTAGTTCTCCTTCGGGATTGAGTCCAAATTCATATTTGGTATCTACGAGGATGCCACCTTGTTTGCTAACAATGCGATTTCCTTCTTTGTATAATTTGAATGCTGTTTCAACAATTTTATCCATTATTTCTTGGGAAACGATTCCACGTGAAACCAATTCCTTTGCAGCGATTTCCTCATCATGTCCTTCTGTTGCTTTCGTTGTTGGAGTAAAAACAGGTTCGGATAACTTCTCATTCTTTCTTAGGTTTTTTGGAAATTCAACTCCGGAGATAACTAGTGGTTCATTATTTTCGTTCAGATATTTGTATCTCCTCCAAGCAGAACCTGTTATATATCCTCTAATTACAACTTCTAGAGCTAGTGGAGTACAACTTTGAACAACCATTACATTTGGGTCAGGGATTGCAACAATATGATTTTTTATTATCTTCTTTGTTTCGTTGAACCAAAATTCGGACGTTTGGTTTAGAGCTTGTCCTTTGTAAGGTATGCCTTGATTTAATATCACATCGAATGCAGAAATGCGATCTGAAGTTACTAAAATTACTTTATCATCGTGGAAATATAGTTCTCGTACTTTTCCGCTTTTCTTTTGACCATAACCTTCGAGATTGATATTTAATAGAGTATTAGGTATCTGTTTTTTTATCGTTGAAATTAGCTTTTCTTTATCCATCTAGTTTTTCTCCAGAATTTCTAATGAAATGTTATTTTTACTTGTATTTAGAATTATACTGTTAAAAGGATTTTTTTTACTTTACACTTTACAAACTACTTATGAAGCACTACTCCTATCTTAGATTGTAAATAACTACTGTTTAATTATCGTTGATTATTGTTTATATCCAACGTATAGTCGAGGGATAGCATTTGAAAGAAAAAAAAGAAGATCTGAAAAAGCTCATTGAGGGCTTGAATGAAGGTATGGACCCTGAGAAGGCCAAAGAAGATTTCAAAGAGCTCATCAAAGGTACTGGACCAGATGACTTAGCAAAAGTAGAGGAAGAACTTGTCAAAGAGGGTATGCCTCGTGAGAATTTGAACAAGCTATGTGATGTTCATCTTGCAGTTTTCAAAGAGGACCTCGATAAAAAAGGCATCATTGTTCCACTTGGTCATCCTATCAATATTTTGATGGAAGAACATCGGATGGTGCTTGAATTTGCTGAGAAATTGAACCGTGCTTCTGTAGCCATTGCAAAGAATCCAAAGAAGAAATTTGATGCAATTCAGGATGAGATTAAGGTTTTGAAGGATATTGCTCACCACTTCAAAGAATCAATAAAGCACTATCTACGTGAAGAGAATGTTCTCTTTCCCTATATTGAAAAACACGGTTTAACAGAACCACCTGCTCAGATGTGGATCGATCATGATAAAATAAGAGGATTGGAAAAAGACCTCTTTGCCTTAGCAGATTCCACTGAAGATAAATCTACAAAGTATGATGATTTCACCGGCAAGTTATTGGAAACCGTTGGTGCTTTAGCAGGAATGCTTACAACACACTTTTTCAAAGAAAATAATATCCTCTTTCCAGCAGCTTTGAGGTTGATTACTCAAGCAGAGTGGAGAGATATTCGCAAAGAATTTGATGAAATTGGCTATTGTTGTTTTACTCCTGAAGAGTCAACAAAAGCATTTGTAATAGTAGAAGAAGAAGAAAAAGGAACAGAAGATAAAATACCTGAGGAAATAATGATGGAAGGAATGATCGAGTTTGAGACTGGTCCATTGCCAATAAGCTTTATTGAACCATTACTCAATACTTTACCAATTGACATTACCTTTGTTGACCATGAAGATAAAGTAAGATATTTCAGCAAAGGCGATGAGCGAATTTTTGTGAGAACAAAAGCGATTATTGGTCGCAGCGTTATCAACTGCCATCCAGAAAAGAGTTATAGTGTTGTGAAAGAAATTTTAGATGACTTTCGCTCTGGCAAAAGAAAAATGGCTGAATTTTGGATCAATCTTGATGGGACAATGATCCACATCAGATATTTTGCTATTCGTGATAAAGCAGGCAAATATCTAGGGTGCATTGAGGCATCTCAAGATATCACCGAAATTCAAAAATTGGAAGGGCAGAAACGCCTTCTTTAATAAACAATTAGTACTCTTAAAGGCAGTTTCTTTTTTACAAACTGTCCTTCGCTAATTTTTTTAATGCATCAATTACTTCATCAGATTGTGGTGGTACAAGTGGCTTGCCATCTAAAGTAATGCCTTGTTTTTGTGAAACGATTTCACCAACAACACTTATTGGAACCTCTGAAGTAGATTCTTCTATGATATTCTTTGCTTTTTCCGGTGAAGAAACAACTAGTAATGTTCCAGAAGAAATGACTTTCAAAGGATTAACTTCTAATAATTCACAAACCTCTTTGGTTTCCTTTGTAAGAGGAAATTTGTCCTCAACTAATGCCAAGCCATAATTCTCTGCAGCAATAGTTTCAAAAGCAGCACCAAGGATACCACCCTCCGTTGCATCATGCATTAGTCCTGGTTGATACTTTTTATTTATCATTAGAGCACTTTCAGTGATTGAAATATCCTCACCTAATTTCATCAACCTACTTAGTTTTTCTTTTCCAATCATTTCTATTAGCTTTTCATATCCTTTGGAAGCAATAATACCCATCCCTTCTTTTGTGCACCATCCAACACAGAACATTACATCTCCTTCTTGGATCGTTCGTGGAACATAATAATCCGCTGGAACAAAACCTATCATTGCTCCTGATACTATTGGAGAATTTACAGAGGAGGAAATTTCAGTGTGCCCCCCAAGAATAGTGATCTTTTGTTTTACACATTCAGAATCAATGTCATTTTGTATTTTTTGTACATCTGCTTTCATTGATCCTATTGGTAGGATAATTGTTGCATTAAAAGCAAAGGGGAGAGCTCCACTTGTAACTATATCATTTGAATTTACTACAACGGCGTATCTACCTGGATTTGGTGTGGGAAAAGTTATTGGATCGGTTTTGAAAACAACATGAACATCTTCTCGAGACTGATAGAACTCTTGAGCTCTTTTTATTGCTAGGTGGTAATTAAAAACAGCAACATCACAACCGGCTTTAGGTCCTTGAATTACTCCTTCAGTTTGGAATCCATTCTTTGTTACTAGATCTTTTAACAATTCCCAAGGCAGTTTCCCTTCTTTCATTAGTACAGCACCATCTAAATTGAAACATCAACGATTTTTATTTCTTAAAAATATATTCCATCAGATTACACAAACCCGTAATGATCACTCATTTCTACTGATTCAGTATACTCAATATTTCAATGGGCTAAAAATTTAGAGGGAAATAAAATGAATGTCAAGTTAAAGAGAAAAATAGGTGAGAAAGAAAAGTCCTTTCTTACCATTCATCCATGTAATTCATCGGGAAGCAACTCATATGGATGTTCAAGAATTAATTTCCTAAATAGCACAGGTATACGAGAAATGTTGTGTCTAAATATCAACCAATTTTTCTGCTTGATAAATTTACGAATAATGCGAACATATCTACCTGGATTTAAAAAGGGAGAATTGATTTGATTTTCAGCTTCTAGAGCTAAATCTAGTAGCTCTTGTGTAGTATAAGTTGTTGTGCCAAATTTCTTATCATTATAGGTATAGAAGTGATTGGAGGTTAGCTGGCCGTTTTCTACTGCTTCTGCCCACATTTCAGAGCCTTTCAAATATTGGAAAGGAAATGCTTGAGCAAAGTCAAGTTTTGAATTTTTGCAGTAATTAATATCATACCATATTTCTTCTGCTTTTTCTGTAGGAGCGCCTATAATAAAAGAAGCAATGATGATAAAATTGTATTTATCTCCCAATTCAAATGCTTGGTCAAGTTTTTCTCGCCAAATATGTGATGGAAAACTCGTTTTACGATACATTTCAACAAAACGTGGAACAACTGACTCGAGACCAATTTGTATCCCACTCAACCCAGCTCGTCTCATTAACTTTGCACCTGCTTCATTAATTTGATCAGCACGAGCTAGAGCCCAGAAAGGAATATCCAACCCTTCTTTTATTTTCATTTTAAGGATTTTCTGAATATATTTTGAATTGAACTTCAAACTGTCATCAATAACGATGATATTTTCATATTTCAATTCATGCTGAATAATCGCTATTTCTTCTATTATTTTTTCAGGGCTTTTCTGACGGTAGGTCATTGATAACTCTGTTCGTGTACAAAAACGACATTTTCTCCATGGGCAACCTCGAACCCATTTCATTGTTGCAGAATCACCCATATAAATACCGGAAAGTTCATTATAAGCTAAATGTCTCACATGGGAACGATCAGGCAAAGGAACTAGGTCCAGATCATTTATACAACCTAAATCATAGAATTTCTTTTTGGGGTCTCTAATAATATTCACAATCTCAAGTTCTGCTTCACCAGATACGGCATAATCAATGGCTTCACATTCAGAAAAGATTTCCTTTTTTTGCAAAGTTGGATGAGGTCCACCGACAATAGTAATGATCTTTGGATTGATTTTTTTAGCCATGCGTAATATTGAATAGACTATTTCACGAAATGGTGATATAGTGGTTATACCAATATGAGTGAAATTGTTTTGAAACAAATAATTAGCTAATTTTTTTTGAGACCATCCTTCTGCTGCTAGATCTATTACCTTTACTTTGATTCCTTCATTTTTCAAAGCACTAGCTAAGATTAGCACACCTAGCGGTTGACAGAATCTATCAATAACTCCCCATTGAAATGGGGGATGGATTAGTAGAACATTTTCTTCACTCATCTCTGAATTCCTTCTAACATAGATATGTGATTAAAACAAAAGATAACTCAATAAATGTATCGTTTAGAAATAGAAATTAATGATTTGGATGAAAAAAAAGTATTATAGGAGAGTTTCTCCTATTTTTTAGTATGTCTAATTATGAGGTTTTTTACCACCAAGCATTCCTGGTTTACCTTTCATTTTCTGCTTTATTTTAGCCAATGCTTCCGGAGGTATTTTTCCTTCCTTGATCATTTTCTGTAGCTTTGCATGTCCTTCAGGACCCATTTGCAGTAATGCCATTGGTGAGAGCTCTACTTCTTCCTCTTCATCCAAATCATCAATGTCACCCAAGTCAATTGTTTCAAGCCCTTGGAAAGAATAGTAAGTATTGTACAAATCAGCATATATTCCTTCTTTTTTCAGAAGCTCTTCATGATTACCCATTTCAACTAATTCACCGTGGTCTAAAACAATAATTTTCTCCGCATCATGAATAGTTGATAATCTATGGGCAATAACAAATGTGGTTCTATTTTCGAATAGTTTTCTTTGTGCACTTTGAACCAGTGATTCTGAATAGGCATCTAACCTTGAAGTAGCTTCATCCAAAATGAGTATCTTTGGGTCCGCAAGCATGGTTCTCGCAATAGTGATCATTTGTCTTTGACCAGCACTGAGCTTCTTTCCACCTTCTTGAACAAGTGTTTCGTACCCCATAGGAAGTGCTTCAATAAAGGCATCTGCTCCAAGGAGTTTACAGATTCCATATACCTCTTCTTCTGTAGCATCTGGTTTACCATATTTGATATTATCGTAAACTGATGCGGTGAATAGGTAAGGTTCTTGTGGAATGAGTCCAATAGCATTTCGAAGTGAGGATTGCTTTAAATCGCGGATTTCTTGGTCGCCTACTTTAATTGTACCCTTATTTAAATCGTAAAAGCGTGGAAGAAGCATACTTGCAATGGTAGTTTTTCCTGCTCCTGTATGACCAACTAAGGCGACCATTTCTCCTTCATTTACATCGAAGGAAACATCTTTGATAACATAGTTTTCATCTTCATAAGCAAACCAGACATTTTTCATTGAAACTGAATAATTTTCTTCCAAGTCCTTAGCGTCTGGTGAATCTTCAATTGCGGGTGCTGCTTCTAATACGTCAATTACTCTATCAACTGCACCCAATGAATTCTGTAATTCAGGGAAAGCCATCGAAAGAAATGTTATTGGACGTAAGAATAAACTTGAGAGGGTTATCCCTAGGAAAATCTCTCCAACTGAGAGATCAATTAGTCCTCCAGCCCAGAGGATTGTTGCAACCGTTATTGACGATACTGCCCCTATGAGTGGCATTGTGATAAACATCATCAAACCAAATTTCTGACTCATTTTGTAATATTGTTGATTTAATACACCCATTTGTTTTGAGAGCGTTTTTTCTCTGTTGAATGACTTTGCTACTGCTGCACCGGCGAAGCTTTCAGCTATTTTTCCGGAAACGATACCAAATGCTTGTCGTATATCGAGAACAATTTTTCTGCCGAATTTGCTCAAAACTGCACTGATTGTTAGTGCTACAGGTACTGAGGCTAAGCAAATGAGTATTATTTGCCAGCTTGTTTGTGTCAGCAGTATAACAAGTGTTGTTACCAGAAGGACCAGTTGAATTGCAATCATAGTAAAAATATGAATACCTGTCGCTATTTGATCAGTATCACTTGTAATCCTAGAAGTTATGTTACCACTTTGTTCATTTTTGATATAGCTCATTGATGAATTAATCAATTTACTATACAATTGTACTCTAATGTTGTTTACAAAAATTGAATTTGCTTTTGCTAGTATTCTTGTTGACAATGAATTTAGGAAGAACCCTAAAATATTCATTGATCCGAATATTAATGTCAATATAATAATAGCATTCTGAATCGTCATAGTTTGATTGAAGACCACAACTTGACCTTCAGCAATATTTGAAAATGCATCAATTCCACGTGTTAGGATCAATGGACTAAAGATTTGTGTTGCTGAATAAATTAAACTAATAAACGCAGCAAGCGCCATTAACCAACCCAAGCCTTTGAGAAATCCTCCTAGAGCTTTGAGCAAAACACCTAATGGTCTAGATGCTCTTCTCTTCTCATTACGCGCACTTAGTACTTTCCCCATACCACCACCGCGATGCATTCCCATTAGTTTACACCTCCGGAAACAGAAGAATCACTTTGATTCTTCGCAGCTTTAATTAATTCATCACCCATCGGTAACAAGCTAATCATAAACTGATATTCGGAGCATCTCTGCAATAATTTCGTATGAGTTCCTATATCTATTACTTGTCCTTTATCTAAGAAAATAATCATATCTGATTCCACCAATGTAGATAATCTTTGGGTCACAACGATTGAAGTTCTACCTTTGATTAATTCGTCTATTGCAGCACGCAACCTTGCTTCTGTTTTAATATCAACTGCACTGGTTGAATCGTCAAGCAAAAGTAATTTTGGATCAGCGAGTAATGCTCGAGCAATTGCAATTCTTTGCCTTTGCCCCCCAGAAAGTGTTACCCCTCGTTCTCCAATAATCGTTTCATATTTTTGAGGAGTGGATTCAATATAACTTGCTATCTGTGCTCTGCGAGCAGCTACTTGTATTTCCTCATCTGTCGCGTCAGGTTTAGAAAATTTAATATTTTCTTTTATAGAAGCTCCAAAGAGAAAAATATCTTGTTCAACTAATACAACATCTTTTCTTACATCAAAAGTCTGCATATCTTGTAAAGTATAACCATTTAGAGAAATTGCTCCGGAATCAGGATCATATAATCTGAGTAAGAGTTTGAGTATTGTACTCTTTCCAGAACCAGGTCCACCTATTAATGCTACACGAGAACCAGGTGGAACTTTGAAAGAAACGTTCTTCAATACATATCTATCTGTTCCGGGATATTTGAAGGATACATCATCAAAAGTCAAATTCTTTGACCAGTCTGCTTCGATTGAATCTTTTGGTTCAACCAATGGATCATCAAAAGTCATTACTTTCCAGATACGTTTTGCATTTATCATTCCTGCTTGCATAGATAACAATCGTGTTGGAATCATGAAATTTAATATTATTAATTTTAACAATAACATTAACATGGAAGTCATTTGTCCAAAGGACATTTTCCCCCCAGATATCAACCATAGACCTAAACCAAAGGATACTGCAGTAGCAATTATCATGATTAACGCAGGCCAATAGAAAGATGCAAGATAGCCCTCTTTTTTGGTCTTATCTGCTAAACGATTGCTCTTTGTAGCAAATTTCTCGTTTTCTAAGGCCTCATTATCAAACGAACGAACAACTTCTATTCCTCTAAAAGCTTCCTGTGTTGCAGAAGAAACATTACCTAGTTCTGTAGCCAACTCTCTTCGTACAGGACCTATCTTTGTTGCATATTGCCATGCAAGGATAAAATAAAGTACAAATCCAAATGTGATTCCAAGACCAATTTGCCAGTTTCCTACACCAATAGTTTGACTACCAAATGTTATTCTTACGAAAAAGTATGAAGTAGTCAATATGATGCTTAGTGTTGAAATGAACAGGTGTCTTATTGATGGGTTGAATGCAAATCGTATTTGGTTTATTTCATTCATGGCCATTGATAATAGAACTCCAGAATCATGTTCATCATGAAAAGCCATCGAATGGTTCTGAACAACATCAAAAAATTCTTGACGTAAATCTCGATCCAACCTGTAGATTGCTATTCCCCAAGAGTAAGCACTAAGAAATGTAGTAAGCCAATTCAATAATGCGGCACCAATAATGGCAAGAATTATCCAAATGAACTCTTTTCCAAATCCAATTGATCCAAGGATATCAATTCCAACCCCCAGTAAAATTCCCGGTAAAATAGCAATTAGTGAATTAATAATCATAATTAATGACGAGGTTATCATTAATCCTGGATACCGTATTAATCCTGACCAGAACCAACCTGCAGCGGACTTATATTTCTCTGTAGCAAGTACTATTTTTTTATTTTGTTCTTCGTTCCTTATTGAAGTTTTTTGCGCAGTTTTCATTGCCAATTATTTCTCACCATAGTCTATCATCTAGTAATACTAACCAATCATACATATCACACATATTTAACTTTTTTGCTAAAGAATACAGAACCCTTAAATATCACACAAAGAATACAGCTCATATAACTTAGAGAAAGTAGGAAACAAGTTGGCAAAATCACAGAAGGGCAAATGAATGTTCAAGGAAAATGAAAGTAAAGATGAGAAAAAGGATATTACATTGAGAGGAGTAAATCGAGAATTATATGATAGATTTTCAGAACATCGAACTGCAGGAGGAGTTTCTGCTGGAAATGCTTTTAGTGAACTGGTAAACATTCATCTTAGGCAACCTTGGATGTTGCACGGTTTCAGAAGATTTGGTAGAAAACCTAGAAGAGGCATTCGCCCGGAAAAGATAAGTGATTTGGATGAGTTAAATATCACGAAGAAAGATTTAACATCAGCAGGAGAAAAAACAATGTTTCTCTTCCGTAATATAAAGAATCTATCTTTTGATGCCGATGTAGATGCTCTAACTTTAGTCCAACATGTTAAGCTTATAAGTAAATCATCGAACGTCGTTTTTAAAGGAGATATTCCAAAATTGGTAAAATTGGGCCTAATTCGCAAATGGCAAAAATACCAACACCCAGAAAAGAAAGAAGATTTAAAAGACATCACTATACGCAATGTATCGATTAAAATTTATGATGAGTTTGTTTCAAAAGCGAAAGCAGAAGGAGCAACTACGGGAGAATATTTCTCTCGGTTATTGGCTCATTTGGTTCCTTTTTCAGAATTACAGGAAGTTTTCCACGGTATTGGTGATAAAGAAGTACTATTTGTATCCAATGAGAAAGAATTACACATTACAAAAAAGGATCTTGAAATTTTAGGAGAGAGATTAGTGATATTTTTCAGAGCGAAAAAATTGTCCTTTTCTAAAGACATTGATCAAGAACTTTTTTTGAAAAATGTATTCAAAATAATTAATTGTTCAGAGGTAAATTTATCAGCAACAGTTCCGCGTTTAATTGTTTTATCTCGAGTAAAGAATTGTCAAAAAGTGAACATTTCGTAATTTGTTATTGTTCTTGAATTAATCTTCTATTTTTTGAATGTCTGAAATATCCATTATTATAGTGTTAACAGACATTACTTTGCCTTTCTCATTTTTAATAACTGAGAGATTCATAATAACGGGTATTAAATGTCCTTCCTTGTGCATTCTAGTGGATTCAAAAATGACCCTATTTTTCTTAATTGCCTTTTTGAGATATTTCTTTTGAGCTACTTTTTGGTCGGGGTGAGCTAAGAAAGAAATATTTCTACCAATTACTTCATTCACACTGTAACCAAAAACATTCTTAATAGCATGATTTACACTAATAATTTTTCCATCAGGAGAAGCAGAAATAATTACTTCATTGCTTGAAGCAACTACATCCATAAATTGCTTTTGTTCATCTTCTGCTGCCTTCTTGGATGAAATGTCTTGCCCAATAAAAACAAGCGCTTCAGGAGCATCTTTTTCATCTAATATTAAAGAAGCACTCAAATCCATAACGAGTTCTTGTTTCAATTTGCTCTGAACTTTATATTCATTGTTGCTAATTATTCTTGATTTAATTATTGCTTTAGTGTGATTGATTATATTTGTTTTATGACCTCCAATAAATAGATCAAAGAAGTTCAAACCAACGAAATCTGATTCCAGGTTATAACCGAATATTGTTATTGCTTGATGATTCACTCTGATTATTTTCCCGTCTAAATCGGTGTTTATTATTGCAAAAGGAGAGGTATCAACCAATCGTCGATATTGTGCCTGACTCTCTATCAATGCTTCTTCGTTCCATCGTCTTTCAAGAGCTGTTCCAAAGAATCGAATGATAGTTTCAAAGAAAATTCTATCTTCTTCAGGAAATTCTTTGGTAGTGAAGGCAGCAATTTGAACTGTACCTAGTAAATCATCCTTTGTGCTTACTATTGGCCAAGTAATATTTGCTTTTACGTTAAATTTATCCAATCGTTTCTGAAATTTCATTGCTATTTTGTGTTTACTTATATCTGGAGCAAAAACAGCTTGCTTCGATTTAGCAACAAATGTATTAAGATAGGTTTCATCATCAATAGATAAAGGTTTGATATCTTTGATATTATCAATCTGAGATACTGCAATTAGATTTAACATTCGTTCTTTTTTATTATAGAGTCTGAAGGTACCAAAATCAAATTTTAATACCTTGACCAAACCATTCAAAATTCGTTCACAAAATTGTGGTATATCTTTTGCATGAACAGTTGCTTCAGCTAAGATATGAAATGCTTGTCTTTCCCTATCTAGGGTCATTTGAGCTCTTTTTTGTTCTGTAATATCTAAAATAACTGCACCCGTGCTTGTGTATTCTCCAATAGCATTTAGCATAGGCGCAATATTGACTTGTACCCACTTTTCTTTTCCATCTTTTGCTTTCATAAATAATTCCGTTTTTATAGGTTCTTTAATTATTACAATATTACTAATAGCAATTTGAAAATCGTTTTCTTCTTGTTTGCTCAAAATTTTAGCAATTAAGTCTCGTATTGTCATAGTTAACAATTCATTTTGTGAGAATCCTGTTATTCTTACAAACTCCTCATTAACGAAAGTAAACTCCCCTTGCAAAGATACCATTGTTACACCCAATAATGATTGTTCAGCAAAAGTACGGAATTTTTCTTCACTTTCCAAAAGAGCACTTGTCGATCGTTGGTGTTCTAAAGCAGTTGTAAACATATCCGCTATTGTTTCAAATAATACCTTATCTTCAATAAGTATTTCTTGAGATTCCTTTGAAACAAGTTGTAATACTCCCAGGAGTGAATTCGCTGCATCAAAGATAGGATAAGTAATATTCGCTTTTCTAATTTGTTCATCAGGTCTAGCTTTGTATTTTCTTAAAACACTATCTTGGGTAATATCAACACAGAAAATCGGTTTGCCAGCTCTTGCTACAAGGGCAGTAATATAATTTGGGTTGTCAATAGAAATTGGAGAAAGGTTTTCTACATCATCCATCTCTTCGCCAGCTACTGCAACTGGTTCTAACAGTTTTAGAATTGGATTATAAAGTTCAATAATTCCAGCATTAAATCCAAATGTTTCAACCAAACCAGCCAGTATTTTCTGACAGAGAATGGAAATATCATGTGAATGAATTGTCGCTTCAGCAATTATTTGAAAAACTTTCCGATCTCTAACAATTGCATCTTCAGCGAATTTTCGCTCGGTAATATCAAGCATCATTCCTTCTACATATCCTTCATTAGGATAAATTCTAGCAGATTCACGCACCCATGCAATTGAACCGTCAATACGTTTTAGTTTTAATTGATGTTCCTCATAGAAACCTTTTTTCCTTAGTTGATCCATGAGTTTCAGTCGTTCTTCTTTATTCTGAAAGAAATCAAAAGCATTGAATTTTTTAAACTCATCTACAGAATCAAAACCAAAAATCAGTGCTAATTTATTATTAGCTTCAATAATTTCTCCGGTATTAATATCTGTTCTATACATTCCCATCAATGCATTCTCAAAAATATTCTGAAATTTGATGTATGCTTCTTTATCGTCTGTGTTATCAACGATAACAGCAGAAACAGACATCAGTTTTCCATCGACATCAAATGCACCTATATTAAATTGCAGCCACCAACGCTCTTCTCCACCTTTTTTGATTATTTTATACTCAAGCATTTTGGGAACAATTTCGTTCTTCAGTTGATCAATTTGCTGATTGTAATAGCTTGAAAATTCTGGATGAACGATTTCTTTGATGAATTGTGGTTTTTCTTTCCAAGCTTTAATTTCATATCCACTCAAATCTTCAAGAAATTTATCCACAAGAGAATATTTGCCAGAAGGTAAATCAATTTTTATAAATCCTCGAACCCTTCGAGTTAATTGTTGATAAATACTCTGGAGTTCATCTCTCATTTGTTCAAGTTCAACGATTTCACGTTCGAGTCTGATGCGTTGAGCATGTTCTTCTTTTTCACGCAAAGCACGCATAATTGCAGGAGCGAGTCGCTCTAAACGAGACTTTAATACATAATCTGTCGCACCTCTTTTCAAAGTCTCAATGGCTAATTCTTCCCCGAGCACGCCAGAAATGAAAATAAAAGGCACGTCTGGGTTCTTCTCATTTGCTAATTTCAAAGCGGTTAATCCATCAAATGATGGCAAATTATAATCAGCTAAAATTATATTATAATCACCTTTTACAAGTTCACTTTCAAAATCAACCTTATTATCAACATGAATAATCTCACAATTAATATCATTAAGTAATATAATTTCTTTTACTAATTCCGCATCATTTTTATTATCTTCTAAATGAAGAAATTTTAATGGATGTGACATAAGTGATTTCACTTTTTATCTGCTAGCTTTATCTAAAGATTAACCTATTAAAGTAAACCTAAAAGTACTATCTAATTAATTGTTTATCTTTATTTTGTTTGATGAAAGCCAGAATTAGCTCTAGTTCTTTGAAGCTAAGAATAAAATTGCCTCTTTGCTTGTGAATTTTGTTTTGTATAGAAACATTTCAAGTTCAATAATTTTCTGAGTTTTAGTTTTCATTACTAGTTGATATTTCTCTTTGCCGGATTTGAGAGTTTTCGCAATGACATCATTAAATTCTAATAATTTATTATCAGGTATTAGTTCCTGAATAGTCATTTTTTGCAAAACCTTAATCGTATAAGATAGTTTTTGCAGTAATTTTTTATTTACCCGTAAGATTGTACCTGTCTCAACATCAATGATTAAAACTAAATCTCCAACAGAAGTTAATGCGGATAAGAGGTTTTCTTCCGAATTTTTGTATTCTTCCTCCACAATCATTTTAGCAAAAGAAGTACCAACTTCTCTCCCAATAGCTTCAAGCGTAGCTAAATCATTTTTTGAAATAGTTCGTTTCTCTTTTGTACTTAAAAATAACCCGCCAATTACTTTCTGTTTTGAGAAGAAAGGAACCGCAATTAAAGTTGCAATACCAAAACCCATGTGGTCCTTGCTTTTCTCTAAATAATCAGACACAAGAACTGATTTCCCACCCTTAAATAGCTTTTTTATTGCAGGGCTATTGATTTTTATTTTTTCAGCCATTTTTACGTACGATGTTGACATACCTAATGATCTTCTGATTGTAGCTGTATCACCGGCTTCATCAATGAAATAAATAGCACCACCATGGAAATCTAACGAATTTAGGATAGCGTTCAAAGTAAAGTCTAACAATTCATTTAAACTTCTTGCCAAGTATCCAGCTGAAATAATTTTATTGAGAACTTCTAACTCATAAGATCTATCTCGCAATGAAGCTTCTAAACGTTTTACTTCTGAGATATCAACAATAACTGCATTAGAAATGAATTTGCCTGTTTTTTCATCTTTTTCAGGAGTCACAGTCATAATAACAGGTATCAATGTCCCGTCCTTATGTTTTCGGACGCTTTCAAAAGTCAAACTACCTGATTTCTTTATTGTGTCAAACATTCTTTTTTGTTTCTCTTCTCCACCTTGAGGAGCTAACTTCGAGAAATGTTCACCAATTAATTCCTTTGGTGTGTAACCGAATACTTCTTTGACAGGAGAACTAGCAAAGATTATGGTTCCATTCTCATCGCCTTGAATAACTACTTCTTTACTGCTTTCAACGATGTTAGCAAGAATACGTTTAGCATGTTCCGATTCCAAAAGCGCTTCATCAGAAAGCTTACGTTCCAATGAAGAGGCAAACATGCCCACAATATTTTCAAAGAAGGTCCTATCTTCTACGGAAAAATTTTTGGCTTCGTGAGCAATCAATTGAAGGGTACCGATCAACTCTTGCTTTGAACTCAAAATTGGCCATGAAATAAAAGCTTGAATATTATCTATCCTAAATGGTGTTGTTCTTAATCTCTCATATTCACTCTTAGCCATATCCGGAGCAAATAATGGACGTTTATGGCGAGCAACATCTGCAGTGATATACGTGTAATCATCAATGGAAATAGATGACGATTGAAGTTTCTCATTATCATCAAATCCTACATGTGCTACTAACTCAAGAATTCTCTTTTCTTTTCTAAAAAGTCGAACTGTGCCAAATTCAAAATCTAATGTTTCTATCAACCCACTTAAGATTTGATTGCACATTTCTGGTATGCCAATAGAATCTACTGCTGCTTCAGCAATTATCTGAAACGCACGTCTATCTCGTTTCAATTCTGCTTCTGCCTTTTTCTGACTGGAGATATCAACCATAACACCCTCAATATAACCTCCTTTAGCATAGATTTTTGCGGACATACTTATCCAAATAGACGATCCATCATTTCTTTTCAACCTGAGGTGATGATTATTGATATATCCTTGCTTATTCATTAAATCAATAGCTTTTTTTCGCTCTTCCTCTGTATAATAGAAATCCTTTGCATTAAGAAGCTTATATTCCTCGAGTGAATTAACTCCAAAAATCATCGCCATGTTTTCATTTGCTTCTATTATTTTGCCGGTTTTTACATCACTTCTAAACATACCAACTAAAGCGTTCTCAAACAAATTCTGATATTTCAAAAAGGATTCTTTATTGTCTGTATTATCAATTATAACTATAGATACCGATATTAACTTCTGATCAATGTCGTAGGCCCCAATTGCAAATTGAAGCCACCAACGTTCTTCTCCGTCTTTTTTAATTATTTTATATTCGATCATTCGAGGAACTATGCCTTCTTTCATTTTAGTGAAACTATCTTGATAGATCGCTTGATAATCGGGATGAATAAATGTTTCAATGAAATTCGGAGTAGCATTCCATTCCCTAGTAGAATATCCACTTAATTCTTCAAGATATTTATCCACCATTGAATATTTACCTGAAGGTAAATTCATTTTCAAGAAACCACGTACTCGTTCAGCAATTTTCTCATACATTGCAATTAGCTCGGAAATTTCGCCTTCGAGTTTTATACGTTGATCTCGGTCTTCAACCTCACGGATAGCTCGCAGAATAGCTGGTACTAAACGCTCTAAACGAGACTTTAATACGTAATCTGTTGCACCACTATGCAATGCTTCAATTGCAAGTTCTTCTCCAAGAACTGCGGAGACTAAAATAAATGGAACACTCAATCCTCGTTTCCTTGTTTCTTTCAGAGCAGAAAGTCCATCAAATGATGGTAAGCTATAATCAGCGAGTATTAAATCAAAGGTTTTTTCTTCGATAGTTTTTACGAAATCCTCTCGAGTATCAACACTAATAATAGTGAAACTCAAATCCTCTAATAAAAGAATTTCTTTCACTAATTCTGCATCGATTTGATTATCCTCAAGATGCAGAATTCTTAATGGGTTTTTCATTGTTTAACACTCATTTGACACAAAAATGGAAGAGCTAATATCATTTCACTATCTAATATTGCAAGACTCACTGTTATAAAATAGTTGCTTTTGTGAACATTTTCGTTATAATAACAAAAATATTGATTTCTTGAACAAATTCATAAACAAAGCTCTTTTTAAACAGAGAAATAATATAAAAACATCAAACACAATATTTATCCGAAATTGCAAAAGTCGTTATCTTCTAAGCGATAAAAATGGGCAACTGTAGAGGAAAAAACATGAAAAACATTAAAATAATTGATATGAATTGGCCGGATATAGGCGAAGCAATGGAGCAGGGTTTTGATACAATAGTAATTGCTATTGGAGCTATTGAACAACATGGTCCACATTTACCTTTAAAAACGGATTCATTAATAGGTGAAGAAATCGCACATAGCGTTGCAAAAAAACTTGGAAAAACCTTGCAAGGTCCAACAATAAATGTTGGTTGTTCAGAGCACCATATGGAATTTCCAGGAACGGTATCAATTTTGGATAGCACATTGGAAAACATCATTAACGATTACACTCAGAGTTTCGTAAAACATGGATTTAAGAATATCATCTTTATCCCAAGTCATGGTGGGAATTTTGCTATAACAGCAATAGCAATTGAGAAATTACAAGAAAAATATCCCAACAACAATATAATTGGATATTCAGATCTTTCTAAATTCTCTGAAATACTAACTCAAATGTCAATAGAAGCAGGGAAAACTGCAGAAGAAGCAGGAGCTCATTCTGGTGAAAATGAAACATCTATAGTACTCGCCATTGCTGAAAATCTCGTTAAAAAAGAGAGATACAAGCCAGGTTATCTTGGAAAATTCGGTGAGAGGGAAACAGAGCTTCTCTTCACTAAAGGAATGAAAGTACTAACAGCTAACGGTATCTTAGGTGACCCAACAAAAGCAAATTGGAAAGATGGCAAAGTTTACTTGGAAAAGCTAAGCGATTTCTTAGTTTCTGAAATAAGAAAACAGATGTAAGGATTTTTCACCTTACATTCAATGTTTTTTATTATTCATCATTCATGCTTTTGAGCTAAAATTGGTTCAACATTTAGCCCAACGTCCTGAATATCTTCTTCTAAAATTTCTCGTTCTTTTCTTCTTGTTATCGCTATAAAGATAGCTCTTATTAGTGAATAGAGAGTAGTGGGAACAAACCAGAAAATTGGTGGAATAGCTAATGTCATTAGTAAACCGTACCCAAGAGCACCACCAACACTACTAGAGGATACATCTATTGATAAGAAAATAGCCATTAAAGCAAAACTTACTGGAATCATCATACCCAAAGTGGTTAGCCATGTGAAAGTATTTGCTTTCAATCTCTTTTTCTTTTTAAAAACAAATCTAAAGAAAATGATATTGATTACTAAGCTTAAAACTGAAGAAATCAGAATATAGAGTGCTATTGCCGCATCAGCATTCAAAGCCAATTTTAAATCCTCCAAATTAGTTGTTTTTAGTTGAATAATAATTCTATAACGAATTATTCTATATTAATATTCGTTATTTAATAGAATTTTGAGTAGTTCTTGCCGCAAAACAAAGAATATTAGGGAATAAAGATTACTTTTATTCATAATTCATCTTGATAATTGTAAGAATTATACATAATTATAAGAAATAAATTCAAATTGTATAATTAGAACCAAGTTTTCAGTTTAGAATTATAAATTAATCTGTTAAAAGGAATTTAAAACAATGAATCCTCTCAATGTAGATACGCCCAATACACCAAAGCGTACCTCTCAAATTAAAGCAATAATATTTGATTTTGATGGAGTGTTATCATCATTTGTAGTTAGACTTGGTTGGCCTCTTATCCAGAGTGTGTTGATGGTAAGACCAGAGATTACTGAAAAACAAATCAATAAGGCATCCCTTGAAGTTTTTTCACTACTAACTACATTGGACAAAAAACCAAAAAATACTAGCTTGGCTAAATTCTCATTCCAAATGGGGAAGAAAATGGGTATGACTAATTTTCAAGCATTGAAATTCATTTTTACAACAGTTATTATGTATCTTAAAAGTCGTATGAATATTGTTCCAACTATTGGCGTTCGTAAAGTATTACGAGAACTCCTTGCACAAGATTACAAAGTAATTCTTTTAACAAACACTAGTAGAAAAGTGATCAAAAAAGCTTCCGAGAAGATACCTGAAATAAAAGAGTTTGATCTCATTCTTACTCGAGATGATATAGATAAGATAAAGCCAGATGCCAGTGGGTTCTTAAAAGCCCTAGAAATAATGAACCTCAAAGCATGTGAAGTTTTGTCCATTGGCGATCAAGCAAGTGATATTATTGCAAGTAAAAGAGCGGGAATAAAAACAGTAGCAGTTACTGAGAAAGAGATGGCACATTCAAGACCACACTTACAACAACAAAATCCTGATTTCTTTCTGAGAGATATGAGAGATTTACCCTCACTTCTAGTATTCTTACGAGATTGTATCATTGAAGACATTCGAACTACAATTGATTTGAATGAAACCACTCTGAAAGAATATATTGCTCAAAATAATCTTAGCTCAACATAATGCTTGAGCTTTTCTAAATAACTAATTGAGAAAAAAAGTAGTCTGAAAAAAATTAAGAGAGACCATTATAAAACATTTTTTTCGGGAAAAATTGTTTCTATTTTTGGCCATGTATCGGTGAGTTGAGCTACAGCAAAAATATGAGAACAGATGCCTCGGTGTTTAAAGAAAGGACAGTTGCATTCATATAATCCTTCTGTATACCGCACCCAATATTTACCATATTTCTTACTTATTACCATATACTTAAACCAAGCCCAATTATCAGTTCCTTGAAATTTTTCTCCGACCATAAATTGTAGTTTCTTAGAATTTCGAAGGTATCTTTTGCTCAATTTAAATTTATTAGCAACCAATCGATCTTTTGGAATCCACTCTTTTATCCAGTTAGGCATTGGCAAAGGTATCACTCAAAGATATCATTTCTTAGGTAACGTAAATAGTAATTCTCTGAACTTTTCAAGAAAAGGACGGAATTTCTCTTCGATTCTATATAATTTCCAAAGACCTTCTTGTTTAAAGGTTACTAAACCAGAATCTCTCAATAGTTTAAGATGATGTGAAATCAAGGTTTGATGAATTTTGAGTATATATTCAAATTCGCAATTGCATGCCCAACTTCTTTCAAGCAATATTGTAAGTATTTTCAAACGTATTGGGTTTGAAACTACCCGCAGAATTCTACTGAAAAAATCAGCTTCTTTAAATGCGGGTATTGTTTCTATTCGCTCCTCCCAGTCCTCTAATGAACAACATAAAGATTTAAGCTCAGATCCATCGATTAATTTCACAATCTTTTCACCGAGTTTTTCCTTCTTGATATCGGCATCTTTCTTACTGGAATCTTCTTTCTTTTCTACAGTCATTTCTTAGCCCCATTTTATACTCAATATTCACAACTATAATATAAATTGTTGGAAGAACTATGACTGAAATAGATTATTTTATACTGGTTTTACCGCAGAAATTATTCCACTAAACATTCTGATTTTTTCTCCATCCCATTCTGTGTGCCTTGAATGATCAATATCAATTTTAATATCTACAAAACCTGCGGCATTCATAGCTTTGGAATATCCTTCCTCAGTTAGAGCACCACCAATACAACTACACCAAGATTTGTTATCGTCTTGTAAGCTTTGAGGTAATTCATGCTCTGCAATTACATCTGCATCAACTAATCGTCCTCCAGGTTTTAGGATCCTGAAAGCTTCCTTGAAAACAACTGATTTATTAGCTGTTAAATTAATAACGCAATTAGAAATAACTACGTCAGCAAAATTGTCCTCTACGGGAATATTCTCAATCTCACCTAATCGTGCTTCTGCATTGCTTAATCCCTTATGTTCGATTTCATTATTGGCATTTTGAATCATTTCAGGAGTCATATCAATACCGATTGCTTTTCCTTTAGAACCAATTATTTCCGCTGCTCGTATCAAATCATGACCAGGACCAGATCCTAAATCAACAACAATATCCCCCTCTTTTAATCCAGCTTTTTTCGGTAAATCAATAATACATCCAAAGCTTGGAGTGAATTGAACAGGTTTAAGAGATAATTTTGGAGTGCTTTCCCCGGAAGATTTTTCATCTTTCGGTTTAGAACAACAAGATTCTTTACTTGTTTCAGTTTTAGCATTTTTTAGTGCGCTCGCGTAACTTTCCTTTATAATTTCCTTGCTTTTTGTCATTCTTGATTTCCTCAGAGTTCTTAAACTATATGAAATAAATTTCATATAAAAATATTTTTATATAGAAGCATTATTCCTATCTTGGAGAAATTCAAAGTGAAACCCAAAACATCTGAAAGTCCAGTTACAATTCGAAAAGAATCTATAGATCTTAATGATAATCAACAACTTCGTGGAAATGGAAAAACAGATAGTGAGGGTAGCATTTCAATCGATAAAGAACATAAATTAGGTATATTTGAAAAGTATCTTGCACTTTGGGTAGCAGTATGTATGGGTATTGGAATACTATTATCCCAATTTGTACCAATAATTGGAAACACACTTGAGAGTTGGCAAGTTCAAGATATTAACATTCCAATAGGAATATGTTTATTTTTTATGATGTACCCTGCTTTGTTGAATCTTCAATTTAGTGAGGTTAAGAAACTTGGTAAAAATCCATTGCCAATATTGCTTACTTTAATTTCAAATTGGATATTAGCACCTTTAGTTGCAACGGGCTTGAGTTATTTATTCTTGCGGAATTTTGACCCTCAATTGATTGTGGCGGTTATTTTGCTTGGCTCTAGTCCCTGTACTGCTATGGTTTTAGTTTGGGGTTCTCTCGCAAAAGGAAATCAAGAACAAAATGTAATTAATACAAGCATCAATACGATTACGTTGATTTTTCTTTATGTTCCAATGGTTAAATTACTAACGGGTATTCAAAATATTGAGATTCCATGGGTTTGGTTACTAATTACAGTATCAATATTCATTGGTATCCCACTAATTTTTGGCATTGTTTCAAAACAATTGATTCTAAAAATAAAGGGCAAAGATTGGTTTGAAAATAAATATCGTCCTGTGGTAGGGAAAATTTCCATGGTAGCGCTTTTATTTACTTTAGTGGTACTATTTTCAATTAATGGTCAAACAATGATAAGTAATCCAATAGAACTACTAATAGTCTCTGCACCAATCTTAATCGGATTCATAATAGTTGTAGGATTCAATCTTCTCGTTACAAAACTCTTTAGATTAAAATATCGTGAAGCTATTATTACCACAATAATTGGTAGTTCAAGTCATTTTGAAATTGCAATTGCCACTGCCATTGGTTTATATGGTGTTGGTTCCTATGCAGCATTGGGAACAACTATGGGATTATTTTGGGAAGTACCTATTATGCTCGGTCTAGTATATCTTGGTAAATTTCTGCATAAAAAGAATTTTTGGAAACCAAAATCCAAAACTGATGAATTGGCGAAGAAAAGCTAAGAAGTCTATTACCTTAATCGAAAGTAAAATCCAATAAACTTTAATAAATAGTTGAGAAAAAACAGTAGAGCAATCATTCAAACAAAAGCCGGGTGGGAAGCATGGATTCAATAATTACAGAGCATATTTCTCTGAGCAAAGAACAAGAAGAAAAAATAGAGAAATTGATTATAGAACATAACCAAAAAGGACCTTTTTTTTATGAGAAGGGAATTTGTGAAATAATATTTATCCCAATTGAAAATGGTGAGATAAGGGTTTTTCATCACAAACCAAAAGAGCCAGTGAGTATACGACCAGTATTATTTTTGCCAGGATTTGGCACTTCACCTTGGTCGTGGAGATATTTTAGTGTGCCAATGCATGAAAAGGGTGAATACTATATTCTTGAGTCTCGAGAGAAAACATCCTGTAAAACACACAAAAGAAGAAAGGCAAACATGTCCATCGATCAACTGGCAAAAGATCTAGCAGAAGCAATTCAATATTTAGGACTAAAAGAGAAAGATTTTGTTCTCTATGGTTCGAGCTTCTCCGGAGGAGTCATTCTAACAGGATTATTAAAAGAGTATTTTGATGCACCAACTATCGCAATTCATGATCCAATAAAGGATTGGCGAGCACAGAAAAAATTAACCTATATCTTTAGGTTATTTCCACCATTTGTAGTTAAGATATTAAAGCCACTATTGGCAAAAATTGTTTTAGCAAGAATGAAAAACAAATTTGCAAAAGAACGCTACTTGGATTTCGTTAGAAATGCCACTGTGTGGAAATGGAGAAAAACAGGTATTCATAATTTAAAGTTCGATATTACTGCGGAATTGAGCACTATTAACAAGGAAATATTACTTTTTCATGGACCTAAGGACAAATTTCATTCAGATGAAGAATTCGTACAATATGCAAGAAATTTGCCCAAGGGACGATATATCTATATGAAATCAGCACCTGAATTTCGAGAACTAGTTGTTGGTATTTCTTCATTAGAACTATCAAAAATAACATGTGATGAAAACATTCCAAAATCATTAGCAGTTTTTGAAGTTGATTTAGAAAGAAAAAAAGATTGAAAGAATAATTAGTGCTATAATTACTCTTTACTTGACCCGGAGATTTTGAATGAAGGTAATTTCATGGGAGGAACTAAGGCTCTTGCATCATTCAAATCCATATATTTACCAACTAAATCGATCTCAGCTAAGAAACGAGGTGCAGCATCAGTATATCTTAATGTTTTAAGTGGGAATTGAATTTCCCCATTTTTTATATACCAAGCACCATCTCGAGTAAGACCTGTGAAAACACCTTTTGTTGGATTGACGGCATTTTGATAATGAAAGTGAGTAACTAAAATACCATTTTTTGTTTCAGCGATCATCTCGTCGAGATTGGAATCACCTTCACCTACAAGCAAATGTTGGGCAATAGGTAATGAGCGACCATAGAATTTAGCATTGTGACCTGTGCTTTGAACGCCATCTTTGCTAGCAGTTAAAGTGTCGTAAGTAAGGTTCTTGACCACTCCATCTTTAATCATTTCCAATTTTGCCTTTGGAACACCTTCGCTATCAAACATTTCACGGTTTTCCAAACGAGGGTCATAAGCATCATCCCAAAGGGTCAACTTCTCTGAGAAAACTTTGGTACCGATTTTATCTCGTAAAAAGCTGATGTAATCTTGGTACGACTGGGCACTGAAACCAAAGTAATTGATAAAGAAGAGAAATCCAGCTGCTGCTGCAGGTTCTAAAACAATTTCATATTCACCAGGATCAATATATTTCATCCCGAAACCATCAACAGCTTTTCGAGCAGCCTTTTCAGCTACTGTTTGAATATCGAGCTTGGAGAAATCTTTGCGATTATCAGAAGACCACCCAGCAGTTTCTTCAGAACCATCTTCTGCGAGGACCGTTATGTTAACGTTACCATATGTGCCACGATCATAAGCTTCCAAACCAAGGTTATTGAGGATAATACGTTCTGCAGTTGTATGTGAAACTGCTCCAGCAACAGCTCTAATGCGTTTGTCTATTGCATGAGCACTATCAATAGCTAACTTAGCAAAATCAGCTCGTTGCTCAGGTGTAGCTTCAATAGTATTTTTGGAAACGAGATCAGCAAGTGAAACCTTATCTGTATAGATTTGTTTCTCAGGTAAAGATTTGAAATGTTTATTTTCTGGAGAAATTTTGGCTATCTTGACTGCGGTTTCAACTGCACTTGCAATTGACTTATTATCAAAAACTTCTACTGTTGTAGAACCTTTTTGGGTTCCAACATAAGCAATAGTGCTAACTCGAAAATGACGTTCAGCAACGTTTTGGTCAATGATACTATTAGCTAAACGAGTTAATGCGCCAGTTGTAGAAGTAATTGTTACTTCTGTTTGAGTAGCACCAAATTTCTCTGCTTGCTTTAGCACAAATTGTGCTTTCTCAATTAACAGAATCTTATTGAACGCCAAGATTATTTTACACTTCCTATACCTTTATTTGAAGCAGAAGATATAATTCTTTCCGCCTCCAGTAAATTCATCGTGTGGGGAATAATCTTTTTCCCAGTGTCAACAGCCGTTGACTGTTGACTTCCTTTCTTATGTAAGAACATAAGCTTAACAGTTTGTTTGTCATCCTTTGTGTGTTGTTGCCAATATCTTAATGCTATATTGATAGCTCCATTTGCATCAGCATTATATTCCAACCTACAATTCAAGCATTTGAACTGTGCTTGTGAAGGTCTTGTAGTATTCTTACTATCACACTTGTGACAAACTTTTGATGTCCAATTCTCCTTAACCAACGAGATGTTCGATACACCGATTTCTCAACATTTATAGGTTATCAATTCGGTTAATTTATAGTAGGGGAATTGACTTATTTTACCTCTGAATAATTTTCCTTTCCCATCTCCTTTTCTAACACTTTGGTTCAGTCCTTTGAGTTTGCCAATAGCGATATGAACACGGTAGTTCTCATTAAGATAAATTTGAGCAATATCTGCAACCTTTCGACTTATCTTGTGATAATGTTCTTTGAGAAGGTTTGAGTATTTTAAGTGAACATCCTTTAATTGTCTGGAAATCAAAACTCTTTGATTACCAGTACTCTGAGTAAGTTTTCGTTGTAAGCTTTTCTTCACTGTCGTAATCGGTATTTTTCTCGCTTGAATATCGGTTCTTTCAAGAAGTGGAATTGTTCTTTCTTTAGTCCTTCATCTTCGAGTAATGCTACAAGAGATGCTTCCGTTTTGATTCCTAAATCAACACCTAAAATTGCTACCTTCTTCCCTTGGGAAAGTGCAGGTGGGTCTCGTCGAATAGTTAGAAGGAACACCCATCGCTTGTTTTTTGTATCTTTGTATAATTTCCCACTTACTACTATGCCATTGCGTATAAGATTTAGGTGATAAGCACTTGAGTTATTTCTTACACAGTATTCGAAAGAATTACTTGTTTTTACTTGATGTCTTTTCTTAGTTATTGTACTGATTATTTCACACACCAATAATCCCATTCCTACAATAATGGCAATTATTAATGTAAAATATTCTTCGAAAAAGAAATTGATAAAAAATAAGGTCTCCAATGTTACAAATAATCCTAAACTTAGAGAATATACTATAACTCCATAGTAAAAACAATTACTCAACATTGTATAATGTAACCCTATATTGAAGTATTCTTCTTCTTTTACACCAAGGATTTTATGATATTCTTTATTGAATTCATCACTAGAATATTTCATACTTCTTTGTTTCTTTTTTCCCTGTTTATGCCCCAATTTAATGAGTTTTTAGTGAAAAAAAATTCAGAAAAAGGATTTAATAGTTCCTTCTTCAGTTTAATCTAAAAAATTTCATCTCCAATATAGGCATTTGCATCATTACCGATTTCAGTACCTACCCATCTCTGAGGATCTTGCGTGAAGTTATATTGACTTTCCAATGTATTAATATAGTCCACACAATAGTTGAATAATTCAAATAGTGAAACTTTGTTGTTATTGTTAGTATCTGCATCATCAGCATCCATATCTGAATCTAGTCCTTTGTATATTAGCCATGGATAGAATGAATGTGTGCCATTCCCCCAACCACTTTGATTTGTACTACAAGAAGTATATATTGCTCTATTTTGTTTATCATTAAGATCATCGATAAACGAACCAGAATGACAAGGACCTAAAAAGATGAACATCTTCCCACAATCAATATCATCTAGATAAGAGCTGAAACTAGATGCTGAGATTAAATCACCATCTGCAGAAATAATGTCAGTACCTCCATGACCCGTCCAATATATAATTACTTGGTCATTTAGGTCTGCCGTTTCTAGTTGGTTGGTAGCCCATTGGACATTTGCACTACTTGTTGCTCTATCTCTGGGAACGGTATTTCCATCTATAGTGGTTCTGGTAGTAAGTAGGTAAATATTTTCTGCTTCGAAACTATAATGATCAATTAATGTGTTATAGAAACCAAATGCATTTCTTGTAAATCTCTCTTCTGTTTCTCCACCAACAACTAATGCCAGAAATTCTTGACCATTTTGCACTTGAACAGTAACTTCATCAACTGCATAATTACCAGCAGCATCAAACGCAATAGCTATTAGAAGGTAGTTTCCATCTTGGAGCGAAAAGTCAGCATTCATAATATCATATGATTTTTCATATTGAACATCAGTATCATAGCCGAGATTAATAGTGCCTAAAGCAAAAGACACTCTTGTTACGGCAACATTATCATTTGCATTTGCTTTAACAGTAAATTCACCTGATATTATTGCACCATTAGAATGACTGGTAATATCTACAGTTGGAGGTTGTGTATCCGCTGGAGGAGGATCGGGATCTGGAATAAAGTCAAAACCCAGAGCGTTTGATATTGGCATCAATAATAGACTTAGACCAATAAATAACAATAGAAATTTTAATAAAAGTCCTTTTTTCATCTATCTTTTCACCTATTTTTTCATTTCATTCCTCTCTCTAAATAAAGGAAATGAAACTAATGTCTATCTTGCTGGTTTTTTAAATTTTTCCCATAGTTCTATTGAGCTTTTCAGTTTTTTTATTTAAAATCATCTAGTGTTATACTATCTAACAAGTTGGTTGTCATTACAATTTTCGCTTCAATTTCCATTTTTTTCTCACTATTGGAAGATTTTTTCGAAAAGAACAACAACGCTTTCTTTAGTTCTGTTTCAAACTGAAAGAGTTTACTATAGTGTTCTTGCGTTATTTGATTATGCGATAACTGAAGGATAGTATTCAGTTGTTCTTCGATCTGACAGACTCTTATTGAATAAAACGAATCTTTGAATTGGATGCGATCATTGGTAATTAGTAACCCTAGTTCATCTTGCAGATTTCTCGAATTTATCAGGCGTACTAGTCGTTTTTGATTTACAGCTACTTTCTGTGAAAGAAGTGTAAAAGAAATTCCTTCAGGACTATCCTTTACAAGTACTAATGCTTCTTTTATATTATCAATTATTCCTCTCTCTCTTTTTGATAATAAGTAAAAACTTGATAATAAAAGAGTGGCAATTAACAAAGTTAGATTTATTATCAATTCAATAATGCCTACATATTTATAGTTAAAAAAGTTCATTGATTTTACTTTAATTGCTATCCATTCAGATAAAAAGGCGTCTAAATTTTTAGAAGTTTCATTGATTGAATAGTACTTTTCTGGAGAAATATTACCTATACCATAAGAAATAGTCGAAGGATCAAATCTAAAATGCCAAGAGTTGGTATAGGATATTACTAATCCAATAATAAATATATTAGAATCATCACTTCTCTTATTATAAGATTCTCTCAAATTATACCAAACACTGCTGTTATTTACATCGACTGCTAACTGATTTCCATCATCATCCTCAACGATAGCCCATTGACTGGTTTCATGTTTGATATCTATCGAAGAATTATAGATTAGAAAATATGTTGGGTAACCAAAAAGTAGACCAGATATTAGGATAATAAATAGAATTGTGTATACTACTTTCTTGTTCATTATCATAATCCCCAAGTTTTAAAGTATTTATCCTGATAATTAGCTACTTCTAACTAGATAAAATAGCTAATACACTAAATCTATTCATAAACAACCCATATTAAATATTTTTTCAAGTTATGAAATTATCCAATTTTGTTTCTTTTTGCACTTCACCATATGTCTTTACCTAACTGGACTTCTTGTCCTTCAAGAAGAAGCGAGGGTCGTGATTCTACAAAATTATTTTTTTTCTTTTTTAATTAATCTTTGAGATTTAACTAACGAAGTAAAAGTATGTTATTTAGTTCTCAAATAGGCAAATTACACATTGATTTGAGCATTTTAAACTGGATGAGAGCAGAGCCTCCGTCTCAGAAAAAAGGAGCTTATTTTATGGGGAGAGAGGTTTATGGGATTTAAAGAATATACAATTCTTCAATAGAATAATAGGTATTTAGCTATTTAAAACTCTAAATGAATACTTTCTTGTATCTCTTTCAGCTAGCCAATTTAATGAAATGGATCTATATCTCAAGTGTGATCCACTTATGTCCTATGGTTCCTATCAACCTCCTTGGAGAGAAACAGAGGAAGACCGAAAAAAGAAAGCGCTATTCTTACGTTATGAAATTCGAGAATTACAGAAAATCATATGTATCTGTACAAACGCGGACAATTCAATAAGTTCATCTATGTAAATCGTGATATTATCATTCTTCATTCTGCTAATCTAAGATGTGGAGAAATCCTTCGATTGACTACTCTAAATGATGATATGTAGAATAGAAAATATATTCCATTATTTTTTTATTTGATTGTTTTCCTTACTTTCTTCTTTCCTTTCTCTTCAAAGCTAGACTAGATTGACTAATACCGCCCCGAACAGCCCTTCGTTCTGATGGATTAAACTTACCATAGATTTCTTGATCTGTTTCAATTTTTCCATCTTCAAGAACAATTACTCTATAACCATCTTTAATCAAATTAATATCATGAGTAGCAATTAGAAAAGTAATGTCTTTAGAAGAATGCAGATTATAAATTTCTTGCATTACTTCTTCTGCAAGTTCTGAATCTAAATTAGCTGTTGGTTCATCAAGAATAACAATTTGAGGAAAGTCACTTGTAACGATAGCCAAAGAGGCTCTCTGTAATTCACCAGCAGAAATCTCGAGTGGAAATGAATCCTTTCTATGTATAATATATAAGTCAAGAGGATAATGATGACGTTCGCTTACTCATATGTAAAAGTGTTGGATTCGGTCTTGTTACTTTCAAGACTATTACAGAACGACTATTGACATTAGCTCAACAAGAATCTCCGTTAGTACGAGATTCTTTAGTCATTGACGCACATCTTTCCAGGTTTACGAAATCTATCAACTACTCAAGAGAGACCGTTATTGAGAATAAGGTTTCACACGATATTTAGAGAATAAAGAGTGTTGTATTAACTTTGTAAAGAGAAGTTAATACTTATTTTTTTATTTAATTATTCTGTTTTCATATCTTTTAGTTTTTTATAGAAATTGACCTTTGTGTTCTCCAATAATATCAACAGAATAATATTTTATTTTCTCTCTAACTTTTCTATCCTCTTTTTATCACCTCTGAGACTCCTTCAAAAGTTTCTGCTCGCTTAGTATCTTTTCTCCCTACACCTAACTGAAAGCATTTCTGTCGAAAGAAAAAATAGATATGAAAATTATTGAACTCCAGTTTTCATATCATCTTGCATAACTCCAACTCTAATATTATTGAATCTAGCAGTTCCACATCCATGACCTACATACATCACTTGACCAGGCTGTCCTTTTCCACAGTTAGGTGTACCTAACAATTTCCAGTCATCCTTAGAATGTGCATCCATTCCACCCCAGAATTCAGGTGTAATACCTGTGTAGGTTGGATTCTTTAGTATTTGACCTATTTCACCATTTACTATTTCCCAGGCGATCTCTGTTCCAAATTGGAAGTTCAGTCGCTTATCGTCAATACTCCAGCTTTTATTTGTGGACATTAGTATTCCTTTCTTTGTATCAGCGATTATTTCATCTCTCTTCCAGTCACCTGGTTCCAGATTAATATTTGTCATTCTTACTAATGGTAATTTTTGTGGGTTATCTGCTCGCATACCCGCTGAGCTTTCTTTCAGACCGATTATTGCAGCAGTTTCTCGAGAGCTTTGATATCCTACGAATAAACCGTTCTTCACCAAGTCTACTCTTTTTGCTTTTACACCTTCATCATCATAGCCGTAGGTTCCAAGTCCACCCGGTAAAGTGCAATCAGAAGTCATATTGACATATTCACTTCCGAACATCAGTTTTCCAAGTTTCTCCGGAGTCATGAAGCTTGTTCCTGCAAAAGCTGCTTCTGTACCCAGTACTCTATCCAGCTCTGTTGGATGCCCACATGATTCATGAATTTGTAACATCAATTGATGTCCATCCAATAACAGAACAGTTTTTTCTGTTGGACAATGTTTTGCTCCTGTTAGAGCAATAGCTTCATCAGCAGTTTTTTCGGTATTTTCCAAGAGCTTTAGACTCTCGAAATAATCATATCCTTTTGCTGAAAAGTTTCCTCTAAATGAGCCCGGATATGACCTTGTTTGTGGAGGTTCTCCTGGAGATATTGCTGTACAAGCTATTCCTCCACCACAAAATGTTATTTGTTGAGTGATATAAGCCCCTTCTGAGCTCGCGAAGACTTTGTCTTCCTGGTGCCCTCTAAAATCTGCTCGAGACATTTTAATTTCATCAGGATTGTATGCTCTCAATTGTTTATCTGCTTCCATCAATAGTTCTATTTTCTCTTCAGATGGAATTGAGAATGGATCCTTCTTAATTGGTGTCTTGTAGCTATCTTCAACAGGTTTTTCATCAACAAAAACAATCGGCTTCTTGCGTGTTGCACCTGAAGCCTTAGCAATTCTTACAGCAAGCTTTGCCATACGCCCAATTTCCTTCGCAGAAACATCATATGACCCTGCGAAACCCAAACCACCATTAGAAATCGTTCTAATGCCGAACCCCTTAATATTGGCTATATTCAGTGTTTGGATTGTTCCATTTTTAATGGATATATCCTCATCTTTTATTGTTACAATGCGGATATCTGCGTATGTGGCACCTTCTTTGCTGCAAACCTCTAATGCTTTTTCTGTGAGATCTCGCATAGTGCATTTTCACCTATTATTGAATACTTTTAAGTTAATGAAAAAGCTTTCTAAGAATCTTAAACGTTCAATAAGAATTTAATAACGAGTGTTCTTTACGTTTTATTCTTTTTAAATAGTAATAGTATAATATACTAATTTTTTTGAGATAGTTGTTCACAAATGAGTAGTGAAAACATAATAAGTACTGTAAAAAACGATAGCATTCGGAATGATCAGTTACTCAATAATGATCATTGAGTTACTCTTATAGAAGAATGGAGCAACTTCACATCCAAACATGAAAAAACTTCTTTTTAGCGCAACTTTGAAGAAATTCTTTACCAATAAATTATTGCTAATATAGCATCCTTTGCATAAATGGTTCCGTTGTTTTTCTTATGAAAGCAATGAAATATTCATCCACATCCATTGTCTCATATATGTAAAACGTAAAATTATGAAAGGACAAGTGAATCCATTTCTTCACTACAATGTTAATGATTCAAACCATTTCTATTTATCTAATTAGAATCCAACTTTTTTACGGTTTCAATTATTAGTATTTATATATTCCATCCTTACATGATATATTTAGAATTAAAATTTTCATAAATAAAAACTAACAAATTATTAATGGAATTGGTATTATTGTCAAATAAAGTTAAAAAAATATTAACGATAATTATAATTGCTTGTTTTATCGGTAATTTTAGTTTGATGACTATAGATGTTAAATCATCTGGGACAGTTTCCTTCACGGGAGTGGTTAAAGATGAATATAACAGAAATATTGTTGGTGCAAATGTTAAATTATCTATTAATGATGGTCAACGTTGGTATCATGGATTTACTTCAACCTCAGGAACAGGTAGATATTCTATCTCTAGAGGATGGTCATCGGAAGAAAACCAAGTTCTTGTAAAGTTTACTGTATCAAAAACAGGATATATAACTAAAGTGGTAGAATTTACTAAATCTGCAGGATCATATACACGGAATTTCATATTGGAAAGTACAGGTCCGACTTTATCTTGGGTATCACCAGATAATGAAGAGTTGGTAACATTCTTACCAGGTGAAGATGAATTTACCTTTACTTATTCAGCAGAAAATTTAGATACTGTTGACTTGTACATTAATTTAGGCACTGGACAACCAACAACAAATTATGGCACATTTACCACTGAAGGTTCTTCTGTTTCAAAAACCGTTGACCTTGGCTCAGACATTTCTGATTTACATGGCAGAGTACGTGTAGATTTAGTTGGGCGTACTGCTGGCTCTTCAGATTTAAGGGTAACCAGATATTTCGATTTCTCTGTGCAAGTATTTAATGACAACATCAAATTAGAGTCAGGTAGTAAAGTATTGGGTAATACACTTTACCTTATTCTTTATGATCCTTGTGGTGATCAGAGTTATAGCACTCATACAGAAGAAACAAAAGTGATTAGAACAAACTCTGTAGAAGTAGAAGTTGGTTATGGAATATCAGTCTCAGCAAAAGGAGATCTTCTTGGCGTGCCTGTTGGAGCTTCATTTAGTCTTGATGCCTCATTTGGGCTCGAACATGAATGGGCACAAACGGATATTAATACTGCAGAACTTTCCTCTTCAATAAATACTGATGAAAGAGATCTTGTTGGACCAGGATATGGTGACATGTATTGGGGTGCTTGGGAAGTTTTTCAATGGGAACTTTGGGTTCTTAACATAACCTATGTTGATGGATCCACGTATTACTCTGGTCCTGTTCTTCATGTTGGAACTGATTATTCAGATAATGTTTTAGTCTCACATCAACATGCGATCTCTGAATGGACCGCACAAAATCCAAATGTAAATACTGATCTTTATACTAATCCATCAATTGTTTCTTGGGAAAAAATTAATCAAGAAATTCAAGGTGGAACAGGTTATTATGAAGAAACTCATGAGAGTATTTCTTCAACAAGTACTACAGCTACAATCACTATTGAATTGACTAAAGCTGTAAGTGTAGGTGTGGAAGGTATAGCTGAAGCAGAAGTTGAACTTAGTTTAAAAGCACAATATCAACATAATATAGAAGAATCAACCTCAATAAAAACTTCCTATTACATCCATGATGATGATAGTGCCGATTATTTCCACTACGATGTTGGAACTGACTTGCGTTTTGGTGTGCCTATTTTTAGAAATACTCCAAATCCTGAACCAATGTTTCAATCAAAAAGCTGTACACCATGGGAACATAATACTATTGATTATCTTAGTCCGGAATCATCTGATTTAACAATCACTTATGATACTGACGGAGATACCTTAAGTCCTACAGAAGAGGATACGCCACTGATAGAATTAATTATTACCGATGAAGGCGATATTAATGCAGCAACTATAACCTATTCTGATGATGGTGGTTCTACTTGGAATTATGCATCTTTAGAGGAACGTGAAAATGACGATGATCATTGGTATGGTTATATTCCAGGACATGAACATGGAACAACAATTTCTTGGTATATTTATACATTAGATGAAAGTCTAAATTCAAAAATTATCAAAAATTCGGATGGTGATAATTTTGAATATACAGTTATTTCACGTCCACCAACAGTAGAACTTCTTTCTCCGAACCGTGGAGGTACATTCAACAATTCGATTCTCATTGAATGGACTGGTTCTGACCCCGATGATGATAGTTTAACTTATACAATTGGCTATCAAATTGATGGTGGTGGTTGGAATCTTCTTGCCAGCGGTTTGACTAATAATTCTTTCGTTTGGGATATTGGTGCAATTGCAGATTCATTGGCCGTTGCTTTAATTGTTTATGCCGATGATGGCTTTTGTGCCATAGTATCAGACGAAAGTGATTTTGTCTTTGAAATTGACAATGTTGATATACCAACTATTCAAATGAACTTGATCAATCCTAATGGAGGAGAAATTCTCGCATCTAATTGCACTATATCATGGACAGTTGATTTGAGTGATGAACTCATCGATTATCAAGTGAAATTAGAATATTCAATAGATAGTCATAATTGGACCACAATAGTTACAGGAGTTACTGGAACTTCTTATCATTGGGATATATCTGCACTGCCTGTCGGAACGAATTATCGCATTCGAATTACCCTAACTGCTAGTTACTTCGGAGCAGATCTAGCTACTATTGTTGATGTCTCAGAAAATGCTTTTACAATCTTGGAAAGCACGGACTCGATTGGATTGCCATTGATAAGTCTATTTGGCTTACTAGCCATAATTGTAATTCCCGCAATGACACTCACAAAACGAAAACAGAAATGATTCATTATTTTTTTAATGAATTCAATTTCTCTTTTTCTATTTTTTTTTTTACTTTTATTAAATAGTAACATTATAATATACTGCTTACTTCAGAGAATATTGTTTACTCATTGAGTGATTAAGTATGGCAAGTACTGTTTTAGCGATATCATTTGGAATAATAAGTTACTCCTTAGTGAATATTGGATTAGTGTTACAGAAGAAAGGAGCATCTTTACTTCCAAACATTGAAAAAACTTCTTTTTGGCACAACCTGAAAAATTTCTTTACCAATAAATTCTGGCTAATAGGTATAATTTGCACCAATGTTTCCTTTGTTTTTCTAGCGATTGCGATGAATCAAGGACCACTATCAATTGTCTCACCAATGCAAGGTGTTGGATTGATTGTTCTCTTAGTCTTTTCCTTTCTTTATCTGAAAGAAAAAATAGCTATTTGTGAAATAATTGGAATCATCACCATTGTTATAGGCATTGTTATACTAGGAGTTACTAATTCTACCAGTGAGACTATTTATTCGATCTCTGAAATCAATCTGTTCTTTCTTCAACCAAAGTCAATTGTTTTTCTTTGTGTTTTCACTGCCTTAGTTTTTGCTCTAGTTATTTTCTCGGTTGCACGAAAGTTCCAATTTGCTAGCGTGATATTTGGTTTAGGTGCAGGAATTCTTTCTGGTCTTGGAGCAATATTCACAAAGGCTTACATGAGTGCTATTGATTTTTCCAATTTCTCATCTACGATTATTTTTGCTTTCAAACAGGGGATTTGGTGGCTCTTTTTCCTTATTATGGTTGTCTATAATCTTCTTTCGGAAGTCTTCCCTCAAATTGCTTATCAAAAAGGTAAGGTTGTTTTAGTTGCCCCTATTTTTGCTGTTATGGCTCTGATCGTCCCTGTCTTTGGCGGGATAATTATTTTCTCTGAGTGGAACGATCTTGCTCCATGGAATTTATCTCTAAAGATTGTAGCAATAATACTCGTTCTTTCTGGCGTAATGATACTTTCATACTTTCATAAAAGACCTACGAAAGCAGCTGTTCAAGAAGAAGAAAAAATAGTAGAAGAAGAAATAACCACTCCTTTCACGGAGTAGTTTTCTTCAATTTGTTTTTCTAATTTTTCAAACATGAACTGGAATCTTTCTTCTTTGTCTCAAAACTAGAAAGATTACGATTACGCTTATGATAACTGCAGCACCTATAGAACCAAAAATTAAGCCATATTTTTGTGGTACTGTTAGTAAAGGTAAGGTATCAATGTTAGTATTAAGATAATCAGTATATATGGAAATATCTTCTGACAAACTATTAATTACAACTGGACGAGGATAGTCATCAATATAACCGATGTTATTCTCAATCCATTCTGCTAGCTCAGGCTCTTCAACGAATACTTCACTATAGATTTTCTTAATTATTGGTAAAGAGAAATCATACATTTCCCCCATATCAACAAAGGTATCAAGATTAGTATCTGCTGAGGAGTTTGTTAATGCATTCGACCAAAAATGAGCTGAAATGATACCAAAAAATTCTTCTTCTGAATATACCCATTCATCCCCACCATCATCAGGCACGAAAGCTATCCCATATTCAATTGAAGCAACGCTTCCCATTGCATAAAAACTATCACTATTTTCGTAAGCAATCAATGGTTCTATGAATTCTCCTGCATGGCAAGCATCTATTAATAGATATTTGTAATCTGTAGGGATTTCTATGAATTCACTATGAAACCAGTTATTGAAATGTAGCATATCCCTTAAACAACCATGCCCATGTGTTGCAAAAAAAATCAGCACAACATCATTCTCATCTGCATTTTGTTCTAAAAAAGCCATTTTGGATTTCACATTTGCAGTAGTAATTTCATTATTGCCAAACAAATATTCAAAACTTGATTCTTGCCAACCAATAGCCATTAAACTATCTCGTAATTCAATTGCATTGCAGAAATATTCTCCTGGGTTATTTGAATTTGGTGCAAATTGATCAACCAAAAGCGCGTAAGTTCTCACATCTTTTGTAGCTGCACATTGGCTATTTGTTGTGTTTTCAAAAACAAATAATATTGAGGTTAAAAACAAGAGTAAAATCATAACTGTTTTGGATTTATAGCTGTTTAATCGCATATGAATCACCTAAAACAACGAATAACTACTAAATTAGTATACAAATATTGCTAAAATAAATACATGTATAACTCTTACAAATGAAAACTGCACTTCTAATGGTTTCATTTTGGTTTCAAAACCTTCGTTTAACATTCACTCAACCATTCTCTGAGATTGTTAAAAGGCAACTTGATTCTATACTATTCTTAGAAAACAGTGAGTGGTTCCAACAGTGTATGATGGTTGAATAATTAAACCAACCATCTATCAAGAAGGAATAGACTCAGATTTTCGTTAATTACGGAGGAAAAAAAATGAACAAAAAAATCTTTATTGGAATTGCCCTCATTGGAATATTCTTGCTACCAATTGGAAGTCAAATGGTTGCTGCAGATACTTCAATAGGTCACCAAAATACTAATGGAATAGTAACGATAACGACTGGAAAAATGACTATCAAATTGATTCCTGATAGTGCTCAAGTTATGTGGTATTATGGAAATAAATCTGATGCCAGTGAAATGTATAAGCTACAACTATTAAGAATTCGAGAATATATGGGCGACAATGATATCCTTGATTCAAGAACAGAACTTGGAGGATTGTCATACAATCTCATTACTGAAGATTGGAGCTATGATATAGTTGAAGGTGATGGAGAAATAACCATTACTCTAAGTTTACTTGGGTTGGGAAATGGTGCAAGTATCTATCTTATAATGCATGTTTACGAAGAAGATGAACCAATTGAAGGCAGTGATCAAGTAATAAATGGATTAACCGAATTAAAATTCGATATCATAGTTGAAGATTGGGCATTCTCTCCAATGGCAAAAGGATTTGCAATTCATTCATACATAACTGAAGTACAACACAGAAATAGAGTCCGAGTTAGAAATGGCACAGTAACTGAAAATGGAAACACTACTAGAACTATGCAATTTGTTAACGAAGATTCCGATATTCCAACAGCTTATTATGAATGGGTAACTACTGCAGATATCTATAATTCAACTGAACATTTGATTGATACTATTGATGTTGGAACAGCTTATTTTGATGATTTAGTTGCTACCCCAACTGATGTTCCAGGATTTGCCGAAGGATTAGGACATCTCTGGTTAACTTATCCAAATTACGGCAATGACTTGAAAATGATTCATGATCCTACAGTTGGAATCAATGAAGAAGCATTCACCGCACCACTTTATCTCCTACCAATATTTGCCGGATTATTTACAGTAAGTGTCCTAGCACTAGTCATTAAAAGAAGAAAAGCATAAAAAAAATTTGAAGGATATTTGTCCTTCATTCACTCTTTTTTATTAAAGAAATTTTTACTAAAAAATTCAGGAGCAAATTTATTTATTTATTTATTATTAATGATTTAAGTTTCTGAAAAGTTATTATAGTCTAAGGAATTTAGTATATAATTTAATTATTGAGGTTTATTTCTTTGAGCAAGCAAATATTAGAAGACTTGAAAGAATTATCACAAATAGTTGGTGTTTCCTCTCGAGAGGAGCGAGTTGTTGAAGCTATCAAACAAAAAGTTGAATCTTTAGCAGATGAAACACGAATAGATAATTTAGGAAATTTAATTGTTACATTGAACGGCACCAAAAAAAATGGTCCAGTATTAATGTTAGATGCACATACAGATGAAATTGGTCTAATGGTTAGACATATCTCTCCAGAAGGATTTATTTATTTTGCCAAAATTGGTGGATTTGTTGACCTTATCTTTCCTAGCCAAACGGTTATCTTTATTCCAGAGGATAAAGCACTCCCACCAGTGTACGGTGTAATAGGCATCAAACCTCCACACTTGATGTCTCTTGAAGCTAGAAAAGAAGTTCTTAGTGCAGATAATTTAGCTGTAGATGTTGGTGCTTTTTCTGAAGAAGAAGTTCGAAAATTAGGTATTGATGTTGGAACCACAGGAACACTTGTAGGAGAATTCAAAGAGTTAGTAGGTGATCGCGTATTAGGAAAAGCTTTTGACGATCGAACAGGTTGCGTTGTCTTAATTGAAACTCTCCGAAGATTGAGCAAAAACAGACCAGAAGGGACAGTTATTTTTAGCTTTTCATCTGCAGAAGAAGTTGGTGGTCGAGGAGCAACCACAGCAGCATATTCTATTGAACCTGATATAGCAATTGCTCTTGAAAATACCACTGCAGCAGATACTCCAGATGTTGCAGAACAAGACTGCCCTTGCAAACTTAATTGTGGTCCAGCAATTACTGTTGCAGATAGATCAATAATTGTCAATAGCAAAATACTTGACAAATTAAAAGAGCTAGCAAATAAAAACAACATTCCTTGGCAATACAAAAAACCAATCTATGGTGGCACAGATGCCGGCAGAATACACATTGTTCGTGCAGGTATACCCGCAGGTGTTGTTTCAGTTCCTTGTCGATACATTCACAGCCCAATCAGCATACTTTCATTGAAAGATATTACCCGAACCTGTGATTTGATTGAAGCTTTTTCAAAACATTTTCAAGAGTTGCTTTAAGCAAGCAATTCTTATCATTCAATTTTTTTCTATAAAAAATATTATAAAGAGCTTCTTTGAAGTGAATTTAGTCCAATGACATTTGGAGATTGTAAATCATGCCAACAACCGATTTAAGACCTTTCTTTAATCCTAAAAGTCTTGTTTTAGTTGGTGCTTCAGAACGCCCCGGTTCTATTGGGGGAATGTTATCGAAACACCTACTTGAGGGGAAATTTGAAGGTGACCTTTATTTCACCAATCTAAAGAGAGAATCAATTTTCGATCAAAAATGTTACCCTAATCTTGAAGCATTACCTGGTGATCCAGAATTAGCTATAATAGCTATTCCGGCAAAATTCGTTCCTGCTGAATTAGAAAAGTGTGCAAAAAGAAATATCCATCACGTTATTGTACTTAGTGGTGGTTTTTCAGAAGTTGGTAATGTTGATTTGGAAAATGAACTCATTCGAGTTGCAAAAGAGCATGATATCAGAATAATTGGACCAAATTGTGCAGGTATTGTTTCCACTCACACAAAAATGGTTGCTGCGATGGAAAATACCTATATTCCAGGTGGGTTGTCAATTATTTCTCAAAGTGGTGCACTTGCCGGTTCTATGATGTTACGTGCTACTTACGAAGGATTAGGAATAGATAAATGGATTTCTTTTGGAAATGCTTCTGATGTAGAAGAATCTGAGTTACTGAAATATCTTGCTGAAGAAAAAGATTCTCCAACAAAAGTAATTTTTCTCTATCTTGAAGGCGCTACCCATGGACGAAAATTAATTTCTGAAATGAGTAAAGCTACTAATCTTAAGCCGGTTATTTTCCTAAAGGGAGGAAGAACAGCAATTGGCAACAAAGCTGCAATGACCCACACAGCCTCATTAGGTGGAGACCCTAAGATATACAAATCTATAGCAAAACAGACAAAAGCTATTTGGGTTGAATCTTTAGATGAAGCATTTGATACTTATTCTGCTTTAGCTCCCTATTTAGATCGAGGAGGTAAGAGAACTGCTATTGTCACTAATTCAGGTGGTCCTGGCGTTTTAATCTCAGATAATCTAGATATGCTTGGATTAGAACTGAATCAACCTTCAGATGTGTTACGAGAACAACTTAAAGACCTTCCAGCAGCATGTCCAAGAGAGAACCCTTTTGATTTGCTTGGTGATGCAACACCAGAACGGTATGAATTAGCTTTAAGAGCATTAGCCTCTTCTGGAGAATTTGATACCATAATAACAGTTATGGTCCCCCCAGGCGATGCTGATATTAATGGCGTTGCTAATGTTATGGTTTCAATTGCTAATGAAAATCATAATACAGCAATTATTGGTTGCCTATTAGCTGGAAAGAAAGTAGAGAAAGCTGTTAAAATCCTTCGAGATAATGATATCCCTACTTTTCCAACACCCAAACGAGCTGCTTGGGGTGCACACGCAATAAACATGTGGAAAGAAATCCGAGAAAGTTAAGTATTATTTAACTTTCTTAGCCATTTTTTGGCAGCTTATTCTATTGGTGTGATAATTATTTGAGCAAGGGATCTAAAGCTTGAGTAAAAAGTATTCGTTGCAGATTTTCCAATATATCTTTCATTCAAATCGCCAAAGAATTCGAGTGCTTTGAACTCTTTTTTGTTTAAATTGTTAACTAATGCTCTTCTAAGGAAGAGTTCAATTGATTGTGAGTCTTTTGATCTTTTGGGTGTATCGAAATATTGTAGAGATACACGAACATCTGTTGTATCATCTACCTCTTTTACATAATATAATGAATCAATTGTCCCAAGAAGTAACTTCAGATGCATCGCAGGAAGTTTAATCTTACCAAGAGAAATGTACCATTGTTTTCTTTGGCTATCGAAATTGACAATATTTCCTGTCGTAAAAACACTAAAGGGTATACTTAAAGCTGTTCGAACACTTTGATAGAAAATTGGTATTGCTTCTTCAACGATTGTTCTTCTGATAATTGATTTTTGTGCACCATTTATACGTTTCTTCTTGTATGCAGCTTTCAAATTCTCATTTATTTTCCCTTCTAAAGAATTATTATCATTTGAAGAAATATCCTTCTTTCCTACACCTTCCCAGAAAAATTTCGATTCAAGATCCTCAATATATTGAGAATCGACAAACCAAATTGAAGTGTAAATTTTCATTAGGTCTTGAAAGTCGCCTACCACTGACCTAAAACTGTCTTTAATTTTTGTTGCAAGTAAATGAATTAATTCTTTTTCGAATTCGATTGGGTGGAATTTCAAGGTAGGAGATAGTTCATTAACAACTTCATGAGAGAGCAGATTTAGTTCTTTGCTCCCTGTGAAAAACTTTCTCATAATGCCTCCACCCGCAACCAAGCTTGTAAGAGATTTATGTAACGTTTTCAATTTCTTCAATGTAATGCCGAATTTTTTCTTTCCACTTGTATCTCCAGCAGAAATTTTTGATTGTTTATCAAATATAGAGATAGCGTTTTTCAAATCCTTTTGCCGTCTTTCAATAATTTTTACCGCAAATTTAACCCAAAGATGTTCCACAACCTTTGGATACTCCAAAATTGTGTCAACTCTGCCTTCAAGTTCCAAGGAAGGGATTTTAACTTTGAGCGATTTTAATTGAACTTCACTTATATTAGTCAATTTCTTTTGATCAATGGGTTTCAACCAACCAGAATTATAAGCTTCTTGAGCTAATTCAATTGCAGTTGGAAGAATTGACTTTATTTTAGTGTTTTTATCAAGGATTTTTATTCCGTCACTAGAGAATAATTCACGACCACCAGGTCTTCTAGTAATTCTATCTATAAACTCTTTTAAAATGAAAAAGCTTTGAAGTTCTGAAGAAAGCTTTTCTATCATTCTAAGTAATTCGTTCGGTGGATAAGGTAATTTTTCTGGACCAAATATTGTCTGTAATATTCTTGAGATAGTAGTTTCAAGAGATGAGCGAAATGATTGAGAGAAGAAACCAAGATTTTCAAACGTTTCAAATCGTTGTAAGGTCGGTTTAGCACGAGAAATTCTTCCCAGCACTGTTTTCTTAGTATCTGGTACAATATTGAATTGTAACTTTTTTTCAAATTCACGCATACTATTTTCCAAAATAACTTCTGGTTTGCGTCTCTTACCTTGAACAGTTTTTTCCAAACAATCAGCAATGAGAGTATAAACCATGTCTGGAACATCACGTAGTTGATAGGGTTGTATGACATTCTGCAAAAAATAAAGAATCATTAAATCTTGCGTTGAAGGATTATTTTCGTTTGTCAATGTTGAATAAGTTTGACCGATTACATTGTATAAAATAACCGCTTCATCCAAGGAAGTTCTGAATTTTTCAAGAGCTTCTTTGGATAGTTTCCTTACAATGGGACCCAAAGATGCAAAAGTTGGGTCGGCTAGAAGTATGAAAGGATGTTCTTTCATGACTGAATTAATAAAATCCTCATAGACTTTCTCAAAGATCAATGATTCATTTTCCATAACATCATTTGGAGAATATTTAGAAGTTACTTGTCTAATTATCAAGAGAATTTTTTCTAGAATCCAATTTTTATCCACTAGAACATCTTTCAATATTTTTGCTAATGTTGTCTCAACAATTCGATCCAATTCACTCTTAGCAAAAACATTCGCTTTTGACATAGAAACGAATTTTAGCGGATATTTACTGAACAGTTTCCGATAAAGTTCTTTGTTTGTTACTTGAATAATTTCTGAGACAACCTTGGGCAATTTATCAATTTTAGCGACCAAAATTTTCTCAAAGATTGTTCCTTCATCAATTAAATCAACATCAGATATTTCAATAGAGCCTCTTGCTGACAAAGCTCGAGAAGCTTCCATTAGCTGAGTGAAAACTTTACCAATTTCTCCTGTTATTTCATTCCTAGAAACAGATGCTTTTTTGTTCAAGAAAGCTCCAATTAGTTTTTTAACTTCATTCATAGGGTTTGAGTGTGATGCAAAATAGAGTGGAAAAAGAGCATCATCCTTTACACCTCGAATGTAAATATATTTTGCAAGCTCTTGTAGCATTTCACTTTGGGACATAGAAGATAATTTTTTTGAATCATTGGAGTGAAACCATATTTCGAAATCAGTTTGATTTTTCCAAATATCTTCAAATAAAGCAACAATTTTTGGTTTGAATGCTTTTGTGAAATAGCGTACTTTATCACTCGATTTCTTATACATGAAATGTGCTGCAGAAATTATCTGGTCTATTCCTTCCTCTACTCTTGGAACAAGTCCAATACTTGTATATTCTGGCTCAAATTTAGTAACGATTTCTTTAGCTAAAACTTCAGCAAAACTAACTATGAAATCCAAATCTTTATCTGGACCCGAATAACCTCGAATAGCAACCAAAATAACAGGGCTTTGCTCACCAACAACAACTATCTTTGAAGCAATTATACCATTTGGAAACCGGGATAAATTAATACTAGTGTTTCTTTTATACTCAGGTGAAGATTTATCCCCGCTGAGACCTATTTCTTCTGCAAAACTAGCTAAAGCTCCACCAAGAGCAGATACTAATGAGGTATCGGTTTGTATATAGCCTAAGGAAAGAAAATCGGTGTTATCTTCGCGTGAAATAATTATTTGAGAGTCCAATATTAATCCAAACTGATTATTACTTTAAAGTATTCAAGAAAATATGTAGATATATGTATTTTGGAACGTATATTAACAGCATTTGAATAAAAATAATATCTTTTAAATAGTTTTGAAGATTTCTAATAGGTAAAAATAAGAATTATTTTTGTTTTTTATCAGTTATCTGGTATCCTAAGTATTTTAAATTACATTAGATATGAAATTAAAGAAAGAAATCCAAATAGCTAAACAATGTATTAAAAAAGATTAAATCTCAGTTATTCTCAACAATATGGTTGTGAAACGTCACATGGCTTTAGGCATTATAAAAGAACAAAGAATGATTAGAACAATCTTTTACTCACTACTTCAATCTGCAGAGCTTATTGTAGATAATAAGCAACTAAGTGATGTATTTGTTTCCAATGTGGAGAAATTCGTTCGAGAGAGATCGATAATCGATGATGGAACAAAAGAAATGAAAGAGGTTGCTTTTGAGTTATTGACTGCGTTCGGATGGAAAAGTATCAATATAAATTATGATGATAAGCTAGGCACAGGAAAAATTATCATCGGGAAAAACAGATATATGATTAAAGAAGTAACTGACAAAAAAGGGACTTTGCTATTTCTACAAGCAATTTTTCAAGGAATCGGTTACCACTTATTCAATGCTCCCACTGCAGCATCTGTGAAGCTTTCATTTAGCACAGGAAGCCAATATGAAATTACTCTTCAGAGATTACGAGAAGCAAGTTCAGATAAAATGCTTGGTTCAATTGCTACTTCAAAGAAGGCTGGAGATACTTCTAATCATGAAAGTTTGACTATTGGAAACATGTTCGAACCAATTTTCCAAAAAAGTTTGCCAGATGTCTTTCTTTTAGAGACGGCCTGGAAAGTTATTACAGAATCGTATGTAGCAAATTTCTCTATAGATGGAGATGAATCCTTAAAAGAAGCACTAAAAAATGAATCAATGGTAAATCTTTCGCGTTTTATCACAAAGATAATTGAAGATGAGACTGAAGAAGAAATATTGAATTTATCAGAACTCATTGGTGAGTTCATTGTTAAAATTCTCATAACAAAAACAAATGAACCCCTTATTGGCTTACTTCAATCGACTCTTCAGGATTGTCACGCTGATAGTTATTTAATCTACTATGAATGCCGAAAATTCTGCGCGGAAAAACAATTACCTAACCGATGTGCATTTATTCGTGGTATGTGGGTTGGAATCTTAAGTGAAATCTTTGGTATTCAAATCAAAATTAAAGAATTGTTTCATGCAGGAAAAAGAGATAGATATTGTATGGTAGAATTAACTCCTGAAAAGAATACAAGTTGAAAGGAGTATTCATCTAACTCTCCTTTCTTACTTCTTTAGAGATTTTTTCAATAGCAAGAGATGAAACTTCAGTTATGGTTAACCCTGTTTTCTCAGTAATAGTTTTTACATCTTCAAATTCAGGTTTAAAATGAACTATTTCACCATTACCTCCATAAGCTATTTTTCCTCTAACTTTCCAATTTTTTCCTTTAATTTTAATGGTGAATTCTTTGATTCTTCGTGAAAGCATTATTTTCCTATTTCGCGAAATTCGTACACCAATTGTGCTTGTCTGACTCATAATCTCTGAAGCGAATTTCAGCTCATCTTTTGGTAAACAAAGGACAGTTATTTTTGTTCCAGGTCTTCCTTTTTTCATATAAATAGGCGTTAGGAAAACATCTTTTGCACCTAATTCTAGCAATCTAGCACTCAAAAAACCAATTGTTTCACCAGAACAATCGTCAAGATTTGTTTCGATAACTAAAATGTCTTCTCGTTGATAATCCGTTTGTACCAATGACCCTACAAGTAATCTCAAAGCATTTGGTGATTTTTCAAATTGTTTTGTTCCAAATCCTACACCAGATTTTTCTATAATAAATGCAGGTGACTCTTTTTGAATTGAATATTCATTTGTACTCATAAGGGCAGCAATGATTATTGCCCCAGTTGGAGTAAACAATTCTCCACCTAAAGTACCAACTTTGGCTGGTATCTGATATTTTTTCACTATTTCAGCTACCGCAGGTACAGGAACAGGTAATGTTCCATGGGAAAATGTTACAGTACCAGATCCTAGTGCTATAGGTAAAACAGTTAATTTCGCTTCAAATAGCTTCATTTTATCTAACAAGTAAGCCGTTCCTAAAACATCTAGAAAAGTATCCAATGATCCTGCTTCATGAAGATGAACTTTTTCTAATGATTCACCATGAGCTTTTGACTCTGCTTCAAAAAGCACTTCAAATGCTTTTTTGCTAAATTGAGTGGCTTTTTTAGATAAAGCTAAAAGCTTGATTGCGTTCTCAATTAGTTCAAACGCTTGAGGAGCATGCAAGTGTCTTTGAGGTTCAATTATTTTTATATTAAGATGAATACCCTCTACTGCCCTTTCATTTTTTCGTTCAATTTTAACAGCTAATTCTGCTTTTCCTTCAAGTTTTGCTGCTTTAATTATTTTATTTGCTAACTCATTAACAAGATTTTCTCGCATTTTATCTGCTTTTGTTACATCCATTGGTTCAACAATGTAAAGATCCAATAAAGCACCAAGAAACATATCTCCCGCTGCACCTGCAATTTGACCATCTATTACTAACATTTTCATTTCTTTTCACATTCCTTTTTTGGAAGAGTAAATTACAATAATAATTTTTAGCTCTGTATCTAGCTATTCATCCTTCGAATAAATAATAATTGATAAGTAAAAACTTGTTGTTTAATTTAATTAGCTTTGGTCGATTGATTCTAATATTAGCTGTTCTAATACTCTGCTTCTAGTAAAGAAGAGATCAGCTGCTTGTTCACCAATATATTCATCCACAAGTTCCCCTAATTGATTGAACGCTTTAAAGTGTCTCGTTCTCAAAGTATCTTTTAATCCATCACGAAGGTATACTCGCATAGAATGAGCTTTTTTCTTCCTTGAACTAAACGTAGGTAACAAAGTATCAACCATCAAAAGAACTCTGGTTGTTCCATCTGAAGCTTTCAAAAATTTGGTATAGTTCATTTTCTCATAATCTGGTTGCAAATATTTTTTCTCGATATTTATTGTGCCCATTTCAATATAGAAATCCTTTGTTCGATTATCAAGTCTCACCAATAATTCATTTTTGATCGAATCAAATGCTGCAGTTATTGCTTCTCTAACTACGCTCTTGAATAGTAAGGATACTTCCTGCTCTATAGTGTTTCTTACTACTGTTTCTTGATCCAACTTTCCTCGACTAACAGCTTCTTGTTGTAAATTTTCCAAAATCTTCTTTTCCAGAGGAAGATTCCTTTTAGATTTCTTTTCTAAAACACTCCAAAGAATATCCTCTTTCAGTTTGCGTACATATTCAGAGTCTCGTACCCAAGTTGAAGCATACAATTTTGATAGAAGACTAAAACTTCCAAGTACTACAGAAGTGTCAGAAATTATTTTCTTGCCATTGATTGTTCCTTGTTCAGAATTGATAGACAAGTTTTCTGGATAATAATTCAAACCGGAAAATTGCTCTCGAGAAGCTTCATATAGTAGATTTCGAAGGTCTTTTTTCTTTGCGAAAATCTTTTGGAAAAAGTTTCCTCCAGAAGATAATTGGTTTAAAGCTTTCATAAGGTTCTTTGTTTTTTTAATTATTGAAGCATATCTCTTCTTTGTTGTTGTGGACCCAGAAGAGGTTTTTTGTTTTGTCTCTAATTTACGTAAATAATCACTTAAGGACTGATATCGATTTCGGAAAGCACCCTCAGCAAATAGAACCCAAAGGTCTGTAAGTATTATTGGATCTTTTATCAATTGTGAAATCTTATCTGTCAAATCATGTTTTTCTATAGTTACTCTTTTTACGAGAAATTTACTATCAGAAATTTTTGATGAAGCCCTTTTGATAGAGCCAATATTAATATTTTTAGGCATGATTTTTGCACTTGGAATTCCATCAGAAGATATTGCTGATTTTGTATCTTTTATCCAACCAGTTTCATATGCAATTCGTACTAATTCCAAAGGAGAGGGTAAAATGCTTTGGAATTTCAATGTGGCAATTAGCAATGATTCTGCATCTTTACTAAAAAGTGCTTGAGCACCAGGTTGATTGGTTATTGCTTGTATAATGCTTCTAAATGAAAAGATTCCTTGTGAAGTATAGACTATTTTTTCTATTGCTTTAGAAAGCAATTGTGGAGGTTGAGGATGATCTTTTGTTCCAAAGAACATTTCAAGGAGTTTAGCTACAGTTAATTCCATAGAATTTGAAAATGCTTTTGAGAAGAAGGATAAAGCTTCTATGTTTTCAAAGCTCTCTCGAGCGATTTTTGAAGATTTGAATTGTTTCAAAATAGAGTTTTTTATTCCAATTGGAATTGAAAATTGTGCATCTCTTTCAAAACTTCGAATGTTCCTTTGCATTAGGGATAAAACAGGATCCTTGGATGGAGAAGAACTGCTTACATCTCTCAGTACTCCATTCACCAATCGAAAGACAATTTTAGGCATTGATCTAAATTGATATTGTCTTACAAGATTTTGTAGAAAATATATCTCAATCAAATTTGGTATTGTTGTTGTCTTCAAATGTGAGATGGATCTATTTATTTGACGGATAATATACCATAATGCCATAGCTTCATCATGAGCAGATCGAAACTGCTCGAATGCATCTTTTGCCAGCTTTTTTGAGATGTTCAATAAACGTTTCAGTTTTTCATCAGCTAAAATCAGAAATGGATCTTCTTTCTTAATAAGTTTGATAAATTGACTTTGTACTCTGTTAAGAATTTCATCACTTTGATTTATTACTTCTTCAGGAGTATAATTCGAAGCAATGTCACTTAAAATAGATGAAATTTGTTTAGATATTTGTTCGGTATTGGAATATGACTTGTCTACAATTGATTTGGCAGTTTTTTCAAAAGCTTCTTTGATAAAGGTAATATCAATTTCTTTTGTTTCACTACAAGATAAAAATTTCAGCGGAAAATTATGAAATAATTTTTGTAGGAGTGTTGTAAATATTTCATCAAGGATTTGTGAACGTGTTTTCTCTAAAGAATTCAATTTTGCTACTTGTATTTTTTCAAAAATTAAATCTGCATTAATTAAATCAACACTTTCAATTTCTTGTTTTTGTCTTCTTGAACGAGAACTTGACATCTTGCTTAATTGAGAAACAATTTTGCTAATTTCACTTACAATATCAGCTCTAGCTCTTTTTGAATTATTCTTCAAAAATTCATTGATTGTTTTATTGACTAAACGAAAATCATCTGCTCCGGCAAAATACAAAGGAAATATTGCATCAATAGTTACTCCTTCTTTGTAGAAATATTTTGCGAAATCATCCTTCATCTGTTGAATTTTTACTGGTTCATAGATATCGGATCGAAATGTAAGTGGATGGACTCCTTTATCGCTTTGATTTTCCCAAATATCAGTTAATAGTTGTGATACATTTTCATCCATCTTTTTTGTGAATTCTTTTAGTGTATTTGGTGAGTCTTTGAAAAGCTCATTCACAACTTTAGGAATTATCTTTAATGCGTTTTCCATTCGAGGTACTTGTCCTCCACCGGTATATAATTTTTCAAAAGCACTTATGATTTTGTTAGCTAGAAGTGTACCATAATCAATTAGAAACATGTGATGATATTGTTCTAAATCACCGAAATCCCTTATTGCGATCATAATAGATGGCTTATAATTATCTATCTCTAACCATTTAGATATCAAAACACCATTCTGGAATTTAGAATAATTAGCATTTGTTGCACCTATATCTGACAAACCCATCTCAATAGCAAAACTTGCTAGTGCTCCACCAAGAGCTGAAACTAAAGCAGCATCATCTTGAACAGAACCAATTGAGAAAAAACTCGTCGTATTTTCATGCGAAATAATGATTTGTGCAACCAATTGTATCATCTGCCTATTTTTACCCTGTATCTTATCAAATATGCCTTTGGAATACCTGTGACTTTGGAATGAATGTTTTTTCACTTTAAACTTGTATGGACTCGTTTTAATATTTATGTTAGTGACATTTGTTCTTTTGAAATAAAAAAATCCATTAACAAATCTTATTATGTTTGATTGTGTAGGAGAATAGTATAAGAGAAATTAATTTGAATTTATTATTGGTGAAAAATATGGAATATGAGTTTGGAAGATCACCTTGTCATTATTTACCAACAGTGTTAGATCGCTTAGCAGATTTGAATAGCTCGATAATTGATCCGCATGAACGAGCTTTGCTTGCACGAGCAAATATGCTTGCTTATGAACTAACGGATAATAAAACATTTTCTTCAAATGCAAGAAAACTCGGCAAAGAAATTATGAGGGACATTCTTACTAGGGAAAGTTATTTCCCAAAAGAATCTGAGATTAAAGTGCTTTATTATCTACAACGAGATGGTTCAATCGATTTTAATGAAAAACAAATAGAGCGTTTAATTGAACTCCAAGAGGAATGGTCTGATCCAGATGATCGCATTGGAGCATTATTATTTGCTTATTCACTTTCAATAGATAAAAAAGAGCTTAAAGAGAAGATTTACGATTTACTTGAATCACTTCCTCGTGAAGAAAAACTATGGCCATATTGTTCTGCCTATATAATGTCCAACAGAGAATTTGAATTTCCAAACAACATTCTTGATTTAGCCAAAGAAGTTACTGGTAAAGAAGAAGCTGCTGCTTATCTGGATAAGGTTATCTGGATTAAATCAATGTACGACCCAGATTTTGGTCCCAGGAGTTTCGATGCTAGGAAAGCCTTGTCAAAGGAAATAGAGCAATGTGACGTTCCAATTGACTTACTGGCTGTTCTGGGTTATATGAGAAACGAAAATGTTCTTGAGAATATTCAAAGAAATATTGAAGAAGTGAGTGAAAGTCTAAGTTTCGCTCCAAAAGTTGATTTGCCTATAGAAGCTAGGTGCGCACCAACAAATGATTCAATTATTCTTGGCCGAGGCAGTTCCACTATTAAAAAAATAGGTTGTCAGGGGACAATGTATCTAGGTAGAGTATCAGAAAAAGGCAAGCATGATTTGTATGGTAAAAAAGTCCTTGTAGATGCAGTCTTTCCTCACGTTATTTTCATTTCAGGACACAGGGGTTCTGGTAAAAGTTATACTCTCGGTGTAATCGCAGAAGAGCTTTCTAAAGCAGACCTTGGGGTTGGTGTAATTCTTATTGACCCAATTGGAATCTTTTGGGCCTTGAAAAAAGAAAACTCGGATGTAAATGAAAGTGTTCTACTAGAAAAATGGGGTCTTAATCCTAATTTCTTGAAAAATATTGAAATTTTCACTCCAATTGGTATCTACAATGATTACCGAGATGAAACAGTTGATACACCTTTTGCTTTGAAACCTTCAGACCTTCATATTGAAGATTGGTGTAGAACATTCGATATTGATCGATATGAAATTCGTGGAACGGTTCTGGAAAAAGCAATGCAGATAGTATCTCGAGAGCAACCAGATTACTCAATTGATGACATATTGGATGCTTTAGATGATCCTGGAATTGTGAATAGTTATCGTTCAGATTCTATTCAAGCTATCCGTTCTCGTATGAATGCTGCAAAAGGCTGGGGGATCTTTTCAGGAAAGGGAACACCTCTATCAGCATTGAGCTCACCAAACAAGGTTTCTGTACTGGATATTAGCAACCCAAGGATTGGTGATAGTTTACGTGCACTTCTTGTGGGGATTATTGCTAGAAAAATCCTTGAACAAAGAATCAAAAGCTCTCGAGGTGAGCTATTTGAAACTTCAGGTGAAGATGATGGATTGATACCGGTTACTTGGTTACTAATAGATGAAGCTCACGTTCTAGTGCCAAATAATAGAAAAACTGCGGCATCGGACCCGCTTATTGAATACGCAAAGCAAGGGCGAAAACCAGGTTGTGCTCTTGTCCTAGTAACTCAACAACCATCAGCAATGCACAAAAATATCATGAGTCAGATTGATATCATGATTACTCATCTTCTAACATTTGAAGACGACATTAAAGCATTTCTTAAACGTGTACCTTCTTCAGTACCAGACAGATTTGAAGAATCCGATTTCATACGTAGCATGCCAACAGGTGTTGGATTAATCTCTGATCAAAAGACACAGAACAGAAGTTTGGTCGTCAAGATTAGACCAAGAATTTCACTACATGCAGGAAGAGAAGCAGTACCAAAAGCTCTACGAGATAAAATGCGAAATCAAAAGCAAGCAGCAACTCATATTCTTGATAAACGAGATGTAGTAATTGAAGCTAAAATTCCAGATGACGTTGAAAAACTAATCCCAGAACCAATACCAGAGAGAAAAGCCCCCCGAAAAGAAAAAAAACCAAAAGCACGTCCTGAAAGAAATGCGCCTAAGAAATCAGCTGCAGCAGGTGACTTCCCAGTTCCTGAAACAACAAAGTTTCCACCAAAGATGCTTCTAAGTATTCTTGAAAGAAAATTAGAGTATGGGCAAAATACGTTTCTCTTTGATGGGTCAAAGTCAACCAGATTCGATAAACATCAAAGATCAGGTGTAAAAGAAGCAGCTGTAAATGAAGTTATTCCATCAATAATAGAACAACTTGAAGATATTGGTTGGGAAATTGAAAATACTATTGCTGAAAAATCTTCAGTAGTAATTCTAATGAGACTTGAAAGTGCAACACTCGGAATTTCATATGCAGTGCAAGATGGCAAGACAGCTATTTCATTTATCGTTGTTGCAAAAGAACGTTTCAAGAAAAACATCTACAACAAAATATTCAACCTAAAATAGAAAGACGGATGTGAAGCATTCATTCCTAAGAAAAGCAAAATTGATACTTCAGCATTCGTTACTAAGAATGAACCCATCTTTACAAAACTCTACGAAATATTACTTTGGCCCATCATTCAACCACTGCTATTTGGTATAACTGATGAAACACAAGGAACGATTAAACAAGAAGTTTGGAAGCTATTCTATTCCAAGCTTCAAAAGAAAAATCACAAATCGAATTTACAGAATCTAATACCTCCAGAAGAAGTGCGAATACTAGATTTTATTTCTTCATTAGTTGATGATTTTGCTGAGAGCTTTTATGAAGAAATGATTGAAGAAAAGAATCCTAAAAAAGTAATTGATTCCGTAACTGAGCTCATTAATCAACAGATAATCCTTTCTTGGATTGAATTAGTAATAGAACAAACAATAACTCCATTACTAATTTTTTGTTTAAAGTCACAAAGCCAGATAACAGAAGCTCAACAAATACTTGCTCAAGTACTTCTAGCTATTGTTCAAGAAAAAATTGCCCCGGAAGAAGCAGCAAATCAATCAGCAACTATTCTTAAGAATAATTACAACCTCTCTGAAGAAGCAATTCTTTTCATTCGATCTTTTATAAAAACAATTGGGAATTTTAGATATAAGAACGGTTTAAATGAATTAGCAAAAATTGCTGAAAGAACTTTGGAAGCAACAAAAAGAGAGATACCATTTATTCGTAGAAAAATAACCCATATAACAATTGAAGACCCAATTGAAAATCGACCTAAAATAATCAGTGAATGGACAAAGAATGTTCTAGAACCAGCATGTATCGGTTTGAAAATTGCTGGAGAAAAACTCTATACTAACTTCATCGAAAAATGCAAAGAGAATTTTGAGCTCTTTCTAAATCAATCATTATCGGCTGCAGATTTTGGAAAAAGACTTGATAAAGAGATGAAGGAATTTGGTGGAGATGACGAAGAGCTTATCATGCCTATTCGTGAATCCATTGCTGGTTCTGTTCGCTTCTTAGAATTAGCTAGGATTGATGATCCATCCCTAAGCCTGTTACTAATGATTACTGATGAAGAAAGAGAAGGAACAAAACGAATGTGTATTTAAAAAAAAGTTGCTAGGAATTTTGATTGAATTCCTTTTTTTAAGCAAAAATAGTTGTGATAAAATTAGCTATATTTATGAAATAATTTGGCTCAAGATAACTTTCTACATGACCCCTACCAGGATAAGTCCAAATTTCCTTTAGTAATGAACTAGGTAAAGCATCATAGATTAAATCAGCATCATCATAACTAATCGATATGTCAGCCAATCCGTGTACAATGAAAGTTGGAGTAGTAATAGTAGTTGCATTAATAGCAGGTGAAATATCAGCAAATGTAAAACCATAATGACTTTCCAACATTGCAACAGTAATTTGTCCGAAAATAAACCAGGGAAGACCAGATACTACAGGCCATAATTGCTCTATCATTGCATCACCCATTGCCCAAGAAGAATCAACAATAATACCAGCAACATCATTATATCGCGCAGTATAGAAAAGAGTGGTAGCAGCACCCATACTTTCAGCAAGAAGAATAACATGAGAACCATTTACTTCAGGTTGAGCTTTAGCATAATCAACAGCAGCTCTGATATCTTTAACTTCATTAATACCATACGAAAGACCAAATTCAGCATCAGGAGATTCTCCATGATATCTAGAATCAAAGAAGAGTAATCGATAACCTACATCAAATAATTCTTGACCATAGTGATCAAGCATAAATGACTTTGAACTACCTTGTCCATGGATGACTATTACCGTTATATTTGATTCAGGTTTTGAAGAGTTTTGAGGTTCAATATACCATCCTTTAAGGACCAAGCCATCGCTTGTTGAAAAGGTAACATTTTCATAGGTCATGCTAAATTCATCAGGTGAATTAAATGTTTCCGGTGCTTAGGAAAAAGCATTGTATTTTTTCCAACAACAGGAATGATAACGAATACGACTAACAGTCCTGAAATAAGTAAGAAACTAATCGAAGAAACAATTGTGATTTTAAGCCATTTTTTCATTTTATTTCACTAAAATGCTACTTGCACCAAGATTTAAAAGAATTTTCCATTTTTACTAAAGGATGCACTCAAACAGTTGTGCCAGTACTATGTTCACGTTTTAGTAAGAAGAAGGATAAAAGAATAAATATTATCATAAATCCTCCTCTCCTTAATTTTCGAGTTATCTGCAACTTATAAATCTCCTTCCTTATTTCTTAGGAAATAATTTTCAATTCAAGTAAACTATATGGAAATCAAAATAAAAGTATTCTCTGGATTTTAGAACAATTGCTTCTTTTAATCAATTTTTTTCGGTCTTTGTCATATCACTATTGTTACTACGAATACAAGATAGAAATCGTTGAAAACACAAACAAGATACGACTTTGAAAATGGAGAAATAGATTTCAAACAACTAGCAAAAGAAATAGAAAAAAGAAGCCATTCAGCTTACAAATTGTATAACTTTATATATCACTCTACTGAGTTAAAACGCACAGTAGAAGCAATGGACTTTAAAAAAAGTTCATTAAGAAACCATTTATTATTAATGGTGAACCTTGCAATCAATGGGTATCATATGGGAACATTAAATATTATGAATGACAGAATAATCATAAAGGAAACTCAGAATCGGTAAAGAAAAAAGAGAAATCTTGATCATATCAAAGATGCTGAGTGCATCTACTAATCCCTCTCATGAGCAATGCTAACCTGGAGAACGCGACCGGTTCAATGAACAGGAAGGCTCGGAACATAGAAAGGGAAAAACCAAATTTCAAAACAAGTAAATTGTAAAAAAGTTAGGTGGTAAGAAAACCGTGCCCAAAGTTAAAAATTGGCTCTTTGGCAAAGATAAGCCCAAAGACACTGAAAGTATTAGTAAAATTCGTCGAGTTATTAACAAATATACTCTCCAGTCTAGACGATTAACGCAACAAGCTGATGAACAGAAAGGTATTGCCAAAGATATGATGAAGGGTGGCAATAAAGCCGGTGCAAAGCAAGCTCTTATGCGTCGCCAGTTATATTTGAAGAAATTGAATGAGACTCAGAATAAGATTTTGAACTTACAAGGAATGATTGAATCCATCTCTGAGGCCAAGGATGTCGCTGAGACTACTCATGCTATTAAAGATGGTGTTGTAGTTATTGAGGATACGCTTAAAAACGTCAGTCCTGCTGACACCGAACGTGCTATGTTTGAAATGCAATCCTCTATGGAAAAAGTAGCCTTTGCTTCTGAAGCTTTAGCGGATACTTCCTTTTCAGAAACTGAACTCGATATTGATATGGAAGATATGATCGACCAAGAAATGGCTGAGTTAGAAATGGAGCTCTCTCTTGGGCAAGTCGATGAGTTACCTGATGTTGGTACCAGTGTCTCAACTGGAAAAACAAAAGTAACTGAAAAAGAAGATGATGAGATTGGCGATGAAATTGCTGAGCTCCGAAAGAAAATTGAACGTGAAAGAAGCGGCGCTTAATTAACAATAAAGCTACTCTGTAGCGTGTGATTCAACGCTACAAATAACTCTTTTTTTTGTAAAAAAAAGTTTAATCATTATTTCTATTTTTCGGAGACTTTATATTTTTTTAATCCTCGCCTACAGCCATATAGAGCATGTCATCTTTTATTCTTTCAATACGTCTTTTGTTCTTTGTTATATAACTGACATGAACTAATCCCCTTATTTCAAGATTCATTAATGTTTGATTTATTTCTGATTTGGAAACGTCACCAAACTCCATTGAAAGGATATTTCCTAATTCATCATCCAAAACGACTCCTTGTCTTTTTTCGATGACCATTAGTACTGCGGTTGAGAGAGGCATAGTCTTCCAGATTTTTGATTTTTCTGACATTCTGGTTGTAAAACTCCTTTTGACAATTTGTGAGTTTAAAAGTGGGAAAAAAATTCCTATGAGAAAATTGCCCTTTCCCTTTTAAAAGAGTATGTATTGTATAAAAAACAAATTAGTATTGATACTTTTTGCTTTGAGTTATTCTATTTATTTGATTACTGTTTCTGATACCATTATATACTTGATTGCACGTTCTACTTTTGGGTAATAATTTTGAAGGAAAAAACACCACTTGAAACTGCTTGTGTCAAAGTTCTCGGAGAAAGTGCTGAGCAATACTATAATATTTTAACCCATTTATTAATTTTGAATCCTGAATTTGTCAGGAAAGATGATAATAGACTCTCAGCTAAAGTTACCTCTCTTCTCTTTAATAAGACAATTAAAGATAAGGTTCATCTAATTTGTTTATTTATTGAAAATGACAAGATGGAAGGTGATTTTAGTCAATCTGAAATCGAATACACAAAATTGCTGTTGAAAACAGACCGAGATCTTTCTACTACTAGCAAAATAATCTCATACTTGAAAGAGCTTCCTGACCCAAATTACTCAGAAATAATGCGAAAGGTACCAATTAAGCATTCACAAAAACTCTACTACCAAGGTGAAACTGCTTCACGAAGACAAATATAGTTTTGCTAAAGAAAAGATTAGTAAAGACTAACAACCTTTCTTACAATACTCGCGCTCATTTTCTCTAATACTTCCTTTCATTAAAGGATTAATGAATTAACATTATTAGGCACATATAAGCAAGCTAAATTTTTAATGAAAAAAAATGGATGCATATAAAATGAAAGAATAGGACGAAAAGATGTTGTTAATTTAGAAAAAAAAGGATAATTTTCTAGAATAATTCTAGAAAAATATAATACTATAAAGTATTATTTGAGATGCTACAAGTAGAATAATTGAACTAACTACTAAAACAATATAGAAAGCTTTGAAAACTTTCATTTTTATAGAAGTTGGAAAAGATACATTATACATCATTAATGCAAAACCGCTTTCCTTTGTTTTTTTATTGTGGAAATACAAGAATAATGATGGGTATAACATAAATCGTATTATAAAAAATGAAGCAAACAATAGTACTGATACTCCACCCAATATAATATAAATTCTTGTTAAATAAGGGCTAATAACATTAGCTTCAATTAGTAATTCCCTGGGAATCAGAAATTGAATATAAATTATCCCAAATGTAACTGCCGCTGCTAACAAAAACCAAATAGCAAAAAACCTAAATTCCATATTTTTAGATTTAAGGATTTGTTCATTTTTATCATCATTTAGAGTCATTTTTATCACACTCTTATTGCTACTAAGTAACCTTGGCGTTTATTCCAATCGTCATACATAATTATTAAGCAATAAAGACATATTATAACAATTAATAAACCTGCAGCTGCAATCAAACCAGGAGTAATAGCTATTCCAGCAATTTTAAATAAAACAGCTGCTAAAGACTTTCTTGATACTGCAAATCCTAATCCGGTTAAAAAGAGTGACACACCAAATCCTGCAATAACTAGAGCAGTTTTTATTAGTGAGGTATAATATGCATCTATTGAATTTATATTAAATAGATTTGCAGCTTCCTCATTACTCATTTTCCACAAAGAAGGATTATTTTCCATATAGCTATCATCCATAATGAAATTATTTATACATGTATATAGCTTACCACCTTCATATTTAGTCCAAACTCGACAATAAAATTTATGATACTCATATCTTATTGAAGTTGTTTTAAGAAGGCCATAAAAGTATGATTTTTCTGTATGAAAAGTAAACTCACCAGATCCAATTACATAAACCCTATGATTTTGATATGTTCTCAAAAAAGCATTGATGCTATATATTGCTGTTTTACTTCGTAAACTCCAATATGTATATTGTCCAGTTAATGGATGATATGTATACGCATAGAAATCATCTGTGAAAAATGTTGTTGAGACATAATCTTCTGATCCACCCCCTACACCAGGATGTAAGTCAAACAACTTACGATTTTCTATTGGAGTAAACTCTGCAATTTTTTCCCATTCTAAAAGAGTAAAAAGTTCGTTTATTGCAGATATAATATCAATTTCATTGGGGAATGTTAAATGGATTTCATTATTTAGTTTTATATTTGAAGAATAACAAGATAGTAATGCAACGAAATCTTTATTTGAAGCAAAAGATTGTATTTGAATTTCAGAGTATTTCCCAATATAGAATTGATTTTGTGAATTAAAAAATCCATGACCTATTACAATAAGACTATCTTTGGTTTCAATCAACATTGTTGATGAATAACTTACAGAAGTAATAGCAAAATTATTGATAATAGCATGTTGGATAATATAATTCGATGCATCCAAAAGACTTAGAGAATCAGATGGAATACTTTCTATGGAGAAATCATCACTTGTAATTTCAGATGGAATATTATTTATTCTATTACTTGAATTTCCAATAGATGATTTATCCAAACTAGCCAGATTAGAACCTATAATCATACAAATTATAAGTATAATTTTCAAATAATTATTTTCTATTTTTTTCATTTTCTTATCATTCCTTTTGTGAAGAAAAGATTGTGAAGAAAAGATTGTGAAGAAAGAACTATTGTTAATTCATTTTCTTTCTTACCATACTCTCTCACTCTTCAATACTTCCTCTCACATAAGTATTAGTTGATAGTATTTACGTGGTTTTATATAAAGATTGTGAACATAGCGACACATCAAGTAATTGATTTTTAGCATTTAAGGTGCTTTTTTCAACTAGTATTTTTACGAATAACACATCTATTTCATGACTATGAATCTAGTTTGGATAATCATTTGATAATCCTAGTCACCTCTCAAGCGAAAATAATTAATTTCACTTCATTTCTCCTTTTTTATGCGGGAAAAGAATCCAAGCAAAAAAACAGTGATGAAAAAAAGAAAAAAACTAATCTAAGATTAGTTTAGCTAAGCGATTATTTTTTAGTGTTCTCTGAGCGAAAGAGGTTAACCATCTTTTCCATTTTCTTCTTTCGCTTGTACTTCAAGAAGAGCGGTAGAATAATCACCACACCCACAATGGGAACGATAATTAAAGTTAAGATAAGTCCCGAATAATCTCTTGGAGGATTACCACTATGAAAAGTCAAGTTCAGAATCCGGATACCGTCAATTGAAGTTTGTAGATAAAGATACGACTCATGCAAAAAGACGCCATAAAGAATATTATGTGAGGTATATTGCCCTATTAGGATGGGGTTAGAGGGGTCACTAGCATCAAGAATATATAAACCATTCATAGCAGCAGTTTCGAAAACGTATTTCTCATTTACATATGTACTTGTAATAAACTCTTCATTTCCTTCATTGCCAATTTCGCCGGCAAATTTTCCATAATAATGACCAATTCTTACCGGATGAGTAATGTCTGTAATATCAAGAATGAAAAGACCATAATGGGAAGTACCGAGATATGCATACGAATCATTTAATGTGATACTAAGCCCACGCATATTGTCATATACTTCATCCTCAAAATGACTTATTTTAACCGGATTCTGAGGATCGCTTATGTTAATGATATCTAAAGTAGTTTTGGAATCAGTCACAAAGGCAAGTGATCCTTTGAGCGCAACATCCCAAGTATCCCCACCATCATTAAAGCAGCCCACCTCTACCGGTTGGGTTGGATCGCTAATATTGACGATAACCAAACCATTGCTACCAGCAGCCAAGTAGGCATAGTCTTCTTGCAAAGCAAGAGCTCTAACATCTCCAGTGTTATTATAAGACCCAACCTTAGTAATGCTATCAAAGTCACTGATATTCAGAATCTCTAAACCAGAATAACCTCCAAGATACATGTAGTTATCTTGTAAGACAAGAGCATATATACTACTCTGCTCATTAGTATACTCTGCTATAAATGTCGGATTACTGTTGTTACTCACATCAATAATAGTGGGATTGTTACCAATACTACTGTAGATGTAGTTATCTCGCATAGCAAACCCCAGCCCCGAAGTATATCTATCAGAAGGATATTGTGCTATTAGTGTTGGTTCCACATAGGCATTAATTTGATAATTTTGATCAACTGGTGGAATAGTAGCTATAGTAGAATCTATCAAAGAGAAATCTGTTGATATATGCAAGCTCGAGAATCCAACTATTAAAATGACAACAATAGGATAGAAATTATTGTTGTTTCTTAATAATATTCGTCGTAGTGAATTAGTTGTTTTTTGAAATAAATATTCTTTTCTTAATTGTGGTTTCTTTTGTCTAGTCATTATTTTCCATCCTATTAACATTTTTGTAATTAATTCAATAATCTATGGTTAGATCAATCGAGTTTAAATTCAACCTTCACCCATTCACTGAAAATGGTACATATAGTAGTATCTCTACTATCAACATATTCTGCATTGCACCTGAATTTTATTCCAAGAGTTTGTCCTGCAAGTTCAGTCCAATTATGATAGCGATAATATATTCGATGACGACTTATTGCATCATATGCATAATTATATTTATTGTCAGGATATTTAACATTTTGACCTGGTTCTTGATTCCGATAAACAATATCTACTGGAATTGCACCAAGAAAATCGTCTTCACTATCCTCTCCAGTTCTAAAAGATTTTACATTGCCAGCTCTTAATTCATCTATGAAATAATCCTTTGCTTTTCCAACAGCAAAGCCAGCAAGTTTACTAAGATCCAGTTGAGTTACTACAGCTCCAATTGTCCATGAAAGAACAGTTATTGCTAAATCAGTTGCTGCTACTTTATCCGGAGTATTAAAATTCGGCCAAAATAACCGATCATTATCTTCTTCTTGCATAACTCTTCCAAAAGAATGATCTGCTAAATTAATATTAGTTTCTTCCATTTCGAAATTAAGTGCCATAAGCGTTCCATCAGGAGCTGTGAGAGGTCTCTCAGTTGAATCCAAATTATAATCAAGACGATGAGTATCTTTACAATAATACATCATTGTAACATCTAAAACATTGGTACGGGTTTGATCAAGTGGCATCGTCATTTGCCAACCATGTATTTGCATTATTATACAAAAAAGATCGCTTTCAATTATCGTGTAAGCAATAGTTCCAAGATTAATAAGCCCAGGTCCTGTACGACCAATAGGGTTTAAATAATGTTGAGTATCCTCTGAGTAGCCAATAATGTAAGACTTGCTGACTGCTCTCGAATTCCCTGCTTTATCATAAGCGATTGCTTTCACTGTATGTATTGATTTACTGTTATAGCCGCTAACATCCCAATTATAATCATAAGAACCAGAGGAGAATGTTTCTTTATAGACGTTATCTACATAAATTTTTACATAGTCTAATTCTTCTAGATCAGATGCAACAACTTTCACTGTTGCGAATTGGTAGCTTTGGGTTATAATTCCACCCGTTGAATCTCTTATAGCAACATAAGGTGGAGTAATATCAGCATCTCCATCTCCATTACCACTGTCACCAGGGTCTAAAACAAAGCCTGATGCAAGACAACTAGCTGATAAGGTTATCAGTAGTATAGCAAATAAGTAGTTTTTCAGTATTTTTTTTATCATTTTCTTATCATTCCTTTTGCGAAGAAAAGATTAGTAAAGAAAAGATTAGTAAAGAAAAGAT
>JABCTZ010000020.1 GCA_018238155.1 Candidatus Heimdallarchaeota archaeon | reverse complement strand
TGCTGCGATTGCAATAAATAATGATATTCCATTATTAACTAGAAATCTAAAGCATTTCAATAAAATCGAAAATTTGAAAATAGAAACTTGGTAATAAAAATCAATCAACTATACTTCTTCAAGTTAACTTTAAAACAAATAAATTGAGTAGATCCTTTTTTCGCTCAAATGACTCTAGTCTCACCTGAGACTGTAAGGGATAAATAAAAGAGAAAAAAATAATTGATAATTACGTAGATTCTACAGCCCTCGCTTCTTCTTGAAGGTCTAGAAGACCATTTCAGTAAAGAAAGAAAATTAGCAGTAACACGCTACAAACTATTGACAATGCTTGAAATAATCCTTGTCTATATGCACAAACGGTGAAAAGCGAACTAAAAAATATTTTGTAGTTCGCTGATTAATTGAACCCACGTTTAATCCACCATTAGTTCTTGTTGTTTTAGATTGTCTACGTTCAATTCAGTGTTATTACCACACTTCCGACTTTGTGCCCTTTTTCAGCATATGCATGTGCATCAACGATCTGTTCTAAAGGATAAGTCCTATCAATGACCACTCGTAATTTTTTAGATTCAATTAGTTCTTTAAGAAGAAGTAAATTATCATTAACACTCGCCATTCCGGTTATCACCTTTTTCTTTCCTACCTTAGATGTCCAAAAATTTTGGAATAACAGACGATAGGAAGGAACAATATTGATGTAAATACCTTCTTCTGTCAATAACTTCTTACATTTTGAGAATGAGCTTTTTCCTACTACGTCAAAGATAATATCATATTTATGTTCAGTTTCCTTTGTAAAATCATCTTTCGTATAATCAATTACTCTATCAGCTCCAAGTGATAATACTAAATCCACATTTTTTGTGCTACATACTCCAGTAATTTCTGCGCCAAAATGTTTAGCCAATTGGACAGCAAACACGCCTACTCCTCCTGAAGCTCCATTGATGAGGATTTTTTGACCACTCTGAATGTTTGCTAATTCTTTCAAGAAAGTTAATGCTGTAACCCCTCCAAAAGCTATGGATGTACCTTCATTATAGCTTGAAGTTTGAGGCATAAATTCAATATTGGATTTTTCTGAAGCAATGCAATATTCAGCATAGACATTTAGACAAAATCCAAAAACTTTATCGCCTTTTTTATACTTGGTAATTTTTTTACCAATTTCTACGATTTCTCCTGCAAACTCATTCCCAGGTATTTTTTGTTTTGGTTTCCAGAATCCCATCATTATTCTCGAAATAGGCCATAAAGGTGCCTTTGCACTTCGCATTCTATAATCCATTGGAGTTACTGAAGTTGCATGGATTTTAATAAGAACTTGGTTTTCATTAATAGTTGGCTTTTCTACTTCTTGCAACTTTAGAACTTCGGGTGGACCATATTTTGTTATAATTACTGCTTTCAAATTTGTTTTCCCTCCTCAGTTTTGAGCTCATCAAAATATTTTTCCAACAGACAAGCTGCATCATCTACGCATTTCTTGCACTTCTCGAATATATCTTTCTCTTTTGTTTTTCTTAAATCTTCATTGTCAAACAAATCATGACCAACTAAATCACGGCAGATTATTGATCCGTTGTTTGATTTGAACTCATCAAGAAACTGAGTTGATATTTTACTCACTTCTTGGATACTTTCACCATACTTGAGACCAAGTGTCATTAATGCACCTGTTATTGCACCACAAACATTTCCTGTGAGGTTAATACCACCACCAAATGCAGAGGTTATTCTCATGCACGAATCAAAGTCAATCTTTCCTTTCTCTAGAATTGGACCATACCTTGCAAAAATTGCTTGTGCACAATTTCCTCTTCCTTCTTCCATCATTTTGCTTGCTGAATCAAATAGTTTGCTTTCGTTTATCATACTTTAACACGTCCTTTTTGTATATTTCATTTTGATTTTTCTTTTTTAGTCGGGTATCGTTCGTAGCTCATGATCTCGTCCAAATCAAGTAAAGAGCCAATCTTCTCTGAGGTTTTTCCAAACTCCTTATGAAAGAAGTTTGTGACAAATTATATGAAAAGACTAAAGGTGGGTATCAATCCATCTATTATTTTTATGCTTTCTTAAATAAGGATGAAGAAATTAAGAAATATGAAACTAGTACGGAGATCATTCAAGCAAGAAATTTCTTAAAGAAAGTTTATGAGAATAAAATTTATGAAGAATTATATGTATACAGATTTTCTAGTTTGGAAAAATTTGGTTATAAACACGTTGATATAGTTTTTAGAAATTTCATGAAAAATATTGATATAAGAAATAAGCTAGAGAGATCAATAAACGAAAAATTAGGTATCGATTGGCCAAAAGCAATATTAATAATTGATAGACCTTCAATCGAAAGCAAGCTTAAGTATATCGAATTTATAGATTCTACTACTAAAGATGGAATAATGAGGAAATTGCTTAATAATTGGTATCTTGGTGTATTTATTGATTCAGAAATAAATTATAATTCAAGTATATTAACAGCAAAAGCAAAAGATGAAACCCAGAAAATTATTGTAGATTTTTTCACAAAACACATAATATATAATAAGATAGGTGAATATATAAAAACAATAACAAATAATTATCTTAGTAAAACTAAGATTTCGAAGGGGGAAGAATTCATACCTAAGATTAAAAATGAAATTTTAAACTATATAAACAAAGAATTCAAGAATGAAAAAGATTATTTAGAAGAAACTGAACATGTAATCAATATAATCGACGATTATTTTCTTGAATATTCTAAAAGTGTTTTTGATGAAACAATAAAAGAGAAAGTACTTGAAAAATTAATGAAAATCATTTGTGATTCCTTATTTGGGGAGGAATAATTATGAGTTTGTTTAAGTGGAACAATTTCAGATTGAAAGAATTAAACTTTAATGATATTGAAAAAGAGATTCTTAAAACACCTTTTCTTACAAGGTTAAAAAGAATCAAGCAACTAGGAACATTAGATTGGATTGAAGAATATACTTTTGCTAAGCATTCACGATTTCATCACACAGAAGGTGTTTTAGCATTATCAATCAAGTTTATTGACTACTTAAAGAATGTATCAAATGAAGACTTTGCTCTTGATATAAACTGGGATGAATTTGCAATTTTAGCGAGACTAGCAGCTTTATATCATGATACGGGCCATGGCCCTTTTTCTCATTTGTCAGAGAAGATACTAAAATCACTATATGATGATACTAGCAAATTTAGACATGAGAATAATTCTGCTACAATCGCTAAGTTTGACTGTAATAATAATAAGCATCTCAAAAAGCTAATAGAAGACACTGGGTTTACGAATTTACCTGAACAAATAGAAAAAGTGCTGATTGGGAAGGAATTAGATAATGAAACCTTACAACTAGCAAAACAATTAATATCCAATGATATTGATATTGATAGACTTGATTATCTATATAGAGATTATCAACAAATGAAAAGAGGTTTTGTTTCAGATCCGGATTTCTTTGCATCTTGTTTATCTATAAATAAGTTCACAAATAATCTTATTAACCAAATAAGTGAATTAGAGTTAATTAAAAAACCTCCAAATAAGTATGAGATTACTATTCAACAAGATAATATTATAGATGCAATAATGATTCTTTTACTTAGATTGAATGAACGTAGGATATTCCTTTCAAATAAGACATATATTCTAGCCAATAAAATTATACTAAAAGCAACAAAAGAACTGGTTGACAATCCGCCAGACACTTCATTATTATCTAGGTATAGTAATGATGAAGATAGATATATGAATTTAGCAAAAAGATTCTTTCCAGAACCAGATTACAAAGATGTAGTTTGGGATGATAATTCTTTTTATGTGGAACTTCTTGGATTAGAAGAGAATAAAAAAAGAATCACAGAAATTCAATGTAAAAATAATTATAGAAATATATTGGAACTAAAATGGAATCATATTCCACTTAATCTAAGAAATGTATTGGAAGAAATTTCATTAGAAAGAAAATCATCAATATACAATCTCAATAAAATCTCATTATTAATAGAAGATGAGATTAAATCAATGATTACCAAATATCTATCTAGTATTACTTTAAATAACTTTGATGTAATGGTAGATATTCCTGTAGTTCAGAGTTTTGAGGAAATCTACATGAAAGTTATCACCAAGCATAGTTTTATTGGTAAAGAAACAACATTATTGCAAACTTTATCAGAAAGCTCTCACCTTCTGGAATCCTTTAATGATGTCTATATGGATAATTGGGGATTAAATATTTTCATTCATAATAACAAATACACACAACTTCCAAAAGAAGTAAAAAGTGAGAAGTTAATAAAGGAAATACAGGAGTATATATTTGGATCAGTTGTGTGATAGATATGAAAAAAATCTTAAAAAAAATAATAAATAAAAAAATTCTAGCTACTTGGACAGGTGGATTAGATTCTACAGCTTTAGTATATCTTCTAATAAAGGAATATAACTGCACAGTTATTCCTTATTTTATTAATCGAGGTCAGAGAAATTATATGAAGGAGAAAGAAGCAATTTTATATTATTCTGATAAGATTAAGAGAGAATACAAGGATAAACTAGAAAATTTAAGAGAAATTATAGTAGATATTCCACCAAAATTCTTCAAGGAGAAATTTAGGGGTAATATACATATCTTTGATTTAAGAAATTCAGATATATTAAATCAAGGTTTGAGACTTGCAGCATGCGAAGAAATTGCATTCATAACCACTGGATCAAATGTGGGTGATACATTTAAAGATAACTCAAAAGCATTTTACAAAATTAAGAACAAAGAATCAAGAACAGCAATACCGGAAAAAAACATTCTAATTGTTGCGCCATTTCTTGAATTAAATTGGGGAAAAGATGAAATGGTAAAATGGGCTTCAGAAAATGACTTTGATTTATCAGATTCTTGGAGTTGTTGGCATGACAATGAGAAGCAATGTGGTGAATGTCCTCCATGTATGAGACGTAAAGAAGCATATGTCAAATATGATTTAGAGGATAAGACGCAATATCTCAAATGAATTAGTATCAACATGCTACTTCTGTAAGATCTAGAAATCCAGTTCGGTAATGACATGCTTAGGTTGAAAAACTAAGTAATTCATCCAGATAAAATATTTAAATAGATAAGGAATAACCTAAGTGGAAAAACTAGGGTGATTTTTTTGAGCGGAAGAGAACCAAATTATTACAATTCATGGAAAGGTAGAATTTTAGAAGCGATTATTATCAATGATGCACATTCTTGGAAAATGATTCAGTTATATACTGATTTGAATAATTATGCTCTTAAACGAGCTTTAGCTGAATTATTTAGCGTGAATGCTATTGAGAAAAGAAATAGTGAATATTTTGTTATTGATAATAAATTGAGAAGAGACTATGAGGATTATTTGAAACAAGAAGTATCCTTTTTAGATTTACCAGTAGTTAACGAATTAGTCAAGAGTTTTGTTGTGGGATTAAAATCCTTAATAGGAGTAAATACATCCAGAAGCGAATTTCTAGACAGTGCAAAACTCTCTGTATATTCTAAGGAAATAATTCGAGATGCTCGACAAGAAGTTCTGGTAATGAACCCATTCATAAAACAATGTGCTTTGAGTGAAACATTGAAAATAGCAAGAAGGAATAGAGCTCAAGTAACGACTATTATGCGTCGACCATTTGATAATCAAGAACTAAATTATCATCAAACATTAAAAGCAGCTGGAATCAGAGTAATTTACGACAATAAGGTGCATGCCAAATTAATTGTTGTTGATCAGAAAATTGCTATTATTTCTTCTATGAATTTCTTTCACAAGTCCTCTGAAGGAGGTAGCTATGAAGCAGGTCACTATACTACTGATTTACATGAGGTTGAGAAGATAAGAAATGCGATATTAAAGAGAGTTTAATTTTAATTAAAAAAAGGGATCTCTAACCCGTTTTAATTACGTTGACAGAGATTATTTTTCCATATTTCAAGCAATAGAAAACAGATGTTATATGAGAATAACGAGCAGGCAAATCTTTACTTAAATAGATCTTAAAACTTAATTCAGTTCCGTCACATTTTGGTTCGGTCAAAATAAATATCTCCAGATTGAAATACATCATTCAATCTCTTAAAACTTTACAAAAAGAAAAATTATATCACTTAATCAAATTCCATCTATCTTGGAATTTTTCCAATTCATTCAAAGTAATATAATCTCTAGTATTACCTGAAATTTCAATATCAACGTTAGTAGGTATAATATAATATTCAGGTAAATCAAAGATATTAATACAAGCAATTATAAAATCATAATCCGAAAAATCATTTTGACCCAACGGTAGATTCTCTTTTTTACTTAAAGTTCTAACTTTTACTGAAAATTCCTTTTTACTTTTAACAATTGTTAAATTAGATTCTCTGCTTTCAAAATCGACATCAACTACGAATTTTCTCTTATATAATTGCATTGAAACTAAGCTTTTGCCAGCCTTTGATAGTAAGAATTTACTTCTATTTTTCTCATGATCGAAACGCATTATGAATCCCTAGTTCATAATCAATAAGAAGAATATATACTATTCTAATCAACTATATTTCTATTAGGAATAAATAATCAGGAAAAATTCGATCAAAGAGTAATTCTTCTTCAAGTTCTAGATAAGATAATTCTGGTTCAATTTTTCAATTTCTTTTGCTATAATCCTAACTTCAACTAGGCGTAAAAAGGACAAAAGAAAAATAGATTTCTTAGTTGATTGATAATCAAAATGTAACACTCAACCCTCAATACTCCCTTACATTTTAGCAATCTGAATCAGATATACATTGCGTAAAAATTCTTTAATTAAAGCTCCAAATAAATTATAAATTCAAAGAATAATACTAAAATTGATTTGGAAATGAAAAGAAGATTGTTTATATTTGGTAATGGAGCATCTATGGCTGAAGGTGCACCTAATTGGAAAAGTCTAATTTTAAAAATGGTTGAATTAACAGAAGATAATATCTCTGAAATTGCTGAATCTAGATACATTAATGATTTAAATCTAAATCTAATCAAAGGAAGATTAAGAGATAACCAAACTTTATTGGTGAATTTTCTAGATGATTTTTTTCCTCATTACAATAATGACAAAATTACACCCAATTTTAATGATATTTTTCCTTTTTTGCAAATTCTTTTTGACAATAAAGAAGGGTTATCAACTTATAACTGTAAGAAATTCACAAATGAAGAAATTGGGTCACTTATTGACAATTTAATTTGGCTATTATCAGTTACACTCGATTATTGTCTTCTTAAATCTGAGAAAATTCATAAGGATTTCATAAATAGTCTTTTCTTATTCCTTGGGCGTGAAGAATTCCTTCAATCAAATTATATAAATCTCAATTACGATATATTGCTTGATAATGCTCTCACTCGACTGCATCGGAAAAAAGAGAACGAAACTGTTGATATTGACTACCATATAAATTTTGCAAATTTTGAGAAAAAACGTTCTATTGAAGATGAATGGACTAAACCCAGAGAACAAAACAGTATTAGTCTTCTGAAACCTCATGGATCATTGAATTGGTTACATTGTCCACTATGTAATAGAATTGAACTAACCCCTCTAATCAAAGGAGCTACTGAAAGTGCAACAAAAGGATATAGATGTTTATGGGACAAAATTAATCAAAAGATTCCAATAGTTCCACCAACACTGGAACAACTTCATAAAGTAACATCTATGCAAAATCTGCTATATGTATCTGAGTCTTTGATTAGAAATAGCGATGTGATTTATTTCATAGGTTATGGATTAAATGATTATGATATACATTTTAGAAAACTATTAAAGAAATACATTCCACAAACTAAGAGCAAAGAAATATACTTAGTTTGTAGATCTCCCTACTCAGAAGGTATAAATGAAGATAAAGTTGAAACAACAATTCGATATAAGAGATTGTTTGGGGAAGAAATTATAGATACAGGAATGTCATTTCAATCATTTGTTGACAAGATTCGGGTCTTCTCTTATTGTATTGATTATGATGTGTATGAAAATGAAGAATTTGAAAATTTAATAATAAAGGAAATGAATGAGATTCTACCTGAAATAGCATATAATTCGATTATTAGTGAACTTCTAGATATTAATGATAAAGTTATACTTAACATATTAAAAAAGGACTTCCAACCAATTACAATAAAAGAGATTAAAGAAGAGATTAAGAAAAATGCACAATTCGAAGTAGATTATGGTTTACTTAGATTAAGGAGATTAATTAATTTTGATTTAGTTGTACAAAATGATTTAACTAAAAAATGGTATGATGATGAAACATCTTACTTCATCAAAGAATCTAGAAGAGAAATTGTAAATCTATTGTAGTTTGATTAATGTCTTCTTTGGAAAGGGAATAAACAACAACATTGAGATAAGAAAATATGAAGGATTTATGAGAATGGTTACTAAAGTCGAGTTACAAATTTTATTGTTGAATTTTCTGAAAAGAATGGAGGTGTATAAAGCAAAGGATGCTGAACTTAAGCAACATAGAGCGGAATTTGAACGTTTGTTTCCAAAGGATGACATTCTCAATATCTCAATTGAGCGTTACGTTACAGGAAATAAATCAAATGAATCTTTTTGTTATCTTTTGGAAAGAAAGTTGAAGGAACTAGGAAGTATCTTAGGTGGTCCAGTATGGAAATTTAAAGTATATTATAGTGATAAAAGTAATCGATATGAATCTACAAAAGATTATAGCTTAGATTATAAAATAGCATTCCAAAAAGTAAAACAAGAGATACATAACTTGCTTTTAGCACACCAAGATGGAAATAAACAAAGAGTAAAAGATATAAATCTATCAGTCATGTTCAAAGGCAAAATTTTAGCCACTTATTTTCCAGATGAATGTTTAAATATCTTCACAAAGGAACATCTTAATTATTTTCTTGAAATGCTTAGAATCAATTATAATATTGAAGCTGATGAAATAGATAAAAGAGAATTACTGATGGAATTTAAGAGAAATAATGAAGAAATGAAAAAATGGTCAACATATCTGTTTATGAAATTTCTGTATACAGAAATAGGTGATCCAAGAAAAACTGAGAATATACCAGTGGAGCTACAAGAATATAATGATTTAAGTAGTGACTATCCAGATTTAAGAAAAATTAAACCTGAGATAATTAAGCTTGAAATTTTAGAGAGCGATAAAGGTAAAACTAGCAAAACGAGACAAATTAAGAAAATTGATTTTGAAGAGGAAAATAGACGAAAAAGAATATTGGGATTTAGAGGTGAAAAAATCGTTGAAAAACACGAAAGAGATATCCTAATTAAAAACGGAAAAAGCAATTTAGCAGAACGAGTAAATATAGCCTCAATAGAAGATGACTCTTTAGGATATGATATACTATCCTATGATTTTAATGGAAGAAAGAAATATATTGAAGTAAAATCAACAATGAGATCTCCAAGCAGTCAAATCCAATTCAATATTTCTTACAACCAAATAGAGGTAGCAAAACAATTAGAAAATTATTATATTTATGTGGTATTTGAAGCGAAAACCAATAAACCGAAAATTTGGCCAATTTTCAATCCATTTAAAGATAAAAACTCAAAAATTATTCTGAAACCTGTTAGCTATAAAGTAATTATAAATGTAGATGAATTAGAATTGAATCCTTAAATTACTCATACCTCGATAAATTTAGCTACAAGTCTAAATTTTAAATGAAAAATCTATTGTATAGTTATAATAATTATATACTCCACAACCAACCTGTTGTTTTTATAGTGCAATCTCTTTTTTTCCATTGTATGTCAAAATCTTCCCATCTATTCTCTTTTTTATCATTTCTATTCGAAAATATTTTATCTTTTTCTAAATTAGAATAAACTGATTCCGATATTCCCATGTTATTTGGATCATTTAGTTGATTAGCTATAGCTACTGCAAAATTAACACATTTTCCAATGTAGACTAAATCATTAGTATTATCTTTTACAGTAATGCCTGCTTTGAGAACATATATATCTCCCCAATCAACACCAATACCATATCTTATTTCACCAAAAGGTTCAAAATAACTTTTCAGTTTCTCTTTAAAAAACCATTTTAATGCAAAACCAGCTCTAACTGCACTACTTATTTCACTCTGGTAATTTGCTGGCCAAAAGGCTAATACACCATCACCTTGAAAATCTCGAATGTCGCCATTATAATGATGAATAACTTCTGAAACAACATTCAAAAATGCCTTATGTACTTGACCAGAAACTAGTTTTCCGTCTTCAAATAAGAATCTAGTTGAATCCCTTAAATCAATGTAAAAAGCACAAACTTTGGTTTTTACAAATCGTTTACCATAAGGCATACTATGTATTCTTGGCAAGTTTTTCTCTTCTTTAATAGTATAATCATTTTTCAGGTATTCCTTAACTCTATTTTCAATTCTATTAATTACCATGATTTTATCCCTCACAATATAACTAAAACTCCACTAAGAACTAGTAGTATAACTGCAAAAAGAATATTTAGAAACAGAAATCCTACGGAATAATTTACGTATTTCATTTTCTCCTGTGCAATTTTAGCTACACTATAGGTTTGTTTAGTGAAATCTTCCAAAATGTCAATTTTTTTCCTTTCTTTAAATTCCCGAAAGAATTCATCTGAATTATCGTGTTTTGCAATATGATCATGATACAGGAAACCTTTTCTATTTTTTTCAATTTCATCCTTTGGAAATCTTGCTCTATATACAATAACAGAAAATATAACTCCAGTTAATGATGTAATGGTAAAAGTGAGAGTAAAAACAAAATAGAGCCAAAACAATGTTTTATTAAAATTCCATAATTTAGCAAAAACATTGGCTAATAGTGATGATCCTAGTCCAATTGTTATCAATAAACTTTGAATAGTAATAGAGAGATTAGCTTTGGAATCTGCCAAAGCAATCATATTTTGTGAATTTTCATAAGCTATCAATATTGATTGTTCTTTAAATTCATCACTCTTTTCCAATTTATATATCCCCTAATGTAAAATTGTCTTTATCAATATTTATGATAATCTTTGTAGCTACTAGAATTTCTATTAATCCTTTTAAACCTGCACAATGATCTTTAATACCTAAATCCAGCTCAGCAAGTTCGATTATCCTATTTCTTAATTTTTCAGTACTTACGTTTCCTTCTAATTTAAAGAAATTTACAATGTACTCAATTGGTTCATAACTGAGCATCAATCTCTTTAGAATAATATATGCTCCTTCCTCATTTTGATCCATCAAATTAGAAGCATATTGTTTACCTTCAGTTGTAAGAATGAATTTACTACTAATCTTTGTCAATAAACCAATATTAATTAGAAAATGATTTGATTTCCAAATTTGAGCTGCACTATAACCTGTTTTTTTGGAAACATCTAAAGCTTTAACTCCATCCTCTGAATAAGTTATGAAATAAGCTTTCATTATTTTATTTACTAAATCTAATGATGTTTTAGGTATAATGAATTCTACCATCCCAATCAATCCTTTTCCATTCAATTGTATATTGTCAAATCACTAAAAAAACATTTTGTATAATAGCCAATTAGAGAAAATATCAACTCTAAAGCTTATTTCTCTTTAATGGATTTATCAATCCATTTTTCTACATCATCAATACCTGAAATACTTAATTTGTAAATACCTTCTTTGATTGTTATTAATGGAGCGTCTTTTCCATTTGATAGCCTATTTAGATAGGTTGAAGTATTAGCTGATGGCTTTAATGAGATTTGATTATAACATTCTTCTATCTCTTTTGTTCCAAATTCCTTTAGTGATTTTTTAAAGGTTAACCAATACGAAAATAATAAGGTATATTCATTATGATTTATTGGTTCAAGTAATTTAAAAATATCTAATAAAGGAAAATTCTTGACAACATTTTTTGAATTTTTCTTAATTTTTTGGAATGTGAAAAAATTAAAAAATCTATCATCTTTATCAATATTTTCTAAAACAACTTGTATTGTATTATTCAAATCATTTTCTAATTTCTATAAACCCTCTTCGGAAAAATCATATCTAATATATCTTATGTGTTTTATATCAAAAGGTACATCTTCTGATTTCTGAGTAATTAGAATTACTGGTTTGTATATTGAATGCGCTAAACCTAATTCATAGAAAACATTAGGATTTCTATTAGTAAGATCAGCAAGTAAGAAATCAGAATTATTAATCATCTCTTGTATATCTTCAATTATTGCTCTTGTTCCAAAAATTACATCTGCTCTGATACAATTAATTTGAAAATTTGTAATTATATTTTTTATTTTTAGATAGACATCATCAAAAATTTCTGTCGGTTTAAACGGCATTAAAACAAAACATACCTTATTCTCAACATTTGTCATATTTAAAACCTTTAATCTTTTAATTCAAGTTCAATTTCTTAATCACTAGTAATCTCATTGATTAATTTTGATGCTTTTTCAATACCTGGAATTGTTAATTTATACGAGTAATTTTTTGGACTACTGCCTTTTCTAATTACTAAATGTGGTATAATTTCTGAAATATATTTTGAGAAATTTTGAATTGAAATTCCATGATATTCAATCATCTCTTTTATTAATGTTGGAGAAATATCTTCTTTCGAAAGCAAGAATTTGTATCCCCATAGAAATAACAAACTGATATTTTGAGTTATTTTTGATGTTTCGAGATCATTTTCATTAGAATATTTTAGTAAAACTATTTCCTCTTTTTCAATGTGAAAAATATTAGCAAGATGTGAAATTTCAATACTATTTGACTTACAAATTTTATCAAGATTAATGTCATGAACAAAAAAATTCGAATCTACATTTGTTAATTCTTCTAATTTACTAACCCTATTTTCAAGATTTTTCATCTGTTCTTTTAATAATTCAATTTCCTTTTCAGTCATTTAAATCATCGTCCTTTTTCGAAATCAATCTGTTAACATAATTTATTCCCATATTACTTAGTTGATATATTCCTTTCTCCGGTCTTATTAGTAGAGCTTTTTTTCCACTCGCTAATTTTCTCATAGAATCAGGCAGATTTTTTGGTGACTTTATTATAGCTTTCTTGTAGCATTCTTCAATGTCTTTTGGCTCAAATTGATCTTTCTTTGAGTTGCCTTTTAACCAATAGACAAACAATAAAATTCTATCATTATGTGTATTCGGATTTACCAAATTATAGAACTCCGATAATGATACATTTGCTATATTAACAGACTTCAAATCTCTAATATCTAATAGATTCATGTTTTTTTCAAAAAATAGTTTTTTTATTAATAGATTGTTAAGTATTACACCCCATACAATCATTTTTTTTGAACTATCAATATCATCAATTTGTTTTATTATTTCATTTGTTTCTTCGATACTTTCCTTAACAATTGTGAGATCCAATTAACTCACCCCAATTTCTATTGGAATATTAGTACCGAAATATAAAATTCTTTTTATTAGGGTATCATTTATCTAAATTAATGTAGAATTCAACCATTTTGTTTCAAATACACTTTTTATTGATGTTACTGTATCAATATTATTATCCTTTTCTAGAAAAATAGCAAAAGATTCTTTTTTCCCTAAGTCCTTTAAACTGTAACCGGAGATTATTAGTATATTATCGGCAATAATATATCTATCATGTAAATCAGTTCCCCTGTAGCTTCTAAACTGATAATTTGGGAATTCAGATTTGAAATCGTTAATTTCCCGAGTAATTGCGCTTTGTTGATTTTGATTTCTGATATTTGATATTTTGGTAATAAATCTAACATTTTGAGATAAACCACGTATTATATCTAAGGTTCTTATTCCAATATAGGGATCAACTATACAAATATCACCTACACATTCTTCCAGAATTCTAGTTGACAATAATCGTTTTGATGAAAATCTTTCCCCAGGTTGAAAGTATAATATATTTAACAAATCATCTTTTATGAGAGACATGATGTGTTCTTTACCAGGTTTCATAATCTCATAGTATTTTTCACCATCAATTTCGTATTTATGAATTAAACCGATCTTCATTAAGGGATTAAATGAATTATAGATTGACTGTGATGTAATGCTAATTTCCATAACATCCCTAATTAGATTAGCAATGAAATCTGCTGATAATCGTCTACTGATTCCTTCCACTTTTAATACGTAAAGAATCCACAGGGCTTTATCTGATGGTTTTTTAAGATCATAAAAATCTGGATACTTAGATAAATCTAAATTAGCTAATTTTATTCTAATTTCTTCTAAATTCATTTAATCACTTCCGAAAATTTTTGAGATTAAATCAATAGCTTTCTTTTCACCATTATTTGTTAGTCTATAGGAATAATCTTGTGAGATTTCTCCTTCAACACCAACAATTAAATCAAAACTTATTTCGCGCATATAAGTTCGATAATTTGATAATGAAATATTTTGAGTTTTCAAAATTTGTAGTATTTCACTTGAGAGTACAATTTCTTTCTTTAAGACATATCTAAAACATAATAATACTATTACAGCAACATTTTGAATTTTTATTCGATTATTTTCATTCTCAAATAATGACATTATAAGATTCAATTCACTATTAAAAATGTCAAAAATTCTTCTTAAATCACTAACTTCTGTAGACGAAATTTCTGCCAGAGTGGTAAAATCAACATCATTTATTTGACTTATATTAACTAAATTTATTTTATTTTCAATTAAGGTTAATCGTTTATCCAGGTTATTTAGTTGCTCCAAAATTCCCTTTTCATTCATCTCATTCAACTCATTTTTCTAAATACTTGTTATTAATTTCTTTAAGAAAACGCTCAATCATAAAGGGATTAACGATATAGCTTCCTTTTTCGGGTTTGTTAACTATTCTTTCTTTAACTAATCTAGCTATAGGAGCAGATAATGTTGTAACGGGTATACCTCCAATTTCTAAGCTTAGGTCATTTAGTGATTGAGATTGATCCTTTATTACATCATAATGATAGGCAAAGTATTTACCCAAAAGAATCAGGAATAGTTTTTCTGAATTAGTAAATTCAAAATCAGTAGATAAAACTACTCGTCCACTTTTTTCTTCAACTTTTAAAAAGGGTGTTGATAATTTAACCAATCTCTCAAACTTAGCTAATACATCTTCTTCCTTTAGGAAAATATCCTTCAATATTTCTTTCTTTTTCTTTGTTTCTTCATTACTCATTTTTAATAGCACCTTTATTATTCATAAATCATATTATTCATTAAGTATATTATTCATTTTTAGTATTTAAAACCATCTTAATCAAATAAAAGTTATAAAAATGTATACTTGTACGGCATTCCGTCAATTGTGGTCTTTTTATTTTGTCGTCGGAAACAGAATAGCAGTGTGTGAAGTTAATTGCAGGTTGCTAATGACTATGGCTGATGAGAGCAATGGTTCAGATGGATTCATGATAATTGCGGTATTAGTATTGGTAGTTATTATCTTTTCAATATCAGTTTCAGAAATTGGTTCGGCTGTCAAATCATTTTTCACCTGGGTTTTTTGGATTTTTATCATCCTGATATTTATTCTAGGATCAGTTTTAACTATTCGTTATATTAAGAGGAAAAATAAATTCAGAACATCTGCTAATCTAAATTTTCAAAGTGAATCAAACATTCCATCTGATAATCAAATAGCCATTTTAGAGATCATTTCTTTACCAGATTGGACAGATATTAGTGAAGAAGAATCGCAAACAGCTATTCAAGAGTCATCCAATCGTCAGTTACTAGCAACTGAAAACTTCATCCGGAATTGTATGAATGCTTTACTTCCTTTCGGAATGATGTTGTTCTACACACAAGGGAAAGGAAAGCTTCTTTATTGGACTTCAGCACAAGAAAATGGTTCAA
>JABCTZ010000025.1 GCA_018238155.1 Candidatus Heimdallarchaeota archaeon | reverse complement strand
ACTTGTCAAGTAATAATTGATACCTAGATCATTCAATGCTAATGTTACTGGAGTTTTATAGTAATTTGGACTCATATTCCAATCTACATATATCAATACATCTGCTGTTGCAGCAGAAAGCCAATTCGCTAAATTGAGTATAAACTGCTCATTATCATCCTCTGCTATATATGAATCTTGGAACCAAGTAATGTCTGATGAGAGAATAACTCGTCCTTCACCATGTTCATTACTCGCAACAACGATATTTGTTAGAGGATCATCACTACAAATTGGAACTGCTGAGCCTGTGATATTGATATAACCAAAGAATACTTGGCGGAGAAATGATACTCCTTCTGTTGTGGGATGTTTTGTGAATTCAGTAAAGGTTCTGATGGTTAATACTCCCTTCACAATCGACATCTCAAATGGATTCACAAGAGAGTTGATCTGATCAGCACCTTTTATATTATTAAAAATTGGATTATCACCAACTGCAAGTAGAGAACCTCCGTCTGCAACCCATTCTTCCATAGCTGTAAGGTCTCCTGCAGTATAGTTTATATCTGGTGATATACACATGAGCATATCATATTTATTCAATCTTTCAATTGTGAAATTATCTCCAGATGGAACATCGAATAACTTGTCAACAGTGTATCCATGACTAACTAATAAATTTCTCATAATTTCATATCTACCAGGATAATGAGAATAAGTATCCCACGAATCAATACTTGAATGAGGTTTGTGTGACATATCGAAAGCAATTTTTGCTTTTGGTTGAGGAGCTAACCAGTCAACAGCATCACGAATGAGTTGATCAAGCGATGGAATTTCATCATTAACAAGATCAAAACAAACACTAACCACTTTTCCACCACGATCTGTTGGGTCCAAAGCTAATATTGTGATATCATTTGTACTACTTGTGCTATGTGCTATTGGTATTAAATCGCTTGCAATTACTGAACCTGATAGTGCTGTCCAATCCCATGAACAGTAGATATATCCACTATTTGCCAATATGTTTGTATCTAAAGCGTAAGCTTTTGATACTGGATGACGATTGGCTATCTTGTAATTATCTGCACCATAATTCCAATAAGCAGGATATCCATCTGTTCCAATTGCTTCAGGAGGGAGTATTCCAAAATAACCTAGAAATGCCGCTGACCCATCGAAAGCTATTAATCCTCCACCAGCAAGCCAGAAATCACCAACCATGTTTGTGATTTTTTCTCGAGGGTTATTATCGACCATTGCAAAAACATCAAAGTTTGCGGTATTTAATACTCGATTAAAAATATCTTGAGCAGTTACAATTGTAATGTCTATTTGTTCGTTTGTTGATAAAATATTAACAAGATGTGAGACATTGTTATTGTTAATACCGAGACTATTATCATAACTTGGAGCAGTCATGTTTTGTTCATCATATATCGCAACTCTTATTGGTCGTGATTCTGGAAAAGGTATAGCATCTATTGTATAGTTAGGATCAATTATTGAATCAATTGACATAATTTCGCTCTTTATTCCATAAATTGCCGAGTTTTTTATCGGAGAGGTTAGTGATAAAAGCATAATAATAAAGATAAGTATGAGTATTCTCTTAACAGCTTTACCCTTTACCCTATTCATAACATTTGAAGAAATTTTTTGTTTAAACAAATTTTTTTACACCTACTATATTTGAGAAATCAAAGTTATTTTTAACACTTTTAAATCATCTGCATCAGAGCAAAAATTGATTATAAAATCAAAAAATTAATTTTTAACTATAAATAACGACAGAAAATTTGAACTTGACTATCTAAATTAAACAATAGCTCCTTTAAGAAGAAATATTGTCAATGCTTTAGAAGTTGCTTCTAATAAAAAAAATAATTGTTGGAGGAATTTTCCTCCTTTAAAAATTATGCTTGAGATGCTTTTTTCTTCTTACTGACTACAGTAGCAACAACAATAATCAAGATAATTATTAGTAAAACACCCCCACCAATAACATAATAGTACCATGGTAAATTTAAACCAGAATGTGTGGTGGTTGTAATACTGATGTCCAATTCGAAAGTAACACTGTAAATTGTGCCCAAATAGCCTTGGTAGGAAGATTCAAAGCTGATTGTGTAATTGCCAACAGTTTGTGTATTAATGGTCCAAGTAGCTTCATGAGTTGCTCCTTTGTGAATATTGAATTCGTTAGATAAATTATCCGTAGTATTCCCAAGTCCAACAGGTATTGATATGTCAATGAAACCAAGTTCTGCTGCACTTAATCCTTGGTTCGTTATACTTACATTGACTTGTATAGTATCTAGAACAGTTGCTTCAGTTGGGGTACCAAAATTGTATTCTAGTTTAGGACACATCATAAAAGCAATTTCATTTTTCCAGAGCTCAAAGTTATCAGCATAGGTTGAATCGTCGATGTCTATAGTATATTCATCAATTAAATAACCATTATAGAGTGTTTGTTCATCATTTCTAAGAACAATTATTGCTTCTCCTGTTGTTTCTGTAGTAGTTAATCCTGCCAATGGAATACCATTAGGTAAAACAGATAGTCTATCACCATCATCGGTAAAAGAATTTCCGTAGGAAAAATTCGCTGCGTTATAATCAAATGGTTGATTGAAAATTGGATGATCTGAATCCCAAATATAGACTGGTGGCTCATTGGTAAATGTTGAAACATACTCGAAACCAAGTTTTGCCCAGAGTGGATGTGTGTCATCATTATCAACATTAAAATATGACATGATCAACTTTCCCCCTGAGTCAACATAGCTTTCAATTTCATTGAGATAATTATCTAAACCAGCTTGACTTGGATTATTGATTATAACCATATCCCAATCATATTTATTGAGTAACATGTTGAAATAATCATGTTTTGGATTATCAAAATAACTCGTTAAGTAATAATTGATGCCAAGATCATTCAATGCTAAAGCTAAAGGACAATTATAAATATTTAGAGCTATAAACCCGTCTGAGTAAATTAATACATCTGCCGTTGCGGCTGATAGCCAATTTGCTAAATTGAGTATAAATTGTTCATTATCAGAATTTCCAATATAACTTTCTTGGAACCAGTCAAGATCTGAAGTATAAACAACTCTTCCTTCGCCATGCTCGTTGCTTGCAACGACAATATTTGTGTGAGGATCTTTGCTCCATATTAACTCTGCTGAACCAGTGATATTGATATAGCCATAATTGGGGAAATTAATATCACTCACACCTTCAGTTGTGGGATGCTTCACGAAATCAGTAAAGATAGTGTTCATCATACTTCCAGGTATCACAACCATACCATAAGGATTTGTTAAATAGTTCATTCGCTTAGCTTTTTCCGTAAAGAAAATTGTTGGATTATCACTAACAGCAAGTAATGAACCCCCATTTGCAACCCAATTTTCTACAGCTACTACTTCTCCTGAAGTATAGTTCAAATTTGGTGCCACACATATAAGCATATCATATTTACTTAATCTTTCAATTGTGAAATTATCTCCAGATGGAACTCCATACAACTTGTCGACAGTATAACCACTACCAACAAAGAGATCTCTCATAGTAGAATATTTGCCAGGAGTTGTTGAATATGTATCCCATGTATCAATACTTGCATGAGGTTTGTGTGACATATCAAAAGCAATCTTTGCTTTAGGGCGTGGAGTTAACCAATCAACAGAATCTCGAATGAGCTGATCCAGCTCTGGAATTTCTTCATGATTAAGATCAAAACCAATTGTGACCACTTTTCCACCACGATTCATTGGTTCAAAAGCTAGTACTGAAATTTCGTTTGCATCTTGAAAACTATATGCAACTGGCGTTAAATCGTCAGCAATTGCTGAACCAGATAGTATTGACCAATCCCATGAACAATAGCCGTATGTGTCTTTAGTTTTTATGCTTGTCTCCAAATCGTAAGCTTTTGCTATAGGATGTCGAGCAGTTATATTGAAACCTTCCGAATCGAAATCCCAATAGAGAGGCAGTCCACTTGTTGTTGCTGCTTCTGGAGGGAGAATCCCAAAATAATTCAGAAATACAGCTGCGCCATCGAAAGTAATTATTCCTCCACCTGCAAGCCAGAAATCATTAACCATATTTGTTATATATTCTCTGGGATTATTGTCGACCATTGCAAAAACATCAAAATCTGCTGTTGTCAACACTCGATTATTGATATCAAGTGCACTAACTATTGTAAATTCTATTTGTTCATTTACTGATAGAATATTAACAAGATTTGAAATATTGTTGCTACTAGAACCTCCACTTGTATCATAACTTGGAGCGGTCATGTTTTGTTCATCATATATCGCAACTCTTATTGGTTGTGATTCTGGAAAAGGTATAGCATCTATTGTATAGTCCGGATCAATTATTGAATCGATCGTTGTGGTCTCTCCAGCAAAATTATTGAATGCCGAGCTCTTTAATGGTGTAGCAATCAATAAAAGCATATTTATAAAGAAAATAATGAGTAATCTCTTATTTGCTTTACTCCCAAATTTACTCTTTCTAGTTGAAGATAAATAAGATTTTAACATTTTTTTTCACCATCTAAATTGTCTATAACGTCAATATTCACGTTATAATTTTTAAGTGATGTTATTGTAATATGAAAAATAGTAAGAAAGTGAATTTTGTCGTCATTAAGATGTGTTTGTTCATGACTAGATTTCCAGAAGAGTTTTGTGGTTTATGGTTTGATGAAGATGGAAAAGCAATTTATATTGTTAAAATTGAACCTCTCGTTTTAAAAACGGCTGTTATTTTTAATCTCTTTGAGCAACTGAAAAAAGGATCTCTGCACATAGATAAACATCTCAAACAATTACTCACACATTGGGTTTATGATAAACAACGTAAGATCCATCGACTTCAAGTTGAAGCTGGAATTGAGAATCTCGGACCAACATATAATCTCTATATTTCAAGTGTTGGCGAAACTCCTACATCTTTCAATTTTACTTCATTTATATTGGAAGAAATTAGATTATTACCTGAAGTACAAATGGGCTTATATGATGATTATGATGACGATTTAGGTGTTAATTGGGGTTTTCCTTACAAAGATTATCAAAAAGCACCTGAAATTATTACTGACAAGTTCAAATTATTTGTTAAATTTAATGAGAATGGCACAATTAAGTGAATTTAATATTTCTTCAATATTTAAAATTCCATCAACTGCAGTACTTGTAAAGTTCTGTTAGATTGACTATGTTGTGGCACATTAGTAGATTTACTTTTTTGCAATAATGTACTTCCTATCTCTAGGGAGAATAATATCATTCCCGCGTTTTCGTTAAAACTTTTTTCCAAAGAACCATAGCCACAATAACAATTAAACAAGATAAATACACAAAACCCGGATTCGAGGCTGTTAACCTCCTTAAGAATGCATATTCTATTCTAATTGTAGCATTTGTTCCAGTAAGAACTGTCATAACAAACTTCAAATTTGCCCTTTCATCATCAGGGGAAGTTCCTAACCAAGTATAATTTTCAGCTTTTGATTCTCTTGGTCCAAGAATGAAAGATCCTGGTCTGGGGTTAAAGTCAAAGTATTTTGGGTAAAAGAAAACTGTACCATTTGATTTTGCAAGGACGGTGATATTGAGATAAAACGCAGTTTGATTTATCTTTGCGATTTCTTCACCCAAACCAAAGGAATGTTCCCCTCCTTTTGAAATTTTAATCTCAGTATATTGAAACTCACTGATTGCATGTATTTCGTTTAAGGTATTTGGAGGTCTTGTAGCAAACGCTTTTGAGCTAGAAATTACTAGAAATAGTAGAAACATCAAAGATAGGATTGAAAAAATACCAGACAATTTTTTTTCAAATGATTCACCAAGTACTCTCTAGATCAACGGTATTTAGATTATTTTCTTTTAGATACAGGAAGAGAAACGAATTTTATCATGTAAGTCAAACATCGTTGAACATAACATCGATTTCTATTTACCATAAAAATAAAAGTTTAGAAAAATATTTGAAATCTAGCATTATTTTTTATTATAGTAATAAGCCAAAGTTTTCCTAATTCCTTCTTCTAATTTTATAGGTGGTGCGTAACCTATCTCGGTACTAATCCTCTTATTTACAAAAGCTAAATCTCTCCGCATAACCTTAATTCGGTAAAAGTTCAATGGTGGTGATTTCTTAATTCGGAATAATTTGTAAATCCCAACCAAAAAAGCGGTTATTGGAACTAAAAGGAGGTATGGAGTACGAATTAACCATATTTTCCTATTGATTGCTTTCTCCCAGATAGCTATCCATTCCTTCCAAGTCATGTTTCCATCAAGGATATTATAGGCTGCATTAATCCTTTCTGCTTTAATTAATTGACTAATTCCATAACAAAGATTTTCAACATAAACATAGGATATTAATCGTCTTCCACCATTGATCAGTGCAAATCTTCCTTTAGTCATTTGATCTAGAGCTTTGACGTAAGAATTTTTGTCATATGGTCCATAGATAATGTATCCAGGTCGGATTACAGCTCCATCTACATCTGAGTTATTTGTTGTCCATTCGAAAAGTAAATCTTCACTTATTTTTTTAGTTATTGCATATACAAATCCCTTCACATCTCGAGATGCGTCTTCAGTTGCAAATGTATGACCATTTAATCCGTGCACAGTTAATGAGCTTAAAAAGAGCACTCTCTTAACTTTTGTTTTGCTAGCTCCAACAAGTATTTTTTTTGTTCCTTCCACATTCATAGCCCAAAATTGTTCTTTATTACCCCAGTCACTAACTAATCCTGCTAAATGAACAATAATATCAATATTTTTACAAACTTCAATAATAGATTCTTCATCATTCAAATTGGCTTCAACCATTTCAAACATTTTTTCAGATGAGCTTTCTTTATATTGCAAATCTTTCAGAAATCTTGTGGTATCCTTTGAACGAACCATAGCAAAAACTTCTAGTGTCGGATCCAGACTTAGATATTCGGTTAAATTGCTACCAACAAAACCATTTGCACCTGTGATTAATACTCGAGTAGTTTTTTTTGGCGTTGATTTTACCACGATTTAAAGCACCCCTAAATAACCTAATGTACAAAACGTATCTGTAAGTACTCCTGCTGTAATATGAATGAAGAAAACATATATCCAAGAATCTGTTTTTTCTGCTAAAATACCAAATAATATACCAGCAATCAATGCGGCTACTATTTCTGACCATGGTTTCGTAAGATGAAGTACTGTTGTAAGAATAGTAACAAACAGAATACTTTGCCATTTTTTCTTTGTCTTACTCAACCCTAATTGTAATACCCCTCTAAAGTAGAATTCGTATGGTAAATAATAAAAAATTATGTATGCCAATTCATAGAGAACAAAAATTGGCCAGGAGAATACAACATTCTTAGTTAATGGATAAGTGTTAATCATTATTTGTTCTTGTGAATTGAAATATAAAAGTGGCATGAATAAAATAACAATACCGACTACTATCAAACCAATTTTCCAATTACCTTTTTGTGTGCCAAAATAAGCCAAAGGTTTTTTCCACCGGAAATTATTGATTAAAAAAGGTACTACAAAGAGAACAATTGTTGTTAATAGAAATCCAATTAATAATACATTGAGCAGACTCCTTGTGTAAATCTCTGTGCTGGAAGTTCTTATTCCTAGATAAATAAAAAAACCGATGAAATCCATACCGGTTATTGCGAAAAGAATGCTGATTGGTATGCTTAGCAGAAGAAGATCCTTTGCCGGAACAGTAGTACTAATAAGTTTCTCAATTTTGGTTTCTAAGACTTGTTCAGTCACTTCTCTATCCAACCTTGCTCAATAAACCATTTTGCTTCTAAAATAATGCTTTGAGTAATTGTATATTTAGGCTTCCAACCTAGAAGCTTCTTAGCTTTATTGGAATTAACTACTTGTCCGGGAGCAAAAATTCCGATTACTTTTGCCTGATTTAGAAATGGTGCAGATTTTTTACTTATCCGATGAATTTCTTCCAATAATATTGCAATAGCTTTCATGAGAAAATGAGGAACGGGTATAGTAATCAACGTTCCATATTTACGATTTGTAATTGTATAACTAATGATTTCTTGATACTCAGATAAATTTGTCATTCCATCTGCACTAAAATAAAATACTTCTCCTATAGCTTCAGGTTTTTTCAAACAAAGGTAAAAGCCATTTATCAAATCTTCAACATGGATTGCACTAGCAGGTCGATTATGTCCAAGAAAACGAATTTTGAACCCCATTTTAATTAGTGGATAATTATTTTGCACAATTTGATTTCCAGGGCCAATTACAGCACAAGGTCGAATAATTGCGATTGGTAGTCTATTCTTATAAGTTTCAGCTATTTGTTCCATTTTATATTTTGAAATACCATAAAAATCATTTTGCATTGGGCTTGGCTTTAGATTCTCTGTCAAAGGTTTATCGCGGGTGCCAAATCCTCCTGCTGCACTTGAGGATGTTAGCACTATTCGTTCAATATCTGGATTAGATATAATACATGCATTCAGGATATTTTCTGTCCCTTTAACATTTATTCGATCAAAATCCTTTTGATTATAACCTAGAACTACTCCTGCTAAATGAATAATGTAATCCTTTCCTTTAACTAATTCATTTAGAGATTTTTCATCCAGAATGTTTCCTTCAATAATTGTTACATTTGTTAATGAAGGGTAGATAATGCGAAGCAAATTACAATCTGTTCCTTTGAGAATAAAAGCTGTTGTTTGTATTCCTTGTTCAGCTAAATGCTTAGTAAGAAAGCTACCTATGAATCCATTTGCTCCTGTTATAAAAGCCTGTTTCATTTTCTTTCAATCATCCTAGCAATTTCGTTGTGTATATTGCTTCTTTTAAAGAATATTACCAAACAAATTTCTTTTCAAGTAAAAAGCTTTTGTCAATAAATCATAATAATTCTTTTTTGGGAAGAAATCATTCATAAAAATATTGGTGACAATTATTGGCAACATTTTAAAGAAAAGACTGTCTTTGAGAATAATATAGTAATAGACTTGAGGGAAAACAATGAAATTTTCAATAAATAGAATATTAACAATAATTGTAATATCCACTTTATTTTGCACTTTTATTTCTGTATCTGGAAAGAATAAATCCCAGATCTCAAATCTGGAGAGTCACGATGAGAGGATCTTCGCAGATCATTTAATTATGAATGTGGTTCAAGATAATCTTATTTCAGATTCAGCAATTATTGCTGCAAAAAACAGTTTACATGTCGCTTATGGACACACATCACATGGCAGTCAAATTACTACAGGTATGCTTGGTTTGCCAGCTTTTAAAGAAAGCAAAGGTGGTACGGAAGGATTATATGATTGGAATGAAGGTGGAACGGATGGAGCACTTGATATAGATGATTATTTTGTTTCAGGTGATTTAGGAAACCCTGATTTCACGACTTGGGCATCTCGTACTAGAGGTTATTTGGAGCAATCAAGTAATTCTGATGTCAATGTTGTTATGTGGTCTTGGTGTGGTCAAGTTGGAGGTGCTGATGAGAGCGATATTGATACTTATCTTGCATTAATGTCTGGTTTAGAATCGGATTATCCAGCTATAGATTTTGTTTATATGACCGGTCATACAAATGGTGGTGGCCTTGAAGGTAATTTACACGTAAGAAATGAACAAATTAGAGATTTCTGTGCAGCAAATAATAAAGTTCTCTTCGATTTTGCTGATATTGAATCTTACGATCTGGATGGCAATTATTTTGGTGATAAAATAGTTAATGATGTCTGTTCTTATGACTCAAATAACGATTCAACTAGAGATTCCAATTGGGCAACAGAATGGCAAGATGCTAATCCTGGTGAGTGGTATGATTGTTCTTCAGCTCATAGTGAGCCTGTAAATGCAAATCAAAAAGCTTATGCTGCATGGTGGCTATGGGCAACACTAGCAGGATGGGATGATCCAAATTATCCTTATACTCACACAACACCAACTCCATACCCAACACCATCTTACTCTATTCCTCTGCCAATTTTTAGTACTATTTTTGGTTTAGGATTAGTATTTACCATTGCTCTTTTGATTACAAAACTTCTGAACTATAAAAAGAAACAATGATTATTATTAGCAAAAGCACTCTCACTTGCAGGCAGCTTTTGCTTCATCAATTTTTTCTGAAGTAATGCTTTGATTTTCTGAAAAAATAATTCTTCTTTGAGACAATTTACTATTTGTCTTTCTTTTTAGGAAACGTTTTTTATTTTTGTAATTATTGTTTAAATTATTAAATTTGAATTCAATATTCAAAGTGTTAATTTATATGTATTATAAACATAATAAACAGAAAGAAGAAGAATTAAATCTCTTCTTTTTTTGACTTTTTTTTGGATTATTTTTTCTTACCTTTTTTCTTTGCTCGTTTCCTTTTTTTATCTTTATTCTGAAGGGCCAATATTAGTAAATACGCCCCAAATAGAATGAAAATTACAAAAACTATTAATCCAAAAATAAAACCTAAACCAAAACCATAATCACTATTTGATTCTATTTTATCGATTCCGTAAGCAAGGAAAATCATCATTCCAATAAAACCTAATATTCCACCTAAAACAGAGAATAAACCTGTAATTGGTCCTGGTGCTTTACGATTGCTAACAAAGCAATTCTTATCAGCTATTGCTAATGCAGTCATATAAGCTGAACCTAAAATAGTCATTATGATACCAATTAAAGTCAAAATTGGTATTACTTCAGGAAAATTAGAGTCTTCTCCAGTAAAACTAAAATTTCCTATTCGCCATTTTGTATCTCCGTCAAAAAATATCCGGAAATATTGATCACTTGCATTATTTATTGCTAAGAATGGTGTCGTCATCATAAGGATAATTCCGAGCACACTTAGAATTGTAAAGCCTAATGCAAGAATTAACTGATTGCTATTTTTAGCCATTAGATTTACCTACCTAATAAATATAATAAGGAACAGTTTCAGAGTATTAATATAAGCATTTTTACTTAAACCTCTACTCTGCAAATTAGATATTCTAACAAAGAATAGTGGAAATGATATTAAATATTGATATTCTTTTATAATTGGAGATTTCATTTTGGGTAAAATAAAAGTCACAGTTGAACAGATTGATGGGTACTGCAATCTTCCTATGCTAGTTGGAGATTGTTTCTTTGTGGAAGATTCAAAGCTAATTATTCCTGAGGGGAAACATATTTGCATTTGGGCATTACAATCTATGATGCCTGTTTTTCCAATCTTCTTGACAAAGAAGAAATTACTTGCAGATCATTGGGTTTCTTCAGTGAAACATTTCTCTTGTCCTGATCCAAAAGGAAAAGTACTTTATCGTTTGGAATTGATTGATTAAAATGAACACTTGAATACAGAATTAGTTTGGTGGATAAGAAATATGATTGAAATAGACATTTCTAAATGTACAGGTTGCAAACGATGCGAAACTGTTTGCTCATTTTATCATTCTGGCAAAGTAAATAATCATCTTGCTCGAATAAAAGTTTTGAATATTTATGAAACTGGTATTGATTGTCCTGTTGTTTGTCAACAATGTAGAGAAAGGTTTTGCTTAAATTGTCCATCAAATGCTATCGTCATTGGTTCTTTAGGTCAGGTTGTGATTTCTCCAACAAATTGCACTCTGTGTGGTGCTTGTGAAACGAACTGTCCCATTGGTGCAATAGAAATATTCAATGATATTGTTTATGTTTGTGATTTATGTGGTGGAGATCCAAAATGTATTCTTGCTTGTACTGAAGGAGCGATTACTTTTCAACCAAATAGTGATCACATTTCGTTAGCTGATTATAAAAATGAATCAAAAAAGAAAACACCAAGTGAGAAACGATATAATTATGTTCTGAAACTCGGGCAGGTTATCCAAAAGATTTGGAGGGGAAATCGTGCTTAAGTTTGGATACGGCGGAAGAATTTTAAGAGTAGATCTCACTAACAAACGATTTACAATTGAACAGCTTAGATCAAACTGGATTAAACCATTGATCGGTGGTAGAGCTGCAAATACAAAAATATTATTTGATGAACTAAACCCTGATTGTGACCCTCTTGGTGAAGAAAATATCATTATTTTTGGCATAGGTCCTTTAACTGGTTCTCTTCTACCTGCTTCTGCTTATTTTATTGTCACAGCGAAATCACCCTTAACCGGAATACTTGGTGATTCTGCTGCTGGCGGATCATTTGGTCCTGAAATGAAATTAACTGGATTCGACCATATTATAATTACTGGGAAAATTGACCAATTATCTTATCTTCTTATTACAAATGATGATGTAGAATTTTGTGATGGTTCACATCTAAAAGATAAAACAATAGTAGAAACAACAAGTATCATAAGAAAAAAGCACCGTGACTATCAAATTCAAGTTGCAGCAATAGGTTCTGCAGGTGAGCATCAAGTTCTCTATTCAACAATAGTTTCAAGTGGGAATCGTGTCAACGGACGAACTGGTATGGGAGCGGTATTGGGCTCTAAAAATCTTAAAGCAATTGCAGTTCGTGGTACAAAATCAATTGAATTTGCTGAACCATTGGCATTTTTAGCTGAAGTTAAGAAGATTGAACAAGATATTCAGAATCATAATGAATATGGTAAACGATATCAAATGGGCACAACAATGTTAATGTCTGATTTGAATAGTCTTGGAATCTTACCTGTAAATCATTTCCAAGATGGTGTTTGTGATTATATTGACCAAGTTTCGGGAGAAAAATTAGCTAGAACTTTCAAAGTAAAAAATAAAGCATGTTTCAATTGTAATTTGCATTGTTCAAGATATTACATTTGTGAAGATATAGAAGCGGAGGGACCAGAATATGAAACGCTCTGTAGCTTTACTTCAAAGATAGGTAATGAACATCTTCCTTTTGCTCTTGAAATGAATCATTGGTTAAATCAGATGGGTCTTGATTCAATATCTACTTCAGAAGTGATTGCTTGGATAATGGAATGCCAAGAAAAAGGTTTGATTCAACCTAGTGATTTAGATGGACTTGATTTAAAGTGGGGAGACAATGACAAAGTTCGAGAAGTAATTAAGCAAATAACTTTCAGAGATGGTATAGGAAATCGTTTGGCTAATGGTACTTATTTATTATCTAAAGATTTTAGTGAAGCAGCTCAAAAATTAGTTCTACATGTTAAGGGGTTAGATATTATTAATGGTGATCCTCGTGGAATTAAAGCCTACGGACTTACTTATGCTATAGCATCTCGAGGTGGAGATCATCTACGAGCAGAACCGTTTTTTGAGCTTACAAATAGAAAAGCAGAAGCTAAAAAGAGATTTGGCACAGAAAAAGCTGCAGACCGTTTAGCTGAAGAGGGTAAAGCAGCTTTAGTTTTCTATTCAGAGAAAATAGCCTTATTGACTGATTGCCTAACTATGTGTAAAAACATCGGTTTATGTATGGATGTATTGAATTTTGACAATATCTCTTCTCTTTTGCAAACTAGCACTGGTATTAAATATACTCCATCTTATCTTCAAAAGGTGATGAATGAGTCAATTGACTTACAGAAGAAATTAAACGAAAAGTTTGGCATGTCTAAAAAAGATGATACCTTACCTGAACGATTTCTAAAAGAACCATTAAAACGAGGACCTACAAAAGGTTCAGTAGTAGATATTGAGAAGATGGTTGAAGAATATTATAAATTGCATAATTGGAAGTGAATTCCATTTTAATGCTTCTAGTTTGTTTATTTTCACATTGTTAGACATATTTATTTTAAAACCTTCAATGTATGTGGATGTATCTTGTTCGATTGAAAAAAATAGAGTTGTCACTATATGTTATGCTGAAACTTATGGTTGGAAAGGTGAAGAAGAGAACGTTGTCGCAGGTAGAAGAAGTATAGCCTTGGATTGTGATGTGCAATATACTGAACGCTTCTCTTGTCTTACGAAGACATTATTGGGCTACGATGTAAAATCATCTAATCATTTCATTTTACTCTGAATGAGTTCATCAATAAGATCAACATCTGGTTGCATTAGTTTACCACTAGTTTGTAATTGTTGCAATTCTTCTGTGCCAAAACCAATACCTTCTTCGAGTTGAGCAATTGCAAAAGCAATTTTGAATTGTTCTTCCAAAAAAGTTACCTTTTTTAGAGCTTGTGTTAGTGGTTCGATTGCTGATGTATCACCAATTTCTCCTAGAGCCCAAGCAGCAAGAGCATTAATGGATACTATTCCCTTAGTTTTAATAGATAATAATTCAATTAACATTGGTACTGCAGCTTTTGCTTTTTCACCAAAAGAACCAAGACCCCAGATAGCTACTTCGAAAACCACTCTTTCAGAGTCTTTTAAGGCTTTAATTAAATACGGAATTGCTTCTTCAATTTCCATATGAGTAAGAATTTCAGCTGCGGCAGCTCGAACCTCTCCGTTCTTGTCATTATTAAGTATAGAAATTACCTTAGAACATTCTGATTTTGCTTCTAATTTTCCCAAAGCTAATAAGACCATTTTACGAATGACCCAGTCATCATTTAGCAATGCTTCTACTAAAAATGGAATAATATCTTGTAAATCTCTGGCATTTGTTTCAGCAAATTCTTTAATTTTCCAAGCTGCATCTCGACGAGTCTCAACATCATTAGATTTTAAATTAGTAATTAGTAAGTTGATTTCTTTATCCAATTTTTCCACCGTTTCTATAATTCCTATAAAGCAATATAAACAATTGTCAATATGATTATCTATCAAAATGTTTTTTGGTTAGATTATATTGAGTATAAAAATAGTTTTTTATGTTTATAGCAATTTTTTGAGCGTTAATAATAGATATTTAGTTTAGAAATTAAATGAAATCCTTAAAAATATTCAACTATACTGTAATATGCTATTTAAGAGGAAATTAGAAATGACTGAAATGAAAGAAAAATATATTCAAGTAACAGAAAACGTCTTTACAACTTTAGCTACTCGAAAAGAATTTAGAGGAGATCTACGTCCTGCTAATACTTCACTAATGACGTGTATTTCTTTACCAGGTGAATTGGTTTTTGTTGACTGTGGGATGAACATTGCTTTTGCAAAGGAATTTAGAGAAGATATGGAGAAACATTTTGCTAAAAAAGTTTCTCACCTTATTTTAACACACATGCACGAAGATCATTTTATGGCTATGGAAGTTTTCAAAGACATTAAAATCGTCGCTCCTAAAATCGGCATTGAAATTATAAAACCGGACGTAAATAGTCCTCCAGAAGACATTCATATTCAATTAGCTAAAAATGCTGAAGAGTACTCGGACTCAGCTGAAATTGTTTCAACGATAAAAAATGGTTTGTGGTTTTTACCGAATACTCCTGTTGAAGATGAAATGATTATTGGACCAAAAGGGCATGAACTGGTAATAAAAGTGACAGGTGGTCATTCCAAAGATTCATCCTATATTTATTCTGCTAAAGAGAAACTTGTTTGCACAGGCGACAATATTGTATCCAGCTATGCTCAATATGTCTTTGATCCATTAGTAATCGATGTTTATAAGAACTGGGAATCTTTAGATGTCGAGCATTTCATTACCGGACATGGAACTGTTGTTAATAAAGCATTTATCAGCAAAGTAAGAAAATATTTTGAGGAACTTTATTCAGCTTTGAAACAACTCAAAAACCAAAATATTCCTTTGGTAGAAGTTGCTAACCATCCTGACCTCCCTGAGTATTTCGGTAGAAAAGAGAAAGGTTGGATTGAAGGTGGAGATATGCATACCAAATGGCTTGAATTTGTTATCAAGGTTTGGTATGAAAAGTTTACTTAGATAGGGTGCTAAGAATTCAACCGTACCCTCATTTTTTTTATTGATCAAATATTTTATTCATATAAAATGAAATCAAGGGTCAAAAGGTGAATCCCATTCTTTGATTTGTATTTCATTATATGCTACATTTGTTTTAAGTAGAACTAGATTTAGCTTGAATGTAATATCAATACTAATTTTCATTTCTCCATCTTGAATTGCAAGAATAGCAATATTTTCATTTATTGTTATTTTTAGAATACCTGACCAAGATTCCCCTTTTGGAACAGTTCCTAGAGAATTTGCTCCAAACCCCAAAACAATACCGTTAAGAGCTGCTAATTCAGTGAAATTTTGCCCTGTTATTGTAATAGTAATTGATAAATCAATGATATTATACAGTCCATTGTTATTTATCTCGAGAGGAGTGTCAGTTTATATTCCTCCGGTAAATAGGATTGTAATATCGTTAGATATAGTTGTATCACCAACGGTGTAACTCACATTGTTCTTCGTATAAAGTAATGTTCCACCTAATGTTGCACCTAAGATAACAATAATAACGATTGGAACAACAATTAATGAAATTTTAACTCCTTTTTTCATAATACATCACATAAAATATAGACAAAAAAGATATTAGTTTTTCTTCTTAAAAATTAAGTTTTATCATTGTTTTTTCTTCAATATATGAAGTGAAAAATACCTTTTAGTCTGAAGATAAGAGGAAAGATTGGTTAGGAAAGAACTTTTTCAATTTCTTTTTAAAATGTTCACCAATTATCTTGCTAAAAAAGAGAATTCTTATAATATATCAGTTAACTGACTTATCTATGAAACGTAGAGAGAGGCAGAAAAAATTCAAAATTGGCATTGACTATTTACAGCAAACAAATTTGAATTTAATTGTTCAATCATCAATGGCAAGACTCGTTTTTAAACCAGGTTCATTTATTGAAGATAAAGAAAAAGAAACTTTGCTCTTACCTTACACAGTGAAAAGTCCTGATGGCGTAACATATAATTTAAGTGAAACGTTAAGAAAACGATATCAAGTAACTACTGAAGTTGATCTTCAAAGATTAACTCGTATCTGTGCAATTCTTATCACTGATTTTAATGGTCCGGATAGAGATGATACTCCTAAAATTCTTTTTAAGAACCTCCGTGTTTTTATGCGTGAAAAATCTAATCGTACAGGTTGGGAAATTGTCATTGCACTTCAAACACTTGATAATATCCTTGGCTTTCGCAAACAAAGAAAGTTTACTGAATATTACAATTTAGCGTGTATTCTTAATACCCATTATAATCTTTGGAAAGAATTAAAACCATTTTCAACATTTACTATAGATGATCTTTAGGTTTATCTTTTGGTATAAGTATAGAAGAAATAATAACTATTAAACTCGAGAGAGAGGAGAAAGGATAAGTTACTCTTGGGAAACCTCGCTCTCAAGTTCTAGTGCTAAATTTTGTGATGTTTTTGTTTAATAAAATCTCATATGAGATTATGACTTGTAACTTTTTTCTAGTTCTTTTGGAATGTCTATCTTCGTGCTCATTGCTAACCATCCTGCAAATTGCATGACATGATTGATTCCGGACCAATCTAAATCAACTATTTTATCGAGTGTTTCATCATCAGCATTTTCAAACATCTGAATGACAAGATTATCTATATCGCGATCCAATTTAGTTGCTAATTTAGCAAAACTCTCCTTGTCACCTTTGTTGTCAAAAAATTGCCCCACTAATAATCTAATCGCTTCCCATACAGGACACTCAACACCACCTTTACAATCACGGTCATCTATTGGGTTTACCGTTATGAATGCTTTTGCAGAACGAATGTAAATTGTTTCACTGATAATATCATCATCCTCATTAGAGGTCACTCTTTTACCTGCTTTTGCAACCAATTTTACTTGAATCAATTTATGTAAATAGCGATAAATGGTTTTATCTGATTTTTCATTATTAGATTGTTTGAATTTAGAAACTAAATCTGCTATTGAACAGGGTCCCTTTTTTAGAAATTTCAAAACGATCATTAAATTTTCATCATGAAATACTTTGAGCGTTTTTTGATCTTTAATTATTTTTACCGGTTTTTGTTTGTAAGTAATTGCTTCTTGTGAGACCATTTAAACATCGCTCCTTACTTGCTTATTTTATTCATAACTTATCTATTTATTCAAACAGTCTTAATGTCTGTGCTACACTATTCTCAAGTTACTTATATATTTTTCTTAAGAACTTAGAATAATTATTCCATTAAAAATAAATGTTCTTCTCACCCAAATGAGAAAACTTATATAGTCTATTGAGAATTATTTCTTAATGAGTTGGGATAAGAACACATCCTAACGCAATTTACAGGCGATTTAAAATGAACGTTAAGACAAGAAAAGATCTTGAGAATCAAATCAGAAAGAACTATGATGTAGCTAATGCAATGGATTTCCTTAGCATGGCTCATGGATCCATTTCTTGGAGGTGAGAAGATATGACCGATCAAAGAGAAAAAATGAAATTATATGTAAAGAAACAGCTTCAGAAGAGTCGATTGACACAAACAATGATACAGAGTATTACTGTAAAATACAAATAATTGAATAAGATAACAAAAAAATTGTGGAGATGATAAAAATATGAAACAAAATAATGAAAAGAAGAAAAAGAACTCAAATACAAAACGAAGTGAAGACGAAAAAACAGTATTCATTTTAATGTTTGAGGATTATTGTTATGATTATATCTAAAGTCCTTGCTACTCAGGTAGTAAGGGTTATTTCTGTTTTGAACATATTATCATCTACAAATGTGTTTTTGATATTTTATTGAATGAATGAAATGACTTTTGAAATAAAGAACATTATTTTTTACTTTTAGTACATTCAGCTAATTCATTCTCTAAATCAATTGTTTTCAGGGTTGCAATCCAACCTGTTAAATTAATGATTTCTTTTACTTGTTCAAAGCTAATATCATCAAATTGATCAAGAACGGATTGATCAGCAGTCTCTATTAATTTAGTAAATAGTTTAATCCTCTGATGTTCTATTTTGCCAATTATTCTGGAAAAACATTTTGAGGATAAATTGTTTTTAGAGAAAAGCTGTTGTAATAATTGTGCACTTAAATTACAAATATTGCACGATATATCCTGTTGATCTTCAACAAGGTCTAAAATGCTTGACTTTTCAATAAAAACACGGGCAGTACGACAATAGAGCGTTTCACTTCTAACTTCTTCAGGACTTGTACTTGTAATACGTTTACCCGATTTCGTTACTAAATCTTTTTCAATTAATTTTTGAATGTACCTGTAAATTGTAGATTCTGATTTGATAATCCCTTGATTCTTAAACGCCAAAGCCAAATCGGTTATAGTCATTGAATTCGAAATTCTGAGAAAACCCAGTACTGCCGTCAGGTGTTCATCCGTAAAAGCACCAAATGTTTTTGCATCAACCATTTTAATAATTGTTGGTTTAAACGTAACTAAATCTTGTGATTCCATTAAATGAACTCCAAAGTTTCAACTGAGTACTTTGTTTAAATTTCTGCTTAAATAATTAAATCTTCTTTTCTCTCTAGAAATACCGCTCTAATATCACCAATTTCTTGATGTTAAGAGCGTTTTTTTGAAACTTAAAATTATCAATACTTAACTGCTATTTGTTTTTATGCAGTGTATCAATTTGAACTTAAATGTTTAATCTTTAAATGAGCTTTTTTTCAAAAAAAGAAGAGTTTTCTTTATAACGAATCAGACATTTCTCAATATTGTGGGAATTCTATTCTCAAATATTTGTCCATTTATTCTCAGATTTGTGTAACACATTTAAATATCTATATGAGAATACCTTCTATGGTTCTCTACATGAGAACCTCTGGTCATGAGACCAAGACTATTATTAGGGTGAAAAAAATAAAACTAATCAAGACAGATATAAAACGAATGATCCTTCCCTTAGCAATTTTATTATGTTTAAGTGTAACACCATTTTTGACCACTCAAACACAAGCAGCTAATCCAGGACCATTCTTTAGTATCAGTATTTTAGCGCCAAATACCAATCCAGCGAGAAATCAATGGGCAACTCTCATGGTAGAACAACTACCTAAGATTGGTATTGAAATAGATGTTTTTGACCACACCGGATGGGCACAAATAAGTCCTCGAACTTGGGGACACCCAGGACCTTATCCAGTGCCAAATTATGCCGAGGGCGGATTTGACATTTTATTTGTAGGAAACGGTTGGGGACTTGATTTTGATCCACAAGGAGTTTTTACATCTGATGGCTTAACCCCTTCAGGTGATAATTTTTACCAATACGAAAACACAGAAATGGATAATCTTATCGGCAACTATTCTCAAGCATTCGTTTTTGCGGACAGAATGGATTATGCAAAAGAAATCCAAGCTTTACTTCTTGAAGATCAACCAAGTATTGCAATAGTGTACGAAACTTCCCTCTTCCCACACACAGAAGATTTAAGCGGTTGGGATCCACTTCTCTGGGCTTCAGAGTACCAACCAATGGAAAAATGGGAAATTGCCGGTGAAACAGAATTTCATTATGCTACTCCCGCAGACTTTGAAGACTTCCATCCATTATTATATGAATCAGTTTATGACGCTCAATGGCTAACACAAATCTACAATGGATTGATCCAAAGAGATCCAACAAATAATTACGCATACGGTCCTAGAATTGCTACTGATTTTAGCAGCACAGATGGTTTAACTTATTCAGTTAACATTAATCCTGATGCCAAATGGTCTGATGGTACAGCTATCACAGTTGATGATGTTATCTATTCTTATAAGTTGGGCGTTACCGCATCATTGGGACACACTACTTATTCATTTAATACCCTTTACTGGGACAATAGCTCTATTACCAAAATCAGTGACACTGAATTTACAATCGAATTCTTACGTACATACGTTTTCCAAGAAAGCAATTTAGCCGGCTATTTACTCCCAGAACACATTTGGGGTTCTATTGCTCCTGCAGATCATGCTGCACAAGCTGTTTCATGGGCTGTAGACCATCCAGAGAATTTTGTTGGTTCTGGACCATATTACTTACATGATTATGACCCAACAAACCAAGTTATCCATCTAAAGAGCAATGAATATTTTGCAGACTGGTATGGTGCAGATCCAAAATTTGACGATGTTTTCTTTGAGTTCTACGGTTCAAAAGAAGGTGGATTATCAGCTCTTGCATCTGGTGTAATTGATATGGTAGATTACAACTTCAAAGCAATGATCAGTGAAATGAATATTGCAAGTGCAACCTATACTTTAGTTGATGATCCTGGAAACCAAGAAATGGCTATCAATATGTATCATTCCTATCTTGGTACTGGAAGTCTTTGCCCAATTGCAGGTGCAGAATCAGGCAAACATGTTCGCAAAGCAATTAGTCATATGATTCCTCGTGAAATCATCTGTGAAGAAATCCTCGAAGGTTTAGGTATTCCTGGAGTAACTCACTGGCCTAAAGCCTCTGTTGGTTTTGACGAAGATTTACCATTCTACGAATTCAATATTGACTTAGCTTTACAACATATGAAAGATGCTGGCTTCGATGTTACTATTACAAAAACTGGTGGCATTGGATTAGGTATTGTTTTGAGTATCCTCGCTCTGACTGGAGCGACCCAAGTATTCTTCCTAAAAAGAAGAAAATAAGAGAGATTATATCTTCCACATTAATCATAATCTCTTTTAATCTTTTTTTCTTAATATGAATAATTAAGTGAGTTATTAATAAAATTGAAATTTTTTTTTATTCCTTGTATGAAATTAATCTCAATATGAATTAATGTTATTCTAGCAATCAAAAAAGGAACGGTAATTCATCCCTTGTTATTATTTAGAATGTTTTCATTTGGTTTAACTTAGAATTTTTTCAATGTTTGAAATTAAAAACAAACTATTTTTAATGAATACAAAACTTATTCAAATCGTTTAGGAGTTTTGAGGTCTTTTTATTATTTAGTTTGGAAAGTCTTTAAATAGACATTCTCTTCTGTTATTGTATTGAGGAGTGTATCTCATGAATCGAAAATTACAAATTATTTTGATGTTGAATATGATTGCTTTCACGCTTCTATTCTCCAATATTTCAAGTGGCAATGCAGCTACTCGCGAATGGAATGCAGGTGAGATTTTCATTTGGTCTGAACAATATATAGTTGAAACTGAGAAAATTAATAGTAAAGAAGGTGTAAGTTCTTATAACAAAATGGAATTTGACACTGAGATTAAATATAATCTTACAGCAATTGATACAATAGATAAAGAGTATGATGCTTATGTCTCAGATACAACAACTACTCTTCTACGTGAAAATCTTAATTATGGTGCAGATGAGTTTGTTGAGGATAATCTACCTTTAGATACTTCAATGAATGTTGAATTCGATTGGAATTATGAAACTAATCAAACAGTATTGTATGAATTTGGTTTTTACATTGAACCATTTGTATTAATCGAATCTGATTGGGCAGAAATAAATACTGGTTTTGCTGAATTATTCAATCTATCAGAAATTGTTGATACAGTATCTGATCCATATGAACCTATTCTCTATAATTATACTTTGAGCGATGTCTTTGGAAATTCTTCTATGATAAATATTCAAGGAGTAAAAAATAATTTAAATAAATCTATAACCAAATTCACTGATACAACCACTAAATTTTCCATTAAATTTGATTTCACTGGAAAAATATATGATCAAACATACAATTCTACAGCAGGATATGATAATAATTATCTCTTTGATATTTATACAACCTCACTTGAATTTTCGTACTCTGAGGGTGGAGTGTTACAAAAAGCAGTCTATAAAGTAGATACTCAATCTACTTATGATGATCTTATTACGCATGTTACAATAACTTCAACGATGATTCTTGGTTCTCTTAAATCTTTAACTGGAAATTTTGCTTTGCTAGCGATTATTCCGGCTATAGGATTAATTGCTGTTATTGCACGAGTAAAACGAAATAAGTGAGTTTTCTCTCACTCTCTTTTTTTTATTTTATTAACTAATAATATTTCGTTTTTATCTCGTTTGGATATCCTTTTTATTACCAACGAAATAGTGTTAAGTATTAATTGCAAATAAAATCTGTTTGAGATGATTGTAAAATGACAGTAGTAATTAAGGGAACTGATTCCTATGGGAAACAATTCACAAGTAATTTTAGTTCAGATACAGAAGAGGTCGCTCTAAACAATAGTGAGCTTGTCACTGTGGATTTATCACCACTCGCACAATGCACAAATCTTCAAGAGCTCGACATTTCAACCAATCAGCTTGCTGAAATTGACCTCTCTCCACTTGCAAAGTGCACAAAATTACAAAGACTTGCTCTCGATGAGAATCAGCTTACTGAGCTCGACCTTTCTCCACTCGCAAAATGCATCAACCTACAAATACTCGTTATTGGAACACCCTTTTTTTCAGGGAATCTGCTTACTGAGCTTGATCTGTCACCACTTGCAAAGTGTACAAAACTAGAAGAGCTCTATCTTCACGATAATTTGTTTACATCTATTGATCTCTCGCCACTCGCAAATTGCACGGAATTAAAGGAAATCTTCCTTAATGAAAATCGGCTTACAGAGCTTGATATCTCACCCCTCGCAAAATGCACAAAACTAGAAGAGCTCTGCCTTTCTGAAAATCAGCTTGAATCTATTGACCTCACACCTCTCGCAGATTGCATTGTATTAACAAATCTCGACCTTGATGATAATCTACTTACCTCTATCGACCTCTCACCCCTCGCAAATTGTATTGCATTAAAAGACCTAGACCTTGCTATTAATCGGCTTACTTCAGTTGATTTCTCACCGCTTGCAAATTGCATCGCGCTAGAAGAGATTTACTTAGCTAAGAATCAAATTGTTTCTATTGATCTCTCTCCACTTGTAAAATGCTCGAATTTATACAAGATTTACCTTCATAAGAAACGTGTTACTGGTGCCGACCTCTCATCATTCACAAAGAAAACAAAACAGAAGCTCACCACAAGGTCTTCTATGAATATCCAATGGGAGAGTCTTCAATTAGATATTGATAAGTTACCCACAGGTTTGAAAAATCATCGAAAAGAGATAACTAAAGCTTGGAAAAAATTCACGAAACATTCACTAGAGCGAAATGGATGAATGAATGGAGAAGAGATAGTTACTTTCTGACTGGAGCGAAATCAAATATTTTGAAACTTTTGTTGCTTTAATTTTTTTTCTCTCTCTTGCCTCTATCTTAATTGTTTTTAAATATGATTTGTATATTTCATTATTATCTCGAGGGGAAATATCTGTTGTATATCCAATGGAAATTATCTCTTCTATATCAGTTGGTGTTACCTTTATGCTCCGAAAGGAAAAAACAATCACTCTTTTATTTATACTATTAGCAACTCCTTTTATTTCATTTTTAGTTAGTACAACAATGTCTACCAGTAAAATTTCCACTTCAAATGCTCTTTCTGTAAACCCCTCTTTGCCATCGCTTACTGCAACTTCTGATCCAAATGATGGTGAAATATGGTCATCCTTTTCAGGTTTGCCTGATGATACTACTTGTCGACCAGTTTTAGATTCGATTAATGGAGTTGGTTCTGAGGAAATTCTCTACATGGGTTCCAACATTGGTCTTTCCAAAATCAATATTGAATTAGGAACAATTTTTTGGTTTATTTCTACTCCAGGAGCAATTCTAAGTATTACACCATTAAGCGATGTTACAAATGATAACATCAGAGATGTACTAATCACAGTCGATACTCAAGATTTTAATAATACTGAATTAATTGATGGTTTTTCCGGAGAAAAAATCTGGTCATTCCGTCCTACAGTTACAGTCTTTGTCGATGGAATTGGTTTTACAGAAAAAGAAACTCGGTCTTGGAATGGTTTACAAATAGAGGATTTGACGAGTGACGGGTTAGATGACGTTTTGATTTCGTCGTATAATACTGTTTATGCATTAGATGCTATTGATGGTTCTCTTTTGTGGTCCGCAAGTGGGTCAGATGATATATGGTCACTTGATTTATTAGCTGATGACTTAGATTCAGACGGCATAAATGAAGTCATCTTTGGAACGCAAGATGGAGAATTACTAGTTGTTTCAGGAAAAAATGGTAATAAAATCTGGACCATACAAGCTACTGAATCACTTCAATATACAAATACAGAGCAAGGCACTACTATTACAATAGATCAAAATGTGTATGATGTAATGATACTTGAAGATTTTAATGGTGATAATAAAGAGGATGTTATAATTTCAAGTGAATCAGGTTATGTTTCAATATACGATATTACTAATGGAAAATTACTTGATGAAGTTAAAGCATTTTCAATAACAGGAACGACTCATAACATAGCCTATTTTGGTTCTGAAACTTTCTATAATGTAATGGTTTTTGAATTAGATTCTCTCTCCTCTGACACTCAAATTCTTACCTTAGGGCGTGGAACAGGAACGTTCGGAAATAGTACTGTATCAGTTATAGATATTGAGCAAAATGAAATGAATGTATTATGGAGTTTATCTTCTATTGATATTGATAAAGTAAGATCTGTTACATCACATAGCTCACAAGATGGTAATGGTAGTTTTACAAAATTAATCATACCTACAGGAGTTGAAAATACCACAAACACTTTTCTAATTGATATCTATTCTTTAGAAAATAACACATTAATTGATCAGTGGGAAATTTCAGCATTTACTAACAGTTTGAATTTTGATTTGAATTCTGGTTCGGAAAGTCAAGGAAGCAATTATCCTTTTACAGGCAACTATGCTTTTTCTATTAACAATATTACAGGTTCACTTGAATCTGAAGTTCTTATTTTTCTTGCAGGATACGGTCTTTTTGCTCTTAATGGAGAAACCGGAGAATTAGTTTGGCGTTTAACTATTTCTGCTCAAGAACAAATGGAAATTTTTTATGATATAAATAATGATTCAACTAATGACTTTCTTCGTAAAAGTATTCATTATCTAGATAATTGGCAAACAAATCGTTATACGATAACGAAATTAGCTGTCGTGGACGGCTCAACTGGAGAAACAATTTGGAATCATGAAATGACTATGGAAGATCAACTATTATTAAGTGGTGGATACAGCCAAGTAGAATTAGCTGATGATATAACTGGAGATGGCATTCCAGATTTGTGGTTAGCACAAAGAGAAACTTCTACGCAAACATACTTGCTCCAAAACATTTCAAAAGTTCTGTTGCTTAATGGTTTTAATGGTTCCATTGTTTGGGAAACCACAGCCACTGATCCTAATTGGGTGTATAATCCTGATCAATTGAAAATAATTTCAATTGCACCTGTTGAAGATCAAAATTCAGACGGACTTCAGGATATTCTTGTTACAGGTCAAAATGGTTACTTATATTGTCATAGTGGTCTAGATGGTAATTATCTTTGGAATCTTACTCGAGAAACAGATATTTTTGATCCTCATTATAGAAATTGGCTTCCACATAGAGGTGTTATCTATAATATAGGTGATTTAGTTGGTAATTCATCTGAGGACATCCTAATAATTGGTGATAATCGCGTAGTCTTAGTAGATTCAACGAATTTTTCTTCTCTACATTGGAATTGGCAAAATACAGATGGTTGGATAGATGAAGAAAATTTCATTTTCCATATGGAAGAAACCCACAATGAAACAATATTGGCATTAAATAGAAATCAAAATGAACAAATGCTAATTTCGATTTTTGATTTGGAAACAGGAATAATTGTATATGACATCAAAGGAAACATCAATGACTTAAATTTGGAATTATACCAAGTTGATTTCAATAATGATGGAATAAGAGATCACATAGCTTTTGTTCCTTGGAGTAGTGGTGATGCAAATTCCCTTTCACGAGGGTACTATATTATTGATGGTTCAGATGGAACATTCCTAAGCTTGTATTTTGTTAATAAAGCGAATTTTGACAATGGATTTTATTATATGGATCAATTTAAGAAAGCAGGGATAACTGAATTTACTGATTACATTTCAGACATAAATGGTGATTCTATTCCAGAGCTACTTTTCGCATGGTCAGTCAATCAAGGTGGTGGAACGGATGAAATCGCTCAAGGAATGACTTTAGAATTAATTGATGTATCAAAATCAATTGCAACAGTGGAAACCAGTTATAGCTTTGTTCCTGTTCTCAAAGAAGAGTTTTCTCATCCTACAATTATGCCTGCGGCTTTTATGAAAAATCTTGGTGATGTTTCTGGAAATAACAAAGAAGATATTTTGATGACTCTTCTTACTCCAACAGGAGACTTTTCTTCAATTATTATAGATAGTGATACCGGTCTAATTTGGAAAAAAATTGACGGATTAGTTATGTCTGCATTTTTGCCTTCTGAATTAAATGGAACACTGAAAGGGAACATTGTTTTTCTAGATAATTTTGGAAGACTTAGAGCGATAAATAACCATTTTTCAATTGATTTTTTTGATATAGAAATACAACCAGAACATAGTGGCAAGTTCCAATTATTTTGGGAAACTTCTGCACAAGAAGTCTATTCTCAAATATTTCTTAGTGGAACAGAAATTGCCTTTACTTTTGAATCTGAAGTAACTATTTATCTAAGCAATGGTGAACATAATGTCTCTGTTGCTATTACTGATCGTAATGGAATTAGTGCTTATGCTTCACTTGTGGTAGTTAATGAAAAAGGTGGTGGAGTAGTCATTCTTTGGATTGCAATAAGCGTAATTGTCTTCACTTTTGTTGGGTTGAAGATTTTTGTCAAAGTAAGACCAAAAGATAATTTAGCTGACTTTGGTCCATCTCTAGAAATGGAGGGTGAACAGTAAATGAATTTGACCACAGATCAATCTAAGAACCTCCCGGTAGTACAAGATGAAATTGAAGAACAAGAAATTGAAATAGATGAAAATTTGGCTATCCAAACTATTAATTTAAAGAAATACTTTGGTAAGGGATATAACCAAGTAAAAGCAGTTGATGGGATTAATATATCTGTCAAGGAGGGAGAAGTCCATGGTTATTTAGGACCAAATGGTGCTGGAAAAACCACTTCAATGTTAATGATTGCCGGAACATACAGACCAACAAGTGGCAAAGGATACATTTTTGGTAAACCAATTGGAACACCTGCAGCAAATAAACTGATAGGAGTAGCAATAGCCAATCCTAACTTTTGGAAATCTATGACTGCTTATGATTATTTAATTTATATGGGACGACTTACTGGTATGCAGAAAACTCTTGCAAAAGAACGAGCAAAGGAATTCCTACATATTCTAGAAATGACTAAACATGGTTTCCGGCATCCGGCAAAATTCTCGACGGGTATGAAAGCAAAACTTGCCGTTGCGCAAGCATTAATGCATCATCCACGTTTAGCTGTTCTTGATGAAAGTACTGCAGGACTCGATCCTGAATCACGCTTTAAATTAGTCAATACTATCAAAGAATTAGCAGGTATGTTAGGTACAAGTGTTTTTGTAAGTGGACATATTCTCACCGAAATCGAAAAACTAGTATCTCGAGTTACTATTATTGTAAAAGGAAAAATTGGTTTAACTACTACATTAGCTGAAATGCGGAAAGAATTTTCAACAGGAGAATATGCTTTGGAATGTTCTAATGCAAAACAAGTGATAGAAGATTTATCTAGCCTTGGAGTTGCAACAAAAATATATCTTGATTCAAATGATACTATTATCTTTCAAAGTGATTTCATTGATTACGTATATGTCCAACTGCCTGAAATTCTTCAAAGGAATGGCTCTGAACTTAGACGCTTTTCTCCCATTGAAGTAACTCTAGAAGAAGTGTTCATTAATGTTATCTCGAAGCGATATGGTTCAGAATTTCTCTACGAGGAAGAGCTGTTGTATGAGCAACAGATTGAGCAAGGTGGCTTGTTAAAGAGAGTGAGGAGGGGATGATCATATGGAAATGCCTTTACCACAACCTGAAAAGAAACCATTGACCATTGAACCAACAATAATTGGTGAAAAACCTAAGAAGATAAAGGAAAAGAAAGAAACTGAGAAACTTCCTCGAGACAATAAAGTATACTTTGGTATGTTCATGATTTTCAAAAAAACATTTATAGAGATGTTTGGAGCGACTCGAGTAATTGTTTATGTTATTCTCTCAATCATTTTTCCATTTATTTTCTCTAATGTGACTGCCGAAAATTTGATTGTTCCATTATCAGATTTGAATATTAATTTTCAAGTTACAACTATTGTGAGCCATTTCGCATTTTACGCATTCTTTTGGAATGCAGGAATACTTCTATTTCTCTTCTGTGGTTTGTCAGCTTCAACATTTATTTCAGGAGAAGAGAATAGTGGAACATTGATTTTTCTAATGACTAAACCAATAAGAAGATCGACTATATTCTTTGGTAAATTTGTAGGTTATTTCGTCAATATGGCAATCCTACAACTATTTTCATTGTTCCTCGGACTTGTAATACCATGCACAGTTTTCCAAGTCTCATTTGATGTGTTTCTACAATCATTGCTCTATCTTGTTCCAATTTATTTGTATGCTTTAATGATGATTGCAATTATTGGTTTTATAATGGGTTTCATGTCAATTATAAACAAGAAAGTTGTTATCAACGTTGTATTTATAATGTTAGCAATAATAGTGATTTATTTTGTTGGAATACTATTACGATTAGCTCTTCCAGGATATTATGAAACGTGGTCTCTCTACATAATTGATCTTGGATATAATTTAAGCACAATTTTCATCTTATTTTTAAAACCATTTGGATTTCAACCAACACCATTCTTCCAACAAAATTTTGGCTTATTCTTTGGAACGTATGTGAATCAATTTACTGATATCTCAGCGTTCCTCGGAGCAAACGATGTTGAAAATAATTTAACATTCTTATTAGCTGAAACTAATTATATTCACCCATTGATTTCGTTGACAGTATTAATTGTGATTACTATTGTCCTCTTAGTCATAGGAATTGTTGTTCTAGAAAGAAAAGATGTTGGGGGATAATTTCTTTTTTATTAAATGTAATTATAAAAAGAAGCAAAGAAGAGAATTAGACGATAGTTAATTCCCTCTTTTCAAAAATAATTAACGCACTGATTAATGCTGCCAAACCGACACCTATTACAATGAAGAGTTCATCTAATGGCATTTTACCGGCATTGAATATTACTGCCGCATTTAGATAATGGAAAAGTGACATGTATTTGAGGAAATCTAATTCTTCAACAAATCCGCTAAATCTTACTAGTACCCACATACCTAAAATTATTCCAGCGGCAGCTGCGATAGCTTTTTTGCCTTCGAGAAAAACTGCTCCACAAAGTAATGAGATAGCACCTAAAGCGAAGAAGAGTAACCATGAGCCAATTGCAGCATATGATAGAAGGGTATAATTAATATCTTCATTCAAAATCTCATTGGCAATTATTGTTGTAGTTATCAATAATATAGGATAGAGAAGATTGTAGATTAGATAGGCACCAAATTTCTCAAGGATTAATCGCCAACGAGTAATTGGGTAACTTATTGTAATATCTAATGTTCTTTTATCGACTTCTGATGTAATCATCCTTGCGGGTATGAGCATTGTGATGAAAATCATAGTCATCTCTAACATAGTAAAAATTTCGATACTCAAGAATCCTTGAAATGTACTGATATCAGCTAATCCTAATTGTCCTAGCATTGCTTCATAAACAGGATTTTCTAATATGTCTGCAAAGGTTGCCATATGAACCTTTACTGAAGGCCATATGCCAGAAATCATTATTATCATGAGAACAATAATTAAAGGCGGTAGAATACCTGACAATATACTCTTTTTCATATTTTTTAATAGAATATGTACCATTTTTTTGTCCTCCTATTCATAATAATGTAGAAAAATTTCTTCCAGAGAAGCATCTTTTATTTCCAATCTACTTATTGAGTATGTTGAAAGAAATTGAATAATCTCATTCACATCCTCCTTTATTCGTAAATTATAACGATGTGTGTTTCTTTCTTTAATCTCGAGGACATTTTCTAAAGTTAATAATTCATCCTTTGATGGTGTCTTATCTAAAAATGTTACATCGACAATCTGTAAGAATTTCAACCGTAAGCTTTCCATTTCTTCAACGAGAATAATCTTTCCATCTTTTATAATACCCACGCGGTCACAGATACTTTGCACTTCAGAAAGATCATGTGAACTTAGGAATATGGTAGTTCCCTCTGTCTTTAATCGTTTCAATAGTCGATGAAATTGTGCTGTTATTAGTGGGTCTAATCCTGATGATGGTTCATCCAAAATTAGGAATTCTGGTTTAGAAGCTAAAGCAAGAATTAAACCAATCTGTTGTCTGTTACCCTTAGAAAGAGTCCTTACTTTTCTATCTAAATCAACAGTGAATATTGACTTTAATTCTACTAAGAATTCTTCATCATGTTTTCTTAGTTTGTTAAAATAATTTATCAATTCCAAACCTGTGAAATTTTCATAGAGTGCCATATCACCAGAAACATAGCCAATTCTCTTTCTAATTTTTAATGCATCTTTATGATGATCTAAGCCAAAGACAGTTATCTCGCCTTCTTGAATATGTAAATAGTCAAGAATAGATCTAATAGTTGTTGTTTTTCCAGAACCATTTGGTCCCAGGAAGCCAAAGATTTCTCCTTTCATTACATCAAAGGAAACATTCTCTGCTCCAACAACTCGTTTTCTAATAGTCCTTTTTCCTATGGAAATATCTCTTCCATAAATTTTAGTTATATTTGAAACATTCAGAATGATATTTTGAATGGTCTTACTCAATACGATTTCTCCTAAATTTTTGTGATACTCTCTCTATTTCTAGCATCTATTTTTTATTGTAATGTTCATGAATATAAATATCTGTTAAATCCCAATTATATTCTAACACTTGCAAATGAAAACATGGGATCTGAAATTGACTTTGAAACTTTTATCCAAAAAAAGTTAACAAAAAACCAATCCATTGAAAATGACTCTTTATATAAGATAAAACAAGATTTTGTGAAACGTGCAATAGACTCTCAATCAATCTATGTTAGAAGTAGAGAATTGACAGCAATTACACAGACATTAATGATTGAACCAAATCCAGTTACTCAAGATTACTTGATCAAGTTTACTAATTATGGCAGAAGTACCGTCTCAGAAGTATTATCAAAACTTGTAAAGTTAGATACTGTTGAAATCGTTAAGAAAACTAAGGATAGGAAAAAATATTACAAAATGAAATACTCTCTTTTAGATTATATAGCTATTAGATCTAAAGCATCTATAAAAGCTATTGAAAAGATCATATTAATGATGAATGAAAGCTTCAATAAAAGAATTCTTTCTTTAAACATTGAAGCTAAATTAAAGAAAAAATATAGTGAGTTTTTCCTTCTCAATAGTAAATCGTTTAAGAGATTCTCTGAAATAATTGATAAATATTTTACAATTATATTTGATTACCTTATCAGTATATATTCCTCCTATTCTTAAAACCATTCGGATTTCAACCAATACCATCCTTCCAACAGAATTTAGGTTTTTTTTTAAACATATGTAAATCAATTTACAGATATCTCAGCATTCCTAGGAGCAAATGATACTGAAAATAATTTAACTTCCCTACTAACTGAAACCAATTATATTCACCCATTGATTTCGTTGATAGTAATGATTTTGATCACTGTAATCCTCCTAATAATAGGAATTGTTGTTCTAGAAAGAAAAGATGTTGGGGGATAATTTTTTTATTGAACAGACATAAGTTTATTCAGAAAGTAAACCCCAATAGTAAAGGCAACTCCAATAACTAAGAACATTATCTTTGAGACAAGAAACCTCTTAAGCACAAGCAGTATGTTTTTCTTGATTTACTATGACCAAAAGCAGAGCAAAAGCACTAATAACAGGAGCATCAAGTGGAATAGGTGCTGCCTTTGCCCGAAGATTTGCAAACGATGGTTATGATTTAATTCTTATAGGTCGAAGAGAAAATCTTCTTGAAGAGCTTTGCAAAGAACTTACAGAAGAAAATGGAATTAATGCTGATTATATGTTAATTGATCTTGGAAAGGAAAATGAACTAAAGCTAGCAGAGGCACGAATAAGGAATTCTCCCAACTTAGAAATACTTGTGAATAATGCCGGTTTCGGTGGAGAGAGTAGATCATTCCATAAAGTTGCGATCGAAAATCATGTCAATATGGTTCAGGTCCATAACATCGCTACCCTTAAACTGACTCATGCGATTATACCTGGTTTGCTTGCAAAAGGAAAAGGTGTTATTATTAATGTTTCATCACTTGCATCATTTACACCTAGTCCAAGTGCCATGTACAGTGCCACAAAAGTTTTCCTAAACTACTTCTCAGAGTCGCTTGATTTTTCATTACGAGATAAGGGTATAAAGATTCAAGCTCTTTGCCCAGGTTTTACCATAACTGACTTTCATAAGAAATTGGGGTATGGTTCTGATCATCCTGTTTATAAGAGAAAATTCATGACTGCTGAGAAGGTTGTAGGCACCTCCTTAAAAGATTTGAAAAAAGGCAAGATCTACAGTATTCCTGGTTTTAGAAATAAATTCTTAGCTTTCTTTGCTCGAAACCTTCCTCGAAAACTCAGAATCACTATTTACAAGAAAATGTTCTCTAAAAGAAAAAAAAGATAAAAGAATAGGAGAGGTTTAGTTTTTCTCTTAATGTAAAAGTACAAGTTCATTCAGAAGGAAAATTCCAACAGTAAAGATAACTCCGATAAGAAAGAACATTGGTTTCCCTTTTTTACCGAGAGGGATCATATCTCGAATGACGGTGAAAAGAACCAAACCTAGAGCAAAAGCAAAGATAATAAAAAAGGTTATTTGATTAAAAACAAGAAATACTCCCGCTAAAGCTCCTAAAGATGGAGTTATAACACCTAGAATGCGAAATATTTTTTCCGGTTTTTTATTTAAATCTTCCATGATTTGTTCTGCAGAGAAAGCAACGGTAAAAGCTCGAATGACAAAAGGAATCATTATTATGAAACTTACTTCAAGAGGATATTCAGAAAAAACCAAAGCAACTAATATACCAATCATTAAACTATGAGTAACTAAAGCAATTGCTTCAAAAATAGCATTTTGTTCTGGGATTATACAAACGAGTTCCATAATGTCGCTTTCGTGTTCGACACTTGAATCTGAGGTTGTTTCGTTATTCACTTCCTTGTCAATTTGTGATAATCTATTATTGGTTATAGTATCCTCTTTTAGCATTTTTTTATAAACAATTTTTTCAATAAGCGCAATTATAACAAAGCCAGTTAGCAATGGAATGTAGATGTAAAAATCCAATACAATTGCTCCAATCGAAATTTGAGGAAACAACTCTAAAAAGAGAATGCCTACCATTAACCCTGCTCCTAAACTCTCGAGTTGAAAGTGCCATTTATGCAATCGCGAACTTATTTTTTCACCCACAAAATGGATTAATGTAAGAAATATTGTTACTGAAACTGGAATTACAACATCTAGTACAACAATGTCCACTTATGCCACCAATGTTAAATTCATTTATTGATTATTAGAGTAATTGGTTTATTAATGAAAGTTTTTCAGCAGTCTATATAGGGATAATTTTATCTCTTATCTTTTCACGTTCTTTTTTGGATAATAATCGATTATAATATTCTTCTTCGAAAGTAAAACCAAAACCATCATTCGGTTTTCGAGGAATAATATGAAGGTGAACATGAAACACTTCTTGTCCTGCATCTTTTCCATCAGCTATAAAATAATTAAACGCTGTTGTTTCAGGAATTACATCTCTAATTCTTTTTGCAATTTTACTAGCAATTGGAAATAGCTTCAGATATAATTCATTATCTAATTCTTCAACTAAAACAGCATGTTTCTTAGGAATGATCAAAGCATGTCCCTCATTGATCGGTTTTATATCCATGAATGCCAATATATCTTCATCTTCATAAAGAATAGCTGCGTATGTTTCTTTTCTAACTATCTTACAAAAAAATACAAGTTTTTTCATCCATAATTATCAAATCTCAATAATAGAATTTCATTCAACTAATTCCTTCAATTATAATTGTGACTCTATATTGCTTCAGCTAAAATGCTCGGAACTTTAGGTCCAAAGATCCTTATGTTCATGAATGTCTATGACTATCAAAATGACCTTTTTATAAGTTTCTAGGTATTGGTTGTTTAATATTTGATTTACTTTATATTCTATTTTTGTATCTAAAATTCCGTGAATTAAATATCAATCCTTTTACTCATAAACTAAAATTGAAAGAAGATCAAAACAACTATTTGAAAATATAAGTCATGTGCAATATACACTAAGATTAAATAAATAACTAGGTTCTAGAAAGAAAATTTAACATCAGAGATGTTATTTCGAGAAAACTTATCCATATTAGTGTTGGAAATATCATTTTTCTTACTCCTTTCTTATTTGATTATGGTTTCTATGCTGGTTTAATTCCAGCTCTATTTATCCCCCTTAATTGGCTTACAGGTCCACTTTCACCAATTGAAAAAATGCGTCTTGGATCCTATGAGGACGGGCAAAAGTTAGGAACAATTTTCTATGCTATTTCATTAACTTGGATTGTTTTAGTTTTTCATATGTATCCTCTTGTATTATATCTAGGATTTTTACCACTCGTTTGGTATGATGGTATTGCTGCTTTTATTGGCATTAAATTTGTTCCAGATGAGAAAAAAATGACTATTTTTGGCAATCAAAAAAGTTGGTTAGGTATTCTTTCAGGTTTCATAGCTTCTTTTGTGATACTTCTTGTTTCATGCTTAATTGTACATTTCTACTTTTATGAACTTAAAATTTGGATTATCTTTTTCCTCGCAGGAACAGCCTCTCTAATTGCTGCTTTATTCGAGACATTTTCAATAAAGGGCACGGATAATCTTTTCATTCCCGCTGCTTGTAGTGTCTTTACATTTCTAATCATTCATTTTACAACCCTAGCAGGAATGTAGGTTCTATTTTTTTGAAATGAATAATGGAAAAAGTTGAGGAAAAATCATCAAATGAACAGGAGATTCTTGTTCCTTCTTTTTTGTTAAAAATTTATAGGAGGAATTAAATTTAAACTTTTATTTTGTAGAATTTATTAAACTCCAAATCACTTCTATTTGATATTCAATATTTCAAGAATATTCTACAAATTGAGTTAGAAATATCTAAATGGTAGATTTTTGTGAAGACTTTGTCTATAGATTCCAAAACCAAAGTCTTTTATAAAAAATAATAGATAATAATTCAGTAATCTATGATAATTTTGTCAGTGCGAAATTCAATCTTTAAATGTTTAAAAGATAGGTTATAAATTTGATTCAAGATGAACATAGTATATTGATAGAAATAGAAAAGTATCTTACGAATGGTAACTATAAAGAAGGATTGAATATTATTGACAAATACATCAACAAAAGCAACAAACAAACTCTTTTTTATATTGAATTATTATTAAGAAAATCCAAATTTCTCCTGTTCTTATCTGATTATACATCATCATTGGCATTAGCATCAAAATCATTGATTCTGAGTAAAGCGATAGATGATAGTTTACTAATTATTACTTCATTAGAAATTCAAGGTGAAATCTATGTTGAATTAGGTCAAATAAATGAACTTTTCTATGTTCTTAAGCAAATTGAAGAACAACTAAAAGTAAAACAAGAAGAGAAAAAGTCTGCAGTACAAATACAAAAAGCTGAATATCACAAATTATGTGGTATGTATCAACAGCAAATAAGTAATCTACAGAAAGCAATTGCAGAACTTCAAAAAAGTTTGACCATTTTTAAGCAGCTTAATATGCAAGATAAAATTGCAGAAGTAATGAGTAGACTTGGATATCTGTACTCCAATATTGGTGAAAAGGAAAATGCATTAATAATTTTTGATTCAATAGAAATACAAGAAAAAAATGGTAATAAAGAAGCTCTATGCAGAAGCTATTTGTTGCTTGTTGTAAGATATTTAAGAAGTGGCGATCGAAAACAAGCCTTTTTAATTCTTGAGAAAATTTTCAAACTTCTAGAAAAATCAGAAAATAGATATCTCTTGGGAATGGCTAACAATTATCAAGGATTGTTGTACTACGGAAAAGGAGAATTCAGTTTAGCTCTGAAATTTCTAAATAGATCACTAGCTTTTTTTAGAAAAATCGAAAATAAAAAATTAATTGGTTCACTAATTTCCAATATTGGTTCAATTCATAATTTGCGAGGTGAGCTAGATTTATCATTGGCTTCTTTTAAACAAAGCTTGTTAATTTTCGAAGAATTAAACAATCAACAAAATATCGCTTATCATTTAGACAAATTGGGTTCTGTTTATGCACGAAAAGGAGAGCTTGATTTAGCTTTAGTTTATTATTTTAAGTCTCTAGAGAAATATAAAGAACTAAATATTGAAATAGCAAAAGCAAAAATATTATCTAATGTTATCTCAGTTTCAATTTATGATGATGATTTAGAAAATGCTCAACAATATTTAGTGGAATTAAAAGAAATTAATAACGAGACTTCAAACAAAAGAATAGATCTTTGGACTAGAATATCAGAAGCTCTGGTCTTAAAATCACAAAAAAATGATCATGATGTTGAACGTGCTTTTACTATTTTGAAGAAAATTGCCGACGAAGATAAACCTAAAATTGATATTTATGGTGAAGTTCTGCTTAATCTATGTGATATATTATTGGATTTGCTTAGAAAAAAGAATCAAGAAGTATATCTGACTGAAATAAGGAAATACTTGACTCAACTGTATGAAATGGCCAAGAAACAAGATTCGTTTTGGCTTGTTGCACAATCTAATTGGCTATTGGGTTATCTTGCATTAATTGAATTAGATATGGTTAAAGCTCTGTCTATGTTTACTCAAGCTCAGCAAATTGCGGAAGAAAAAGGATTTAAGAGATTAGCTATGAATATTTCAAACGAATTTGATAAAATGATAAGAAAATCAGGTGATAACGAGCTTAAAACAAAGCAAGATCTTTCCTTAGCAGAGCGTGTAGAAAGGAGTGGGTTTGAAAATGTTATTAAAAAGATTAAACAGAATATCGTTGATGAAGATGATTTTCGTGAAGAAAAACCTATAATGCTTTGTATTTTCAATTCTAAAGGACGTCTAATTTACCATCAAACTTTCTTACAAGGAAAAATAAAGCACAATGGTATGATTATTGATGAGTTTTCTTCATCAATTTCAAATATACTTAAAGATACACCTAAAGGTAAAAAACCCTTACAAAGAATTTTGTATCGAGAACTTCTTGTTATCTTGAAATCATTTGATGATCTTAGTTTTTGTTATGTTTTTGATGGACAATCATATACAGCTCTTGAGCGATTAGAAATTATTATAACATCTCTTCAAAACCAGTCGCCAAAATTGTGGGATAAGATTGTTCTTCAAAGTAAAAAAGGGAAATTTGTAGATCAATTGACAGAGCGGAATTTAATGCTCTTCATTAACGATCTTTTCACAACAGGTTTACTGGCAACATAAATTTGATAGTTTCTTATTTATGATTCATTTCTGTTATCTAAATAATCAATTTCATAGTTTTTCACATGTATTTTCTTGTTTTATATCTAAGATTTTTATCACTCGTTTGGTATGATGGTATTGCTGCATTATTCGAGAGATTTTCAATAAAGATTTCGGATAACCTTTTCATACCTGCTGATTGTAGTGTCTTTACATTTCTGATTGTACATTTTACAACATTGACTGGATCATAGACAACTAATTAGCATTTTTTTTATTGAGGAATGAATAAAACAATCTGAAAAATTCTTCCATTCTATCTTTACTTATTTTATTTTATGATTACCAAAAAAAGTGTTTGAATGTTAAGATCTTTTAAGAAATTTGACTTATTTTAACAAACCAAATTCTTTTTATAAAAAATTGATTGTTATATCTTAATAATTTAAAATAGATTTGCCGATTTAGAAGAATTTAATCCTAAAATCATCAAAGATGTGTTCTAACTTTGTTTAAAAAAGAATCAGCTAAATTAGAAGAAATAGATAAGTTGCTTACAAAAGGAAATTATCGAGAAGGATTAGAAATCATTGATGAATATCTAAGCGAAAGTGATATGGGTACCCCTTTTCAAATAGAGTTGTTACTAAGAAAGTCAAAGATTCACTTTTATATTGCAGATTATACAACATGTCTAACATTGGCAAATAAATCTTTGATCTTAAGTGAAGTACTGGATGATAGTTTACTAATTATTGATTCATTACAAATAGAAGGGGAAGTCAAAAATGAATTGGGACAAACAGGGGAATTTGCTTCAATTCTTAAGCAAATTGAGGAACAACTAGAAACAATACATGAAAAGACGGGAATAGCTAGCCAGAAACGAAGAGCTGAGTATAATAAATTAGTTGGTCTCTTTCAAATGCGAAGAAATGAAATGGACAAGGCTATTGAAAACTTTCAAAAAAGTTTGACCTTTTTTCAGCAACAAGGTAATGAAGAAAAAATTGCTGAAGTATTGTTTAGACTTGGCTATGCCTCTTTTGTGAAAGGTGACAAGGATGGCAGGTCAATTATTCTTGATGCTATAAAGATTCAAGAAAAGATTGGAAATAGAGAAGTTCTTAGTGGAACTCTTTTAGGATTTTCAAATACTTTCTTAAGAAATTCTGAATTAAAAGAGGCTTCTTTGTATATTGATAAAGTCTTCAAGATTCTTAAAAATACCGAAAATAAAAATCTCTTAGGGCAAGTTAATCTTCTTCAAGGTTTGATATACTATTTATCTGGAGAGTTTAGTTCTGCATTGAAATTTCTAAACAAATCACTAGATTTCTTCAAAGAAATAGATAATAAAGGATTGATTGGTTCTTTAGTATCTAATATTGCTTTGATTCATAGGTTACGTGGTAATCTTGATTTATCTTTAGCATCCTTTGATTATAGTTTAAGGATTTTTGAAGAATTAGACATTAAACGAAATGTTGCTTATCATTTGGATAGATTGGGTTCTGTTTATTCACAAAAAGGAGACTATGATTTAGCTTTTGTGTATTTCTATAAGGCATTAGAGATTACGAAGAAATTGAACGTTGAAAATTCTATAGGAATGATATTATATAATATTATATCAGTTTCAATCTTTGATAATGATTTAGAAAATGCTCAACAATATTTGAAGCAACTACAAAAACTAAACAAAAAGAAAACGAATGATAACATTAATCTTTGGTCAAGAGTAGCAGAAGCCTTGGTTTTAAAATTCAAAAGAAATGAACAAGATTTAGAAAGAGCATTGAATATACTAAAGCAGATAGCTGAAGAAAAAATAATCAACATTGAAATTTATGGTGATGTTCTGCTAAATCTATGTGATATATTATTAAATCAGATTCGAAAGAACAGCAATGAAGAATCTTTCACTGAAATGAAAAAATATTTGTATCTACTTTATGAGATGGCAAGTAAACAAGAATCATTATGGCTTATCGCACAAGCTAATTGGTTATTAGCTTATCTTGCATTAATTGAGTTAGATATTGTTAAAGCTCACCATATGTTTACTCAAGCTCAACAAATAGCGGAAGAAAAAGGGTTCAAAAGACTAGCAATGACCATCTCAAATGAATTTGATATAATGTTAAGAGATTCACAAGCTATTGAATTAACAACAAAGAAAGACCTTTCCTTAGCAAACCGTGTAGAAAGGAGTGGGTTTGAAAATATTATTAAAAAGATTAAGCAAAATTACATTGACGCTGAAGATTTACCAGTAGAAAAACCCGTTATGCTAATCATATTCAATCCTACGGGAATTCCAATCTACCATCAAACTTTCTTACAAGAAAAAATAAAGCATAATGATATGATTATTGAAGAATTTACTTTATCAATTTCAAATATACTTAAAGATACACCTAAAGGTAAAAAACCATTGCAAAGAATTTTGTATCGTGATCTTCTTGTTATTCTGAAATCATTTAATGATTTGAGTTTTTGCTATGTCTTTGATGGACAATCATATACTGCTCTTGAAAAATTAGAGACCATAATTACTTCTCTTCAAAACCAATTACCTGAATTATGGAATACGATACTAGAACAAAGTCAGAAAGGAGAATCAGTCGATCCTTTGACAGAACAAAACTTAGTGTTTTTTGTAAAAAATCTATTTACATCAAGTGTGTCTGCAAATAATTAGAATTTGTTGATTTTGTTTCACTAACCTTAACAATTTCAATTAATTAATTAAATCTGTTCTACTTTTAGGAACACTTCTCTGGAAAAACAAAATCAAAACTAAGAGCCCAATTTAAGAGTTTTCTTTTTTGAAGAGAATTCTTTTTAAAAAACACTTCTTATAAATATGTAGCAGAAGAAACCTTATAACTTGCTAGGTTAAATGCAATAAATAATAAAAGAAGATATATTCCTATTGGTGATCTTTATTGATTCAAGGCATGTGTGTAGGTGTATTAGATGAAAAGGTTGGTCCAATCCCAGTTTATAACATAAATCTTAGTGAAACGCTAAGTAAGAAATTGACTATGAAAGTTATGCTTGGTGTTTTGTCATTTAGTTCAGACAGTAAAGAAGAAAATCTTCGTGGAGAATCTATTATACCCTTTCTTAAAGAGAAGATTATCACAATGGCTTACTTATTTCCAATTAAAGATTCGAAAGCTCGCGGTGGATTCAGGCAATGCTCGATAATAACTGCATTCGAATTGAAAAACCGAGCATTAGTATACGAGAATGCAACTACATTAGCCCGATCTCTAAAAAGCATAAGTGCAACTATAAAGCTTGAACACATTCAAACAAGTAAATTTCCACTAGTTATTTCAGAGAAATATGATATTATACGTTCAAAACTCTTTAGCAAAAAGAATCAAAAAACTCCCAAAGGAAAGGATTATATCAGAATAATTTGTCCATTTTGTTCTAAGAAGAAGGAAATCGAAATTCCCACGGTAGCTAAAGGATTAAAATTCATAGAACATCAAATATTTGAGCATGAAATCTGCGAACATGCTTTTACTGTTTATTTAGATTCAAAATTCAACATCTTGGGATATAAAGATCAAGAGATAGAGGTTACAGATATGAAAAATATGTTTAGTAAATTAAAATCACCCTATAATTGATACGAGGAAAAAAATGATGATGCGATGGTTTAGAAAAAAAAAAGAAGATGATCAAATTGAAGCGGCAAAACCCTCATTTCCATTTAAGGAAGGAGAAATTCAATCTGTAAAAGCACCTAAAGAGATGAAACCGTTATTCCTTGCTGCTGAAAAAAAAGTTTCAAAATATTTTGAAACTATGAACTGGGATCCAGCAAATGGGCGAATTCTCATTGGTGGTGAACGATATATACTTGTTAGAGCGGCATCTATGAGAATAAGTTTTCCAGAAGCATTGGCTGAGATGATGGATTTAGAAGAAGGACTGAATGATCCTCATATAATTAATGTGATTTATAATCTTGCTAAAGCTCTAGGTCAAGCTGATGCTCGAAAATTCCATTTCTCAATGGGGTTAGATAACCCTATAGAAAAACTATCGGCAGGTCCTGTACATTTTGCTTTTACAGGTTGGGCAAATGTAGATATTGATGCTGATTCAAAACCAAGTCCTGATGAAGATTACTTTTTGATGTATACACATCCAAGATCTTTTGAAGCAGATTCTTTTATTGTCTTGAAAGGTCCGAAATCTCCAATTCCTGTCTGTGTTATGAATGCAGGTTATTCTTCTGGTTGGTGTAGCGAAAGCTTTGGAATAGAACTTGATGCAAAAGAAATTTCTTGTCGAGCAAAAGGTGACAAAGAATGTCGCTTCGTTATGACTCATAAAGATAAATTAGAGAGCAAAGTAAAAGAAATGCTTCAAAAATTTGCTTAGTTATTGTGAAACCTTATTGGAATATCAACAATTCCAATTTTTTTTATTATTTGAATTTTGTCTGTTTTTTGATTCAATAAAAATTAGAATGAAGTCGAAAATAATTTTCAAAAAGCATACATTCATTTCTATCTTGAACTAAACTAAAAGTTTCAAATTATATCATTCTTTCAGCTAAAATGTTCTAGTAAAAAAATGCTAAAGGAATTATTAGCTTTTTATAGTAATTCCTTCTGAATCTAGTAATTGTTTTTCTTTTCGTATTTCTATGCTCTTTTTTATAACAGTCACAATTAGCATGGTTAATCCATATATGCCTATAAGTAACATAATGATATCTTCATAAGCACCAAACTGTGGTATTTGAATAGCAATTGGAAAAGGTATTGCCCAAATTAACAGTAGTAGCCATATTGCAAATAAACCAATACTTTGCCATTTAATTTCTATTTTTGATAAACTTGCTGTGGTAAAAATTATTGCTAAAGCAACTGTTGGACAAGGAAAAGTACCAAGAATGATCATTCTAGGATATACATGCCCTGATAACATTCCAACAACAGGATATAGAAAAACCAGTACTGTAGAAATCATCATTACTATTTTAGGGATCAATTTTTCAGGCATAATAAATTGAAGTTTGTTCAATTTCAAATCTAAAGCAAATAAAATTGCTAGACTACCAAAACAAATAGTTTGTCCGACAAAAGCAGGTAATTCTTGCCCTTTAATAGCAAAAAACATAATTGAAATAAAAGCAAAACTGAGCATAAAATATACTTTTAACAATATGTTAGTTATTTTTCCGGGTTTAATGAAAAACCAAATCGTCAATATTAGAGCAATCCCTGCCCAAATAAATTGAAAAGGCATTATGGATTCATTGAAATTAATTAATACGTTCCACCAATCTTCTGTTGCAATCATTTTAATCATCATGTTTAAAATCAATCTCTTTTGTATATAAGCTGAAAAGTTTCTCCTTAGAAACTCGGTTTCTGATTAGAAACCTACTATGGTGAGTAAATGACTGAAAAGAAGTTTGACAGAGAACAATTTAGAGTAATCTGGAAAGATATGGTCGGTTTAATTGATCAAATCTTTGATGCTGCAGAGGTAGGTGTAGAGAGACATACTGATTTATTCAATGATATTCTTGATCATGAAGATCTAGAACGTCATTTAATGAAAGACATTTTTAATCTAATTCAAAAAAAATGGATGCTCAATATTGTTAATGCTTTAGCTTTTCATAACTATCTTTACTTCAATGAAATTAAGAAGCATGTTGGAAAAATATCTTCGAAAACATTATCAGAACGATTAAAAGAATTACTTGAATTGAATATAATCATTAGAGAGGTTGAGGATGATTTTTCACCTGTGCGTGTTAAATATTCACTCACTAAATTCGGTGAAGGTCTTCATCATTCGTTATTACCTTTTGTAATATATTATTTCACAAACAATAATTTGAACCAATAATTCAACTAAATAAACAACTACTTCTTTTTTTTCTTCTGGGAATATCCTTTGGATTTTCTCTATTAATTCAGGATGTTTACTCATTACAAGGATCATTGCAGTTGTATCGTTAATATAGTTTACAGCATTAATATCAACAGAGCTAAACAATTTTGCTAATTTCTTCTCTTTTGGAATTTTAGCAGTAAGAGATTTATTCATTTGGAACTCTAAATCCATTTTAGTTAATATTAAATACTCGAAATCCTTGTATTCGATAGCAAGTTTTCCCTTAACTTGTTCTAAGAAAGTATAAACATCTCTCATTCTTTCTTTTCGGTATTTAATTACTTCAAGATGAACTTTGTCTTTCTCAGCTTTAAATAAGATGTTTGCTGTCCTCGCATACAATTTTTCAGTTAATCTTTGACCTTCTGTAATTCTATGACCAGCTATTTGTATTAATCCTACATCTTCAGTTTGTCTAAATAGTGATAAATGGTCTTAATTATATATGTGTGCTTCTTTGTTTCTTCATCAATGTAAAGTTCATGCATTTCCTTAGAAGTCATATGTTTTTTTTCTCTCAAAGCTTTAAAAATTTCATCCTTGAATCAGGAGAAGAAATACCCAAGTGTCCATTTTTTACTGAAGGCGATGAATTTATTGTGAATAAATGGGGTGAAAAACCCGAAAAATTCTGCCAATTTGCATTCTACTCGATCAGCAAATTCGTAGATGTATTGAAATTGGGTCGTGGGCATGATGACTGGACAACTAAAGATACCCTTTATGGTGTATGTCATGATGGCATAAGACCTGTTTATTTTAAAATACAAAGAATAGAAAATGAAAATTAAAAAAGGTGTTACAAATTGAAACCAAAAATAAAAATAACTGTACAAAAAAAATTTACTTCAAAAGATGTTTTGGGGTATGATTTCAAATTCACAAATGGTTTTGTAGTGAAAGATTGTGTCCATGTTAAAGAAGGACAAGAGTTCATTGTTGGTGATGAACTTGAGATGCCTGAAGGTTTCTGTAAATGGGCATGGATTGATATTTATCGTGACGTAGCTGTTTTAACAATGGGTGGTACATTTGCGGATGGAGATTTAACAGGAACAAAATACTCTTGTTGTTCAGATGGATTGAAACCCGTAGTGTTTTATTTGGAAAGGATTGAAGAGTAATTCATTTCACAAAATACTGGTATGAAAAACAATCTGTTATATTGCTACACTTGAAATCATATTAAATAAAATTGACAGATGTATTTCTCCAGTTTCACTTTTATTTTATTCGATTAGCTATTTTTTCAAAGAAATAAACTCCTTATTTCCTCAACCAATTGTTGTTTTTTCAAATGAAAAATATTAATAAATTGACAAACACAAGTTACTTTGTATATTTTATCTAAGGACGGGTTGTACTTGAATGATAAAAGCTTGAATAAATTACTAGTTATTTTTATTGTTTTTTTTATTATCTTGAGCAGTAATTCAATCAGTGTATTTGCTACTCAAATAGAGGAGAGCACACTAGAGGTTCAAAGTGAACATGTAATGACATTGATAGATGAACTTCCAATAGATCTTGACATCTTATTTGAATTAGACAATTTTACTAAATTTGAAGCAATGCTTGACCAAATTGAGAGTGGATCGAGCTTTTGGCCAATAAGACCTTTTGGAACATTTTTTGGACACGGACATATTGAAGGATTACCTAGAATGGATCTTAACCCATACAGATTGCATGTAGATATTCGAGCACCAATAGATTGTACTTTGGAAGGGTTTTTGGCACGTAATGGTTCTATAGATTTGATAAATGGCGTAGAATGTGTGATGGACTGTGTCTTTATGTTAGACATTGGAAATGAATGTTCGCTTTTACTTGACCATATTGAAATGTTAAAAACAGTTGTAGATAGGATAGGAACTGCTGGAAATCTAAGTCTAACTAAAGGAGAATTAATTGGATTCACGCAAACGGTTTATGATAAAAGTATTGCAGATTTCGCGTACTGGTATAGAGGTATAGAAATACCACCGTATAATGCTTTCACTCCAAAATTACAAGGAAAAGTGGATGTGTTATACAACTTCCTTTATGAACGGGCGAAATTAAATGGAAAATATCCTCGTGCAAATATGATTAATGATATGTTCATTCATAAAGACGACGAATTTTGGGGAAATTGGGTGTACAAATCAGGACCTTATGATAGTTACATCGAAGAAGGTGAATGGCCTGGTCATCATGACTTTGGTCTTTACACTTTTCTAAACAGAGAATTCACAACACCTGAAACCTATTGGAAGAATGTATTTAATACAGATTATAATTTAACTGATGATCTCTTAGGTTTAGGTGGCAATATTCACACAACAAGTACAACTCCTGGTTATTATGCTGTTGGTATTGGTCATATCTTACTGGTTGAAGGAGATAATACTAGTGGTATTATTGAATTGAGACACCAATATGATTCTTCGACTAGTAGTGATTACGGAAAATTCGAGATAATAGCTAACTCATCAAGTGTTATAGGTGATGAATTACAAGTAGAATTCTTCCCAACACTTGGAGAAGCACAAATTGGGTTTACTGCAAATGTGAGTACCTATGAACGAATATATACCCAAACAATAGATGATATAGTGTTGCCACCTCTTCCTACAACGACCACACCGCTCCCAACAAATGAAGGTACTATTTTCATCTATCCAACAATACTTAGTGCAATCATAATTGCTATAATTAATCGTAAGAAGAAGAAATCGCAGCAATAAATTGTACTCAGTGCGGTTATTGAGAACCATGCCCTGAAGGAGTCAATATCAAAGTTATTATGGATTTACTTATGATATCTGTTGGGCGAGCTGGAAATTGGGAAGATGCGAAAGCAAAATACAAAGCAATAGGAAACCATGAAAAATTTCCAGGCAGAAATGCTGAAGCCTGAGTAGAATGTGAATCGAAATGTCCTCAAGAAATCCCTATTGTTGATAGATTACAGCAAACTCACAAGTTGTTAACAGGACTGGATTCCTATAATACTTGATATTTTAATTCCTCTACTTGAAAAAAGAATCTTTGTTTTCATCTGTTATTGGAATTACTCCTTCCGGAGAAAGTTTTTTATCACACTTAGGACACATACCTAATACTTTGAGCCATTCTTGGAAATGAACTAGATGTGCGGATTCACCACACAAACTACACTTACCTAGTTTTTCTTTGAATGATACTGGTAGATTGCATACACAACAATAGATAACCTCTTTTCCACAAGAGGAGCATGTTTCACTATTTCTGTCCAACCGATTAGCACAAAAATAGCAATTGTAATGCAATGCTTTAGTAGTATCTATTTTTGGGAGATAATATTCATCACAGAAGTATTCAATGAATTGAATGTGATCAGAAGGGATTTTTTCTGCAGGAAAGAATATTATTTCAACCTCAAAATTAAATTTTGAACCTAAATTCGAAGCCAGTTTAGTTGCTGCTTCTTGTTTTATTTCTGAAGCATTTGGTCCTGTAAAATCATAGACCTTTCTATCAAGTTTTGAAACAATTACTATTGCAGAGCTATCGAATAAAATACTGGGTTGAGGTAGTATTTTTTTATTAATTCCATTTTCATCAATAATGAAATATTCAGCAAGATTAATGCGAAATACTTCAGTATATTTACTGCTCATTTTTGCATCCAACTAATAAGTAATATCGTATTTATACAATTAACAAGGTTAATCCTTTTAGAGTTAATATAAATTCTTCCCTTTCTAGTTCTGTTGTATAAATAGAATAAAATTGGAGGTTAAATTGCAAAAATTGACTTAAATCATAAACGTTATCTTCGACCCAACATAGCAATTTTTTATTTTATCTTTTCCATATTTTTTTCTTAAGACATCAATTGTTTTGGTAGTTTTGAGTAGTCTAATTGGAAGTTTGTCAGTACAATGATTCAAATGCAAATCAGGGTTGTCAAATTCTTTCGTTAATTTTTCTGCTGTAGCTAAAACTTCACCTATTTGATATCGAACCATATGCGTTCCTCCGATAATAGCTTTTATTGGCTTGCTTGATGATTCTTTGGCATTTTTACAAATATTCAATATTCCGGCATGTGCACAACCAGTAATAATAACTTGTCCATCTTTAGTTTCGATATAAACACTTATGTCATCAGGAACTAAATCAGTTGAAAAAACACCATCAATTTTGCTTTGCATTAAAGGTTCGATTCCTTGACGATAAGGTCTGTTAATTATTTCACCTGATGTTCTCAAAAAATCATTTACTTTTCGTGGTTTAGTATCAAAATCATATTTCATTTTACTTTGTTGTTCTTTCGATAATTGAGGATATTTTGAATTTTTATAAATAAAACCTATTTTGAGTCGTCTCAAAGCAAGAATATTTGGATGAGCTAAAATCGTCAAAGGTTTTTCAGCTGTTCGTGCATCTATTAGTGCAGGTAATCCTCCACAATGATCATAATGTCCATGGGAAAGAATGAGTAAGGAAATATCATTAGGTCAACATTCAATAAATTCATGTTATGAAGGAGCTTAATACCTGAAGTACCTACGTCTAAAAGTATGTTTTCAGTATCAGTTTTTATTAGAAAATTTTGTCCATGATCACCAATTAACTTGGTGTCAGGCATTGGTTCATTGCTGTAAAGATTAAGAATTTCAACATCCAATTTAATGACCTTCTAGGTTCTTCTAGTTACTATGTGTGATTTTTTTCTGATATTTTCTTTATACATAATTCCAAAAAAGCATTAAAATATATAGGTTATAATGTTTATTATGTCGTTTTTTGAAGAAAAGAATCCAGCAGATATTTCACCAGAAGAAATTTTACCTTATGTTAGAAAATTCTTACCAAAATTACTTGCTGAATCCCTTCATTTCTTCTATCATGGAACTTACAATGTTTTTGAAATAGATAACAAATATATCCTTCGCGTTGCTGACAAAGAATTTCGGAACATTAAAGGATATGAAATACTCCAAAGAGAATCTGAACTACTTGACTTTTTCCAAAAGAAGTTTCCTTTCTCAGTTCCCAAGTTTCTTTACTTACATGATAAACAAGAGCTTCCCTTTTCTATCCATAATAAAATACCTGGAAAATCACTTAGTTATATAATTCAGCAATTAACAGACACTCAAAAGGAACGTGTTGGTGGAGAAATTGGGCGATTTCTTTCATTGCTTCACTCAAAAGAATTGTTAGATGATTATGAAAGAAATTTTGAACACCAAAAAGGACGACCAACTAAAAGTGATTTTATTAAAGCTTTTAAATTACGATGGCATACTAGATTTGAGTCTATTAGAAAAGTTGCTTTTGTTTATCTAAGTGATGATGAAAAAATTTGGTTAACAGAAATTTTTAACTCCTACATCAATAATTCAGCTAATTTTTCTTTCTCCCCAAGAATTGTCCATTCTGATTTTGATACCTCTAATATTCTCATTGATCCTGCATCGTTTAAATTAACTGGTGTTATCGATTTTGAAGAATGCAAAATAGGTGATCCAGCAATTGATTTGTTATTTTTTGATGAAGGCTCAATAGTCATGAACGCTATTCTTGACAATTACGAATTTTCAAAAGATAAGTCACTTTTAGAACGAATGAAGTTTTTTTATTGTCGAACTTGTGCACCCTATTTTGTATGGGGAACAAGTCATAATAGACCTGGAATGATAAATGAAGGATTGAGAAGGATTAAGAAAAATATGGTAATGTTTCCAAAATAATTTGCTTTAGAATTACACTTTTACAAGCTAATATTACAAATAGTTAACTATTTATATTTTCAATTAAAAAGTTAAATAGTTTGTTTATGATATGCTAACAGAAACTTTATATTAAAATCTCACGAGGCATGACGCAAGATGAAATTTAATTTACAACTTTTCTTTGAAAAAGCAAAATCTCTAAAAGCAACCGATTTCAGGAAACGAAAAATTACTCCTATTAAAGAGGAGACTCCATTAGTTGAAATTTTTAACAAAATTAGTACTTCAGATTTACCAATTATTCCTGTTATAAACGAAAAGAAAGAATATATTGGAATTGTTACTTTACGTGATCTATTATTTCTTTTTCAAAAACGTCATACATCAGGCAGTGAAGTTTTCCAGAATCCAGTTACAGCAAATTTTACTGCAGAAGATTTAATCAATGAAAATTTACCAGTTATTTATGATGATGACTCACTTGAAACAATAGCAGAAAATATGTCAAAATTCAAATCATCAGTTCTTCCAAGAGCCCAAGATCGAAAAGAGCAAATTTCTGGTTTAATTTACTTAAGTGATGTTTTTACTGGGATTAGAAGTATAGTCCGTAAGACAATTATAGAAAATGAAGCTGCCGAAGAAGCCGCAGAAAAAGCGGCTGTAAAAGCTGCCGAAGAAGCTGCAAAAGAAGCGGCTGTAAAAGAAAGAGCCGCAGAAGAAGCTGCAAAAGAAGCGGCTACTAAAGAAAGAGCTGCAGAAGAAGCTGCGGAAGTTGTTGCAAAAGAAAAAGCAGCTGTAAAAGCTGCGGAAGAAGCTGCAAAAGAAGCTGCTGCAAAAGAAAAAGCAGCTGTAAAAGCCGCAGAAGAAGCCGCAAAAGAAGCGGCTACTAAAGAAAGAGCTGCTACAAAAGCTGCAGAAGAAGCTGCGGCTAAAGAAGCTACTGCTAAAGAAAAAGCAGCTGCAGAAGCAGCTATTGCAAAAGAAAGAGCTATTGCAAAAGCAGCTGAAGAGGTAGCTATTGCAAAAGAAAAAGCTGCTGCCAAAGAAAGAGCTGCTGAAGAGGCATCTGCTGCCAAAGAAAGAGCTGCTGAAGAAGCATCTGCTGCCAAAGATAAAGCAGCAATAGAAGCAGCTGCTGCAAAAGAAGCTATTGCAAAACAAAATGCAGATACAAAAGCTGCGGAAGCTATTAAAGCTAAAAAAGCTGCTGAAGTTGCTGCAAAAGAAGCTGAAAAAGCTGCTGTAGCAGCTGCCAAAGAAGCTATTGTAGAAGCAGCTATTGCAAAAGAAAAAGCTGCTGCAAAAGCAGCAATAGAAGCAGCTGCTGCAAAAGATAAAGCAGCAATAGAAGCAGCTGCTGCAAAAGAAGCTGCTGAAAAAGAAGCTATCGCAGAAGCTGCTGTTATAAAAGAAAAAGCAGCTGCCGAAGAAGCAGCTGTAAAAGAAAAAGCAGCTGTAAATGCTGCCGAAGAAGCTGCCAAAGAAGCTGCTGCAAAAGAAAAAGCAGCTGTAAAAGCTACTGAAGAAGCTGCAAGAGAAGCTACTACTAAAGAAAAAGCTGTTGTAAAAGCTGCTGAAGCTGCTGCAAAAGAAAAAGCTGCTGCTGTAAAAGCTGCAAAAGAAGCTGCTACTAAAGAAAGAGCAGCTGCAAAAGCTGCAAAAGAAGCTGCTACCAAAGAAAGAGCAGCTGCAAAAGCTACTGCAAAACATACAAAGGAAAAAACTGCAAAAGAAAATGCAGATGCAAAAGAAGCAGAAGCTATTATAGCTGAAAAAGCTGCTGAAGCTGCTGCAAAAGAAGCTGCTGTAAAAGAAAGAGCAGCTGAAAAAGCTGCTGAAGCTGCTGCAAAAGATGCCATCACAAAAGAAGCTGCTGCTAAAGAAAGAGCAGCTGCAAAAGCTGCTGAAAAAGAAAGAGCAGCTGAAGAAGCTGCAGAAGAAGCTGCTGATGCTAAAGAAAGAGCAGCTGAAGAAGCTGCTGAAGAAGCTGCTGATGCTAAAGAAAGAGCAGCTGAAGAAGCTGCTGAAGAAGCTGCTGAAGAAGCTGCTGAAGAAGCTGCTGAAGAAGCTGCTGCTGAAATAAAAGAGGAAAATAACAAAAGAGAGGGAACTTAATGGTAGCAACTGATACAATAAATATTCTTATGTATTTAGGTGTTGCATTGCTCTCTGCAAGAATCCTTGGTGAAATTTTTGAAAGAATTAAGCTTTCATCTATCCTTGGAGAATTACTAGCAGGAATGATATTCGGTGGACCATTGCTAGGAATGGTTGGTATAAATCCAACTTTATTTGTAGATAATGAAGTTTTGAAACAATTTTCTCAACTTGGAATCATTATTTTACTGTTTATTATCGGTTTAGAGATCAATACTAAGAGTCTTAGAAAAACTGGGAAAAAGAGCCTGGTAATCTCTCTTGTTGGTGTATTTATATCATTAATAGGTGGCTTTCTTGCAGCATTCCTAATATTTGATCAGAGCCTCCCAGTAGCAATATTCTTCGGTACAATGCTAACCGCAACAAGTATTGGTGTCACCGTTAGAACGTTAAGTGACGTTGGTAAATTGAATACAACTGAAGGAGAAATTTTGCTATCTTCTGCGATTTTCGATGATTTTATTGTTTTATTTCTTGTCTTAATCTTTGCTAGTGTTCTATTCCCTAAAGCAGGAAGTGAAGTTTGGTATCTTAATTTATTCCTTGGACCAGAAACTACTGTAACTTTGGCATGGTATTTCACATTATTAATTGACCTCGTTATTATGTTTTTATTGATTGTTATTGTAGTTGTTTTGATACCTAAACTTTTGAAATTCTTGGAGAACAGATTTAGGATTTTCTCAAATTCCTCAACTAAGTTTTTATCATTAGGAATAATTTTTGGGTTACTGGTTCTGTTAGTTTTTCTTGCAGAATTTTTAGGCATTTCTGGAGTAATTATCGCCTTTTTATTTGGACTTTCCTTACAGAAAAATAGAGTACTAGTAGGTGAAATAAAGGAAACATTCATCAAAATGGGTGAAGGGGTATTCTTACCATTGTTTTTCTTCGGTGTAGGTGCCACATTCTTGTTTGATTTCTCTGCATTTTCGCCAATTCTCCTCCTTGCTATTCCTATTACAATCATAGCAAAAGGTTTAGGTACGTTTACAGGGGCATCAATTGTCAAAATGAAACCAAGAGATTCAGCAAAAATTGCTGTAGGTATGTTACCACGTGCAGAAATAGTTCTTATAATTGCGGAGATCGGATTACTTCAAGGAATTTTTGATCAAAGCATCTTTTCGATGGCAGTATTATTAGTATTTGTAACAATTGTGATGACACCATTTGCTCTTCGTTTTGCATTCCGGTCACCGAAAGCACTTGTTTTACCTGTAGTGGAATATGATTTGGATGAATTATCAGAAGTAGAAAATGGTACAAAAGAATCATCAAATATTGAAAAAAATGGTAAAGAATCACCAAAGGTTGGCTAGTCAGCTATTTCAGAATAGCTAATTATGTTAAACTATAAAATCTAGTGAGAGGAATTCCTCTCTCAATCTCATTTTTTTTTATAAAAATTTTTGGTGAAATTATTTTACGCTAAAGTTCTAGACAATGTTTTTGAGAAAAGGCCTTTTTTTCCATTTTTTTTTCCTTTTTATAGATAATTTGTCGAGTACTATAAATTATTAATCAATGAATTTTAATATAGTAAAATTGTAATATATTCAATCACTTAAAGCAATTAGGAATTAGTAAAAATGGTCTCAAAAAATACCAAAACAGATTTTGCTCCTGCTGATAGGTTATCAGATGGAGAAGTATATCTACAAACGATAAAGATTTTAGGCTTACGAAACTTATTACCAATTTTACAACTTTTACCAAATATGATTGCTATATTAAACAAACAAAGACAAGTCATTTTTGCTAATGAAGCGTTTATCACAGCAATTTGTGTGAATAAATTCGAAGACAGTTTGGGGCAAAGACCTGGAGAACTTCTAACTTGCGTTAACTCTTTAGATAATGCAAATGGTTGTGGAACAGGGAAAGAATGTAAACATTGTGGTGCTGTTCTAGTATTATTGAAAACACAAAAAACGGGACGCAAACAAGAGAGTAATGCAAAGATAACTATAAATATGGATGGTAAACTTGTTGCTTTAGATTTACAGATAATTGCCAGTCCAATAACAGTTGACAATGAAATATTCTATATTGTTATCATCACTGAAAATTAAATTGAAACAAAACAGTCCATTAATCAATTTTTGTTCCTATTTTTTATTTATTTTCATTAATTAAGACTAATTTTTGACTATGATATAGGCAAAGTATAAAATGTCAACTGTCAATACTTTTGATATGTACACTGGAGATTTACAAATTGTTGCATTAACAGCATATGCTAATGCTTATTTGAACGATAAGAAAGTATCTTTTGATAAGAGCCATCCCGCAGGATATGGTTACAAAAATATTAAATTTGTTAGCAAAGTTGCTCAACTTGAGCCAGTAGCTCAGAGAGTGCTTTTAGCTCAAAATCCAAATGACTGGTTTAAGTTTTTGAAAAAGAACAATGTCAGTCGTTTATTTCTAACCTATCAAATGCCCGAAAATATGTTTAGTAAGGATCATCTTGAAGCTACAAAAGGGAAGAAAGTAGGTAAGTGGAATGTTATTGCTAAGAAACAAAACTCATATGATCTTTGGACAAATTATACTCAAGCAGAATACGGAGACGCAATAAACTATTATCATTTAATACTTAAAGATACAAGTTTTGATTTATTGAAATTTCCTTCATTAAAAACTACAAAACTCTATCTCAACGAAATTTTAACTGATTTGATTAGTTTTACAAAAGAAAATAAATTGAAAAATTGGACCAGTGTTTTCCAAAAAGCACTTGAAATTCTATCTATAGAAGATGTTTCAAAATTAGTTGATGAAAATTACTTTCCAGCTGATTGTTTTGGTTTGGAAGCAAAACAAGTTATGGCTACCATTGATCATGCATGGGTTTTCGGTGGTATGGGATCATTCACAGATGTTTCTCAAGTTAATGATTATGATCTGTATCGTCGCTTATCAGCAAATTTGTATAATACTCTTTGCAATGCTCTTGCTGCTGTTACAAATAGTTATCCTGCTGAAGACTAACCTAAAGTACTTATTTGGTTGTATTTGTATGACTGAAATTCATAAATTGAAACAAGAATTAGTAAAAATTTGTAAAGAAATATACAAACAAAATTTAGTAATATTAGGAGAAGGAAATATTTCTATAAGAGTGCCTGAAAAGAATGAAATGATTATTACTCCTGCAGGTAATGATTATACTGATCTTAAAACCAATAATATGGTACATATGGGATTAGATGATACTGTTTTTAAAAACCAATCTAGACCTTCCAGTGAATTTCGCATGCATAGATCAATTTACCTACAGAGACCAATAGTTAAGTGTATAATTCACACACATTCTCAATTTGCTTCAACACTTGGAATTCTTCACTATGATTTACCTGTTATTATAGAAGAAATGGTTATTTTTTTGGGCGGTAGTGTTGGTTGTACAAATTATTGTCTAGCTGGTAGTGAGGATTTATCTAATGAAATACTCCGCACAATGAAAAAACAAAATAGCGTTATTATTGCTAATCATGGAGTTGTTGTTGTAGGTTCGTCCTATGACTATTGTATCAAAATTGCTATAATAATTGAAAAAATGGCTAAAATCTACATTGGAGCATTGAAAATTGGTGAAGTTAAAACAATTCTTAAAGAAAATCAAATACCTTTCCTCAAAATTTTTAATGAAAAATATTCTACTTTATAAAATTAATCTATTGATTATACTTTCTTTTGTAAAAACAAGTAAGTTTATACATTCATATATTATTAAATGATTGAGATTCGTAAAGGAAATCATTGTGGGTTTGCACTGAACAAGGAGTAATTTAATGTCCCCCAAAGAAACATTCTTTGCATCCCCAGAAAGGTTAAGTAAAGAAGATGTTACACGACAATCTAATAAAATTATTAATTTAGCGTACGCTGCCAAAATTCTAAATTCACTATCAAATATGGTTGCTGTTGTTAATGAACATCGACAAGTAATTTATGCAAACGATATTTTTGTTGATAAAGTAGGTTTAAATGATTTTCAAGAAGCAATAGGGCAAAGACCAGGGGAATTGATTCATTGTATCCATGCTAATGATACAAAAAATGGTTGTGGTACTGGACGAAATTGTAAATATTGTGATGCATTATATGCTGTATATACAAGTCAAAATACCAATACTACAGTAGAAAGTGAATCTAGAATTACTTCTTCTGTAAATGGCAAAATTACCGCCTTAAATTTAAACGTAAAAGCAAGTCCTTTCGATTATGAGGGTCAGAAATTTACTCTGGTTGTTATGACTGATATTGGAACTCTGAAAAAACAAGAGCAGTTGGAAAGAATTTTTATTCATGATTTAATAAATTCAACTTGGTCTCTTGAGTCTAGAGCTGATCTTTTTCCACAAGAAGGATTAAATAACGAACAAAAAAGACTTTTTCAAAAACTAAAAAATCAAATAGCAATTATTATTGAGGAAGTAGCTGTTCAAAGAGATCTATTAAGAATGGAACGCAATGAATTAGAAATCAAATTTGTTAAGACTCAAACGATTGAGCTAATAAATTCAACAATAAATTCTATTCTTCCATTAGATATTTCACAAAATAAACAAATTATTCATGATGAAACATGTGTAAAGAAAGAAATAACAACTGATCCAAGGTTAATGCGACGAGTATTGTTCAATTTACTAACAAATGCTTTAGAAGCAAGTAAAGAAAATGAAATAGTTCATATAGGTTGTAAAGAAACAAAAGATGGCATAGCATACTGGGTGAAGAATAATTTTGTTATGAATGAGGAAATTAAAAGTCAAATATTCCAACGGTCTTTTTCAACTAAGGGTGTTGGTCGCGGATTAGGCACATACAGTGTTAAAATTCTTGTTGAAGAATATCTAAATGGAAAAGTGACTTTTGAATCATCAAAAACGACCGGAACAATCTTCACTGTCACTCTAAAAACAAAGAAATATTCTTGATTTTGATTAAGTAATTATTGAACAGCTTGCTATAATTAACAAATTATTCAACAGAATTCTTTGATAAAGAAGAGAGAATTACTCTCCCTTTTTTACAATCATTTTTTTCATCTCCATTCAAAATACACTGATTCAATTTTCTCTGGAATTGGAATATTATTGATATTTGCTAGATATAAACCAACTTTCTTTGGGAAGAAGATGAAGTTGACTTGTCTAAATGGTTTAGAATTAAAATAGGGTATATACGGTGTTTGTAATCCTTTCCAACCACGTTTAGTTGCTTCAAGTCCAAGAAAATTGGCTAGATCTTTAACTTCTTGATTTGTTAGATTGTATGTGTGGATAGTATCTAACCATCCAAACTTGACATTATTGCCAAAACCTGACAAGAGAAACTCCCAGGCATTAATAAATCCTTTAGCTTCTCCATTTTCATCTTCATAAACTACACACAATACTTGAGGATCAGCTAATTTCCATTTCAAATCTTCATGTACTTGTATTATACTTATTTGATTTTTCTTAGAAAGTTCTGTTGAGAGCTCAAAGATTTTATCAATGTCTTCTGGTTTGTAAAGTCGAACTTTATTGCTCTTTACTTTACCAATTCGTTCTTTTGATTTAAAAAAGAGTTTTTGTATCCAGTTTGTTTTAAGTGCTTTTGCAGCTTCATCGACATCATAACCTCTTACAATGAATTTATTCATCATTGCTAATTCTATCATTGGAATTCCTGCGTTACGAGCAACTGCAGCTGATGCTACTTTACCATGTTGACTTGCATCGTGAAAGAAGACACTTGCATCATATCCTTTTTCTCTAATTACTTCCACTAATTTGGTCCCCAAAAAAGTTGCTAAACCTTTTCTTCTATGTTCGTGATGAACAGATAACCAAGCTGGTAAGGAAACTTTGTAGATTTTACCATCAATTGATAAGCTCTTATGAATTGATCCAAGGAATCCAACTATTTCGTTAGTAGGTTTATATATTGCTCGAATAAAAATTTCTTTATCTACTGATGGAGCACCAAAGATTAGTTTGAAATTTTCATCTTGGAGATCTGCAACAGCCCCCTCTTTTTTTGCCACTTCATCTTCTTGAAATGCACCTGTTAATAATTTCGCAAGTGTACCAATATCTGAATCTTTTAGAGTAAATCGCTCAATTAAATAATCATCATCTAAAGACATAATTGACTACCTCATTTTGTTTATTTACTAAGACTTTGCCATTATAGAACTAAAAATTAATTAAGATTTTAAAGTATTCTACAATTTTTATTGAAACAAGAAAGTGTTTATTTTGAATTAAAATTGTGATATAAGATTGAAATTATTTCTATATTGATAGAGGAAAAGAATTTTGATTTGTATCCAAAAATGTAAAAGGATAATTAAGAATTTTCCTTTGCTAAATCTTATATTTCAGCTAAAGAATTGCAAATATACAATAGAATTTCGTGAACTTAAATGACTGATATTACACCATTAATACTATTGGGTATCATTATTACTGGTTTCATGATTGTTTTCACTGTTTCTTTTCCAACTATTAAGGGTGCACCTTGGTTACCAACTAAAAGGAAAAAAATTCAACAAATGCTTGAAATAGCAAATGTACAACCAGGTGAATTGGTCTACGATTTAGGGTGTGGTGATGGACGAGTATTAATTATAGCTACTCGTAAATTTGGTGCTCGGTCTGTTGGTATTGAAATTGATTTAATGCGTTTCTTATGGTGCCAATTTCTTATAACAATCTTAGGTTTGCGAAAGAAGATACGAATAATTTATGGTGACTTCTTCAAACAAGATTTGAGTGATGCTGATGTTATATTTTGTTATCTTTTACAAAGCACGAATAATAAATTAGAAGATAAATTATTACAAGAAGTTAGTCCTGAAACTAGAATAGTATCAAATACTTTCATGTTTCATGGTTTAGTTTTAAACAAAACAGATGGTGAATCCAGGTTACTCTTGTATTCAACATGTGAAGAAGAGAACTAGTTGGAGAATTTTTTTTCCAATTTGTTTAACAAAGAAAAAATAGATAGCAATGAGTATCAATTTTCAGAAGAGTAACCTTGGTGTGGAATTAGATAAATCCTTTTTCGCAATAAAATCTCAATTTTTGACTTAATAATCTTTAATAGGAAGCTATGCGTTTGTATAAATGATTCTCAGTATTTAATCCAACATTATTATATATCTAATTAGTATAAATGAAATAATATCGTAATGGAAGTATAAAGAGTGCCTGATAAGAAATTAAACAAAAAAGAAGAGAATAAAACAAAAACTCATTTTGGGGCACAAATTGTTATTTCAGATGATGAATCTAATGAAACAAAAACAATAAAAATTCGGTTTGAAGCTCTCTTTGAAATGACTAATGATGCAATTTTTTGGATCGATGCTGAGAGTGAACGGTTTATTTTAATTAATAAGAAGGCAACAGAACTTTTAGGTTATAGTTTAGAAGAATTGTACTCGAAAAAAGTAAGAGAATTATTTGCTAAATCAGAGAATAATGATATAACTAGCAAATTTTCTGAGCTAAAGTCAGGAAAAAAACTGCCAATTTATGAAAACATTTTTCAAAAAAAATCCGGTGAATTGATTCACACAGAAATTAATTTGTCAATTTTTGATGATCCTACAACTACCAAGAAGATTATCCAAAGCTCTATTAGAGATGTAACACAAAGGAAACTTGCAGAAAAAGAACTTGAACTCGAAAGAGAAATTTTGCAAAATCTAGCAGTAACAGCAATTCCAAAGCAAGATATAGCTGAATATACTGCAGAGGTACTAAAAAATTTATTGGAAAAGTTACATTTTGATTTTGGGTCTTTAATACTCCATAATGAAGAAGAAAAAACATTTGATAGAATTGCTACAGCTGGTTCTCTTGTTACAAAAGAGGGTGATAAATTCTCAATTTCTACAGAAGAACCTGACAACTTTGTAAATTATGTTGTTAAACATAAAGAACCTATATTTGCTGAAGATATTTTTACAATACAAACGCTTAAACAATTTTGGTCAAAATTTGAATCATACAATATTCGTTCACTAATTTCATATCCTATTTTTGATAAAAACATGAAGTTGTTCGGAATACTACAATTATCTTCAGAAAGAACCAAAGAATTTAGTGAAAATGATAGGACTTTCATCGAATCAATAATATTGATGCTCCGAACAATTTTAGAAAGATATAATATAGAACTATTGCTTGAAAAAACATCTCAAGAACAAAAAGAACTCAATAAAATTATTAATCTAAGTCCTGCAATTGTCTTTCTTTGGAAAAATGAAATTGGTTCACCAGTTGAATATGTTTCTGATAACATCGAAATTTTTGGTTACTCTCCTGAAGATTTCTACTCTGGAGATATTTCTTATTGTGATATTATCCATCCTGATGATATTAAAAGAGTAGATGATGAAGTAGAGAAATATAGTCAAGATTCAAAATGTCTCAACTACACACAAGAATATAGAATATTAACAAAATCAGGCAAAGTTCGCTGGACACTTGATTTTACTTCCATAAAAAGAGACAATCAAAGGAATATTGTCAATTATCATGGAATAGTTTTAGATATAACGAAACGGAAAATAGCTCAAGATTCACTAAACAATGAACGTAAAGCTTTTCGGATTATTACTAAAGCTACAACAGTTGCAACTACTGTATCGGAATTGTGTGTTTTAATTGCTAATGATATATCTGAAGCACTTGGTTTTAATTATGGAATTATAAGATTATATGATGAAGAAACTAGAATGTTGATACCAATTAGAAATATAAAAGCGGAGAATTTTCTTAATTATGAATTAAATCCAATATCAATTGACAATCCTGTTTACACGAATACCTATGTAGCTCGTACAAAAAAAGCTATTTTTGCTCCGGATGTCAAACAATTAAAGCTAGATAGTAAAAGTATGACAATGATACACAAATTTAATGTGAAAGCTATTATTACTTGGCCTATGTTAAAAGCAAATGGTGATTTGTTAGGCATATTCCAATTTGGTTCAATGAAAGAATTAGAAATGTCAGATGAATACCAAACTGTATTTGAAACAATTGCTAGAACAATAGCTAATATTATAGAAAAATTTCATATTGATGAAGCCCGAAAAGAAACTGAGCAGAAATTCAGAGCTTTTGCAGAACAATCACTTGCTGGAGTATTTCTCTTTAATTCTACAGGTAAAATTCTTTTTGCAAATAAAAGAGCAGAGGAAATTTCTGAATATTCATTAGATGAGATTTTAAATTTATCAATAAGTGAATTTTTCAAGAAAATTCATCCAAATCAATTTTCTGACTTTCTGGAAGCAATAAATTTTACTAACATTTCTTCTACACAAGGAGAAATTGTTTATGAATTTGAAGTAGAAACAAAGACTGGAAACAACAAATGGGCACAAATAAATCTCACTCCAATTCAGATAGAGAATGATTTTCTCTTCGGTGCCATGATGATTGAAATCACGAAGGAAAAACAAGTTCAATTTGCACTAGAACGTGAAAGAAAATTATTAACAATAATATCTGAAGCAACTGCAAACAATGTCAATGTTAAAGAGATGAGTCAACAAGTGTTAGAAGGGATAATTAAAATCTTTGACCTTCAAGCGGGGACAATAAGATGTTGTGATGAGAATACAGGATTATTGGAAGCACTTTCGATATATGGGATACCTGATTCCGAGTATTATTTGTTATTGCCTATAAATATAAAAGAGTCAAATTTTCCTGTAGCGAGATTTATTCGTGAAAAAGTAAAATTATTTTCTTTGGATGCACAAAATGACCCAATCATCAAGGAAAACAAATTGATAAAAAATCACAAGTATATTGTTTATATTTTCTATCCTATTTTAAATTCTAAAAATGAGCTTCTAGGTACAATTCAAATTGGTTCCAAAAAGGAAACTAGACTAAATGAATATGATATTAAATCTTTTGAGTCAATAATTGATATTTTTGCTTCTGCAATTGAACATATCAGAGTTTTAGAACAATTAGAATCTAGTCAACAGAGGTTTAAGAGGACTGTTGATACAATATTAGATGGCATCACTATTATTGAGAATAATCAGATGATCTATGCTAATGAACAAATTGCTCAGATCTATGGTTTGCCTTTAGAAGAGTTCTATAAAAGTGGTCCTTTTGATTTTGTTGATCCTGTGAGCATTAAAGAATTTAGAGAAGAATTGCAAAATATAATTACAAATCAGATCAGTAATTCAAATTTCGAATATTGGATTATTCAAAAAAATGGTGAAAGGAAGTATATCAGATATAGTTTATTTATGGAATTCTTGGATGATAATTCAAGAACAGTTTTCATGGCATGTAATGATATTACAGAGAGAAAGCTTGCTCAAGATGAACTTAAGAAATTGAATGAAGAACTTGAACATCGTGTAGCTGAACGAACTGAACAACTTGAACGTATGAATAAAGAATTGGAAGCTTTTTCATATTCCATTTCTCATGATTTACGATCACCTTTACGGAGTATAAATGGTTTTAGTCAAGCATTATTAGAGGATTTTGCAGAGAATTTAGATGATGAAGGGAAAAATTACCTTCATAGAATTCGAAAGGCCAGTATTAAAATGGGCAATTTAATTGATGATATTTTAGCTTTATCAAGAATAACCAATGTAGCTATTTCTTTTAAGGAGATAAACTTGAGTGAAATTGCAGAGAGTATTATTGAAAGCCACAAAAATCAAAATCCAAATAGAAAAGTCACAGTAAAAATTGAGAGAAATATTACTGCATTTTGTGATCCCGTTTTAATGCGAACTGTATTAGAAAATCTTCTAGGAAATGCTTGGAAATTCACGTCAAAAAAAGCCAATGCTAAAATTAAATTTGGTTCAAAGATAATTGATAAAGAAACAATTTACTATATTCAAGATAATGGCGCAGGATTTGAAATGTCTTATTCTGATAAACTTTTTACATTATTTCAGAGACTTCACCAATTTGATGAGTTTACTGGTACTGGTGTCGGTTTGGCTATTGTTCAAAGAATTATCAGTCGACATAATGGTCAAGTTTGGGGAGATGGAAAAGTCAATAAGGGTGCAACAATTTCCTTTAAGTTAAATACTAAAAATCAAAAATAGATTTCTTTATCCAATATTTCAAAGACAAACCTGTTTTTTAGGAAAAAATTTAAAGTCTTATTTTTATAAGACTGAGTTGGTGTTTCTTATGAGCAAGAAAGGTAAAATTGTATTTAATTATGAAGAACTTACATCGAATATGGAATTAGAAGAAATAACTGCTTTGATTTCTACTGGTGATAGAAATTCACCAGAATATGGCTTAACAATTATGATTCTAAAAACACTAACATCAGGAAATCAAACAATTACTAAAGATAAAATGTATGATCTATATATGAGAAATCGAGAATATATATCAAAGGCAAGTTATTATCGGATACTAAATAAACTTGTTACTAGAGGTATGGTTCTATTTGATGAAAAGGATAATGTTTACTGCCCATCAGTTTTTTTCTCGAATGCATTACAGAAATTAGCCATAGCATGGGAAACAATTGTCATAAAAGAGTAGCATTCATTGATGAAGTTGATTCAATTACAACAATCAGCTTATGAAATCAAAGAATCTTTCTTTTTTCCATTTCTTCACGAATGTCATCTGAAGATAAATGAATATATTTCAATACATTGTTGATGTTTTTGTGCCGTGTAATTCTTCGCACCCAACCAATTTCCAAACCTTGTTTTAATAGATTTGTTGCTCTGCTATGCCTCAAAGTATAGTATCTAATATCAAAACCGGCAAATCGGGCTATTGGTCGAAAGATATGTGTAGCAAAATTATTCGGATGATATTTTTTACCCATTTTTGTTGGGAATAAAAACTCTTCACCCTCTGTTGCACCTTTTCTTTTAGCGAGATATTGTTCTAAAATTCTCACTAAGCTCTTTGAAAGAGGAATTGCTTGAGGTTGAGAATGCTTCAAAGGCTTTTCAATAAAAACTTCTTTTTTGTTAAGATCTAGATGTTTTATTTTGAGGTTACAGAGCTCATCCGTACGTAAAGCTGCTTCATATGCTATACGGAACATTGCATTGAATTTTAATCCTTCAAAATAAAAACAAACATTAGGGTATTTTCTCTGTAAAGCAGCTTTTTCGCTTTTTGGTTGTCGATATTTCTTACATTTTAGACAATTTTCTTCTGTAACAGTTGAATGCTGAAACGTACAGTATTTTGTTGCGGTATCGACTATTTTTGTTATTTCATCTGTAGTTAGAACATCAGGATTAAAATTATCATCAAATTTTGGTGTAGGTATTTTAGTCCAGTTTAATTGTTGTTCATTTACCTCTAAGAATTTTCTAATCGCTGAAAGATACTTATAAACACTCTTTCCATGAAGGGTGGTCTCTCGAGAGAATTGTAGTACTTCCTGTTCTGATGGTTTTCTTTTGTAAAGTTTAACGAATTCTTTTGTTGCTTTCTTTTTCTTGAGCCATAGTTGGAACTTTACTATATCATTTTCTGTTAATTGACAGAATTCAATATTTGATTCAATTAGGAATTTTTCAAACCAACTAAGAATATCAATATATTGCCTTATAGTATGCGGAGATCTTTGTTCAATTTCCATAAAACCCTTAAAGGTTTCAATTTCTGCAGCAATCAATTATCTAAACCTACCGTTTAATCCTCAAAATAACTATTTTCACTCTAAATTAAAAAGAAAAGTACCACTCATATATTATCAAATATCCATGCATTCATTAAAAAAATCTGATTCAAATTTTAGAAAAAATCATTTTTCTATTTAAATTATATTTGTTTCTTTAAATTTCTATCATAAAATATATTGTTTTTCAATAAAAATAGCTGCATTCCTAAACGGAAAGTTTTATAGTAAACATTAAACTTCAATATTAATCATTAAAAAAATGAACATAATTTTTAGGAAGAAAGAACTGTTTACCAAAAAATTACTATAAGCACATCACTAAAAATGGAGAAAATAGAGATGAAAAAAATGATTCTACTTGCTGAAGATAATCCTGATGATGTATTATTAACTCAAAGGGCATTTAAAAAAAGCAATGTATTAAATGAACTTATTGTAGTAAGAGATGGGGAAGAAGCAATAAACTTTCTTTTTGCACAAGGCAAATATAAAGATCGAGATAGAAATATCTTGCCTGAATTAGTTTTACTTGATCTTAAAATGCCAAAACTAGATGGGTTGCAAGTATTGAAAAGAATTCGAGAAGACCCTAGAACAAAACAACTTCCAGTTGTAATTTTAACTACTTCTAAAGAAGAAAACGATGTCGTTAAAAGTTATTGTTTAGGAGCGAACTCGTTTATATCAAAACCTGTTGATTTTGATCAGTTTATCGAGGCTGTGAAACAACTTGGTCTATATTGGTTAGTGTTAAATCAAACAGCAAAATTAACTTGTGATAAATGATGAATGAGCTCAGAAATATCTTATTTATTGAAGACTCAGAGGATGACGTTATCCTAATGTTTCATTATATTAAACAAGTGTTTTCTAATTCAGATTATGATTGGGCTGATAGTAAGATCAAATTAATAGAACTTTTGAATTCTGAGAAAAATTGGGATATAATCATTTGTGATAATTCTCTTCCACAGCTATTTGGTCATGAAGCTGTAACTATGATACGTGAAAAAGATATACAAACACCAATAATTTGTGTTTCAGGTTCTGGTTTTCTTATAGATGAAGATAAATGCCTTCAAGCAGGAGCAGTAAAATTTATCAGCAAATCAAATCTTGATGATTTAGTTGAAGCAGTCAAAGAATTTTCTTCTAAAAAGATATAATGTTTGAAATGAGAACATCAGATAAGGAAAAGCTATTGCAAACCAAACCTTACATGATGCGTTTTAGGTGATGATGTTTTCTCATCTCTTTGATTTTTGAGGAGATTTCTATTTTTGTTTAGAGGATTATTTCTAGTTTGAAGTGTTATATTTTGATGCTCATGTTGATGAACCACAATTTGGACAATAACGACCATCTTTTTTTGTTGTTGGTGCACCACAAGAAACACAAAAACTTTCTTCTTTTTCTGGTTGTAAAACTGCTTCAGTTTTGCCTTGTGATTGAACTGTAAGTATTTTTGGTTTATCTTTTGTGTATACTGTATAAAAGATTGTGAAACCTATTTTTGTTAGTAAAGCTAAGAAACATATTGAGAAACCAAAACCAACTATACTTGTTGCTAGTATATGACCCCAAGGGGTTATCTGTAAATCTATATGAATATCAATTGCATATGGATTGGCATTAAAGAATATGAAATAATAATCACTTTCTTCTTTGATCCCAATATTCTCTAAATTTATAAATTCTCCAGTATAACTATATGTTGAATTGATTATATTTGGTATATTCTCACCAGAATTATGCCAATCTAAAAATTCATTTTCTGCTAGTAATGCAAAAACAACTGGAACTTGATTATAATCAAGATAATAATGATCACCATTAGATGTAGAATTAGTTCCTGTTGAATTTTCACCTCTAACAATTAACTTGAATCTATAACTATTCTTTAAATCGAATTTCACAACTTTGTAAGATCCAGGAGCGATATTTTCATTACTTCCAATGTAACTTTGATAGTTTACTTTTACATTTATCCCTTCAATTATTGTAGGGAAAGCAAATAGAATTGAGAAAATAAACATTATTATTGTGAAACCATTTATGAATTGTTTATTTTTAGTTCTTTTTTTCATCACTGATTTTCTAACTCCATTTTTTTCTTAACTCAAAAGGTTATTAGTTACTACTCGAGTAGTAACCTTAATAAATCTTTTCAAACTATTAATTAGTTATAAGAGCAAATTATTTTACATAAAATACTAAATTCGAAGTGATTGCTATGCAAATAGACGATAAGCTAATTGATGGTTTAACACAGATAGGATTGCAAAGATATCAAGCACAAGTATACATTGCTAGCTTTGTCTTAGGTGAAGCTACTGCTTATTTGATTGCAAAGGAATCTGGAGTACCACGAGCTAAAGTTTATTCTGTTCTAGATAGTTTAATAGAGCTTGGATTTATAGCAAAAGTTCCAATAGAAAAAGGAATGCTCTTCAGAGCTCTTCCCCCAGAGAATACCATTGACAATGCAATTGATTCAATTGTTTCTACAATAAAAGGTGTTAAAAAAGGAATTTCTAGATTACAGGAAAAGTCTACGCAGAAGAGCAACGTATCACCTATTATGATTTTCAATAATTTTAGTTCAATTTCTTCAATAATTGGAGATAATGAATTTCCGGAAGCTTGGATAGATAACAACTTAGAAATCTCTGATGATTTACGAGATGTTTTATCAAAGAAAAAATGTAATATTCATACCATTTCTAACGATAAACCAATAGCACTTATTTTAGGGATAAAAGATGCTTTGTTTATTAAAGGATCAAATGGATCTCAAACAATGATTAGATTCTCAGACAGATTGTTGCAAGAATTGTTAGAAATAACTAAGAAGCTTCCTGCTTTGGAAACAAGAGCAAGAAGTGATACTGGTGTTAAAATTATTCGTGAAACATCCATAATCGATTTAGAAGATCGTATTAAAATTGTTATTCCTGGTTTTGATTCAAAAACTGAGAAAATCCTCTTCTGGGGGAATATCGAAAAAGTTGATGGTGCTTTTAATTGTACTATTCCTTGTGATTGTTTTATCACAAATTCAAGAATTCTTTTTGGTTCCGAAGATGGAAAGATCTGGGCTCGTGCAGTGAAATTTGTTCAAAATATAGCTTATAAAAAAGGTTCAGTCAAACTGACTTTTAGTCGTGTAGATGGATCTGAGGACATTACTATTTCATCTAGTTATTATGCAAACATTGTTGCTAATTTGATTGCTTTTGTCTTCCAAAACAGCAAGTGAGTAAAAAAGGTAAATAACCATAGAATAGTTATTTTCTAAATGTGTTTCTTTTTAATTGAACACGGATGTGACAAACGAGATGGTGCGAAAATACTCCAAAAAAATAGGTTTTCTTTTAACTCATGGAACAGATTCTATGTCCTGGGCACTAAGTGCAATTAGATATACGCTCAAGAATCTACCTGCAAATGTAGCTATTACCGGATCACAAGTGCCATTGAGCATGCAATTTTCTTCTTCTGATGTCTATCCTAATGTTGAGAATTCAATTAAATTACTCACACAACTTACAGGACCAAATATTTTCGTAGTATTCAATAATGGTCAAGCTGCATTTCAAGATGACCTCTGGAAAATTGACAAGTGGTCGCCCGATGCTTTCCGTGGAGAAGAGCTTGCGAGGATTACTTCAGATGAAATTTTCATTCGTGGTAGAGCCTTTCCCTTGAATTTAAATCGTAAATTGGATAAATTATTTCTTATTAGAACTGGGGGAACAATCGAATCTGAACCCAATGAAGATGGAGTGTTAACTCCAACAGCCAATCTAATTTCAGAATATATTACACAAAAATTCTCTGATTTCTACCAAGAATTTGAATCAATTTCTTTAATGTCCAAAGATTCTTCTGACCTAATTCTAGATTCTTGGTTTGCTATTTGTGAAAGAATTGCTAAAGAATGCCAAGATGCTGGATTTACTACTTATTGTGATACCAAATTTAATCCAAAGATAATTGTGGTCAATACTACACCAATGATGACCGAAGATGATTACAAGAATAGATTTGCAACTGCTGATGGAATAATTTTGAATGCCTATGGAAGTGGGACAATAAACACTGATGTCAAATCTGGTTATTCACCTTTACCCGCAATAGAACAAGCGATTACAAATGGTAAGATAGTTATCTTATCTTCACAAACTCCTTTGGGCACTCAAGATTTCGTTTACCAAAACGCTTGGTTACCAATACTGAAAGGAGCTATTCCATCAGGTGATTTTAGTATTGCACATAGTCAAATAAAACTCTCCTTCCTTTTAGGACATAAGAACGAGCTAGAAAAATTCGCTAAGAAAATCAAAATCCCTTTGGATATTTTCATAAAAATAGCTTTTCTTGCAGGAGTTGATTTTAGATCTAATTCTAGTAGAAAGAAATTTGAAAAGCTAATAGGGTACTCTATTCCACTAAAAGATCCTTTCTTCAATTTACCATTTGAACTTTCATTGCAGAAAATCCAACGATTTTTGAATAAAAAAGAAACGCAACAAATTGTTATCAGGTCTGTAAAAGAATTTGAAAAAATATACAAGAGTCATTTCAAAAAACCAAGTCAAAGAAGCAAGTGGGCCATTATTTTAAAACCTGACACTGTTATTGGCTCAAACCAATGGGGTGAGCTGATAGATGCATCAAAAAATTTTGCTACAATTACAAAGGAAATACTTGACTGGAATGTAGTTATACTTGAATTATCTGAAATGAATTATAGTAAGTTTCTCGAAAAAGTCAAAGAACATTGTATTGGCGAATCAGTAGGAGAGTTTTTGCGATCATTTAGATATGTTATCGTTGAGGGAGGAAGACAATCACTCTATGATAGCCAAAGTTTTACCGAGATCTCTAAAGGGAACTTTGAAAGAAAAGACTATCTGCATTTGCTACGTTCAATTGTTTTAGCTAGAAATACACCTGGGTCCAACCCCGCACTTTTCATTTGTTTAGGGCATCAAGGTGTAGCAGAAACATTTAGGGATTATATTTTAGGATTAAGCAAAAAAGCAGAGAAAATTGCTAAAATAATCTTAAAAAAGAGTACCGTTGCCAGTGAAGAGTTTTTGAAAATAATTGACGAAATAAACTCACAAGGGAATAAACTAATTGTTAAAAATCGAAATAAAGAAATCATTGCAACAGGCTTGAAAGGGCAATATTTTGCAGTAAAAAGAAATGAATTACCAGAAGTAGGGCTTAAAAAATTAGTAAAATTCCAACCTGATACTTCTAAGAATCCAAAACCTTTGCTTGATGAATACCACGAAACAGCCAAATTTCAAACTGGAATACTAGAAGATCTTTATTCATTAGAAACTCTAGATATAATTATGTTGCACGGTGATGAAGTAAATGAAGAAGCAGTGCTATTTTTCAATTGGACCTTTAAAAAAATAGCTGACTTTTCCCAAAGGAATTTCGAGATACTATTTGAAAATGAGAATTTACGAGAATTAACATCTTTACCATTTGGTCTTGAAATACCTAGCTCAACTCTTTATTGCACAGATAGTAAAGATGGAGATTATTTAACTGAAATAGCTGGCATGGTCATTTATTACTATAATCCTAAAACAAATATGATAAAAAGAGATTACGCTTTGCAATTCCACCCAGAACTATTTGAGGAAATACAAATCTTGCAAAAAAGAGATTTTGAAAGTAAAACATTGCTAGAATTAACTGATGGTATTCAACTTTTACTATCAAGTTTACAAGCAGGTTTTATAGAAACACATTTCAGGAAATCAAAAAAGAACAGGATTCGAAAATAATTTTTTTTCCTCTTCTTCTTTCTTGTTTTCTTAGAGCTGGACTGATATTCAATGCTAAATACTCTTTCCTTACATTAGCAGTAAAATCTAAAAATTTATCATGATCTGCAAAGTTTCCTCGATTTTTCAGTCGATGAAATTTTACTTTTTTATCAAAGTCTTTTTTCAAAATATCGAACCACACATAATTCCCTTCTACCTTTAGTATTTTATCTGCGAGTAATGGCACCAAAGCATCCTTTTTCATAAATTGTTGAACAAAGATGAAAACATAAGGAACTGTCTTCTTTGTTAAAAGATGTGGTAATCGTTCAATTCTAGTTATTCTTCCGATTCTTTTACTATTTTTAGTCGCAGCAATTTTTCCAATAAGTTTTTCTAATTCCAAAAAAATCCCTAATAGATAATCAAGTTGATAGAGTATTTAAACTATCTTTTTTAAAAAAAGATGAAAAGGATAAATTTCTAACTTACTCCTTTTCTGGCTTCTGCGCTACTAGCCAGATGTAACCTCTGAGATCATTTGGGCGTAATAAACGTTCATCGGTCCCTTTGCTATGATATAACCATCCTTTGAATATTTCATCCAACTCTTCTTGATAAATAAACTTCATTGGTGGTTCCAATTTGAAATGAGGAGGGATATTTCCGCTAAAAACTAAAAACCCACCCGGTTTTACAGCAGCAGCAAATTCTGTTAATCTTGGTATTGCACGATTGAAGAGATATTGTAAACATTGTGAAGCAATAATGATATCGTAACTTTCCGGCATTATCTCCCAACCATCAATGTCCTTTTGATAGATATTTAATTTATCAGTTAATCCAAGTAATTTTGCACGCTTAGTAACGATAGTTATTGCACTTGTCAATGCATCAATTGCTTCCATTTGAACACCTAATTTGGCTAAAAAGAGTGCTGTTGATCCTGCGCCACAAGCTAAATCAAGCCCTTTCATATCATTAGCTTTACCACGTATTGGAGCAGCTAAACACTGAATCGGGTGACTAATTGCAGATAAATTCATCAATTCTTCATCAGATTGTTCTAATAATTTATCAAAATATTTATCCCATCCTGCCATCCATTTATCAGGAGCAGCAACTGTAAGATTGTTATTTTCATTTGTCATCTTAATCCCAATTCTGTTTGAGAAATAAAATATAAGAATGCAATCATTACTCTAACAACACAGGTTTTTCACCTAAATATGCCGAATCAATAACAGTTATATTTTTGTCCGAATTTGAGACTTATCAATTAGAAAAACAAATAACAGGTGAATATATTGACTAATATAATTGAAACAAATGGTAAAGTATCAAAACTTGGGTTAGATGATGTTGAAGCTTTCATTAATAATAACGACTGTGTAGTACTAGATCTTTATGCTGATTGGTGTAAACCTTGCAAAGAAATGGCTCCGATTTTCGAAGAATTAGCTGATAAATACAATGGACAGATAGCATTTGGCAAAATCGATTGTGAAGAAGATAAAGAAAGAGTAAAAGCAGAATATAAGATAAAATTCATACCCACATTTATTTTATTAAAAAAACGAAAAATACCTATTTTCTCTGCTAACAAAGAATACAGGTTTAGTGCTACCAAAACTTTAGCCGAGCTTTCAGAAATTTTCGAGAAATATTTCAAGTTGTAAAAAGAAAAAACCCTTTTACTACTTTTCATAGCTTCAGATAATTAATCTTCAATTTTATTTTTTTAGAAGATAATTAGATACTCTTGTTGTAGTTGTTGTTGCTATGACTGTTATTTTACTTGTGTAATAGTGGAATTTTTTGGAGAATCGATTAAAATTGAATATAATCTAATGGTAGAATAATTTTTAATGTCTAAAATTTAAGACAATACCATTATGAAGGATTATGCCCGAAAAATATTGGATGAAATAGACCTTGGCACGGGCGGTTTTGCTGATATTCGTTTCCAACATTCAGAATCATTGAATATGATTGTTAAAAACGCAATTACAGAAGAAGTAACCTCAAATAGAATGGGAGGAGCCGCAGTACGGGTTTTAGTGGGAGGAGCATGGGGTCTTGCGACAACTGCTGATATATCAAAGGATACACTAACACAAACTTTGAAAACAGCAGTAAAAATGGCAAAAGTTGCCTCTGAAAAGGTTAAAGAACCTCGAAAAATAAATCCTGAATTCTCGACTCAAGGAAAATCAAAAATTTCTTTTGATCTTAATCCAAAGGATATTTTTATTGAAGAGAAGATGAAAATCACTCAAGATTTTGAAAAAACAATTAGAGAGGTAGATAAGAGAATAGCAACTTCTCGAGCGATTTATTTAGAAACAATTAATTCTGAAGATATTATTTCAACGAATGGTACAGATGTTTCAACTGAATCAGGTGTTTTTCGATTATCTGGAGGAGCTGTTGCTCGAGAAGGTAATTTACAACAGAACGTTGGTGAAAATGTTGCTTCATCTATTGGAATAAAAACCATTATGGATTTCAATGTAGATGAAATAGGAAAAGAAGTTGGCACAAAAGCTGTTGACCTTCTTTCTGCAGATAAACCAAAAAGTGGTAAAATGAATTTAGTTATGGATCCAAGTCTTGTTGGTGTGTTCGTACACGAAGCTTTTGGCCACGCTTGTGAGGCAGATGGAATAATTACTAAAAGATCTATTCTTCATGACAAATTGAATACTAAAGTTGGTGTTGAAGAGATAAGCATTGTAGATGATCCTACCATTCCAGGTTTGCGAGGGTCTTTTGCTTATGATTCAGAAGGAACAAAAGCAGTTCCAAGAAAATTGGTTGAAAAAGGCATTCTAAAAGAATTTTTCCACACGCTAGAAACAGCAACAATACTTGGACAAACACCCAACGGCTCTGGAAGAGCAATGGACTTTCGATTTCCACCTCTTGCCCGAATGGGTAACACCTTTGTTGAAGGTAGTGATAAAAGCCTTGAAGAATTATTTGAAATCATTGGCGATGGAATGTACCTCGAAAAATCCTATGGTGGTTATGTTAACCCCGCTATGGGACAGTTTATGTTCTCATCACAAAATGGCTATATAATCGAAAAAGGCAAACAAAAATCAATTACTCAGAACGTTTCTATGAGCGGAATGATCATGGAAGTATTAACTAATACTATTGGTGTTGGAAAACTAGAACAAGCAGCTTTCAATGGTTCTTGTGGTAAAAGTGGTCAATGGATGCCTGTAACAGGTAGTGGTCCTGCACTTGCAGTAAAAGATCTAGTTGTTGGAGGAAGGTAAAATGGTTGATAATACTATCGTAGCTCTTGCTGAAAAAGTAAATAAAATGGCTCAAAAACTTGGTGCAGAACATTCTGAAGTGGTCCTTATACAAGGAAAACAAATGTCAATCAACCTTGAAGAATCCAGTATTGTTAAAGCAAATAGTAAAAGCCAAACTGGTATAGGATTGCGTGTTTTAATTAACAAAGCAATTGGACTAAGTACATCAACTCAATTTGATGATAGTTTATTGGACGCAATGGTAAAAGATGCTGTTTCTTTAGCTAAAGTGTCTAGCCCAAATCCCGATAATATTGGTTTTGCATCAAAGGTTACGTCTTATCCGGTAGTTAAGGGGTTATACAACAAAGAATTAGCCTCTCTAAGCAGTGATAAACTGGTTGAAATTGCTATTCAAGCATTAAATGCTTCCCTAGAAAAAGAAGCTACTTTGAATGTAAGTGGGAGTGTAGGATTATTTGTTGGTAGCAAAGTCATAGTTAATTCAAATGGTGTTCTTGCTAAAACAAATGGTACTGTTATGACTGTTTTCATCAATAATAAAATAGTCAAAGATGATGATATTGGTGTTGGTTATGAATACGGTTTCGCTCGTTCACTCAAGAAGATTGATCCAACAGAAATAGGTCATAAAGCTGCAGATAAAGCTCTAAACAACCTTGGTGGACAAAAAATTGATTCAGGTGAATATCCTCTTTTAATTGACAAAAGAGCTACTCGCCAAACTGTTGGTGGAATACTCTCTCGAGGTGTTTCTGCTTACAATATTATCCAAGGAACCGCTTTCTTTAATGATAGACTTGCAGAAGAAATAGCTAGTCCGGAATTAACTGTTATTGATAACCCACTCCAAACTGGTGGTTCAAGTAGTCGAAGGTTCGATGACGAAGGCACAGCAACACAAAAGATTTCTATTGTAGATAAAGGAACATTACTTTCCTATCTGAGCGATGTTTATACTTCTAAGAAATTGGATATTCCAAATACTGGAAGCGCTACTAAGCAAGGATATGGCGGAATACCAAAACCAAGTTTAACACAAATTCAAATTGAATCTGGTACAGCATCAAAAGATGAGCTCTTTGCAGAACTTGGTACAGGAATCTATCTGGAAAGCCCAGTATTTGCTATGACTGGTACAAATATTAGTCAGCAAGTAGATGTCGGATTCTGGGTAGAAAAAGGCGAAATAAAATTCCCAATAAAGAATACTATGCTTGGAACAACTGTCTATGATGTTCTGAAGAATATCAAATTAGTTGGGAAAGACCTTCTTATTGAGGGTGGAATGAAATCACCTATGATCCTTTTAGGTTCTACTAAATTTTCAAGTGGAAAATAGAAAAAGAGTAATACTGTGGACTTCTCCACAGATTTTCTTTCCTTTTAGTATAAATTATGTTCTGTTTTTTTACTTTGTCTTTAAAATTAGTAATGATATTGATTGCTTGTAGTAAATTTGGCTAATTTATTGCTATTTATAGAAGCAATTTGAGCACAACCACTTAAACCAATTATCAATTGATTCTCTAATCCCAGATTACCACTTAGTATAACAAAATCTTTTGTCATATTGAGATATTGGAATTTATCTTTAGGATTATTAGTTTTGCCTTGTCCTCTACAATCAACAACAATGACTTTCAAGTGCTGAGAAAATTAGGAAATGTAGAGAAATCACTCATTTAAGACATAGAAATCAAGTTCAAGCAAAAAGAAAGAGAAAAAGTGAGCTTACAGAATTTGAAAGAAAAAGACAAGTAATAGATGAATACATTCCAGACTTACTACATTAGAAACTCCTAGAAAATTTAGATTGGAATGTAATCTTGTATCAATAATAATTACTGATTTTAACTTTCTGAAAATCAGCTGAGAATAAAAAAGAAGAAATGAGAGACGAATAAATAGTCGTCCCAAGTTTGATTTATCTGGTTGATGATTTCTTTTTACTTTTCGAAATTGCTACTACAGCTACAATGATTATGATGATCAACACCAGACCACCACCTGCAATAATACCAATCCAAAGTAGGCTAAGAGGGAATGAAGTCTTATACTCAAATTCAAAAGTGATTTCAACTTGATAAAGATGAGGGCTTCTATCTTCTGCACCATTGAAAATAGCACGCCAACGTAAATCTGTTCCGGTATTAGTGAAGGTGTGCAAGGTATTTGGTGTAACTGTTTCCCAATTTACTCCGTCAGCTGTCATCTCAAAGGTTAGTGATGTTGGATCTTTGCTTGGATTGTAGTGATCAATGTTTAAAGTTGCAGCACTTATTGAACCGTTGGGCATGGTGAACATTGATTTCGATTGAGCAAGATTATTGGTATTAACATAGGTATCTGCTGCACTCTCGAAAAATCGTTGAATAATGAGAGAGGTCTTATTTGCAATATACAAAAAGTCCCCAGAAATAGCTAAACTCAACGCTCCAGTTGCAGGAGCATAAGTTGACCCTTCAATGAGATTAGCAACATCAGTAGCGTTAACAACGTTTACACCAAAGGACTTCTTTGCTAAGTATATGTTAGTACCAAAAGGTTGGATGTCTGAAACTACGATATTACCTACTCCATAATTGATATAATCAATCAAGCTAACACTTGTTAGATCAGAGATATTCCAAAGATGTAACCATCGCCCATTTGCGGTATATAATATATCACCTTCAACAACCAATTCATTATGCCAAGATGTCACTCCTGATTTTGTAAAGATATGTTTTATGTTCCATGGATCTCGTATATCAAAAACATGCCAGCCAGAACCAGAAGCGCCATTCAAATATTCTGCAATAAAGAGTAAACGACCAACGACGTAAATGCAAGTGATATTTGTACCTATCGAATAAGTATCTACGACAGAAAATGCTTCTGCGGGAAGCGTATTATTAACTATAGCAATCATATCTCTTAAAGATAGGAATGATAATCCTCCAATACTCATAACATCTGTCATTAACACTCCTGTAATAATTCTAACAAACTCTATATTATTTGGATCTGTAATATCAAAGATATATTCTGCACCTAAATAGTCAACACAATGAGCAAATTGACCATTAATATTTAATTTTCGGAAGTTTGCACCTGTCGCATTCCAACGATCCAAAACAACTGGATTCATAGGGTCACACACATCAACAGTGAATAAACCATCTAACCCACCTGCAATGAAAGCTATGTTGCCTTTAACTTCAACATCTAATACATCATAACCAGTATCAAAGCTTACTGTTTCAGTATTTGATAGATCAGTAAATCCACCGCCAACTGCTGCAATGCTAAGAATGTGTATCCCATCACTTGTTCCAATTACAACCTTATCGCCAAATAATTCAACATCCCAAACAAATGGAAATGGAACTTCAAGTACTAAGCTAATATGTGTAGGATCTACAACATCAAAGACTCGTAATCCAGCAGCACCACCTGAAACAAATAAAGTATTTCCTTGTAAAGCCATATGTCTAGAATAGCCACCTATTTGGTTTATTCCCAATAATTGTGGATTTGTAGGGTCAGAGATATCAACTGATGCTATACCATCATCTCCCAAAGTAACATATGCAACAGTACCATCTAATAGAACATCAGTAGCATTTCCTGAAAGTGATAGATGACCTACCTCTACGGGGAAGTTTTTATTTGAAACGTTCAAAATATAGAATCCATCATCACTTGCTGCAATATAAGCAAAATGACGGTCAACTTCTAAACCTAGTGCTTTATTATTCACCCACTCTGGTGTGATTGCAATAAGACTATATGGATCTTTGACATCAACCAGTCTGAATGATCTATTAATAGTATCATTAAAGGATGTATAATAGACCAAGTGACCTTGAAAAGCAATATCAGTTACAAGTCCGTCTGGAAAAACTCCGTCAAGATACACACCAAGTCCATTTAAATCGTAGGGATTGCTGACATTATAAACACCAAGAGCACTAATTGGTGTTATAGATGAAGGAATTTTGCCACCATAAAAAATGTCTCCATCAATAGCTGCTACTTGTAAACCAGACATTGAAGTTCTTGTGCTCAATAGCTTGATATTTAAAGGATCATTAATATCAAAAGCTAAAACAGACTTTAATGAGGTGGTGTCATTATAACCTGTAGCATAAATTTTTCTTCCTTGAACCACCAAATCTCTTATCTCATTATCAGTTGGATAGAAATCAGTAATTGCCCAAGTGAAATTCCTTTCATTTGTCAATGTTCCACTTTTCCAGCCAAAAACGTTTGAAGCAGCATCTCGGAAGAGATCTGTTGTAAAATCATCAACAACATTTCCGGTTGTTTTAATTGTATAAGGTGTTTGATTATTTTCCAAATAACTTGATACTTGATAACAAGTAGAAGAGGTTACAAGAAACATCAACAAAAATATACTTACAATCTCTGTTATTTTTATCTTAATTTTATTCAATATTTAACCCTCAAAATAACCTATAAAAATAAATTCTTTTTTTACTTATATAAATATTTTTTTAGCACAAAGAGAAAGAAAAAGAAGAAATGTGAGACGAATAAATGTTCGTCCCAAGTTTGATTTATCTGGTTGATGATTTCTTTTTACTTTTCGAAATTGCTACTACAGCTACAATGATTATGATGATTAATAGTAGACAACCACCAGCAATAATACCAATCCAAAGTAGACTAAGAGGGAATGAAGTCTTATACTCAAAAGAGATTTCAACTAGATAAAGGTGAGGGCTTCTATCAGTTGCACCATTGAAGACAGCACGCCAACGCAAATCCGAGCCTGTGTTGTCAAAGTTGTGCAAGGTGTTTGGTGTAACTGTTTCCCAATTTACTCCATCAGCTGTCATCTCAAATGATAAGGCTGTTGGATCAGTACATGGATTGTAGAGATCAACGAGTAAAGTCGCAGCACTTATTGAACTATTTGTCATAGAGAATATTGATTTCGATTGAGCAAGATTATTGGTATCAAAATAAGTGTCTGCAGCGCTCTTGAAATGTCTTAAGATAATTAAATTCGATTTGTTTGCAACATATGTGAAATCACCGGCAGAAGTAACTGCTAATGCACCAGCAGTATAATTATATTGTGTTGAAACCAAAGGAGAAGTAAAATCTGATGTCTCAATAAGGTATACTCCATCTGGACCAGCTGTAATTACATAAGGACCAAAATTCCAAATACAATTTGATTTTATCAAAGCATTTGCATTATCTCTAAGATCTTGTATGAATGTTGGGTTGCTAGGATTAGTCACGTTGATTGCCACACACCAAGTGGTATCTGCTAGAAAAGCGAGATCTCCATCAACTTTTAGATCGAGATTGTAAGCACTATGTATATATGTACTTATTAACTGATGACTATTCAAATTTCTTTGATCATTTATGAATAATCCACCACCACCACCTCCAATATAATTGGCAGAATATACTTTGTAATCTTGAACCCAGAGAGATGTTATATTACTTCCAAAGTGTGGTTCATCTAATTCATAAGCAGGTGTGATTAGAAAGTTCTTTGGAAACGTTACATTAAGACATGCGTATCCACCTTGTTCCCATGAAATGTAAATTATTTCTCCATTTACAAAAACATCTCCAAGAGAGTTTCCTGAACCATCAGCTATTATCTTTAAATTGGTTGGATCACGAATATCAATTGAAGTGCAATTCCATGGACCAACTAAGTAAGCGAATTGCCCTCCAACATCGATTTTATTCAAAGGAAATGAATCAACGGTATCAATATGATCAAGGAGAATAGGATTATTTGGATCTCTAACGTTCAATGTATAGAAACCATCTGGACCACCAGCGATGTATGCTATGTCGCCAATTACTCGAACATCCCAAACTTCTAGGTCGTCGAAAGTATTTTCATAGTAACTTGTAGAGAAATCATCTACTTCTCCAATTTGGAAAGTGTGGATGCCTTCTTCTGAACCTACAACTACAACACCACCATATAGGTCAATGTCCCAAGCAAATGGCATAGATATACCTGTCACAAGAGTGATATGCGTTGGATCAGCAACATCAAAAACTTTTACTCCACCAAGACCAGCAGTTGCATAGAGTGTATTACCTTGTAAGGCCATCTTTGTTAGAGAATCACCAGTACTAACTGTGCCAATAACAATGGCATTTGTTGGATCTGAGACATCAAGAACAGCAATACCTTCAATACCTAGGGTTACATAAGCAATATTATCTTCAACAAGAACATCCGTACAGTTGCCCTGAAGATTAACATGGTCCAGTTCTATGGGAGTATATTTGTCCGTCTTATTTAGGATATAGAAACCATCATCACTTGCAGCTATAAATGCTAGATGATCAACAATGTCTAAACCCAATGCTTTATCAGAACTCCAATTTGGTATATACTCAATTAGATTGTCTGGATCTGCTGCATCAACTATGCGGAATGATTTACCAATAGAGTCTCCATATTGAACATAATATACAAAATGACCATCAGGTTCAATATCTGTAACATTACCAATACCATTTACAAAGTCTAAATAGGCACTACTTCCACCTAAATTAAATGGATCTGTTACATTATAGGTGTTAAATATTTGATTTACGTGGCTTCTACCTGCGTAGATTACATCTCCATCAACAGCAATTGACATCAACTTAGATAAAGAATTTCTAGTACTTAATAATTGGATATCAGTGGGATCATTAATACTAAAACAACCTACAGAATCTGTAGAACTAGATTTATTGTATTGAACAACATAGGCTTTTCTTCCTTGCACGTCGAGACCCCTTACAGGATATTTTGTGTCATAGAAATCGAGAACTGTAACAGAAAAGTCTCGCTCATTTGTTAATGTTCCACTTCCCCAACCAAAAACGTCTGAAGATGCATCTCGGAAGAGATCTGTAGTAAAATCATCAACAACATTTCCGGTTGTTTTAATTGAAAAAGCAGATTGATTATTTCCTAAATAACCTAATGCTTTAAAACTCGTAGCAGATACTACGAGAAGCATCAACAATGCAATACTTACCATTTCTATTATTTTTACTCTAAAGTTTCTCAAAATTAATTCCTCAATTTAACTCAATAAGCCTAATCGTTTTTTTTGTAATATAAATATTATTTTAGCACAAAATAGCAAATAAAAGAAGAAATATGAAACAAATAATACAATATCCTATTTGTCCATAAAAAAAGGAACGGTTGTTAGAAACCCGTTAGATGTGAAATCTTCATGACCTTCTGAAAATTATTAGTATCCCTAATAAACAGAATAAACCACTAAGGGAGTAGAACCAATTTATTCCTGTTGCTGTTGTTTCCCCTTGTGCAGATCCAAAACCAGCAATAACCATATATTCTGTTGCTTGAGTTAAATCATGCTTATACTTTATTATATTTGGATTGCACCAAATACCCATTTTAGTATATATTGGATGATAAGTAATAGTATATTCTCCTTCGTGAATAATTTCATTCATTTCTTCAAGGTTAACAGCATAGCTTATTGCTTTTCTAATGGCTAAACCAATTGATAATGAAGAGTCATTTGGAGCTGGATTGGAATTACCAATATACTCTCGTGCAGGACGCATATTGTAACCAAAAAAAGCAAAATAAGAGCTTATAACAGTTTGCACTTTAAAATCGGGATTTAAGATTAATTCATTTCGTGTATCTTTATCCATTGTTACTCCTTCAATATCAACTCGACCAGCTATTAATTCGGCAATAGACTCTTGAGAACTTGGAATAATTCTGATTCTCAATTGATTTACACCACCAGAAAAATCGCCAAAACGATCTTCCCAGTTCAAATTTGGATCACTTGTTATCGAAGTATTTAATCTCCAACAATCAGGATTAACAGTAAGAATAGTTTCTTCGCCTTCTTCAAAGTGAGTTAATGAAAACAATCCTGTGCCAAATGCTTCTGTAGCAAAGATATTCCAAGATGGATGAGAAATATCTGGTGTAACTCCATTACTCAATTGCGTTTGATTAAGATAGTGTTCGGGCAAAATTAGCTCAGAAAACGATGGCAGATATAAAGTTGAAGGTTGAGCTCCGGGTTCATCACTATCACCATCAATGAAGAAATCTATGGTATAATCATCAACTATTTCCATATGATCTAACCATTTATTGCTATCCCAATTATACGTTGACCAAACATCATAACTAAAATAGACATCTCGTGCATCAAAATATTCATTGGTAAAATTTCCATCAGGATCATTTTGCCACTTAACACCTTCTCGTAGACTAACTCTAACTTGTGTGTCAGAAATGTGTGTCCAACTAGTTGCTAAATTTGACCAAACTGATAAATCTGAATCATAATGAATTAATGAATCCATAATTGCTGAACTTATGAATGAGGATGAAGTATCATCTTGGAAAAATGGACTTAAATCCGACCATGCTGCATCAGCAATTACTATTTCACTTGTATTTTCTTGTCCTGTGTGAGTTCCATCCCAAGACATTTTTCCCCACGATTGTAAAAGACCTTCAGTATAATTATATCCTTGTAAATTTGCCCAATTAGCACTATATGATTTCGAAGAAAAAGTAGGTAAACATGGTAAAAGATTATCCATCAAATGTTGTTGCCATGCCCAATAATGTTCTACTCTCTCTTGAGAATCAGCAGGAAGTATTTTTGTTCCTTCTTTCATATACCATTCATTTAATCCTGTACCTAAGGTTTCGTTATAATCCATACTTGTGTGATACCCAAATAAATTCAGTGAACCATTTTCATTGTAAACACCTGTGAAATCAGGATCATATCCTCCACCTGTTAATACAATATACACAATGTCATAATTATGGTAAGCAATCAATTCACCAACAAAAGTCGGCCAATCCTGTACAATAACATCAACACCTATTCCTATTCTTGCAAGCTGTTGTTTGAGTAAGTTACCATAGTCGGCTCTAACTCCTCCTCCGCTTACTTTGAACACCAAAGTAAAATACGGTTCTTTTGCATCAACCTCTGAAACAAAAAGAAAACATGAGCTAGTAGCAAATAAAATTACTATTGATAATCCAATAAGCTGTTTTGATCTTTTTCTCTCCATTTTTTTCACTTCAATAATGATTGTCTTTGATTAGAAGAATATTGCACTAAGATATATTAAAGGGAAAAAAGAATAAAAGGGTTTTTGAAACCCATTTAACGAAAAATTATTTTTTCTTTCTAATAATAATAATAATTCCAAGCAAACTAAAAATTCCGCTTAAGATATAGAACCAATTTATTTCTACTGTGGGAGTTGATTCTATTGTTGTGGGGGTTGGAGTTGGTGTGTGTCCATATCCTGCAATGACCATGAATTCTTTTGCTAAGTCGAGATCATGGTTGTATCGAATAATGTTTGGATTACACCAAATTCCAAGCTTTAAGTAGATTGGGTGATCTGTGATTGTGTATTCATCTTTATGAATAACGTTATTGATTTCAACTCTGTCAAGAGCATAAGAGATAGCTTTTCTGACTGCTAAACCAACAGTTATTGTTGGATCACCTGGTGCCGGATTAGGGTTACCAATATCTGGTCTGATGGGTCTCATGTTGTACCCATAGAAACCTAAATTAAATTTGATGTCATTTTGAACTTCGAAGTCTGGATCAGCAATCATCTCTTCGCGTCTTACTGGGTATTGTGTGATACCTACGAGATCAATTTTGCCTTGTTCGAATTCTAATATAGCGGTTAATGGATCTGGGATAATTCTGATTCTCCAAGAGTCTAATCCACCTGTGAAGTCACCAAATCTGTTTACAAAATCCATGTCAGTTTTGTCCACTGTGGGGTCTAACATCCAACAATCGCTGAAAATATCTAATTCGGTTTCAACTCCTTCTGTGAAGGTACCAAGCTCAAATAAACCTGTTCCAAAACAGTTAGTTGCAAAAGTAGCCCATGATGGATGTGTGATGTCCGGAGTAATTCCATCGGGCAATTGACTTTGATTCAAGTAATGCTCTGGGTGAATAGTATCTGCCAAATATGTAATTACCGGTGCGAAAACATCATTTTTTGGAGTGTTCGGGTCACCATCAATATAAATTTTCATGTGTGTTGAATCAACAAGTTCCAATTTCTTGATCCAATTGTAATTGGTTACATCATTAGAAACGGTTGCTCTTGTATGTAATGTAAAGTAAACATCTTCAGCATCAAAGTATTCATCTAAGAATAATCCATCCGGGTCGTTTTGCCATTTGATTCCTGTACGAATCTCAATTTCAATTGTTGTGTCATTGAGGAATGTAAAGTTTTTTGCTAAGTGTGGATGTACGTTTAAATCAGCGTCATAATAAACTAGATCATCCATTGTTGCTGAAATGATTTCACTTGATCCTAAATCTGTTTGGAAAATTGGGTTAAGATCTGACCAGGCTGCATTTGTTGTAACTATTTCTGTGGTTGTAATTTGTCCAGCATGAAGACCCGAGAAGCTCATTTTACCCCATGATTGTTTTATGCCATCTTCTATATCGTATCCATCTAATGTGGACCAGAAAGCTTCATAGGTTTTTGGTACGAATGTTGGCTGACATGGGAGGATTTTATCCATTAAATATTGTTCCCAGTTCCAGTAATGTGTAACTCTTTCAGTACTATCAGGAGGCATAATTAAATTGCCTTGCTTCATGTACCATTCGTTCAAACCTGTACCGAGGGTTTCATTGTAATCCATATCGGTATGGTAACCGAACAAGTTTAGAGAACCATTTTCATTGTAGATACCAGTGAAATCTGGATCTGCACTGCCACCAGAGAGAGCGACATAACAAATATCGAAATCTCGATAAGCGATCAATTCACCAACAAAAGTTGACCAATCTTGTATAATGACCTCAACTCCTATACCAATTCTTGCAAGATGTTGTTTAATGAAGCTTCCATAATCTGGTCTCACTCCTCCACCATTTGTTTTGAATACTAAAGTAAAATACGGTTCAATTGCATCTACTTTTGAAGTATTAAGAAAACAAGAATTAACAGTAAATAAGATCAATATTGATATCCCAATAAGTTGCTTTAATTTATATCTCTTCATTTTTCTCACCAATTTTTTCATGTTTTAACATTTCACCAAGTAAAAAATTCACTTTTTCTTTCGGATTATAATTGCAATTCCGAGAGAAATAATAGAACCAATAAAGGAATAGACCCAATTCGTTCCCACTGTACTGGATTCTTTTGTTATGATTCCATATCCTGCAATGTTCATAAAATCCCGTGCTAAGTCAAGATTGTGGTTGTATTGTATAATGTTAGGATTACACCAGATTCCCATTTTTGCATAAATTGGATGATTCGTTATTGTGTATTCACCTCTGTGAATAACATCATTGATTTCCTCTATGTCAAGAGCATAAGAGATAGCTTTTCTGACAGCTAAACCAACAGATATTGATGGATCTCCGGGTGCCGGGTTTGGGTTACCTATTACAGATCTTGTTGGACGCATATTATAACCGAAAAATCCTAAATAGAATCTGGTATCATTCTGAACAGCGAAATCAGAATCAGTTATCATATCATCACGTATCTCTGGGTACTGAGTAATGCTTTCAATATCGGTTTTACCTGCTTTAAATTCTAATAGAGCGATTTGAATGTCAGGTATAATTTTGATTCTCCAAGAGTCTAATCCTCCTGTGAAATCACCAAATCTATTTACAAAATCCATGTTGGTTTTGTCTACAGTGGCATTTAACCACCAGCAATCGGTGAAAATATCTAATTTGGTTTCAACACCTTCGGTGAAGGTGCCCAACTCAAATAAACTAGTTCCAAAACAGTTAGTTGCGAATGTGTTCCAAGAATCATGTATAATGTCAGGAGTAATTCCATCACCCAATTGTGTTTGGTTCAAGTAATGTTCTGGGAGAATATTAGTATCTAAGTGAGAGAGAACAAGAGCAAAAGGATCATTTTCTGGTGTGTCTGGATCTCCATCTATGTAAAGTTTGAGGGTCATTTCATCGATGATTTCCATTTTCTTTATCCAATCGTATTTGGCCATATTATTTGAGAGTTCTGCCAACGAGTAGAGTGTGAAATAAACATCTTCAACATCAAAATATTCATCTAAGAATAATTCATCCGGGTCGTCTTGCCATTTGATTCCATCACGACAAATGATTTCAATAGTAGTATCATTAAGAAATGTATAGCTTTCTGCTAAGTGTGTGTGTACACTTAAATCATCATCAAAGTATACAAGTGGATCCATTATTGCATCACTAATTTTTCTTGATGAGGAATCATCTTGGAATAATGGGTTTAGATCAAACCAAAGTGCATCAGTGGTAACTAATTCTGTATTATCTATTTGACCATCATGAAAACCTTCAAAGCTCATTTTACCCCACGATTGTACTATGCCATCTTTCATATCGTATCCTTCTAAATTGGACCAATGAATAATATAGTCTTGTGGTGCGAATGTTGGCTGACATGGGAGGATTTTATCCATTAAATATTGTTCCCATGCCCAGTAATGTTGAATTCTTTCAGTGCTGTCAGGAGGCATAATTAAATTGCCTTGTCTCATATACCACTCGTTCAAACCAGTACCGAGGGTTTCATCAAAATCCATATCGGTACGGTAACCAAATAAGTTCAGTGAACCATTTTCATTGTAAATTCCAGTGAAATCCGGATCTTTTCCACCACCACTGAAAGAAAGATAGCAAATATCGTAATCACGGATTGGGTTAGTGGCATCAAATATTGGCCAAGGTTGTATAACAACTTCAACGTATATTCCTATTCTTGCTAACTGTTGTTTGAGGAAGTTTCCGTAATCAGGTCTCACTCCTCCTCCATTTGTCTCGAATATCAAAGTAAAATGATATTCTATTGCATCTACTCTTGAAGTATTAAGAAAAGAAAGATTAATTGCAAATAATATTACTATTGATATTCCAATAAATTGTTTTAACTTAAATTTCTTCACTTTGCTCAACTCCTTTTTCAAAAACAAATTTTTCATTTCTTAGATTTTTTCCCTTTTATTATTAACGTCTAAAATCTTTCACTATTCTAGCTGTCAAGGTAGTAATATAAACCTTCTTGGTTTATATTGTTTTCTTTACTACAGAAGAAAAGTTTAAAGTTAATATTTTTACTTTTATACACTTCCTTTTCTAGAATAGAGTTATGTATTTAAATAAAATCCACTCTAGATTATTTAATAAAAGACAATTAAGGTAGTAAAAATTTATGAAAAAAAGCATTATTTTTGGACTTTTGATTTTGGTGATGATAGGTGGAGTATCTATAATTGGAGCAAGTGCTAGAGTTTTTTGGGATCCCCCTGTCCCTCCCCCTCCTAAAGATTCCGATAGAGATGGTTTAAGTGATAAACGGGAAAGATCTATAGGAACTAATCCCTATCGAAAAGATACTGACTATGATGGATTAAATGATTTTCAAGAAGTAGTAGTCTATGAAACAAATCCTTTAAAGAAGGATACAGATGGGGATTCTCTTAATGATAAAGTTGAACTAAGTTATGGTTTTAATCCAAATTTCGCAGAAGCAACTCATATGTTTGTCCATGATGGTAAAGTTTATTGTGGTGTAGCTTATGTTGCATGGGTTTCTAATTATGTATTATGGTATCTCTTTGCAGCTACTTTATCTCCTATTGAACTTGCTACTTTATTAACTATGTTAGCGTTAAGTGACTTTGATATATCACTTGATGCACTTGATGGATCCGATGGTGCAAGTTATAATTATGTAGGAGAATTAGAAGCTCGAGGGTATTATGTAATAACGGATAAGAATTTTGGAACTGTTTCCTATATTAACAATTTTGTGAAAGCATTCAATTTTGCTAAACAATATAATACTCGTCTTTTTGCAATTACGTATACGCATGGTATGCCTTTGAATGTAGATGTTCCATCAATAAAGGGAAATTGGATGACTTATTATCCTGGTTTTGAAATTGGTCCATCAACTTTTGCAGAAATGAATGTATTACTTTATGGTACTATTCCCGAATTGGTTTTCTACGCTTCTCCTTGTTATAGTATGACAACAATGCAAATTTCTATTAAAGTTACTCTAAATCACCATGCAAATAAATTCATTTTATTTGGAACATATGGTATGGGATCACAATCTGCTGTTTCGAGCTTCTTAAGATACGGAATTACAAGAACACCAAGAAAATCAGTTTATGACGCTTATCAGTTAGCTGAACCGCGAATTATTGGTTTTTCTGGATCAACGTCTTATGTTTTACCTACGTTTTAAGATAAATTAAATAGATTACAAAACAGAACAAATTTTGAGATTTCATTTTTATTTTTTTTCATTTTACTTGAGCCAATTTTTTTTACAAATCTCTGTAGTTTATTTTATAATAGATAAAGTTCAATTAACTTTACGCGATAAACAATATACTATTGAATTCAGAAATTTTAAGAAGATATAAACTAATGGTACATGAGGATACTAAAAATGGAATTAATGGAAGGAATACTCACTCGAAAAAGTATACGGAAATTCACTGATAAACCAGTTTCTGATGATGATTTAACTGATCTTCTTAAGGCTGCTATGCAAGCACCATCAGCGGGTAATAAACAACCATGGCACTTTATTATTATTAATGAACGAAAGACACTTGATGCTATTACAGAGTTTCATGACTATTCAAAAATGCTCAAAGAATCTCCTGTAGCGATTTTAGTTTGCGGTGATTTTGAGACAGAGAAATACTGTGGTTATTGGGTACAAGATTGTTCTGCAGCTACACAAAATATTCTCCTTGCAGCTCATGCCAAAGGTTTAGGAGCAGTTTGGTTAGGCATCTATCCTAAACAAGATAGAATCGATGGTATCAAAAAAATATTTGACTTGCCTAGCAATGTTTATCCTCTTGCAGTGATAGCTCTTGGTCACCCAAATGAAACGAAGGAACCATCAAATCGGTTCAATAAAGAAAAAATACATCAAAATAAGTGGTAATTAGCCACTTTATTATGTTGTAAAGTAGAAAATATTTTATTAGTTGGTTACTGATTAAACTTTGGTAAAATTACTAAAGCGAGCTGAAATTATGGTGATAAAATTAGTACTAAATACCCCTGATATTTTTTCTGGAGGAATGGCAGTAGTGAAGACATTTGAGCTTACTTCAAGTGATTATCAAGGAAAAACAATCAAGGAAGTTTTTGCCGAAAATGCTTTTAGAGGGTCTTTAGAAGGACAAGAGACCGAAACTGCAAATCAAGCTTTAGAATTAGTTTTTACTTTGATTCAACCTGTCGATGTAGAAAAAAGATTTGAATGGTGGGAACAATCTTTTGAATCTCAAATCAACGATTCAAATGAAGTAATTTTAAATATGGAGTTTAGCAAAGCGGGGTTAGAATTTATCAATAGAGTGAAGTAATATAAATTTACAATTAATAATTTTTGGAGAAAAATCCAATGAAAGTTACTACAAAAAAAGACGAATTACTAAAAATAGATGCACCAGTTATTCTTGTTGGTGTCACAGATGAAGCTAGTTCTGATTCCTTAATTGGAAAAAAGACTGGTGTTTTGCATGAAGTTACTAAGGAATTAATTAACCTCGGGGACTTTAAAGGTGAAAAAGGGCAACTTCAATTTGTCTATACCCATGATAAACTTCCATCTAAGAGAATTCTTCTCGTAGGTTTAGGAAAAGAAGAAAAAATCTCTCTTGAGGGACTTCGAAAGACTTTGGGAAATGCTTCTCGAAAAGCTCGTGATTTAGATGTTAAAGTTCTTGCAGTTAGTCTCGATCATTTTATACGAAATAAACTCGAGGCAAAGGATGTCGCAGAAGCAATTATACAAGGTATAGTAATGGGTAGTTTCCAAAATCTAGCCTACAGAACGAAAAATCTCGATAAATTCAAGAGATTAAGTGAAGCTATTCTTTTCAGTTCTACAATAGATGAGAAAGTTTTTGGTGAAGGAGTAACCTCTGGTACAGTAATTGCTGATGCAGTTAATTTCTGCAGAGAATTATCTTGGGGTCCTGCAAATTATATTACTCCCACAAAACTTGCCAGTGAAGCCGAAAGAATTGCAAAAGAGCATTCTCTTCAAGTGACTATTTTTGATCGTGAAAAATCAAAAGAAATTGGCTTAACCAGTTTCCTTGCTGTTGCTCAAGGAACGGAAGAACCGCCTAAATTCATTATTCTTGAGTATGGTGCTGATAAGAAAGACGTTGATACTGTGGCTTTAATTGGTAAAGCAGTAACCTTTGATACAGGTGGAATTAGTCTTAAACCAAGTAAAGATATGGGTTTAATGAAAACAGATATGACAGGTGGAGCAGTTGTTCTCGCGATTATGCAAGCAATTGGTCAATTGAAACCTGACCTACATGTTGTTGCTTTGGTTCCTGCAACTGATAACATGCCTTCTGGTACTGCCTATCATCCGGCAGATATTATTACTAGCTATGATGGACAAACTATTGAAGTCATTAGCACAGATGCTGAAGGACGAATGATCATTAATGATGCATTAGCTTATGCGGCGAAAAATTACAATCCAACTGCTATGCTTGATTTTGCCACTCTAACAGGTTCAATGGCTGTCGCTTTAGGTAATCATGCCTTAGGTTATTTTGCTAATGATGAAGCACTAAATGAGCGATTCCAAAAAGCATCTGAAACTAGTGGTGAAAAGTGCTGGCGAATGCCTCTCTGGGAAGAATATGATGAACAATTCAAAAGTGATATAGCAGATATGAAACATGCCGGTGGACGAGCTGGTGGAGCAATAGTTGCTGCAAGATTCTTGAGTAAATTCGTAGATGAAAAACCATGGATTCATTGCGATATTGCCGGTTATTCAAGCTCAGATAGCGACAAAGGCTACAATACGAAAGGTTGTAAAGGACCTGCTGTTCGCTTAATCGTTGATCTTTTAAGAAATTGGTAAGTAGAATGGAATGCTAACCCATTTACTCTACTTTTTTTAAAGTTTATTTTATTACCAAGTTACCTTTTTTATCTGCAACACTTATTTCTGCTACTGCTCCGGAATTAAATTCTAGAAAATCATTTTGTATTCCATCACTAAAAATAACTCCTTTTTCTGGCATATTTGATTCAATAATTAATTTTTCACCAGAGTAAATTTGACCATAAACAAGTTCAGCAGACGATGTTTTGCTTACAAATGGTTCTCTTACAGAATAGTTTAGGTATGATGCATCCCAAGGGAAACGGTATTCTTCTTCAGTTGGTGGATCAATATAAGAATATTTTCTAAATTTATTGACAATACCTACTGCTCCTGTAATTATCGATTTTAACCAAGCAGTTGAACCTGCACCAGTTGAAATGATCACTCCACTTGAGCTTTGCTTTTCAATTGTCGCATCAGAGTGTTTTATAGTATATCGTGCAGACCCATGAGATTTATGACCAATAAAAAGATCATTTACTCCATAAAGAAATTGTCCATTGTTTAGTTTTGCTTGAGCCATAGTAATTTGGATAATTTTGTGTTTATCTGCGATTACTTTTTTTAAAGCTGCGGGTAATTCCTCCACTGTAAATGGAATCATCACTCCATCAAATCTAGAAGGATCAGGATTTATAGCAACAATTAGTTGTTTGTCCAGATATTTTGCTGTGTTAATAACTAAGCCATCTTGACCTACTGGTACAATAAGATTATTTGGACCAAAAAGAAAGTTAGGAAGGAATGATTTCTCAATAATTTGATATTTTAAATCTAACGGTACAAGTTTCTTGATTTTTTCAAGTGACTCGTAGTATTTTTTGTGAGCATCTTCATAATCTTGGAACGAAACACCCATATGTTCGATGTAAAACTTCGCTTGAGATTTCGTATTGAACTTTTCAATCAACTCTTCAAGCCAAGTTTTTTTCGTGATAATGATTATCTTATCAATTTTAACCATTGATTAATCCACCAACACTATCTATTCATTTTTTCTTGGGTTTCAATAATGCGGCTAAAATTTCTGGCGTAAAGGTTAAGTTACCTATTTTTTGTGCATTTTCACCCATTTCTTTGAGTGCTAATGCTAAGAGCATTTGCGAATCAACTTTTTTGTATGCAGCAAGTTCCTTTTCTTTCGCTTGTGCTTTGAATTGAGCTTCCTTGAGGATATTTTCTCCTTCAAGCTCAATGAGTTGCTTTCGTTTCTTCTCGAGAGTAATTTGAGTATTCAATTCATTTTCTTTGATTTTTTGCTCTTGTTCTACTGCTGCAGCGCGTCGTTCGTATATTGCTTTATCTGCTTTCATTTGCAAGTTTTCACGATATTCCGCTTCTAATGCTCGAGCAATTTCTAGTGTTGGTCTAATGGAAATAAAGGTAATTGATAAGAGATCCACACCCATTTCTTTGATAATATTGGTTTCATCAGATGCAGAAAGCACCTTTTGTGCAATGACCTCTGAAGTGGTTAATGCATTCTCAAGATCCATTTTTTCTATGAATCCTCTTGTTCGCATTTGAACGATATTTCGTATACGAAGTTCTAATTTTTGTGGATCCTCAGAAATATGATATCCATTTTTTGGGTTTATTCTAAAATCTAAAATTGAAGCCATTTTCTTTGGGTCATTTATTTTGTAAGTAAAATGTCCTTGTAGAGTAATCGCTTGATTATTTTTCGTGAATTCATTAAAAACAAAATTTGAATCGATTGTCATTGCAGGAATAGTTACGATATTCGTATTGAAACGCAAATAAAAGAAACTTATTCCTCTGCCAGATCTAATAGCTCTACCTGAGCTATACTTTATAACAAATTTAGAAGGGTCACCTTTGTAATATGCAGCCATTACTAATCACCATTATTATTAACAATTAAACACATCGAATGAATGATTTCTATTACTATTTTTGTTATATTTAACTTTTCATTGAATCAATTCTGGAAAATAAGACTATTTTGACAGAAATTTTCAGAGAATTTTTCCAAGCTCTCTAGATTTGAAATCACTTCAATATTTTACTTAGATACTCTTCTTGTTTTTCCGTATTGTCAATTCTTGCACTATACAGTAAACGTTTTACTGAGGTTCTATCTCGAGAGAATTCATTTCGTCTATAATTCATCTTAAAATTGGTATCTTTAAAAGGAAGAACTAAAGATGCGTTATCTATTTCATCATCTAACATTTTGAAGAGAATTTCTGAAAAGTTCTTAAGATTCTCAAGAAAAATCTCTATATCAGACATAGTTAGTAGATTAAATTTATAGTTTTCAAATTCAATAGTAAAAATCAATTGTTTCAATGTTTCTTCTTCATTTTCAAGTATCTGTTTAGCAAAAGTTTCTTCAATTTTTTGTATTCTATCTTTGCGATCCTCAAGAGATTCCATATTAAAATCAATTAATTCTTGAATTTCTTGATTAAAATAATTAACTATTTTTTCCATATCTTTTGCACTAGAATTTTGAATAGAAATCACTATTTCTTTAAATTCATCTATTATTTCCTCTGTAATTTCAGAATGCTTTGGTATATAAAAAAGGAACTTTTTTATTCGTTGTATTTTTTTCTTCACAGGAAATAATTGAACCATTTATTTTCAACTCAATTTGAAATAATAATCTTCATTTATAAATTCTCTTTAATTAGAAGTATTGATTTTATCCATCCTATCTTGGCAGTTTTTAGTCTTCAACTTATCCAAGCAAATTATAGCACTTCTGTTCTGAAAAAAAGAAAAAAATGATATGCTTACTTAGAAATCAAATAGGTTCTTTTCTAGTACGCATAGCATTCCAAAGCAAACTACCAAAACTCATTCCTGATTGATATGGTTTTCCTTGAAGATATAGTTGCTCTACTTTTAATTGTTCTAAATCTTTTGGAGACATTTCTAGTGGATTTTTGTTTAAAATGACCATATCTGCTAATTTACCTTTTTCCAAGCTTCCTCGTTCCTTCTCATCAAAACTCATCCAAGCTACCTCATATGTATGCATTTTCAAAGCTTCTTGAATAGTTAGACTTTGTTTAGAATCAAATGGATGATTACATGCACCATAAATTCCTGTAATTGGATTTGGATGAGTTACTGGAGCATCAGATCCACCACTTAGATGTATACCCGCATCGAGTATCTTTCGGAAGGGAGAACTCTTATGTATTCTATCTCCAATAGTTTTCTCTAAAAATGAAACCGGTTCCAGAGGACTAATCAAAAATCCTGGTTGAACTGTTAGTGAAATACCCAATTCAGCACATTTCTTAATATCTTCAGCATCTATCAAACAAGCATGGATAAGAATATGCCGATGATCTTTTCTTGGATGATCTTGCAATGCAGCTTCAATTGCTTTTATACCTTGTTTAATCGCTGCATCACCAAGAGTGTGAAATGCAATCTGCAATCCTTCACGATTGGCTTTTTTTGTAAACTCAATAACTTCCTCATCAGAATAGAAAAGAATGCCTTTGTTATTCGAATCGTTTGTATATGGTTCTAGCATAGCTGCATCAAATGCACTGAAGCAACCATCTAAAGCAGTAGCAAAACATCCACCTACTCTTGGAAGTTTCCGTTTCAATACTTTTGACACATCCATTGTTTGGAAAAACATTCGTGTTTGAATGCCTGTTTTCTTGGATTTTGCTTTACCAATCAACATTGCTAGAGTAACATCCAAATCTTTAGGAAAACCAATACTCTCAACAGAATGTATAAGACCTATTCCATTTTTTGCTAAAAGGTCATAACCTTCCATTACACTCTTAAGCAAAGACTTTGTTGACATCAATGAAGTTGCATAATCAAGTCCAAGGTAGTATGCTTCGTTAAACAGCTGTCCAGATTCTTCATTAAACCCTCGAGATGCACGAACTTCAGCGGGAAATTCATCAATCATTTTACTATTCACAATCATTGAATGACCATCATAAGCAATAATTATCATAGGTTTGTTCGAATAGATATCATCCAATTCTTTTCGAGTTATTAATCGCTTTTCTTCAACACTGTGTGGAGAAGCACTAAAACCTGTCAATATCTTTCCAAATTTCCCTTTCTTCTTTTCAATGAAATTATGGATAATATTACTGAATTCAGAAAAATTTCGTGCAGTTCTTACATCAAAGTATTCTATAGCTATTAAAGCCCAATTTGTGAAATGAATATGACCATCTCCAAAAGAGGGAAGTAATACACGTTCACCTAGCTTCATTACATTTTTATAATCAGCATATTGTGTTGGAAGATCATTGCCAACATAAATGATTTTACCTCTATCTTCAACTAAATATTGGTAAATACTATTATTTTGATCACATGAAATAATAGTTCCGTTATATATCCGCATAATTTGAACATAATTAAGGCATTTTAAAGTTTTATTGCGATAATATATCTTTGAATATTAGCAAAAAGTCAATTTTTATTCTACACCATATCGCACTAAATGTTAAAATTACTAATAAAAACGGTCATTAAAAAATTATTTTTGTCTAAATGTGCCTAATGAGAAAGATAAATAAATCGTTTTTCCAATTTGAATTGACGCATGTAATATAGTTAATATACTAATTTAACATGAAAGCTAAATAGATATTTTCGGAGTATAGTATACCAGATGTCAGATGAAAACGATATATCAAAGCTAATACGTTTACGCGAAAGCAAAATAACATGTACTGGTGGCGTTGTTTTCATAGGTGATGGTAATACTGGAAAAACACATACGGCTCTAAATTTGGCAAGTTTTAAAAGAAAAGAAAGTTTCCCTGCTAGTATTGCTAATATAAAGAAATCAGTTAATTTAGAATTTAATTATTTCATTTTTCACTCGAATATTGAAGAATATCAAATAACAACTAGTTCTCAAATTTTCATTATGCCAGGTCAAAAGGGACGAGCAAAGTATGGTGCCGGATTAGCTTTTGAAGATGCTGTTGATTTTTATTTCAATGTAAGCACAATAAATCAAGTATTAACATTGGTTCTGACCTTTGATTTAACAGATATCAAAACATTTCAAGAATTAGAATACTGGTTAGATCGTGCTATGAAAAGAGATATGGTAAAAGAATATACTAGTATCATCATTTTAGGTACGCATCTCGATCAAAAAGACGCTTTAATTGTTACTGATGAACAAATCGAAAGTGCAAAAGTATTCGTCAAGAGTTTTATTTTGAATAAAAAAGGAATTGATGTAAGTTTAAATAATATCTATTCCGTGAAAATGTCTAATGTATCTGATGAAGGTCTAGATGATCTAAAACAAGCTATTTACACTTCTTTTGTAACTGCTTTTAGTCTTCAACAACTTGTTTCTGAGAATAATAATCTAAAGTATCTAGGATAATACCATTTATTTCCTAATTGCTAAAATTTAAAGATAAGAAATAGTATGGTTATGCTGTTTAAACCAAAAGAATGCTTTGAATAGTGAATAAATGGCGAATATATAGTTTCATAAACAATTATACATATGCCTAAATAGAAATTCAAGGCACTAAAACAAAGATAGAATGAGGTTAAATATGTTGATTAAAAATAAAACCAGAATTATAAGTATTATATTAGTGATTTTAAGCATTAGTTCATTATATTATTATTCTGAAATTTCTAGTGAAGGAGTATACAATGAAACAGTTTCAGCTATTCAACCTCTAGCACTACCTGATGATTCAAATGATGTTTCTTTTGGTCCAGCAGCAATTATTGAAAATGATGTTGAAACCCCGGGTAATTATAAAACATTAGGATTCTTCACTCAAGACAAATATGTTGATTTAGATGAAAACGGCAATGTTTTCGAGTGGGAACTCTTTGCTGATGTAAAAGATTCTGCAGCAGATTTTGACTATGCTAGATTTAGACAATATAATCGTTCTTCTGATGCAAGCACATTCTGGCATCCATTAGACACATGGGGACAATTACGAAGTAATAATCTAATTAACGGTGAGAATATTAACTCAACTATTTTTACTCCCACATATACTGTTGACACATACCTCCAAGGAAAAGTCTTCTTTAAAGTACATTGTGACGTTTATCCTTCTGCAGAAAATTGGTGGGAATTACGAATTACCATGGATCGATTCAATCCAAATACCGGTCAAACTGTTTTCTTGGGTTCTACAGAAGGATACATTGATGATGGGCAACGTTTATTTAATTTTGAATTGGCAAACACTACTCTACTTCCAGCAGGGTATAGGTTACGAATAACTTATGAATCGAGTTTGTGGGGTCCTTCCTATGTATCTGGAAGTGATAACAACATTGAGCTTAGATCTGGTAATTACAAATATGACTTTGATTGGACAATAGATGATTCCAATAATACATATGATAATAGCTATCATATAGATGACTATACAGAATCATTTGGCATGCAGCTATATGGGTACCAAGAGAAATATCCAACAATTGATATTACAGGCTTTACAAATAACACTATTTATTATGAAGCAACCAATGCAACAATATCTGTCATAGGATCTGTCTCAGATCAATATCAATGGAATACTGAGCCAATTGAAACCTTTGGTACATCAACAATAGTTTCTCTTCCAGAGACAATAGGTTGGCATACCTTAGTAATTGAATCAGAAGATTTATTCGAAAACACTGCCCAAGTAACTTTTGTTGTTGGTTATGATCCAACGGGAGATGACGTTATTTTGGAGTCACCATCCAATAACTCTTTGATTTCAGATGGACAAATGCTTAATTTCACCATTTCTGAAGGTGTTGATTTTGCCTTTTTCAAATGGCAAACTGATAGTGTCTATTCACTTTTAGAAGCTCCATTTGACTTTGTTGTAAATGAAGGATATGATGGTATTTATAATTTAACCATTCGAACGGATAGCTTCTTTGGAACAAAATACACAATTTACTACTTCAACTTTGATAATTCAGCACCAATAATTGGTTTAGACAATGTTGTTAATAATACTCAACAACCATTAGGTAAGAATATTGATGTCGAAATATCTGATGAATCAGATATTGATGTTTTATACAAATGGGATAGTGATAGTTTTGTGGATTGGACAACTAAAGTTTCTGGCAATGTTTGGAGAACTACATTGCCAACATCAGAAGGTTGGCATAATCTAACTGTATATGCTAATGACACATTTGGTCATGATAACTCTCAAATCTATTCATTTTATACTAATACTACTTATCTACTTGTTGAATTAACAAATATGGTAAATGGTTCATATTATATGGGTGGAGATAATGTTGAAATAACAATAATCAATGATAATGGTACGGTTAAATATTTCTGGGGAAATAATGCACCAAAAGATGGATTTCCTGATGGAAATTATATCTTAACATTATCTGGAATTGATGCACTCTCCTCAAATGCCGGTACATATAGTTTAACTGTATGGGTTTTTGATGCGGTAGATATTCTCAACGAATTTGTATTCGTATTTACAGTGGATAAAAAAGCACCTACAATTATTCAGGCAGATGCAGGACCGAGCTATAATCAATCTAGATTTTTAGATAATACTGTATTATCATTTATAATAGCTGATAATTGGACTTCAACTGAAGATATGGAAATCTATATCTCATTAAATAACGAAAACAATCAAACCTTTTCTCAACCATTAGATTATTATCTTAGCTTATTATCTGAAGGTCAACATAATCTAACAATCGTTGCTTTTGATATCGCAGGAAACTATTTTAGATATTATATTGAATTTACTATCGATATTTCAGCTCCTGTTATAACAATCTCAAGTATAAGTGGTTTAGCTACTTTACCGGATAGTACAAATTATGTGCCTGCAAACTCTGATGTAACGTGTATAATTACCGATACAGATCCAACATTCAATAATTATTATTCATGGAATGATTCAAGTTATACTTTATTTGTTAGTAGCTTTACTCTACCTTCAATTGAAGGAACAGCTATATTAATTATTTATTCAAATGATACTTTAGGTAATGATGCATTAGAAACATTGACAATAACCATTGATAATACTCATCCTACCGTTTCACTTAATTTTATACAAAATAACTCGAAAATTAATGAATACACTCCTCTAAATTTCAAGATAGAAGATCTTTCTGAAGAAACAATTGATACAATTACTTCACAGTGGAATCTTGAAGGTTCATCTTCTCCAGAAAATGCTGAATTTACTGCTACATTGAGTTTCCTATATCAAGATGAATTAGAAGCTACGATAACAATCTTCACTGAAGATATTGTAGGAAATTCGCATACAATTGTGTACAAATTCTTTCTAGATTTTGATGCACCAAATTATGCTTTAGTAGGAGTAGATAATGATACATATATCAGAGGAAATACTCTCCTTGATTTCAATGTACTCTCAGCTGATTTGCAAGAATTTAGTTTTCGATGGGATGCCGATAATGATTCTCAAACATTGACAGCTCCATATGATATCATTGTTCCATCACTTGACGGTGTTCATGTTCTTTATATTGAATTAGAGGATGATACAGGTGGTGGACTGTATACAAATACAATAGTAGCCAAATATGTTTTTACCGTGGATGATATAGAAATAAATTATCTTACTCCCGGAGATTTCTCTGATGACTATTATTACGTCATGAAGTACGGAGAATCGTTTACATTTTCAGTTGATGTAAGAGATACCGTAAATAATACTGTTATAAATGGCTTAACATTGGCATATATTGAAGAAGATACTAGTCTCAATTTAGGAGTAACACAGACACAGCTAAATTCCACTTCCTATGAATTTAGAATTGATGCAACAAATGTGACAGATAATACTTACAAATACATTGAATTCCAATTTTGGCAATTTGGTGATCATAAACAATCTGTTACGATTAATTTACTAATACAAAGAGGGGAAGGTAATCTCCTTATTCTTGATTCTACAACAAATGTTGTTTATGGTGAAGATATTTCAATATCACTCAAACTATTTGACAATACAAATTCTTCTGCTCAAGCCTTTACTTTTGTCTCAGTTAATAATAATTACCAAGATATCTCATATGTATTGACTGATGCGGTCAATTTTATTTATGAAATAACATTCAATTCTGCTGATTTCATATCTGCAAAAGGTAATCATTTATTTGAAATATACATAGAATCAAATTTCTATTTTGGTATTATGAATGATACCTCATCGCTTTCTGCCACAATTTTGCCAGTGCCAATTATTTTAAGTGTTAATGTCTCGAGTAGTGAAATAGTTTATGGGAACGATTTAGTCATTTACGCAGAACTATTTAGAGCAGATGGTACTCCAGTAGCATTTCAAGATATCACTTTCAGTATTTATATTGTTTACAAAGATGTTGCAACTGCAACAGAAATACCAACAGCATACAATGATTTAATCAATAAAACAACAACAACTGATGCAAATGGACTAGCCCAAACTTCCTTTGAAATGACTGAAGAAATGGATTATGTAGTTATTTTTGTGAGCTATAGTGGTAGTGATATATATGATCCATTAGGAACAGAATATACTGAAAACGTTTTCATCATTGACCCTGCAGGTCTACCTATTCATATACTTATTATGATTATTGCCGGAAGCCTTCTTTTTACAATAGTGATGAGCTTCGTTATTTATCGTCTTGTCAGAGCAAGACCATTTGAGGAGCTAATGGAAAAAGTCTCAGAACAAGAAATCGATGATTATTTTGAGAAAGTTTCTCCCGGTGTTATCTTATCTTTATTTGACCAAGCTAAAGGACCTGTACCATTAATTATGGATCATTCACTCGAACAACCTGAATATAGTCGAAGAATGCGTATTGGTGTTGATAATTTCTTACTGAAAATATCAGATCAAGCATACTCCTCCTTAGGATTTGAAGAACATGATGAGAAAAGAAGGATTGGTTCAATTAATTTACCAAATGAAGATATGATTGCTTTCATTCATGGTATTCAATTAGAAAATAAAAACGCCAGAGGCGGATTTGAAAACCTTTCTTTAATTATTCTTGCAGATACAACTGTTGGAGGCTTAATGCTTTCAAATCAGGAATTTATGTTTGTAGAAATAGATGAACTTATTCTTGCTCTGAAAGAAAAGAAAACCCTAACAGAAATTAAAGTTCTCTTAGAAAAGATTCGCAGACGTTCTGTTATTATTATGATAGCCGCTAAAAATAACTTAAAGAAAAGCAAAGAGGAAAATAAGCAATATCAATAATCACAAAATTGACGCGATAGTAACATTGATATTTCAATTTTACTGCCTAAACTACACGTAAAGAAATATTGAAACTAGTGATGTTAATGTCTTATCTATTTGACGAATTAAAATCTGATGACTCTGATGTAAAAGTAGAAGATAAAATACTTTTCATGGGTCTTCAACAAGCAGGAAAAACTGCTATCAAAGATGTAGTCTTTTTTGGTAAAAAACCTGGTGAAGTTGAAGATTACATGGCTACAGTCCACTATGAACGTCAATATATAGATGAAGAAAAGACCAATTTAATTATCGATTCTGGTGGACAAGAAAATTACTGGAACGAAGCTGTAACTCATTTTAGGCATCTAGTTTTCTCCAATGTAAAAATTCTCTTTTGGATAATCGATATGACTCGTCCAAATCTATTTGAGGAATCGGAACGAAGATTTAGTTTTACTATTCGCCAATTTAAGAAAGAAAATCCCGAAGGTATTATTACAGTTCTTTGCCATAAAGTAGATTTAATTCCTCCAGAAGAATTAGTGCCATTACTCGGACACGTAGCTGATACCTTTGATGAGAACAAGTACAATATTCGATTCGAACCCTCCAGTATTTATTATGCCGAGAGCTTGAAAGAATTGATTTTTACCTTAATGAATGAAGTGAATATGAACTCAAAACGTTTTGAATTAATTACCAATATAGGTCAAAAAATAGAGGAAAGTGATGAATTTCAGAGCTACGTTATGGAACATGAAGAAGATCCCAGAATTAAACAATTAATGGAGTTTCTTAATCCAGAACCACAAGCAACATTACCCACCTTTGGTAAAATGGCTATTAATTTTGATCTATCTGAATATGATATTGTTGAAATCGTTTTAATTGACCGTGAAACTTTTTCACCTGTTGTTGGAACCTCCTCAAAAGGAGCTGTGAGTTCTGAGAAATCAATAGATTATATTTCTGCATTACAAGAATTTAAAACGATTATAAAAGAGAAAAAAGAAATAAGTGAAAGCACTACTGCATCAATAATTACTTCTTCAAATAACAAAGTTAATGCAATGGTTTTCAATCTTGATAAAAATATTTTACTCATTACTTCATTTTCAGCAATTACCGAAGATAAAACTAGGATATTTTATGAATTAATTCGTAAATTTGCTCAATCTACTGATGAAACACCGCAAGCTCCCATAGATAACATTAATCTACCTGCTGTTCCTTCTGAAGCTAAGGAAGTTACTGTTAAAGCACCTAAATCGAAAGCTGATAAGAAAATACCGAAACTAAAAGTAGCACAAGCTGAAGTCGTAGCTGAGACGAGTAGTTTCACATTCTTAAATAAACTAAAGGATGAGCTCAAAAGCACTCCAACAGAACCTATACAAGTACATTTAGATGAACCAAAACCAAAAACTGGACCGATAGCTCCCCTAGTGACTGAAACACCAACAGAAGTACAAGAGAAAATTAGTCTGCCTGTTACAGAATCAATAGCTGAAATTAATGAAACTGTAGTAGTAGAAGAACCCATTCAAGAACTTGTTACAGATAAACCTGATGAGCACAAAATAGCAATTGAAGAGGAAGTAAAAGAAGCGGTTCTAAAAACAGATAAAATCTTAAAACCAGTGAAAAAGGGTTTCATGGACCGTTTGAAAGAAGAGAGAAAAAGATACAATGTAAAACAGATTGAATTATTAGCTTCAAATTTAGAAGGAGATTCAGAAGAAAAACTCACTCTTTCAAAGAGTGATGTAAAAAGACTAGTAGAATTTTTAGTGCAACAAAAATCTTCCGAAGAAAATAAGGAACAATAATAAAAAGAGATTAACCTATTCATAATCAAAACCAAATTTTGATTTGAACAGTTAACTAATTTTGCTCATTAATTAGATTGGTCTGCTTTTATCATATCGACGATATTCTAAATTACCATCTAATATTACTGGTATTTCACGTATACCTTCAATACAATCGTGTAGCGGATACATTTCAATTGTAGAAACTCCAAAACCAGCAGAAATTTTCATACCTCTTTCTATTTGCTCTGAATTTTCTAGTGCAACATCCAATAACGATTTTTGTATTTGTTTACCACAAACATCACACTTGATACTTATTTTTGCATCAATTTTTCTATCAAGGTCTTGAACATTCTTTAAACCATTCTTCTTAAGATGTTCCTCTAAATTTGTTTTCATTTTAATTTTAGCTCGACCTAAAAGTTCATCTGGCTTGAATAATGTTCTAATTTGTTCAGATAACTGAGTAAAGGATTTTTGAGATTGAAGTATTGTATGATCTGATGCGAATACTGTTGTTATAACTAAGTTTTCATCTAATTCTTTCATAAAAGCGTTAAATCCCCCAATACTAAATATTGCTTGATTCAAATAACTATTTGGAAAATAAGCTTTTGTTATCTCATTTTTCAATCTAGAATAATTAACTCCGGTATCAACTTCGGGTTCGGAATAAAGAACCAATCCTTGTGAAGTTGAAAGAGCTAGAAATTCTAATGAGAATTTTCCTACAATATCTTTGATACTCTTTGTTTTACTATCATCTCTAGGATAAACAAATGAAAGAACCTTTTGCATTGCATCCCAAATTGTTTGATCAAAGATAGACGTTCCATAAATGCTTACATTGTCATAATTGTCTGTTTCAAAAATTTCACCTATTGACTCAACCATTACTGCTCTTTTATTCAGTTGGACTACGTCCATTTTATGAGCAAAAATGTAGATACGCGACTTTTTACTTAATAATGCAAGATTTTTGAGCGTTAAATCAAAATAATACTTTGAACGCATAATATTTGCGGCATCAGAAACATCAACAACAAAAATGGCTGCTTTTACATCAGTAAAGGTTCTTTCTTTGTATTGATCAAAAACTTCATTGAGATATGATGTTTGACCCCCGATATCAAACAGATTTATACCTCCTCCAGCTAAACTAAACAATTTTCTGTTTATTCTTACCGTTGCAGGATTTAGAGCAGTTGAATCCGGTGCAAATCCTTCAAATATGACTTGTCGTATTGATGTTTTCCCTGACTGTGATAATCCTAAGACAATTACTTTTGATTCTAATTTTGGTTTAGACATTTGTATACATTCACCTAACTAATTAATGACAACTTGTATTATGATACTGATTATTTTGTCGGAACTATTTAAATCTAGCAATATAGTTTATGCTTATTAGTTTATATTGCATTCTCTTTCTGCAATTTTAAGAAATTTTATTATGAATTATTTTTTGTATTTAACTTCATTTGAAATTTCTTTTAATTCAAATGATAATGGATAAGTGTTTCTAACTTACATCGTTAAACAAATCATTCAAGCTCATATCGACACCAAAAACATCCAGGAAGTTTGACTAGGTAATTATTTAAAGGATTATAATGAATATCTAAATCTCTTAATTTTAGTAAATGATTCAATCCTTTTTTTTCCTTAATTTGATTATGGGAGATATTAAGTTCCACTAAATTAGTTAAAGTGTCCAATCCTTTTATTTCTGAAATATCATTATAAGCTAACTATAATTTCTCAAGTTTTATAAGTTTCTCAAGTCCTTTTATTTCTGAAATATTATTTCGATTTAAACAAAGATGTTTTAATTGAGTCAAAGAATATAATTCAGGAATTTCTTCTATATCCCAGATGTGTGACTCATATAATGACAAATAGACAATCCCCCCATCTTCAATAATATAGCCACGATTATCTTCCCTTTCCTCCCCTATTTTTCTTTCCCTTAATCGTTCATTAGGATCCCATGAATGTTTTTTAATAAAATAGGCATTTAAATTATGCAAAAATAATGCGATCTTTTTGGGCAGTTCGTTTCCATAATAATCCATAGTTTTCGATTCGAAAACTATTTCTTCTTCTTTTCCATTATTTTCATTCATATTTCATCACACTTTTTCCTACATTAAACTTTTCCTATATGGACTTTTGGACTATGAAAGTCATTGCTATGATTCCAATAGTACAAATTGTACAAGCTGTACATCTTGTACAAAAAGTCTAATTGATACAAATTAGTCCAATTAGTCATGTCGGTAGGACTAGCACAATCATAGTTATCATGTTAATAGTGCTTTGGTCAATAAAAGCCATGTTATCTATGTCATTGTGAAATTTATAATTCACAAAGATCTATGAGTAAAAAAAATACTTAGAAGTTAAAATGGTTGACTTTTTCTTTCAAAAATTAAAAGCATCAACAAACTTAATTGTTAGGTAGCTTGTTAGCACTATATCTGAAATATAGATCAAATAATATTAGCGTGGGAAATTAATGACAACAAATAGAAAAAAAATTTTACTTACAAATGACGATGGTATTCGTAGTAGTGGTATTCTAAGCCTTTACAATGAGCTCTCAAAATTTGCTGATGTAACAATTATTTCAGCAGAAACACAAAGAAGTGCAGAGAGTAAGGCAGTTACAATAAATAATATCATCCGTACAGAGAAGATCAACATTACTGATTCAATTGTAGGATATTCTATTACAGGAACAACTGCTGATGCAGTAATACTTGGTGTAAATACACTGGAGGAAGGACCATTTGATTTTGTAGTTGCAGGGATAAATCAAGGGCTCAATGTTTCTAATCATATTGTGCTTACAAGTGGAACATGTGCAGCTTGTTTTGAAGCATCGTTTTATGGCATACCTGCAGCAGCTTTTTCAATGCATGTTTCCGAGAAGAATTTCTTTATCTCACCAGATGATAACACTTTTCAAAAGGCAGCTGAGGTTTCAGCGCTCATTGTTAAACAATTACTTCAATGTACATATCCAGAAAATCTTGCTTTTATCAATGTGAACTATCCCCTTGATGTTTCTCTAGAAACAGAGATTAAAAATACTTTCTTGTCAAATAGATTTCTTGACTTTAAACCAGAGAAAAAACTAGACCCAAGAAATAACAGCTACTATTTTATTTGGGGTCATCTAGTAGAAGATATACCTCAAGGTAGCGATACTGATACTTTATTGCATAAAATGATTAGCATTTCACCCGTTACAGCAAATTTAAATCTAAACTTTAAATCAGCGAATGATCATTTTGTTAATGATCTAATCCAAAAAATCAGATGAAAGGGAAACTCTCATCTAACTACTTTTTTATGGTCCTACTTTACGAAAACGATTTCTCTGATAATAGAAATCTATTTCTCTCGTAGTCTTTTCTTCGAAAACAACTAGTAATTCTTGGTCCTAGTATAGAAATGGTTTTTAATCATTCAATTTATTCAAAAGTATTTATTTCAACCATCTTAAACCACAGAATATACAAGCAATAGATTATCTATTTGCCAATTAGGTTTTCCAAGAATGATTAATTAGGTCACAAACAATAAGGTTATAAAAACTATAAAGCTCTTCTCATTTATGTTTAGTTATTTACTTACTAAGGAGTCAAAGAAGAACTATGTCCAAAGCTACCAAATTATCTAATGAAATCGAAAAGAAACTGGCAAAAAATCCAACCTGTTCTCGAAGTCAAATGCTAACCATCATTATTGAAGAATTATTTAAAGCTGGAAAACTGCGTTCTTGTGTATTGACAGATGAGAATGGTTTATTCATGGCAGAAATAATTCATCCTCTTGCAGAAAAGGAAAATATTTCAGCGGTCAGTGCTCTTTCCGGAGAATTCTCTGAACGTATTAGTGATTATTTAAAAATTGGTCCATTAAACTATTCATATCTTGAATCCGGAAATACCAAAGTATGGACAAAAATAATTAAATTGCCTCACACCGCTGAACAATATATTCTAATGGCCACTAAAGACAATTCTTTACTTGAAAAACTTAGTAAAGCTGATGCAGAGAAGCTACATAGAAGAAAAAAACTTGTTGCTGCATTACTGGATATAGCCGCTGACTGGATTAAAACAGCTTGTAAAGATTGATTTTTATTTTATAGTAATGCTTTTTTTTCTTGTTTATTCAAAAAATCTTTTTTTATTTCGAAAATTATATCTAATATTCATCTATTCTTATAAGTACTCTTTATGTTTTTTAAAACATTAACTAACTTTTTATACATTAACAACTTTCGTCGATAAATCGACGAGAATTTCGGTCTTAAAAAAATAGGACTTGAGTATTAGAAAAAAAGGAAAAGAGTTAAGCTAAATTATTGGATTAGCTCATCACTTTCTTTTTGAAGCCATTTGTAAAATGAATCGGTTTCATTTAGAACTTTATTTAAATCAATTTTATTTTCTCCCAAATATACATTAATTTCTTTTGAAAGAGTATTGAGTTTCATAATTGAATCAAAATTTTCTTGTGATACAATTAAAGCTAGATCTAAATCCTCATTGACCTTTTGGAATAAAATGATATTATTGCCACGACTTATTGAAAAATATGATTCAGTTGTACCAAACAATTGTTTGCCAAAAGAATCTATAGCAGAGATAAAGTTAGAAATTAATTGTTGGTTCATTTTTTGAATATCAAGAACTTTTGTGAAAATAGTCAGACCCGCAGAATTAATTAGCAACAATAGTTTAATATCAGCTTTTATGGGATCAACTTGTTGTGGTATAGAAATGAGTTCTTGTAGGGTTTTTCCTAAGATATGCATTATGAAAACCTGTTGTGCATCTTTATTATTTGCTATTTCGTTTACTAATACCTCAGAAGAAACAGTTATCGGCTCAGCATCATCTTCTATATCCATGCGATCCTTTGAGAATTTTAGAATCTGTTCTAGCATTTCTTTATTTTTTCTAATTGAGTCACTTTTTACATCAGGTATTTTTTCCAATAAACTTGTTACTTGTTCAAAATTTTTATTTAATAACTCATAGCATGCATAGATAATATTTTTCGCAGCGACAAATTCAGGTAATTTCAATGCACCAATTAATGTAAATAATTCATTAAACCGTTTTCTAGCAGCTTTTAGATATCGCTCTTTTCCAGTTATTTTATAGTAATTAATATCTAGCTCTGTTAAATTAAAGAGAGATGCTAATACATTGAGATAATCCTTTTGTTTATTGAGATAATAAAGACATTCTTCTCCCCACAGATAAGCTTCTTCTGAATGTATTCTAGCATCTGTATTAAAGCCCATTTTTGCTCCTGCAAGGAGAGCTTTATTGAACAATGTGGGTTGTTTTCCAACTTGCTCTTCTAATTTAACTAAATATTTCTTAGCAAGGGAATATTCATCTAATGATAAAGCATTGGCGGTAACTGCATAAGCTCTAAAAGCCGTAACTAAAGCTTCGCTAGATTCAAGAATATTGACTAGTTGTTTTAGGTATTTTCTTGCCTCAGATTTTTTATTCAACTGTATGTAGAGACCTATTATATTACTAAGTGTAGAAGCTATGGATTGTAAATCATTAGTATTTTCCAAAAGGGCTAATCCTTTATGATAAGACCCCAAGCACTTGTCGGTATCAGTTAAAGAGTACATATACGCGAGGTTATGATAAAAAGTTGATTTCCAAGAATTTCTACCATAAATCTTTTTATGAAGTCTAATTGCTTTTTCTAGTAATTTTAACGCTTTCTTTGGTTTTCCGCTTTGGTAGTATAACGTTGATGCAACATGTAAAATATTTGCTCTCATAGCAGCACTTTGACTAATATTCAATACATCTTGATTTTCTTCTTTTTCATAAAAGGCTATAGAAGAGTCGAGATTTTGAGCTCTCATTAGATGTTGAGTTTGTTGAATGATTATTCGCGAAGCAATTTCAATTACATAAATAATATCTTTTTCTCTAACCCATTCAACAACGCGTTTCCAAATAGGTTCTACTTTTTCATAAATATCAGGAATTTTATCATGTTCTTCTTTTAAAGAATAAAATGACATTTCTAAAATAAAGCTTTGCAAATCGAGAATTATTTTCGCTAGTTTATCTGCAGCAACTAATCTGGTTAGAATAGTATTTCGCTCTGTATCAGCTAATCTAGCGATTTCTAATACTTCTTCGATACCATCAAAAATACCTTTATCCACATCTTGTAGAACTTTATAGTATTTTAGTTCAGATGAATCAGGGTATACTTCTAACATTTTGACTATCAGTTTTTCTTGTTGTAAGTCAGTTGCGATTTGAGAAAACATAAGAAAAACTATAGAGGAAATATCTTCCCCTTTATATTTTTCTAAATATTTTTGTAAACCAAATAAAAATTTCTCATAATTGTCTTTTATATCAACGAAATCCTGTTTTATAATCTTTAAAATACCTGACTTTTCTAATGGGGAAATAATATTGAAAATTGATTGATATTCTAGTGGAATGATATCTGTTGCTTCAAAACTCATAAAATTCAACCTCAAATGAACTATTTCTATTTATATAATCATTTTATTTAACTATTCCTAATTATACTCTTTTGATATACGCAAAAGCATAAAAAAAAGTGAAAAAAAACTTTTTAAAAAAATTTCTACCTTTATTTATTATTCTTTGTTAATATAACCTGATAAATCTCGAGAGCAAACTGGGCAATCTTTATTTTGGATTAACCAATCTTCTAAATGGTTTTTGTGAAAGAGTGATTCACAGAAAGGACAAGTACAAATTAATTGATCTTCAGTACAAGTCAATTTACAAATGTTACATTTCTCTCCTTCAGTTTTCCCGGTAAAAATTAAAGTATCTAAACTAACGCTTTCAACTGATTTATGTAGATTTCTTGTTCTAACACCAGTGGTACTATGAGATTGTTCAGAGGCTCTTTGCTGTCGAGTAATGGATCTATTTTGGCGAGAAGCAGCTTTTTCCTCTTTGATTATTTTTTCTTTTCTTCTATTCAACAAATAAACTATACCAAAAATTGTAAGACCAATTACTGCTACACCTATAGAAACAAATAAAACAATACTTGCAACCAAAATTTCAATGGGAAGAAAACCAAGAAATACTAAGAAAACAAATAGAAATATCGCAACATAAACCGCTAGTATGATTCCTGTTATTAAGTTTCGGTTTTTTTTGTCATTCTTGTGGGACATAGTATCACTAATTAAATCGGGGTACAATCTAATAAAAAAGTATCTTTTTGCTAAAAAACGATTGAAGTCTTAAATTTTTAAGACCGCCGCTTTTTTGGTTTGGTTTTTTTTCAAAAAACACTCTATTCTTTAAGTAAATTTTTGCAAACAGGACAATCATCTGCTAATTGTAACCAATCTTGTAAATGCTCCTCGTGAAAAAAAGATTGACAAAAAGGACAAATTAAAATTTCTTGATTATTTCTTAAAGCCAGTTTACAAATCATGCATAAATATTCCAGTGATTTATCAATAAAAACCATTGATATTAAAGGAATGATTTTTTTTCTTCTGATCTAAACAGCTTCGGCTTGCATCTACTTGTTATAGTAACGCTGCCTATTTGTAAGGTTCTGAGAAGACTTTTGGGGTTGTGCACGTGGTTTTGTTTTATCCTTTTCTTGTCTACCTTTTATAATAGCTAGACTAATTATGTGCAATAAAATCCATTAAAGTGTGCTTCTAACGACACTTTCGACTCATTTACCCTACCCTTTTTCATATTGAAAAGGTTCCGTCTTATATATAAATGCCTTTAAATAGAGCATATTTGATAATACCTATTATCATATATCCAGAAAAAAGACTTATTTACTGTTTTCTTTAACAACTGAATAGTTTACTTGTGAAAAATAGATGTTAGAGCTATTAATAATAATTATGGAAATTTTCCCTCCAGACTTTCAAAAGAAGAAATAAGTTCACTAGTAATTTGTTAAAATGTTTATTACAAAAAATATCTTATTCAAAGGTGATATGAAATCCTTTTTACCAGAGATACAATTATTATAACAAATGTTTTTTGAACATATGTAGATGGTAACTAGCAACCGTATTTGATTATTTTTATCCTCCGACATAATTTTTTTTTCAGCAATATTTATTATTGTATCTTCCCTTTGTATCTATTGAATAGTTCTTTTTCTTGAATTATTCAGAGGAGTGGAAAGAAATTGGAAAGAAAGCAGGGTTAACGGTATTTATTATGATCGTTTTTTTAGCAATACCAATAGTAACATCATCTGCACAAAATGCTATGAAAGGAGACCCAGTAATTGTCTGTGCATCTTCTGAACTAATTCTATCAAAAGAACGAAGAACAGCAAACACAGAAAAAGATTCGTATGGGAATATCATCTTATTTTTGGATGTACAATTAAAAGCTATGAAACATTTCACCTCAACAGTGAATGCTACATTGAGGTTCAAGGATAGTGCGAGTTTAGCAGTAGAACAAACGATGACCGGAGAAAAAAATGACCCAAAAATACTGCGAGATAGAACAACTTGGAGTGCTATGAAACGAGGGAAAGCACAAAGCGCTCTTCGTCCATTCACTATTACAGGTTTCCAACGCTTACCCGAAAAAATAGCTTTTGAGCTGGATGTCACTTACAGAAATCCCAACGACCAAGAAATATACAGTACTACGTTATCAATCATCCCATGGATTCCTGACACAACAATTGATATCATAGGTATCTCTAATCCTCCTGATAAGTATAAAGGTGAACAAATTCCCATTAGTATAACTATAAAGAACGAAGGTAGCTATAATGCGTATGGAATTGCTTTTTGGATTAAAATTCGATCCTATAGGGCAGGTTCAGATACCTATAATTGGAAGTCATATGGCTATGAAAATAGTGCAGGCAAAATAGAACTAACTCAAATATATTTATTTTCTGATATTTTAGCACCTGGTGCCCAAAAGAAATACAATGTTAATTTCAATTATGCACATACAAATGGAGCTATGAATGTTGGTGAGTGGGATATTATTGAAGTAGCTGCTCAAGCATATAATTCCGATTATGATGTTGTGAGTGAAGGAGACCCTGTCTTCGTTGATCCGCGATTTAAGGTAAAAACAAAGTCTCTTGGAAATGGACCCCATGCAGTGTTCATCTACTATTTATGGGAAGATGCTTCTACACCCAGTCCTTCAAAATTGACAAATTGGCCCGAAAATCCAAGACCATATTTTGAGCATACAACATATGGTAGTGTAAAAGCAGGTTTGTATATGTTTGAGAAACAATATAATCAACGTACTGATAATTATATTGATCATAAAATGATTATCTGTAAAGATGATGCTTCTTTAAGCATAGGTGCTCATGTCGATACATGTAGTGAAATTTATTCTGTAGGTATAGCTCGTGCTGGAAGTGTTCTGAATACTAAAAGTGGGAGCTGGTCAGAGACGTATGTTCTTGATACAGAAAATTGTGGATTTGATATATTACTTATTGTAGCTTATGAAGCAGCAGATCACATGGGACAGAAGTTTGATAAAAATTGCGCTGTAATTTGTGCAGGAAACACTAAAGCTGCAACGTATATTGATTGGAAATACAATATTGATGGCATTGTTCAACATGAACTTGGACATATTTTTAATTGTAAAGATTGTGGAACATACGGTCATCTTTGTATAAAATGTATTATGGTCTATAGATTTAACACAATTTTTGATTGGGACAACTATTTATTTGAAAGATTTGCCTTGCCTACTTGGTTTGGAAATCATGATCCAACTAATCAATGGTGTACTGATAGTAATTCGAATTGTTGTACACACCACTTCCAAGATAATTGGCATATATTTTATGCTCCAGCTACATAAACAAGTTCAAATAAAAAAGGTGATAATATGAAAAAAATATACAAAGGTACTTACCAAGAGAGAACAAAAGCTATTTTACAGCTGATTCTTATCCTATCTATCTGTATTTTTATACAGATACATTCTACTACCGGGTATTCATTTAACCCTACTAAAAAAGCTTTGACAAATTCATATACTGAAAAGGTATTTTTTACTAAATGGAGTTCTGCGAGAGAACTTATCTCCCCACATCTTTATCCCGGTGGAACGATTTTCGTGAATTATACCGTGTTAGTAGATTCCCATTCAAATGTAACTTTTATTACATTCTTTGATGATGGAATTATTTGGACACCATTAAAAAATAACTTTACTTTGGTTCCGGGAGAAAATTTTTTTCAAACATCTACCATGGTAAGAAGTAGTTATGATAGCATTGCTTCTTTTTCTTACAATGCTGTTATATTAACCGAAAACTCCAATGCTACAGTTATTTTTGGTTATAATGTCATCAATTCAGGAACAGATCCTCTTGCTCTTCCTACAGGTATTTTTATTTTTGGGTTCATTATACTTTTAAGTATTATTTCAATTACTAGAAAAAAGAGAAATTAGACACATTAGTCTAGATTCTTTTTTTTTCTTTTATTTTTGTATTAAATATATAATTGAATAACAATTTAGTTTTTTCATTAATAAACTAAACAAAAGCTATTTGTTCGAGGAAAAACTATCACTCACTATATGATCAATTCAATTTTTGTTAAAATCCTTTTCATATAATTAGAAAAAAAAGTTCAGCTAAAATAAGGAGGTAAAAATAATAATACTATACCCAAACTAAAGAAGTAAATTATATCACAATTTGTCATTGGAATAGAGGCTCAAATCAAAAATGAATAGCAATTTGTTCAATGAACTGATAAGAAAGAGATTTTTATAAGGAATAGTCATCATCCTTGTGAAATGGGTTAGCGAATAATCTCTCTTAAATAATTCCTAAATCTGATTGAACTTTTTGACTCAAATAATACTAGAATATTGAGTATTAATAAGAGAGTTACTTTAAACTAAACCAGAAATTTTTATTTCTATTTACAAATCCACTTAGTCTTATTTTTTTAAGACCAAGAGTCTTCGTCGATAAATCGACTGAAACTAAGAATGCTTAAAAACTTAATTTAATATTTTATTAAATAGCAACATTATTTATAAAAACCTCTTTGATTCAAAAGGGTCAGTACTAGAATAAAAAATTCTACGATTATGGCACTGTTTTATCAAAAGATCCTTTTAAGCTGATCAAAGATATCTAATTTAATTTCTAAAAAATGCACGAAATCCTCGTCGATTTTTCGACGGTATTCGAGGATGTTTAAAAAGTTAATTAAGTTTTTTAAAAATATATCATTCATCTATATAAAATAACCGATTATCATTATAATGATAAAACGTATTAATAAACAACAGATATTCAGCTTCAATTAAATTTTAAATATAATAGTATATTGTCATACTGCAAAATAAAGTATACTGAGAAAATTCGAGGAGTAATTTATTTGTCAAAAATAAGAAAACTATTTGATAACAGAAAAAAATGAATGGATGAGATTTCGATTTTTTTTTATTTTTTCTCCGACATAATTTTTTTATTCAGAAATATTTATTATTGTATCTTCACATTGTATCTATTGAATAGTTCTTTTTATTGAATTATTTAGAGGAGTGGAAAGAATTTGGAAAGAATTTGGAAAGAATTTGGAAAGAAAGCAGGGTTAATGGTATTTATTATGATCGTTTTTTTAGCAATACCAATAGTAACAACTTCTGCACAAAATGCTATGAAAGGGGAT
>JABCTZ010000046.1 GCA_018238155.1 Candidatus Heimdallarchaeota archaeon | reverse complement strand
GCCCCATTCTAATCATAATTGGATCTCCTGGAGATAGTGCAATTAATATGAAACTGAATATTGATATACCCATTAAGGTTGGGATGATATATAGAAATCGCCTTATGGCATAGCTTCTCATAGACATCTTTTAATCACCTTGGTAATTTTTTCTTTTTTCATCTTCTGTTACTAAAGCCCAATATATCGTCTAATACACATATTGTTAACACAATATATCGGCTCAACAATATATAATTGTTCTGAAAGCTCTAAAATGCTAATAAATGAAATGAAAAACCAAGATGAGGTAGCAAAGGAAGGACCATATTATTTTAAGATAATGTAGATGTTACGTTGATTTTAATCTTATATCGAATATTATCAATTCATCGGATTGTAGTAATAGTGAAGGTGAAAAAATAGTGAGTTTGCAACAAATATGGATAATGCAAATATCAGGTACTTGTATATTTCATAAAAAATATGATAACAATACTAATGATGAAAATTTGATAAGTGGATTTCTTAGCGCTGTTAACTCTTTTGTAGGTTCATTTGGTGCTGAAATGAAATGGATTGAAACAAACAAAAGTCGTTTTGTATTTAATATCAGTGATCAATTGATTTTTGTAGCGAGTACTTCGACAGATGCAAATCCAAACTTAACTTATAAGAGGTTGGTGAGAATCTCAGAGCATTTCAATATAATGTTTGAAAAGAAGCTGTTTGAATCTGAAAATAGTCCAATACCTATTGATAATTTCAGAAAAATTGCTCCAACAGTTAACAGATTATTTGCTTTACCAGATAATTCATTACAAAATCCCTCTGTTCAGATACAACAACAGAAAAAATTTGGTTTTGATTCACATGAATCAAGGTTGGTCTCATTTATTAGATACAAACGTAAGGTTTCAATAAATGATATTGTTCAATATCTCAGAATATCTGATGAAGAAGCTAATGATACTGTACAAATATTAGAGCAGCGAAAACATATAATGAGAGTAGAATTTCCTGATGGTTCTGAACAATTTGAGTTATTCCCTGTAATTAAAAGTGCCTTTTAATAAAAATTCTGAGGAGTTAATTAATTAATTGTTCTCCTCAAATTTATTACATACGTAAAAATATCGGAATTAAAATACAAGCTGCTACAACTAAAAGTATGAAAGAACATAATCCAAGCCAACCAAGTAAAAACCCTATATTGTCTGATGTATCTTCTTTTCTTGCTAAGGTTCCAGCAAAAATTGCAACCACACTTCCAATACCTGGTAAACATCCTATACACCCTAATATACCAAAGATTAGAGCAATTAACCCTGCTGAGCTGCTATTTGATTCTTGAGGTACATAAACTGTTTGTGAATTTGGGTATTTTGAATATGTAGCTCCATATTGATGTGAAGGAGGAACGCTACTAGAGAAATTTTCATTTGTAGACTCGGTAGGTGTTCCTGTAGTTCTGTAAACAGTACTTTGCCTTTCAGTTTTGTGTGATCCATTTAAAGATGCACCACAATTATTACAAAATTCACTGTCTGGTTCTATTAAAGAACCACAGAATGGACAATGGCTTGCATTTTCTCTCAATGATTTTTTCTCCTTGATAATTATTAGTAATTTTTTTCCGTTATATTTAATAAAATCGAAATCACTAATACAATTATTTCCAGTCGTTTTATTTTCCTGACGCAATTAATCCCCAAATGATTAATCCAATATAAATAATTGACCAACCAAAGACTTGCAACCAAAGAAGGATTTTGGCAATGCCAATCATTTTTGGATCCTCATTATCTAATTCTGCGTTTTTTACGAATTGTAAACCAATAATTGTAAATATGTAGAGGAAGTTAATGATGAGACCAATGAAGCCTAAAATTAATGCTCTTTGTGCATTATCTCTCGATGGAATATAGCTTGCTTTAGCAAAAGATGATGAGCTAAATTCTCCAGATTCTTGACTGCCCGGAGTAAACCTACCGATTTTTTTAGAAGTTGTACTCTTCCAATTGAATTTCTCTTCTTCTACTGGTCTATGAGTTAGAGTTCGATTATCAATTGAACGTACTTCTGTTTTCATTCTTAAATCTGCACCACATGAACTGCAGATTATGCTTTCTTCTTCCTGTTTTTTCCCACATTTAGAACAAATTGTGGATTCAGAATTACTCACTCTTAATACACTCTTTCCATTATTTTGATTTATAATTAATTTACTAGTATATAAACGATTAGAATTTTTTTGAAAAAAATTTTGGTTTTGTAATTTAAATTACAAAAACCTGAATCCAAAATAAACCGTATAATAGACGAATACTGATACTGTACCTATTAGAACCAAAATCAATTGAACCCAATTCAATACTTTGGCTATTTTTATTGTTGACGGATCTTCGTGCTGTTCTTCTGCTTTTCTAACGAAAAGGAGTCCAACAAGTGGAACAATAAAACAGCTGATAGAGTATCCAATGATTCCTAGGATAATAGCAATTGTAGCATTGCTTGTATTTGAAGTTCGTTTAGGTGTTGAGCTATAAACAGGAGAACTACCTGATGCTGTACTTGAAGCCTGTTGTATTGCAAAACTTCCCAAAGTAGCTGATGATGCATTTAATCTTTGGTAATCATTAGAATTCATAGGGCGTTCAGTAATAATCCGAATATTAGTTGATTTTTCCTCTGCAGTTTCACTTATATCTGCACCACACGCAATACAAAAACGGTTTTCATTCTCTTGATCTGAACCACAATACGGACAATAAAGTGAATTAAATTTGTTCAATTTCATTTCCCTCTTTACCAATTATCTAATATTATCTAGTCTGTATAACTATAAAAACCATTACAAATTATTTCCAAAAAGATACTTACTTTAATTGATAATGAATAAAAGAAAGTAAACCAAATGAGGGTTACTTTTTTTTGCATTATTCAAGTAAAATAATATTCATTTCAGTATAGAGTTCACCTAATTGATAAAGAGGTTCATATTCTGTATTTGGTATTAATTCGTAGCTATTTTCTAAAATTCTTTCTAGTTCATCATCATCAAAAGATGTTCCTGAGCGAATAAATGGAATCCAAAGAGTGTCTAGTTTTTCTAACATTACTTGAAAATTAGGTTTCTTTTTGAATATTTTTTCAACTAAAAGCATTGTTTGCATTTCTGTGAATAATTCATAAGCAATTGCACGTATTCCTCTTCTATCTTGTTTCACCCAAGCAAAAATCGTTTTAGTGTAATTTAGAAGCTTAACTACTTCATGTAAAAACATACTCTTATTTTTTAACATTTTATCAGAAGTTTCAATAAATGCAATATCAGCAAATTTCAATTTATGAGATAATCTGCCATCTATTGGATACAACAAACAGATCATTGGTTCCTTTCTTTTCCAAGTAAATCCGTGAATTTTTTCAGTCTCTCTTTTTAATTTGTCCCATGTCTTAGAATATTTTTTTACAATCATTTTTCTGTTATGTTCTAGCTCCTTTCTTTTCTCTCGAGTCAATATTTTCTTAGTATAGATGTTTAAGATTTCTTGAAAAATATCAGTCATTTTTCCAATTTCAGCTAACCATTTTTCTGCGAATTTCCCTTTTGGTGGGTTGTTTTTAATATATTTTGTCAAGCTCTTTGGTGTTGTTAAATCATGAAGAACTGCTTGTGTTCTCGCCCAAGGTAAAAGCATTTTCAATCTTGGAAATTTGATTTGTCTGATAATTTTGTAAAGCTCTTTCACGTGGCTATCTCGTTCTTTCCAATTTATCTTTTTGTAAAGAGGACCATGATATTCAAAGAAATATAATGCATCAGCCATATCTGAGTAATAGATTGGTATTAGATCATCGCTCATTGTTCTTCAATCCTAACTAATAGCTAGTTTATTCCTTTTCTATTTTTTTAATTTTCCTTTTAAATATGAATATTGGTTCTGTAAGTATTCCTCTACTATCCAAACAATACGAAGAGTATCGGAGAATATTAATAGCTCCTTCATTTGGACATAGTTAGTGATTAAGATGAACTTACTGAAGAGAACGAATGCGTTTTTAATCCAAGTTGATAGCACACGTAAAAATTATGTGCCTAGCAAGTTTAACGAAACCCTTGGTAAGCCAATCTTCGCTGAAGATGTTTTACTTCACAATCGATTTAAAATTGATGCTGAATCAATGAAGAACAATCAAGATTATGAGAAAGTGAAAATAAATGATTATTTTATTGTCTATTGTAATTCATTGGTACCTCATTCCCCAAATCAAATCAAATTTATTTTCAAAGTAGTAAGTAAACTCGGGAATCAAATTGTTTTAAGAATCCATACAAAATTAAGTCGTGGGTATTCTCTAAATCATATTCATTCACTTATTGATGAGGGAAAGCTTTCAAAGAAAATGAACCAATGTGGTATAAAGGGATTTAAAATAGGTCAAGTAGATTTTGAAGATTTAGAATTGTTAATTAATTTTGATCCTATTGTTCGATCTTACCATTCTACAAGTTGGAAAACATAGTAAAAATATTCGCTAACAAATACCAAAGAATTCTTCGGCTCGTATCCCAAGAAAGAGCATTTTAATTTCTGAATCCGTTTTGTTTTTATGCTCTTTTCTATAACTAATGATTTTATGTAGACAATCTGAACATAATTCATTTCCATTCATAATATCCATTTGGCGTGCAAGCTCCATTTCCTCTCTCGTAACTTGCTCATCTAATACTTTGATTGGTCTATGTGTTGTTAAACATCGAACAATATTATCTTCATCAGAAAAAACGGTATTGGTACAATTTCCTGATCCTGTTTTCAATACTTCAGTATCAATTTGTATTCTTTCAATTATATTCCCAATATCGAGTAATTTCACATCTATAGGAAGACCATCATCAGTATTTATGCACATAGTTGAGTTCCCATTGTTATGCAGTAGCTTTGGACAACCGTGCCATAATGTTACTTCCTCTTCACTTAAGGAAGTGGAAAAGGCTAGTGTTAAGCTAATGGTTGTAAAAATAACAAAGAGAGCATAAGGTTGTATAATATCTTGAAAAAGGTATTCAAGAAGATATAGAGAAACGAAAGAACCACCAAAACCTACTGCGAAACCTAAAGTAAATAAATTCATTCTTCTTCTTAGTTGTGGAAAAGATTTAGCATTTTTTGCCATAAATCGTAATTCAATTACTGTAAGAAGCAATGTTGACAAAATTATAACAAGGCTATAGATAATCAGGGGCTCTGTTAAAAAATTGTTTATACCATAATCTGTTTCAATAAATTGAATACAATTCGCTTCTGCAAATAACCAAATAGCAAGAATTATTGAAGGAATAAATGATCCAATATGGAGGAAATTAGGTATTTTCTTATATTTAGCTTTCCAGAAAAAAATCGAAAAACTCAATGCTGGAATTGTCATTAGAAACATAGATAAAAAGGCTAATTTTACAAAAATCATAGCAATTTCAACATTGATCGGAAAAAATATTTCTTTCAACAATCCAAATGTAACAGAAACTACTCCTGCAAGAAAAGCAATTAATCCTATCAAAATATTTGCTATGTTACGTTTGTTGCGGGAAATAATAACAGTCGATGCGATTATACCAAATGGAATTGCAATTCCATCGATAATAAGTTTAATGTTGACCAATGTAGTTACTTTCCCAATAACTCTTTCATTTAATATTTGTTCTTTGTTTAAATATACTTAAGATATATTTTGAGTGTTTTACGAATAAATATCATATGAGTACCACATTCGCTAAAAAGATTTCTTTCTTTGCCATCTAAGAAACTAGAGCTCTTTTAAACCAATAATTTTAATTAAACCTGCTGCAGACTTGGAATAAGCGCGAATTAACCCTCCGGGACCTAATTTTACTCCACCATAAAATCTTGTAACTACTACTAGAATATTCGTTAATTCTTGTTTCTGCAAAATATTCATTATCGGTTTTCCGGCACAACCTTTCACTTCTCCGTCATCTGAGCTTTCTTCCCATGAAATTGGGTTGCCTAATCTAAAGGCATATGCATTGTGAGTTGCTTTTCTAAATTCCTCTTGTATTTTTATAAGATGCTGTTGTGCTTCATCTTGAGAACTAATATGAAAAATAGTTGTGATAAAAATTGATTTCTTAATCTTAATCTTTGGTCCTCGTCCTGAGTCATTAATAGTCTTCATTTTTTGCACGGTGTTATTTCTTTCATTTATTGTTACGAAATCTTGTTTTAATCTATAGTTCATTGGGTTAATTTTAAATGTGTAGTCAATTAACCCTAATAGAGATTAATACTTATGGGATGAAAAATATCTTGAACAGTACATGTTTTAATTGTCAAAAAACATTAATTATTGGAAAACCCATTTGCCCATATTGTTTTGCTGTTCAAAGAAAATCTTATAGTCGAAATGATCTTTTTGGTTATCTTGAACAATATTTTCCAACCAAACCTGTTGAAAAAAAACAATTTATTTCAACAAAAATTGAAATTAAACAAAGAGATTATGAAAAAATTCTTGTATTGAGCATTCTCACATTGGGTCTTTATTATTTTTATTATCTTCTGCTTACTCTACAAGATTTGAATGATCATTGGTGTCATCCTCATGGTAGATATGAGGTAACAACAAAAAATGATACTTTTATTCTATTAGTAGCTTTAACTCTAACGACTTTTGTTAGTGTACCCTTTATTCAATATATTCGATATGAGAAACTTCGAAATCATTTACTTAAAGCTCCCCAGATGGAAAATCAAAATATACCCATTAATGGAACCAAAATATTCTGGATTTATGTTGTATATGATTTTTTCTTCTTAGGAACTGGAACGATGTTGTTTTTTGGTTTAAGCTCAATAATTGCTGACTGGTTTTTTGAATTTAATACCGCAAGTATTACCGCAGTTTTCTTTTTGGTTGCAGCAACAGTATTTACCTTAGCAATACTTTCAGGCATTGTTTTAATCATGTTGGAAAGGAGTTGGCAAGAAGTCTTTAATGAACATATTGCTTGGCACTATGATTTACCTGCAAAAAAGAGAAAACAACGAAGAACTAGAAGAGCACGCAATGTGTATCAAAAGTTAAATTTGAATGAATAATTGAAAAAATAGACATTTGATACAGTTAATCTATATTTATACATTGAAAAATCGTTTATAATGCTGAGGTTCCCTTATTGCTAAAATCTAGAAATATCTATGTAAGCTTCTTTATACTTTCCATTCTTTCATCAACGTTAGTTGTATTAAATCAAGTGGCTAACGTTCATGCAAAAACATTCAATGACTTGAATGCAAGCGAATTAACAGGTCGAGAAATAATAAATAAATTCGATGATGGAAATAGTTTCTCTAGTTTTGTTACAGATAAACCAATATTCTGGAATATAAAAGATGGAGACATTATAGATTATAGTCCTGTTTCTCTTTATGTTAATCACAATTATTGGGATGAGTTATCATTTTACGATTCAAATGAAGAATATATTTTCGAAATGTTTGTTAATGAAAGTACTATTTTTAATTCCAGTTACGAATATTCACAATATAATGCTTATTTTTGGGAAATAGGTTATGATTGGAATGTAAGTCACTACACTCTTGGAACAAATTTGAATATTACAGTATTTTTCTATCAAGAATCTGATTCAAGTTTAAATCATTCTGCTTCAATTGGAATTACAATTGATACCATTAGAACGACACCAATAATTAATTTTGACGATTTTTCTATTAATTTATTTCACTGGCCTGGTTCATATTATTCCAGCGGTTATTATTTAGATTATAATCCAACTGCAGCGAATCCTTATTACCATTTTAAAATTTACCAAGATGGATATATAGAGTTCAAATATGGTGATAGAGAGTTATATTCTAATAGTGATTTATCTGCTATAGATGCACAAACTTTGATTGGTGAGTTAATCTCCTTAGGTTATTTCCAAATGGATGATGCTTACTTAGCTCCAAGTTATGATTATTTAGTGCAATCGTATTATCAAATATCTATTGATTCAGATAATGTAGACGTTTGGCGAGAGGCAGAAGAATCAATGGATTATTTCATTCGACCTGAACAATTCGCTAAATGTTTGGATGCTATTCAAGAAGTGGTAAATGATCTCTATTTTAAGCCAAAATATTTGAAATGGGAACTTGCACTCATTATTGCAGGATCCACTCTCGGAGGTTTGGGGTTCATCGCTGTTTCGGTTTATGGAATATTTTTCATCAGAAATAGAAGGCGCTAAGTTATTCTGTTTTGTCTTTATCCATTTTCCAATAAATGGATGCTACGAATTGCACGAGGAAATTTGCTGCATTGATAGCTGTTGTGTCTGCAGTATCAAAAAGAGGATTTAGCTCTACAATATCCATTCCAATGATATTTGTATTGACTACTATTTCATGAATAATTTGATTTATTTGATGTGGAGATAATCCATCTGGTGTTGGTGCACTAACACCTGGTGCATATATCTGATCAAGGCTGTCCATATCAATTGATAAATAGGTTACATCAGTTTTTCGCCCGACAATGGTTATTGCTTCTTGGATGATATTCTCTAAACCTCTTTTTCGGATGTTATTCATAGTAAAAATTGTAGCACCTTTTTCTTCTAAATAATGTCTATATGTTCTGGCATTCGTAAAATCTCTAATTCCTATTTCTACGAAATTTTCTCCATTAACAATATTATTATCTAATACTCTTCGAAATGGAGTACCACTGGTTATTTTCCCATCAATGACTTCCCGAACATCCAAATGAGCATCAATATTAATGAGACCTATTTTTTTTGATTTGTGGGCATTTTGTAATCCCTTTAAAATTGGATACCCTATTGAATGATCCCCTCCAAGTGTCAAAGTAGTAAATCCCTTCTCGGCTATTTTGCGAATAATTTCTGCAATATTTTCATGAGCTTCTGTTACTGAATTCCCTTCTGTAACAATATCTCCAAAATCATATACTTTTTTATCACCAAACCAATAATCTAAATCCCAACTATATGCTTTGAAATATCTGATCGAATCACGAATTTTCTTTGGACCCGCCTTAGCGCCTTTTCGTCCCAAAACCGCTGCATCAAAAGGTATACCAACAAGTCCAATTGCCGGTCCTAATTCGCCTGTCCAACATTCAAGAATATCTAGCATCCTAACTTCATTTGGATCCGATCCCTTCTTTTGATACGGTTCCCAACTTCTAAAACATTCACCAAAGGCGGTTATTGAACTTTTCATTTTATCTTTTTTTTGTGGCAATGATTTGTTCCTATTATTTTCCAAGGTCATAGTTAACGTACTCTCAAAATTATTGGTTTAATTGACAATGTAATGGACTTCTTATTGTTTTTTTGATTTATAAAATATTAAAATCAAAAGTAAAAAGTAAACAAATTTCATTAGCTTGCAGTGAAATAAGAGTTATAAAAAGAGAGAATATTTCCAGAATACTTCTGGAAACTGTTGATAAGAATCACTTATGCTTCTGTTGGTTTAACTTCAACTGGTGCTGCTTCTTCCTTTTTTGCATCTTCAGGTTTATCAGCTTTAGGTTTCTCTGGTTCAAGTTTCATTGTTGGTTGATTTAGTACTCTTGATTTCCAGACATCAACATTTTGTGTTGGATGAATTTTCTTGGAAGCTTTATAGACTTCTGTAGCAACTCTACCACTAACTAAATCTTTGACAAAAACATCAAATGGTGTTCTAGCTGCTCTATTATTAATAACTTCCAACATTGCTTTTCTGATACCTCTTTCATGACTTGCTTTACATCGGAATGGTGTTAAAGCGATGACACTTAAACGTAATCTGGCTCCATCTTTAGTTGTAATATTAAAGATACCATCAATTCTTGTTCTTCTTCTTCGGATCATTGATCGCAGATAATCACGAGTATACTCATGGCCATAAAAGTCTGAATAACAATGATCACCTTTTGAGCCTCTAATTTTAAAAGTAAGCTTGACATGCATTTTCTTATAATCGCCAGTTAAATCCATCATGGTTGTGCTGAGAGTTCTACCTATAAGGTATTCTTCTTCTGCAGATGGTGTTTCAGCGAGTTCATCTCCTCCAAATAATTCTGGAGCATGAACAGTGTACCATGTTTTTAAACTAAATTTGTCTATTACCCTTCTACTTTGAGATTCTTTCTTTTTTTTACTACTCATTTTGTTTTCTCCATTGTTACATAACACAAGTATAAAGTTTTGATTTTTAAATCACTTTATTAGTTTTGCTGTATATTAGAGAATCTGTAATTATGCTCTATATACGCGCTATATCGGAAATCATTCAACTCTTTTAAAATATTTTCCTTATTATCGAAGAATAATTTAGGTTCTTCATCTCTCTCTATTTGAGAGCTTCTACTGTTTTCATTGAAATAGATACTTTTTCAAAAAAATCTTCTGTTGTAGCAACTAAATCCCAAAAAGGTGCCTTTAAATCTACTGTAAAATAAATTACTGAATCTTGTAGATTTGATTTAGCTATTACTCCATCTGGGGTTTCCAGATTTTCAGGAGCAGTTGCTGAGCAGATACTTTCAGCTACTTTATCGTTAGCAAAAGATAATTGTATCTTGATTTCAGCTTCAATGATTTTTTTCTTTTTATTCATTTCGATATCATCTCAAACTTCTAAATTTCAATTCTATTGTTGCGCTATTTTTTTGATGTGCTTTTCTTCGAAGTAGTTTTTGTTTTAGATGTAGTCGTCGTTTTTTCCGTTGTTTTTTTAGCACTACTTTGTTTTTTTGGTTTTGGATTATCCTTTTTCAATTGTTTCTCGATAGCAATATTCAAACTTTCAATTAGTAATTGCTCTGTTCCTTGCGGTATACGTGCTCCTGCAGCAATATTGTGTCCACCACCTTCTGCATTTGAACCAATTGATTCCACTGCACTTCTCAATGCTAAACCGAGGTCTAAACCCATTGTCACCAATGGTCCTGTTCCTCTACAACTAATTTTAACGGTACCATCGTTAGATTCTGCTAATCCAATCAGTGGTTTCTTCTTATCTGCAAAACTTCTTGTGGAAATTGCTATTGAAATAATTGTTCCAATCATCGTATCATCAATTACATCTTTTCCATCAAAAACAATGAGGTTATTATATTCTTTTACATGCTCACTTTCAAGGCTAACAAGTTCCAAGTATTGGGAAATTTTCTTCCGGTATTCCCGCATGATGGTTTCTGCTTCTTCTAAAAGATACTTCCTTTCTCCCATACAAATTCCTATTGCTATACCTGTAGCACCTAAACGCCCACATGAGTTCAATAATGAACCAAATTCTCTTGCATCTCTCAGTAGTGTTCCTGGCTCTTCATGTGTAAGTGTATACACCTTCCCAAGAATACTTTGAGCATCTTCAGCAGTCATGCCCATTTGCAATCCATATGTTAAAAGTGCTTGAACTAAGGATCTTCTTTCATCTTCAGATAAATCTTGAATTGTTCGCCATTTATCTCCCTTCTGTTGAGGAATACCTGTATCTCTCATGAAGCGAATACACATATCTCCATCTCCTGTTAATCCGGGATAAAATGGGTCTGTGGTATATTCTAATGCTTGATATATTCTTCTAGTTTCTCTTCCAAATAATCGAATGTCCATATTCTCTTCCAAAACACCCGCTTTAATGCCATCTTTAACTATTTTCTGATTTAACGATGTGAGAGCATTTTTCTCACCTTTATCCTGACGGTCCGCTAATGCACCAACAACAGCAATAGCTGCAGAATCAATATTTTTTGGATCTAACGTTTTAGCAAAAAAGTAACTGATTCCCGCACCACTTATTTGATGTGCACCATCGTAATTATATGAAAAAGGACTTACATTAATTATTGATTCTGATTTCGGAGGGGTAATAACTGGGTGATGATCTAAAATCAATATGTTCCTATCAATTAGATATTTATTTATTCCTTCAATTTGTCCACCACCCAAATCGGAGAAAATAATATTCTTGATATTCTTCATCATTGATAATTCACTGATAATTGGGAGTTCCAATTGACGAACACCTCGAACCTGATATTGAATATTGGCTCTATGAAGTGCTTTCCCAATGATTCCTGCAGATGTAAGTCCATCTGCATCAATGTGACTAATACAAAGTACAGTACCTTTTGCATCCTTTACAGAATCAATTCCCTTTTTTATTTTGGCAATAAATCCTTTGAAATCTGGTTTTTCTGAATCGGCGGACAAAGACAACACCACGTTGGTATAATTTAACTTGCTATATAATTACTTTTGTTAATTTATCTTTAAAAAGGACCCATAATAACCCATTTTTAAATGAGTATCAATAATGATAAAGTAAAAATAAAAGAAAAGAGTTCTCTTCAAAAATGAAGAGATATTTTGCTTTAATCCACTGATTTATCTTACGATTGTTGCAGCAGATTTTGGAATGTAATTGAAACTCTTTGGAATGACACCCTTCTTCTGATAATATCTCATAAGGCGTCTGATTTTTGATTCCATTTTCTGTAAGCCATATTTTGAATGAAGATCCTTTGGATGGCCATCTAAATGTCTTCGCAAAGCTATTGCTCTTCTAACTAAATTTCTAAAATCTTCAGGATACTCAGGATAGACTCCTTCACGTTTCATAACTTCTGTAATTTGTTGCTTGATTACAAGTTTTGTAGAAGGAATACTGTATGTATCTCTTAAAATATTACCAATCATTGCAGAAGTTAATCCTTGTTTTGCAAGTTCTACAATTTTTGATTCAATTTCCTCTGGAGTTTGATTGACCCACTCTGGAATTGTTGCATGAGGAGGTCGCTTTGAACTTGATTTGCCTTTCTTTCTTGTATGCATTCTTGCCATAGTATTCACCAGTTACTGCTGATGTTTCGCATCTGAACTCCATTTCTTTTCCTTCAAACGGATTTGGCATCCTTAGGAAAAAGTGATCCGACTGCGAACAGATAGCATCTCAGCTACCTTGGTCTCTTTTTGAGATCAATATCTTTCAAACAAAAGAATCTATTATTAAATATTGTTATCTGAATTCTTAAAGAGAAAATTTTAGACTTTCTCTTTAAATTGTATCTCAAAAACTGTTTTTGCTTTTCCGCCCACCCTGACTTCTTTTACGCCTTTTTTTGTTGCTTTGATTTCAACTTCAACAATTCCAGCTCTATCCATAGATTCGCCTTGTTCAATAATCATTTTACTCGATTGAGCAAAACCTCTCGCAACTAAGAAGGCACCCAATGCTCCATTTGCTAATCCAGAAACTGCTGTTTCAGGTGCACCTCTGAACGGCTCAAAATGCCTTGTATAGCACGTGGAGCCTTCGAAATAGGTATCAAAAGTGTACAGATGAATGCCTGAAACATTTAGTCGTAAACATAAACGTTCAATATCATCATATTTTGGAACTAAGGCATCTGTCATTTCTTTACTAGTGATAAGAACAAGTAATTTTGGACTCCCAGTTGAAGCAATAGTTATTGGAAGCTGTTCGTTTGTTTCTATTTTATCAGACCTAATACCCAATATATTTGCAAGTTTGTCTTTTGTTATATCTATTTCTTTGAAAATTGGCTTTTCTTGAATCATAACAACTTTGTCAAGTTCTCCATCTTTCCAGAAAATTTCCATTGTGAAAATTCCCTTCTCAGTTTCTTGAGTAACTTTTGCAAAATCGTTCTCAGGTTTAATTCTGCCTATTTCTGCTAATAACCAAAATGTTGCAATTGAGGCATGACCACCAAGGGGAATTCTCTTTTTGGGTGTATAGAACTCCACTTTATAATCTGCTTTTTCTGATTTTGTAACAAAAGAGGTTACAGGGACGTTCATCTCACTTGCTATATACTGTCTCAATATATCCGTGTAATCTTCTGCATCAAGTACAATGACCGTTGGATTACCAAAGAAGGGAGTGTCCGAAAATGCATCAACTTGATAAATTACCATTTTGTTTCTCCTGATTATATCTGTTTCTGCAAATATAATTATTTGTAAACTTAAATTTTTCTCCTCAACGTGCTATCTAATCATTTTCTTCTAGATTTGAAAAGATTTTAGTATAGAGAAAAGCTATCTGAAAGTAGGAGTTACCACTCTCAACTCGAAAGACTTGTTGCTGGAGTTTTACTTATGGCTCGAAAGAAGAAGGATAAAAATAATCAAACAGAAAATAAAGAATCACAGAAACGAGAAAAGAAAGTAAAAAATAAACGAATAAGAAAAGTACGAGAAAAGAAAGAGCTCCGAAGAAAGAAACAGAAAAAAGAAAAAGAAGAGAAAAAACAAAAATCCAAAAAACAAGCTAAAATAGATTTGAATGTCTATAATCAATTGTTTGATGAAGTGAATCTATTTTCGAAAGAAATCAACCTATTGAAAACAAAAGAGATCAAGCAAAGATTAATTCTTCTTGACGGAAAGATAATTTGGCTTGAAAAACAAAGTGAAAAGAGTCTAGCTTCAGAAGAAGGTACAAATGAAATAATTGAACTTGAGATGGAAATGCTTGAGATGGATATGGATCTTGAAACAGCAGATGAAATGACGTTAGCTTTTGAAGCCTCTGCAGAAGATTTTAGTCTTCAAGCAATAAAAGACGATTTAAACGAAGCACAAACTTTTGGTGATAGTGTTAGAGATTTGCTAAAAGAATTCGAGGAAGATACTAATCCAATGGATGATTTAATGTCTAAGTTTCTTCTCTATGATTTAAGAGGAAGTCTTGAGAGAGCTATAAGTGAGGTTTTTAAACTTGAAGGGGAAATAAAGAAATTAATGCAAGATGGGAAAGATAAAAAAACCATAAAAGGTCTTTTTATTGACCAAAGAAAAGCTGTTAGAAAATCTCTTAAAATGATTCTTTCTAGTCTTAAAAAAGAAAAACCTGTGATGATCCTCACGGAAGAACAAATGAAGGAATTCAAAAATCTCTCTCACAAAGAAATTGCTGATTTAAAAGCAAAAGAAGAGAAGGAATTCGATCAAATGGTTAATGAGTTGCTAGAATAGTAAACTTTAGAACATAAACTAATTAATAAAGAAAGGTGATAATTGTGAAAGACATAACAATTGTAGGTGTTCTTGAAGAACGTTCAAATGGATTTATAGTTAAAACTGAAATTGGTAAAGAATTCCAATTATTTTCAATACGCCCAATGGAAGCTGTTTCACCAGATTTTGATACTGGTAAATTCGCTGTTTTTGTTGGCAAAAAAGTAAGAGCAAGCGGCATGTGCGATGGAGATGCAATTTATAGCGCAACAGTAGAAGAAATTTAATTGATTTCTAATAAAAAAAACTATACGATGAAATTAATCATCGTTATTTATTTTTGTAGGACCTTTATTGAGTTCTTCTTCTGCCATATTTTGTTGTATCAAAGAATGGATATTTTACTACTTTTGCTTGATAGGGTTTATCACGAATGATAATTGTTAATTCTGTATCAAGATCGGTGTATTCAAGAGGTAAAATAGCCATAGCAATTCCCTTATTTGTAAGTGGAGAAATAGAACCGCTAGCTACTTCACCAATTTTCTTATTATCCTTTTCGATGGTATAACCATGTCTTGGAATGCCTTTCTTGAGAAGCTCGATACCTACTCTCTTTCGAGTCAACTCTTTTAGAGTGCGTTTCTTCTCTTCGTTAATTGAAGGATATTTTGCTTTAAGGGCTTCCATACCAATAAAGAATGGTTTGTTTAAGTCAATGAAAATTCCTTGAATGCCTAAATCCATTTCAAATGGATCGAATTCTGGATTGAAATCCTGACCTGATAGTGGTAAACCACCACCCAAGCGCAAAGTATCTCGAGCGCCTAAACCACATGGCAGCAATCCAAAAGGTTTGCCTGCTTCTAAAATAGCTTCCCAAAGTTTTATTGCTTTTTCACTAATGGTATCTTTAGTAGCTATAACAGTAATTTCAAATCCGTCTTCTCCGGTGTAACCTGTTCTTGAAGCGAAGACTTCAAAACCTGCTAAAGTTGTTTCAAAATAACCCCACCCTCTTGGAATTTCAACATCTGTCATTGATTCCATAATTTTGATTGCTTTTGGACCTTGAAGAGCAAACATTGCAGACTCAAGTGTAAAATCATAATAGTTGATATCAAGTTTGGAGTTCTTTTGCTTTTCAGAATCAATGAATTTAATCATCCAGTTCCAATCTTTTACTCGTGGTCCTGCATTACAAACAAAAATAGCATAATCCTCTTTCTTTCGCATGGTTACACAATCGTCAATCATACCTCCGTTCTCATCAAGTAAGAAACTATATCCACAGCGTCCATCTGCAAGTTTCATTAAATTACGAGGGAGGATCTTGTCCAAAATAGGGAAGGCATCTTTACCTGTGAAGCGAAATCTGCCCATATGACTTACATCAAATAATCCCGCGTTCTCTCTAACAGCCATATGTTCTTCTTTAATGGATGAAAATTGCATCGGGAGAGCCCATCCTCCAAAAGAAGCCATATCACCATGATCTTTATGCCAATTATAAATGGGTGTTTTCATATCTTCAGACATTAGTAAACCTCAAAGTAATTATTCAATTTATATGATAATTTTGTTCTTAACTATTATCAACGAACACATTTGTTTAAAAATTTTAAGGGAATAACAAGAATTACAAGAAAGTAATAAACATCGAAATGCTACTAAATAACTATCGTTGATGGTTGGTTGATATGATACCTCAAAGAAAAATATTTTTCATTATTATTTTATTACCAATTGTAAGTTTCTCAGGGATAATTGTTAAGAAATCTTCAGTGGAGTCTAATGCTAAATTATCTTTATTGAATGAATCTGTGGAGTCATATTTAATATCAAACTTTTCAGAAGCATTTCTTATATCTACGGACGATTTAAGTTATCCCCATCATGTAGAACCTACAATCGCAATGGGTGAAGAAAAAACTATCTTTGTTGGGTGGAAAAATGCCTATGGCAATGAATCTGGTGGAGTAAGAGTAGGCTTCTCTAAATCATTGGATAATGGACTTACTTGGTCATCTCCAATCTATATGCCAATGTTTAATGGACAATACACCGGGCAATCCGATCCTTGGATGGTTTATCATAATGGTGTTTTATATTATGCTTATTTAGAATACTCAATGGGAGGTGGAAGTCCTTTTCTTTCACAGATAACTGTAGCTAAAAGTGCTGATGAGGGGAAAACTTGGTCTATTTCAACTGGAACCTGGGGAACCAGATTTGCAGATAAAGAAACAATGACCATAGGAAATAATGGCATTATTTACATTGCTTACGATGATGTTGGAACAGAAGTAGCTGTTCGATTAACAAGATCAATAAACAATGCTACAACTTTTGTAGAGATGGGTGAAATAGCTAATTCAGCTGACAATCCCGTAAATCACGTTGGTCCTTATGTTACAACTGATAATAATAATAATGTTCATGTTGCATGGACATGGCTTACAGGTGATAATTGGGGTGATGTTTATTTTACAAGCTCATATGATCACGGCGTAACTTTCACTACACCTATTGATATAAACTCCGAAAGTGAGAATTCAACATTCACAACGAGTATTTATGATGGACCAGAAAGAGTTACTTTACCTGTGATTAGATTTGATCAAAATGATCGTCTCTTTTGTCTATGGTCAGATCTAATAGATTCAGATGAATCATTTGGAATATTCTTACGCTATTCAGATGATTATGGTGTCACTTGGAGTAGGAAATATCAAATCAATCCTATAGTTGAAGGAAATCAATGGCAACCAGATATGGATATAGATTCTCAAGGAAGAGTTCATATTACTTATTATGATGAAAGAGGAGACACTTTCAGACCTTATTATAGAACATTATTTGATATCAATGAAACAACAGATGAACTGATTCTTAGTGATGCAATTCCTATTACTTTAGTAAACACTTCTAACATTTTCCCAAGACCAGGAGATTACTTTACCGTTAGAGTAGATTCTAGTGATATCCCTCATGTTGTTTGGACAGATGGACGAGATAATGAAATGGATATTTATTATAGTCATGGAATTCTAAAGGAAACAGAAATGAACTCATTATCCGGTTGGAAATTAGCAATTTTGATAATCTTGCCTACAACAGGACTTGTTATTCTTGGGGTTACATTATTTTCAATTATTGGAAACAAGAAAAGGAAGAAACAAACAAACCTTAAGTGAATCACAATTAATCCAAAGAAAAGATAAAAGCTTATAAAATTAGAAAAGTAATGAGATTCAAATGACTGTTTTCAAAACACCTAAAGGACTTTTTGCTTATCGAGTTGCAGGAGTAGTACTTAAAGATAATAAAGTACTCTTACATAGATCTGAATTTGATGACTTCTGAGCGCTTCCTGGTGGTAGTGCAGAACTATTTGAAACGTCAGAAGAAGTAATAAAAAGAGAATTTCTCGAAGAATCTGGTATAGCAATTGAAGTGGAAAGGCTTCTCTGGGTGGTAGAAAATTTCTTTGAATACAATAAAGAGAAATGTCATGAAATTGGATTATATTTTTTAGTAGAACCACTAGATTCGGAAGAAAAATTGCTACAAGACGAATTTATTGGAATAGAAGAATATTTCAATACAGAAAAATATGGGAAATTCAAACTCATCTTCCGGTGGTTTACTATGGAACAACTAGATGACATTGTTCTCAAACCGAAATTCCTTAAAGATGCATTAAAGAAAATTCCTGAACATCCTAAACATATTCACACTTCTTGATTTGAAAAAAACATTATTTACTTGAGTGGAAAACAGTTAAGAAGAATTGGTAGCGCGGGGTGGATTCGAACCACCGATCCCAGGGTTATGAGCCCTGTGGGCACAACCTAGCTACCCCACCGCGCTTTGGCTTCTTTTTAAAACGCGTTTAGGCGTTTTTCTACTGTCTTTTTTTAGACTTTAGATTTATAAGCTTTCGCTTAAGTTTATACTCCTTAGAGATATTACTTTCGAAGTGAGATTGTTTTTTAAATACTATTTATGAAAGAAAATGATTGTCACAGCTCAAATTTGATTTGTATATATAACTAATTGATGTTTTTCTCTTTGATGAGAAAGAGATCACTGCTACATGATTTTGTTTGTTCTGAATGTAATCAACCTGTTCAACGGAATGAGATTTTCTGTCCACATTGTGGGAAAAAGATAATCTATTCCAAAAATTTGAACAGAGTGAGACTGCTATAGGAAATGAATCACATCGAGAACCATATTTAAGCTCTTTGGAGCCTCGTAGTTTTCTCAAATGGTTTCTGATTTCCTTTTTCATTTTAGGCATTGGTGGTTTTATCTATCTATTTTTATCATCTGTATAACAATTTCTTGAAATTCAACAAATTTCGTTCATATCTTTTAGAGCGAAACAATAATCAGAAGAAAGACTATTTTAATGGTCCAACTATTCTAATATCTTATATCTTTCGTAGTCTATTAATTGATGTTGGTTACCATTGATTGTTTTCAAATATTGATCTCGGAATCTACTTGGGAGATTTTCTCATTTAGTATTTTTAGTCTCTATCTAGTTAGTTCTGTTATCATAACAATTCAATTAGGAGTATGGTAAAGAGCTTACAATCAATTATCCAAAAGTCAACAAATACATTAAAAAACGGTAACAGTGAATAAGGTTTTAAAAGGAAAAAATCGAAAAGTTATCAGAGGTTAAATTATAATGACAAAATACGTATGTCACCGATGTGGTAAATTAATTTCTCCAGAATCGTTAAATCTTATGCCAGGTTCCAAATGTCCTGATTGTGGTCATAGAATCCTTATGAAAACCAGACCCCCCATTATCAAGAAATTAAAAGCTCGTTAAGATTACTAAAAAAAGTAAGTGAGAATTTTTCCATTTTAGGAAAAATCCATTTTTATTCCTTTATTGTTCTGCGATGATATTTTCTATTTCATTGAACTCATATTCACTCGAGAGTAACAGAACAAGTACATCATTAAGGTCATCCAAATGAACTCTTATTTGTTTCATTGTATCTCTATCTCGGATGGTTACTGTTTCATCTTTTAATGAATCGTAATCAACAGTTACACAATATGGTGTACCAATTTCATCTGCTCGAGCATATCTTTTACCAATTTTTCCAGAAGTATCGAATACTACTTCAAGTCCTTCTCCCTTTAATTCTTCGAATATTTCTTGTGCTTTTTCTTCTAGTCCGTCTTTTTTCATTAAGGGGTAAACATGTACGTCATAAGGTGAGATTGTTGGTGGAAATTGGAACCATGTCCATTCTCTATCTTCTGTTTCTCTATAACAGCTTTCTAAAATACAATAAAGAGTTCTCCCAACACCAATCGAAGGTTCGATGACATAGGGGATAACATTCCCATCTGTGTGTTGCACAGCCATTTTTGTTCCACTATATTTCTCATGATTGATTAGATCATGTTGTTGTCTGAAAGCGTTTCCTACAATTTCAGTCCAACCAATTGATAATTCTATTTCAAGATCGAAATTTCCTCCACTATAATGAGGAGTTTCTTTTGGTAGCATATGTCTGAATCTGATTAATTCTGGATTTATTCCCACTTCTTCAAAGAGAATTTTTTCTTTTACAAGATAATAACCCATAGCAGCATTTGGAATTAATTTCTTTTCCACTGCTTCTGCTACTGTAATATTCTTGCCTTTTATTATGCCTTTTGCTTGCATCTCTCGAGTGAGTAGAGGTAATATTTCATCTGCTAATTCTTCGAAGTGAGGTGGATTGTCTAATTGTTCTTTTGCAAAAAACACTTCCACTTCCATTTGCTCAAATTCTCTAACTCGAATAATGAATTGTCTTGGAGAGATTTCATTTCGATAAACTTTCCCTACTTGAGCAATTCCGAAAGGTAGTTTGGCTCTCATTGAATGAGCAACTCTTTTGAAATTAATGAAAATATTCTGTGCTGTTTCCGGTCTGAGATAGGCGACATTGCCTTCCACTGAACCAACTTGAGTTTTAAGCATCAAATTGAACTCTCGAGCCTTCATAAAATCCCCATCACAATTTGGACATGTGATTTTATTTTTAGTTATCTTCTCATCAAGTTCTTTTGGAGAAAGCCCATCTGCATTTTGCTCTATTTTATCTTCGATTATTTTATCTGCTCTAAACATTGATTTACATTCTTTACACTGAACAAGAGGGTCACAGAATAATGCTAAATGTCCTGATGCCTCGAAAACTTTTGGTGGCAAGATGAGCGAACCTTCTATCTCATAATGTCCTTCGCTCTTTACGAAATAATCACGCCAGAAATTGATTAGTTTTTGTCTCATCAGAGTACCAATTGGTCCATAATCAAATGCACCTGCTATTCCTCCGTAAATATCTGCTGTTGGAAAAATAATTCCTCTTCGGAATGATACATCTTGAATTTTATCTAATAACGGTTTGTTTTCTTTATTTGAAACTTCTAATTCCTCCAATTCAGTTATAATCAAAAAATCGCTCATCGATTTATTGTAATCACATATTTGTTGCCAATTGTTGAAGTTAAAAGACTTTTTGTTTTAATGGTTTCTTTCCTTTCAAAATATTTTCCTATTAAGCATTAATTTCGGTTGAATAGCAAGTTTTTTCTTTTGTTTTTTCTGGTTGTCATACATACTATAGGTGCATTTTACTATGTCTGATAAAAAGGAAACAAAAAAAACAGAACAACCTGTTGAAGATAAACCCGAAGAAAAAGTCGAAGAAAAGCCAAAAGGCAAGTCAAAAGGCAAGTCAAAAGGCAAGTCAAAAGAAAAGCCAAAAGAAACAACCAAGTTTAAGTTTGAATGTACGAAATGTGGTACGTGCTGCCAGAATCGAACCTCAATTCCAATTACCTTCACTGATCTTGCTCGATGGACTAAGCAAGGTAGTTTCATTCAAATAATTCTCCCTCATTTAGAACTTGAAAGCATGAGCGATGTAGATGAACTTTCCAAAATAGCGATTATTCCTTTTATCAAGATGAAGGATGTTGATGAACATGGAAAAGGTATTTGTCCATTTTATGATATTGATAATAAAATCTGCAACATTTATTTCACAATGCCCATTTTTTGTAAAACATTTCCACTTTCATATAATGGTCAAAAATTCTATGTATCTGACTCAACTTGTGAGGGACTCGGTAAAGGTTCAATGACAAAAGAAGCACTTTTAGAATTACGTGGAACAGCAATAACTGATTATAATCAACGTGCAGAAACAACTCTTTCAATGGTTCCATTGCAAGGAATGTTTATTCGTCACTTTATGAAACAATCTCAAGAATCTGTCAGCCGTCTTTCAGAAGAAGATCAAAAGAAATTGGATGCATTGATTAACAAATCAAAAGATGAACCTGCTGAACAGGAAAAATCGAAAGAAGATGAGAAATCAAAGGAAAGCTAATTTGGTTTTTCTTTGTCATTAAGTTTAGAAAGAAGCCTTTCTTTCTATTTTTTCTTTATTCAAGTATTTCCACTGAATCAATTGTTCCATCTCCATCGAGGTCATACCCTTCGACCACTTTTCTAAAATTTCCACCTTTGTATCCATTCAAAATCTCTTCCCAACGTTGTGTCAAGGCAATAATCGTTGCTTTTGTACCTCTTCTTCCTTGACCCGCAAATGCTACTATTGTTTTATCAGCATTGAATGGATTAGGTATTTTGAAAATTATCCCTGCGTTATTTTGAGAAAAGTAAGTATTTGATTGTACAGAGGTTATTCCTCGACCGAATCTCGCATCAGGTGCGATACCTTGAATGTGATTGTCAAATGCTGGTTTTTTCATTTTTGAATTGATGTCTTTAGTAACCAAATTGACCGCAGGTCCGCCAATTAGAATCATATTTTGATCATAAACTTTTTCCGCACGAACTTCAACATCTAATTTTACGTAAAGCTCTTTCTTAGGTGGGAGAAATTGACCAATGAACATCCCTAAATAAATTGCGTAGTGTCCATCTCGAGCCCAAGTTTTGTGGGGACCATGAGCTTCAGGAGAGCCAACTACTATTAACCCATCATATTTTGAATTGTCAGAAAACTCACTGAAGAATCGTATCAATAATTCATTTGTTGTTTCCATTGATTTGAACTGTAGTCCTTTCTTCTCTGGGTGTAACTCAATACCATAAGCTTTCTCTGTTACCGTATAATATTTTGCAATTGCTCCTCGAATTTCCTTTTCAAATGCAACAGTTACTAAACCATTTTGAATTAATTGCCGAATATGGTAGTAGATTTTTTGTTCATGGACATCCATTTCCCTTGCAAGATCAGCCGGAAACCTTGGCTCTTTTGATAATCGTTGTAATATCTCCCATCGAATTTTATTCAGAATTGGTTTCATTTTTTCCGGATCTGTGAAAATATGAATATCTTTTGCTGTTAATCCTTTGGAGGTTTCAGTAAGAAGTTTTCTTTGCATTTTACAATCTCACATTATTTCTTGTCTATCAGCTACCACTAACATTTATTTCATAATGGTTGTCTCTATATTAAAGCCAAAGCCTTCATTTATAATATTAACCATTACTAAAAAAGTCATAATGGTCTAAAAATAATTTTAGAATTGCTTTTATTAAACAATCTCTTTTCTTTAATTGCGAGATAGAATCCTAAATGGCAAGTATTACTTTGAGGATCAATTATGTGTGGAATTATAGGTTATTCTGGAACAAGACAAGCCTCACCAATATTACTAGCTTCATTGAAACGATTAGAATATCGTGGTTATGATTCCTGTGGTATGGCATTATTAAACGGAAATAAAGTTATTGATGTTAAGAAAGGGACAGGTCGAATCGAGGAAGTAAATGGTAAAGTAGATTTCTTATCTTTATCAGGTAAAGTAGGTATCGCCCATACTCGTTGGGCAACACATGGCAATGTTACTATGGAAAATGCTCATCCTTTTACTTCATGTGACCAGAAATATGCTCTTATACACAATGGTATCTTAGAAAATTATGTCGAATTAAAAAAGCAATTAATTGAAAAGGGGCACCATTTCAATTCAACAACTGATACTGAAGTATTAGTTCATTTAATAGAAGAAAATATGAAACAAGCTAAAGATCTTATTGACGCTATTAAGAAAACTTCTGAACAAGCAGAAGGAGCTTTCACTTTTTTGTTGTTAAGTCAAGACTCGGGCGAAATTTATTGTTTTAGAAAGGATTCCCCATTAATCATAGGCGTAGGCAACAATGAATTCTTTGCTTCTTCTGATATAACTTCTTTTTTAGAATATACCAATAAAGCAATTATTTTAGAGAATTATGAATTAGCAATCCTTAATGATGAATGTAAAATCTATGATTTAGTAGCTGAAAAAGAAATTGAAAAGGACATTTCTATAATCGAATGGACTGCTGAACAAGCTACAAAAACCGGCTATCCACATTTCATGTTAAAAGAAATTGTAGAAGAAGTTGAAGTATCAAAGCATGCATTAGACCAGGATCCTATAAAATTAGCCGGCATTGTGAAATTGTTACATCAAGCAAAAAATGTTTATTTCCTCGGTTCGGGAACTTCTTATCGTGCATGTCTAATTGCATCGATTTATTTTGCTAAATTTACTCATCGGAATTTCATGCCAATTTTAGGGTCTGAATTTAAAACCTATCAAAACTTGTTTGATAATGAAACTGTTCTTTTTGCTATTAGTCAATCCGGAGAAACAGCTGATGTTTTAGAAGGAATTAGAATTGCTAAAAGCAAAGGATCAAAGGTTATTTCCTTAGTAAATGTAATGGGCAGTACTATAATGCGCGAGTCTGATCAATATCTTACATTAAATGCCGGACCCGAAATTGCAGTTGCTTCCACAAAAGCATTCACTTCTCAAGTGATTATACTAGTATTGTTAGCATTTGCCTTAAACAATCAACTTTCTGAGGGTAAAGATCAACTCAATGAAGTCATCGACCAATTTGAAATTATTATTAAACAATCTGATTTCATCAAGGAGTTATCTAAAAAAGTACTGAATAAACAAAACTTATTTTTAATTGGGCGTGGTGTTGCTTTTCCTGTTGCAATGGAAGGCGAACTTAAGATCAAAGAAATTGCCTATATTCACGCTGATGCTTTAGCAGGTGGTGAATTAAAACATCATACCCTTGCACTCATTGAACCCGGCATATCTTGTATTGCACTTGTTCCAAATGATGAAACCAAAGATGATATGATTAATAATATCATGCAAATTAAAGCTCGTGGTGGAATTATCACTGGAATATCCTCTGAAAAGTTAGACATCTTTGATCATTATATCTCTCTTGGAAAAGTTGCTCTTGAACCAATTGCTATGATCCCAATTTTGCAGTTAATTGCTTATCATCTTTCAGTACTTCGTGGAAATGATCCTGATTTCCCTCGTAACTTGGCCAAATCTGTTACTGTCTTGTAGATGAAATATTTATAGGACAATTTCTCTTTTTTTATTTTACAAATTGTTCAAGTGAAAAACTCTTTACTGAATTCTTTATCGATTATAATAGACAATTACTCCTTTTTTTAAATGACTTTATTCTCATAACCTTTAAATACAATTGATTCAGAACACAGTATTATATACAATATGTTGTGTTTGAGGGAACACAAACCACCAGATGTGGTATTCTCTGGTGCATTCCAATGGAAACAAACTCGCTCAGAGGCGAGACCGTCTCCTAAACCCGACATAAAACCCCTAAGGAAAATTCGGTGCAAGAAAATAGTGCCTAAGAAAAAACGAGTGAACTAGAATAATGAAATGTCCTTACTGTCAATCGCCCAATACAAGAGTCGTTGATAAACGATCATCAGAAGACATGAAAGCAAATAGACGAAGAAGAGAATGTCTTCAATGTAAGAAGCGATTTTCAACTTATGAACGAATAGAACAAGTGAAGCTTACTATTGTAAAGAAGGATAAACGTAGGGAACCATTTGATCGTGAGAAAGTTAAAAGAGGAATAGTAAAGGCTTGCGAAAAAAGACCTATTTCTTCTGAGGAAATTGAAGAAGTTATTGATGAAATAGAAAGTGAATTGAGAAAAAACGAAGAATTGGAAATCGAAGCTAATATCGTAGGAGAGTTAGTTATGAAAAAACTCAGAGGACTCGACGAAGTCGCCTATATTCGTTATGCTTCAGTTTATAGACGATTCACTGATATCGCTTCATTTGAACGTGAGTTGGAGAAGCTAAAAGTAGTAAAAGAAGTAGATGTAAAAAGTCGTGATTCTACTGAACTTCTTTTAATGGTTTCAGGTGATACTCGTGAAGAAATTTCTAGCTGGGATCGAGTGAAAATTTCTGCTGCTTTGGTCAAAGAAGCTGGTTTAGATCAAGCTGATGCCGATTCTGTTTCTACAGAAGTAGAGCGAAAGATTTTCGCTTCAGGTTATGATGTAATTTCGGTTGACCTTATCAGAAGTTTAGTTGATAATGAATTATTTATTCGTGGGTATAAATCAAAATTAACTCAACAGAAATCTGTTGGTATGCCTATTTTCGATCTTAAACAACTTATTCATTCAAAAAGCAAAGAAAATAGTAATGTAGTCGCCAATAATCCAGAGGCGGTGAACCTTGCTATTGCAGAAGCAGTTTTGAAAAAATATGCTCTTCAGGAGCTTTTCTCTCCAGAAGTAGCAAATGCACATAGAAAAGGAATGATTTACCTGCATGATTTGGGTTTCCCTGTAAGGGTATATTGCTCTGCACATAGCTTGGAATATATCAAAAAATATGGTCTGAACTTGTTAAATCTCTCAACCGTTTCAAACCCAGCAAATCATGCAGATACTCTTACTGGGCATCTTAATACATTCTTAGCTTCAATGCAAGCATACTATGCCGGTGCTTTAGGATTAGCTTATCTGAATATCTTTTATGCCCCATATTTTGTTGGTGTCCCATATAAACAAATTAAACAAGAAGCACAACGATTGATTTATTCTTGTAGTCAAAATGCGTTCTCAAGAGGGGGACAAACCCTTTTTGTAGATTTTAATATTCATCTAGGCATTCCTAGATATCTCAAAAATATTCCCGCAATTGGTCCTGGTGGTAAATACACTGGAAAAAATTATGGCGAGTACGAAAAAGAAACTCAATTGTTTGCTAAAGCATTAATGGAAGTTTGGTTAGAAGGAGATTCTGAATCGAAAGTTTTCCCCTTTCCAAAATTCGATTTACACGTTGATCAAAGCTCCTTTGATGACCCAAAACAGTACAAATTGTTACAACTGGCTTGTAAGATATCTTCTGAGAATGGCTCAACTTATTTCATATTTGATCGTGATGAAATCAATCTTTCAATGTGTTGTCGACTAAAAACAACAATCACTGACATGTACATGATTGAACATCCTGAAAGCATGCGCTATTGTGGATTCCAAAATGTAAGCATTAATTTACCACAAGCAGCATATCGTGCTGGAAAAGGCAACGTAAAGAAGACAATCGAAGAAATTAGACGAGCAATGGATTTAGCGATGGAAGCTCATCTTGAGAAGAAGGCATTCATTACTCAACTTATGACTCAAGAAAATGGCACCCTTTGGCAAATTGGTATGAATGCTGAAGATGGACGACCCTATGTTGATTTGGAAAAAGCAACTTACATCATTGGCGTTATTGGATTAAATGAATGTGTGCAATATCTCATTGATGAAGAATTACATGACAGTGAAAAAGCCTACAAATTAGGTTTGAAAGTTATCGCTGGAATGAACCTGAAAGCAAAAGCTCTCCAAAAGCTTCATGGTTTGACAGTTACTCTTGAAGAAACACCAGGAGAAAGTGCTCCATTTAAATTCGCGAGAACTGATCTAAAGGAATATCCTGACAGTATTCATTATGTCAAAGGTGATATTAACGAAGGATCAATTTACTATACCAATAGTGCACACTTCGCAGCTGATGCACCTATTGATATCATTGATAGAATTTCTAAACAAGGAAAATTCAATACTCTTATTGAAAGCGGTTCTATCACACATATTTTCGTCGGTGAGCAAAAGCCTTCGGCGGAATCAATTATGAATCTGGTTAAGAAAACATGGGATAATACCCAGAGCGCACAAATAGTGTTTTCCCCAGAGTTTACAGTCTGTAGAGATTGTGGACAAGTTAGTAGGGGCTTTGGTAGATCAACAAGCTCTTCTGCACAAAGTCAATAGTGGGCTAAAAAAAAGAAATAATAAAAAAAACAGTATAAATGGCTTAAAAAAGAAAAAATCAACTATAGAGGAAAAATCGTATGGAACAGGCAAAAACAACTATAACAAAAATAACCACTGTAAGAACAGAACAAAATATAGAACATGTAGGTGAAACGTGTTCTACTCCTAATTGCCCATACTGTAACAGCGACAATGTTTACGGTATAAGCAGAGTAGTAGGATACTTTAGTATAATTGATAATTGGAACAACTCTAAGAAATCAGAGTTAAAGAGAAGACAAAAAGGCAATTATTGGTCTGATGACGTATAGGGTGCTTAATCAAGTCGGACCACCATGTCCGCCCCTTCTCTTTCTTTATCTTTTTATATTTATTTTTTAGATTAATAGTATAATAGACAGAAAAAAATTTGAGGATAGACAGAAAATGAAACTAAAAGTATTTACAAAAATAGATTGTCCAAAATGCCCACAAGCAAAAGATTTAGCAAAAAAACTTGAAGAAAAAGGCACTACTGTAGAGTGGTTTAATTTAGATGATGAAGAAGGTTTATCAGAATCAGTTTATTTTGATGTTCTTTCAACCCCTTCAATGATTATCGTTGATGAAGCTGATAGTGAAGTCAAAGCTTGGAGAGGCGAAGTACCTCCAATAGATCTTGTACAAAAAGAGCTTCAAGCAAAATAAAATCGAGATGAAATAACAATTGCCGGGACTTGAAATTAAGGGGTATAAGCAAGGTTCAATTATTGAGTGGTCTGGTCTAATCGTAGATAGTATCTTTCTTGCAGGATGTGATTTTCGATGCCCATTCTGCCATAATCCGGATTTAATTCCTTTAGATGCAGTAAAAAGTTTTGATATTGATGAAATTCTTGCAGAAATTGAAAAGAGATCAAAAAGCAAATGGTTGGATGGAGTATCTATTACAGGAGGAGAACCTTCGATCAGTAAAAGATTGCCTGAATTTCTGAAAATTATCAAAGGAATGGGTCTAAAAACAAAAATTGACACCAATGGTAATCATCCTGCTGTAATTCAGAAACTTATAGATGACAAATTGCTTGATTATATTGCAATGGACGTTAAAGCTATTCCAGAGAAATATCATCTCGCTGCAGGTAAAAAAGTTAACATCAAAAATATTCTAAGGTCTATTAAAATAATAATTAATTCTGATATTGATTATGAATTTAGAACAACAATTGTTCCTACAATAATTGATCCAGAACATGACATACCAATCATTGCTGAGATGATTAAAGGAGCAAAGAGGTTATATATACAACAATTTAGACCTCTGAAGTGTTATGATAAGGAATTTGAAAAACTTCAACCATATCGATTAGGTATTCTTGAAGATGCTTGTGAAAAAATTAAAGCTAATTTTAAAGTATGTGAGGTAAGATAATACCATCTTTTATCTAGTCTTTCTTTAATTCATTTAAATGGACTATTCACAGCTTTTAAAAATACCATAGAATGAAGAAATGTGAGGTTCAGTCCCTTGGCAAAAATAAATAAATTAATTCACAACGGAATCATGATTTCAGATATTCCTCATCTTGGGTTGACAATCGGACTAAAAGATTCTAGGATAGAACTCGATCCCATGCAAGAACAAATGGCTATTGCCTGGGTGAGAAAACTTTCTACAGTCTATGTAGATGATCCTGTTTTTTGCAAGAATTTCTTTGCTGACTTCAGCAGAAAATTAGGGCATGAAAATCTCACAGATGAAGATATTGATTTTTCTGAAGTAATCGATCATATTGAATCTGAAAGAGCTAAGAGAGAAAGCTTAACTAAAGAACAAAAGAAGCAAGCAAGAGAAGACCGAAAGATTGTTCGAGAAGAGTTAAAAGAATATTATGGCACAGCTTCTTTAGATGGAATGAAAGTAGAAATTGGAGCTTGGACCGCTGAACCAAGTAGTATATTTATGGGTCGGGGAGAACATCCAATGAGAGGTAAATGGAAAGAAGGTCCTTGTTCAAAAGATATAATTCTTAATTTAAGTGAGTTATCAGAAAAACAAAAGGAAAAGAATTGGAATGAAAAATGGAAAGAGATAGTATGGGAACCAGAATGTCTTTGGGTTGCAAAATGGGAAGATAAACTTTCTAAAAGAACAAAATATGTGTGGTTATCCGATAACACACCAATAAAACAAGATAGAGAAATTGAAAAATTCAACAAAGCCCGGAAAATTAACAATCATTTAGAGAAAATTCGATTAGAAATAGAAAATGGTATTAGAAGTGATAATTCCCGCACAAGGAAAATTGCTCTTGCTTGTTACATCATTGATCAATTAATTTTAAGAGTCGGTGATGAAAAGGACGAAGATGAAGCAGATACCGTTGGTGCAACTACTTTAAGACCTGAACATATAACAATTGATGGTGAAAAAGTTAATTTTAATTTTCTTGGAAAAGATTCTGTGGAATGGAATAAAAATACTACTTTTCCATTATATATTGTGAAAGAATTGCAATTTCTAATTGATGAAGCTGAAAAGAGTTTACAAGATAAACCTCAGATTTTCTCGAAAATAGGAAGTACTCATGTAAATGAATTCTTCAGTAATATTGTACCCGGTCTTACAGCAAAAGTATTTAGAACGTTTCATGCAACAAATATCGTTTCAGCTCATTTAGAAGAATCTGATACTTCTGCAGATGATCCAGAGTATAAAAAGAAAGAAGCTGCAACGATGGCCAATAGAGAGGCAGCAGTTGTATGTACTCATATGAAACAAGTACCCAAAAATTGGGATAATAGAATTCAACGATTTAGAGAACGTAAGGTTAAATCAACTGAACGTATTGAAAAAGCAAAACTAAATCAAAGTGGTAGAGAAGAACGTCTTGAAGAGCTTAAGAAGAACCTAAAAGAAAGACGAAAACAAGAAAAAACTCAACAAAAAATTCTCGAGCAAAAGAAAGCTGATTTACTTGAGCTAGATGATCTTTCTACTTCTGAGCAAAATTCAAAGGAGAAAGAGAAACTCATTCGAGCAAGTTTGAAACAAAAAAAGAAAGTACAAACACAAAGGAAACGCATTGGCACAGCTAAGAAACGTATAGAAACCGCTCAAAGTCAAATCGTTAGAGGAAAGAATAGCGTAGGTACTGCAAAGGAACGTGTTTACAAGGCAAAAGAAGCATTTAAGAAAATAGAATCACAAGAGCGAATTTCCAAGAAAACTAAGGAGTGGAATTTAGGAACTAGCTTGAAATCATACATTGATCCAAGAGTATATCATGCTTGGGGGAAAGAAGTAGACTATGACTGGAGAAATTATTACTCAAAAACATTGCAAAATAAGTTCTCATGGATAGAAAGAGACGAAGAATGAGCTCAAAAACCCAAAATTGTCATAATTATCTCAATAACAAATGTTAAAATACTAATAGAGGAGAAATTAGTCTATAATAACGTACTTTGACAGAAAATTTTAGAGAGAAAAGAAAGAAGAAAACTAAAGTATTCAGATGGTCGTTAAACAATTTGGCTGAACTAAAAATTAACCTAGAAGAAGGGAAAGAGATTTTCTATGCCCATGCGGCAGAATTTCTTGGATGCTGTGCAAGAGCATCAACAAAAGAGGCTGCAATTGAAGCATTGCTCAAAGATGTAAGGAAATATAGTGAATGGCTGCTTTCAAAGGATTTTTCAAAAAATGATTACATACTAAAATCAAAAGGTTTTCTTGCAGGAATCAACGAATTAGAAGTAGTCGAAGAAATCACTAACATAACACAGCAAAATGCATCAACTAATAAATTGGCATTATTCAAAACGGATCATGAAGAAATATGTGAAGAAGATTTTGAATTCTATTTAGAAGTAATAAAATCCCTTCCAGAAGCACTGATGAGAATAGTCTTTCAATTTTCGAAAGAACAAAGAGAACTAAAAATCTTAGAAGAAAAACCAACAATAAACCAATTACTTGCGAAGATATACAAATCGCAACTGTTTTATATTTCTCGTTTTGGAGCAGAGCTAGAAGAGAAATTTTTTGGTGTAATAAATTTAACAACAGATGAACTTGAATCACTATCACTTTACGAACGAATTTTCAAAGTCCAACTTGGAGCAATTGCTTTACTACGATCTAAATATGCAAATCATGCAAATGAGATATTAATTTCTGAAAAACTTCCAGAGTACCCAAAAGAGCAATGGACAATAAAGAAAATTATTCGCAGATTCATTGAGCATGAAAGAGAAAGCATAAATGAAATCAGGTCGTTAGTTGAAGAATTGGAAAGGACTACAGCAACTGAAGAAACCGACTAGTTTGACTTTTTTTCCTATTATTCTCATATTTGTTTTGTTATAATATGAGCATTTTATTTCTCTTTTTTCGTTTTTTCATAAGCTTCTGATTTAAATCTATATGGTCATTTTTACTCACTTTTGTTAAATAGAGTGCCCAGCTATAGATATAGCTAGAACAAAAACGAGGTTGAAACGATGAAAGGTTACAAAGAAAAAAAGCGATTCAAAAAGCGAGAATATATTGATGTCGATGAGTTTAGAAAGAAAACAACTCAATCAATTATCATATTCCGCTGATCAAATATTTCATTATATAATAGATACTGCAAGTTAGACACTTGTATCAAACATCAATTGTACACGCTGATTCTAAAACCCGAATTTTTTCGGGGGATAGATTCTACTGCCTTCAAATGAGGAGAACGATAAATACCATCGTTCTTCTCTTCTAGTTTTGAAGAACTACTTTTGTCTTTTAGATTTACAAGAGAAAATTACTAGAATTATAATTGAAAATGATTTTTTTTCTTGGCTCTAAGAAATGTTTCTCAGGACCTATAAATCCATTTGGTTTTGGAACCAAGTATACTAAAGTAATTATGTGTATTATTAAGAGAGCAGGAAATGTTATTCATAAATTATCAAAAAAAATCTGATGATTATTGGATGCAAAACATGTCTGTTTTTTAGAACCATAGAGATTAAATTTGATGTAATCTAAACCAATAGAATCGAATTTTTCTAGAAGAATCTTAATGGTATCTTCTTCACCTTTTCTGGATGAATCATCAAAAATAATGACGAAATTATTTTGATCAATGATTTCAAGAAGAAATTTAGTAATTCCTAACCTAGAGAATCGTCTAATACCTTTGGGCCCATCTATTAGAACTAAGTTGAATTTTTTCTCTTGTTGATTTATATTCGCGAAATCATATGAATACCAATTACACATTCTATCATTTACTTCTAGCTCCTCCAAAGGTTTATGGAGATAGCTAAATCTTTCAGAAATGAAATTTCTTTTGATATTATTGAACCACTCAATATTGTCTTCTAATACGAGAACATAACTATTGCTGTTTTCTTTAACATATCTAAACAACAATTTTGTTGTTTGTCCAGAACCAAGCTCAAGGACTTTGTTTGGTTTTTTTTCATCAAGAAATTTAATAAGAAAATAAAGAAGTGAGCAATTGGCTGCGTAACCTCGTGGTTCTATTTTAAGGTCAGTCCAATTCTTTTGTGTTAGTAATTTTCTAAATTTAGCTTGATATATAAATTCCTTCACAAATAAACCATATAGCATATTGGGTGATAGTCGATTAAGGCATGTTTTAGAATGAGGAACTATAACGTGAGGGAAATTCATAAGCTATTATTTTCTTATTATTTATTAGAGTATTTAAAATGACATGAACCGCTGGATAATTTTTTTGGTTACATCAAAATCGTTTGAAGGTAATTTAAGGACGAGGGATTTAATCCCCCGTCACAGGAAAAGGGAGTTATTTATTGGGGAGAGAGGTTTATGGGATTCGGAGAGTAAATTAAAAATATATTTTTACTCTCCAAGTTATCATTAGTCTTAATCTTATATTAAATTTACAGTTTAGAAACAAAGGTACGGATTCTTCTTAATCGTAAATTCTAAACTGTAATTTATGCCCCTTTACCGAGTTAATTGATCTAAAGTCACCCATTCAGAGGCTTCTTCTAATTCTTTCAAATTGTCTTTTGAGAGTTTTATATCCATTGCGCCAATATTTTCTTCCAGCTGTTCTATTGAGTTTGCTCCAATAATTGGCGCGGTAATATTCTCTTTATGAATAACCCACAGCAAAGCAATTTGAGCCATTGAAGCATCCTTTTCTGTAGCCATTTTCTTTATCGTTTTGAGAATCTCAAAATTCTTATCTTTGAAGTATCTTTTCTTAACATTATCATATCTTGGTGTCTCCACTTTTTTTGTTGGTGAATATTTTCCTGTTAGAAACCCTCCTCCTAATGGACTATATGTAGTTACTCCTAGATTATATTCTTGTACAATTGGTTCTATTTCTTGTTCGAATGTTTTTCTTCTGGCAATATTGTAGACTGGTTGTAATAGTTCGTATCTTGCTAAATTATATTTATCACTTATCCATAATGATTGCATAATTCTCCAAGCAGGGTGATTCGAGGCTCCAATATAGTTTATTTTTCCTTTTTCAATTAGTGAAGTAAATGTTCGTAATGTTTCCTCTGCAGGTGTATCTTCATCAAAAGTATGTGTGAAGTAGATATCTATCCAATCTGTTTGCAATCTCTTTAGGCTAGCAATAACTGCTTGGTGGATGTGCCTTCTAGATAATCCTCGATTATTAACATCTTCACCCATTTCTCCGTACAATTTTGTTGCTAATATTAGATCGTCTCGAGTTTCTCTGTCTTTTAACCATTTGCCGATTATTTCTTCTGTTTTTCCGGGATAACTATCATCTGACCATTTGCTGTAAATGTCTGCGGTGTCAAACATGTTTATTCCGAGCTCTATCGCTCTATCCATTATTTGAAATGAAGTTTCTTCATCTATTCTCCATCCCATTTGCATTGTTCCTAAAACCATTTTTGAAATCTTTAAGCCTGTATTGCCTAACTTTTGATATTCCATATAATTTCCACCATTCTTCAAATTTTTAAAAAATCAAAGCGATTGTTTCTTCATTATATGCTTAGAAAGAATATTTTATTAATATTTTGTTTAATTAATTAGATGGGGATTATGTCTAATATACTCAAAATATCGTTTTAAGTTCTCTCTTTTTTACATTGAATTTCATATCAGGTACATCTAGCGATATGAAAATTCATTAGAAACTATTCTTATTTTATTCATATTTCCTCTTGAACAACTTTACCATTTGGTTCTTCTTCTTGGAAAATAATTCCACTGAAAGATTTAATAGTTGTTTTGGAGTCTTTCCAGCAATCTTTTGGCAGATCAGCTTTATTACAAGTATGTTCTAGGAACTCTTTTACATTCCATCCCCAATCTATTGGAACTTGGGGTAAAAGCAAACCACTTCTTATACCGTTCCGAACGATAAGACCATCTCGACCTATTTTGATTTTCTGAAGGTATTCCTTTGGATCATTTACCTTCAATTCTTGAGGGGGGGTTAAAACGGTAACTTCTACAACGATGTTCTTCAATTCCTCAATAGTTACTATGGGAAATCTCGGATCTCCAATAGCAGCACTTTTTGATGCTTGAATTATAGCAGTTACTAAGGGATAAACTGGTAATGGAAATCCAATACATCCTCTAAGACTTTTGGACTTATTTTGCTCTAATTTATTTAGTGTAACAAAAACACCTGAATCTTGTAAGAACTTCTCTGGAGTTTTTTTTGGTTGTTCTATCAGTTCATCAAATGTCAAGTAATGGATTATTGAATTTCTTGCTAACTTAACAAGAAATTGACCATCCTCTAAGCTATATTCTTGATCAGTGTTTTCGTTTGACATTTTACTCACCAAATAAATTATGCAATATCGATTACATACTTTTCAATTATATTTTTACTTTTCAGCAAACATCTTTTCATGAATCTATCAATTCTTGACAAATTTTAAGGGAGTTAGCGATTTCTTCCCAATGATGTCCTTTCCAAAATATATGTTTACATTTATCATTTGTACATATCCAGAAAGCATCAAATTGTTTTTCTGTTCCGTCCAAAATTCGGTCAAGAATTTTTTCTTTATTAATAGATTCAATTTTACTGTTACATTTTGAACAACGAGAGATTATTTCACTTGGCATAGTTAACTCTATTCCTGTTGTTTTTTGCAATTTAACCAATCTCTCTTCAATTGTTTTTCCATTTACATTGAATGTTTTAATTTTCAACTTTTTTGCTTTTTGTTCTAAATCTTCATCTCGAGTAATCAGAAACCTGTTCTCTGAACTTGCTAAATTTAGAACTTCATTATCATTAAGAAGTGAAACAAAAATCGTATCATACCCTAAAATTCGTAACCACCTTGATAATTTACGATACATTTTATCAACAATGAATTTTTGTTTCCTAAGACTTTCGTTACTAATAACCTTCACCTACTGATTAAATCTACTTTTATTTGATTATTCAATAATTAATTTTTCGTTTGAATTATTAATTATTTTTCCAGAAGAAACTTTAGAACAGATGTATTCATCTTCTTTTGATACAGCTCCGTTAACTAGTACATAATCCGGAAGAAAATTAACTGTAAATCCATCAAAGGGGGACCATTTTGCTTTAGATTCAAATTCATCTGAAACAATTTGGTATTTCTTCTTTTTGAGAATAACAATGTCAGCAAAGTTGCCTTCCAATAATTCTCCTCTCTGAGTAATACCCATTAATTTTGCAGGATTTGTCGTCATTTTTGGTATTAGTTTCTCAAAAGAAATCATACCTCTTAATGCTTGTGTGAACATGATTGGCAGCAGTGTTTCAAGACCGTGGATACCAGATGCAGCAACTTCAAACTCGCAATGCTTTTCTTCATATGAGTGAGGAGCATGATCTGTTGAAATAATATTAATCAAATCATTATTCAATGCATCCCAAAGAGCATCTTGATCTTGCTTTGTTCTTAGAGGTGGTAAGCACTTCGCTTGGGACTTTAATTTATGTAATTCCTTTACACTTAGAATTAGATGATGGGGACATACTTCACTTGAGAGCATTTGAAGTTCTTTATTTTTAGTAATTATCTCAACAGTTTCTTTGGCTGTTACATGAGCACAATGTAGTTTTCCATCTACTTTGTTTGATAAATCAATAAAAGTCTTGAGTGCTTGTGCTTCTTCCAGTTGATTATGAGCTTTAATAAAACCATCAATTAGTGGCAAATCAGTAGCAAATAATTGTTCTTCAGTTTCACCTGCAAATCCATTGTCGGGATGAATGATAACAGGTAGTTTTGTGCTAGCAATTTCCTTTAATGCTATATTTAAGGAATCAAAATCTTTTGGTGGATAATTTTTATCTGCGGGATATATTTTAAATCCAAATATTCCTTCATTTGCTAACCTTGCAATTTCTGAATTATTTTTTGGGAATAAACTATAAAATCCAATATTTACTGCTGCTTTGTTTTGAATGAGAGCTTTTTTTTCTTGTAGTTTTCTAACAGAATCTGTGGGGGGTTTGTTATTTGGCATATCCAAAACTGTTGTTATTCCACCCGCGAGAGCGGACTTCGTTCCTGTTACTAAGGTTTCTTTATACTTTTGTTGTAAATCACGAAAATGAACATGGATATCTATTATCCCCGGAATAACAATTGCTCCTTTAGCATCAATTTTTTGAGACGCTTTAGGTAGGGAAGGTTCTTTCCCAATCTTAATTATACGTTCACCTTCAATGGAAATTCCTCCTTGTCGAAATTCAGAGCCAAGGAAGAGATTTCCATTAACAATATTGAGATCGATTGTCAATGGGAAGAACTCCAAATTCATTTAAAATTAAATTCTTTCTTCTGCAATTGCATGGGCAATATCTGTTACAGATAATATTCCAACCAATTGTTCATCTTTGTTTATAACAAAAACGGCTTTCGCATGTGTATTGATGAATACTTGAATTAAATCACATAGTGGAGCATTTTCATCAATAGTTGGAGGTAACAATCTCATTACTTGTCCAATATAATATTCATCTAAACGATGCTTTTGGTGTTTTCTAGGTACTTTTTCACGAAGTTTTGCTAATGCATCTGCAATTATTTGATCATCTACAATACCGACTAATTTATCTTCGTCAACAACTGGCAAAGCGCTGAAATTATTAGTAAACATAATATTTCGTGCTGCCATAACTCTTTCACTAGAGCTTATTTGCTTTGGTTCGGGAGTCATCATATCTTTAACTTTAATCTTCTTGCAACGAAGAGCAATTGTTAAAAGATTGTGCTTTGTTAATAATCCTTTCAATTCTTCTTCATCTATAACTAGAAGTGATGAAATATTCTGCTCTGTCATCATTTTAGCTGCATCTATTAGTTCAGTATCTGATTCAATAGAGATAATAGGGAAGGACATTGCACTTGAAACTCTAAGGCTTGTTGGAGAAATGCCGTCTGTTTTATATGTTCCTAACCGATCAGCGACATCTCTAAAAGAGATGACTCCTACTGGTTTATCTTTGTCTAGCACAACCAATCGCGAAATATGTTTTTTCTTTCGCATAACGGTAAGTGCATTGGAGAGCATTTGTTCTTTATCGATAGTACCATAGTTTATTGACATTACTTCTGAAACTTTCATAAAATTCCTCCAAAATAATACTTTTTTTCTTTTAATTTCCTTCTTTCAACTTTATGATTATCTTGTGTTGTGATTTAATAATCACTTTTTTATTCATTGCTATTACTTACTCAAAAGTTAATTGTCTCGAGAAGCAAAGCAATCACTACATAATGGTTGATCGTCATCTCCAAAAGGAGCGTCATCAAACCTGTCACCACACATCGTACAATAGAATCCAAGAGTTAAATCTTGATTATTTAGCTCTGAATCTTTGTCATAATCTTCATATACAGTGTCGATTTCATTTGGATGTTGTTTTTTTCTAAAACCAATTTTTTCATATTCAAATGCTACTTCAATTAAACTTGGAGCAACTCTTAATAGATCTCGATAGGTACAAATACCACTAACATTGTTTCCTTCAACAACAATTAATCTTCTAATATTTAAACGAGCCATTAATGACATTGCTTCAGCAACATCTAGGGATGGAGGAGCTGTGATAACAGGACGAGTAGCTATTTCATCAACAGGTATTTTTGCAGGATTCTTTCCAATGGCGACTACTCGAGTAACAATATCACGTTCTGTTATAATACCCAAAGGTTTCGGTTTAACTTCTTTTGATTGTATTATTATGCTACCAACTTTATGTTCTAGCATTTTCTTTGCAGCTGCTTCTACAGATTCACTAGGAGAAATAGTATGAACAGTTGAAGTCATTACTTCAGATATTTCCATATGAACTTTTGAATCGTTGTTTGTATCATTGGTCATTATGAAATTCAGCTCCTTTGTTCATTACATGAAATATAGCAATACACGTTATTATAGCTTGTCCTAGTTAAATTAAATCTAAAGTCTTTTTTTCTTTAATATTTAATGTATATGTTTAGAAAAGCTTTTGAGAGATTAGCTTGAAAGGTTATATGTGTCTGTGAAGAAATCCGACAAGTTGAGTCGGGACCAATGCTTGGCTAGCACCCGATAAGGACTGATCATAGTTACTCGGAGACACACTCATTTTTTTACCTAGTTAAGAATAATAAATAAGAAAAATAGCTTTGAATGAATACCAACAATAGATTATTTTATGAAGATCTCGAACATGTCTGCTCGTGTTATAATTCCCATTATTTCTCTACCTTCCATCACTAAAACTGCAGGCACTGTTTGCAATAATGTAGAAATTGCGTTTAGAGGTGTTTTTGATGGTATAACTGGAAAAGAATCACCCATTACTTCTTTTACTTTAAGATCTGCTACCGAATCAAAATCAAATTTCTCATCAAGTGACTTTGATACAAGACTAATTATTATTCGGTCGCTGATACTTCCGATACATGAATCTTTTGAGTTTAAAACTGGTAATTGAGAGAAAGCATGTTTTCGCATTACCATCGTAACATTCTCCAAAGTATCATCAGGAGATACTGTAACAATTGGATAAGACATAATATCCTTTGCTTTTTGATTAGTTTCGTTCTCCAAATCTCTAATACTCTCAAAGATTTTAATAACCAAGTGATACGAAGGACTAATCATCTCTTTTTCGATTTTTGTTATCAGAGATTGACTAACATCAGCAATTTCAGCTAATTCTTTTTGAGTTAGTCCCAATATTTTCCTTCTTCGTTTAATTTCAGACAAATCTGGAAACATTTTTTGCCATATCCCAAATATTCCAATTGGAATAATACTCTCACAAAATATTATAAATAGAATCCAATAAAAACGCTTCTATGAATAATCGCAAATTGTACCAAGAACAAATCAAGCTAGGGTTTACGGAATTGTTTGAGAATGCAAAAACTGTTGTGAATCAACTAGAGGGGGAAATGACCATTTCCTTCCCTGAAACAGGCTATTATCTTCCAACAATTTATAGCATTTTCAACGAGAAAATAGCTACTGCTGATCACCTAAAGACATTTCTAAATTCACTAATAAAAGAAATAAATAATACTGTTGAAATTACTGTTACACAAATGGGTTTGTTCTCATTAGTTTTTATTGAGATAATTGAGAGTGTACAATTTAGTAAAAATCAAAAATTCACTCAACCATTTACCGGATTCATTCCTGATGCTATTTTTCGAAAGCTAGGCGTTCCTCTTGTTGATGGTTCAATAGCCGGATTAGCAATTGTTGTTGGTAAAGCAAATTCAAACGAGGATGTTAAGAATTTAGTCAGTGATTTTCAAAAGAGAAATATTCTTTCACTATTTGTTGGAGGGATAGCCAAACAATTATTTGAAGCTAAAGTACATTCAGGTTTAGAATGTTTAGTTGTTCCCTTAGGAGATGAATTTTATGCATTTACTCATGCAGTAAACCTTGCTATTCGTTTAGCTTTATCATTTGGAGGAGTGAAACCCGGCGATAGTGAAGCATTAATAGCTTATTTGGGAGAAAAAATACCTGCATTTGTTATATTTATGGGCGAGAAAACAAATCTATTACAGACGATTTCTGCAGGATTAAAAGCAACAGGCATTCCATTTATCGATTACTTGTCACCTACTTTTACAGATCAAGAGCGAAAGGAATTAGTGGATCAGAGTCTTGCTCTAAGAGATATTAAACCAATTATTGACGATATTCCCATCCCAATTAATTATAGTTTTGCTTTTGAAGGGCAAGCAATTCGAAAACCAGACACTTATGTTGAATTTGGTGGAGGACGAACTCTTGCCTTTGAATTTCTACAAACAAAACCTTTGGATGAAGTAAACGATGGAGAAATATCTGTTATTGGTCCTGAGATAAAAGATATTCAGGAAGGTACCAGTCTTCCTATCGCAATTATTGTAGAAGTTGCCGGTAAAAAAATGCAATCAGATTTCGAGCCTGTTTTTGAAAGACAAATCCATCATTTCATTAACTTCGCCGATGGGTTATGGCACAATGCTCAACGTGATCTCATTTGGTTCCGAATAAGTAAAGAAGCTGTTGCTAAAGGATTCCAAATTAGACATCTAGGGGTAATAATTTATTCCAAAATCCATTCCCTATTTTCTAGCATTGTTGATAAAGTTCAAGTCAAGCTTTATACTACCCTGCCAAAAGTTGAGGAGCTTTTACCAACAGCGAAAGAAAGCTATCTTTTAAGAGATAACCGTCTGAAGAATTTAGTGGATGAATCTGTATCAACTTTCTATTCTTGTCTTCTCTGTCAATCTTTCGCACCAAATCATGTTTGCATTATTTCTCCCGAAAGAACTGGCTTATGTGGAGCAGTCAATTGGTTAGATGCTAAAACTAGTTTTGAAATTAATCCTACAGGTGGTAATCAACCCGTTTCTGTTGGTGAACAACTAGATGCTAAACTAGGTAGATGGGCAGGAGTGAATCAATACGTTCGCAAAGAATCTCATGGAGCAATAGATGATATTTGTCTTTATAGTATTATGAATAATCCTCTCACATCTTGTGGTTGTTTTGAATGTATAGCTGCAGTGATACCTGAAGCAAATGGAATAATGATTGTTCCTCGAGAATACTCAGGAACAACACCACTAGGTATTACCTTTAGCACTCTTGCAGGAACTGTGGGCGGAGGAGTACAATCTCCAGGATTTATTGGTATAGGGAAAAACTATATTGTTTCTGAGAAATTCCTGTTAGCGGAGGGGGGAATACAGCGCATAGTTTGGATGCCTAAAGAACTCAAATCGTTTCTACACGATCGAGTTGAAGATCTTGCTCCAGGGTTGATTGAGAAAATAGCTGATGAAGACTTAGTCCAATCTTTAGATGATCTAATGAGTTTCCTTGACCGAGTAAAACATCCGGCATTGAAAATGGATTCAATTTTTTAGGAGGATATGAAATGAGTCTTGAAAAGTTATCCTTTAATGGGAATATAGCCAAAGTTACTCTTGGTTCAAAAAATAACTCTATTAGTTTAGGTGGACAAACCACCCTTCCATTTCTCGATCCAAATTACAAACCCAAATTAGCATTACATATCTCAGATAGTGGATTAGCATTCCCTAATACAGTAAATGATCCATACAAAGATCAATATGATAATCTGGTTGAATGGGCAAAATTATGTGAAAGAAAATTCAAGATAGATGCATTACACATAAATTTCTCTACTGAATCTAATGTCACCAATTATCTTCCGGATATTTTACAAGAGATTTCTATCCCATTAATTATTTCCGGTCCAGGCGAAGTAGGAAAAGATCAACCAATACTTAACCTTTGTGGGGAATTAGGGCAGGGATACAATTTACTACTATGTGCTGCTGAGCTTGAGACATACAAGTCAATTACAGCTATAGCTCTTGCATATAATCATTGTATTGTAGCTTTATCTCCAATTGATGTGAATATTGCAAAGCAATTGAATATACTGCTATCTGATTTTGGTCTACCACTAAAGAGAATTGTAATCGATCCGATGGTTGCTTGTTTAGGTTATGGATTGGAATATACTTTCTCTGCGATGGAACGAATCCGAGCCTTAGCATTATCTGGGGATGAAATGCTTTCCTCACCAATGATTTGTTTCGTGCAAGATGCATGGCGGGCAAGAGAAACAGCATTTGAATATCCCGATTGGGGCCCTATTGCTCCTCGAGGATTTTTATGGGAAGCATCAACAGCTGCATCTCTCTATGCTGCTGGAGGCGATTTGCTTGTTTTTAGACATCCAGAATCGTTGGCTCTTTTCCGAAAAACAATTGGAGTATGATTGAGAATGTCTAATACACTCGATTACTATAAATTGCTTCCGAAAACAAATTGTGGAGAATGTGGACTGCCTACATGTTTAGCATTTGCAATGAGATTAGCACAAAAAAATGCAAAAGCATCTGAATGCCCGTATTTAGCAGATGAAATTAAAACTCAATTAGATGAAGCAACTTTACCTCCTGTTAAAGAAATTACTACAAAAAGAGGGAACGAAGAAATACATTTTGGTGGTGAAACTGTATTCTATCGTCACGAAAAGAAATTCTTTAACGAAACAGTTCTTTGTATAATGATTTCAGATTTAGATTCAGAAGAATCCATTAAGAGGAAAATTAAGAAGAAATCAATAGAGCGCCTTGCAGATCAACTTTCAACAAATATGATTGCTTTATCTAATGATTCCAAGAAAAAAGAACCATTCGTCAAATTGGTGAAAAATGTTCAGAATGCAACTGGATTACCAATTTGTCTTCTTAGTGTTAGAGCAGAAGTATTAGAAGAGGCTCTACAATTACTTAGTAATTCTCAAGTGTTAATTGGTTTTGGAAGAGAGGACAATCTGCAGGAGATTTTGCGATTAGCGGAAAAATATCAAACATCAGTTATTCTATCCTCACAAAAAGGGATTGATGGATTAGTACAGTTAGTTTCATTAGCTAAAAAACAAGGAATTAAAGATCTAGTGTTGGATTGTACAGGAAGTAATATTCAAGAGACAATAGAAAATCAAATTTTGATACGATGGAATGCTGTTTACAACAAAAAACGTGATTTTGGTTATCCAATTATTAGTTTTCCGTTTAAACACTCCCAAGAAGAGTTTGCACAAGAAATATTACTTGCGGGTCTATTATCAATAAAATATTCTTCAATAATGGTGCTGAGTGATAATGCACTCAATCAATTGGCACCTCTATTAGTTTTACGTCAAAACATCTTTACAGACCCTCAAAAACCAATACAAGTAGATCCTGGAGTATACACCTTTGGTGAAGTTGATAAGAATTCACCTGTATTTCTTACAACTAATTTTTCATTGACTTATTTCACCGTTTCAAATGATATCGAATCATGTGGTTACCCTAGCTATTTACTTGTTTTAGATACAGAAGGTACATCTGTTCTAACAGCTTATGCTGCAGATAAATTATCAGCAGAGAAGATTGCTGAGGCAATAAATTCTGAGAACCTTACTTCAAAAGTAGACCATAATACAATCATCATCCCTGGTTTTCTTTCTCCAATGTCCTCAGAAATTGAGGATGCGTCTTCATGGAAAGTTCTTGTTGGACCTGCAGATTCAGCAGATATTGCTTATTATTTGAACAAAATTTGGAGGAAAAAATAATGGTTGATAAAATGGTTTCAGTTATATTTCAACCCAATAATCAAAGTATAGAAATACCTTTGGGAGAGACCATCCTAACAGCTGCAAAGAAAGCAGGTATTATTCTTAATATTCCCTGTGGTGAACATGGAAAGTGTGGAAAATGTGTTGTACTGGTATTATCAGGAAAAATAACCAAAAAAGGCATTTTTCATGAGAAAATATTCACTCAAGAAGAACTAGATCAAGGTTATTGTTTAGCTTGCCAAACAAAAGTGAAAGGGAATGCGAAAGTCTACGTTCCAAATGAAAGTATTGTTACAAATCAAAAAATACTCGTGAAGTGTGTTGGCTCTGAAATAAAAATAAATCCTTCAATCAAACAAATTATTGTTAATATCGCTCCACCAAAAAATTACAGCAATCTCTCTGATATGGACAGGCTTCTAGCAGAATTAAATAAACATTACTCTGAAAGTAAGATATCTATACCCTTTGCTTTGCTTCAAAAACTTCCTCAATTATTGAGAGAAAATAATTGGAAAGTAGAAGTTACTCTCGAGAGTATTGTTCAAGGATTCGTAGAAGTATCTGAAATATCTAAAGTGAAAAACCAAGAATTGTTAGGTTTAGCAATTGATATTGGTACCACAACAATAGCAATCAATCTTCTGAAACTATCTACAGGAGAAATCATTGATACAACTACAGCAATCAATAGTCAGATGATTTACGGTGAAGATGTGATCACTCGAATACATTTTGCATCTTCTTCAGAACAAAATCTGAAGAAAATTCAAGAGCTTCTTATAAACGATATTAATAACCTTATCAAAGGTTTCTCAGTGGATTCTAATGATATCAAAGCTGTCTCTATCTCGGGAAATACTGTTATGAGTCATTTATTACTCAAAGTAAATCCTTCCTATATCTGGAAGGAACCGTATACTCCGGTTTTTAGACATCTGCCAAAAATCAAAGCTAGTAAATTAGGTTTAAATATTGCTTCTTCAGCATTTGTTTACATTCTTCCTTGTGTTTCAAGCTATGTTGGTGGGGATATCGTATCTAATATGCTCCTCTCTGAATTACATCTGAAAGAAAAACCAAGCATGTTAGTTGATATTGGAACAAATGGAGAAATAGTTCTTGGATGTAGCTCTTGGATTCTATCATGTTCCGTACCCGCGGGACCTGCTCTCGAAGGAGCAGAAGTACAGTGTGGTATGAGAGCTGCAGTAGGTGCAATCGAAAAGGTATCTCTAGATTACCTATCATTGGATCCTGTTTTTTCTGTCATAGGTGAAGGGAAACCAACAGGCATATGCGGTTCAGGTTTAGTAGATATTCTTGCTGAATTATTCAGAGCCAATGTTCTTACTAAAGCAGGGAGATTGAAGATGGGTGGGAATAGACGTATTCGAAAGGGAGAACATGGTTTAGAATATCTACTCTTAGAAGGTTCGGAAACTCAAACAGGAAAAGACATTATATTAACAGAATATGATATCTCAAATCTTTTGAAAACTAAAGGGGCATTTTATGCAGGTTATTTAATCTTGCTAAAATCATTTGGTCTATCCTTTGATGATCTTGATTCCTTCTATGTTTCTGGAGGGTTTGGCAACAATCTAAATATCAAAGCTTCGATAACAATTGGACTATTTCCGGATATCCCTCATGAACGGATCAAATTCCTTGGAAATGGCTCACTTGGAGGTGCCAGAATTGCTCTTCTATCCAGAGAGAAACAGATAGAAGCTGAAGAGCTATCTCGAACTGTTACAAATATCGAATTATCCAACAATTATGAGTTCATGGATGAGTATACACTTGCTTCTTTTATTCCACATACAAATCTTGAACTATTCCCAACAATTGAATTATTAGTTAAGAAAGGAGGAATCAAAAATTAAGTTTAACTGTCTCCCAACGGGCATTGGAAGTTTACCATTCAAAGATTCAAAAAAAGCATGTGAATTTGTGAAGAATTACTGTAAAGAATTACCTTTCTGGCCACAGCTGCCAAATAGAAATTCAAAAGAAAACATGTATACAATGTTTACTGAACACTTCCCTGGTTTTGTAGATAATAATGGAAGTGTAAATATCGATTCTACACAAATTGAATCCATAGAATCTTTTTACTCTGAATATGTGCTTAACTCTGAAAGGGAACTTGCTATAAGTAAAGAATATTCTGCATCAATCTATGATTTTCTCGAATTAGATCTTCAAGACTGTTTAGCAATTAAAGGGCATGTAACAGGACCAGTAAGTTTTGGTTTGCATCTTAATGATGAAAATGGCAAACCAATAATCTATAATGAATTATTAATGGATGTTACCGTAAAAACTCTCTCGAGTATTATTCGATGGCAAGAGAGATTTCTTTCTCAAGCCGGAAAAGAAACGTTGATCCTTATTGATGAACCTTATATGTCTTTGATGGGCACAACAATTGTTTCTCTAGATCAACAAAAAATAAAGAACGCATTAAATGAACTTCTCTCTAGTTCAAAAAGCAAAATAGGTGTTCATTGTTGTGCAAATACAGATTGGTCTTTCTTGTTAGAAACCGATATCCAAATCATATCTTTTGATGCTTACGAATACAGTGATAATTTTCTTTTATATCGAAAAGAATTGTCAAATTTCCTCAAAAGAGATGGTGTAATCGCTTGGGGATTAGTTCCTACAGCAAAAGATCAAATTGAGAGAGAAACAGTCGAATCTCTTTTCTCAAAATTCGAGGAGCTGTTAGCTACACTTGAAAATAGTATCAATATCTCTCAAGAGAAGATCATTCAATCATCATTGATAACTCCTGCTTGTGGATTAGGAGCTAGAGATGAAGATACCGCATTAGCAGTATTCCAAATGACTAGAGGTTTATCCGATAAAATAAGAGAAAATTATTCATTGAGGTGATTAGAAAAATTGACTTATACAATAGCGGTCGCAGGAAAAGGAGGAACAGGTAAAACGACCTTTACGGGTTTATTAATTGATTCTTTAATAAATGAGAAAGAAGCATTATTAGCTGTAGATGCAGATCCAAGTATGAATTTGAATGAAGTTCTAGGTATTTCAGTTGTAAGTAGCATTGCCGATATTCGAGAGGAAGCGCTGAAAAGAAATCCTAAATTCGATTCTATGCCAAAAGACAGACTAATTGAATACTTGCTTCATCAAACACTAATTGAGACAGACTCATTTGACCTCCTTGCAATGGGAAGACCAGAAGGCAAGCGCTGTTATTGCTTCGTGAACAATCTCTTACGTAGGCATTTAGATGTGCTTTCTGAACAATACAAGTATGTTGTAATTGATAATGAAGCGGGTATGGAACATCTTAGTAGAATGACAACTCGAGATGTTGACTTGCTGATAATTATTTCAGATCCCAGCAAACGAGGATTATTGACTGCAAAAAGGATTCATTCCCTTGTTATTGAACTTAACATTCCCATTAAAAAACAGCTTCTTGTTATAAACAAACTTCGTAAGGAGAATACTGAAAAGATAATAACAAATGCAAGGACGTTAGGTTTTAACAATATCTTAGCTTTACCTCAAGATGACCAAGCAACGATTTATGATGAAGAAGGGACACCCTTAGTTGACCTCCCTGAGACCTCTCCATTGAAAATGGCAATTGTAGATTTTGCAAAACAGATTCAAAATGAGAATAACACTCCCTCCGAACAAATGGTGAATTCAAATATTCCGCGAGGGTGATTTTTTTTGACAGATAAAACAATAGCTGAAATCAACCAGAAGATTGCTGAAGGAAATGCAGTGGTTATTACTGCTGAAGAAATGAAAGATATTGTATCAGAAATCGGAGCAGAAAAAGCAGCCCAAGAAGTTGATGTTGTTACTACCGGAACTTTTGGGGCAATGTGTTCTTCTGGAGTTTGGTTAAACTTTGGTCATGCAGATCCTCCTATAAAAATGACTCAAACTTGGTTAAATGATGTTGAAGCATATTCAGGCGTTGCTGCTGTAGATGCTTATATTGGTGCAACACAAACTTCAACAATATTGGGTGATAAATACGGTGGAGGACATGTAATAGAGGATCTTGTTCGAGGTAAAACAATCTACTTAAAAGCAACAGGATCTAAAACTGACTGTTATCCTCGAGAAAGGTTAGAGACAGAAATAACCCTTGCAGACCTCAATCAAGCAGTTATGAGCAATCCTAGAAATTGCTATGAACGATACAATGCTGCAACAAATTCTGGAAATAAAACTTTGTTTACTTATATGGGTCAGTTGTTACCGAATCACGGAAATGTTAACTATTCAGGTGCAGGTGAACTTTCTCCAATAAACAATGACCCATCTCTACAAACAATTGGTCTTGGGACACGGATTTTTCTAGGTGGAGGAACCGGTCATATTACTGGAAATGGCACGCAGCATAGTCCTGATGCTCATTTCAGCACCCTTATGGTACAAGGTAATCTAAAGGAAATGACTCCAGAATTTATACGTGGTGCTTCAATTCAAGGCTACGGTTGTTCATTATATGTGGGGATAGGTGTTCCCATACCAATTTTGAATGCTTCACTTGCTCAAAGTACAGCTAAGAGAAATGAACAAATTTTGACTGATATTATTGATTATTCTATACAGTCTCGAGATAGACCCTCGATGAAAACAACAAGCTATGCTGACTTACAATCTGGTATTGTAGAACTATCAGGTAAGGATGTAAAAACTGCTTCAATTTCAAGTCTCGTAAAAGCAAAAGAAATTGCATCAATTTTGAAGAATAGAATTGCTCAGAGAAAATTCTTTCTTAGTCAAGCTGTTCAGCCATTGCAAACTAGTGGTGGATGTAATCCAATGAAAGAGAAAAAGCTTGAAATGAAAGAGAAAACGTTTAGCTTTCCTAAACGACAAGTGCAAAATGCAGTTGTTTTCAGAGACGAAAAACGATGTATCCATTGTGGTCTTTGTATTGCTTATTGCCCATCAAATGTTTTTGTACGAATGTCTGATTGGAAAATTAGCGCTGACACAACAAAATGTACAGCTTGTCATCAATGTGATGCTGTTTGTCCACAACAAGCTATTTTACACTATTGAATGAGATGAGAACTTGAAAAGACATCATTTACGAATTGAGGAAACAATTGTTACTATTCTGGCTGAAGACAAGTATCTGAAAGTAGTAAAAGATGAGATCCTTTTCCAAAGGGATGTTCTTAAAGAGTATATTTTGAGAGATGCTTTATTTGGTACAACTTTTCTATCGTATAAACCAAATAACAATGTGCCAGAAATCATAGATAGAATGTTCACTGCAAGTGCGATTGCAGATGTTGGTCCTATGGCTTGTGTTGCAGGAGCAATTGCGTATTTTGCTGTGAAAGCAGTAAAAGATGCTGGAGCAGATTATATTGTAGTAGATAATGGGGGAGATATTGCTTGTCATATTGATGCACCAATTACAGTTGGGATATATTCTGGATTGAATAACGAATTCAATAATCTTGGATTCAAAATAGAACCAAGTGAAAAGATAATGGGAATCTGTACCTCTTCTGCAACAGTGGGACCTTCTATTAGTCTGGGAAATGCAGATGCAGCAATAGTTGTTTGTGATGATGTTATTCTTGCTGATGCTATGGCTACTGCTTTAGGAAATGAGATAATGGAAAAGAGCCAAACAGTCATTCTCTCAATTATGCAACAAAAAATGACCGATGGAATTGATGGCATGATGGTCATTTATGATGATATCCTTTGTTCATGGGGAAACATTCCTCCTATTATTCTGGCTAAAGAGGACTATGAAAAGATAACAAAAAATTAAGGAGAAAAGTAAACAAAATGAAGAAATATCGTATTGGAATACTTGGTGCTACCGGAATAGTCGGTCAAAGATTTGTGAGCTTATTAGGTTCACACCCTCACTTTGAAATCGTTAGTTTAACTGCTTCCAAGAAATCTGCCGGGAGAAAGTATAGTGAGATTGTTGATTGGTATATGAGAAATGATATTCCTGAAAATGTCAGAGAAACTATTATCGTTAACAATACGGACAAAGAAATATCTCGAGAGAATCTTGATATTGTTTTTAGTGCACTTCCTAGCAAATTAGCTTATGATATAGAAATAGATCTGGCAAAAGAAGGCATAGCAGTTTTTTCCAATACAAATGCTCACAGAATGGATATTGATGTTCCAATTTTGATACCTGAAATAAATGCCAATCATTTACAATTAGTAGGCAAGCAAAAATTTGGTACCGGGTTCATTGTTACTAATTCAAATTGCTCTACTTCTGGTTTAGTATTCGGTTTGCGTCCACTTCAAAAATTTAACATTAGAGAAGTTTATGTTACAACCTATCAATCTATTTCAGGAGCAGGGAAAAAAGGTGTTGCTTCCATGGATATTTTAGGTAATGTCATACCATTCATATCTGGTGAAGAAGAGAAAATGGAGTTAGAAACAAAGAAGATACTTGGAACATTTGATGGTGAGCAGATACAAGATGCTGATTTTGATATCAATGCAAGTTGTGCAAGAGTTCCTGTCTTAGAAGGTCATCTCGAGAGTATTGTAGTAAATTTTAATGAAGATGTTTCTTTGGAAGAAATTAATCAATCCTTCAAATCATTTAATGGATTAGATACTAACACATTCCCTACTGCCCCCATGAATCCAATAATACTCACACTTGAGGATGATCGACCACAACCCACTCGTGATTTACTTACAGAGAAAAATTTGGGCATGGCAATTACAATTGGTCGTGTTCGTAGAAAAGGTACTAGTGTGAATTTCTTCTTGCTAGTACATAACACTCTAAGAGGTGCTGCGGGAGCATCTATTCTAAATGCTGAATATGCTTTACAAGAGGGGTTTCTTAAGTAAATTACAAGAGGGTTGAGTTTTTCAGAGGTGGATTTAGATTGAAAGTTATGAAATTCGGTGGTGGGTGTTTATGCTCTGTTTCAGATTTCCTGAAAGTTGTTGAGATAGTTAAAAATGAGAAAGATGATTGTGTGTTAGTCGTCTCTGCAGTAAATGGCATTACAAATGAATTGCTAAATGGTATCGAGTTCGCACAAAAATCTGAAAGTAATATTGAACCAATTATTCAAAACATCCGAAAAAAGCATAGGGAGTTTGCTGATGAAATAATCACTAATGATATCATAAGACAAGAAGTAATTGATACTTTAGATATCAAAATAGTAAAATTAGAGCGATTACTTTATGGAATAGCATTTACAGAAGAAGTGACAGATTCAGTTAAAATGCATATTTTGAGTTTTGGTGAAAGACTTGCAGCTATACTTTTAGCAGGGGTTTTAAATGATAAAAATCATGTTGCTCTTGCTTTTGAAGCAGATACAATAGGAATAATAACAGATTCCTGTTTTGAAAATGCAACAGCTAATATTTCAGTTGTAAAGAAGAATTTGAAGCAAAAGCTTCTACCTAAAATCCAAAAAGGAATTACACCGATTATAACAGGATATTTTGGTTGTTCTGAAAATAATAAAATTACCACTTTCGGTAGAAATGGTTCAGATTATAGTGCCACAGTAGTAGCATGTGGATTAGAGGCTGAAACAATCATTCTTTGGAAAAATGTTGATGGATTTATGAGTGCTGATCCTACGATAGTAAAAACAGCAAAGAAAATCAATCAATTATCATATTATGAAGCAGCTGAACTTGCATATTTTGGAGCGAAAATACTTCACCCAAGAGCTTTAGAGCCTTTAATAGACTCAAAGATAAATGTTACTATTCGTAATTTCTCTCAACCACAAAACGAAGGAACAATAATATTATCAAAATTTGAAAAGAGCAAACCTTCTATCAAAAGTGTAACATATAATAACAATATAGCCGTTTTGCGAATTCAAGGTCCAGGTGTTGGATTCAAACCCGGTATCATAGGTGATATTGGTAATCTATTAGCAAAAATTGATGTTAATATTTATTCAATTATTACTTCACAAACATGCATTAATTTGCTCATCAATCCAAATGATTCACAGAAGAGCTACAAGGTTATTACTGATTTAATTGGTGATACTATTCAAAATATCACTTTGGAGGAGGATATTAGCTTAATTGGTATTGTTGGAGAGGGCTTAATGAAAACTTCAGGAATGGCTGCCAATGTGTTTACAGCAGTTGCACAAAAAGGGATTAATATCGAAATGATTTCCGCAGGAGCATCTGAAATCGCTTACTATTTTATTGTTAGAAGAAAAGATGTTAAAGAAACAGTGAAAGCTATTCATAATTGTTTATTCTAATGAACCAGAAACTGGTTTTTGCTCTACATCTTCAATTGAGAAGGAAAGAGGTGCAGCAAAACCAAAAACAAGAAACCTGTTTTTGAAGACAATGAAATTTGGCAAACAGTAGGATCAATAATCGGTAAACAGCGAAATAAAACTAACGTAGATTTTGATTGTCTGATAAAACTAATAGAAACTATTTATGACTCTATACAAACAACTAGAGTAAACAATTTCACAAAATATTCTGAAGAATTATCTAAGATATCTCAAAAAATCACTTTTGAAGATTTAAATGAAATTGCTTGGATATTAGAGATGTTTCATATTATTTCATCATCAAGTGAATTTGAAAATGAGCTCAAAAGATGTTTCAAATAATCACTAATTTTATTTTTTATTAGCTCTATTTAAGTAAAATAAACAAGGATACATTCGATTGGTTTTAATAATAACAATCAAATATATGTGCTAGAAGAGAGAAAAAATTTGGTGCTAATAATGTCTAAATATAGAACGAGATTACAGGAAATGGATAAAGCATATAATTGGGCAACAAAATACCCTATTGATAATTTGATAAAGTATCTTAAGAAGATTAAAGAGGAATCTTTAATTGTTATTGGTTCTGGTGGTTCTTATTCAGTTGCCAGCTATATTTCTTCATTACATAGTGAATTTACAAGTCAAATTGCCAAAGCAATGACACCTTTGGATTATATTAGTACCAATACTTCCTCAAATTCAGCTGTTATCTTAATTACAACTTCTGGTAAAAATACTGATATAATTAACGTTTTGAATGAAGCAGTAGCAAGAGAGCATAAACACATTATTGTAGTGTGTGCAAATCCAAATGCACCTATTATAACCAAATTCTCTAATTACACAATTATTTCTTATTTTAATTTCAAATTACCTACAAAAAAAGATGGTTTTCTAGCTGTTAATTCTATATTAATATTTAGTATTTTATTTCTACGAGCTTATTACAAATCAAATAAGAAAATACTTTTCCTACCAAAGGAATTTGATGAGTTTGCTTTGGATTCAAAAGATTTTGATGAATTTGAAAACACACTAAGAAATAATTTGAAGCATATTATTTGTAAAGATACAATTATTGTATTATTTGGGAATTGGGGTAGATTTGCTGCAATTGATTTGGAATCAAAATATAGTGAATCAGCATTAGGAAATGTTAGTCTGAGCGATTATCGTAATTTTGGACATGGAAGACATAATTGGATTGATAAAAAATGGCAAATATCTTCTTTGTTAGCATTTGCTGATAGAAAATCGGAAAAAAATCTCAAACGAACTTTCTCATTAATTCCTGAGAAAATTCCAAAATACATTTTTAAGTCCAAATATTCTGAAGGTCCATTATCAGCTATTGATTTACTTATAAAAACATATTTTTTAGTAAATCTTGCAGGTGTTTATAGAAATATTGACCCTTCAAGTCAAGGTATTCCTGAATTTGGTAGGAAACTATATCGAATGTCAGTAACAACTTCAGAATTGAGCAAATATCAATTATGGAGAAAAGAACCAAATAGAGCATATATTTTAAGAAAATTCCCAAATTTTGATTTTTCAACTAAACAAGTTCGAAATTTTTGGAAAAAATCATTCGATGATTACCAAGCCAGTTTTACAGAAGAAAAATTCGGTGGAATAGTTTTTGATTTTGATGGCACATTATGTCCCTCTGAAAGAAGAAAAATTGGTATCGCTGATGATGTTGTTAGCAATCTTCTACATTTAATAGATCATAATATCAAGATAGGAATTGCTTCAGGTAGAGGAGGTTCTCTAAACCGCGACTTGATAGAGAAAATTCCAAAGGAATATCATGAGAAAATTTTTGTTGGTTATCATAATGGGAGTATTTGTGGTTTTCTTTCAGAAAAGATTGATTTCGATAACATTTCAATAAATGCATATGTTAATGAAATTAATGAACTACTTTGTGATGATAAATATCTTAGTCTATTTGAAAAAGATATAAGACATAAACCTACTCAACTCACAATAATAGCTCCAAATAGTGATTTGTTATCGATATTTTCATACTTAAATACAAAACTTGGACAAAATAAAGAAGTGAAAATGGTACTTTCAGATCATTCTATAGATATAATACCAAAAACTGTAACAAAAACAGTGGTTATAGATTTAATACAAAATTCATTGGCTAAAAATCATTCTGTTTTGACCATAGGTGATAAAGGTTCAATAGATGGTAACGATTTTGATTTATTAAATCGAAACTTATCATTAAGTGTAGATGAGGTTTCTTCAAACCCTTTCAATTGTTGGAATTTGGGACCAATGGGTTATAGAGGAGTTCCGATAACTTTATTTTACTTAAATAGAATAATATTCGGTGAAAATACATTTCATTTAAACTTGAAAATGGAGTGAGGGATTGAACATAAACGAAGAAATCGCAGAAGCAATATTAAAGCAAACTCTCTTATGGATGAATGAAAGCTCTATAGCAAATGAGCTTAAAGAATTAAGAGCTATTGCACAATATAAATATGATAATTATCAAAACTTCTCAATTGGAATGCGATTTTTAGAAAGTTTTGTAATTTGGTTGGATCAGTTCAATAATGATAATGATAAGAAGATTTCATATGACTTCATTACTAGTAAACTAATCTATATATCTCGTCAAGAAATATTGCACCTTGTTTCGCTAATTTACTACAAGTCAATTTTACCAGTACTAATTGATATTGTTGCTGATAGAAATAAAAAACCCAAGTATCTAATTAATCAGCACATTAGTGATCCCTACTTTAAAATTCTCCTTAGAAAATGTTTATTCATGGGTCTAAGTGATGGATCAATGATGGGTGATTTTAGGAGAGAGAATAAGAAAAATTCAATAAGTCACGAGCAAATTTGTTCAATATATTATATCAATAGAGATAAACGTCTAGATTTACAAAAGGAATTGAAAAAAGGTTTACTAGAGATTCCTGTGGAGGAAAATGATTTGAAGCTTAAAAGGGAAAAAAAACGTAATAGATTTGAAGTGCTGTTTTTACTTGATGATTTCACTGCAAGTGGCAAAAGTTTTATTGACAAGAAAAAAAGAAGATTCAAAGGAAAAATTGCCAAATCAATAAAAGTAATAGAAAAGAACAAGGGTTTTTTTCAAAGAAAATATTTAGTAGTTATTGTTTTGTGCATCGCAACGAATAAAGCACGTAGACATATAGACAAATATATGAGAGAGCTGTTAAAAAGAAAGCCAAATGTCGAATATAGAATTGAAGTACTTCAGATTTTAGAGGATAATATAACAATAACTGATTCGGAAAAAATATATGATTTAATTTTAAAAGATGATTATTATGATCCAGCTGTTCAAAGTGAACATACAGATAAAGGTGGATCGCAAATTCTGAAATTGGGTTTTGCTGAATGTGCGATACCTGTTATTTTAAATCACAATACTCCGAACAATTCAATATTTATTCTTTGGAGTTATGATTATCTGAAATTTAAAGGATTATTTCCAAGAATTACTAGACATGGTTGATAGGTGTAATAAGTTATGAGTGTTTATGAAAGAAATCCATTCTCTTATAGAGCATCTGAAAAAAAAATAAATGATAGTATTTTTCTAAGTTTGTTTGAACCAAAAGCATTAGATTTACTATTAAAATATCGAAATCATTTATGGAATAGTCCTGTAAAAATGCTTAGTCTTCCTGGTTCCGGGAAAACAACTTTTCTAAGGCTGTTTACTCCTGAGAGCTTAATGACATTATTTGAAAATAGACACAATGAAGTTCATAATGAACTCTATGTAAAAGTTAATAGTTTTCAAATCTTTGATAACAAACCTAGTAAACTTGGTATATACACATCCATGGTTGATTATTATCTTTTTGATACCAACCAAATTCTTGCTGAAAATATGAAAATAAGTGCTTTTTATAGTTTATTAATGGCTAGATTGGTAATTAGTTTTCTAAAAGGATTAACTGTATTTGCTGGTATATTATACCCTAATGATTTATCTGAAATTAAGATTTTAAAAATTCCAGAATTGAATCCTGAAAGTGAAATACCCACAAACTGTACTGGTAAAGAATTGTTTTCATGGGCCTCACAATTAGAAAAACAAACATTGGATCTAAACATCTATGGATATAATGAAAAGAACGGAAATATAAATCTACCAAATTTCCATGAGATTTTTCACCTATTTAATCCCAAATGCTTTCTTTATAATGGCAACCAATTATATGAATCAGTATTAATAATGTTAGACGAAGTAGATACATTATCAAAAAATCAAATCAATAATTTATCAAATTTCCTACTCAAAAATAGAGCAAGTAATTGGTGGCTATCTAGCAGAATAGAATCATTACAGAAAGATGAAATTTTCAAATCAACACGAAATAGAAATTCAAGAATGGAAAGAGATTTTGTTGAAATTAATCTAGATGAATACTGGTATAATAATAAGTCATCATTTATTAAATTAGTAAAATCTATAGCTAATAGAAGAATCAATGAATCTTCACACATATTGGTTTCTCGATTTTCAGAAAGTTTACAAGAAAATTTACCAATAGAAAAATGGAAGGAAATAATTAGTAACTTGAAAAAACGAATACTTCCAAAAGTTGAAAACATAGATTCTTTAATGAATTTTTATAAAGAACAAATTTCTTTAATAGATAAAAAATACAAACAAAATAATTTGGATACTTTAATTGAGAAAATTATATTATTAAGATCTATTCAAATTCTATATGATCGTAAAATAAGAGGTTCAATTCAAACTACTTTAATAGATTCTCAAGTTGAAGAAAAACCAATGAGAAAAATATCATCTGCAATTAGGAAAGCTGCTGCTTTTAAAATTTCAATTGAAGAGAAAATACCTTATTATTTTGGATTGGAAAAAGTATCTCAAGTTGCTTCAAATAATATTGAACAATTTTTAAATATCTCAGAGAAGCTCTTTGATACATTTTTAACAAATAATCTTATGAAAGCTAGGGTCACTAAACTTTCTCCCAAAACACAAGAAAACTTATTGAGAGGTATATCAAATAACTTTCTAGAAAGAAATTTTCAAAATTTATCATTTGAGACAGAAATTCGAAATTTAATTGATGCAATTGGAAAATTATCGAAATATGAAACAGATAAACCTAATGCTCCATATGCTCCAGGAGTTACTGGAATTGCGATTTCTTCAAAAGATGCAATACGTCTTAATAGAAACAATGTTCTTTCTACAAATGAAGATAAGAAATTAAATACTGTTCTACATAACTGTTTAGTTAGTAATATTCTTGAACAAAGAGAAGTTAAGTGTAAAGGAACTTATTGGTTAGTACTATATCTTAACCGTTTACTTTGTGTTAAATATGGTTTACCTTTGGAATATGGGGGATATCGTGAAGTTTCTTTAAGAACATTGCATAATTGGATAAATTATGGATATACGGTAAGAGCGAAAGGTGGTTAAGAAAATGGAAATATTGAACTGTAATAATAAGTGGGAATCAATCAATTTTATTTGTAAAAACAAAGATTTCAATATTTTCTGGGAAGAATTTCTTAAAAAGAATGATAGGAAAATACTTTTCATTTTAGGTAAAGGTTTTGATCATAGAATGTGCATAGGTCTAGAAAAAATATTAGGTTTAAATTTTGAAGGAAAGTTGGAATGTTTATTAATTGAATACAACGAGGGGGTTAATTCTCCATCTCATAAACATGATGATTTAATTATTGATAATTACAACAGATTAATTGATTTAATCAAGAAAAATGAAATTCAAATAAAAGAAGAGAAAATTGAAATGGTAATAGATGATCTTGGGAAAAAAAGAACAGGACCTCAAAATATAAGGAATTTATTTACTAATCCTACTTTATACCAAGATTATTCTGACATTCTAATTGATATAAGTGCAATACCATATTCTTTATACTTTCCGATAATACAAATTTTACTTAAATATGTTGAAAATTTCAATAATAACAATGTGAGTAAAAAGAACTTATTTGTGCTAATCACAGAAAGCTCAAAATATGATATTAGTGTTCACCCAAAAGAAGTAGTAAAAGCTCAATATATGTTGGGATTAGAAGGAGATTTGAAAAATCAATCTAAAGATCATATTCCAAAAATTTGGATTCCAATTTTAGGAGAACAAAAAACTGAACAGTACAATGAAATTAGCTCTCTGATAACACCAAAAGATATTTGTTATATTCTCCCTTTTCCTTCTAAAAACCCAAGAAGAGGTGATGATATTTACAAAGAATTTAAAGAAGTAATTAAAAGCAAAGATCAGATTCTCTATGCAGCTGAGCAAGATCCTTTTGATGTATATAGAATAATTTTAGCTACAATTAGAAAATATGAAAAGACATTGGCTTTATTAGAAGGTTGTCAGTTTGTTATTTCACCATTATCCAGTAAAATCTTATCACTAGGAGCACTACTTGCAGTTTACTCTTGTCACGAAAATAATAAAAGTAATGTTGGTATAGCTTATACTGAAGCAAAAGGTTATAATATTACAGACAAAGATCTGGATAATCATAATCAAATTGAAAGTGAGCACTTTGCAATTTGGTTAGAGGGTGAATGTTATTATGAATAATGATTTACAAGATGATTCAACTATACTAAAAAAACCAATAATCTATGGTAGTGGTTTAGTAGCATTAGATATCATCTATAAGAGGAATGGTTCCACATTAGAACAATTCTCTACCGCAGCTGGTGGTTCATGTGGTAATATCCTAACAATCTTATCCTATTTGGGTTGGAACACTTATCCGTTAGCAAGATTAGGTAAAGGTCCTTTAGTAGAAATAATGCTCGAAGATTTAGAAAAATGGAATGTGAAAACGGATTTCCTTGTTAGAACAGATTCAAACTCAATACCTGTTGTGATAGAAAAAATAAATCTAAATAAAAATCCGCCAACTCACTCCTTTAGCTTTAGATGTCCAACTTGTGGTGATTATTTACCAAGATTTCAACCTATAACGCTAAAACAATATAGTGATTTATTACCCAAAATTAAAACTATTCCCGATGTTTTTTACTTTGATCGTATTGCTCCTAGTATACTCAAAATGGCGGAGAAATTTGCTGGTGAGGGTACTCTAATAATATTTGAACCTCAAGTCGTTAAAGATACAAAAAAAATGAGGAAAGCAATTGAGCTCAGCAATGTTCTGAAATACTCAAATCAGAGAAATGATACCAATTTAGTTATTGAGGATATAATTGAACTAAAATCTCTGCCCGATCTCGAAATTGTTACCCTTGGAGCAGATGGTTTAAAGTATAGAAGAAAAGATTCTAATTGGCAATTTGTTAAGTCCTTTCCAATCGCTAACATACATGATACAGCAGGTGCTGGAGATTGGTGTACTGCTGGAATTATCAATCAATTAGCGAGAAAAGGTCTAGCAGGAATTCAGAATCTTGACAAAAACCTAATCGATAATGCTCTAAAGTTTGGTCAAGCTCTTAGTGCTATCAATTGTAGTTTTTACGGTGCTCGAGGATCTATGTATAATATTGAAGTAGATAAATTGATTTCTTATGTATTGCAGATTATTGAAAATAATGAAGATACATTTTTCATCTTACCTAAGAATGTTTATCAAAGCTCCGTTGAGGATTTAGATGAAACTTATGATAGTATAACTAAAACTAGAGATATATGCGAGTTCTTCAATTAGCTAACAATACGATTTTTTTGCCAAATGGTAGCTGAATTTGAAAATGTTACATAATAGATTTTAAATTTCAAATCGTAAACACATTGAAAATCATAATAAAAGATAGTTGAAAATTGGTGTCGAGGGCGGGCAAACCGAACCATTAAAAATGTTAATGGATTTTCGATCCCGCGACCTCCTGATGTCCCATCAAATCTGGCCACTGTGAGATTTCGATTATGAGTCAGGCGCCCATTCTGGCGAACGTGCACGCGTGGACATCCGTAACCAAGCTAAGCTACCTCGACATTGTTGCCTAGAGGTTATGGTTTTTTCTTAACCTATTCAGTTTTAAGCATTTCTCTTTTTTCGATAAAAGAATAATTTGTTTACCTTTAGATTCAAATGGTTTTTTCTTGTCGTAGAATAATTTTTTCACCAAGAGTTAGCAATATTTTATCAATAAATTCTGTTGTGATTGCTTTAATTTCAAAAGCAGTAATTTCTAATTTGTATTTCATTGAAAGTCTCTCAACCATTTCTTCAACATCTACAATTAACTCCTTACCTTCTCTATCTATTAAATTGTTAACAAGAACTACAGCCATTTTTCTATTAACTACCCTTAGTTCTTTTAACCACATTTCAAGTACGTTACTAGTATAGTTTTGATTTGTATTATCAAAGACTAGAATTGCTCCAGTTGCTCCAGGATAATATGTCTTTCTCATAGTCTCGAATGACTTCGAACTATTTACAGTTCGTATTTCAAATTTGATTTTTTCATTATTGATTTTAAAGATATTAATTGCTGTTGAAAAACCGCCCACACACATTATTTGATCGAGAGGATTAGATACACCAATTCTCTCTCGAAGTGATCTTTCTCCTTCAAACTTATCACCTAATAACATAATAATAAATCTCTTCATTTCATTATCTGCCATTGATTCCAATTCCTACAAAATTAATCCATTGTTTCTACAAAAAATATTTTTTTTAAATCAAGTTAATCAAGTATTAAATTGCTTTTAGACAAATGTTAATTTTGAAATTAAATGTTCTTTTTTTATCAAATAAAGTATTTTTTTTGAAATCAATGATATATGCAAATCCCATTCACTTGATTATTTCTTCCCATTGCCCTTCTGTTCCACAGTAGGGACAATAGGAATCACCCTCAAATTCACAAATCGCATTTTTTTGACATTTTGGGCAGAAATAATCTGCAGGACCTCCACAATACATGCAAATTTTTATACCTTTAGTACTCAAGGAATTCTCGTCTTTCAGTAAATTGGGTGGAAGATTGAATCCATATTCGTTATAAACATTGACATCATCCAAGCCACACGAAATACACCATGGTTCTGAACCTTTTCTTTCAAAATTAGTTATTGTTCTTTTACAATATTGACAAATCATCCATTTCTCTGGGTTCAATGATTTTCGATAATTTATAAAATTGATAATCTCGTTTGAAAGAACCTTTAACGGATTATTTCTTAAATTCAACCGTGATAGATTCTTTAATCGAAAAAATGAATCAGGGAGTGTTGTTAGTTTATTATTTTCACAATCCAAAATTTCTAACTTTTGTAGATTGCCAAAATTATTTGGTAGCTGATTTAAATTATTAAATTCTAAATTAAGACATTCTAAATTTAGTAAATTTCCAAATGATTTTGGTAATTCAGTTAGATTACATCTACTCATATTGAGTTTTTTTAATCTTGTTAGATTTCCAATTGAATCTAATAATCTAATATGATGATTGGATGAGATATTCATTTCCTCAAGATTAAGTAATTTTCCAATCGAATCTGGTAGATTCTTCAAGTCTATGTTTACTAAATTTAGAATGAGAAGTTCAGTTAGATCTCCAATATTTTCCGGAAAATTTCCTCTTTTTTTCTCATGCCATAAATCTATCTTAACAATTCTCCCATTCTGAATTTTGATTTGCCTTTTTTGTAGATTTTCTCCTAAATAGAGTTTAAAATCTTGAATGAAATGATAATCTACAGAATCGATTTTGCTTTCATCTATTAGATCGTAGTCATTATTCATTTTATTATTTCACATCCCTTTTGTTCCAATTTTTTAGTTTTCTTATCAAAAATAAAATCAGGATTGTTTGTTAAACGAATAACTTGCAATTTTTCCATATGGAAAAATGATTTAGGTAAGGTCTTTAGTTTATTCTGCTCTAAATTTATTCTTTTCAAATTATAGAGATTTCCGATACTTGCTGGTAGATCACTCAAATTACAATAACCCAAATCAAGTGAGCTAATACGAAAATCTTCTAGATCAAAATTTGGTCCTTCAACAAATTTTCCTTGAGATGCATTTTGGGGTGATCCCATTATTCGTTCAAAGAAGTGTTTTTTTACTCGAGTAAAATCCCATCTATCACAAATTTTTCTAACAAGTGGTTCTCCTATCACTTCTTCTATATCAGTCAGTTTTTGAATTTCATTTTTAGCTAACTTAATATTGTGATATTCACCTAGCTCATTTTCTTTTAAGGGCTCAAATACATACCCTTGCCTAAAGAGTAGATGTACGATTGGATTTTTCTTTGTATCAGGTCTAATTTTTAATGCTTCATCACACATTGTTGCTGCATTATCGAATTCATTCTTTTGAATATAGATAATAGAAAGGCTCATCAATGCTCCATAATTTTGAGGTTGAACTTTCAATATCTTTTTATAAAGTTTAATTGCTTTGGCAAATTCATTACTTGAACTATGTATGTGAGCAATATTCGCTAATGCTTGAGGGTTATCTGGTTTGATTTTCAAGGATTTCCAAAATGCATCCATAAATTTCTCTTGATACTGCTTTACTTTTTCTTTGCTAGTTTCATCATTTCTTTTTTTCCTGTATTGATCATAATAGGTTTTGTATACTCTTCCCAATTCATTCCATGCAAAATAATCCTCTTGATCATTTTGAATTGCTTGTAAACAAGCTTTTTCTGCTTCTTCCAACTGTTTTTTTGTTCTCAAAATTGAACTCAATTTAATCCAAGCAGTGTTATACTTTGGATTAATCTCTAAAGCTTTTCGAAACAATTTTTCTGATTCGATTGCATTATTACTATTTTGTGCGAATAAATTACTTCCTAAATTTGTAATAATTCTAAAATCATTGGTGTGATGGTGAAGAGCTGTTAAATATACTTTTTCTTCATCAATATAGCGTTTTTTCTCATTTAATAAATTACCAATTAATTTTAAATGATTTACATCTTGGTTGTTCTTCTGCAAAACAGCTCTACTCAGAGCTTCAGCTTCTTTCTTCAAGTTAACTTTAAAGGCTATTTTGGATATACTATATACTAAATTCTCATCTAAAGTTCTAACAAAATTGGGATTAGTTTCTGTGATAGTTTTGATTAATGAAGAAATTAATACCTTATCCTCTTCCTTGATATCTGAAATATCAATTCTCCTGAATTCTTCCACATCGTTTGCAATTTCTTCTACTTTTCTGAGAAGAGGTTCAAATAATTGTTGATTATCTAATATATCGATTTTTCTAAAATTTGCTTTAACCAAAGTTTTAGATTGGTGCAATTTGTCTATTAACAGAAGATCTTTATAAATTGGTGCAATTTGATCAATATTGGTCAATATTTGTTGTGCATCAGCATCCTTTCTCAATAAGGCGGTTATATCTCTCAATTGCAAATAATCAATTTCAATCTTCTTTAGCTGTTCAAAATCCTCTATTTTTCTTGAAATGAATTTTATGTTATTTCCTATAAGGAGAAGTGACTCCAATTGCGAAAAATGTTCAAAACCACCAGGTATATTTTCAATTGTATTTCCTTCCAAGTTGCATTCCTTTAATCGAATAAGATTGGCAAAGGATTTTGGAAGGTTTGTGAGTCGATTTTTATCTATTCGAAAAGTTTCAAGGTTCTTTAATTTCCCTATACTCTCAGGTAAAGCGTTTATTTCATTTTTACTCAAAATCAAGCTAGTTAATTTTGTTAAATTGCCAATATTCTGAGGTAATTTAGTTAGTTTTCCTTCTTCTGCTTCCATTATCATTATTTCTTTACAAAGACAAATTTCCTCTGGGAGTTCTTCAATGTGTGACTCTGAAAATTTGAATTCCTCTAATTTCTTAAGATTTCCAATACTGTCTGGCAAGGTTGAGAATGTAGTTTTACTAAAATTCAAGTATTTTAATTCCACTAACTTTCCTATTGATTCAGGTAGAGATGATTGAGGAGTAGCGTTGTAATTTTTCCTCATCAGACTTAACATTGTAACGTGATAATTTTCAATTTTGAAAAAACTAATTTTATCTCCACACATTTTGTCAAGTTCTTCTAAAACAAGTATTTCATCTTTGTAAACTAATTTCTTGATGTATAGACCAACTTTTGTATCTGTACTTTTCTCAGATTTCTCTTCTGATTTTTTTTCTTCTTGCTTTGTTTCTAGTTTCTTTTCGCCTGTTATCTGTTGTTTTAATTTTTTTATTGTGGGAGTTTCCTCAAGATTCTTCAATTTTAATAAACTCTCAGGAACACTTATTATTTTATTATAATCTAGTTTTAATAATCTTAAATTGGTGCAATTTCCTATCCCAACTGGTATATTCTTCAAATTGGTATTATTTAGAATTAATTCCTCTAAATTTGTCAACCTTCGGATAGCACTTGGTAATGTTGAAATCTTACTGTAAGATAAATTGAGATATCTTAATTTTAGAAGATTGAAAAGAGATTTTGGAATTGATTCTATTTTGCTGCCAATAATTGATAATTCTGAGATATTTTTACATTTCAAAATTTGTTCAAATTGCTCATTATTTGAAAGCGTGTTTAAAGATTTAAATTCATAAAGCTCTTTTAAATTTGCAAAACTGGTAGGAATTTCACTAAATTTGTAGCAATTTTTAAAAACTATTTTCTTTAACTTTGATAGCTCACCAATTTCTTCGGGGATATCGTTTATCGAGCACTTTTCTAAATAAAGAATTTCTAATTTTTTTAAATAACAAATCACTTGAGGAAATGATTTTAATTTTGAAAAATGTATCAAACTTATAGATTTGATTTCTTTAAACTTAAGAATACATTTGGGTATCTTATCCGCCCAAATATTTTTCATATAAAGATCTGTTACATGATTACCTTCCACTTTAAAGGTGATAACTTTCAAAAAAGGTATTTTGCTTTTAATATCCTTTTTGATAACAACATCTAGTTTATTTCCAATATTGATGCTCAAAAAAACTGGATTGCTCATTTCATTCTCAAGTTGTTTTAAAGCTTGAATTTCTTCTTCCACTAATTGAGTTCCCATAAATCTCCTAACATTTTGATCTTCGACCAAATCTCTCACCACATTTATGTTTGTACTTTCTAATAATAGAAATTCTATCTATTTCAATAATTGAAATTTAACTTATATTAAATAAGCTACTATAGTCTTTTATTGAATAATTCAAAGCGTTTAGTATTTTAATTGGATAGAAATCTTATCAAAGTTGATTGTTCTCAATTAGCTATTTCTCATTTTCTTGATAATCTGAAAATTACTTTTTCATCTTGATTTCAAGAAAAAGAGTAGCCATTTATTTGTAGATTATCGATAGAGATTATTTAAGTCAAATCGCAAAATCATTTATATAATAAGAACGTCCCGAAATAACGTAACTTTATTTTGAGAAGTTGTTGCAATAATGACAGATAAAAAAGTAACTAAAGAAGAACTATTGAAAAAGGCTAAAGCACCAGCTGGTATTGCTATGAAGCTTCATCCTTATTATCAAGGAAAGATTCAAACCGTTCCAAAATGTTCAATATGGGATTTTGATGCTTTTGGTATTTGGTATACTCCTGGTGTAGCTGCACCATGCAAAGCAATTGAAGCTGATAAAAATGAAGTATTCAAACATACCAACAAGGCGAACACTGTTGCTGTCGTTTCTGATGGAACACGAGTGTTAGGTTTAGGTGATATTGGTCCAGAAGCTGCTATGCCAGTTATGGAGGGTAAAGCTCTATTATTCAAGTACCTAGGTGGCGTAGATGCTGTTCCTATTTGTTTAGATACCAAAGACCCTGATGAAATTATTAGAACAGTTAAACTTTTACAACCATCTTTCGGTGGTATCAATCTTGAAGACTTTTCCAAACCAAAATGTTACAAAATTCTTGAAACATTACGCAAAGAGATGGATATTCCAGTTTGGCATGATGATGCTCAAGGTACAGCTGCAGTTATTTTAGCAGGTGTATTTGGCGCACTAAAATTTGTCGGAAAAGAGATCGATCAAGTAAAAATCGCTATGCTTGGTGTTGGTTCTGCAAACACAAGAACAGCATATATGTTAGAAACCGCTGGTGTAAACCCAAAGAATATAGTTATGTGCGATTCCAAAGGTATTCTTACAAAAGATCGTAAAGATATCATTGATGGGAAAGATTATGACACTTTCAAATATGATCTTGCCCAAAAAACCAATGGTGAAGGTGTATCTGGTGATTTTGGCAATGCTACAGATGGAGCTGATGTTCTTATTTCTGCATCCAAATCAGAACCTGGTACAATTAAGAAAGAATGGGTCTCTAAAATGGCTTCAGATTCAATTGTTTTTGCTTGTGCAAATCCATTGCCAGAGATATGGCCTTGGGAAGCGAAAGAAGCAGGAGCAAAAGTTGTCGGTACAGGACGAAGTGACTTTCCAAACCAGGTTAATAACAGCTTAGGATTTCCTGGTATCTTTAGAGGTACTTTAGATGTTCAAGCTTCAACCATCACTGATGAAATGTGTATTGCTGCAGCACAAGCACTTGCTGATGTAGCAATTAAAAAAGGCTTATCTGCTGATTATATCACACCAAAAATGAGTGAATGGGAAGTCTACCCATTAGAAGCTACTCGAGTTGGTATGAAAGCAATTGAGCAAGGTATTGCACGCATTGAGATGGAAGAAAAAGAACTCTACAAAATGGCCGAAGAGCGAATCAAACATTCCAGAGATATGACATTTAGTTTAATGGAAAATAAATTTATCAAACCAAAGATTTAGTTCTTTGGTAATTTTCTCTTTTTTTAATCAATTATTGATTGTATTTCATTGTAAAAAGATTTTAGAGCTCATTAGAATAATTTATTATTAGAACAAATGGTTATTCTACTTACTGAAGGGTACAAATAATGGTCATCACTTCTGAAGAAGTCCGAATTATTGATGAAAATAGTGAGGAATTAGGATTATCTGTTTTACAGTTAATGGAAAATGCTGGTGCAGCTGGAGCAAGAGTTGCTATCAAAGAATTTCCTAATGCTAAACTTATTGCAGTTTGCTGTGGAACAGGTAATAATGGAGGGGATGGTATGGTTCTCGCTCGTCATCTTGTTTCAATGAATAAAAAAGTCCGATTATTCCTTGTTGGTCATAAATCTAAAATACGCTCTCATGCGACTCTAACTAATTTTAACATCTTAAAGCAGCTAGAGCATTCTATTGAGATAACTATTATATCCGATTCTTCTTTGATAAAAATATTAAAGGAAAAATTACTTGATGTAGATTTAATCATCGATTCACTCTTAGGCATTGGTTTGACAAATGAACCTTATGAGCCAATTAAAAGTGTGATTAAAATAATTAACATTGCAAACAAGCCCACACTTGCTGTTGATTTGCCTTCAGGAATGTGGTCTGATATACCTGAGAAAACCAAATTGATGGTTAACGCGGATAAAATAGCAACTTTTCATGATACAAAACCTTGCTTAACAATAAAGGATTTGCAAGAAAAAACAACTATTTGTAGAATAGGTGTTCCACCTGAAGCAGAGATTTTTGTAGGTAAAGGTGACTTACGTGCTACATTTCCCAAACGAAGAACTGATTCTCATAAAGGAGAAAATGGTAAGGTCCTTGTAGTTGGTGGGAGCATAAAATACTCGGGGGCTCCCGTTTTAGCTTCTCGAGCTGCATTACGAACAGGAGCAGATTTAGTTGTTACATGTATTCCGGAAAGCATAGCAAGATCTGTGCGATCAGATTCACCAAATATGATAGTGAAATCACTTAAGGGAGATTATCTAACAAAGGAACATTCTGATACCATATTAGATCAGTTAGAGAAATTTGATAGTATGGTAATAGGTCCTGGTATAAGTGAAAATCCTGAAACTTTTGAGTTTATACTTGATGTGATTAAGAGAACACCTTCAGAGAAATCGATAGTAATAGATGCAGATGCACTGAAAGCTATAAGCACTGATTTATCTATTTTGAAATCTAAAAAAGTAGTACTTACTCCTCATATGGGTGAATTCAAAATTCTTTTCGGAAAAAAGATATCAAATAATTGGTTCGAAAGGAAAGAAGAGGTTTTTGAAATCGCTCAAAAAAATAAAACTACCATTCTCCTAAAGGGCAAATACGATGTTATTTCTAATGCTCAAACATCAAAAATCAATCGAACTGGTCACGTTGGAATGACTGTCGGTGGAACAGGTGATGTTTTAGCTGGAATTCTAGGAACACTAAGTGCAATAAATGTAAACCTATTTCGAGCAGCAAGTGCAGCATCCTATTTAGCTGGAAAAGCAGGAGAGTTTGCTGCAGAAGATTTTGGTAACAGCTTACTTGCAACTGATGTCATTGAAAAAATACCCGAAGTAATTCTTTCAGTAAAAGAATAAGAAAAGAAGAATGAGACTTAATAATTTATTAGTCTCAGTATTTACCTTTACGCGGATATGGAATAGCATCAATTACTTCTAAAAACAATTCAACAGTGTTCTCTATTTGTTCTTCTTCATATTCAAAGATGGATTCAAATTGCATACCAACTTCTTTAACCTCGTACCTTAATGAAAGCCAAAGAGTTTCTGAACGAGTTTTTGCTAAAAGTCTAAGTAAACTTTCATTTGACAACAGTTTTGTTGCAGAGCGAACATTGTTTGTTTTAATGATGAAAAATTCATTGAGGAATCCTGTTGTATTTACTTCTTTAAGTGACATGAAGTAATCTTGATCACCTTTTAGAACCTTCTTTCGTTTCCTCGAAACAATTTCAAGTGAAAAGGGTGGTCTTTTCTTCAAGTTCGCTGAGAGAGTATATTTGTCTCTGTGTTTTCTAATTTTGTCCCAGATAAAAGGAAGGAGAAATGGTCTACCAATAGGGATTCCTAAAACAACCATTGCTTTCAAAGGAGAATCTTGACTTGGTTTACAAACTAATTGGTATCTCTCTTTTTCTTGTGTGACTTTCTCAAATGAGTCACAATAATCATTTAACGGAACAGCTATTTTCGATAACATTTCTAATACAAAATGCTTGTTCTTCTTTTTACCCAGAACGTAATTAAGTAAATACGCAACAAGAATTACTACAGAAGGGGATAAAGCTAGAACATATTCCCACCAATTTGTCATGGTTAACCACTTGATACGTTTTTACAAGGGTCTATTTAAATCTATAAGTAGGTTTGTATACAATGAAATGTGATTCAAAAAAAATCCTTGAGATTTCAAAATATTAGGTGATTACAGCTTTTATTATTTTCTAATGATAGATATGGTAAAAAACATAATTCTCTATGATGAGGTCAAGACTAAAGAAGACAGTATCAACGATAATAAGCGCCTGTGATTTTTTCTCCATTAAAATAGACGTTCGAATATTTGAGAATATGTACAGTATATTTTCTTTATTTAAGAATAAGTAAAAAAAATAAATAAACGAAATTAGGAATACGCGTTGTTTATCAGTATAGATTGATCCAACCAGTCTTCTTAATTTTAGGTGCAAATTCTACTCTCAATCTTTTTTGAGATACACCTTTCTCGTCAGTAATTGATTGGAATTCAATAACGCCATCAACAATTGCTTTTATTCCTTGAATGACTTTTTCATTCATCATACCTTGTTGAGCAACGATTATTCCACAATGGTTGTGTTGCTTTAATCTTGCGACTTGTGCTTGAATGAAATCAAGTATTGCTATTTCTGAATTATAAATAGATATTGTGGAAATTGTATTCATCACAAGTCTAAGTTTTTCAGTAGAATCAATTAACTTCTTGATGATTACACTAATACTGGTCAATTCTCGAATGCTATTTACAGTTAAGCCATTGTCTTTTATGCTTTCGCCAGTACGATAAGAGAAGACATCAATGAATTGTAATTGTTTTGCAGTGATAAAAGTAGCAGGATCAACACCTAATCGTTTCATCTTGTCAGTTATCTCTTTTGGAAAGCTATCAGTTGTGAGAAAAATACCATTATTCTTCTCAGCAAATCCATCAATTAAATACTGTAATGCAAATCCTTCCTTCCCTGAACCAGGGGGACCAATAATCAAGTAAATTTGTGAATCAGTTTTACCGATAAGGTCCTTCAATCTAACGATTATTTTTTCACTTGCCAAATTTCGTTCCCTTCATTGAAATTTCTATTTACCTTTTAGCATGTTTTCTAATAATGCCCAGCCAAAATCGTAACACTTTTCAAGGAATTCATGAATGTCATCGATTTTTGCACCTACTCGATAATCTCTTGCTTTTTTAATTATATTTGAATCTACTTTTACAGTACTTTTTTCTGCGAAAAGTTCAGGGATGTTGTATCTGTTAAATTTCTTTTCTCCCAAGTGAATCAAATATGCTTGAGCACATCCAATTGCTGCATCGCTTGCATAAAAGGCTAATTCTTCGTCCTTTCCTGCTGAAGTGTTTACAAAACCATCACGCATAACAAAGACATTATCCAGACACATCTGTGTAGCTCCTTTTTTGAGTTTTGAAGGAGTGATTTTTACGTTATCAAATGGATTTTCTTCGCCAATTTTTAGGATTCCCTGTTGTCCTGTCCAAATGTGAACCCAATTGACAATACTTGAAGCATTAATGTTTTCCTCATTAAGATCTTCTTCAAAGAAGACCATTAAATCCAGAAGTGATGAATACTGAGGATCATTCTCAAACTTGGCTTTGACTTGACCAATCTTTTGGAGAATTTCTACTTGTTTATCTCTATCTTTCTTAATTACTAAATAGAAATCGCAATCAGAGTCACCTTTCATGTAGTTATTATCCGCAACGCTTCCAACAAGAAGTAAGGCTGCTATTTCTTTTCCAACTTCTTTTTTGAGTTCCATGGTTAATTTAATTACTAATATTTCATATTCATCAGGAATTTTTCTAGGTTTTTTAAGTTTTTTAGGTGGTTTCGCACTCAATTTTTTTCCTCCAATTAATTATACCTGCATTCTTAACACAAATTAATAATCTTTATTCACTTTAATTTCTTCTACATAAAAACTTTCTTTTAACCACATATTGTACATTTTAGTAGGCTTTCTATTTCTGAGTTAAATCTTCAATGTCTAATTTTTTCTCTTCTTCAGGTATTCTTTCAATAATTTTCTCAGTTTCGATATTTTCTTTGATTAAACAAATTTTTTGACCCATGTTTAGTTGAACGTCAATATCTCCCACATTGTGAAGCTTCAATAAAATATTGTATACTTGTTCATCAGAAATACTGTAATTTTCTGCTATTGCGGTAAAAGTTACAGATGAAACTTTTTGCATTTCCAAATCGTCTATAAGTTCTCTAATAGATTCTTCAAGCATTTCCATTGGTAGAAATTTATGGGAAGATTTTACATAAACACCTTCGATCTTGCCATCATCAATTAATGATTGAAGTAATTCCCTTGTAATAGATTTCTTAAGTTGTAATTCTTCTGCTAATTCGTATATATCTATATCAACACCTTGAATTACACTTTGATAGAGAATATCTTTTGCAGAATCTCTTGTGATTACTTTGTTGTCTTTTCTTTGAATAAGGTTGATTCGTGACTTTGCAATCAATGTTACTACTTTTGAATTCCACTTGTTCTCTTCTGCAAGTTTTTCTAGATTAGAAATGCCTTTGGCTTTAATTAAACGAACAATGTCTTTCACTTCGGAAGCTGAAAGAGAAATGAAAACTCCTTCTGGTGTAATAACCGTTCCTGTTATTTCCTTTTTATCTATCAATTTTGTTAACTGAAAAGCAAGATATCTTCTCGCACTCTCACCAAAAGGTTCTCCTAAATCAACGTATTCTTGATCTTTCACCATTTTGATAATCTTCTCTTTTGGGATGGATTTCTTCTTTTTCTCAGGATTTTTTTTCTTTGGGGGCATTGTTTAAACCTCGATATAGTATAAAATCTATTTTTCATTCATGTTTTTAATACTTGTGGATTTAATTTTTTCTTTAGCAATAGTTTTAATATTTGATATAAGTGAAATTGCATTGTTCAGTATTTTTGTTTATCAACAGAAGATTTTTAAAAGAAACAAAAACCTTCTCAAGATAGTTGCAAGTAACTTGTACTTGTAAATCAAACTAGAACAAAAAAATAGTATAAAAAATTGGAGAAAAACAAAAATGGAATACCTTCATGCGTCTTTAATATTACATTCATCTGGTAAAAAGGTCACTGAAAAAGCAATTGGTGAAATACTAACTGCTGCTGGATTAACTCCAGACAAGAACAGAATCAAAGGTTTAGTTGCTGCTCTTGGTGAAGTTGACATCAAAGAGGCTCTCAAAACTGCTGCTGTAATGCCCGCCGCTGCTCCTGTAGCTGCTTCCCCAGCCGCCGCTGCCGCCGCTCCAGCTAAAGCAGCCCCAGAACCAGAAGAAGAAGAAGAAGAGGAAGAAGAATCTGGATTAAGCTCACTCTTTGGTTGAGTAATAGTCTAAAATCTCTTTCATAACGAAATGATTACCATCAACACTTGGAAAAGAGTGTTGATAATTTTTATTATTTTTAAATCAGTTATTTTTTTGATATATGCATAGCTTTGCTTCTTTGTGTTTCATTATTCCAATACTACTGAACACACAAGAGATATTGTTTTTTTGAAAAGTCAAACCAATCCACGGTCTATTGTCAAAAATTTCTTCTGTCATAATAAAACAAATTGAAGAATTCTTGAATTCTGAATACACTTTGTCTATTTTAGACCAAGATATTATATCAATGTGCAATTCAGAACCTAAATAGGCGTATCCAGGAGTATTGAATATATTCTCTCTGATAAGAATTACAGTTGTAATCTCTTCATGGTTTTTTACATAGTCAAAGGTTTGGCAATAGTTGTAATTAGGTCTAAAAGATGCGTCAAAAAAACCAATGCTAGCTGAACTAAAAATAATGAATAAAGTAGTAAATACATGAACACTTTTACGAAGATTTTTTTTCTTTATAAACTGTGGATATCTATTCATGCCATTTGCTGCGATTAAGACAAACAATGGCAAAATAGGTAATATGAAGCGATATTCCTTGTGCTCAATAACGCTAAATACTAGAACAAAAAATAGTGAGATCACAATCAAGAAAAATGCTTTCTTATTTTTATTTGTTCCAATGACCAAGTAGAGTAGATACATTAATGCGAAAAAGGAATAAGTGTATGCAAATAAACCAAGATAAGCATAAATGGGTGCTGTTCCATGTAATGAACTCGAACCACTTGTTATGTTATAATTGAAAAAAACTATTGCTGAATGTAGGAATGTTCCCCAAGTAAACAAATCAATTAAACCTTGGATTATAACAATAAATAGAATTGAAAAACAAAAAACAAACATACCAATCCATTTTTTCTTTATTACTAAATAAATAAGCAATGGAAGTGCAATAATCGCTGCCGGAAATTTGAACATAAACGCTACTCCTATACTCATCCCTGCAAAAATAAAACATCCAACAGACTGCCGTTTTTGTTTTTTAGTATCAGAAGTATCGTTTATTATTGTATTAGCACCTTTATAGATGAGGTATGTTGCTAGAAAAACAAAATTCATAGCTAAACCGTCAGTCATTGTTCTTGTTGCCCAAAAAATAAAGTCATACCAAACTGCAATGAAAAATGTAGCAAATAAACCAGCTTCTTTGTTAAATATTAACTTTCCGAAATAATAGGCAACAATGACAGATATCATTGAAAGTAAACCTGAAAATAAACGAACACCGATTAGAATTGAATCAATTGATGATGCTCCAAAAAATATCATTACTTTAAATATGATATAAACAATGCCCGGATAAAACCATGATCTTGCACCTTCGGTAAATTCCCACGGAACGAATCCAAAACCATATATTTTGTTAAAAACAACTTCAATTGATTGATAATGCTCATCAGGATGAATGTATCCTTTGCTAAGTATCGCTGAGATAATTCTTAAAGCTAAAGCAAGGATCCAAATGAAAAGAACCAACCGGTTATCTTTTATCCAACTTCTTATTTTTTCTCTAATAAGTTTAGAATTTTGACTTGTGTGAATATTGTTTACTCTACTCTTTTCATCAGTTGGAGGATCTTCTAAAAGCACTTCTAAGGAAATCTTTTTTTCTTTGGTAAACCATGGCATAAGAGTTAAACCGCCCTCTTCTGATTTGGATATTCTGTTTTTACTATTCATCTATATAATAACAAATCTATAAAAATTTTTCAGCAAGAATTTTGAGTAAAAATCTCTATTAGTAGATATACTTTCATTGAATAATTGCTGAGAGATAGTAATGAATAAAAATGAGAATGTATGTTTGATTTAGATTGTCAATAATGGGTTCCCATTAAAAACAAATCAAAAACTAAAAATTCAGTTAAGTATTCATCTGTGGTGTTTCATTTGACATCTAAAAATAAAAAACTTTCAGAATGTGCCCTTCGTGTTCCTGCTAGTGGAACTTTGAAAATGAAAATTTTATCAACTGACCTAGAAGCTACTGGAAAGGATATTATTCATCTTGAAGTTGGTCAACCGAATTTCAATACGCCAACCGAGATAATTGAGGTTGCGTATGATGCTATGAAAGAAGGTAAAACAGGTTATACATCTGCCAAGGGAATACGACCTTTGCTTGAAAAAATCGCTTCTATTCATTCAAAAGATACTGGTGTAGAAATCAACCCTAGAAGCAATGTGATAACCACTCCAGGAGCAAAAGCAGCATTGTTTAATGCCTTAGTTTCACTAGTTGACCCAGGAGATAATATTGTTGTAATTTCCCCCTTTTGGCCAAGTTATTCAGGAATAATTCAATATATTGGTGCAGAAACAAAAGTCGTTCAAGCTCCTCTTGGTGATTTTAGTTTTCCAAGAGAAGCTATCAAAGAAGCAATCAATAAAACTACAAAAGCAATACTAATTAATTCACCCAGTAATCCTACTGGTGCAATTTATGATTTAGACACTTTGAAATTCATCAATGATTTATCTAATGATAACGATTTAATGATTATCACTGATGAAATATACAAGAAGATTATTTTTGAAGGAACATTTCACCAATATCTATCAATCTCTCAATCATTGGAGCGAACTTTAGTTATTGACGGTTTAAGTAAATCTCATGCTATGACCGGATGGAGATTTGGATATGCAATTGGTAACAAAGAGCTTGTTGATTCTATGAATAAAATTCAACAGAATATTAGCACTTGTGTAAATACACCAACCCAATGGGCAGCAATTAAAGCTCTTGAATTAGAAGAACCAACTATTGAAATGGTTGTTGAATATAAAAATCGCCGTGATAAGGCTCTTGAATTGATTGAGAAATGTGATTATCTTTCTTGTAGAAAACCTAAAGGCGCTTTTTATCTTTTCATGAAATACCAAGGTTCTATGCAATCCAATGAGCTTGCAGTAAAGATTCTAGAAGAGAAAGGAGTCGCTTTAACAGCTGGCTCTGTTTTTGGAGTTGAAGAAAATTACCTTAGAATTTCACTTGCAAGCGAAATGAAAGATATACTTGAAGGGATTAAAAGAACAAATGATCTTTTAGCAACACTTCAGTAAAAATAATTTAAAAAAGGGATAAATTAATTATTTGATATCCCTTTTGAATATTTTTTCTTCAATTTCAATAGCAATTGCTTTTTGAACTACAGAATCAATTCTTTTCTTTCCCGAAGAAGAAGCTGAAACTCTCATTCGAGTGAAATGATCAAGAATCAAATTTCTGGCTTTTTCTCTTGATATTTCAATACCATTTAAATTATAGATTCCATAAAGGATACATTCTCCAACAGTTACTTCATTCTTTACTTGATTAAGACATCTTTGATACATGGAAAGAATTTGCGCTGATAGAACTTTCATCGCTTTTTCTCTGTTTTGGGAGCGAATGCCTCTTTGGACTGCTGCATCAATCATATCAATGATGTCTTTTTCTGCTGGCATTAGATCCAATCTCTTAGGTTCATCTGGAACATTGAGATCTTTTTCATCCGCTTTCATATTACCTGCTATGAAGTTTCTAGCAAAAATAATTAGATAATCAAGAATAACCGCATTCTGCATTTCTTTTGCGGTTGGTTCCTTTCCTTTTATTTTAACTTTTTCAAGAGCACGTGCTAGTCTTAGTTTATCATTCTCAAAAAATTCTGAGATATAAGCAAAATGCCTTGGTAATTTAGATAAAAATAATGGTGGTGTATTACTGTAATCCATCAATAAGGCAAGGATCTCTCTGCCGATATCAAGTGGGTTATTACCAATTCGTGCTTCTTTCCAAGCTTTTAAAATCATCTCGTCAACTAATTTTGACTTTATTAAATTATCTTTATAATTTAGAGATAATAATTCATACTCTAATGTTGCCAAGGGCGATGCAGAGGAGATACCTAAGGCAGATTCAAGTTGGAATCTCATAATCAATTTTGACATATCTTCTTGCGAAGTAAAGTCTCCTGTGGTTTGTTCATAGCTCTTTGATACGATCCATAAAACAATATCTGCTGCACCTTTATTTGTTAATTCTACCAAATCTTGACTCAAATCTTCATGTAAAAGTTCAACTTCAATTAATGAGCGAAATACCCAATTTGAACTTTCAGCATTCGCTAAAATATCACCTAAAATTTGAATTTGTTGTACTAATTGTTTTTTTGCTTCTTCCATTTGTTTAATAATATCATCAAAGTCATTTCTCTTTAAATAACCTCTAAGTATGTGAAGTGCTGCATCAAAATTTGTAGATTCATAGTGCTCTTCAACCCATTTATCTATTACAGGTAGTATTGTATTTGCAGCGATAAACTGTCTTTCCATCATAATTTGCATTGCTAAAGTTATCAAATCGCTACCTTTTACTTTACCTATTTTTGTAAATTGAGTTTGAATTTTTTTTCCTTCTGTTATCAAATTCTTTGGATATGATCCTCTCAAAAAAGCAATCCATTTTCCTTCTGAAATTGCAAATTTATGGAAATATGTTTCTATTTCAGGAAGTTCTTCACCAATTTTTTCAAGCCTTTTTAATTCGTATTGGAGATCATTTAATATTAATTCAGGAGTGATGTTTAAATCAGTTGATACTAAATGAATAACTCCGGCAAATTCTTGTTTGCAATTATACTTTGCAGAAACCTCTACTAACGTTTCAAGAGAAATCTTATCAACTCTTGTTGTGAAGTCAACAAAGTTATCTCCAAGGGGAATTCCCTTTTGTTTTTCATTTCTTTTAAAAGCCATTCTGTTTAATTCTCCAATTTCCTCCAGCCACAAAGGAGGTTTAACTAATTATTACTTGATGATACTATTTATTCTTCATCAGTTAAAAATTGTACTATCGAGCTATATAGCTCTTTTTTTGTCGGGCCCTTTTGAAAACGTTTATTGAATAGACTTTGCAAATATTTATTATTCTAGTTATTGCAGTAAATATAAAAACTAATTTTATATAAACCTTAATTGTATATTTCATTAAGATTAAACAGGTAGATAATCAATGTCTGAGAATAATCGTGAATCTGAACAAATTATTGAACAAGAGGAATTGAATTATAGTTCTACTCAACGAAATGAATATGAATTCGAAGAACGTGAAAATCCTTTCAAAAGAGCAGTTAGTTGGCTAATAAAGGATAAAGAAAGATTAGCATCAATCATTTTTCTTTCATTATTTGTTGTATTAATAATCGTCTTAGCAGCATTAAAGTTAAACATGGGAGTGATAATGAGTGACATTGTAGATTGGTTTGAGAGCAAAGTAGGATTATTTGGTATCTTTCTCGGAATATTTGTTATCTCTATTTTTGGGAATTTAACGGTTATTTTCCCTGTGCCATATACAATCGCTTTAGTAGCAGTAGCAACAAGACCATCAATGACAGCACCACTAATAATTTTAATGGGTATCGCAGCTGGTGCCGGCGCTGCACTTGGTGAAGCTTCTGCTTGGTTAATTGGACGAGCAAGTAAAAAAGTAATTGAAGGTAGTATGGAAAAACAAGTTGCTCGAGCACAAAAATGGGTTGATAAAGGTCTTGCACCGTTGATTATCTTTCTCTTTGCAGCAACACCATTGCCTGATGATGCAATATTAATTTTCATTGGATTGTTAGGATATGCTCTTTGGAAAACGATTATTTGGTGCTTTTTAGGAAAAATTGCCCTTACAACTGGCACTGGGCTAGTAGCAAAATACTTGGCAGGGACAAGTGCAGGTGGAGTAATTTTCTGGGCATTTGGTTTAACATCTGATGGAATAGCCGGAGATGCTCCTCCAACTTGGTTATCAGCTATAGTCTGGATAGCAAGTATAGGAATAATAGCTCTTTTCCTCTTCATTGATTGGGGTGATTTGTGGAATCGAATGACTCGAAACATTTTGAAGTCAAAGTACAAAGAACTCATTGATATCAAAGAACAATTACACAAAAGTGATGATTTACTGATTACTAAAGAATTCCAAGATATTGAACAAGTAGAATCTCAAAAGAAAGTAAAGATATCGCAAGAAGCATCATATTGGCAATGTGTTACAAGAAGTGTTGAAGAAGAATACAATGACTACCATAATCTCTATACAGTATCGTATGTAACAGGAAAATTAAGCAATATTATCCTGAACACGAAATTATTAACCAAAATAGATTCGAATATTCAACAAAAAGTCTATGAAACGGTCAATAGAATAAATATTGAAAAATTGGTTCTACCGAAAAAATATCGCGAATTATTAACAGATGAGAATTCACAACAAGATTTGACACAAAACGCCGTTTATTTATCATTTAAATTAGTTCATCCAATTATTAAAAAGAAATACCAACTTGGTTTGTTATTCGAAAAGATATCTGATCAAGAACTTAAACTACGTTGCATTGGAGAAAAAGAAGCAAAAGTGATAAAAAGTTTCAAAACAATTGCTCCGGAGAAAATGCTAACAAGATACTTGTCTCTCATCACAAATTTAACAGAAAATCCTGAACAAGTAAAGACTATAACCATTGCTCAATATTCTGAAAAAATGGTTGATAGGGATGAATCTAGTGACTCATCCCCTAACAATTTGTAATTTTTCATTTATGAAATCTTTAGCTGTTTCACCTACACCAGTAAACATTTTGACATTGTAATCTCCAACAAAGCCAAAACCGACAACATCATTTCCTCCATGAACTCCTATTACGGATCCAAGTTGTCCAATTGAAATTTCAATATCGTCAGGACTGTTCTCGATTAAAAAGTCTGCAACTTCGATTGCAAGTTCTTTGTTATTTGTATAGGCAACATATAACCGTTTAATGATCAAATGATCTAAGATTTGTAAACCACACATTTTTAGTTGAATTAAAGCATTTTTTCTACCTTTAATTTTTGCATCCATATTGGAGCCTTTTTTATCGATTAGAACTAATGCTTTGATTCCGATGAGATTTCCAAGTAGTCTTTGATAGAGTTTAATTCTTCCACCTCGATAGAGATATTCGAGAGTATCTAAAAGAGGTAATGCTTTTGTGTTTTCAGCAAGAAATCTTAACCTAGCAACTATTTCATCTTTTGATTTACCAAGTTTTACTAATTGCACTGCTTCTTGAACAAGGATTGCATGTGCAAAAGAAGCTGTTTTTGTGTCAACAACAGTAATATCTCTTTTTGGGAAGAATTTTTCTGCAACCATTTTAGCAGTGTTATACATTGCTGAGAGCTTTCCATGAGCAGTTAAGAGAATAATTGATTCAGCTTCTTTGAGAGCTCTTACATAAACTTTGTGAAATTCTCCTGGAGAAGATGCTGCGGAACTAATCTTTTTCTTCTCAACAATTAGCTGATGATACACTTCATCATTGGTAATATTTACATTCTGTTTGAATTTCTTACCTTCAATGATTACATATGCTGGAACAAAGTCAACATCTAATTCATTCAATTCATCAATAGTCAAATCACACGTACTATCTGTAATAATCTTAATCTTTTTCAAATTGCTCACTCTAAGTTTTTATCGGGCTTATTCTCTGAATAAACCATCAGCAGAAATATTATGTAATAGGTGGGAATGAGCATATAACGAGAAATAACTTCTCAAGCTAAGTCTAGCTTGAATCTTTATAAATCTTATTTGTTTACACATAATTAAATTAAGACTATTTAAAAACAATTAATAAATTCTAAAGGATAGACTTTAAAAAAAGAAATTGGTATGAATCAAGTAGGTAGAAAATGATGAAAAAAAACATTCAATTTATTGCTATAGTAATTTTACTTTCTTTTATAGTTTCTATTGCTGTTAATGTCAAAGCAGCAAACAACACACTTCCTGAAGAAGATAATTATATTAATTTAGTTCCTAATGGAACTGCTGGAATGGATTGGTCCTTAAAAGAAATACTAAGTGATATAACATTGAGTTTTTCATCATTTGCAGGAAAAGTAATTTTACTTGACTTTTTCGGCACTTGGAGTGGACAATGTGAAACTTTTCTAAATGAGTTAAGATCAGTTCGAGCTCAGTTTTCTAGTAGTGAATTAATTATGATTAGTCTAGATACTGACCCACTTAAAGATGACGAAGCAACGATAGAGGCATTTGCTGAAGAACAAAATATGAATTGGTTAATCTTTATTGATACAGTTGGAATTCAATCCTATTATGATATTGAACAAATCCCCTCTTTTTACATTTTTAATGGTGATCAAAAAGTCGTTTATTCAGGTGAGGTTATTACAAGTGCTGAAATTATAATAACTGAAATAAACAAACATATTGGTGGAGCGCAATCGAATACAAATACTGGTGGTGTACCAATAACTAATTTTTTGGCTAGTAATTGGTATTGGTTTGTCATAGGTGGGATTTTCTTCATCATTGTTGTGTTCGTTTCTGTGCAGAGGATAAGAATAGTAATCCATAATAAAAAAGTGCGAGAACAAAGGACAGAAGAGAGACAACGAAAATACAATAAGAGATATAGTTAATTTGATATCAATCACTAAGGTTTGAATTATGATTAAAATAAATAATCAATTTATAATACTAGTACTTTTTATCTCTTTAACTTCAACTATAATCGCTACTATTGATGTAGCTGCAGAAACAATTCCTAATGAAGAATATAATGCTAATTTATTACCTATTGGTACATTGGGTATGGATTGGACATTACAAGAAGTTATAAGCGGCAGCACTATGAGTTTTTCATCATTTCAAGGTAAAGTGGTATTACTTGATTTTTTTGCTACATGGTGCATTCCTTGTAAGAATTTTGTACCTAAATTAAAAGAAGTAAAAGCACAATTTTCTACAAACCAGTTAGTTATAATTAGTTTGGATACTGATCCAGAGAATGATGATATAGCAACCATTAAAACTTTCGCAGAAGATGAAGGTATGGACTGGTATATTTTCATTGATACCAAAGGTATTTCAACGTTTTATGAAATTTCATCAATACCTACATTTTATATTCTAAATTATGAACAAAGGGTTACCTTTTCTGGTGGTGGTGGTATTGCTGCTTCAACTATTATTGGTGAAATTAACAAACTTGTTCATGGACCCCAAACAACAACATCCACTTCTTCTAATGGAGAACCTATTTCCGGTTTTTGGGCTAGAAGTTGGTATTGGTTTCTAATAATCGGAGTCTTTTTGATAATCGGGGCTACAATTTTCATTCAAAGATTAAAAGTGCAAAATTATAACAAAAAAGTTCAACAACAACGATTGGAAGAAAAACAAAGAAGAACTCGAAAGAGATGGCGTTAATTAGGAATCATCAAATATTTAGATTCAACAAGAGATTGATATCAATTATTTTTGACTTTTATATGAACATTTTCGTTTAAATACAAAAGAGATGATTAGCAATAATTTTAAGAGAGTTCTCAAAGATTAGATACTAAAAAGGTGAAGATGATGAAGGAAGAATTAATTGCTTTGCTCAAAGAATTGGAAGAAAAGGATTTGGAAGAAAGAGCTAAAGGTCTTCCAACAAATATTCGAATGAGAAGTATCACTCCTGATGTTGGGCTGTTTTTGAATATCATGGTAAAAACTTCAAAAGCAGTGAATTTACTTGAGATAGGAACATCTACAGGTTATTCAACAATTTGGCTTGCTCTTGCAGTAAAAGAAAATATGGGTAAAATAACTACCTTGGAATGTGATTCCCGAAAGGTAAAAATGGCTCTGGAACATATTAAGAGAGCTAACTTGGAAAATATTGTTACAATTATTGAGGGAGATGCTAAGGAAATAATAAAAAGCTTTAACCAAGAATTTGATTTCATTTTTATTGATGCAGAAAAAGAGGATTATATCGAATATTTTGACCTTGCCTTTCCCAAACTAAAAGTGGGTGGTATAATAATTGCTGATAACGTTGTTTCCCATTCTGATTCACTGAAAGAATACGTAGATTATGTGAGAGCAAATCCAAATACTCAAAGTGTTCTTATTCCTGTAGGTCGAGGAGAAGAATTAACATTAAAAATACGCTGAAGAAACAAAGTTCCAAGATAAATATTGCGAGGAAACCATAATTTTATTATTCCAATCTATATGAAAACGTAGTAGAAATATGAAAATAGATAGAAAGGAGCAATTATTCTTGCAACGAAAAAAAGTACTTTTAGTAAGTGGTATTATAACAGCTATGCTATTTATGATTAGTGTAGGATTTGTTTCTGGTACTACTTTGATGGTTGATCCAAGTAACGATGTTCAATTATATGAAGATGCGGTTTACAAGAAAAAAGGGAACTTTCAAGACGAAATTGATATCATTGGCATCACTTTTGTCGGTTTGAATATTAATCTTTACTTAGGTGGCACACCAATTATTGATGATGGAAAACATTTCTATCAAGTAGAAATATATTGGAATAGTGGAGCACATGTTAATAGTACTGTGATAAAGGTTGGAGGTGTAATGGGACAAAATTTTGAAGATACTATTACTACTCATTTAGTGAATGCATCCGGACACAATATCCAATCAAAACCACTTTCTTACCCAATTGTTTTTGAGAATTCTACCGCTATTTCTGCAAATAAATTAACTTGGGAATTGTACATTAATGACATAGCAAATGTTTCAAGCCCAGCAAAAGTGACTGCAAAATCTCATTATAAATCTGTATCAGATGGAGGTACAACTGAATACAAGGACATTGCTTCAAGTGATTTCACTCTTCCGATATTTAGTACTGCAAATCTTTTGCCACTCGTTGGAACACTCTTAGTTTGTGGATTTGCTGGTTATACTTTAGGATCAGTTACTGTTTATTATTTAACTACAAATATCAAATCAAAAGAAAAGAATGCCCTATTCATGGGTGCAACAACCTTTTTGCTTGCAGTCATAGTCAATTGGTTATTCTGGGTAACACCTTGGCAGATACTTTGGAATGCTATTGTTTATTTATTAGCTACCGTTTTTGGTTTTATTTGGGCAAATAGAGGAATAATGAAGATTGATTTTCAATCACCACTACCTGATGGGTTGCCAATTGAATCTGATAAGAAGAAGACTGCTGTAATTATTCTCGCAAAAGGTGAATCTGAAGATTATACTCCATTACCAATGATTAGAAAATTCAATGCTAAAGCAAAAACTGGCGTACCTCAAAAGAGTAAATTACTACAACCATTTGAGTTCTTTAAAGTTAAAAGAAAATACTCTAAGATAAGCGGTTCACAAGATGAACTTTCTGCAGAGGAGATACGTGGAAACGTTGGTGGTAATCCATACAAGAAAATCATGAAAAAATTGATCGAAAAAATAGAAGGGTCATTCTTAGATGTGGATGAATATCAAGAAGCTTTTGTCAATGATTGGCCTACACTTAATCAAGCATTATTACGTGCTATATCAATTGGTGCAGATGATATAACAATTCTTAATCTATTTATGGCAGATAACTTTGAATATCAATTAGCCATAGACGAAATGAAAAGAATTGATTATTCATCAATAGGTGTAACAATAAAGATAACAGATTTTCTAGCAAAGTCAGACGGTTTGCAATCAAATATAGCAAAGAAAATAGCCGAAGCTGTCCCTGGAAACTTAGCAAAAGATAAAGTAGGGATTATTCTTATTGCAGATGGGCAACCAGAACAATGGGATGAAATCTATCCTTTAACTGAAGAAGAAAACAATTTTGCATCAGGGATTAAAGGAAAATTACGAAAAGCAGGTTTTAATGAAAGATTGATCTTAAGTGCATGGATTGAAGAACGAGATCCAACTATTATTGATGCATTCAACAGTCTCAAAGAATCAAATTGTTTTACTATTGTTACAGTAGCAATAACAACTCCTATCGATTGTTTAGATTCATTGGTAGAGGCTGAATTAATTCTAGAAAAACCAGCTAAAGATGCAAACATTGATCTTATCTCAATTGGTGCATGGAATGAAACTGAAGAAGTAATTTCTACCTATATCGGTTTAATAACCGATGCGAAAGAAATGCCTCTAGAAGAATTGGGTCAAGATGCTACAATAGTGCTCCAAGCTACAAACGTTGGAGCAAAATTATCTCAAGCACAACAACAAGAAGATAAAGAAATTTCTTCTAAAGAAGATTCTGAATCAGAAAACTCAAAAGAAGATTAAAATTACTTAGATTTGAGCTGCCTTTCGTGGTAACTCATCTCTTGAATTTTTTTTTCTAGTAAAGCCAGTGGATTTTTCGAGAATATTTAATTACTCAAAAGTGAAGTTATTTCGAAGATTGGAATATATTTCATTTAAATTAATCTATTTGTGATGTATTATTATGAAAGATCAAGCAGTTATTGACGGACATACTGATGTTTTACTTGCACTGATTCAACAAAGAAGAAAATTCTTTGAAGAATCCGATAAAGGTCACGTTGACTTTCCTCGTATGAAAAAAGGTAATGTTATTGCCGCTTTTTTTGCTATTTGGCCTGGTATTAATCAATACCATATTCAAAGAGGTACTCAACAGCTTCTGGAATTGGTTGAAGAACCAAAAAACAACGCCATGTTTATCAAAAAGCCTAATGATTTAGAAAAAGCCGAAAAAGAAGAAAAAGTAGGTGTTATTTTTCATATCGAAGGCATTGGTGGTTTTGATACCGAACTTCATTTTTTTAATATCCTCTATAGATTAGGATTGCGTTCAATTGGAATCACATGGTCAGATGTGAATATTTTCGGTTCGGGCTCTTCTTTTGACCCAAACACTCCTGAAGATACTCGAGGTATTACTAGTGAAGGTCGAGAATTGATTCTCGAAGCAAATAAGTTAGGTGTTATAGTAGATGTTTCTCATCTTTCTGATAAAAGCTTCTGGGATGTTCTTGATATATCAAAGAAACCTATTATTGCTTCTCACTCAAGCTGCAGATCAATATGCCCTGTCTCGAGAAACTTAACAGATGAAATGATACATGCTTTAGCTGATAATGGAGGTGTTATGGGTATTAATTTTGGAAACATGTTCCTAAGAGAAGATTGTAGAAGTAGTAATGACACACCATTTACTAAAATCATCGATCATGTTGATTATGTCAAAAATCTTGTCGGTCCTGATCACGTAGCGTTTGGAAGTGATTTTGATGGTACAGGTGTACCCACAGAAGTAAAGGACGTCACAGGATTCAATAAATTAGTTGCTGAGATGGAAGAACGAGGATATTCAAATGAAGATATCAACAAAATTTGCCATGGAAATTTTATTCGAATATTCAAAAAAGTTTGGCGATAATTCATCTCTTCCACTTATCATTTGGGAAAAGTAAGCACTATTTTTGTTCCTTTTCCCTCTTCACTTTCTAATAAAATTTGACCTTTATGTGCTTGGACAATTTTTACTATTATTAACATTCCAAATGATGAATAACGTTTTGTGCTCCATGATTCTATGATTTCAAGTTTTTTCTTCTCTGAAATTCCTTTTCCGTTATCTTTGAAAATTATTTGTATACAATTTTTATCCTTTTCCTGATAAATTTCTAGCTTTGAAGCTTTTGCATGTTTTACTACATTCATCATTAGATTTTCGAAAACTTGACCCAGTTTCACTTGATCTCCTTTCATTGTTGGCAATTTACTTATTTTAATTTCAAGCTCAGGACTTAAGGTACAAATTTTTGTTTTCAAATTTTTAATTAAATCATTTAGATTTACTTTTACTATATCTCCGAGAATTTCACCTTTTTTGGCCAATAACAATAAATCTTCGATGAAAGCAGACATTTCTTCTATGCTTTCAGAAATTTTATGACTGTATTCTGTTTTAGCTATTGAATTGTACAAAGAAATTATTTGCATTTTTCCTCTAAGATCATGAGCAATTGTTGAGGTAAATGATTCCAATTCATCTCTCTGTTTTTGTAATTCTATTTGTTGGTTTTGTAATCTTGTTTCTGCCGCTTTTCTTTCCGAGATATCTGTTATAACCGCATATGTTCCTAGGAATTTATCTTCTGCATCCAAGATTGCTTTCGGGGAAACAATTGTCGGTATTATCTTTCCATCTTTTCTTCTCCAATTGATTTCATAAGGTCGATAAAAGCCATTTTTCCTTTCACTGTTTTCATTCAAGTATGCCTCTTGACTTGCTTCATCTAAAAACTCAAATGCTTTTTTACCTAACATTTCTTCTTGACTGTACCCAAGCATTTCTCTATACTTAGCATTGATATAGGTAATAAAACCATTTTCATCATCCATACCAAAACCATCATTCATTGTTTCAACAAGTTCCCTGAAACGTTCTTCGCTCTCTATAAGTTCCTCTTCAGTAAGCTTTCGAAGCAATGCAACAGATGCTTGATTGCAAAAAGCTTCAATTAGTTCTATATTTTGTAATTGCTTTCCCTTTTTCACTACAATGAGGACAGTTCCAGATAGCTTTCCATCTTCAACGAATTCAAGAGAATACATTTCACCTAGATTCATTAATTTCCATAGAATTGTTCCTTGTTTTTTGCTTAACGAACTCTTTGTAAGCTCATCAATAGTACATTGAAGTTTTTTTAATTTTCCAATATTTTGTAGATTAATATATTTCTTATCTATTTTTACAGATATTTTATTTGGACTTTGCCCCAAAATATTGACAAGACTTTCTAAGTGTCGGTTTATTCCCATTATTGCTGAAGCAGAAAATGTGTCGCTTTCATTATTATATGTAGAAACAACTACTATAGAATTCTCGGCGAGTTCACTTATTTTTTCAGCAATGAAATGAAAAATATTCTTTTCAGAAGGTAATGCTACAAATTCCATAGCTGAGTATGAAATAAATCTCATAGTATTAATGTGTCTTGTTCTGATTTCTTCGACAATTTTCTTTTGAGTGATATCTCTGAATATAATTTGAATTAGTTGCTTTTGACCAACTTCAATATAGTTTGCAGTAATTTCAACAGTAAATGTTCTATCTAACTGATTACTTAAATCCATTTCAAATTTGGTAATTTTATTGTCTTGTAGATTCATTATTTTTTCAAGAAACCTTTCAATGTTCTGTTTAGGTAACAAATCAGTTATTTTTTTCTCTCGAAGAATATCATCTTTAAATCCTAAAAGTTCCTCTGCTTTTTGGTTGAAATCAATTATTTCAAATTTAGAATTAAAAATAAATATTCCATCATTTGAATCACTAAATAAAATCCGATATTTTTCTTCACTATCATGTAAATCTCTTTCAGCTTTTCTTCTTAACAAAGCAACAGCAGTTTGATTTGCAAACGCAGAGAGTAATTCTCTGTTTGGTAGATCATTGATTTCTTTATCAGTTGGTGCTATAATAACTGTACCAAACAATCTACCCAAATGAGTAAAAGATACTGAAAAAACATTATCTATTTTGTACAAGCTACGAATTAGTTTTTCTTGATCTTTAGAGAATAATCCCTCCGAAATTGTATTCAAGGATTCGTTGAATTTTCCAATAGGGTTATTCTTAATAAAATCTAGAACATCTTTTGTGACTTTAATTTTCACTCCTATAGGATTCAAATCAATAATATTTAATAATTCTTTTTTTCTAGCTCCAATGAGAGCTTGAGAAGAGAACATATTATTTTCACTATCAAAGGAGAAAGTAATTACTATAGATTCTCCTACAATTTCTCGAATCTTTAATCCAATATATTCATAGATATTTTCATTTATTGGAAGGCTTACAAAATTAACTGCTGTTTGAGAGAGGAACATAAGATCATTTATTCGCTTCTCCTTCTCCTCTTCTAATTGCTTTCTTTGTGATACATCACGGAAAATAGCTTGAATGTAATGCTTTCCGACAAGCTCAATTAAACTAGCATTGATTTCAGAAAGAAATTGAAGGTTATCTTTTGTTTTTAAACGAAGATTGAAGCTAGCATTGCCTGTCTCAATAATTTTCTTATAGAAATCAGCAAATTTTTGTGCATCACTTTCGTCAATGAAATCATTGAATGCCATGGTCTCCAATTCTTCTTGTGAAAACCCAAGAATTTCAGAAGATTTTTTGTTTGTATCAATGATCTTTCCTTGGAAATTGAACAGTACTATTCCATCATTCAAATTATCCAGTAATCTTCGAGTATTTTGTTCGTTTTCTCGTAATTGCATTTCCATTTCTTTTTGTTCTGTAATATCACGTATAATCGTGATAATTCTAACAACTTCTCCATCTTCAATAACAGGTATTTTTCTAGTTTCATTCATCACATTGAAACTTTTTAAATGAGAAACATCTTCAGAAGTTACAATTTGTTTAGTTTCAATGGTTTGCTTATATTCATCCTTAACCCTCTGCGGTAGAAACGGAAAGACATCAAAAATCTTTTTTCCAATAATATTGGAGTTAATATCTAAATTCTTAAGCCAATCTATGAGACTTTGATTTGTAAGTATAATCCGCAAATCTTTATCAGCAACATGGATAGGTACACCCATTGAGTTCAAAGTTGTACGATAATTTTCTTCTGACATTTTTAATGCGTTATTTGTTAGCATCTCATTTGTTTTATCACTAACAAACATAAATCGATTAACAATATTTCCATTCTCATAAGCAAAATAGATTCTGTTTTGAATGAATTTCCTTTCACCATTTTGAGTTATAGTCCAGAAAGAAGTTTCTTCTATTAACTCACCTTCATCTCTCTCTTGTTTCAATAATTTCTCCAATTGAGCTCTGTCTTCGGGTGCACAAACGTCCAAAAAACTAAATTTCATTAGTTCTTCCATTGACCGTCCATAAATTTCGCAAGTTTTGTCATTTAGAAAAACTACTTTTTGTTCTTCAAAAATGATTATCCCTTGATCAACATTTTCTAGTAGTCTTTGATATCTTGTTTGAAAAATCATCAATGATTCTTGTGTTTTTACTTCATCTGTGATATCAATACCTGAGCTTAGGATGCCAATAATTTTATTTTGTTGATCTCTACGAACATCTGTTTTCCATCGAATTATTCTCTCTTCATCTGATTTTCTTAAAATAGGATTTATTACTGAGGTTATTGCCTTGATTTTCCCATTTATTAAATCATTAAATCTAGCAAATGCTTCCTTCCTATTTTTTTTGGGGATGAAATGTTCGTACCAATTTTTTCCTATGATTTCATCTTCAGAGCGATTAAGAATCTCACAGCCTTTATTGTTAATCATTATTACCTTACCGTTATGGTCTAAAGTTATAATCAGTGCATCAGCTAGATTGAGGTATTTTTGTGTTCGATTTTTCTCTTCAATTAAATTTTGAGTCATTTGAAATTGATTGCTAAATAAACGTGCATTTTGAATTGAAACAGCAGCAACATTTGCCATACCAGAAAGTAATTCAATATCTGCTTTGGAATAGGCATCATGTCTATAACTTTGAATTTGTAAAATACCAATTATCTCTCCAGCTATTTTCATAGGAACATAAACAGCTGACTTTGTAACTCCATCACTTTTCGAAGATTTAACGGCTTTCTTAGTACCTTTACTATCATTGTTGTTCTTATAAAAATTGGATTTATATATGACTTCTCCCGACTCGATTATTTTTGTTTGTATTTCACTTTCTCTGTGACCCAAAGGAATTGGTGGAAACATCATTATATCTAAAACATTGCCTTCAATGAGTGTATATCCATGTGAAATTGTTTTCTCTTCTTTGTTATAAAAATCAACAACAAAAGTATCTGCATCCATTATTGCATAAATATATTGAAATACTGTTTTGTAAATTTTATTTAAATCTCGAGTATCTCCAAGGGTTAATGCTAATTTATTGATTGAAATTTGTTGTTCTAGTAATCTCTTACGTGCAACATCTATTTGTTTCTTCTCGACTAATTTTTCAATTAAATTGACAAGTTCTCTGAATTGACTTCTTGTCTCTCCTCCTTTTTGGAGGTAATAATCTGCACCAAGATTTAATGCTTGAATAGCTACTTCTTCTCTTCCTTTACCTGTGAAAATTATAAAAGGAGTTTCATTTCCAACACTTCGTAATTTCTCTAGAAATTCTAAACCATTCATTTTTGGCATTTGATAATCAGAAATAATAATATCAAAAGCGTTTGAATCTAATTTTTCCAGAGCTTTTATTGCAGAATTTAATGGAAAAATTTGAAATTTTTCACTTAGATTCTCTAGATAGAGCTTAGATGCCTCTAAAAGTATTTCTTCATCATCCACAAGCAAGATACTAATTATTGGCAATCTATAACCTCAGAGTTAATTGAACTATATACTATTGTAATGTTTACTCAGTATAGCTATTTAATTGCTTTAGTTTTGAGGCAAAAGAGTAAAACTAATTATCAATCTAAAAAATATTAATAAAAGGATAGTAAAAAAGGATTGGGTGAAATTCACTTAATCTTATTTTCTAATAAAGTGATCTTCCCATCTTCGAAGGAGTAATACTTTTTTGTTTTCATAGTCAATGAAATCATTTTCTTCAAGCCATTTAACAGAATCTTTAATGACCTGTTTACTATCAGTAAATTTTCCTTTCCAATTCAATTCCTTTTGTAATTTTGAAATATCAACTACTCGAGTATTACCATAACGCATAACACGATGCCTTGTCAAAGTTGCTTTTCCAGTTCCTTTAATTTTTGCTATTCCTTCCTTCATCCAAGCAAAGAACATAGCAAACCATTTTGGAAAGGAAGGAATTTTGACATCAGAGAAACCAATAGCTTTCATGTGGGATACCCAGTAATCCTTCTGGGAAATATCGAAGCTTTTAACATTATATACGCTACCAATGCCTTCTTTCTTTATTCCCATAGTAATGATTGCACGTGCTGCATCTCTTACTTGAACGCCCGAGAAAAGATTCTTGCCGTTTCCAATGAATTTTACTTTTCCATCAAAAAACGCTTGAACAACTCGAGGTGTAGTCAAAGTATCTCCGGGACCTAGTATCATTGGAAGCCTTGCAATTGAAATCGGAACATTGTGTTTATGATAATACTTCCAAACAATCTCCTCTGCATCTACTTTTGATTTGTGGTAATCTGTTGTTGGATTTAATGGTTGCTTTTCAGTCATTGGTTTTGCTTTCACTTTGTATCCGTAGACGCCCCATGTACTTACGAAAACGAATTTCTTCATTTCTTTTTCTTTAGAGAAAGCTTCAAGAAGTGCTTCTGTTCCAAGAACGTTAACTTCATGTAATAATTCCGGTGGAGACTGATCAAGAACAACAGCACCTAAATGAAAAATAATTGATATTTTTTTCACGGCTTTCTTTAGTGTGTCTGGTTTTTTGAGGTCTCCAATGATAAATTGAACACCTAATTTTTTCAAATGATCAATATTGCTTTCTTCTCGAACGAGAACAAAAATATCCTTTTTATCTATACCCCACTCTTCTTGATTTTGAATTAGTTCTTCTACTAAATTTCCTCCAACATACCCTGTCCCACCAGTAATCAAAATTGCCATTCAAGATTCTTCTCCTGTTTTTTTATTTTTATGAGTATCATTATTGCATTCCTTTTAAAAATTTCCAGAAAAGGACTCTTTTTAAGCCAACTTTTCATCCGCCATACCAAAAACTGTTAATAGTAGGGAAACGTAAAGCAAATAAGATATAAAACAATAGTAAATTGTTTTAAGAGATTAGATTTGATGTTTTGTTGTCAAGGGATAATCTTGAAATAGGATAAATAGATATTAGCTTACATATTATATTCGGAGGAAAAAAAATTGGCGCAAAATGAAACAGCACCCGCAAGATTTGGATTACCTATATTAGACGCAGCATTCGGTGGTGGAATTCCTCGAGGATCAGTTATTTTAGTTGAAGATGAAATTGGTGTCGAGTCTGATTTAATTACACTCAATTTTCTCACAGAAGGTTTGAGAGGAGGAGAAACTGGGTGGGTAATGAGTACTGAACACCCATTCAAATACTATGCTGATAATTTACGAACGTTGGGTGTAAATGCTGACATTCTGCTTGAAACTGAAAGAATGGTGTATATTGATGCTTTCTCAAATCCTTATGGGTATTCTGATATGCGTTCTCAATTCAAGAATGTCGTCAATAATATTAGTCAACCGCGAGCCATTAGTGAAGCAATTCGTAGAGCAATGTTACACACTCAAACTCAAAAAATACAATGTAGAGGTGTTGTTGATAGCTTATCAGCAGTTTTACTCGCAAGTGAAACATTGAGACCTGCTCTGTCATTTGTTCAAAACCGAATTGCAAGTAACAAAAAAGATGCAACTGTTACGTTGATGTCTTTACATAGAGATATTCATAACGAGCATGACATTAGAGCACTTGAACATCTTGTAGATGGAGTACTCAGAGTATCTATAGGAGATGAAGCATTTAGCACTATCAAAATCATTAAAATGCGTGGTTCTTATACATTCAGCAGAAAACCAATGGCTATGACAGTTTCCGCTGGGCAATTATCTATAATGGAATATCAATAAATTGTAAGGGGGATTTTTCCCTTCTTTTTCTTTTGAAAATTGATGTCTTATTTTTTTAAGACTAAATTGAATTTTATCCTTTAATTTTTATAACGAAAGATAGAAATTAATAACCACGGATGAAAAATAATGACTGATTTAATCGCTGAAATAAGAGACTCATTAAGGGACGCAGGGATAAGCCCAAGAAAAATAATGAGTCAAAATTTTTTGGTGAATAGCCACATCCTTGAAAGGCAAATAGATTATGCAGCAGTCTCAGAAAAAGATTCGGTTCTTGAAATTGGTGGAGGAACAGGCATCCTAACTGAGAGATTAGCAAGAAAAGCTGGTCATGTATTTTGCATTGAATATGATAAAATGTTAGCAAGTTATCTTCGTAAGAAGTTTAAATCAAATGAAAATGTAACTATCATAGAAGGAGATGTTTTGAAATTAGATTTGCCTAAGGTAAACAAAATTGTAGCAAATCTTCCTTATCATATCTCTTCTCCAATTACATTCAAATTACTCCAGACAAAATTCGAAGTTGCTATTTTAATGTATCAACTTGAATTTGCAAAGAGAATGATTGCTCTGCCAAAAACTGATGACTATTCTCGCCTATCAGCAAATTTACAATATCAAGCAGAAGTCAAAATTGTAGAAAAAATTTCAAAAGGTAATTTTTATCCTCCTCCAAAAGTTGATAGTGCAATTGTTGAAATAAAACTTAGAGTTGAAGATCTTCCAGTTGATCCAAAAACTTATGGAGTAATTACAAGAATTCTGTTTAATACAAAGAATAAACTTGTTTCAACGGTTTTTTATGCCTATTTCAAGAAATCTCTTGAGAAGGATCAACGAATTAATTTCAAAAAGAAGATGGATGCTGCTTTAACTTCTGCAAAAGTGAGAGTACGAGAATTAAGCATTGAAGATATCGTAGTGATTACAAATGAATTAAGAGATCTTTTACAAGAGACGAATAAACAACATCTCTTACCTGAAAAATGATTTATCCATGGTGCAAATTAATGAAGAAATCAGTAGATGGTTTGAATCTAGTAATACCTAAGAATGTCTATGATCCTGCTGAAGATTCATTTCTACTAGCAGAAAATGTTGTTGTTCATTCAAATCAAAAAGTTCTCGAGGTAGGTTCCGGTTCTGGATATGTCTCTCTTTATTTAGCAAAAAAATTCCCTTCGGCTGAATATTTTTGTTTGGATGTAAATTTTGCTGCGGCTATTTCTACACATCAGAACGCCATAAGGAACAGACTAAATTTGATGGTCTATTCTTCAAACTTGTTTACAGCAACAAAACACCAAAATAATTTCAAACAGTTTTTTGATATTATATTATTTAACTCGCCTTATCTCCCTCTTTCAGATAATGGAATGCTAGAAAAAGCTTGGTCCGGAGGAAGAGATGGTCTCGAGGTAATTGTTCCTTTTATTGAGAATCTTTCAATGGTTTTGAAATCTACGGGATTAGTCTATTTAGTAGTCTCTTCAAAAACGAATCACTCTAAATTGGTTGAATTATTTAACACAAATAATTTCCTTTACAAATTTCTTGATAAAGTCTCAGAAGGAAAAGAAGATATTATTCTCTATCAATTATCAATAAAATCATAATAGTGCTCCATTGAGGAATCAGAAAGTCATTAATAATCCAATTAATTAAATAATGATGTTGCAAATGATTATCATCGCTATCGTGTAAAGGAGTAAAATGGATTGGCAAGAAAAAAAGAAAAAGACTATGTTGCTTGGTATATTCTTGCACTATTTGATTTTGGTTTACCTATCTCAAATCTCTCTTCAAGACAATTAAATGAATTATGGGTTAAAATTCTAGAATCATTTAGGAAGATGATACCACATCCTGACTTCTTCATTAAAGGAACAATAACAGAAATCAATATGCCTAGTATTGAAGAATCTTTCAAACTTGCAAAAGTAGACCCCTATACCTCTTATGTGGATATAATTCGATCACCACTTATCGGTTTTTATAATCAAAGATTGATAATTCGTTTGACATTAGGTTTTGAAGAATTTTTTGAAATTAAAGAGCATAGAGATGATATTCTTCGTGATTTGAAATTTGTATTTGAGGATTTGAAAGGATTCAAAGTTACTGCAGAAGATCCCGATGGTGTTGGAGAAAAACCATGGGAAATAAAAGATATTTTTTCCTATCCATTGATTATCGTAAAAAATGGTGCAAAAATCATTAAAGAAGAATATGAATATTCTAAGGTCAATAATGTTGATCCAATATTTTCAATACCCAGCACAGCATTAACTTATACTTTGCCCGAAAGAGGAAAATGGTTTAGTTTATTTAGTTTCAAAGAACATTATATTCGAGTCAGTGTTAGAAGTGTGATGGTTTTCTGTGATGGTTGGATACCACATGAGTTTAAACAGACATTAATTAATGCAATTTATCAAGGTGGAATTTATGAACAATTGCGCCGTTTACGTAATGCCGCAAAACCAGTAACAAGACAACGAATGCGTGCGATTGATGATGATATTCTCTTGAAACTAGCTGATGTAATCAAAGATATGGTGAAAACAAATATTGATTCAGCAAGGATAGCTGAAAAACAACGTTTCATTAGTTTTTTCATTGCTTCTTTGTCCTTTCTAATTTCAGTAATTGCCTTTCTAATTAGTATCTTAACAATTTTCCTTTAAGAATTTGGTAAGCTGTTAAACAGACCTATTCTCTTCCTATCAATAAATTTTGTATTATATAATGGGCTTTACTTGTATCTCCTCTTGGAATGAGATAAAAATCAACAGTACTACCCTTTGCTTCTTCCATTTTTCTATCGGATGTGGAATCTCCAAAAGCATACCATTTCTTGACTTTCTTTTCAGGGTCTAATTTTTTAATTGCTGTTTCTGCTCCCTTTTTCTTGTTCGCATTAATAGGTAAAATATCTGCTGCGTAAGGATTTGATTCCAATCGCAATAAATCACTATAATCTGCAATAATTGGTTCAATTAATGCTTGATAAACATCAATAGTCAAACCGAATGTCGGCATTGTTCTAAATGTTAACATAATTTCTTTTGGTTCAATCCAAAGAGCTCTTTTTTGTGGAGCTTCATAACTAACAATCGTTTCTAAATCTCTATCAAAACAAATTCTATCAATTATTTTCTTTTTAATTTCGGTAAGAGCCTTTCTAGTGTCGGAATTTATTCGTCCCTTTCTCTTTTTGCCATTATGCCAAACAACAAGACCAAATTCACCAAAAATTTGTATATATTCTTTCAAAGATTGATTGATATGTTCAAAAAATATTTGCCTTACCCAATTGACACTTCTACCTGTAATAAGCCCTATTGGATGTTTTCTCTTTCTAATCGCTTCAAGATCATTAATGATGAGAAGATCCACAATTGAATCGTTTCCTCTATAATATGTTAATGTACCATCGACATCGAAGAGAAACCCAATTTTAGGTATTACCATCAGAGAAAGTATCTCCTATTAATATAATCACAATTGATTGTTATAAAGATTATTTCGAAAAACTACTACTAAAATAGTTTTGTCGAATTAGCTATTCTACTAAAGTGTTTAAAAATCGTTATTAACTTAATAATTCAAAATAGCTTTATTCGAAGGTCTTATGTTTGATTCGAGATGATTTTGTTAGTGAGGAAGATTTAATGAGTGCCGCTAAATCTTCTCAAGAAGATGATATACCTCCAAGTTTAAAGGAAGTGCTTTCAAATAAATCATTTTTGTTTGTATTCTCAGGTCATATTTTTGAGCTAATGGGCGCAAACGCTATATACATTGCTCTAATGTTTCTAATCTATTCTTTTACGCAAAGCACTACTATGATAGGTGTATTTCAAATAGTTACTATGCTTCCTCTAATTTTTCTAGCACCTTTTGCAGGAGTAATTGTTGATAGAGTTGATCAGCGAAAAATAATGCTCTTTTCTATTGTTGTACGATTGATAACCGCAATAGGATTAGTCATAGTTTATTTTCTCCAAAATACGATACAAAGTTCTCTATATTTGATATTATTATATTTGTTATTTACTATAAGAGTTTCAATCTGGCCCTTTTTCTCTCCTGCAAAGAGCGCATACACAAAACTAATTATCAAAAAGAGAAATTTGTTAAAAGCAAATTCTTTTAGCTCTACAGCATTGCAAGTTGCAGGAGTACTAGGACCAATTATTTCTGGTGTACTTATCGCTGTAGACTATTCAATTGGATTCATTTTTGCAATTATTACTTCATTTATTTCAATCTTGTTTTTTTTGTTATTGGTTCTGAAAGGGCAAAAACCACCTGAAAATGGACTTTCTCTTGAAGAGTTTAAGAATTCAAAATCCAAGCTTAGAATAGTTGTAAACGATTTCAAAGTAGGAATTAGTGCGATAAGATCCTCTCCAAAAATAGGTTTTGTCATTGTGATAATGGCATTTGTTAGTTTTGCATTTGCTGGAATAGACATCATGTGGCCAGTAATATTACAAGACCCTGCTGAAATGAATCTAAATAGCACTTGGTTTGGAGCAATGGAATCTGTTGTTGCTGGTGCTGCAATTCTTGCCGGATTAGTTGTAATGTTGTTTAAGCGTCTTGATAGAAAGGTTGTACTCATGACAGGATTACTTGTGATAGAAGGAACGGCAATGATTTTAATGGCATTTATCCGTAATGAGTGGTTAATGGTTTTCTTAATAATGTTACCTTTTGGAATAGTAGATGGCTTTTTTGGCATTACATTTGAAACATTGATTCAAGAAAATACTCCTTATGAAAAACAAGGGAGAGTGCTCAGTGTTGAATATTTTCTAAGTTCATTAACTCTGACAACAGGATTAACAATAATAACTTTGATCACTATGTTTATTGAAAATATTCCACCGAGTATTTTTCTCTATATAGCTGGCAGTATTGAGCTGGTTGTTTTATTGTTTGGTTTTCTTTTTATTTTTAAGAAAAAATTGTTTACTTCAGATTATTCTAAGAGTGAAACTAATATACAAACTAAAAATATTCAATGAATGATAGAATGTCATAGTCTTTAATACTGATTTCCGATGGAAAAAATTAGTACTATGTTTCTGCATTCTGTTTTTTGAATGTATTCAGCATCACTTAAAATGCTAACATTGAATAATTCTCACAATAGCTATATCAGAAATTGAGTATTTCCTCAAAATTTATTTGTATCTATGAGCAATAAACGATAGGGGCTATCAATGCGAGTGGTGCAGTTTGCTAAGGAAATTAAAATGGGTTAAAACATGATAATACTTCTGTTGCTTTTTTATAGTGGAACGAGTATTGGATTATGGAGGCAAGAAAATAATTGAAAATTGGCGCTTCTTTTACATTAGAAAAATTACAGTTAGCTGATCTCGTCGCAGCAAAACGAATTGGATTTGATTTTGTTGAATTCTATATTGGAGATTATTATGCTGATATAGATGAACTCAATTTGCAATTGATAGCAATTAGAGAGATTATTGATTCTTATGATTTATTTACAATAATTCATTTAGCGCATCTAAATACACATATTATTTCTGATGTTGCCTTATGGACGGATTATGTTGATCGAATATCTGATGAAATAGCGTTAATTGGAAAATTAGGTTTAACTAATAAATTAGTTTTTCATGGAGTTTTTGGTCACACAGAAGATCCAAAAGATATTCCAGTAGAGAAATTATCTGAAGCAAAGGATTCAGCCATAAGTGAATGGATTAAAATTGCTAAGCAGAATAATCTACAAATGGTGCTTGAAAATACGGACGAATCTGTAGATGATCTCAAACCCATTTTCAAAAAACACAAAGATTTAGGATTTACTTTCGATATCGGGCATGCAAATATCATTTTTCCGGGCACAGCGCATAAAACCTCTGAAGAAAAAATCTACTCTATGCTTGAAACATTCAAGAAACAATTGAAGCATATCCATTTACATGACAATTTTGGTGGATATTCAGAACAAGCTGATGTTCATTTGCCAATTGGCACAGCTTCCATTGATTTTAAAAGATTTATTTCAAAATTAAAAGAAATGAAATACACTGAAACAATTACTCTCGAGATATATAATCGTGAATTTTTACCTATTTATTTGGAAGCATCCTATATAGCTTTAATGGAAATTTTCTCTGATTGTGGTATTGATCCCTAATACAGCTACCTTAAAATAAGGTCTCTAACCACTTCTTTCGAGGAAATATAAATGAACAATTTGTCATTAGAAGAAAAAATTGAATTAGTAGCTGAATGGATTTCAAATGCTAAACATCTTGTAGCATTTACAGGTGCTGGAATAAGTACTCAATCTGGTATCCCTGATTTCCGTGGACCGGATGGTGTTTGGACGAGACGAGATAAAGGTTTACCACCACCAAAAATGAAAAAGGCTTGGTCTGAAATCAATCCAAATGAGGGTCATCTTGTTCTTGTTGAATTACAAAAAATGAGCTTGCTCAAATTCCTTATTACACAAAATACTGATAATCTCCATAGACGGTCTGGTATTCTTCCTGAAACAATCTCTGAATTACATGGAAATGGAACTCTTATGAAATGTTTAGCATGTGATGAGAGAATGACCTATGAAGAAGCGGGTTGGGATAAAAATATTCTTGGTCCTGGCTATCTTACACAACCAACTAATACATCGCAACCAAAATGCCCTAATTGTCAAGGGAGATTGATATCCTCTGTAATTAACTTTGGAGATCCGATGCCAGAATATGATTTCAAAATAGCATATGAACATTCAGAGAAATCAGATGTTTATTTGATGATAGGTTCATCTCTAGTCGTTAATCCTGCTGCAGATTTACCCATTTTGGCAATGGAGAATGGTGCAAAAACAGTTTTAATCAATATTGGTGAAACACCATTGGATGGTCAAGTAGATATTAAAATCGAAGAAAAAATCGGTGGGATATTGACACAAATTTTATCAAAAGTAAAAGCTAAGCTAGCTTAGCTTTATTTTCATCTTTTTATTATTGAGGCCACTTGATACTAATTTGAAATGATTTAGCTGAAGCGCGGTAGTATTTCATTACAATGCTGAATTCATTTACTTTTTCACGTGAGATAAAGACCAACTGATTTTCCAAAAGATCAGTAAGATGGCGTTTAACTGTTCCTGGATTCATACCTGTTGCATGCTTCAAGTCAATAATTGTCATTTCTCTATTAATAAGCAGCTTAAGAATTTCTTCTTTTTTAGGATGGAAAAGTATTGGAACAGTATCAGGGTTGGTAATTAGCATCTCCTCTCGAAGAAAGGCTATTTCTTTTCCTACAATTTTTTCTGTTTCATTCATTTATCTTTCACATCCAATGATGGTAACTTTTAATCTATGTTCTTTTTTTCCTCATTACTTTTCAACTGATCATGATCCAAATTATCATTATTCTCAGTTAATGGTTTAAATCTTTCAAAATCAATACTGTTGTATATTCTTGTAGAAATTAGTGTTTTTAACGGGTATCCTACGAAGAGATAGACAAGATAGAGTAGCAATACGATGATATCAAATATCAGAAACCATTTATTTGTACCCAAGAAATAATGGAGTTCCATACGTACAAAAGATATTGCTACTACTGGAAAAATAAAGATAAAAAAATACGTCCCCCAAGTTTTGAGAATACGCTCTGGATGTTTTCTTAAAATACGAATTGTTTCTACAAAACTATTTTTGAAACTTCCTTGTGCTGTTACACTTGGTAGCGTTCCACTTGAAATTACAGTAAAGATGAAATAGATCATTAGTTGTACAACAATAATTCCAATGTCAAAGTAAATACTACTTGTTATTTCTTCTGATCTGAAATATCCCCTTCTTCTTGGAATGAATATGCTGCCAACTGATATGAGTGAAAACAACATATATTGCCACCAAAATCTACGAAAATATTTGAATGCTCTTTTAAATTCTGAGAACATATCACCTGAAGACATTATATCATACGCAAGTCCATATTGACAATTAAGAAAGCTCACTACCAAAGTGTGTGAGATACCCATAAAAACTGAGCCGATTATTGAATATCGGATATTCTCTTTACTTTTAATATCCGCTAAAACCTCACTAAAAGTAAGTGATGGTATAGACGTAATAATTATAGCAAATATACCTCCAGCAAGAAGGAATGCAATAATGAAGGATATGAATACAAAAAGCTCTGTCATTAGAAAAGCTCTGTAGTTAGCTTTTAGCATTTTCCAACTTATTTTTAAATCAAGTTTGACTTCAGATTCTTTAGACATGCAGCATCTCTCTTTTGCTTTTTTATATAGACTTTCACAAGAACAATTCATGTGGATACAACCATAGTAGAAAGCATCTGATTTTAGGTTTTTGTTTAGTTTTCTTCTTCTTCTTAGAAAATGAAAAAGAAAAAGAGCGTTGAGCGTTCGCTCTTTCCTTTTCCGTGAGTCCTAATCTATTTCTTTTGCCGGAACTGGAATAAGAAATAGGAACTACCTATGAGAAGCGTTGTATAAGTTAGCATTCCTGCTACTGCTCCACCAATACTTGGAGTTGACCAGGAGTATACTATTATTCCATCACCACCACCACCGTGTCCTCTAAAAGTGCTTTCAGCGAATCTTTCTACCGGCATATCAAATATTGCTGTAATAATGTTTGAGTAGTATGTTAGAATGAACAATGGTTCAATAGATGAACCTGTAAATCTCAAGATTGAGTCTACCATAGAAAATACTATCAATATTATTAGTATGCTCAGTATAATTGTTCCAGCATTGTTTTTCATTAAACTACTGAAAAAGACTACTACAGAGAATACTGCTAATGTGTACAGTAAAGCCCATCCCCAGGATGCGAAGATCAGTGTTGAAATAGTGCCATAATAAGCTAACGTGGTTATGCTAATTAGCAAGTAATATACTGTTACTGCTACTATTGCATATAAAAATCTGGCAATTAATCGTCCAGTAAGTAATCTAAATTTAGTTGTTTTTGGAAATATCAAGTTGCCAGTATCTTTCTGATAATCTTCACAAATAATAGACGCACCTAAAGTTATTCCAATTATCATAATTAAAAACGGAAACAACATTCCAAGATAATTACCTGTAATATAATCAATATTGGATTCTGGAAGTTCTACACCTCTACCTTGTTGTATTAAGTCAATTATCAAAAATAGTAAGTAAATAAATACTGATGAACCAGTTGCAATGAGTAAACTCATTTTGTTACGAATAAACTCAAATTTAATTGTAGATCCAATCTGTCTTGAACCAAAGTAAATAATATCTTGAATAGACATAACTCTTGATTTTTTAATTTCGGTTTGTTCTGAGTGCATTTTTCTCACCTTATCCTCTCTATTTCATGATCCATTTTCCATTAATCCAATATACAAACTCTCAAGAAGATTTGTCCTTGGCACAGAAAATTCGGAAATTTTTAATCCCTTAGCCATCATGGTATCTAGAATTTTATGCTTATTTTCTGTATTTCCATCAAATAAGACTTCAAACACTTTCAAATTGTAATTATAATGAACTATATCTTTTCCATTCAATTCTCCAACAATTGGTTTGATGATTTTGCTAATCGTCTCAATCATCTCATCAATGTTTTCAGGTTGTTCTCGTAGCTCAATCTGTAGCAAACTCTTTTTCATTTTAGCTTCAAGTTTTTCAACTGTATCAAATGCAACTAGCTGTCCATGATTTATGATAGCAATTTTATCAGAAATTTCACTTACCTCATAGAGCAAATGACTACTCAAAAAAATTGTTTTACCCATTGATTTAAGTTTCATTAAAATTTCTCTAACTTCCTTGCGAGCTTTTGGGTCTAAACCCGTTTGAGGTTCATCGAGAATCAATATAGAAGGGTCATGTACCAATGCAGAAACAAGACCTATCTTTTGTCTCATTCCCTTAGAGAAGGTTTTAATTTTTTTATCAAGCCATTCGTCCATATCTACCAATTTTACAACATCTTCTACGCGTTTCTTTATCTCTTTGCGGGGATATCCTTTCAATTCTGCAAAATACGTTAAGATTTGTCTTGGCGTCATATGGCTATAGAAATCTGGATTTTCTATTAGAAAACCAACGTCTCTAAATATTGCATCTCTATTGCTTCTATTCAATTCTACTAATTCTCCGTTCTTACGGAAAAATACCTTCCCTTCAGATGGCTTGATTAAACCTGCAACCATTTTCATTGTTGTTGATTTTCCAGCTCCATTTGGTCCAAGGAAACCTATTATTTCTCCCCGTGGAAGATCTAATGATATATCTGATACTGCAGTAAAGTTTCCAAAGTCTCGAGTTAAACCTTGTATACTAATCGCAACATCTTGTACTTCTTCTGTCAATTTATTTAACACCTTTTGCATATTTTGCAAACACTATAGTCTTTTGGTCTCATTAAGTATATAAGCATTTGCAAAAGTTGCAAACGCTGTGCCACTATAACAAATAAAAGGAAATGTTTCTACAAATAGATTAAAAATCAGCAAAGATTTGCCGATTGTAAATTACATCATAATTTCAATTATTAGAAAAACTATATTTCCTATGTTGACAATATGCCTAAAATGCATAAGACAGTCAAAAAAACTTTTCTTACTTTATATTTAGCTGTTGTTGGTTTTTTTTGCTCTTTTACAATATAACTGTAATCAACGTCTAGGCTCATTCCTTTCTCATTACGTTTGAATGGAATAATTGGAAGTAAATAGATTAGTATATTTATGGCGAATATTAATGTTGGTAGCATTGATAGTGTGAGAATTAGAAAATAATTAAATAGGTTAACTTCAACCAACTGGTATATTCCTTCAATCATTATTATGGCTACTGAAATAAAAGTTGCAGTGAAGAACACCGCCAAGTGGAATTTCTGTATCAAGTCAAATTGTTCATTTGCTGTTTGTCGTTGTTTTAGTAGCTCGAAATTTTCTTCTTCCATCAAATCAATTCCTAGTTTGCTAGATAATACATTACCTATTATAATATGTTCAGATACAATAATTACAGTGATGATTAATAGATCTCATACTTTTCAGAGAACCAATTTATATTTGGTAGTTTTAATTCCAAATAAACATTATTATTTTTTGTCGAAAAAAAAATGGTATTTATAATTAAATTAATTTTTCTCCATCTAAAATTATTCGCTGAAGCATGGCCTTGTCGAAATGCTCTTCTGGACCTCAACTACATTTGCTAATACAGCAAATATATAGAAGAGTTTCCAAAAAATTGCATTAGATATTTTTCAAAAAGAATAATATATTTGAATTCAATGTTCTAATTTAGTGAGGTAATGATGAAATATAGAAAACTGGGTAAAACTGGTCTGGAAATTAGTGAAATAAGCATTGGAACGGATTGGTTAGAAAAGAAATCACCAGAGTGCGGTGATTGTATTGAACGCTGCCCATTTGATGTGCATGTAATAGAGAAGATGAAAGAAGCAGCTACTTTGTTTGAGTAGATGCTTTTATTTCTGTATTCTTAACTAAGATAAATCTCATTTTCATAAAGTCAAATGTAAGTGCATAATGTCTAAAGAATTGATGTGAGATAATTCCTCCAATACGGAATCCAACTGAATATTCAATTGGAAATCTTTCGGTGAAAACTCCTCGAATGTTCTTCTCAACAGTATCACCAAATGTTAGTTCCTCAACTTCAAATGGTATAGCCCTAACTTTACCACCGCCACCGATTCCTTCGAAAGCATTTGCTTCATCGAGTTTGACTCCTGCATCATCTAGAGTCTTTCTTGCGCCAGTAAATCCTCCGCCAGCTAACCCAGTATCAAGGAAGAACAATGTTCGTTCACCTTTGTTGACTCTGCCCCAAGCAACCATAAAGTGATCCTCTGCCATCCAAAAGGGGATTTTAATTGGTTTTTTGTTTTCAATTGCTTTCTCTAAGGCTGTTAAATTTCCCTTAGTTTGCTTTCGAAAAATTATTTCTCCTTTTGGATAATCTAAAGTTGTAATGAAGTGGTAAAAAAGAACTGTTCCAATAATACCATCAATTTGCTTTCCACCAAAGATTTGTGAAACAGGTCGAACAGGCACAATTTTCACTGGAATGTTCTGCACTTTCAAATCACCCAAAGAAATAGACTCTATCTTGCTCAAATATGTAGTAGCTTTCTGCCCTCCTGCAAACACGCCTGTTTTTTCTCCAAATGATTTCAAATTAATTTCTTTTGCGAAATCTGCATCAATCATTATTTCTGCTGCTCCAGTGTCTACAAGAAAATTCACTTCTTTATGACCATTTATTTTCACTTTTACAATTGGTAATGGGTCGACTTGTTCCATTTTTACTTTGAAAACATCTTTTTCACTTTCAATTTGATATGGGGTACTGCCTTTGAAGCTCTCTAATCTTTCAGCCATATCATTAATACCATAAAACCTTAGACTTTCTGCGGCTTCTTTGAATTTATCTTGTCTGTAGTTAACTTCTGCTAGTAATGCATGAGGTGCTGGTTCTTCTGGTTCAGCTTCCATAGCTTTCTTTAACCATTCTTCAGCTTCTTTGAATTTATTCGAAAGTAGTGCAATATTTCCCAAGAGGACTAGTGCTTGAAAATCAGTTGGGTTTTCTTTTATGACTTTCAGGAAAGACTTCTTTGCATCTACAAAATGTCCCGCTTGAAATTGAACATTTGCTATTACTGTCGAATTAAAATTACCATTATCATTATTCATTTTTATCAAACCTTATTGAATAGATGCTTTACACCTATTGTTACTAGAAATTCATTTCGTATTTTTTCTTTCTAAGTAACCATTTTTTCTTTCATCTTAATCTATTTCGGTGAATTTTATCAAGTTCAGTCACTTCTAATGTGGTTACAATATAATAATAATATGAGGAATAGTGACCACCAAAAAAAGGAGAAGAAAAGAAGTTATTTTTGCTCGAACAAGTTCTTTTCAGTAATATAATTGGAATTTAATAACTAGAAACCATTGAAATACATCAAGCAACTTTTTTATTTAAGCAATGTAATTTGAGGTTGCAATATCTGAAGTGTGAGATTATGATTGATGTAATTGGGATTAAAGCAAATGGTGAGCAATTTAGTAGAAAAATCGAAAAGAATTTAGAAGAACTTTTCCTTGAAGGTCAAAATCTTATTTCGATTGATTTGTCATCATTGAAAGAGTGTACAAAATTACGAATTCTCAGGCTTTCTGATAATCAACTTGCTTCTATTGATCTTTCTCCACTTCAAGCTTGCACAGAACTTCAAGAGTTATGGCTTCACCGGAATAAACTTACTACAGTTGATTTATCATCATTGAAAGCTTGCATAAATCTACAGCAACTCGATCTAGGTTATAATCCATTTACTTCAATAGATCTCTCACCACTACAATCCTGTACAAAATTGCAAGTGCTTTGGTTTGATAATAACCCACTTACAACTATTGATCTTACTCCTTTGAAAGCCTGTACGGAATTGCAAGAACTCATGCTTGATAATAATCAGCTTGTTTCTATAGATCTTTCATCATTGAGTGCATGTATTAAACTGCGAGCATTATTGCTTGGGAATAATCCGCTTAAATCAATTGATCTTTCTCCACTTCAAGCTTGCACAAAACTACAAGCGCTTAAGCTTTATAGCACTCCACTCTCTACGATTGATCTAACTCCTCTAAAAACATGCACAGAACTGGAATGTCTTGAGTTTGATAAAAATATGCTTACTTCAATTGACCTATCTCCATTACAAGCTTGTACAAAACTGCAAGAACTTATCCTTCCAAATAATCAGCTTGCATCTATAGATCTCTCACCATTGAAAGCATGTACTGAACTAAAGAACATAGAGCTTGATGTCAATCAGATAAAACAGATAGATATCACAGTTCTAAAAAACTGCCGGAAATTAGATGGCTTGTATATTGATGATGCTGTTACTCTTATTTGGCTAGAAGAAGATATTCCTAATATGAATGATCTTCCAGTAGGATTACAAGAATATTATTCTAGGATAACATATCCGAAATAACTTGTAACATCTTTATTTTTTACAACTGCTGATATTTTCAAAAACCTTTCTTTTCACATTTTAGATTCTATTTTTAAAATTTCATTAAGCAATTGATTAATTCCTTATCAAAAGAGAAATTTCCATGACCTCTTCATTCAACTCGAATATATTTTGGATATTTGAAGGTCAAACGTAGTTTCCTCCCCTATTGAATCCAATTGTATAGGTTTCATCGATTTGAAATATCTCTTGCATTATTTTTGAAGGCCTATAGAATCTATTTCTGAATATTCTTCATTTAAATGAAAAGATTTTCTAATGGTTTCTCTTAAAAATTATCAGAGGAAGTTATAATGGCGAAAATTCATTATGAGATTAGTATGAGTAATCCACACAATCATTTGTTCGAAGTAAAAATATTTGTGACAGATTTTGTGGATGAAAAAGCGGTTTTAAAAATGGCTGTTTGGACTCCTGGCTCTTATCTGGTAAGAGAATACTCGAGGCATGTTCAAGACTTTAGAGTTGAGGATGCAGGATCCCCTCTTGATTTTCAGAAGACTAAAAAGAACACGTGGGAAATTGAAACTAGAGGGAAGAGTTCATTTACGGTGTTCTATAATGTTTATGCTTTTGAATTTTCGGTGAGAACAGCATATCTAGATGGAGAACATGGTTTTTTCAATGGTTCCAATGTTTTTATGTATCTTGATAACAAATTAGATCTTTCTGCAACAATAAAAATTATCCCTTACAAAAAGTGGCATATTTCAACTCCATTGAAATTCAATGAAGAAATCGGATTGTATTATGCAAAAGATTTCGATGAAATTGTTGATTCACCTGTTGAGTGCGGTACGCATACAAAAGATTTTTTTGACGTTTTAGAAAAAACACATGAAGTAGCAATTTTCGGTCAAGGAAATTACAATAAGAAACAGCTTCTATTAGACCTCCAAAAGATTGTTGAAACACAAGGAGAATTTTTCGGTGGGCTGCCATATGATAATTATGTTTTTATAATTCATTTAGTTGAAGGACAATTCGGAGGGTTAGAACACAAAAATTGTAATGTCTCTGTTTATTCTGGTTCAAAATTGAGAAAGCGGGAAGACTACATTGGTTTTCTTGGGTTAGAATCACATGAGTATTTCCATACATGGAATGTGAAGAGATTAAGACCACAACCCCTTGGACCGTTTGATTATGAAAATGAGAATTATACTCGTTGTTTATGGCTTTGTGAGGGATGGACCAGCTATTATCAAGATATCTGGTTAGTTAGAGCCGGATTAATCACTCTTGATCAGTATCTGAAAATGCTGGAAAAAACATTGGATTCTGTTTTGACCACTCCTGGTCGTTTCAAACAATCTGCTGCACAGAGCTCTTTCGATGCATGGATTAAGCTTTATAGACGAGATGAAAACACTGTAAATTCTACCATTTCCTATTACTCTCGAGGAAAAATAAATGCTGCAATTGGTTTAGACTTTTGGTTAAGAAATGAAACCAATAATCAGAAAAGTTTGGATGATATTCTGCTTTATCTCTGGAAGAACTATGGCAAAAAGGATATTGGTTTTCCTGAAGATAAAATTCTTGAAATAATGTCAGAAGCCGTTGGAATTGATCTTTCAGACTTCTTCTATCGATTTATTGAAGGAATGGAGGATATTCCAAACGAATGGTTCAAGTTTGCCGGTCTCCAGATAAAAGCAGAGAATAAAACAAAAGAGAAAAATAGGAAAGAAGGTATACCTTTCATTGGCTGGATTCTCCAAACAAAAGAAAACAAACTCATTGTAAAATCCGTTCTTAGTGGCTCTCCTGCAGAAGAAGCAGGAATTTATGCAAGAGATGAAATAGTTGCCATTAATGATTTAAGAGTTTCACCAAATGATGATATGGACGAATATCTACTGAATTTTAACCCAAAACAAAAAGTCAAAATAACTTTGTTCAGATTCAATAAGCTTTACCAAGTAAAAGCTACACTTCGAAGAGCACCATTTGATAAATTTACAGTTGAACCTTTAGAGAAACCTGGTGAAAAAGCTAAGAATATTCTGGAAGCCATTATCGGTCAATCTTTTCCCGAGAAAAGACAAAATGATAAGTAATGAAGAAAAGATACCTAGCTCAAAACGCAAAGAAAGAAAATTAACACAATGATATAAACTGAATATTCAAATACTCTTTCATTGTCGTTACGACAGAGTGCAAAAAATGGTAAATAATAATATTGTAGCTGTAATTGATTTTGGAGGTCAATATACACATCTTATTGCTCGTAGAGTACGAGATTTAGGTGTTCTTTCTGAAATTTTCAGTTGGGAAACTACGCCTGCTGATTTGATTAGTCATAATGTAAAAGCAGTTATCTTTTCTGGTGGACCAAATAGCGTCTATGATAAAAATGGCCCAAAAATCTCAAGTGAGACAATGAGCTTCTTTGAAAAAGAAAAAATACCTGTCTTAGGGCTTTGTTATGGTCTTCAATTCATTTCTCTGTATTATGGAGGGAAAGTTATCCCCGGTAAGAAGAGAGAATATGGTAATACAATAATGCAGATTTCTGATAAATCACATCTCTTCAAAAATTTCGACGATGAGTGTAATGTTTGGATGTCTCATGGTGATAAAGTAGCAGAATTACCTGAGGGATTCAAAACAACCGCTTCAAGTGAAAACTGTGAAATTGCTGCATTTGAGAATTTAGATAAAATGCTTTTTGGTTTACAATTTCACCCAGAAGTCGTTCATACAGAAAATGGCACTCAATTAATTGCTAATTTCCTTTTTGACATCGCAAAACTGGTTAAAAATTGGTCAATGGAAAGCTACATTGAAGAGCAAATACAACAAATCCGCGATGAAGTAGGAGACAATAGAGTTATTATTGGTGTTAGTGGTGGTGTAGATTCTACTGTTTCAGCAATTCTTATGCATAAAAGTATTGGCGATAAATTACATTGTGTTTTTGTTGATCATGGTTTTATGCGTAAAGATGAACCTGAAGAAGTTGAGCGATTTTTCAGAGAGGATTTGAATTTCAAGTATTTTTATAAAATTAATGCACAAAAGGATTTCTTAGATGCTGTTAAAGGCGTCTCTGATCCTGAAGAAAAAAGGAAAATTATTGGTCATAAATTCATTGAAACTTTTGAAACTTTTGAAAAAGAACTTGAGAAGAAATTTGGTAAATTTGGTTTCCTTGTTCAAGGAACAATTTATCCTGATCGAATTGAATCTGCTCAACCTTCAAAATCTGCAGCAAAGATAAAGACTCATCACAATCTTGCCCTCCCTGAGAAAATGTCTCTGAAAGTCATTGAACCTCTGAAAGAACTTTACAAAGATGAAGTTCGCAAAGTTGGTCGATTACTAGATATCTCCCCTGAGCTTATTGAACGACATCCCTTCCCCGGACCAGGATTATCCGTGCGAATATTGGGTGAGCTCACTCAAGAGAAACTAGATACATTGAAGGAAGTTGATGCTATTTTTATTGGAGAAATCAAGAAGCGTGGCGAATATCATAATTATTGGCAGAGTTTCTCTGTTTTGTTACCTGTGAAGTCTGTCGGTGTCATGGGTGATTCGCGTACCTACGAATGGACTGTTGTTTTACGTTCTGTTAATTCTGTGGATGCAATGACTGCTGATTGGTCAAAAATTCCTTATGAAACGCTTGCTGTCATTTCTAATAAAATAATCAACAATGTTGAACGGGTTAATAGAGTAGTTTATGACATTACTTCAAAACCACCTGCAACAATAGAATGGGAATGAAAAAAAATAAATAAGGATTTGATTTCCTTATTTTTCCTTAATTATCCAATACAACATCATTTTGGTTAATGATTTGTTGTTTTCTCTTTTGTAACCAAATAATCAACATTAAAACAAAAGCTGCAATATAGATAATGCTACTTAAAACTCCAATGATCATAAATGCATAGTATTCAGCAATATCAGGTAGCAGCCAATTTGGCCATGGTCCATATTTGCTAATGTAATAGAGAACATATGCAAATGCTGATACTGAGAGAAATGCTATTGATCCTATTGAAGAACGTAGAAAATGTTTTTGCCATCCTTTGTATGTAGTTGGTTTATTCTCTTCTTTCCGAAATCTCAAGTAAACGAATAACCATGGTAAGAATATTCCTAAAACTAGCAATATGAAAAATGCTGTTAAGTTTGGAATTAATGGTTGACTTATACTATTGAATTGAGATGTCCCATAACCGAATCCACCTATTACAAACATAACAACAACAACAAATAAAGCAATTACCGAACCTAATATTTCTGGAATAATTAGTTGTTTAGTGAAAACTTCGAAATGAGTTATTTCAATTATTTTTGATCTAACTAAGAAGAAAACTGTTGCTGTCAATATTACAAATATTCCTATCATAAATAAATTTCGTGCTAATTTTTCTGCTGAACCATATTGAAAGATAAGATTACTCAAAAGTAATCGCGAGTTTTGTTCAGCAAGTTGTGAAGTAGTTACTGTTTCATTATAATTTGCTGCTATGTATTGTGCTTTTGCTTCTGTAATATTACTTATAGCTGTTGGTAGGAGGTTTGTGTATTTCAACTTTGATTTTGCTGATAATAATTTCACTTTAGCTAAGGAAATAGTCAAATGTTGTAACATTATCTCTGCCTTCTGAATACTATAAATTGCATTAGTTTTAACAGAAGTTGAAATGCTATCAAACAAAATAGCTCCATTCATTGATGCTGCTAAAGGTAATCCCAGCATTGCCAATATTGTTGGAATGACATCGTTCATTCTTGAAAGATTCTCATTTATGACTCCTGCAGATTTTATACCCTTTCCAGATATAATTAAACTAGCATGTGTTTCTTGTTCAGCTAAACCTCCATGTCCTCCTTCATCTAACATTCCATGATCACTGAAAACTATCACAGTTGTATTTTCCAGTTGCCCTAATGAATCATAAAGGTCCAGTATTTCTCCAATGTAGGTATCTGCATTAATTATTGCTTGAGCATATTCTAGAGAGGCAGCGCCAAATTCATGCCCATTCCCATCAACATCAATAAAAGTTACCATTTGTATATTAGTAAAATTATCTTGAATTGATGTGAGAGCTGCATCTCGAATAAAAGAATCTTGATTTAATCCATGATATTCAGTTTTTACTTTTACAAATACATCAGTGCTTCTTTCCAGAAATAATTTCCAACCTCCACCACCCGTAACCAATCCTGTTGTCAAGTCTGTTGTATTGATTATATCAAAGAAAGTTGGGATTTCTAATTCTTTGTCATAAGCATTTGCATAAACATTAGTAATATTTGTTGTTGAACCTGTCGAAAAGCCGGCATAATTTACTCTACTATAGCTTGGCTGTATTGAATAATAATTTGAAAATGTCGTTCCATTTGCTCGTAAACGATCGATATTTGGAGTATTTACTTCCAACATTCGATCATATCTCATTCCATCAACAAACAATAACAGCACTTGATCGGTAATGTTTCCTGGTGTGTCAACTAGAGCTACAGGTAAAAGATCTTCTCTAATATTTAGACTATTATTGAGATCATATTGACTGGTTACTGCTCTCAATCCAAATGCTAATTGAATAGCAAAAATAAGAATAAACCATATCACAAGTATGTTTACTTTTCTTCGAGGCAAATCTAACACTCCTTCATAGTTAGCAATAGATTCCAATTGCGTTAACTTGAATAATAGACATTCTATCTAAGGATATCAATAAACGATATTAATTTACCTCTTTAAACTATAACAAGACATCCTTTTTAGAATATACTTTTATAAAAAATAAATTGGAACATTTCTATATTTTTTTATTCCAAAAATTCCAAACGACTGCCTTTTGATTTGCTTGACTTTGTAAGAGTGATTATTCTTTTCTCTTCCTCAACTTTTAATGGTTTCATTTTTTTATTGTAATAGATTGCTAATAAAATAATTGGTACAATTACAAGGAAAATTAAGCATAAAGCAAAAACTATCCCACTTATTACTCCTGGATTAGTAAATAAAAATGCTGATGAACTAAATACACCAATTGCACTTGTAATGGAGATAGCAACCATAATCATCAAAAATTTGGTTTGTAAAACCGCATATTCATCTTCTGGCATTTTTTCTTCTTTCTGCGTCATTATTCTTCCTCTGCTTCTGATATGCATTTCACTCCATCCCCAGGATGATAAGGTTCAATGTGAATCTGCAAGTATTTTACTGGTAATTCTTTTCTAATGGCTTCTTCTACAATATTTGCAATATCATGTCCTTGTTCAATTGTCATTTCTGGGTCAAGAAAAACATCTAAATCAACGAAAATATTGCTTTCACTAATTGTTCGTGATCGTATTGCACCGATTCCTTTTACTCCTTCTTGTCTTCTTGAAATTTTAATTATCTCATCTATAATTTCTTTGTCTGCACTTTTATCTAATAATACATGAGCAGACTCTCTTGTAATTTTAATTGCTGTGAAGATTATTACTATACTGATTAGAATAGCAATTGCCGGATCCAACCAAAATAATGTTTTGCCATTAATTTTGATGGTGCCAATAGTGACTGAGATTAACACTACTATTGACGTTAAAATATCTGTTCTAAAATTCAAACCATTAGCGATTAGTGAAGGTGAATCGATTCTTTTTCCAATTCTAATGTTTATCCAAACTAATATTCCTTTAAGCACGATACTTGTAGAAGCAATAATCACATTTAGAACATGAAATACTAAATCAGTTTGAACAATTAAACGAGTTACAGCTTGATAACCAATGATACCTGAGGATGTTATCAATAACAAAGCAATTCCTAAAGAGAAAAAATTCTCGAATTTTTGATGTCCGAATTGATGATCACTATCTGCAGGTCTATCTGCAATTTTAATCGCTACGAATCCCAAAATTATTGTTGCAATATCCAAAGCAGAATCTAAACCATCTGCAAATAAAGATATACTTTCAAAAATTAAGCTAATAGAAATTTTTGCTGCAGCGAGAATGACATTGAGAACAAGACCGATTATCATCACATTTCTTGCTTGTTTCATTCGTTCTTCTCTATCTACATGTGCTGCATTTTTTCCTTCAATTGGAATAGTGCTCATTGTAATATCCTACATTGAAAAAGATTAATCGATTTTAATTAGTTCATATTTCATTGAACCTAAACCGATTTCTTCTCCATATTTAAGAAGATGCTGACTATTATTACTGAATTTCTTGAATGGGTCTACACCATCATTCTTCTCAATTAGTAGATCCATTGATGCTTTATCTATTGCAATAGGATCTTTTGAAAAGAGAATACCAATATCATCCATGAATGGTTCTTGTTTTGAGCCAAAACAATCACATTTCATTGTTATATCTGTTAAAAAGTTAATGTGCCACCAATTCTTATCTTTTACACAGGCAAGTGTATATTCAGCTATTTTCTCTAAGAATTCATCACCCTTTCGTTTTCCCCAAGGGATTTTTATTACTCCTTCAGGGCAAACAGCAATACATTGAGCACAACCGATACATAATGATTCATCAATAACAGCATATTTATTTACTTCGATGGCATCTGCAGGACATTGTTCTGAGCATGAACCACAGCCAGTACAATTATCAACATCAATTATTGGTGCAACTCCGGCATGCATGTCTAGTTTTCCACCTCGTGAACCGAGTCCCATGCCAATATTTTTCAGTGCTCCACCGAAACCTGCGACAATATGTCCTTTAAAATGAGCAATAGAAACTAAATTATCGTAATTTTTCAGTCCTTTTCCGATTTTTGCTTTCTGCGTGTTTTTCGTATCGATTTCAATCTCTGTATAATCTTCTCCCATTTCACCATCTAAAATATCTATTTCTAAGAAATTAAACCCATGAGCTAATGCTTGTTTTATGTGATCATCTTTTCGTAATCTGTTTCCTCTATAGAGGACATTACATTCAACGAAAATTGGTTCTTTAAAATATTTGTTTAAATCCTTAAGCAAATCCGGTTGAACGTGTGTATCGTTGTCGCCTTCGCCGAAATGGATTTTGATGCCCGTTTTTGTCTCATCTTCAATATCCTCAGCAATCATTTTGAAAAATTTGTTCACACCTGATTTTAGGTTTGAAAGATTGTTGTAGTAATAGACTTTTGATTTTTCCATCCCTAGCCAACTCTTTTTTATTATTGTTTTGAACTCTTAGGTTAAAAAGACTATCATTGAACACAAAATAGCTTTAAACGGGTTTTTTCTCACTCTTTCTTTCTCTAGTGTATATTTTTCACAAATTCTTCTTTATTTCTATAGTTAAACCGTTTTGCCATACAATCAAGAGCCAAATTTATCTCCAATTGAACCAATTCTCTACTAATTTTCATGGTTTTGAGCAGAATTTTCGCCGAAATTTCATTTCCAATTTCCCCTAATGTTTTTGCTGCAGCTCCAACAATTATTTCATCTTTTTCGAATCGAATGATATCAATTAAATTAGTAGTCAATTCTTCTATGAGTTCTTTTGATTTTTCTTCATCTAATTTTACTAATGCTGAGGCTGCTGCCCATTTCACTCTATAATCATCATCTAAATAATAAGCATCTAATAGGGAGTTGGTTGATTTCTTTTCCAATATCCTACCTAAAGCATTAGCTGATTCCATTCTAACTTCAAAATTAGGATCACTTAATAGGCTTGCAACAAGGGGTTTTGAAGCTTTTTTATCTCCAATTTTACCTAAAGAAATCGCAACCCATTCTTTAACTGTTTGTTCTGGATCAATGCGTAGTGTTCTTATCAAAAGCGGAACAGCTTTTTTATCTCCAATTTCACCTAAAATTTCTGCTGCTTTCATCCGAGTAACCCAAGATTCATGCCGTAAAAGTTTAAGCAATTCTTTTGGAGCCTTTTTTCCACAAATCTTGATTAATGCATTAGTAATGTGGCTTTTAATTACATTATCAATTTTTCTACTAAAATATTTGACTAAGAAACCTATCGCTTCTTTTTCACCTGTTTCCCCTAATCGAGAAATGATAGTGCATTGAATTTCAATATCGCTAGATACAGCTAGTTCCTCAAGTAGTACTTCAAATTCTTTCATGACTATCCCTTCTGAAATATTACTATACACCATACAATATAATTCATTTGTGCTTCAACTCACAAAAAAGTGCTATTTTATTCACTTATTTCTTCTTCTTTTAGAAGATTTTTTAAACAAAATATCTCTAAGAGATACCTCTTTACTAGATAAATACGAAAAAATTTCATTTGGACAGGCAAAGTATGGAAAAAAAACTTGTTGCAATAGCACTTGGCGGAAATATGATTCTTCAGAAAGGTCAACCAAAAACCTATGAACAGCAAATGGAAAATTTGCGCGTTGCTACTGAAGTTATTGTGAAAATTATCGAGATGGGTTATGGCGTTATTCTTACTCATGGCAATGGTCCACAAGTAGGCAATATACTTGTTCAGCAAACATCAGCTGTAACAGATGGAATACCAGCACAACCTTTGAATATCTGTGGCGCAATGTCTCAAGGTCAAATTGGTTTTATGATACAAACTGCTATGGAAGAGCTCCTGTATGAAGCAGGGATGAAAGATAAACGTGTAGTTGCAATAATTACTCGTGTATTAGTTGATAGTAGTGATTCTGCATTCAAGGAACCTACTAAACCAATTGGTCCCTTTTATACAGAAGAGGAAGCAATTGAATTACAAAAAAAATCTAAGGATACATACATCGATGATGCTGGAAGAGGATTCAGAAAAGTAGTTCCTTCACCTATTCCTTTGAAAATACTCGAAGGGAAAACAATTCGACGATGTGTGGAAGAAGGAGATATTGTGATTGCTGTTGGCGGAGGTGGAATTCCTGTTGCCCGAAAAAATGGTCAATTTGAGGATGTTGAAGCAGTAATTGACAAAGATAGAGCTACAGAGGTTTTAGCTACTCAAATTGATGCTGAGATTCTTATGATAATAACAGATGTTCCAAATGCATATGTCAATTTTGGGAAACCTGATCAAAAAGCAATTGGAAAAATTACCATTGAAGAGATGAAGACGATTTTAGATGGTGGTCAATTTGCGAAAGGTAGCATGAAACCCAAAGTAGGTTCTGCAATAAGATTTATTGAAAATGGAGGAACTCTTTCTATTATTACTTCTCCTGAAAATGCAATAGAGGCTTTAAAAGAAAAAGCAGGAACCCTATTAGTAAAATAGTAGATTGGTTTAGCTTTTTTTTTCTATTTTTCTTTTATTATATCTAAAAATTGGTGGCAAACGAAAATAAAATCTTCAAATTGTATGCAAACCATTGAAAAAACCTTATCTGCATATTTCAATATGTCATCAATTTCATCTGTATCTCTTTTAATAAAGGATAATCGCATTACCATATCAAAAGATATTTCTTTTAATCGTGCAGCATATTTTTCTGATTGTTCTACATTACGTATTTTTATTTCATCAATTTCTGCATCTGTAATTCTTGAAACGATTGTTCTCCATTCATCGAATTTTTGAGACCATTCAATTGCGTTGGCAATAAATTCATCATTGAAACGAGGGTCATTTGTTAACCAAAGCATCCAAGAAAATGCAGTAGTTTTATTATTTGAAATTTCAACTTTTTTTGTTGGAGAAAGCTCATTAGTATTGTCATTTTGTTTTTTAGAAAATGTCTCAGATAGATTAACTAATGAATTATGAATTTCGTTTGCCCGATTTAAAATAAAACCTGTTCCCAATCGAATTTTCTCATTAAAATCTAATCGGTTTTGAAATGCGGGACTCGAAGCAATAAGGACTTTATATAAACATGTTGAGCAAAAATCAATTTCTGTATCTTTAAACTCTCCTTGCTGATCTAAACTTAGTAAAATGACTGCATCTCGAATATCTTTCCAGAGAATTTCACGTTTATCCATTTCCAAATATTGTTTTCTACTTATGCAAAAGAGTCTATTATCTTCTTTAATTTCCAAAGTAAATAAGCAAGTAATAATATCTTCTACTTCTGAAGCAACAGGATGAAGTTCATTGCTCCATTCTATATGAATAAGTGGGTCTAAAACTACATCAGCAACTTTGTCACAATTTACACAAAGAAAGCTATCACCTAAGTCTCGTAAAAAAGGACAAGCTTTGATGAACTTCATTTTAGTCAAATATTCTTTCTCCTATGAAATAATCTAGAAACATATTAACATGAAATCTGTTTCTTCCCGACAATACTATTTAGTAAAATCCTTCAAAATCATTGAAAAGAGTTTTGGATAGGGCAACTTAGTATTTCAAATATTTTTGAAAGTTTGAAAAAATTTGATTTGATACTTCCTCTGTTGAAGCTTTAAATTCCTCTGCAAGTTTTTCACAAAGAAATGGTATAAAGCTAGGTGACCCTGGTTTTCCTTGAAATTTGACTGGACCATCAGATTCAGTTAGTAGTTTGTCTTTTGAAACAATGTTTAGTATTTCTCTATGATTTTTGCTTCTCAGAAATGCTGGGTTTATCGAAAAATAACATCCTAGATCATTTAGCTTATGGAGAACGTCAATCGGTCCTGAATACCAATGACAACAAATATCACCTTTTAATTGAAAGGTTGTGAGAATATCCAAAATTTCCTTTTCTGCACCTGTCTGGTGAAGCATAACAGGTTTTCTATACTGCTGTGCTAATTTCAGAAAGAATTCAAGAACGATTTTCTGTTGTGGATATTTTTCTTTCTCTTTTACGAAATAATAATCTAAACCAATTTCTCCAATAACATCCACTTGAGAGTCACAAATGATTTTTTCAAACTTCTCTTTTTCTTCTAAATCAAATTTATGTGCACCCCAAGGATGCCTACCTACACCTATGATAAATAATTTTGGATATTTGGCTGATAATTCCAAATTTCTCAAAGTTGATTTTAAATTTGTAGCCATTGCTCCAATCTTTTTTATTCCTAGATTAGTCCATTCATCCACGAAAAAGTCTATTTTCTTGTGAAAGTAGTTTTCAGCAATATGGCAATGACAATCAATAAATTTCATTCCAGACACAACTCATGAATCCTCTTAAACTTGCTATTCATTTAAATAATGGAATTGTTTATTTCTATTTCTGAGGATGATTAATTTGGAAATAACTGAGACTATTGATGATTCTTCAAATAAATCCCAAGAAGATACTACAAAGTCAAAGATTTCAATTGAAGGATTACCAGTTCAAACGAAATTCAAAGCACTTCTTCCAGTTATTTTGATGCTAATTTTCATCATTGTAACATGGGCATCACCAAATGTTGTTGGAAGATATCTTACACAACAAGTGAATCCTTTGTCACCAACTCAAATTAGTGCATTACGATATTTACCTGCAGCAATTACTTTGTTGATTGTATGTTTTATTTCTCGGAGAACTAAATCTCTCTTTGAAACCCTGAAGAAGCAATATCTCCACCTAATTATCGCTTCAATCATTCTTGCTTCTTTTGTTTTATTACAAATGTACTCAGTTAAATACACAACTGCATCTGTTTCCTCATTTCTACTAAACGTTAATCCTGTAATTACATTTGTATTATCAATAATAATTCTAAAAGAAAAACATCGTTGGTGGGGTACTGTTGGCGTGTTTATTGCTGCAATTGGAATCTTTTTTATTGCTGTTCCCTTAGAAGACCTTTCTCAAATGTTCATGAGCGATAATATTTTAGGAAATCTGCTTGCTTTTCTTTCTGGTGCTGCTTGGGCAATATATTCTATTTATCTTAAGAGATTTCTCCAAGATGAAGATTTCATTGTTACATCAACATGGAATCTTACATTTAGTGCTATTATTCTCACAGCTGTAATGTTCATTGTTGATGGTTGGTTTATTTTCACTCCATCTACCACTGACATTTTATTGACTACTTTCCTAGGTATTGTTCCAACTGCTATTTCATTTACTCTCTGGTTTGAAACGATTAAAAGAATTCCAGTACAAAAAGCAAGTGTATTTCAATTTCTAATTCCAATAATTGCTACTATTTTAGCTGTTTTTCTTCTAGAAGGCGAAACGATTAATTGGCAGTTTGGTCTTGGTGCAGGCTTAATATTAGGTGGATTAATTGTAACACAATTATCATAAAAAAATAATTTACCGCTGAAACAGCGGCATGATGTTCTATAATGATCCAACTTTTCAATCATATATTATTAAATCTTCAATTTCACGAGGATAGTAAGTCATCATTTCACTACCATCTTCAGTTATTAGAATTGTATCTGAGTGCCTGAAACCTGCAAAGCCATGAACGTAAATTCCAGGCTCAATAGTAAATACCATTCCAGGTTTCATTACAACTTTTGAACCGATATCTAGAAAAGGTCGTTCATGTCCTTCCATACCTATTGCATGCCCTGAATGGTGCTGTACCAGATCCCAAACACCTTCGTCTTTGAAGACCTTGCGAGCAGCTCGATCTACATCAGCATTTTTCACATCTGGACCAAATGCTTCAATTGCTGCATTTTGTGCTTTCAGCATAATAGCGAAATATTTTTCTTGTTTCTTAGAAGGTTCACCCATAAACATTGTTCTCTCGAGTTCACTTCGATATCCGCTAACATTTGCTCCTGCACCTGTAACCAATGTATCTCCTTTTTTGAAGAATATGTTTCCAGTTGTTGCATGAGGAATTGCTGAACCGGCACCAATTTGCCCACGATATCCAGCTGCAGCAGAGGTTGCTCCACCTAATGGTTTGAAATCTGGTCCCAGAGTTTTAATCATCATTTTAGATGCTTCAGCACATGCTCTATTTACAACTTCTATTTCTGCGGCACCAACATGTGTGTATTCTTGTAACAATTGATGGGCAAGATTTCCCCACTTGCAACTTTCATTAATTAATGCAATTTCCTCTTGATCTTTAATTACACGCATATCCATAATCAATTCATTTAATATCGTTATTTTTGCTTTTGGAATGATTTCAGCTAAAGCAGGACCTTGATATCCCCAATAAGTTGGTGCTCCCGGAGCATCAGCAGCTATCGACTTATCAGCTAGCTTTCTTTCTTCAAGAGCTTTGGCAAATATTTTCATTGGATGTGTTTCATCTGGATATTCAAAATAACTGAATACATCTTTCACTATTGGAACTTTATCTTTCACATGATTTATTTCCAAATTTGGAACAAACAACCCAATATCTCCCTCTGTTGGGAGAATCATTGCTATTGGCCTTTCTGTTGGGATGTGATGAAAACCAACAAGGTAGAATACACTTCTTGGATTAAAGAATATCATTCCCTTCAAATTTTGTTCTTGAAGAGTCTTCCGAATAAATTCAATTCTTCTTTTATAATTTTCTTGAGATATTTTTACAAATACCATTTTGTTCATCCTTAGATTTCTTTTTTTAGATTTTTTCTTTAGGTTACATCAACCACTTTTGATAGGTTCTCAATTGTCTCCTCTACAAAATACTGATTATCTATTTTTAATATTATTGCGTTTTGTGCACAAACATTCACACATCTTCCACAACCTAAGCAAAATTCTTGATTAATTTGGGCTTTATCTCCTTCCATTGAAATTGCATTGACAAAACAGATATCGTTCAGACAATCTCCACATGAAGTACAATTGTCATTTACTTGAACTGATACACCAGGCATTCGTGATAGATTTCTTCTTATTTTTGTATCAATATATGGTGTCATCTTCCATAAACAACAACATTCACAACAATTACAAATTGACATTAGTTTTGTTCCGGGTCCAATTTGTAACCATTGTGTATCAATTCTATTTTTTCCAATAAGATGAACTAACCCTTCGGCTTGACATTTTAGTAGATGTTTTTTAGCTGTTTCTTTTGAAATTAGTTTTCCATAAGCTGGGTTAATATCGAGCACAGCTTCTCCTAAAAAAAGACACCCCAGATCTTTTGAATAATTTTTACAATCATTTGCAGTTCTGCACAAACAGAAATTCATTAACCACTGATATTTTGCTTTATCAATAAAATGTTCAATTACTTGAGATGGTAAAACCAGATCTATTGTTTGATCAATTGCTTTGTTGATAACAATTTTTTTACTTCTACTTTTTTTATCTGTTATGATTGTTTCTTGTGGTAAATAGTAAGTTTCATCATCTTTGAATAGCCAAATTTCTGCGACTTTTCTTAGGATTCGAATATGAGTTAATCTCGCCAAGAAGAACCTCTTCGGAAATAATCTCATTACGATTTTAATTAGCCAATGTGGAAGAGCCATATCCTAACCGATAGTAATTTATTTTAGTTCTTTATTACTTTTTTCGACCAATGGTTTATTTCTAAAAAATTACTTTGGGATATATAATCCTGAATTAAAGAACACTTGAGTAGACTGTTTAATTTGTTCGAAAAGAGGTCTAATTTCAGTTTTTGCTAAAATGTATTAGGACATTTATTTTGTAGAAATTCATCTAAAAATAGTAACTTAGACATTAATTAAATATTTCGTGGAAAACCCTCAGAAATTTTTTGATCTTTGAAAGAAAAATTAAAAAGATTTTTCGGCGGAGTTAACCGCCAATAGAGCACTTTTTTTTCTGCTAAAGTTTATTCCACTTTTTTTGTTTGATTTTGTGGATTTCCTTTCAATAGATTAACAATTTTATCCTCAAGTGGTCCATAAAGAACATATGCGGTTGCAATAATTATTATTGGTATAAAATTGATAAACCATGAAGTAAACATCATCACGTTGGGATTATATTGTCCTGAGAACATGTAACCTGTATTATCGTAAGATGAAGTGAAAATTGTTACAATTGTTCCCCATAAACTGATTGTTACTTTACCTGTCATGTATCCCATTTGTAATCCTACAATAAATCCTGCAAATAGATTATACAACATCATTTTAATGACATTGAAAGATTTGTGTTGTTTTGGATCTTTAAATAATCTCTTTGAAATCATTGCCCCTAAAATTGCCGAGAGAATTATTGGTAACCAGACAAGTAGAAAATAAAATGAGCCACCCTTTCCTGGGTTTTCACTTAATGGATCACCAGTTAATCCTACTGTTCTTTCATTGAAGTAAAAGAAATTCTCCAAATATCCATATTCACCTGTTGGTTGTGGATAACCTGAACCACCAACAATAGCGAGTATAATTCCAATAACATAAACAATCATTGGAGCGAATAACCATGAGGCAGACATTAATGGTCTGTTAAATTCAATTTTTTCAAGATAGAAATCATTGACCGTATCTAATGGATCAGCGGCAACTTTTCCGGCATTTAAACCATAATTAAGAAATAATTGAGCAAAGTGTGCAGGGGCAGCAAATATTGCTTCACCTGACCATCCTACACGTGCAATATTCATTGCAATCATTATGAAAATCATAATAAAATAATAGCAAAGCATCCAAATCCCTGTTGGACCGAGATACTGTTTAAATGGTTTTACTTTGAAGGATTTCATTTGATCCCAAGTAGACATAACTTTGGATTCATGCTGTTGCTCCTTCTCTTCGTTTATGGTGCTCATAGATTGTTTTTGCTCCTTTATCCTTTTAATATTTTCTCTAATCTCGTTATTTGCTTCTTGCAAAATCAAATAACTTTTTCTACAATTATTTTTCTCTATATTTTGCTTCTCTACTCCTTTAATTAAATTTCTGCCGCTTTTTTATGAAACAGCTATTGTATCACAATAGATACTTTAGAATAAACCATTCTAGACTAGATAATACATTAAAATATGGGCATTACTATCAAATCCATTGGGTATGAAAATGGCTGCTGGTCAATCACAATTAAAAATGCCAATTTTGAACATTGAAGAGGTTTATAAAATCTATCAAAGTGAGAAAACAGAGACAATTGCTCTTCGTGGAGTTTCAATGACTATTTATCCTGGTGAAAAAGTGGCACTTATTGGTCCTTCTGGTGCTGGAAAATCAACTTTAGTAAATATTTCAGCTGGACTTTTACCCCCAACTTCTGGGAAGATATTTTGGTCAGGGATATCTCGAGACATTTCTAGACTCTCTCCAGAACAAATCGTTCGTGCTCGAAGAAAATTTGCCGGACTAGTTTTTCAAGAAACAAAACTTATTCCTCATTTAAATGTTGTTCAGAATGTTAAGCTGGGTGGACATTTAGCGGGAATGGAGAATAAAGAAATTGATGAACGATGTGATATGTTAGTTGATTTAGTTGGTTTAAGTGAACGGAAAAAGCATCGTCCAGGAATGTTATCGGGTGGTGAAAAACAACGTGTTGCACTTGCCGCTGCACTTATTACAAATCCTAAATTGGTTATTGCAGATGAAGTTACAGCTTCACTCGATCCCTTAACAGGTGAGCATGTTCTTGATGTATTAGATGAAATCAATCGTGAATTAGGTGTTGCTCTTCTATTGGCAACTCACGCTCAACAAGTAGCTTCTCGTGCAGAACGTACCATAGAAATTGAAGATGGAGTAATTTTAGCAACCCATGACAGCAACATTCGTCTAAGAGATCTCGCAGGAACTCGAAGATTAGCTGTTGACAATCAAAATCGTATTTCAATTCCAGAAGATATGATGAAAATACTTGACAATCCTAAAAATCTAAAAGCTCAATTGGTTGGTCAACAAATTCATCTAAGTCTACCTACTACAGAATTATATGAACCAACGAAGGTTCATACGTGTAAAGTTTGTGGTACATTAGTTGAATCTGGTTCCAGGGTTTGCAAAGAATGTGGTGTTGTCGTAACCTAAGTGAAAGTATTTCTTTCACTTTTTTTTAATCATATTGTTAAAATAGCGAAAGAAAACTTTTTGTAGCCTCACTCTTTTTTTATGTAGAAGTAAGGTATAAATATGATAATTATCTCTTTAACAGACTATACATAACCTTGATATTTATCATTTGAGAAGTTTAAGTGAGTAATATCTATTTAGGTTATTATCCAAAGAACGATTGAATGTCGAACTTTGATTTGGAGTTAGAACTATGACAGAAGTTGTTGTCGAAAACATTCCTGAAGAAATCGATTCAAATCCTAATAGAGTTTCCAACTGGTATGGTATAGGTGGTTGGTTCAAATCTATTACTAAAAATCGGCTATTAATTTATAGCTTCAGAAGAATTCTCACTATTATTCCATTGTTTATTGGTATATCGATCATTACTTTTTCGTTAATGTATTTGATTGGTGATCCATTAGGTTATCTTATACAACAAAACCCACACATTACACCTGCAGATATTGATCGTATTCGTGAGACACTTGGTTTAGCCAAGCCTCCTATGCAGCAATATTTCGTTTGGTTGGGTGGATTTGCAACATTTGATTTGGGTTTAACATTCTTTACTAGAGAACCTGTATTAGATGCAATCGGTAATTTTTTGCCTGAAACACTCAAACTTCAAATTACTCAATTCTTAATTTCGTTAATTATCTCAATTCTTTTAGGAGTAATGGCAGCAAAATTCCAAAATTCTTGGATAGATTCAGGTATTAGTGCAATGGCATTACTATTTCAATCAATGCCGATTTTTGTTGTAGGCTATCTACTAATTTATATCTTCTCAGGCAGAGGATTAAATTGGTTGCCACCGGGCAAAGCACATTCCACACCGGAACCTATTACTCATTGGGTTGGTCTATGGAATGGACAGCTGGGAGAGTTCTTTACGTCATTCTTTACTCATACTGGTGATACCATATATTACATGATTCTGCCAGTAACAACACTTGTCTTTTCTAGTCTTGCATTATTTACAAGATTGGTAAGAGGCTCAATGTTGGAAATCTTAAGACAAGATTACATTCTATCAGCTCGAGCTAATGGTCTCTCCGAGAGAGCAGTGTTAATTAGCCATGGCTTGAGAAATGCACTACTCCCTGTGGTGACGTATATAGGCTTATTTGTTGGAAGTGTGTTATCAGGAACGCCGATAACAGAAACGGTCTTTTCTTTTCCGGGATTAGGACGAAAATTCGTTCAATATATTGGAAAATTAGATCATCCACTAATTATGGCAATTAGCATGATTATCACTCTGATGATTCTCGTTGCAAATCTAATTACAGATATCGCTTATGTTTGGGTAGATCCGCGGATTGAAATTTAATACTGGAGGACATTATTATTGGCAACAGTTACAGATAAAGATACAAAAGGAAAAAGTACAGCAGAATTACTGCGTATAGGTGATGAGGCTCCAGTAGAGAAATCACCATCTCATTGGTCTACAGTTTGGAAACGATTTCAAAAGAATAAATTAGCTATTTATGGATTCTTTGTTATTCTAATAGTAGTTATTATGGCAATTTTAGCTCCATTAATATCTCAGCATTATCCTACTGCACTTGATCCACTGTTTGATAAATATGGTGGCGGAGGAGCAGATGAACATCCAAGCTTGAAATATCCTATTGGAACTGATACACTCGGTAGAGATTTATTTTCAAGAATAGTTTGGGGTTCTCAAATTAGTCTTCTTGTAGGTATTACAGCTTCAATGTTATCTACATTTATAGGTGTAATTTTAGGTGCCTTAGCAGGTTATTACCGTGGATTGACAGAAGAAATTATCATGCGGTTAACAGATATGTTCCTTGCCGTTCCTTTCTTACTAATAGCTATTGTAGCAGTATCATTCCTTAGGTCCGGACGTATAGAATTCATGCAAAACATGAGCCATGCAACGATAATGATTTCAGTTTTAGGGCTCTTTGGTTGGGCTGGATTAGCGCGTCTTACAACAGCTGAAGTAAAAAGAGTGATGACTCTTGAATATGTCTCAGCAGCAATCTGTCTTGGAGCAAGCGATTGGCGAATTATAACAAAACATGTTCTGCCAAATATCTTATCACCTTTGGTTGTAGTTACGACCTTAAATATTGGTGGAAATATTCTTGCAGAAGCAGGTTTGACTTTTCTTGGATTTGGTGATCCTCAAACAGTATCCTGGGGACGAGTTGTCAACGAAGGTGTTACAAATCTCATCAATAATCCTGAACAAGTATTCATTGCCGGATTTGGAATTTTCTTCCTTGTCTTAGCATTCAACATAGTAGGCGATGCGCTAAATGATGCAATGAATCCAAGATTAAAGGATTAGCTTAATCAACGAGTTCGGTTGTTTTCTACAACCAACTTACTATCTTTTTTTTAGGTTCTTCTTCTAATTAAGATGATTTTGTAGTTACATCATATTAATCAAAAAAATCTTCTTATCCAAATCTAACAATTCATCTACGAAAAAAAAACTAAAATTTAGACTAGTTACAAAACAACAAAAGAAATAAAATGAAAAGGAATTGTGTTGGAATTCAACACAAAAAGATGAAAGATTATTTAGGTTTTTTAATATCATTCTTCTTTAGACCAATTACTTGTTCTGCAAGATCACTTATTTCTACTTCTTCCCAGAAGTGACATGCAACAAATCTTCCTGGAACTTTTTCTTCCATAGCTGGTCTATCTTTAGAACAGATTTCTTTAGCGTATCTACATCTTGGATGGAATCTGCATCCTTGAGGGGGGTTGATTAATTGAGGTACGCTTCCTGGAATGGTTGCTAATCGACCTTTATCTACATCTAAAGAAGGAATACTTTCTAAAAGAGCAATTGTGTAAGGATGCATAGGTTTTGTGAAAATATCAAATGTTGTACCAACTTCTGCGACACGTCCTCCATAGAAAATATGAACTCTTTCAGTTAGTTCAGCAACAACACCAAGATTGTGCGTAATTAGCATCATAGCTAAATCATATTTTTCTCTCATATCTTTAAAGATTTCAAGTACTTGTGCTTGAATTGTTACATCTAAAGCTGTTGTTGGTTCATCTGCAATTAATAGAGATGGTTGTAAGGCAATTGCACGTGCAATGAGAATTCTTTGTCTCATTCCACCACTAAATTTGTGAGGATACTCATCAATCCGTTTATCCGCTTCTGAAATACCAACTGCGGTTAGTGCATCGATAGCGAGTTCTCGTGCTTCATTTGCAGATACATCTCTGTGTATAGCAATAACTTCAATCATTTGATCAGCAATTCTTATTACTGGATTGAGAGAGGTCATAGGATCCTGGAAAATCATTGCTATTTCTTTTCCACGGATGTTACGCATTTCTGATTCAGGTAATGTTACTAGATCTTGTCCTTTGTAAAAAATTTCTCCGTCAACTATCTGACCATTCTGTGCAAGAATTCTCAGAATTGAATAAGCAGTCTGAGTTTTTCCACAACCTGATTCTCCAACAACACCAACAGACTCTTTGGGATAAACAGTAAGTTCTATACCATCTAAGGCTTCTACCACACCTGATTCTGTGAAGAAATGAGTCATAAGATTTTTTACTTCTAGCAATGGTTCCATCTATTTCACCGATTATGTTCTGATAACAAGCAATCTTTATTTTTATTAAGTCTTTTCTGAAGATTCAATATTTTATCTATTAATTGACTTTCTAGCAATTAATTTTGAACGCTTGTTATATCTAATTTGTATATTGTTTTAGCACCTAGAAATAATTGATAAATCTTATTATCGAAAGAAAAATCAAAAAAGGGATATAAAAGAGCAAGTTTGAATGCCCTTTTCTAATATAATGTCTTTAAACTTCTGGATAATGACATTTAACGGAATGTCCAGGTTCTAGATTAATCATTGGTGGATCTTCTTTGATACATTTTTCTCCGTCAGATTTGTAACATCTTGGATGGAAACGACAACCAGACGGAACATTTATGGGAGAAGGGGGTTCACCTGGAAGAACAATTCGTTTCATTTTTCTTCTTGGATCGGGTCGTGGAATAGCTGACATAAGTGAAACCGTGTATGGATGTCCTGTCTTAGTGAAAACTTGATTATTTGAACCATATTCTACAATTGTTCCAAGATACATGACCGCCACACGGTCACTAACATGTTTTATTACAGATAAATCATGAGCAACAAAAATGTATGTTAAATTGAATTGCTTCTGTAAATCTTGCATAAGATTAAGAATTTGTGCTTGAACTGAAACATCTAAAGCAGATACAGGTTCATCTGCAACCACTAATTCTGGTTTAACAGATAAAGATCTAGCGATACCAATACGTTGTCTTTGTCCTCCACTAAATTCATGAGGATATCTCATTGCGTGATATTTTTCTAAACCTACTTTATCCAGTAAATCATATACAACTTCATCACGCTTATTTTTTGACATCTTTGGTTCATGTATATCTAATCCTTCGCCAATAATATCCATTACGAGCATACGAGGATTGAGTGAACTGTAAGGATCTTGAAAGATCATTTGTACATTTCTTTTAAAGTACATTTCATCTTCTTTTGTGTGGAAAGCATAGATATCTTGTCCATTGTAGAGAATCTGTCCTGTAGTGGGTACTTCTAATTTAACAATAACTTTTCCAGTAGTTGTTTTTCCACAACCACTTTCACCTACCAACCCGAGAGTTTCTCCTCGGTAGATTTCTAAATTGACTCCATCAACTGCTTTGATATTTGCGACTTGCCTACTGCCAACAAAACCTTGTTCCTTTACTGGAAACCATTTTCGAACGTCGCGTAATTCGAGTAAAATTTTGCTTTCATGAGATTCTGCAGTCATAAGTTTTCACGCTCTGAAATTAGATTTAGATGTTTATTGAATATTAATCCTTTTATTCTTCTAGTTCGGTTTTTCCCTTACTTCTAAAGGATATTTTCTATCTATAGTCAATTTACTGTCTATTTCAAAGTATCTGTTTCATTTAGAATTAATTTATACTTAAAAAAATCTTTTTAGAAATTTGAAAAAATTCCTTATTGCAGTAATAATTAAATTTAGCAGTAAATTGGAAAGGACCAATTATTTTAGAATGACATTTTTATCTTTGGTTAGTAATAACATATATAACCAATAGATTAGAATATATTCGCATACTTTCAAGAATCTGAGGGGATTTTTTTCTTGAAAAAAATGATAATAATAAAATGCTCCTCAAATATAGTCGCTAATGAAAAGAATTGTTTAGTTTGTAAACAGAAGGAAATTTCAATGTCTAATATCGTCTTAGAATGTAAGAATGTTTTCAAGCAATATGAGTTAAGCTCCGGACCGCTCGAAGTACTAAAAGGTGTTACATTCACATTAAACAAAGGAGAAATGTTGGCTATAATTGGTATTTCTGGTAGCGGAAAAACAACCTTGCTCAACTTGTTATATGGAATAGACTCCTTGAATACTGGTGAGATAAAAATTGATGGACACGAGATTTCAAAGATGTCTTCTGAAGAATTTAGAATTTTTAGGCAAGGACATCTTGGTATTATCTTTCAAGAATTCTATCTTATTCCTAGCATGACTGCAATTGAGAATGTTATGGCTCCATTGATCATTGCAGGTAAATCTGAGAAACTAGCTTTAACTGTTGCATATCGTTTATTGGAACGAGTAGAACTGATTGAAATGGCTAATAAACTTCCACATCAACTTTCTAACGGTCAAAAACAAAGAGTAGCAATTGCTCGAGCAATAGCCAATACGCCGAAAATATTAATTTGTGATGAACCTACGAGGGCACTAGATACATCCTTGGGTGATGAAATTATGGACTTGATTGAGGAACTCATCGAAAAAGAAGGTATCTCTGTCATTATGACGACTCATGATCCTGAAATGGCTGCAAGAGCTGACCGCGTTCTCATAATAAGGAATGGTCAATTGGTTGAAGAAAAAATCAAAGACAAGGAATCTTTTGATTTCAAAAGTGCCAAAGAAATCTATCAAAGATCTGTTGATGCCGAGAAAAAATCAGTAGATGAGGAGAAAAAATCAGTAACCTCAAGTAAAAAACCAAAGAAAAAAAGCAAATCTAAGAAGAGCTAAAAATTGATACATCACTAACTCTAATAGTACAAAAAAGGTGATATTGTTGAGTAAAGACGAGATACAAGATGAAGAATACAAAGACCGATTAAAAGCCGGCTTTTTCATAAAACTAGCTTTCAAGAACATCTTGAATCATAAAAGAAATATGGGGATAATCATTTTTGGATTTGCTCTTTCGATAACAATGCTACTATCAGTTTATTATTGGTCAGGAACATCTGAAAATTTAGCACTGAATGATTTTCACGAAGCTCAAGATTATCAAGCCTATATTCGATCAAACAAGAACCCAGATGATATTGAGGACATAAAGGAAAGTTTAGCTGAAAATGAGCTAGTAGATAAATATAATCTCGCTTATTTAACGCAAGCACTGTTCAACACAGACGGAAAAAACTCAAGTTATGTTTGTTTACCTGAAGATAATCAGGAAAATCAAACAAATCCTGTTTCAGTGACAAATGCTTTTCTTCTGGAACAAGAAACGCTAGATCGAGTTAAATTTCTATTTGATATAGAAGGAGATTTTATTGTTGATGAAAACAATATCGTCATCAGCCTAAAACAAGCAGAAGAATTAGGGGAGATATATGGTCGAGAAATAAAAGTGGGAGATACTTTCAATTTATCAATAGCAACATATAATCCAAATCCTATATATAATTTAGATACTATCTTTGATTTTTCCCCAATTGAATATCATGATTATAATATCTCAGGTATTTTCACAATACAAGATGGTGTTTCAATAATTCACTCAGTTATTGATTTAGAAGAGTTGTCAGATTCAATTCTTTTCCCATTAACACAAGTACAACAAGTAAATCTCACGCAAATGGTTGATAATGATATTCCCTATATTTTCTTTGTAAGGTTTAATCAAGAGTTGTTGGGTAAAGATGGTCTTAATAGTGTCGTCGAGAAGATGACTCTTTTTTCAGAAAATATTGCAGCGAACTTTCCTAATGTCTATGTTTATATCCTCGCAGACCCAATAGTCGCTCTTCAGAATGCTTATTCACGAGCATCTATTACAACCGTTTTTATGGTACCAGTTATAATCGTTGGGTTAATATTAACAATTTTCATGGTTAACATTGAAGTTGAATCGAGACGTGGGCAAGTTAATTTGTTCAGAGATAGAGGTGCAGATGCAGGACAGATTCTGTTTCTCTTCATTGTAGAATTTCTCATCGTTTCGATTATCGGAATATTATTAGGTGTGCTAACAGCTTATTTTTCTGCGGCTATCATTCCTTCATTTTCTGAGGGAGAATTTTCGGGAACTGTTTTTGTAAAATTTTTAACAAATATGGATATGGCACCTGGTTTCACAATACTAACTTCGTTAGCTTTTCTAGTTATTTTGGTAGGATACTCGTCATTCAAAATTTGGTGGGAAGTTGCACTTAAAAGTAAAGATACTATAGATGGAGATGAAAGTAGAGAGAAATTCCAGAAGAATATTTTTATGAGCATCAATATAGGATTAGCTGTAATTGTTATTATTGCCTTAATATTTTCATTAATAGATACAATTAGGAATGTTATGGCATCAGATTACTATGATTTTTCTAGTACACTCTCGGCAGGATATACGTTTATTCTATTTTGCATTCTAATGGTATTTGGTGCACAGTTTATTAGCTATATATTGAACAGCAAAGTACTAACCAAGTTAAAAGGAGTATACAGAAGACTAATCTTCAATGATGCATTCTTTTTAATGAATAACTTCAAACGTAAAAATAAAAAGCTAAGTACAATGACTTTTGCACTAGTAATGGTTTCTTCAGTGATAATGTTTTCAATAATATCTGCAGAATCTGTAAATCAAAATCAAATAAAGGAATTGGAATACAAAAATGGCGCTGGGCTTCGAATTATTACTTACCCCCTTGAAAGTGATTTCAAAAATAACATCTCACAATTTGAAGGTGTGAATGAAGTTATACCGATATTCAAAACAGAAGGTAGAGTTGTTTCTGAAGTTTATACGATCTATGGTATAGAGCCGATTATTTTTTCAAGAATAGGTAGATGGGATAAAAGCTGTTTTCTGGAAGGACAATCGTTCGAAGTTTTGCAAGCATTAGCTGAAATTGAAAACGGAGTAATAATTGGAAGTGGATTAGCAACACGACTGAATTTAACTGTTGGAGATCAATTACCTGTAGCGGACTTGCCCGGTGGAACTTACTTTAGATTGTTTGAAATAGCTGGGATAATCAATTCAGCTCCTGGATTAGGACTAGCTGATGGACCAAACATTGAATTGTTTCAACCAAATGAAGGTTTTATCTTGATTAATGAGGAATTTGTGAAAGAGGAATTGAAGATTATGCTCAATAAACTCTTTTTGGCAAGTGTCTTACCTGATTATGATATAGATACTATCGCAGAAGAGATTGAAAATGCTTTTAATGGAATAACAGTAAACCCAAATGCTGTGAATGAAGATTTTGTGGGAGCGTTCATAGAATCCTATATACCAAATATTTTATCGTTCTTCAATATTGAATGGATAATTACAGCTGGTATAGGAATAGTGTTGTTAATAATGTTCACGGATTTTACTATCAGTCAAAGAACGCATGAAGTGGCTATTGCAATGTCAATGGGTGCATCAAAAAGAAAAATTACCAAACTTATTCTGTTAGAGACGTCAATAATAACTCTAAGTTCATCATTAGCTGGAATGCTTCTGGGAATAGTATTTACTTACTCAACATTATTCTTGATAACGCCATTACTAACTTCACATAACATAATACCATTTTCAGTTACTATACCTATTTTACAAATAATTCTCTTTCCAGTTATAATGACTTGTGTAGCGATTGTTGGAGTTTTACCAACAGTAATAAAATATAGCAAACAAGATATTATTCATGCTTTGAGGGCTTAGATAATTATAATTAGTAAAAGAGCACCTAAAAATGACTTTTTTTTTCACTTGTTCAACAAAAAGTGAATGGATTAAACTACTCTTTTTAAGAAAAGAACTGTTTATAATGTTTTCAAATGGAAAACCCGTCTGTAGGGGGATATTAAATTCTTAAAAACTAAGAACAAAGTCGAAGTAATAATTGGCAAATAAACTTTTAAATGAGTATAAGAACTAATTTAATAGTACTCAAAATAATTTGAGTACAAACCATTCAAATGTGGAAGGTTAAATAATTTGATCAAGAAGGATATAAAAAGAATGATTCTTCCTTTGGCAATTATGTTCGTTTTGTGTATATCACCAATGATTACACAAACAACACAAGCTGCTAATCCAGGTCCATTCTTTCATATAAGTATTTTAGCTCCGAATACCAACCCAGCGAGAAATCAATGGGCAACTCTTATGGTAGAACAATTACCAAAGATAGGTATTGCGGTAGATACATTCGACCACACTAGTTGGGCACAAATTAGTCCAAGAACCTGGGGATTTCCAGGACCTTATCCAATTCCTACATACGCTGAAGGCGGATACGATCTTTTCTTCGTAGGTTGGGGATGGGGCCTCGATTGGGATCCAACCGGTCTCTATGACACTCCAGCTATTACACCAAATGGTGACAACTTCTATCAATACAGTAATCCAGCAATGGACAACGCTATTGGTAATTACACTTCTTCATTCGTTCTAGCAGATAGAATCGAATACGCTGAAGAAATTCAAGCAATTCTCTATGAAGACTTACCAGAAATTTGCCTTATCTATCCATTATCAGTTTATCCACACACAGAAGATCTAGTAGATTTCAGTGGATTATTATGGGCTTCAACCTATCATCCATTCTTTGAAACAACTATCACTGGTGAAACTGATTTCCATTATGCTACTCCAGCCGACTTTGAAGATTTCCACGTACATACCTACGAGTCCGTTTATGACGCTCAATGGTTGCGACAAATCTACAACGGTTTAATTCAAAGAGACGCAGCAGTAAACAATGATTATGCTCCATGGCTTGCTGAATCCTTCAGTAGTGCTGACGGCTTAACTTACAATGTAGTCATTAAAGACGATGCTCAATGGGCTGATGGCGTTGATTTGACCTCAAATGATGTTGTTTACAACTATAATTTAACAGTTACCCAATCATTAGGTGGAACTGGTTACTCAACCAACATCAAATACTGGGATAATTCATCCATTACTGTAACAAATGACAAAGAATTCTCAATTACTTTCAAACAAACATACGTTTTCCAAGATGGCAATTTAGCTCTCGATTTAATTCCAGCACACGTTTGGGGTGCAGTTGCACCAGCAGATCACCAAGCTCAAGCTATTGACTGGGCTAAGAATGATCCATCAAAGATGTTTGGCGCAGGTCCATATATGTTAGCTGATTATGATGCCACAAACGGTGTTATTCAGATGGAAGCTAATCCTCATTTTGTCGATTGGTATGGTGCAGAACCAAGCTTTGATAATGTCTTCTTTGAATTCTATGGTAGTAAAGAAGGTGCATTAGCCGCTCTTGCTGCTGGTACAGTAGACATGGTTGATGCTCAATTCAGTCCACAATTAGACGAACTTAATATTGCAGGTGCTACTTACACTTTAGTTGAAGATCCAGGTACACAAGAAATTGCTGTAAATATGGAACATCCATACTTCGGAACTGGCGAACTCTGTCCAAAAGTTGGTGCAGAATCAGCTAAAGCAATAAGAAAAGCTATCTCTCATATGGTTCCAAGAGAAATCATCGTAGCAGAAATTCTCAATGGTCTTGGTGAACCAGCAACAACTGGATGTCCAAATGTTGCAATTGGTTATGACAAAACTCTAGTACCTTATGAATACAGTGTTGACCTCGCTTTGCAATACATGAAAGATGCAGGATTTGATGTAACAATTAAAAGAACCGGAATTGGTTTAGTAGTTGTCTTCGGAATTCTAGCTCTTGCAGGTGCAAGTCAGGTTTTCTTCTTAAAGAGAAGAAAGTAAGCCATTAGGCTTATTTCCTTTTTTCTTTTTTTGTTTTTATTCATTTAAGTTGAAGTTGTATTTGAGCCATTATGATTATTTTTAAGAGTTCATTCAACCATTTTCCTTCTTGCCGATACATTTTAATTGTAAGCAAAAATCTTTAGCTAGAATTGTTGGTTTAATAAATTTCGTGACCACAAAAAAATATAAAAGACTAAAGTCAAAATGATAATGTATTAGTTCACTTGTACTAGTGCTACTGACTTGAAAAGATGTGAAAAGCTTATGAAATTTCCTCAAGTAAATAAATCTGCAGTTATTCTTTCAATAATGGTCATTGTCTTGACTGTTAGTCCCATAGTTATGGTGAATGGTGAAACTTATACTCTATTTAATGAACGATTTACAATTAGTCCACAGCAACCAGAAGTCATTGCTCAGAATGAGTTCAGTTTAACAGCAACCAATGAATATGTGTTTGGTATTCCATCTAGAGAAGCTGTTGGTACTGTCACTGATTCTTCGACCTATTATTTTGAAATAAACACTACTGCTCGTGTTGAGATTTATTTCCTAGATTCTGGAAATGGTTTTCTAAATGATTACATTGTGTTTTCCAATAACTGGGATGGTTCTGCTCCTGCTCCTCCATCAGTTTACTCCCACCGTTTAGTTTGTGATAGTTATATAGCGGCTAGCTTTTCACTTAATAGCACTGTAAAACCAAAATTGATTCTTTATTCAAATAACACTGAAGTTTCAGGCGAGTATTTTTGGTCTGAAGGATTATCATTTGTAGATTACTCTCCATTTTACATGCGTTCTCTAGGTAGTGATCGTCCAACAGAAGATTCTATTCACATCTTTTTTGCAAATGCAAGTGTTAATGTATACCTTCTCAATGAAGTTCAATATACTTATTTTGTAAATCATTCAAATATCCAACCCTCACCAGTAAACAGTTCTAAAAGTGGTATTGGAACAGATTTGTTTCTTAATTTCACTGCTCCTGCTGATGAGAAGCTTCATTTAATTCTCTGGCATAATTTGCTTCATGATGGTGTTACAGGTTCAATTATTTGGAATTTTAGTTACCAACGCACATTTTTCGAAAATTATTGGTCACTGTTTATTGTTATATTATTAATTCTTGCATTTGTGTTAACTTTACTTTTCCAATCCAAAGTAATTCCACCTGTTGCTTGGACTCTAAACAAAGCTAAATATTACCTCTTCAAAGTTCCTTGGAAATATATTAAGAAAGGTTTCAAATGGCTAGTTAGTAATATAGTAATTCTTTGGAAACGTTTGCGTGGAATTGAATTAGATGACGAAGAAATCGAAGAAACAAAAGAAGATGAAATTTAGATTCTTCTTTTTGGAAAGTTGGCTGAATTCAACTTTTATTCTCTTTCTTTTTAATAAATTTTAATTGTTGAATTGAGGATTTTTGATAATCTTTTTAGCACTGGTAGCGTTCTACTTAATTAAGAGTGATAGCAATGACCATCAAAGAATCTAATACTGCTAAAATTGATAGAGAATTACCAGACACTAAAGAAGATCATTCCTTTGATGACTCATTGAGTAAAGATAGTGCTCAAGAAGATTATGAAGAATATACAACAAATATAGTACGACTTCGTTGGTCAAGAGTTTTAATCGTTTCAGTTGCTGTTGCAATTGTTCTTGTATTAGTTACATTATTGGGCTGTTGGATTATTTCATTTTCAATTTCAATTATCTTTATTTATTTATCTTGGATACTCTTGGTTGAGTTCGGTTTATTATTCATTTTTGGTGGATGTATTGGAACAGTAAAACAATCTTTCACAATTAACAGCATAAAAGCTCGCTTAACTCGAGGAGAACGAATAACCGGCGCAGATACAAAAATTGCTATTGGAAGTGCATATTCCTATATATTTGCTGGTGTTTTTGTTGGGTTAGCTTCGTTGATAGCATGGTCTCTTGGTTACTAAGTGCTTTTTTTCTTTTTACGAACGCCTAATCATTTTTCTGAGTTAATGTAAGTAACTATTAATCACGATATGTTTTGCAAATAGTCCTCTGACTTGTATATTCTAATTAAATCTCTTCAAAAAAAAATTGAAATGTGGATAATTCTCCACATTAAAATAATCTCTCTACATTAAGAATTTGGACTTAAAGCCAAAAATAGTTTTGAATTATTTAGTTGTGCACTATACGAATCATCTGTTATTTCTTTCTGTATGAGTTTTTTCGTTAACGTTTCATTTTTGATATATGTTGCATGTTTTTCTATTGCTTCAAGTATCTCAATATCTCCATCATAGAACACTTCTATTTCATCACTGACTTGGAGTTCTTTGTCTTTTCTTAGATTTTGTATTTGTCTTATAACATCTCTTGCGAATCCTTCGAGAATGAGTTCATGCGTTAATGTAGTTTCAAGTGCGATAGCGTTTTCTTTACTCACAGCTATAGCATACGTACCCATTGCCTCCATTTCCAGAAACAAATCTTCATTTAGCTGTAACTGGACAGCTTGTTCATTTTCAAGTTCAAGTGTTAGCATTTGATTTGTGCTGTTAAAAACACCTAATATGGTCTTTTGACTCATATTTTGTATTTTCTCTTCGAGGAGAGAGAGCGAATTCTTTAGCTTTGGTCCTAGAATTTTATAATTGGGTTTTAATTTCATTTTGAATAGCTTTCCAGGGTTTTTCACAAATTTGATGTTCTTTATATTTAATTCGTTCAGTAAATCTTTTTTGAATTCTTGAATAAAGTGTATACTCTCACTATTCCTACACCATATCTTCATTGTTGGTAATGGTTGCCGTAATCTGATATTTGCCTTATTTCTTGCAGATCTTCCTAGACGAACCAGCTCTAAAACTAAATCCATTTTCCTATTAAGTTCTAGATTTAGTAATGACTTTTTGACTTTTGGAAAAGCTGTTAAATGAACACTAGATGCATTTTTAGTTTGTAGTTCCTGCGTTAAATTTCTGTAGAGTCTTTCAGTAAAGAAAGGTGCAATAGGTGCCATTAACTTGCTTAATGTAAGTAGTGCTTGATAAAGTGTTGAATAAGCGCTAAATTTATTCGTACTATTTTCACTCTTCCAAAATCTTCTACGACTTCTTCTAACATACCAAGTTGATAGTAATTCAACAAATTTTTCTAACTCAAGAGTTACATCTCTGAACTTCATCTTTTCATAAGATTTTCGTACAGTTAGTATTAGAACATTTAATTTGGATAATAACCATTGATCAAGTTCGGGTAATCCCTCTTTGAGCAATTCTTTTGCTTTTTTAGTATTTGGTGTAAATTCATCCAGATTAGCAAAAGTAGCAAAAAATGAGTAAACATTCCAAATTGTTAGGAAAAATGGTTTTATTTCATCTATTAAGTAATAACCAAAGTTCATTGTTTGTGTTAATTGCTGTTTCACAAATGACCAACGCATTATGTCTGCGCCCATTTTGTTCACAGCTTCGCTGAACCAGATCGCGTTGCCCCAGCTTCGATGCATTGCCCTACCATCTTTATCATGTACTTTTTCATGAACTACAACTTGTTTAAAGGGTGGTTTTCCAGTTAGAGTGACACTCATAAATAGTTGCGAATAGAACCAAAGACGTATTTGTTCACGCATTTCGCAGATACTTTCAATAGGGAACCATTTTTCCCAATAGTCTTTATCCTCAAGATACTTTAGAGTGGAAAATGGAACTATACCTGCATCTAACCAGCAATCACCTACTTCAATTATTCTTGAGACCTTTTCACCACAATTAGAGCACTTTATTTTAACTTCATCTATCCAAGGTCTGTGTAGTTCGATTAAATTTTCTACTCCTTCAACCGCAGCTTCTAAGAGTTCCTCTTTTGTTCCTATAACTGTTAGCTTTCCACAATGATTGCATTCATAAAATGGTAGAGGCAAACCCCAATAACGCTTACGAGATATACACCAATTGCCCATATTATTTAGCCAGTCTTGCATTCTTTTCTCATAAAAGCTAGGTATCCATTCAACTTTGGTGACAGCCTGTTTTAGCAAAGGTCGTATTTCATCACTGTTGATGAACCATTCATTTACTAGTCGAAATACTAATTCTTCACTGCATCTCCAACAAGTAGGATATCGATGCTTATATTGCTCTTTTTTATAGAGTAAACCGCTTTCTGTTAATAGTTCAATTACCATTGCTGAAACAGAATGTACTTCCAATCCTGCGAATTCATTATACTCTTTAAGAAATATTCCTAATTCATCAATTGGTGAAAGGACATTCAAGTTGTATTGAAGCGAAAGTTGGTAATCCTCTGCTCCACACCCAGGAGCAATATGAACAATCCCTGTGCCTTCTTCACCACCTACATCTTGCCATAGTACCACTTTATGCTCAACGTTCTTTTGACTTGCTAAGTGTTTGAAAGGAGTAGTATAGAATAGTCCTTCTAATTGCTTGCCTGATATTTCTTCGAGTGTTTCATACTTTCCAGTAAGAATAGATAATCGACTGTTTACCAAATAGTATATCTCATTGTTCTGTTTCACTTTGGTATAGTTTAATGTAGGGTGGACAGCAACAGCAGTGTTTGCAGTCAATGTCCAAGGAGTTGTAGTCCAAACTAAAAGAAATTCATTCAACTGATTGTCATTCTTATTAGCTCTTCTTAATGGAAATTTTACAAAAACAGAGGTATGTGTTAACTCTTTGTAAGAATCATGTTGCTCATGTTGAGATAATGAGGTCCCACATCTGCTACACCAAGGCATAGGTAGATGTCCCTTAAATAACCAACCATTTTCATGACACTTTTTCAAAAAATGCCAAATATAACTGATATTTGTGTCTGTGTGTGTGTAGTAGGAATTATCCCAGTCCATCCATTGTCCAAATCGTTTAGATTCTGTGGTTATTAATTCTGAATATTTATCTAAACGTTGTTTACATTTGTTAGAAAATTCCTCTAAACCAAAGTCTTCTATTGCTTTTTTGGAGTTTAATCCTAGTGCTTTCTCAACTTCAACTTCTATCCAAAGACCTTGACAATCAAAACCATTTTGATATCTAAGTTCGTAACCACACATAGCCCGGAATCGTTGTATCATATCCTTTAAGGAACGACCCCATCCGTGATGCATACCCATGGGATTATTAGCTGTTATCGGTCCATCTATAAAAGAATAGTTCTTCTTTGCTTTGCGATTTTGTTCGAGTTTCTTATCGAAGATTCGTTCTTTCTCCCAAAATGCAAGTATTGATTCTTCAAGTAGAACCATATCTACGCTTGAACTTACTTCGGGAAATCTAAAGTCATCTGTTTGTTTTTTTTGCTGTTTATTTTGGTTCTTTTTTGTTTTAGTTTCTAATTTCATGATTCCTCATTTAAATCAATCTCCAAAAAGTTCTAGAGTTTGTAAATAGTTTATCCTAGGATATTGCATGTATAGAAAGTCAATTTTGGGGTATAATTTCATGATCCCTCATGTCTTCACCTAATGAACTACTAAATTACAAGCTTTATTTTCTCTGAATCTTTAAAAGCGTTTCTGAATACTATAAAATCGGTTCTTTTTTGAAAAGATATCTGAATATCTCACAACTATTTCAAAATCAACGACAAACATTCATTTATAAGCGACGCTTTATAAGCAAGTATTTGTTTATATATGATTAGAAAAAACCCCTACTTTTTATTGGGAGATAACTAAATGGTTAAAATTGAATATACAATACAAAACTGTGTCGCATCTGGAAGCGTTGAAACATCAAGAATTGATCTCTATGCTTTAGCTGATGCATTGGGTGAAAAACCAGAATATTTTGTTTCTTATGAACCTGAAAAATTTCCAGGATTAGTTTTAAAAATACCAGTACCAAAAGTTAGTTCTCTAATTTTTGCTTCAGGTAAAATGGTTATTACTGGAGCTAAGAGTGCAGATATGCTTCATGTTGCTGCTGATGAAATTGTTAAAGTATTGAAAGCTGCAGGTGCAAAAATAACTGGTAAACCATCTGTAACTGTGCAAAATATTGTTGCTTCTGGAAATATTAATGCAATAATTAACCTTGAATTAGCATCTATTATGCTTGAAGGTTCAATGTACGAGCCTGAACAATTTCCAGGTTTGATTTACCGTATTAAAGAACCAAAGACTGTTTTGTTATTATTCCAAAGTGGTGCTTTTGTTTGCACCGGAGCTAAGAAAGAGGAATTCGTAAGTGAATCTACTAGAAAAACGTATGAAATTCTCAAAGAAGTCGGTGCTCTTGAGGAAGAATTCGAAGCAGAATAAAGTCTCAAAATACACTTCAATAATGAATCAAAAAAGGAGAAAAAATGAATGATAATAATTAATCATCATTCAACTCTAATTTTTTTATCTGTTACTTATTCTTCTGAAATTCTCTGTGTGCTTTGAAGACGTAATTGAAACCACCTGTTTCTTCACCTTCTTCAATAGTTATTGTTTGTGGTGCTTCTCTGAACTCTTTATCAATATAGTCCGATTTTATTGCACCAAAGAATTTCTCTTTAGGTCGAGCATTTTTTCCAATCCAGTTGTAAATCATCATTGCTTCTTCGCCCATTAATCCTACGACAACAAATACATCATTGGAATCTAATGAATCTCGAGAGAATTTCTCATCAATGTACTCAATATCGTCTCCTTCCTGTTTTACTCGAATCATTCGAAATTCCGGTTTGAAAGTTTTATCGACATGTACCAACATAGATGGTGTGTCACCTTCAACAACTTTGAAATCGGGACCAAGGGCATTAAGAAGCTCTGCTTCTTCTTCACCTTCAAAACAGGAATCAACTCTGGGTTTTCCACTGTGTTCCCAATCTAATTCTTGGGCTGTTTTTGCTGCGATGAATTTTTCATCAACTTGTGCTCCCTTGCCCAACCAAATCCAAATAGTTTTGCCAAGATCAATAACGTATGCATCTCCAGTTTTAAAATGCGGATCCTTGACAGGAACAAATTTGCCCTTTCTGATATGATAGATCATTTTATCTACAGACATGATTTTCACCTTAAAGATTACTTTTTAATAAATGATATTGATTAGTACTAAAAAAACCTTTCATTTGGGACAAAGTTTTTTGTCGGAGAATTACTCTTTTAATGTAATAATTTAATAAGTACTTTATATTATTGTTTTATATTAAAAAGGTCGATATTCATGAAGAAAAAAATGTTTGCCAAAATTATTGCACTTAACATAATAATTGTTACTCTTTTACCAATTGTGACAGTAGCAATAGGTTCAAATATAAACCACAATTCTGAAGTCAAGACTAATGCAGATATTGACGACCCAAAAGTATACCGTGTTTTACTTTATAAAGAGGGAAACCTAAAGGTTCTCCTCAGTGCTGATACATATCATTTCCAAATGAAAAAAAATAAACCTTATTTGCTTCAAGTGAAAATAGATATTACAGAAGGATGGTTTGCATTAAAAGTAAATGGCCCTGGTGGTGATTATTTAGAATCAAAAATGTGGGATACTACTGCAACGAAAGATGAAAGGGTTATTGAGTTTATCTTTACTCCAACTGATGCTGGAGCTCACAACATTATTGTTACATGTTTAACAGGAAATCATATTGGTAATTATCATCTATTCGTGATTCAAAATGGTTTTGCAGGTTGGTGGTGGATGTTAGCATCTGGAATTGGATTATTGCTTTTAATAGTAATAGTTTTTGCTGTTATCTCCCGTTCTAGAAAACCAAAAAGAAAGAAAAGAAGACGATAGAGAAAATATTTTTCTCTCTTGTTCTTTTAGCTTTTTTTTCCATATATGTGAAGAATTTATTACGTGTAATTCAATAGAAATCCTTGAAAAAAAACACTTGGTTTAGACAATGCAAATTACTGTTCAGACTCCTTCTCGTTTACATTTTGGTTTAATAGACCTCAATGGTGAATTAGGACGAATCAATGGAAGTTTTGGAGTTGCTTTGGAGAAACCAGGTTGGGTGATAAAATATTGTTCTGATACTCAAAAAATAAAACCAGTAGTGCTTGAAAAAAAAACTCTTGCCGTTATTGCTAAATTTGATGCCTATTTTGGAGTTTCATCCTCTGATCTCAATTTAAAACTAATTGATTCTGTTCCAAGTCATATTGGTTTAGGTTCTAATACTCAATTTCTTCTTGCACTAGGGTCTATTCTTTCAAAAATTCATAAACTTAATACTAGCGTTACAGAGATTGCTAAAGCTGTTCAACGTGGTGGTACAAGTGGTATTGGTGTTGCTTCTTTCGATAAAGGTGGAGTAATATTAGATGGTGGACACTCCTTTGGACCGGGAAAACAAACTGAAACTTTTCAACCATCTCGAGTATCAAACGCTCCTCCTCCTCCGATAATCTTTAGAAATTATCCTCCAACAAATTGGTACTTTGTTTTAATTACTCCTGCAGCAAAAAAAGGAGCCTCAGGAAAAAAAGAGGTTAGTCTATTTAGAGATAATTGCCCTATTCCTGCTGAAGGAGTCGAAAAACTCTCGAGACTACTATTAATGAAGATTCTTCCGTCTCTAATTGAAAAGGATATCAAATCATTTGGTGAAGGCTTGATAACCATGCAGCACATTATGCCGAAATTTGGAATGAATTATTTCAATTCTGATTTCAATCAAGAGATTTTTGCCTTTCTACAAGAAAATAAAAAATCATTTGGACATGGTATAAGCTCTTTTGGACCAACAATATTTAGTTTATCTGATTCAGCAGCTTCTGCAATGGCCATTATAAATTCAATAAATGAAAATTATTCCAAACATGAATTTAATTTGCTTTCTAAGTCAAAAATCAATACGACTGGAGCAAAAATTATTGTAGAAAACTAAGAAAATAAGAAAGAGAAAATAGCACTGGAAAAATCCAGTGAATGTTTCTTAAACAAATAGAAATTTATTATTAGGTTATACCTAGTTTATCTTTTGACATCTTTTCAATTGCACCACCTATTTTTGGTGCTAACTGTTCAAAGAAATATTGATAACCAAAAACAACTGCACCAAGCTCAGATTTGAAAGTTACTAAATCTGAGTCAATTGGTATATCGTTTTCAGAGTAGATATTTCCCTCTGGATCTATCGAAAATGTTACTTCATTTAAATTAAAATTTGCTAAGAGAAGGTTTGCATGAATTGCACCAACTAATTCTTGTGGTACTTCATTATATGGCATTATTTGGCAGAAGAGCTGCATCCATTCAGGGGCGATAACTATTCTAACATTGAATGTGCGATCGTCAATTTTGTATGGTAGCATAATCTCTGTTCCATTTGGTGAAATAAAACATTTCAAATTCAGTTCATCTAGCCAACCCTTAACTTTTTCAACCGTTTCTAGTATATCAGTCATCGTAGATATTATCTCCAATCGTTCTTAAGAAACTCTTATCCTCTTCATAAATTAAACTTTTCCAAACTGGTTATTATTTAACAATACGTCACTTTTGATTCATCGGAGCAATTTTTTTAAGTGTATAAATACGATACTTTAAAAGTAAAACGAATTTGTTAGCTAATGAAACAAGCTTAATTATGTCGGTATTTTAGAGGAGTATGAACTGAAATATGAATGAACGGAGTATTCAAGTTACAGAAAAATGCCCTCTTTGTGGTAGTAAGACTGTGAAAATTATTTACCACACAGAGCTCGGAATAGTTATTCTTTCTGAATATAATTGCAAGAATTGTGGTACTTTTGTTCGAATGAATTTCTTGGTGTCCGACTAGTAATTTTGTAAAGTAAACTGTTCTTTCTCTCTTCAGAATAGTATTATCAACCAAATTCCACTTATGGTTATTAATGTACCAACCACTAATTTCCAAGATATTTTCTCTTTTAGAAAAATAACTGCTAGAGGTGTTGCAATTAATGGTGCTGCAGCAGTTATTGCTGCTGTTGTAGACGCTGTTGAATATTGTAATGCAAAGGCATAGAGTAACCCCCCTGCTGTATTACCAATTAATCCTGCTATAACAATAAATAGCAACCCTTTCCGACTAAATTTACTTTTATATTTTCCACGATTTGTTGAAGTAAATATCAAGAGTGATACAGGTAGAACACAAATAATTCTAAAAGCGGTAGCTGGTAACCCCTCTAAATCTTGATTGTTGAAAGCTTGGTCCATTAAGACTGTTCCAATAGTCCAACAGATTGCAGTAGTAAGTGCTCCTCCAATACCTAGAATAAGATATTTCTTTTTTAGTTTGACTTTCTGAGTTTCTTCTCTTGTGATTACTCCTTTTTCTTTGGAATGATTTTCAGTCTTTTCTTTTTGTAATTCATTATTTTCAAGTAATTTATCTTCTGGTGTTTTTTCTAAATTCTCTGCGATTTCGATGCCGGTTTCTTCATTCGTTCTTTGATTTTCTATTTCTTTTCCTTTAGTTGATATAGATACTAAATACACTCCTCCTATTACTAGAGTTACCCCAACTATTCTTGCCCAGTGAAAATCCTCGGAACCGATAATTAATCCCAAAATATATGTCATTAGTGGATAACTTACAGCAATGGGATAAGCTTTCGAAAGACCAATTAACTGTTGACTGAAAAAGAAAATAATATCACCAATAACAACACCAATGAAAGTTCCTCCTGCAAGAAAGAGAGCAACCCTCCAAGTAAGATTGAATGTTGAACTGATTATTCCCATTGATGCAATAATGATAAAGTAAATAATCGCTGATAAAGTTAAACGAATAGCATTAATTGCAAAGGGACTGATCTTATTGCCTTGCGATTTGATTATTACATTTCCAACACCAAAGCAAACCGCTCCACTAATTGCTGCTATTTCTCCATAAAAGTTACTTAGAGGCATAATCGACCCACATTACAAAAACACGTATAAGAGCCTTACTATATTTTGTATTTTAGATTCTCTATGTTTATGTTATCAATAAACTAGCCAAAAAAAATCCTTCTAGGAACACATTTTAAATTATGCATGCTTGATAATATTTAAATAGTTAGAAGTCTAACCTTTAGTTAGATATCTAACCATTTCCACCAATTTTTATCCTTAAAACGTCAGATAGATGTTGACTATTTATTATATAACTTGAATTTAAAAATGAATTAAAGGTGGAACTAAAATGACACTTCATGAAAAAATACAATACAAAGAAACGGATCATGGAAGCTTTGATGATGAATGGCTTCCACATAAGAAAGTATCTGGTTGGTGGTATGCTACTGGATATCTAATTGATGAAGAAAGTAAGAATATGTATTCTTATCAATATACGGTAATAAAACCAAGAGTATTTGGAACAACTTCATATGTTTCAATGATTGCCTTGACAGATTTCCAAACTGGCGAGCATTTTTATCATCAGAGATTAGGATTCCAAAATAGAAGAATTTATGTGAACCAGAAAGAGCTGGTCTTTCATCCATATAGTAAACTAACAAAAAACCAAGAATCTTTTGAAATTAAATTAGACACAAAGGATTTCAATCTAAATTTAACCTTGGATGTTGGAAAAGGTGCATTTTGGCATGGTGATGATGGTGTATTAGTGATGGGAACTGAAAGCGACCCAAAACAACGAACACTCTATTACTCTTATACAAACATGCCTACAAAAGGTGAATTAACACTCAAAAGAAATGATGAGAAACCCATCACTGTTAAAGGTAAAACTTGGTTTGATCGGCAATGGGGTCCATATGACATAGTCGATAATTCTACACATTGGGAATGGTTTTCATTGCGGTTTTTTGATGATGAAGAAGTAATGATATTTTATTTTCCTCAACATCCGTATTTAGATGGAACCTATATAACAAAAGATAAGCAGGGAATTCGATTACGGGATTGTCAAGTTGAACCTTTGGAAATGATTGAAATAGATGGTTTTAAATTTTCCAAAGGATGGAAGCTTAAGATTCCTGGAGTAAAAGAAGAAAATTATACTATAAAACCACTCATGGATGGCCAACTAAATCTAGCTTATTATGAATTAATGGCAAGCATCCTTAACGAAAAGAACGAAGAAGTTGGATATTGTTTTGTTGAGCTCTTACAAGGTGCAAGAAATCCAAATAAAAGAATAAATCCAATAAATCTCTTTAAAAGAAGATAATTTTTTTTAACCCTTGAAATTTGATTCTATTAAATAGGATCGAGTTTTCTCTTTTTATTTACATTATTTATCTTTCAAGTATCAGTAAAGGTTTAGGCGGTTACTTTAATCGTTTCGAGTCAATTCTTTTTCTTAAATGATATTTCATTCGATTTACTCTTTATATTCTGTAAATTTGGTTACTCATCAAAGATATTTTTATGTTTCATAAATTTATCATATGTTTTTTCGAGTGCTTCAGAAATAACTCGAGTATTAGTGAGGATTGGCATAAAGTTAGTATCTCCAGACCATCTTGGGACGATATGAATATGGATATGTGTTTTTAACCCTGCACCAGATACTTTTCCTAAATTAATACCGATATTAAATCCCTCAGGCTTGATTGATTCCTTAAGTACCAAAACTGATTTTGACATTAATTGCCACATTTCTTGATATGTAGCAGGGTGTAGAGAATCAATTTCAGCTGTATGATGTTTTGGGGCAACCATTAAATGACCCGCGATGTAAGGATATTTATTTAACATAACTATTGCTTTTTCTCCTCGAAAGAGAATTAAATTTTCTTTATCTTTATCTTCTTCTAGAATTTCACAAATGAAGCATTGATTATCTGATTTTTCTTGTTGAATATATTCAATTCTCCAAGGAGCCCAAATTTTTCGCATTATAACCACTTTCACTTATCTTGCTATCGAATATTTATAGCTATTAATTATCCACTTTTTTCGATTACTAATTTCAATTTGGTTCTATTGGGATTAGTTTTGCTAAAATAAAATAGACGATAATCATTAAACCACCAGTTAAAATAACTGAAAGTAAAAAAATCAGTCTAAGTATTGTCGAATTCATATTCCAATATTCAGCTAAACCACCAAGAACTCCACGAAACAAACAATCATCATTGGATCTAAAAAGCAATCGAATATCATCATATTCTTCTTCAATTTCCTTTTCAAAAGGCATTTTCTTTTCAGACATTTGTTTTTTCACCTATAGTATAAATAATCATTTATTACTAGCTTGTATTCATTAAATAGTTCTTTTCTTATTTCCACCAAACTCTTTAACGTTTTTTATAGACTGCGGGAGATCTTCAAGCCTCTCTAGATAAGTCAAAATAATTTGTGGAAAGAAATTCGCCTCAACAAATCTAATACCCATTCTCTCTGTCCATGCTTTGATTCCTTTATCTGCAGAAACAATGCCTGCTCCAAGCTCTTTTGCTAGAATAAGTGTATCAATATCAGGAAGAGAGTCGAGAACACCTCGTCTCATTCTTTGACGATATTTATCCTCATAAGTCCGTGCAATGCTTTTTTCCAAATCTTTTGGATTCACGCCATCTTTTTTGAGAAGATTTTCTTCAGTTCGCTTAATCCCTTCTTTTATTGCTCGACGTACGATATCCATTCCTTGATCAAGTCTATCTCGCACATCAGAAACATATTCATAAATTACTTGAGATGAAAGAAGAACGGAATATCTGTCTGGAGATTTACGAACAACCCAAGCTTCAACTTGATCAATATCTCTAACTGTACATTTGTTTTCTAACAAGAATTTCTTCAATTCATTAAATGTACTAGGAGGCATATAACAAGAAATGTTTAATCGTAATCGTCCAATGCTAATCAATTCAGCAAGTTGATTTGCAGCATCAGCGATTGAACCGCCAAATTGGCTGACTAATCGTGCATCAGTAAAAGCAGTTGTATCTAACACATACCTTTGTCGGGGAAATGACATCTTTAATTCTCCAGTACTCTTTGAGAATCTCTTATGCAACACTACAAATATTTTGTTATAAGAATTTATGGTTTATTGGTTCTAATTAGACAAACAATAAATATATCTAATAAAAGAATAGAATTAATTAGAGTGTATTTGAAATGAAAAAAAGTGATTCTCAAAAAGAGTTTGCTAAACCAAATTATCGGATTGGTGTTGTATCATTTACAGATCCAAGAGATGATGTTAAACTTGTCAATGAACGAGAAGAGTACATCAAACAAACCCATTTGGATTTAGTTTCTGCATTAAAAAGAAATGGTTTTGAGATTATTGACCCACAAAACGATTTACAAGATAACAAAAGAGGAAAAATCTTTGGCATTAATTCTCTCTCACAAATAGATAAACTAAAGATGCCTTTTATTGAAGAAAAAATAAGTGCTTTACTTCTATGTTGCTTTGCTTGGAATGAACCAAATGTTCCACTTGAGTTAGCAAAAGAATTAGATGTTCCTGTTGGATTGGTGACAAGAAATAACCCACTTTGGCCAGGAATAACTGCCATATCTTCAACGGGTGCTTCATTTTGGGAAGCATCATATAATTACTACATAAAACACCATGCAAGGTTTTTACTACCAATTAATGGCTCTGTTGAAACAATGATTCCATGGTTAAAAGCTTCTTGTGCATTAAATTATTTACGAAATGGGAAACTGTTACTTTGGGGTGGAACTCCTGCTTTGAATATGGAGCACTTGAATGATGATATACCATATCTCAAACGTTTCATTATTAATGATATAGAAACACAAGATCAATATTTGCTTATTAAGACAGGAACTGAAATCCTTCAAAATGAGAGCACTAGAATTAGTTCATTTAAAGACTGGTTAACAAAAAATGGTTGTTCAATTACTTTTGATAATAAAATGATAAGTGAAGAAATATTGAACAAGCAAATTGCACTCTATTTAGCTGCAAAGGATATTATTAGTGCTTATCATGAGAAAGGAGAAAGGATAATTGGAACATCAATAAAATGTCAACCAGAATTAAGTGTTGAATATGGTATCACTCCTTGTTTATTACCTGCCTTTTTACCTTTCCCGGAAGATCATACAGGAGAGAAACCAATTATTCCCACTGTATGTGAAGGGGATATCAAAGGATTATTGACTTCTGCAATTCTCTATAGCTTAAATTGTGCTGTCCCTCCACTCTTTGGAGATATCAAAGTCATTACTGATAACTATTTTATTATCGCAAATTGTGGCGCAGCAAGTGCATATTATGCAGGGCTATCTAATTCTCCGAAAAAAACTCTATCAAAAAGTACAATTCAACCTCAATGTCAAGGAATTGCCGGAGGTGCTTTTGGATATCATACACCTGCTTCTCAGAATGAAGCAACATATGCTAGACTTTGTCGGATCGATGGACGTTACATTTTACAATTTGGACTTGGAAAAATAGTTTCAATAAAAGAAAAGGAAAGAATTGCTTGGGGAACTACCTGGCCTCATACAGCAGTTCAATTGAAAGTTTCTCCTGAGTCATTCTTAAAAGCATTAGGAACAAATCACCTATCTTTAACTATGGGTGATTATCAAAAAGAATTATCAAATGTTGGAAAATTGCTTGATGTACCAATTGTTAGATTGGACGATGAAGATTCAATCAGAAATTTTCTAAATGTTTACTAAAATAACTACTAAGAAATAAAAACGGAAAACTAAAAAGAAAAGAAATAAGATAATGAATGGGTGAGAATGATTATCTCTGTTCCCACAATTCATCTCTTAAAAGATCGCGTATAGCGATTCTAATAATTTCACTACGATTTGCATATCGTTTGTTTCTAACTAATTCATCTAGTCCTTCCAAAAATCCATCGGGTACATGTACTGTTAATAGTCTCATCAAACCTTGTTCACCTCGGTCAAACACATCCCGACACTAATACGCACCTCGATTTTGCATTAGCCAAAGGATATATTCGTAGATATCCTTCTGCTATTACACTATTTAAAAAAGGGTAATTCATTCTTATTACCACCATATCACACACGTATGTATGTTCGTACTATAAACGCACTGCTGAAAGCAATTGGGAAAATAAGAAAATAGAACCAAAACTAATAGAAAAGCTGCTGCTTCTAGTTCATTTTTTCTAATTCACCTAGTTTTTTATCCTTAAAAGAGTGCCAAATAATTAAACTTTCTTGACATTCTTTCTCAAAGTTCAATGTAGAGAATTCTTCTGTAACAACTTTAACCCTGTCTGTAATTTGATCGTTGAATGAGACAATTGCTCGAGTTATTTTTTCTCTTTGATCTAAAGCTTCTTCTTTGATTCCATGAGTAAACATTTCCTTTATTCTTTGGACAGAATCATTAATACTTATTTGAGACTCCTCTAGGAATTCTATCAAATCCTTTTTTCTTTCTTCAAATAACTCTTTTTCTTCTTTTTCTATTTGAGTTATATTTTCTCCTTTAGACGCTATTTGTGCACGTTTTGCAAGTAGACTTCTTACACGTTCTCGTTCTTCTTTAGCTTCCTGATGTTCAGGGTCGAGTTCCAAAATATCTTCATAAGTGAATAATGCCAAATCAAATTTTTTGAGTATTTTTAAAGCTCGAGCTTTATTGACCAATGTTTGAGATGAATCCGGACTAATGCTTAGAGCTGTATCATAACAGTTAATGGCTTCCTCGATCTTGCCTAATTTCCTTAAGGCAACACCTTTATTGTTCCAAGCCATGGTATTTTTCGGCTCAATTTTTAATGCTTGAATAAAAAGCTCCAATGCTTTTTCATTCTTATTTTTACTTAAAGCATCTAGTCCATTTTGAATTAGTTTTTGTGCATCTTTAGCTTTATCCATTTCACATTCTTCCTATATTAGATTCATTTTAGAATGTAATGACAAATTGTTTTGAATCCAAATAATTATACTATAAAAAAAGTAGTAAGACATTTACTTAAAACTTTCTCATTAAAGGGAAAATGCTAGAATTACTGATATTTGGCGATTCGAATCCATTCTTTTTCAAGAGAATTTTCGATTAGACCTGAAATATTTTCAAATATACTTGTTATTTTTTGTGAGCAACCATCTTTCATTTCATTATCCTTAGCAATCGCTCTACCTGCAATGAAGAAATTTGTTTGACTAACGCGTTTGATCATCCAAGCTTCTAAATTTGAATTATCTTCATCGTCTTCTGTTGAACCATTTTTAGGAATTTTTCCTTCTGCAATCCAGCTCATTTCTAATGGAATTTTTGAGATTACATCCAAAAATTGTTTCATAATTGATGGGTTAATAGGACGCCTCCACACATGTATTATTCCGTTAGTAATACTAGAAAGAAACATTAAATCAAAATTGATAGGAGAATGTTTTATTATTTCATTAATGTCTTCATTGATTGTCTCCAAAATACTGATAGGAAAGTATTCAGTTTCAATTAGAGTAGTAATCTCTTTTGTAATTGAACTACGAATTGATTCCATGGAGAGATTGGTTTCCATTAATTCATCATGATAAATATCAATTATTTCTTTAAGAGTTAACCGCGCAAAAGGTTCATTATCAAATAAATCTTGAAAAACTGCATATGTTAGATGATCTCGAGAGATAAGAGAAAATCGATTGTCTCCTAAGTCTGCGCCTTTAAATTCGACAGATTGTTCTCCTAAACATTGTGCGAATGCACTTAATGCTGAAATAAATCCTGTTAACAAATCAGTTTCAAGTAATACTAACCCATCATCGAAAAGAATCTGACCTACAGTTGTTCTTTGGTCAATTACTATTATCTTGTGTATCAATGATTATTACCTTCTCAATCTGTTACATTCAATAAGAATTATCTCTGAAAAGAAGAATTCTCTTTAAGGTTTTACTAAAGAACTTCAATGTATTTGAAATAATTTCTTTCCAAATAGTGATTGATAGAAGATATTAATTATACTTTCGATTACGGTAAAGATACAGTCTAATCATCTTTCACATTCTGAAAATGCTTTTCAAGTATTTTTTGATCTTCGAGTGAAATTAAAGCTTCCTCTGATACAGCTTGCTTAATGCGATAACGATATCTTATCTCAAGAAAAGTTGTAATTAAAACGATAATTCCAATTGGAATCAAAGTTACTAGAAGAATTTCCTTCAATTGTTCTAATCTTATGTTATCTCTGGGATTATTTGGGTCTGTTCCACTATTTATTTCCTCACGATCAGTATACCCATCTGAATCGCTATCTTCACTCAAAGGATTTGTACCATAGATCAGTATCTCATCGCTATCACTCAAAGTATCTAAATCAGTATCAAAAGCTATCGGACTGGTTTTATATGTGTGAACTTCCAAACCATCGGATAATCCATCCGAATCCGTATCCATATTGTTTGGATCAGAATAGTAAAGGTATTCATCTAAATTCGATAAAAAGTCTGAGTCTTTATCTTTGAAACTGTCATCATATAATGGATTTAATCCATTGAGTATCTCCCAGAGGTCAGGCATTAAATCAGAATCGGTATCATTTGAATTTGGATTAGTATGGAAAATATAGGTCTCATCATAATCGTAAATGCCATCGAAATCTGTATCGATATTATTTGGATTGGTCATCCAAATTAATACTTCTTCTCCATCTGAAAGCAAATCACGATCTGAGTCTATATCAAGAGGATCAGAGAAATAAATATTCATTTCATCTCCATCTGATAAGCCATCCCAATCTGTATCAGACGAAAATGGGTTAGTAAAACTTGTTTTCATTTCATATCCATCTGATAAGCCATCAGAATCACTATCGATTATTGTTTGATTTGTTCTATAGATAAATTCATCGTAATCACCAAAATTGTCTCTATCTGTATCATTTTGCTTCGTTAGCCAGTTTAGATGAGGAAATAAACTTTTTTTCTCTATAACAATAATTTGTAATTGTTTTGTATAAGGATCAAATTGTACCAAAGGTTTTGAATCATATAATGGATTTAGAAACACTAATTCCTTTTCTCCCCAATCCTCTCCAGATGTTTTTTGTATTAATTTAACATAGTCCTTAATGTAGCTTGGATTTCCATCTTGTGAGAAATAATTTGAATGATATATAAAGCAAATTGTATCATCAGGCATGATAAAGAAATTATGATAATCAATTATTTCATATGTGAGAATTGGTTCTTTTTGAACCCAATTTGAGCTTGGTGAACTTTTCACCCAAGTTCTAACATCTGTTGCCCATTTATATTGAATTATGAAATATCTTCGTAAATAAGCTAATGTTATCTTTTCACTTGAATCAATAATGATCATTGGTTCCAATAAAATGTCCTTATTTGTTGCGTCTATGGTCATTATTTCTGACCAGATTCCTCCACTAGGAAGATACCTATATTGAATTTTATATGTTCTTGGGCTCTCATTTTCGTTAATGTCACAATATACGAAATGTAGCATATTTGTAGAATCAATGATCAAATCAAAATCTCTACTATAGCAAAAAACATCATTTTCTTGTATGATTGTTGATGCGAAATTTGTTTCAGTTGTCATTTTTGTTGAATAAACAATTTTATTTGAGAAAAGAGTTATTTTTTCGATCCATACTAAGTGAATTGTATCTGCTGAATCAATGATTACTTTTGGTTGAATTTTTCTAGCATCCCCATCAGGTATTTTAATTAGTTCCGGAGAGCTCCAGTTATCTTGTCCGTACAAGAGATATCGATAGAATATTCCATCATCTTTTGTATTATTGTCATCTGCTACAAAGAAACAAAAGAGATTTTCATTTGAATCCATAACTATGCTTGGATTGGTCGCTGTTTTCCACCAATTTACACTTAAACTCTCTTTGAATCTCCACTGTTTCTCGAATTCCTTTGTCATGTAATATATTTGATGTGTATCCACTCCACTGTGAGTCCAAACAAGATGAGTAGTTCCTACTGAATTAATAACAAATGAGGGTTTACTGTTAAATTTCATCGTTTGATAGATACTTGTTGTTGAAGTCCAATTTCCATTTAGAAGAAGTTTTTTAGAAATTAATTCATTTTTACCGAGATAGCTTAATAGACCAAAATCATTTTCAGAAAAGCTATTTCGAGTAAAAATTGGATTTAAAGAATGCCTATTATCAGTAATTTTGATAGAATTTTGCCAAGAATTAGTAGAATTATTCCTTTGACGGAATGATAAGTCAGATCTGGTATCTAGTTTTTCTTCATAGATAATGAATATATTTCCATTAGTTCTATTTTCTACTAAACCTCCAAAATAACCGTTTTTTTCATTATCAGTTATTAGTATTGGAGTATTGCTTATTGTTTCATTTGGAGAGAAATATTCAAGAAAAATTAATTTATACGGTTTCTTTTCTGTTATTCCTACTATGAATGAATTATTAGTAATTTGACTTGAACTTATGAATAATTTCCGTAATTTTGTTTCCAAGGCAACAGATATTTCCTCTACCCAAGTTTCTCCTGCGTTGAATGAAGTTACTAGAAATAAATTTGAATGATCTATTCCTGTAGATGATTCATTTGTCCAAATTAGTTGCAGAGATTCATCTGATTTTACTACAACACTTACTTGTTTTGGATTTGAGGAATTGAATAAATTTTGAACCCCAAGTTCTTTATTAGTGACAGTACCAGTAAAGGAAAAATAGTTAATTAGACTACTACTATTGTAATTTTCTTCAAAGCTTTTTTCAGTTGCAATCCAAAAATAATGTATGGTTTTATTGTTTGTAATAGCTGACTCCAAATTAGTTAATTGTAGTTTGCTATCAAAATAGAGAATTTGTTCAGTACTCCAAGTATCATTGTTTACCTCTTTATTGAGGTAATATAAACGATAAAGCTCTTGTTTTACAGCAATAAATGATAAATGAAGAGTATTGTTTTCGTCAAATATAACATCCAATTTTGTTATTTCTGCTTGTGTATGAAGGATGTGAATTTCAGAGTTCCATTCAATACTTAAATTATCCTTTGTTGAAGAATAACTTAGTGACAATTCATTAGGTGAAAAATCTCTAACCCAAACACAATGATAAATGCCTGAATAATCTTGTGCAAGAACAAAACCATCTCGTTCAAAGTCCGATGAAGTTACTCGTAGTGGAGAACCCCAAGTATTATTTTCCAATATTTCCCCAATTTCAAATTTTACTTCGGGAGAGAGCGAATTATCTTTCGTATAGTTTTCAAGACTTGAATTGAATTCATTTTCTTGAATTGAATGTAGTCCTAGAAAAGAGTTTGCAAATACAAATACAAGTAAGGAGAATATTACAAGCTTTAGGTGTTTTGCTGAACTATACATTTCATTTATTGCTATACTAATTATCTGTTATAATAATTAGTACACTTCTATCTATTTTAAACTAAAAATGAATAATTAGTCCTTATCCACGTTTTCCTTTTGCCTTTCATCAAAGTAAACTTTCTCAAAAGTTTCATCAATAATACGAATTCTATTCATTCTACCAAAACGTTCTCGAGAGATAATATTTTTTTGATCTAATTCATTTATATAATATGATACTTTAGCTTTGGAAAAACCGGCAAGTGAACAAATTCTTCTCTGAGTTGTTGTTCCTCCTTCATCTTTGATTATTTTCAAAATATCCTTCTCAGGTTGAGAAAGCAAGGTCTCAACTATTTCTTTACGTTCCATATCTGTTCTTGATTTGTAGATTAGAGAAACTGCTGTACTTCCAATAATACCTCCAATGAAAAACAGCACAATCATTAACACCCAAATATATCCCGGAATTTTTAAAGTTGGTATATTCGATTTTTTAAAAGTTTGAAATCTAACAACCCAAGAAAGAACTTCATCTACTAGAACATTGTAATAACTCCATTCAAATCGGCGTTCATCAACAGAAACATAATCAGCTACTGGATCAAGGGCAGAAACAATAGAATTATTACCAAGAGAAAAAATGACTGGTAAATTAACTATTACAGCAAATTGATCAACATACTCATCATTAATAATTGACCATTGAAATATGTAATTATTTTCAAAATCCTGGTTGAATAAAATAGCGTTTTCTAATAGATATGAGATTGAGAAAGTGTAATACTCATTGAACTCAATTGGATTGCTTAAAGTAATATTTAGCAAATGGAAATCTGATGTTGGAGTCCATTCAAAGAACAGTTCTCCTATGTTATCATAAATTTGGAAAGATGAGGTTCTACTTTCAACTAAAATTGTTTCAATGTCTGCAATATAAATTATATTTTCAATGGAAATGTTAACATTATTTTGGTAGGTTAATTGAGCAGTAACAAAAACATCTCTAGCATTAGTCTGAATATCAATAGTTATTTTGTAAATTAATCTATTTAGATTCTCATTTAAATTCGGTTGTAATTTCAAAGGGAGAATAGGATCAAAAGTTTGGCTATGGTAATTTAAAGGAACAAAACCAATAGCATTACTTTTGAAATTACTTAACTGAGTATTGATTAGAAGAACAGTACCTATGATTATCACAAAAGCGACAAATTTATAATAATTTCTTTTTAATAAGAAAAAGCTTTCTTTATTTATCATTATTTCTCCTTTCTCCTTTTCCTGAATATAATTATTGTACAAATTGTTGAAAGTATAATTAAAGATAAATTGAACCAATCAAAACCTCCTTGATTGGTTGTGATTTCATAGAAACAAAGGAAGCTAAAAATGATTTGTGAAATACCAGTTCGATATGGTACAGAAATCCAAAAATCTGCCGGTTTAGATTCTAGAGCTCCAATATTATAATTTGCAAAAAACATTGATTCGTAAAATTCTTCAACACCACTTTGTGTTTTGATAATTATTTGTGGAGTAAACTTTATCTTGAATATATATTCGCCACTAATTATTTTAACCAAATAATATCCATTTTCAAAATCCATGTATGGTCCTAAACGAACATAATCTTTTGAATCCATAAGTTGAGTTTGGATATTTAGTGCAATACCTCGGGAACCAGGACTAAAATCCCAATTCGTTAAATTTAGTTCAATAAATGATTGACTTAAAGATTCAATATCATAGAAATTAACAGTTGAATTTTGGTTAAATACTGTGAATGATAGATGTAAAGAGGCATTTCTATCTAGGTTTGCTTTGGAAAAATTAACGCTTGACTTGTAAGCATCTGATGTACCTAAAATATCCCAATCAATATGCTCCAAAGAATAACCTTTCCCATAAAGATTATTTATTGAATTCATAAAAACATTTGAACTTTCATATTCTGATATATAATTGAATTTAAGTTTTATTTGACCAAAAGAATCGAAATTAAAAAATGCTGATGGACCCTGTTTTTTTGGAATAACCAAATCGTAAAGATTACCTGCAAAGATGGTAAATTTTTCATCTTCTTCAATTAAATTCGTTTGCCCTAGAACTTTTTCTACGTAAGAAAAGGTTTGAGAAAAAAACAATATACTTGTAATAAATAGAAATATCAAATATCTACTAATTCTGGGTCGCATTTTTCTTCACTCTTTAAGTTTAAATTCTACTCAAATGTTTTTTTCAATGAAACAATAGATGTTTTTGAATTAAAAATCATTCGCTAATCGTTCAGAATTTATCTGAACAGTTAGCGTGCTGTGTGTAGGAACTGTTTTACTTGAATTTGAATAAAAATAACAACAAACTTTAGAGAAGTTTTGTTTTTTTGATCTATCAAAGCTCTGAATAGGAACTAAGCTAATATGGAGGATTCGTAAAGGGATTTGGAAAAGTCCACACACTGTCTCCCATTAGAAATTCTTATTCCTTGTTTATTGTAATTTCCTTAAATCAAACAAAGATATGAATACCGTTTTTTTTTTCAATTTCTACCTCAGGTAAAAGAACTATTTTTAGTAGAATAGAAAGAAATCGTTCAGATAATACTGAACAGTTTGCTGAACTGTTCTTACAGACTACTTAATTGTTTTCGAGTATATATATATTAATAGTTAGAACCCCTTAAGATGTGATTTGACCGATAGAAATCATTTAAGGTATTCTAGAATTTGAAAGTTAATTATCCCTCTTGATTAGTTAAGATTTGCTTGGGAAATAAAGCCCATTTCCCTTGCAACATTTTACTCTTTTGGAAAGATTAATCTTGCTCTATTTTTTCTGAAATCTTCTCTTTTACAATAGTATCTGTTTCCTCTTCAATAGGGGGAGATTCCAAACCTCTTTCAATCCTACTCTGTTTCAATTCAGCAATCATTGCTTCATCAGTTTCTCTAGGAATATCGGGATTTCCATATAAACGATAAAGAGTTCTAGTTCTACTTATGGTGTAAGCAGCAGTTACCTGAAATGCCAATCCTAAAAGTGGAAATAGAAAGAAATAGATATTCACTTCAAAAAGTCTCTCTGGAAAGATTAGTGTTTCAATTAATGAATAAATAATCATAAAAGGTATGATAGATGCAACTGCGTTGATAGAACTAATGCCTACGGCTTCTTTTTTATCTTGAACAAAGTAAGCAATAAGAACCCCTAAAAGAGGTGGGAGTAAAAGCAAACCTAATACATGCATACCATCGCCAACAGAATTATAAAAGGCATATGCAAAAATAAAGAATCCACCAATCTCAACAAGAGACATGACAATTGTTAGAATAATAAATCTTTTTTTGTTAGGGATAAATTTCAATTCATCCCAAGATTTAACTGGGTTTTTGATTTCAAGCTTATCATCTACTGGTTCATTTGTATCATTATCAATAGTTTCAATGAAATCGTTGTTTTGTCTTTCAGAAGATTCAGTCAATTCATCTAGCCACCTAAGATTTCTAATTGAAGATTTATTCTCTAGTTTAAAGTTTTTAGTATTATATTGAATCATTTGCGAGAAAAAAGAATCAACTTGCATTAAATTTAAAGCATATGAGGAATTTTCATTATATATGTTGTGAGATACTTGATTCGAATTGACTCTCTAATAAAACAATGGAAAATCCGATGTATAATATTTGATTTAGATGGAACACTTGTTGATACACTTGACAAACACATCCAAGCATTTGAAATACTATTTACTGAAATAGCATTGGATATCTCTTATGAGGCAATAGCTGAAAATATGGGTCGAACGCCAAAAGATACTCTCAAGTCACTAATACCTGAACTAGCTAAAGACAATAAGAAATTAGAACAATTAGCTTTGAAAAAAGAAATGATTCTCTCCAATTTGCTAGATAGAATCCCTATTTTTGATGGAGCCATTAAATTATTAGATTATCTAAAAGGAATAGATATGCCACTTTGCTTAGCATCCTCAACACCAAAGTACAATGTAATGAAAATGTTAAAAGCTGTTAAAATGGATCAGTATTTCAAAGTAATTATTACTGGAGAAGATATAACAATTGGAAAACCAAATCCACAAGCGTTTCTAAAAGCAGCAAAAAAAGTAAATATTGTTCCTAAACATTGCCTAGTATTAGGCGATTCACCACACGATATTGAAGCTGCTAACAATGCCCGAATGCAAATAATTGCAGTCAATACTGGAAAACATGACCTTCATAAAGTCAAAGTAAAAAAGAGTAATAATATCATCTCCTCTCTAGTTGAACTGCTTCTAGTAGTTGAATGATTTAGAATAATAAATGTGAAAATAATAACTTTACTTTTATAAGAGTAAATACAATTTAAAATAGTAAAAACTCTTATAAGTTAGAGTCTTTTATCAGATATATTCACAAAGAACCAATAGGTGTAAATTATGGTTAGAAATCCAACAAGTATCGGCTGGGCATTTTTTGGAACAATATTATTTGGTGTTGTCTTTGCACTTCCAATAATAATTGGCTATTTTGTTGCAAAGGGAATGAAGAGCTCGCTTGAAAGACGAAAAGAAAAAGTTGCCAAAGATCAAACAGTTATTTAATTAACTGCTTATTTTTCTCCTTTATTTTTCATTTTATTTTAGTTTTACATGTTTATAGTTTACTAATAAAGGTTAAACTAGTTTTTTACCGAAAAATTAATGATCGTGTTGATTTTCTTCTTCAACAATAAATGCACTTAATTTTGTTTGTTTCGATTTTTGCTTAGCTGTTTTTTTGTCAAAAGTATCACTGAATTCTCTCTCATCAGCAGATTTTTTTGGCAGTCTTTTAAGTATCTCATCAATAGGTTCCATTGTAAGTTTATTCTTAATATCTTGTAATGAAATTTTGATACCAAATCCTTCTGATGCACGGAGAATTTCTGTTACATAATGATTTCGATCGATATCTGTTGCATATTTTGGATGTCTTGCACGGTCACTAATCAAACCTGTTCCTGGTGTAATCACCCATGGAAATTTATCATATTCCTTCCATTCTGTAGTTGGATCCAACTCTTCTTTTTTTGCAAAATCGAGGAAAGCAAGAACCGCAGGCATTTTCGCTTTATATTTACTTGGTTCTTTTTTAATTGGGGATAGTACCATTGCTTTTTCTAGTAATTCTTCTGCAGGCATTTGTAAAATATCCTTGGATAAATTTACTAGATATTTAGTTGCTTTTTTTACTCCTAGATCAACAAATTCGATATTTTTCTCATGCTTCTTACTTTTCTTAACAGGTTCTTTTAAAATAAGTTCCAGAACTTTCTTTTGCGCATCTCGAGAGAGAAAAGACCAATCGGATCTTACTGCTTCAAATCCCTTTATTTGCAGATGATTATCTAATAAACTAAAATAGCTATAAGCTTTTGCACGACCTGGTTTGAATATTAATTTATATGCAAAATCTTCTAATGTTAAATCCATTGCTTCTGGAAATTGTTTATTTAAATTTTCTAATATTTTATCAGTTAATAATAATAATTTAGCCATTTTTTTCTTTTTCTTAGATGGATTCTTTTCATTATAGACATCTATAACCAAACCTTCATCAAGAATTTTGATGAAAGCGCTATCGGTATCGCCATAAACAATTTCAACTGGAGTTATTTCTTTGGAAATTTTCCGGAGCAATTTCTCCATTCTAAGAATATATGTTCGAGCAATATTTGTTATTGCATTTCCTAAAGTGATGGAATAAAAGCGACTGCGGATATAGTTGTGTGCACCATACATTGAATTTGCAACGATTTTTAATGAATACTGTTCTTTATTGAGTATTTCTTTATCGTTTAGTAATTTCATCAGAGTTGTTTTATCTGTTTTTTTGGTAATTTTCTGAGTGATTTTATTAATTTTGTTTTTTACTTCTTTCCTTCTATTAATCAATGTGGCTTCCATCAAAGAAAGACATGATTGTGGTTTAGTATTGAACATCTCGAGAGGATTTACTCTTTCAATCTCCTTGAATTTTTTCAAGGACTCTCCACCGATATTATGTGCAACACAAACAGAAGGATACATACTTCTAAAATCACTAATTATTACTCCTACATGTAAGGAGCCTTTAGGAATAAGGACCGTTCCTCCCATATGAGGATTTTTTTTCCGGTCAGTTGACCTTTGAACAACTTCTTTGTCATTAGGAGCCATTGGAATAAGTACTCCTTTAAGACAACAAAAACGCATTAATTCAAACTCACCTTGAATTCTTTCAGTACTTGCAGGTGATTCTCCCGCTGGAAACCCAGTTAATCGTATTACTTCAAACCAACCGTGTATGCCTAATTTCCAGAAGAGTTGATAGGTGAGCACACTATCTCTAATAGCATATTTTTTCAGCAATGCTTTATCTGCAGAATTACCATCAAGATACGCGGAATGCCAAATTTCTCCTGTTGTTCGTTGAATTTCGATTTTTCCCTCATCCAAAACTGTTTCTGCAATATCTCCTAAGCTTTTCTTGCCTGAAACGGGATGAATACCCCAGGTACGAGGTGATATATCAAATGATATTCTTCCTTTAATTCTGAATGTTCGATGTCTATTTGAGTAAAAAACCGCTTCTTCTCTAAATTGTGTGAAAAGTTTATTTTCAATGCCTAATTTGTCCATTCTTGCAAGGATATATGGTATATCAAAATTATCACCATTAAAAGTGATTAAAGCATCCGGTTGAATTTTTGCAATATCATTAAGGAATTCCAAAAGGACTCTTCTTTCATCTATGTCTGTATTTTTTTCTAAAACGAATATTTTTTTCTTATACTCTCGAGAGTTTGTTCCTAACGCATAAGATATTACTGTGATTCTCTTTCTAGTTTCAGTTATGAGTTGCTGAATAGTTTCTGTTTGATGATCTACTTCAATATCAAAAGCCATTATTTTTAATTTATAGAAATAATCAAGTGAGGAAATCTTTTCCTCATGAGCAGGGCGAATATTTTTGTATTTTGCTTCAAGAAATATATTCTTGTCTTTTAATTGAATCGTTGTTGCTTTTACTTTTATTACATTCAAGCACCTAACATTCAAATCAAGAAGAACACGTTTAACAAAAGGTATATCTGCTTCATGAATTTCAAATCCTGCTCGAAGAAATCTTTGCCTAATAGTTGGAGTTTGTTCTGGGCGAGTACCAAAGAGCTGCACTAATTGTATCTGCTCTCCTCCAAAATACCTTTTCCTAGAAACGTCCTCTTTCCGAATAATCCAATTGCGAACTATGGAATCCTTCTCAATGAATTCATCCAAACCGTTTTTTTTCGTCAAGTAGAAATATGGATGAAAATCTTTTATTTTAACTAAAACATTTTCTTTGTTGGTCTTCCCAAATAAACGAACTGTTGGAAATGATGCGTTTTTGTCAATTTTGTAATCAATATCTATTAGCATGAAGCTAAACTCAGCATTTCTAGACATTTTCGTCACTCAAGGTTCAATTAAAAAATACTATTTATATTAGAATAATATTCTTGGATTTTTAACTTCATCTGTTACTGAAGAAACTGACTGATAAATATTAGAAAAACAAAATTATCTATTTGAAAGATTTGGTTAACTGTCTCAGATCATCCTCACTTAATAGAGTGTCTGGAGAAATAATTATTTTGTAGATACACTCACGGCATAAATCCTCACCAATTTTCGCACCATATATTTGCGATAAAACTAGCGAATCTTCATATCGTTTTAGAGTTACTTTTATTCCGCGAGTTTCGATTTGATATTTCGTAACAGGGCACCTCAAAATTTCTTCTCTATTTTTCTTTATACAGAAATCAGGGCAAATTTCATTCCCAGAATTTTCAATTGCCTCTTTTCGTAAATCTGGAAGAATTTTAAGTACCATTTTATTTACTTCATCATGAAAACCAAAATTAGTTGCTTCCGTTTCTATAAATTCATCGCGATTCAAACAAAAAGTAGTTCCATTTTCGAATTCCTTTTTCATTGGACATGGGAAATGAAACGAATGATCTTCTTCTTTTTTCTTGTCTACAATGAATTCTAATTTCTCTCCACTAGTTTGTTCGTAAATCCATTTGAAAACGTCCAATAAACCATCAAGAGTAACTGCGCTTGTACTGAAAACATCCCAAGGTCGATTCAAAATGCCTTTCAAGCCTAACTTATTTATAACATATTTTTCTTTCATAGTTTTCTTAAGGTCCGATTTATGGCGAAGAACACAAATTGGAGTGAGCTTCTTATCTGTGTGTTTTAAAATTCTGCGAAATTCACCATTGACTTCTTCAAACCGTTTCTTATCACTTGCATCCATAACAAAAACAATGATATCAGCAAAAGGCAGAAGAGGAGTAATTTCTTCTCGGAAACGTTCTTGTCCACCAAGATCAAAAATTCTAAAATGCATATCTTTGAATGATAGCGTATTAAGGGAAATGCCTAACGTAGGTGCGGTTTTGAAAACATCACCTTTCGTAAAGATATTTTGAATTGTCGTTTTTCCAGCATTAGATAATCCACAAAAAAGAATTACTCTGGATTTCTCTTTACCCTTTCTGAGCATACGCTATTAATTTCACATTCCCATAAAATACCTTTCGATAGTGGACTTCTTTTATTTTAGTAATTCTGATATAAATGAGGTTTCTACTGGATAACATCTCTTCTTTTCTTTGTAAAGAAAGCTCTGTAGATTTCTGGTGACTCTTCGAAAATTTCCTCGGCAATGTAGTTGATTATTCGCTGCCCCAGATCTTGTTTCATATGTGCTCGGTTATGTGTTAAATACGCAGGCGTAATGAATCCACTTCCATCATGGTATGTTACCAGTGCTTTCTGAATATCCTTTAAAAATTTCTTCTGGGGTATAAGTGAATCAATTCGTATTGGAAGTCCGCCTTCCTTTAGGATAAAATAGCTCAAATAAAATGATTGGAATTTCTCTTCTTGAAAAACTTCGGAAGCTTTCCAGATTTTCTTTCGGAGCTCCCTTATTGTTGGAGTAAATTCAATTGGTTTTGTAAATCCTGTTTTTCCATTTGCTATAATATTTACAAGAGTGACATCATTAAATGCGAGTTTTTTCTTTTGAGCAAATAGATGCTTACCAAGAATATCTGCTCGAGAGTCTTTAGAAACACCAACCAAAATAACCTCTTTTTCTGTGCATTTGGTAATCAATTTATAGGCTGACTGAATAAATTCTTGATAAAGGTTAAGGAATTTATCAATATAGCTCCCCTCTTCTATTGAGCTAGTATCGTCAAGAGAATATTTCAAACTATGTGGTATTCCTTTGTAAGCAAAATTGGTAATCGAACCATCTAAAAATAAAATATCCGGCTTCTTTTCCATTAATTGAAGAGCAACTTTAACCTCCAGTAAATCTCTAAAAAGTGCTCCATAATTTCTAGAGTCATCTTCCATGGTAAGAATTTCAACATCATTTTCTTCTATCCAAATAGGATCCTTTCCCTGTTCAAAGATTGCTCCTGCAGCTCTGGCAGGCATAACGGTTATACCAATGAAATCTTCTGAATAACCACCTCCATCTAAGGCAGCAATTCTCCTTGCTTTGCCTGCTTCTGGTAGTGGATAAAAATTTACTTTTAAACTCTTGATGGTTTTAACGATATCTTTGAGACTTTTGCGAGCCAATTTAGCTTTTACAACAATTTTAGATTCAAAGGCATTGGTATCATGATTATTCATATATTTCATCTCTCTAAGAGTAGTAATTATTGTTTATCTTGAAATGGTAACCTTTCGCTTTATTTCAAAGTTATTATTAGAAATAAATTCTAAAAACCCATTGCTTTTTCCATGTATTTTTCTCCTTCCTTCTTTTTTCCTAATCGTTGAAGTGCTAACCCTTTGTTGAAATTTGCATCACGATGATTTGGCTTTTGTTCTAACACTTGATCAAAATATTTTATTGCTTCTTCATATTTATCGAATTCAATTAACAATAATCCCATCATAAATACATAATCAAAATTATCTGGGTATTGAGAAAAAAGTTCTTGATGGATTTGAAATGCCTCTTTCAGTTTGTTCAAGTGTCTTAAACATGAAGCTCTTTCCAGGAGAAGTGTTACATCTTCAGGTTTTGTCTCAAGAAGAATATTTACTTCTTCAAGCTTTTTACTATATGCTTCTGGATCGTGGGAATTTTTATTATTATTCAAGGCATTCAACTTAGAGTAATAAATGCTTGAATTTAATAGTTTTCAATATAAAATACTATTTACTGATGAATAAACTATTTTAAAGAAGCATTTTCATTATCTATTTAAAGGAGATATCAACTAACTTTTATTGTGTGAAGAAAAATTAATACTTGAAGATAACTCAAAATTTTGGTGCACAAAATGTCCGGCAAAACTCAGACACAAAGAGCTTTATTGGTTGAAGCCATTCTTGATAGAAAACAAGGGGATCATCTATCAGAGCTTTCTGAATTGGCCTATGTTTCTGGATATCATGTTGTGGGTAAAGTTACTCAAAATATCCAAAAATCACATCCTGAATATTTATTTGGGAAGGGAAAAGCCAAAGAAATTAAAGGAAAAGTGAAAGAGCTAGAAATTGATGTTGTAATTATTGAAAATAAACTTGAAATAAATCAATTAGATAATCTACGAAAGATGTGGAGAGTAGAAATAATTGATAGATTTGAATTAATTCTGGAGATTTTTATCAGAAGAGCTGGAACCTTGGAAGCAATAACACAAATTCGTCTTGCTGCCTTAAAAAAGGTTGGAGGGTCAAGGCTCGAAGATCATCGATCAGTAGAAACTCGTCACAAAACAATCAAAAAACTTGAAAAGAAACTTGATCACATTAGAAAAGCAAAAGATCTAAGAAGAAAAAGAAGGGTGAGTTCAGGATTCGATTTAATTGCTATTTGTGGTTATACAAATGCCGGTAAAAGCACTTTAATGAATGCATTAACAAAGGCTGATGTAGAAGTATGTGGTCAGATGTTTACTACTTTGTCTACTACTACAAGAAGTTTTGAATCATATGGGAGAAAGATTCTCGTTACAGATACTGTGGGCTTTATTTCTAGATTACCTCATGTTCTTATGGCTGCTTTCTATGCAACACTGAAAGAAATCAAAGATGCAGATTTAATTCTATTTTTAATTGATTGTTATGACTCGAAAGATAATATCACTAGAAAAGTGTTAGCATCAATGAATACTTTAACAGCAATCCAAGCAGAAGGAATTCCCCTCATTCCAGTGTTGAACAAAATAGATATCGCAGAAAACGTTGAAGAGAAAGCAGCAATTGTTGAAGCTGCATTAAGAACAAAACCGATATTGGTTAGTGCAAAAGATCAAATTCATTTAATAGATATTAAAGAACAAATCTTGAACATTCTCGAAACTTTCTCTTTCCATATTAAAATCCCGAACAATGGTGAAGGTATGTCTCTTGTATCAAAAATTCATAACAAAACAAGAATAACTAATGAAGTTTACCATCATAATTGTGTAGAAATGCACTTCGAAACAAATGCTCGTTTGGGCTTAATTCTCTTTAATCTACTAAAGAAAAGCAAACTTGCTATAGAAATAATGAATAAAGAGGAATTAGAAAATAAAGTTAAAATGAAAGAACAAGAACTAATAGAAGATACTGTTACAGTCATAAAAGCTGATGATGGTGAAGATATATTTATCTTCGACCTTGTTGAAGATTCTGGCAAGAAATCGAAAATGACTGACACGGCAGAGAAATTCGGATCAATTACTTCATTAGAGAATAATGATTGAGGGACGATTTTGAATAAACGAAGAAAGAGTAATCAAATAACTAGGAGCATTTTATTTCTAATAGTTATTTTTGTATTAATTATCTCCACATTCGTTTCAGGTGGTTATACTAAAAAAGAATTTCTTCTCAATGACGAAAAGGTCGAATTTCTTAATATTGAAAATAATAATTATTATAATGGATCTATCAGTATTTCAGTTTCTAACGGTGGTGCAAATGTTACTGCAACAGTAAATGGATTTTCAAAAACTATTGCTCAAGGTGAAACTCAAATATTCCAAATTGTGAATGTAACTGTATTAGTCTTCTCTCTGGAAACAGAGGGTTCATCAGAAGGTTATTTTGAAGTTAATTTAATATTGTTAAATCAAGGTGCAAGTGATTCGGTGTATATTGTTTTAGCTGTTTTTGGTGGTGTAATCTTCCTATTTATTGTTATTTCCTTCTATATACGATCAAAGAAATTCCAAACAAAACCTGATGAAGATGAAGATTTAGCTGATCCAGAAACAATAAAGAAAAGAAGAGAAGCAGCAGGAGCAGAGAAAAGATTTTGGGGATTAAACGAAAAAAAATAGATTCAAGCAAAAAGGATGTAAAGAAAATGACATTTGACTTCTATTGTTTCAAAGAAAATGAACTTTATGGATCTGAATTACCTAAAACACAAGAAAATTTGGATTATATTAAAAAACAAGGAATAAAGGTAATTATTTCTCTGGAAGAAGAGATAAACAAATTAGCCGAACATTCAACTCTGAAGGCTGATTTTGAGCATATAGAGTTATATATTACTGATTTTGGTGTTCCAAAAACAGAGCAAATAGAACAATTCTTAGAGGTTTTTTCAAAAGCTAAAGAGGAGAAAAAGCCAGTTCTTGTTCATTGTCATGCTGGTTGTGGGAGAACCGGAGTGATGTTGGCACTTGCAGAAAAATTGTTCTATAATCCTAAGGATGGTGAGGAAGCTATTAAAAACTTGAAAGAAGTACGACCATGTGCGTTAGAAACATCAGAACAAAGGGCATTAGTAATTGATTATAAAGAGAAAAAATTAGCTTAAGGAGAATCTTCTCCTTAGCATCTTATTCCAGTTCTTCAGTTATTAGAATATTACGTTTCCGAAGTTCTTCAATCATCATTTGCGATGGAACGTTGAATTCTTGCGTTATTACTCCTTTCTTTTTGATGATACCATTTGCCATCATCTGAGCAATTATGGATGCTGGATAAGCAGTCATTCTCATCATTGATGAAATTTTGTTTTTTTCATCAAAATAATCGATTACCTGCAAAGTAAATTTCTTTTTAAGTTTGTTAACAAAACCGATTACTTCTACACGTAAGAGTGTTACATCTTTAGTATCTTCATGCGTTAGACTCTTAAGAAGTATCATCTCAAGAAATTCCCGGGGGGTAGTTGTTCCACCGTTTATTTTAACAGGTTCTTCACTTTTGAAGCCTAAATCTAGGATAGTTTTAATCTTCTCACAATGACCTTTATACCGGATTGTTTTATAATCAAGTGTCTTAATTTTCCCTAAGAAAGTCTTGGGAAGGGTAGAAGTACCTCCAGATGTTTGAAATGCTTCTAATTTTCCAAACGGTTCCGGAAAAATTATTTCTTCAATTTCAGTTAATGACTCTACTTGAGTTATTTTCCCATCTCTAATCACTTCTGCGATTTCAATATATTCATTTGTTAATCCTTGTACATTAAATATCAACGAATAATTCAAAGGCGGTTTCGGATTCTGAGGTAATCCACCAACTCGAATGTGGATCTCTTCAAGAGAATCGAATTTTTCTGTTCCTGCTGCAACAAAAACACTAGCTACTCCAGGCGCTAAACTACAATCAGGAATAATCGTAACACCTGCTCCTTTTGCTTCATCATCAAGTGTGAATTGTTTGTTTACTATGGTATTATTTCCACCGAGATCACAATAATTTGCGCCAGAATTAATTGCAAGCTTTGACAAATCATAATTGAACTTGTAGGAGATGCAACCAATAACTGAATCAATACCTTCCATTGCTGTTAATACTTGATTTTTATCTGATACATCCATTACAATGGCTTTTATCAAAGGACTGTTTACCCATTCTGCAACTTTTGTAACTTGAGACAAGTCAATATCCGCTAAGCGAATTTCTTCAACATCTTTACTTTGTGCAAGATCATATGCGACAGCTCTGCCCATATAACCAGATCCTAAGATTAGAAACTTCATTTTACGACCTCTGAGAGGTTTATTCTTCAAGATCTTTTTATTTTCTTATTTTATAGAATAAAGGTATATTTATACTAAATTATCAATGCATTAATGAAATTTTGAGAGTGCTATAAAGTAAAAGTAATAAAAGATAAGTACATTATTTATAACGATTGATAATTGAACTCTAAATTTAAATTGATGAAATATTGAGGAGAAAAAAAAATTGACGAAACGAATAATATATACTATTCTTATTATTTCGCTTATTGCATTTTTACCAGCTTTCTCTGGAAATGCAGCTTTACCACCAACATTTGATGATTCTGTGTCACCAAATGCTACCTATGATTACGATGGGAATACCATTGAAGTCATTGAACAAACACCTGAATTGACTACTATCTTATTAAATGGTACTTATGAATTACAACTAGAACACAATGCTACAAATGTCGGTGTTTTATGTACAGAACTAGATCCTAGCTTGTCACCTCAAGCAGATGAAATGGTATTTGATGTTGATTTCGAAACAAGTGTTGATGGACAACATCTAACAGTTGTTTTGCCAGATATGGCTTTTGAATTGAGCAGCTCAGGTCCAAATAACGATGAGTGGAATACAACTATCTTTGGTAGTGAGCCAATAGAAATAAGCTTCAATTCTACTTCTGGTGACTTTTTGGTTGCAGACTTAACGAATACAGTTGAAATGATAGGTGGATATCTAATCATAAATGACGGTGTTGGACCAACTGGATTGGTGATTAGTCGTTTAAATGAAACTACTTGGGATATAATTACACCAGCTGGTATAATCATCGTGAATTTCAATGGCGGAGCAGGCTATTTGCACATAGATTATCTGGTTCCAATATTTGACGGACCATTCCCACTCGGTCCACTACCTGTACCAATATATGCTGATCTAATTATTGCTATTGATTTTGATGGTAATAGTGTAACAATTGGTTATGCTGGAGTGTCAATTTGTATCAATAGCTTTATGCTTGTACTGATTTTTGATTATATTTCAATAACTTGGTTCTTTGGTTTCTTAATCGAACGATTAGTGATTCTAATTTGGGATTTAACAATAATTCTCTACATCTCAATCGTTGAGCTATTAATAGTAATCATCTATTATACTTTCGAAATTAAAATATATGAATCACAAATAGTAATTGTCTATGAATATATTGAGATAATATTTCTCTTTGTCTCGATAATTATTTGGGAATTAACGTTCATTTTCCACTTTGAATTCTGGTTTATACAATTGATATTCATAATTGATATCGTTGTTAATATTATCAATCAACCAATTCGATTTGTCTTCATACCAATAATTATTCCAGTTTTCATTCCTATAATTTACTACGTTCCAGTGCTGATAAAAGAAAACATCCATGTTTATCTCCCGTATGCTTCACCGCAACTATTCATTGATGTAGAGAGTGAAGAAATGGGGTCTCCAACTTGTACACTACAATACTTCGTCTTTGATGCTGCAGGCTTGCCTGTAGATGATGCAACTGTTATCGTTAATTACAATGGGTATGTCTATCCTGCTACCTTCTTAGCAAATGGTGTTTATGAAGTAGTAGTTGGAACAGCAGAAACAAAACAAGCACTAACTGTTACTGCAACAAAAGCTTGGTATCCAGATGCAGTATTAACTTACGCTCTCAATATAACACAGCCAGAAGAAGTAAATATTACTACCACCGTAACAGTAACTGCTCCTTCACCTCTATCAATCGTTTCAGTGATCGTTTCACTTGTAGCAGTAAGTATTGTCACTATGGTTATCAATAAAAAGAAGAAGAAATAATTTCATTTCTTCTTTAACCTCTTTTTTTTATTTCATATTTTAATAAATAATGTTAAAATAACGTTAAGGACAATTATTTGTAGGTGCAGTAATTATGTTATTTGTTGAGAAACCAACCCTAGTAATTAATGAAGTAAGAGTAAAGAAAAATATCCGGAAAATGGTTGAAAAAGCAAACAAGAGCAAAGTTGCTTTTCGTCCCCATTTCAAAACACATCAATCTGCAATCGTGGGTGAATGGTTTAGAGAATTTGGAGTAGAAAAAATTGCTGTTTCTTCAATAGATATGGCTGAGTATTTCGAAGAAAATGGTTGGAAAGATATTACTATTGCTTTTCCGTTTAACATTCTTCAAATTGCTCGAGTAAATAAATTAGCTAAAAAAATTACTTTGAACCTACTAGTTGAATCGTTGGATGTAATCGAATTTCTCAAAGAAAATATTACATCACAAATTAATCTCTGGATCAAAACAGATGCAGGATATCATCGAACAGGTATTGATTGGAATGATGAAGGAACACTTTCCAAACTAATTCGTACAGTAAAATCTACTAAGAATTTACTTTTTGAGGGGTTATTAGTTCATTCTGGAAATACATACTCAACTAAATCAAAAGAAGAGATAGAAGAAATTTATGAAGATACCATTCTAAAATTAAAAAATATTCAAGAAAGATTGTTACTGCAAGGATTTTCCATTGTAAAACTCTCAATTGGTGACACACCAAGTTGTAGCATTATCAATGATTTTATAGGTATTGATGAAATTCGTCCTGGCAATTTTGTTTTTTATGACCTGTCTCAACTAGAACTGGGCTCTTGTTCAGAAGATCAAATTGCTGTAGCATTGGCATGTCCAATAGTAGCTCTACATCCTCAACGTGAAGAGATAATTGTCTATGGAGGAGGTATTCATTTATCAAAAGAACATTTACTAATAAATGAAAACCAAAAAACCTATGGTGCGGTTACTTTACCAACGAAAAGCGGTTGGGGAAAAATAAATGCAAACGCCTACGTTAAATCAATTAGTCAAGAACATGGACTTGTTCATGCGTCAAAAGAATTTCAAAAACAAATAGAAGTTGGTGATATTCTCTTTATTATTCCAATTCATTCTTGTATGACCGCTAATCTAATGAAGAGATATTTTACAATAAATGGTATTGAAATCAAAATGATGCCTACCTTTTGATAAAAAGTCGAAAAAAAAGGGCTTAATATATACTCCTTTGGTTTACATACCTCTTATCTTTGGATTACAAACTTTTAAATATAAAATTGATTCAAAGAACTAATGATTGAATAGTAAAATGGCGACTGAACAGTCACAATTTGTGAACAGTTAGAAAAAACTATTTAGTTCACAAGTAGGAAATATGATTAAGTTAAACAGGAATGTAAGGAGGTAGCTCATTATCAAAGCATATCTCAAAGTGGAAGGAACGAGTGACGATGAAAAAACTCTTGCCAACACAAAAAATAACCTTATTTCTAGTTATTATGAGCTTGATAGTGAGTCTGTCTATGGGTGATGCAATAAAACCAGATTCCCCTCAAACTATTGATCTGACCCCCGATAGTTTTGAAGATTTGGAGATCGATTTTACATTAAATCAAACATCAATTGGCAGACACAATGGAGCATTAGCTGAGATTTATTTGGATAATACAGGTACAAACCCCGTAAGCAATGTAAAAGTTAATTTTACTCTTGATGGAGAATTTTCAGAATTTTCTTCAACATACTCTAGTTATCAAGAAGTAGCTTTGATTTCTCCAACCCAAAATTCTACGATAAATGTAGAAGTAATTCTCAATTTGACTCAAATTGACGATGAAAATGCTGCAGACGTAGTTTTGGTTTTTGATGCAAGTGGATCCATGAGTGATGAAATCAGTTCAATAAAAGCTAAATTTACTGAAGTTGTAAACAGCTTATCAGATAATATAAATTCATTACGAATTGGTATGATAGTTTATGGTTGGGATAAATATAGTGAATATCCTGCCTCAAGTGTGAATAATTACGTTCAATTAACAACCAATCACAATGAAGTATTAAATCTGATTGATGAATTGACAGCCACTGGTGGTGTTGAACCTTGGGGTGATGCTTTTTCCGTAATTAATAGTTGGTCTTGGCGTGAAGATGTTCCAAAATTAGCAATTATTGTTGGAGATGAAGATTGTGATCCTGGGAATATCGTTGGGTTAGGTTCAACAGCTGATTATTATAACGGAACTCAATTGGTGAATGTTATAACTTCTCTAAAGGAGAAGGATGTGATAATCAATTCTGTAATCACAGGTATAAGTGGCATAGTTGAAAACCAATTTCAATGGATTGCTGATCACACTGAAGGTGAATGTGTGTACTTGGAAGATATTCAATCTGGAACTGATCCTATTGACTTGCCTGAATTGATAGAGGGCTGGACATTGGAATTGGTTAGAGAGTATTTTGTCGATCTTAATGTCAATATCTCTTGGACTGAAAACACTGGAACAGGGGATGAGTATCATTTTTCTGAATTGACGAAAGAGATCATTATAGATCTTGCACCGCCATCCATAACAGTTTCAACAATAGCAAACAATATTGTAAACAATGATTATGAATTAGAAATATATGCTACAGTTATGGATATATCTGAAATAGCTCAAGTAAATATGTACTATACTTACGATTCGCTTACAGGACCATATAGTCCAACTTGGCATTTTATGATACTCACAGATGTAATAGATAATACATATTATACTACTCTTGATAATCTTGTAGAAGGAGACAAAGTTTCATTTTATATTGAGGCTATGGATGGTCTTAGCAATGTTGGTGTGACCATTATATTCAATATCACTATTGCAGTTTATCCTATATCTATGGATTCAATAACTGAATTTCTTTTTATAAAGGATAATTCAACCAAGAGATTGAGCTTTAGTTTCAATAACACTTATTCCTATTTAAGCTATAATAGAGATTCAGACATTGGGTATCTTTGGATTGAATCTGATCAAAGTCTAAGTATTGAATTAGATGCTAGTGATTTCGATGTATCAACAATATACTCTACTTCAACAGAAAGAATCATTAGAATTAACAAGACTTCATATATCAACAACTTTTTGGTTTCACTTCAAGGGAATACTAGCAGCTCATCTATCAAAGTAAAATGGACTTCAGTAGATGAAATATTGACTTTTGGATACTTTGAAAATAATAAACCAATAATTTCAGAGTTAAGAAGAACAATATTATTCAAAGCACAAATAGCAATTTCTGATGGAAGTGGTTTCTTTACACTTGTGCCTTACGATACTGAACTCGTTGCTTCTGTAACTATTTTCGATAGCGATTGGACTCTAATTGATACAATTAGCACATATGAGAATATTGTACTGACCGATGGTGAATATTTCTTTTGGGTTGAACAAATTGTTCGTTCTGGAGCATTTTCCCTATACTACGGTCCTGAAGAAGTAACTGTTGGCGATCCGTATTATAGATCTTATGCCTCTCAACTATCACCAATTCCATTTGGCATACTGTTGACATCTTTGATGATAATTGGCGTTTTTGTTTCTATAAGAAAACGGAAAAAATCTAAAAAGGGAGTTAATTAGCTTCCTTTTTGGAATTATTGAATTATAATAAAAGTTATAGTGGGTGATTTAGTGAAAAAGATTCTCATAAGTTATTTAGTAATTTCGTCTTTGATATTGAGTTCGTTAGCAATAGCATTCGCTGTTACTAACAATTTGAGACAAGAGTTCTCTTTGAGAGATCCTAATCTAATTGAAAGTTATAGTTATGAAATATATCAAGATACAGAGCTAGATTATTTATTACAAAAAACTTCTGATTTAAGTTTTAATGATTCTCATCTAATGAATGAGATTAAATCAATTGATTTTAGCAATAGTTTTGATGGAGGGTATGTTACAGTAGGATCAATTGAAAACCAGACGAACCACAAACATGGATTGCTTCAGTTAATAGAATTCGATGATACAATTATTGCGAATCCGGAACCCTTTGTATCTGATATATATCTCAATACTTCTTTAGCTGAAACAGAGTACTTGAATTGCCAATCAATCAATACCAGCTTTGATAGTACACGCCAGAATCCAACAGTCTTTGCTTTGAAAGAAATAACAACATCAAATAGATTTGAGATAGATATTTTAGAAATCAATGCTGGATATTTCTCTTTAAATGCTACAATCGCTATTAACGCATCAATATTTGGATCTCTTGATCAATTTATTGTTTTTGATGTGAATAGTGATGATTTCTTCGAAATCTATGTCATAGGGGAAAATACAACCAACACTGATTATTATCTTTTAGCAGAATATGAGTATAATCAGACGAGTAATGAATATGAATTATCTCAGATATTGGAATGGGATGCAAATGATTTAGAAGAATTTAAAATGGATTATATCGAAGAATATGATACTTTAAATTTTATAATCTCTGGAGTAAATTCAACATCCATAGAATCATTTGTAATAGGAATTTCAATAATTAAGAATGATACCAGGGAATATGTATTTGAGTCTACTTTTCAAATGAATTTTGGTTCAGAAACATTTAGGACTTATAATATGAAATTATATCATATTGCCGAAAGTGAAAATCCCGGTATTGTATTATTTGGTGTTCATTATATTGGTGCATTTAGTTATCCTTCATGTGTAACAGTAAGTTATCAATCTGGTACATTTGGGTCTCCCACAATAAAGTCTCTCGATTTATCTCCAGGATGGTCATTTGATGGGCTAATTTCTGATATTGACTTGGATGATAGTGATGAGATTATTTTGACTACATATGACTTACTGGGTTTAACTCGAAGCCATTATTCTGTAATATCAAGTAATGATTCACAAGAAATTGCTTCAGGACAATCAAGTACCTATAGGATAAAATCCTGTGCATCCTTGAACCTGGATTATGCCAACATTGGCTCTTGGTTAGGATACGACAGTGAAGGAGATCATTATATTGAATTTTACTTGTCCCAATATGTTCCAATGAGAGTCTCAGCAAATTCACATTTTCTCATAAAGAATGAAGCAAATAAAGTTCAAATTGAAATATATGATTTGCTTGGAAATGTTCGATTAAGAGATGATTTTACAGTAAAAACATTTCTAGAAAACCATCCTGAAATAAATCAAACAATAACTGAAGTACCAAATCAGATAATTCTAAATTTAACTGGTTTTGATGAAGACGTAACGAATGATGACATTGTTATACAAGTTCTAATGGATGATATTGTTATTGATGAGCATTCATTTACGATGACTATAACTGCTTTACCTGAATTTGTAACTACTTTTCCACCTGATCCAATTGTTTTAAGAAAGGAGGAAAATACTACTCAAACAATTCAATTAGATATTACCAATCAATTAGAAATCGAGATTGATGTTAATGTTACCATAGAGGCAGATATATCTGGAAGTTCAAATACATATAATTACACTATTAATTCAACAAGCAATTCTTCTTATAATTTGAACATAAACCTCACAAACAATTATAGTGAAGAAACTTATTCTGAACTAATAACAATAACCCTGATTACAAATGTGGGAACCTATCAATTCACAACAACAGTGCAAGTAAAAACAAACTTTCATATTTTACCCGTCGATTTATTGAACAGTCTTTGGATAATGCTAGCGGTTGTAGTTGTATTATTCTTTGCCTTTTTGGTTATTACATATAAGGTGAATAAGGAAAGAATTAGAAAACAATTTACTGATGATGAACCATTAGTAATGGATTTACCTTGGTTCAAATCAAAGGCAATTGATAATTTAATAAAAGAGTACTCTGCAACAGGAAATTGGGAAATGGGTATTAAAATAAGTGAAGAATATCAACCTGAAAAATTAGAATTATTCCATGGATACCGTGCTCGAGATTTACTACTCCAAGGGCAAAATCTAGCTTGGGAAGGAAAATTCTTCGATACATTGACATTTTGGCAAAAGGCAAAAGAATCACTTGTAGTGTTAAAGAATGAGCAATGGTTAGATATTGTAGATTGGATATTAGACCCCCTAAATAGAATTGTTGATGCACGTAAAATGAAAAACAAAGAAAAGAAAGCTGCTGCACTTCTAAACGAATTTCAAATATTAAATGGTTTAAGTGAACAAAGTAGACGAATATTGGGAATTGAAATGACCATACCGCTCTATTTTGTAGCAGAAGATCTTGGTCTAGCTTACAAAGATTCAGAAGATCTACAAAATTCATTAACACATCTACAATATGCCTATCAATACGCACCAGATTTCTACAAGAATAGAATAATCAAAGAAATAACTCACCTCATTGGTTTGGGTGTACAACCAAAAGAAATGGTAATACCTGCAGCTCAAGAGGTCATAAAAGAACGATTAGACAGAAGACTTATTCGATGTTTTTCATGTGGAGTCGAAAAAGCTTTTGGAGAGGATTTATGCCCCAATTGCGGTATAGAAACGGTAAAATGTTCAGTTTGTAAATTACCAATTAGTTTTGGTGTAGATACTGCAAAATGTCCCCACTGTGAAAATGTTGCTCATAATGAGCATTTATTTGAGTGGATAAAAGTGAAAGGCTCTTGTCCGGTTTGTCAAAGACATTTAAAAGCTGATGACATAAAACCCTCTATCTCGAGTGAAGAAGAGTAAGTAAGAATGCTCTATCCTCTAGCATTAGAGGTTAAAGCTTTCCTTCATCTTTTTTTTTATTTGAAACACAAGCTAGTTATCTTTTGAACGCTTTTTTGAAATCAATTTCCTCAGGAAGATGTAAAGATCTGCCTTCCATTCCTCCTGCAATAGTTATTACTTCACCATTAATATGCCCTGAAGCTTTATCTGATGCCAAAATAACAATCATATGAGCAACATCTTCTGACTCGCCAAGTTTCTTTAATGGAACAGTTTTTAGAACATGCGTAACTTCATTCTCATCGTCTAGATACTTTTTAGTCATAGGTGATACAGTCCAACCAGGACAAACAGCATTTACACGAGCAAGAGGTGCAACTTGAATAATCTCATTCTTCAGGCTTTTTGTAAAACCATAACTAATTGCCGATTTTGCTGATGCGTAATCCGCATGCCCTGCTTCTCCGAAAACTCCTGCTGTAGAACCTACAATAATGATACTAGCAGAATCTCCATTGAATTCTCTTAACTGTTGAACAAAAGAACGGCAACAGAGGAATACACTATCAAGATCAACAGATAACGTTTTTCTCCACCGGCTAAAGGACATTTTTTCAATTTCAATATATTCTTCAGGCCAAATCCCAGCATTACAAATTAGGATATCAATTCTGCCTTTTTTCTCTTTAATTGACTTAAACATAGCTACAACTTGATGTTCATCAGCAAGGTCTGCTTGAATGGCTAGAGTTTCTTCCCCAAATTCTAAAGTCAACTTCTCAGCATTCTCTCTATTTTTATGATAATGAATAATGACATCTGCTCCTTCCTTAGCAAATAACCTCGCAGAAGCTTCCCCTATTCCACCAGTAGCACCAGTAATTAATACTATTTTATCTTTCAATTCTAAATTCATTAAAATCACACAGTAATTGTTTCTAGACTTTATTATCTATTCTTTTTGTTTAATAACAAGTCACTATAGGAGAGACTCTGTATATCCTCTTCTCTAATTTTAAATTCTAACAAGTAATTTTCAACTAGTTTAGTTAGGTCTTCTATATCATCAGAATTTTCAGTTATTGCTTCTATTTCAATAAAATTTCCCAGTCCTTGAACAATATCAATGTTGAATTTGATGTTGTCAATGTAGTACATTTCTCTCCGCTTAACAACTTCTACTAATACACCAAGTGACGATTTCAAAATAGTTTCAAGAATTTCAGGTTCTTTCGATTCATAGAGAGAGTAACTGCTTGTTTTGATTCCTTTGATATTCTCCCGTTCATAATAAACTAAAGCACCCTCAATATTTCCTTTCCTCAATTTTAAACGACCGTTTTGAACCTTAAAGTAAACATCAGTTTGATGATCTATTCCTTTGTAATAAGCTCCTTTATCTTGCAAAGTAGATCGGATAAAATCATGATTCTCACATTTTGCTTTGATTTCAACATCAATCATTGTTATCTTCCTAGTACTGCTAAAACAAATAGAGTTATCAATTTTTTGAGTCCTTATCTGTAAAAAATATTCGTTCGAAATTGAAGACGCGGGAATTCCTCAGTAGAGAAACCCCGCGTCGAAACAGGAGATAGTCAATATTCAAAATGGCGTGCAAATGGCATTAAGCACGCTATGTTAACTACAACATAATCTAATATAAACGTATCTTTATGACCTAAAATTCAAAATGCCTAATTGACTCTTTTTATATGTTTATTTAGACAAAAATAGTAAAATCAAAGGCATGAATAACAAAATCGCCATTTTTGAAGTTATTTTTAGACATGCTCTTTTCTCTAAAGCTGAGGGAAATATGATTAAATTGCATTTAGAAGCTGTCTGGAAGCTCATCTATGGCATTCAACCAGAAATAAACGCCAGTTGAAACTGCTGCTAAAATTCCTACTCCAAATAATATTCCAATAAATGCTCCTCCTTCAGAAAAGATTGATACTGCTACAACAATTACAACAATTGCTGCAAAAATACCGCCAATGGATTTCTTTGTTTTTGCTTCTTTACATTTAATGATATCGTTTAAATTTCTCATAGTAAGCTCCACATGTCAATTATTTAATTTATAAATTAAAAAGTTTTTTTACTCAGAAAAAACATTAGAAAAGCCAATATGGGAAAAAAGGAATGGTAGTTCCAATACTTACAATTCAATATATTTTTAATATTGAATTCAAAAGATTCACACAACTAATATCAACATAAGAAAAATAGGTAGTAGAAATGGACAATGCTAAAATTACTGCTTTGCAAGATCTAGTAGATACACCAAAAGGTCTCTATAAATTAAAGGTGTACGAACAGAAATTACATTCAGTTTCAACTACGTTATTATTTGACATTCGAGCTTTAGTAATAAACTCTCTAACCTCAAGCAAACACCTAAATGATATTGCAAGATTGATGAACCAATTACGATTGAGAATTGATACTTTAATTGATCAATCAAGGCGAATGGAAGTGCGAATTCGACCTGGTACATCTGATAAAAATAGAAAAAATATCTTTAACAATGCTATATTATTTGATTTAATCATTTTTAGCAAGTGTTGGGATCTTAAAATAATCTTTGGAAGTATTGATTCATTGATTATTTTTGAAGATAAAGATGAAATAAAATCATTAGCAAAACAGATTCTAAATGATATTCAATTAATGTCTGAATTATTTTCAAACAAAGAAAAAATTACTGTAAACATTCAATCTTCAGAGGAAGTTGCTGAATCATTAATGCTTTCTTTTAACAAAGAACTTGAATTTGCAGAAGGAGCAGGGGCATTAAAAGGAATCATAAAATTAGATAAACCTCGTTTGATTGGTAAAGGAAAATATTATGACCAATTGGGCAATATTCTTTTGAAAATAATTATGACTTTTGACATCGGTTCTTCAACAGAACCAATTGCTATGAGAGCAATTTTTTCACGCTTAAAAGAAGAATTTCCAAGAGTGAGAGCTGAAATTAAAGATATACAAAAAGTTTTGATTACCTTGGATGAAACAGGCTTGCTAATACTAAAGCAAGATAGAGAAGGACAATTCTGGATTCAACTGCATCCATCAGAAACTGAAACAAATATTATTCTTGGGTTTGCAAAAAAGAAGGGTTATATAACTCTTGAAGAACTCATTATGATTACAAATTGGTCTATAGAAAAAGCCTCAGAAGAAATGGAAAAATTCGTAAAATCTGGCTTAGCAATAAAAGACGCTAGTTACTCAAGTGGTATGAAATATTATTTCCCTGGTTTAACTGAAGAATAATTAATTTTTGCTTCTTATCTACCGATTTAAGTTTTTTTTTGAGAGGAAAAAAGTTAAAGGTAGAAGGAACCAATGAGGATTACGTAAACGTTTGTACGAGGAAGTAATTTGGAAGAAGACTATTATCTGAGAGACCTCACTCAAACAGATTGGGAAAAATTCCATACAATGGACAAGCTGATTTTTCCAGATGACCATTATACAAAGGAATCTTTTTCCAGTAGCTTGCCTGGGTTAAACTCTCTCTTTGTTGTAATGATTCACAAAGAAACAAAAGATTTTATTGGATATTATAGAATTGGTATTTATGGGAATTTAGGTCATATAACACGAATAGGTGTCCATCCAGATTTTAGAAGAAGAGGATATGGCTCTATACTTTTTGAAAAAAGCATCTATTATTTAGAGAAGAAAGCTTGTCAAAAATATTACTTGTATGTTTTGGAGAATAATACTCCTGCAATAGATTTGTATAAGAAATATGGTTTCACAACTGAAACCAAAAGTTATCAATATCTCGTTCCGAAGAAACATTTGTTAGAAAAAGTTAGAGGACGATGTAGACACGTTGAATGGGGTGAAATTCAGATGATTTCTTTGAGATTTAGTTTAAATCCATTTCAAATTCAACAATATTTCACTCGAGAGAATCAGCATGTATTAATCTATGAAGTGATGGGTCAACAAAAAGGATTTTGCAGATTCAGTCCCGGTTTTCCAGGTGCAATGCCATTTATTTTGAAGGATCCGTCATATGCTATTGACTTTGTATCAATTTTGAATGGGTTCATTACTGATAAAAAACTAGGTGATATTAAGATTACTTTTGATGGACAAGAAAACCTCGTTCAAAAATTAAATGAGGAAAAAATACCGCTCAATTATGAATTACTTCGAATGACTAGACCATCAAAACTAGAGTAAGCATGTAAGTGAATAATGAAATGATAAAAAAAAGATTCACTTATAATCTTCTACCTTTTGCTTGTAGAAATATTCTGATAACAAACCAGAGGACCCAAAAAATAGCTCTAATTAGAAAATAAAGACCCCAACCTGTCCAGAAAAACCATTCAGCAGGATGTTTTGCTGATCGTTTTCGTTTAGGTGGTTTATACCATTTATGAGTAGAATCTGATGGTTCAGTACTATAGCTTCCATGTGTGTGCGTTGTTTGATCCGATGAATCTGTTGCAGCACTAGCTGGTGTGCCATAACTAGAAGCAGAAGAAGAGCTACTATCAATTGTATTCCCACAACCAGCACAGAATTGTGCACTTGATTTATTGGCTACACCACAAGTAGAACAAAAATTATCACCCATTTTGGTATCTTGTATCGAAGGTTGAGCTTTATCTGAATTTGCTCCGCAGAAAGGACAGAAAATGTCTGTCTTTTTAACTATTTCACCACAGTTAACGCACGTTTTTGTCATTGTCTAAACAACAAGCTCCTCATAAATTGATTTACAAACAGTAGAATACTTGAAGTTACTTCTATTAAAAAGATTGGAAACAACCGAAGCAAAAAAACGCTCCAATGATTAAATAGAAAAACATTTTGAAGCTTAAGTCTTTAAAGTACATGTTAAAAGGATAATTATAAACAAAAAAAGTATATAATATATTGCGATTAAATACAAGGAAGTAATTCATTGAAAAAAAACATTGTAATAACTGGGCATCCAAAAACCGGAAAAACAACTCTAATCAAGGCACTAATATCACATTGCTCTAATAAGACATTCGCAGGATTCTATACAGAAGAAATTATGAATACTAACGGAATACGAGTTGGTTTCAGAGTAATGACTTTAAAATCAGAGGAACCAGGAGTGTTAGCTCATACAAATATTAAAACGGGTTGGAAAGTAGGAAAATATTTTGTTGATATAAATGAATTTGAACGAATTATTCTGCCAGAGCTAAATTTAGAAGCAGATATAATTATCATAGATGAAATCGGAAAGATGGAGCTTTTCTCAGAAAACTTCAAAGAAAAATTAATAGAATGTTTAGATAAAGGAAATGTAGTAGCAACAATTACAATGAAAGGAGGAGGAGCTTTCGTTAAAGAAGTGAAAAATAGAGAAGACTCAGAGCTATATTATATCACAGAAAAAAATCGTAATAAAATAAGTAAGATAATTCAAGCAAAACTCTGTGAATAAATGATAACAATTGCCAAGAGAAAAAATGCAAACAAAGAAAAGAAGAAACCACTAAGCAATAAAACTGGAAGCAAAAATAATTCTTGAGAAATATACAAATCTGTGGATAAGAAAATGAAAATAATGAAACTACCTGAGGATTTGGATGAACAGAATAGCTATAAAAGTCCAGATGGAACACTGATCGCTGAAATAGAAATAAATAAGGATTATAGTTTAGCATATGGTGAAATAAAAGGAAAAGAAAGTAACAAACAGCATACAATGATAATGAAAGAATTGTACTATATCATAGAAGGAAAGGGAATCATAACAGTCAATAGTTTTGAACATGAAATAGCAAAAGGAGATGTAATAGTCATTCCAGAAAATGCGGTGCAAAAAATAACCAATACAGGAAGAAGAAAATTAAAGTTTTTAATGATTGTAAATCCGCCATATGACTCCAAAAAAGAAGTGATGTTAGAGTAAGAAAAAACAGTCAAAAACAAAAAAGGGAAAAAAACTGTTAAAGTTAACGACTTAATTATTCCGGTTTTACGCGGAAAAATAACCGCAACCAACTTCATTTCAAAAAGTTTTTTAAGGATGACGAACTAAAATCAAATCAAGAGTTCAAGAACTAATTCTATTATATCTTGAACTCTCCCCATAAAAACCTCTCTCCCCTATTTAAACTCCCTTTTCCCGCGACGGGGGCAGTTCGCCCTCGTCCGGATTAATTTCGTAATATTGCTTTTGAGTGTTGTCAGATGGGATACTACGATGATTCCTTCTTTTTTTCCTTTGAATCAAAAGGGTTTTTAATTTCAGAGTGATAATGTTGCTATTGGGTTGATGTTTAAATCCCATCTAGGGAGAGTAATAATTGAGTGATTTTCCAGCTGAAAAGATTGAGATGATCATTTCACTTATTAGGCAACAAAAAAAAGCAAAAATAATTTAGGTTGCAACCATATATCAAGTAAGTGAGGATGATGATTTCTTGACAGAAAAACGCATTAAAATGCCTAGTCCAAGGATATAGATCATTTCATGAACCATCTTAGATTAAAAGTTCATCTTTTAAAAAACAGCAATCAAGAGAAGAGTCATATTGTGAAACAATACGCACACCAATAACCGTTAAATCTGGTCTTGTTGGATTAATTGTTATATGTTCTTTTTATTTGAGTCTGAAAATCGCCTTGAAAACGAAAATTACTTTCTACAAAGAGAAGTTTATTTTGGAAAGCATTTATGATACAACTGAGATTTATTGGGTTGATTTACAATATTATAAACCTCTCCTGTAGAAATTATATCTGTTTCAAGTGGAGGTGTTATTCCAAGAAGAACAACAACAAGAACCAAAATCTCTCTAATAATTGAATTTTTGACAGACTGAGGTTTAATTGTTATAGATATCTATATTTTTGGTACTAAAGCTGAAACAATAAAGGAAATCTTGTTTTACTTCAAAGGTTATCAATTAGAAGAAGAAATCTAGTTACTAAGAAAATGTCTATTCTTAATCAATTTCTTTCTTAATATATTCTAGAATTTTTTCTAGTGTTATTTCTTCTGATTCTTCTATTTTTGGTGTGTGTTTGTGATGTGGAAAAGTCTTCAGTTGTTTATGGTGTGGTGCATTATCCCATCTTATTATTAGCTTTCCATCATTTGTTTGCCAATGATAAGAATATCTGTGTTTATTTTCTGATCTAAGTTGACTGAAGAAAAGAGTACTTTTGTTTTTGATGTTGATTTTTCCTTTTATGTAATAGTAATTTTCTCCGCTTTCAAAATCCAATATTTCATAATCTTGAATAATTGGTGAAGTTTTAAGAAATTCTAATATCTTGTACATTGTCTATTTCAGCCATTTTCTTTGTAAGTGTTTTCTTTGTTTCAACGTAAGCTGTCCATTCTATGTAATCATCCCACATTTCAAAATCCTCTTCTCTTTGTGTGTTTATTTTCTTTTCAAATTCTTCAAACGAACATTTGTATTTCCCTTCAAACACCCCTAATTTTTCATTTACAAGTGATAATTTTGAAATTATTTTTAGTTTTTCATATTCTTTTACTTCTTCTTTAGTTATATGTATAACCATTCTTTTTCCTCACTATATTATTGCATTCTTGTATTTTAAATGCTCTTCTAAATCTCTTCTATGTTTTTATACTTTTGAGTAAACTGGTTCTCGTCTGGTTTAATTCTTACTAAAATAATTTTGAGAATAGATTAATGAATAGAAGGTCGAGAAATAGAAAATCTATCTCAATTAAAATATCTCTTGAGACCGGTTCAAGAGATAATTTTCAATTATAATATTTCAAATTTTAGATATTTGCTTGAATATTCATTCTGAATAGTATAGAAGAGCTAATACATACCGACCCGTTGCGCTTGCTTGTCTAATCCTCGCATGGTCAAGAAGTTTGTCCATCTCGTTCCTTAAATTATCTTTCAGGAAATTGATAGTTTCTTTATCGACAGTTTGTTTTTTAAGTTTGTCAACTATTAAGAGAGAGTTAGTTAATTTTGGATCGATATCTAATAATTTCTTTGTATGAAAGAGTAATTTAGCAATAATAAATTGGATAGTACCCTGGTAATATTCTTTATTCTTCTCACCCACAATATCTATGCAACCGATTTCCAATATTGTTTTCTCTCCATGCCATTTCTATATATCACAAGTACCTTGATGCATCTAAATATAGTTAATTCATAATCCAATTTTATCATGGAATAATTATTCTTTTTTACTGTCGTAACAGAAAGAAAGAATCATATTAGTAATCGTTGAAAGAAATTCTGAGAAAGTTATTTCTCAGAAATATTAACTAAGTTTTCTTTTTCTCAAAATTGTAATGAATGAAGCAAGTCCAAAAACACCCATTATTATTGATAGTGTAATTATTCCTATCTCTTCAGTTGTTGGAGGACTTATTGTTGTTGTAGGATTTGGTGATGTCGCTGTTTGGGTTGCATATAACTCAATATAATCGTAATCATCAATGCCTGAAGCACCACATTCTGGATTGAAATAATGAGTGCCAATTTCTGAAGAATAATATTTTGTTTGCCAAACATCAGTAGATATTTCAATCCATTCTAGATCTACTTGTCCTTCCGTTGGCGTTTCAACAAACCCACCAAAATCTGCACCAGGACCATGCAAATAATTGTAAGTTAAGGTTATTACCCCATTTTCTTCAATAGCACTTACTTTCTCAATTCGGTGTTTTGCAGTTGCCCACCGAATTAAATTCTTACCAAATTGATTGTTTTGAGTGTTACTTGAATAACGATCCAAATAACCATCTGTATCTAGAACAAAATTAGTCGTTAAGACAATTACTCGTCCACCACTACTTGTCTGTGTGCTTGCACAAGTTGCATAGTTAGACCCAAAAGAGAGTTCAGTTAATTGAATTGCATCACCTGAGAGTTCTAAGGATCCTCCAAAGTGAGTTATCGCATCAACACCAACTGTTAGTGGGTGGTCTGTAACAGTATTAACGTCAATTGTAGATGATCCTGTCCAAGTTGTATTACGAACATGTATACCATATAAATCTGTAAATTCGTTTACGGCTGTAATATTTGTATTTTTAATCACACTTGCTTCTGGATTCCATAATTGACCTAAAAAGCAAAGGAAAACTGACCCTCCATTTGCAACAAAGTCCGTTAATGCATTGATTTCACCTGAGACCCAGTTGGGATTTGTAATTACAGTAGAATAATTATCATATTCACTTAGAGGATATTTATAGTTAAACGGATCCGGTAACCAGACAGCATCATAGTCTTCAAGTACTGAATTATCTAAGGTAATATTCTGCTCGCTAATAACGTACTCATTATTTAGAATATCTTTTGTAAATTCACTATATTGGCGATACATGTGGTCAATGCTGTAATCTGTTGTTTGATAATTTAACAGCATATGATGTCCATTACTTGCTGTTACTGTAAGGTCTATAGCTACGGTATCTAGTGTGTATGTTTTATATTTGAAAGTAAAAAGACCGGTATAAGATCCCAGTGAGGTATCTATAGGAATTCTGAAAGTTACTTTTGCTATTGAAGTAAATTCTTGTGGAACTTCATTAATTGTAACAAATGCTGCTACACTACCGCTTACTTCCAAGGATAAATTTGAGCTAAAAGGAGATACACACGTTACATATTGTTCTGCTATTTGCCCTTGTAATAAAGATGTCCAGTAATACATCGGTTCTTGAACTGGATTACAAGCACCAACAATTGGTGTTGTACCTTCTTTCACAGACTTTAGAATATAATTCCACGCTGCTCCAACGTTAACTACTCCTCTGCCTTGAGCGAGAATAGTACTTGTTGTCACAGGGGTGATAAAAGTGGCTGTTTTCATTAGAGCACTCTTAAGTAAACCGGGATTATAATCAATACCATTATCTTTGCAAGCTTCAATTAGTAAAGCTATTGAACCCGTTACTTGTGGTGCTGCCATAGAAGTTCCACTTTTTGATAAATATCCACTGCCAATTCTTGCACATGATCTGATATTGCTACCTGGAGCCATTAAATCCGGTTTCATATGATTATCTGCAGTAGGTCCTTTTGAACTAGATGAAACAATAGTTGGGGAAGGTATCCCCTCATTTGCATTTCCAACTGTAATTACATCATCAGTTGTTCCGGGAGAGCTAGCAGTGTAATAACCGTCATTTCCTTTATTGCCTGCTGATATTGAACATAAAACCTCTTTGTTTCTCACTGCATTTCTAAAGGCCATCTCAGCAATATCTAATCCTGCTGAGTCTGTTCCTCCATAGCTAAAATTAATTACCTCAACTCCTTGTTCGAGCAACCAATCTAAGGCTGCAATTACAGAAGGAAGAGTGGCTGAAGTACCAACCTTAGCAAAGTAAATGTCACAATCAGGAGCAATGCCAATATAACTGGGGTTGCCTGTTCCATTTCCAGCAATAATTCCAGAAGTGTGGGAACCATGACCGTCAGGGTCAGCTGTTGTAGTATCATTAGCGGTATAACCGTAAATCGTCAAAATAAAACTTTGAGCAGCAATAATTCTTCCAGTGAAATCAACATGGGCAGCATTTATACCTGTATCAATATTGCCAATTTTTATCCCTGAACCATCATAACCTAATGACCAAAGATCTGAGGCATTAATCGTATTTGCATTAGTTAAAGTAGATATTGAAAAATCATCTGAAGAGTCGGGTAGAGAAGTAGTTTGAAGGTAAATATCCGTTGCATCAACAATCATATTGAATGAACCGAGATTAGCAATATCGTTTTCAACACCCGAGTAGTAAGGGATGAGTGCGCATCCTACATTCCAAAAAATTTCTACATTAGGATATTTTTTCAAATAATGTAAATCGCTGAAATCATTTCCATCTATAGCAATCATTATCAATCTTTGTTCAGAAGTTGTAATAATCGATATTTCCGGTCTTTTTGCTAAATCGTTTAGTATCTTTCTGTTGGCAGAAATATGTATTCTTCTACCCAAATCCCATGAGTTACCAAGAATTTGTGCTCCCATTTTAGTTAGTTTTTGCTTTTCAATGGAATTTATAGTCTTGTAATATTTCAATACAAAATCTACCGTTTGATAATTAGTATTCGTTAATTTTGATGATAATTCATCATCGATTTTATCGTTATTTTGGTCTAATACAAATTTACTTGATATTATTGTATCATGCACATTCGTTTTATTTATACTTTCTATCGAGATAAATGGAATAATCCCTGTTGTTAAAAACACAAATAGAATAATGGAACAATAGATTTTATTTTTCTTCATAGCCCTCACTCAAAGCTGTTTCTTTGTTTATTATATAAACTTTCTAACTTTTATTGATAATTTTATTGCTGAATTTAATACTATTTAGTAATAGAATCTCTTATTTTTAAAGAAATTGTTTCTTTTGGTTAGGTGTTCAAAACTTTATTGAAATTCCTTTTTATTTTGAGTTCTCCGTACAATATCTATATATTTCTTAAAAGTAAAAATAGTTGTATCTTCCGCACTCGCATAGCAAGCTTTTTTGCCATACAAACTAAAAGAAGAAATTGCGATACGAAGAGGATCTTCCTTAATCATTTCATTTGAAACAGGATGAGGAGTAAGTATTCTAAAAAGATGAGATTTTAGTAAGAAATCTACTTCACGAATTATCAGTTCGCTGTCAGTAAATCTCAATTCATTTGTAGTGGAGTCAATCGACAGGATAATCAATGAATTGCTTTCAAAAGAGATGTGAGCTCTGTGAACAAGCTCTCCAGTCCAACTTCGAACAAAGAAGAAAAAATCATCATGATAGAATATATGCCATTTGGTTTCCATTTCTGGTGCAATAAAAATTGAACCCGTATCAATTCCTCTACAAGAGTATTTTAGATTACAATTGATAGTAGTATGATTTTCTGGAAGCTTATCTTTATATTGTTCACCATTAGATTTTGCTAAGATAGCAAAGTTTTCTGCGATTTTAGAGTCCTTGGTTGTTGTAACCATATTTTGTGTAAAAGATCGTATATCGAGAATTTTCATACCAAAGATATTCTCTTTATCATTTCCTTCATACCATATAAAGTGATACTCATTCTTATCTGACATAAGTGATACATCATTATTTTTTATCTTTATATCTTTAAAGTTAAACTCGATAATCTTTTGAAAAAAAAACTCAATATGAATGAATTTGGAATGAGCTATTCTCATTTTTCTAATAAAAAAATTAGAATTTGTGTGAATCTTTTTCACACAGATCTAACATTTTAATACTTTCTCTTTTGAGTATTGCACTAAGTGATCCCATTAAAGCCAAAGCAGGAATAGTAATTAACCATTCGAAACCTACTATTACACTTGAAAATGTTTCAGTTGTATTTGGTTCTGGTGAAATTATTTCATAAGGTAAATCATAATCGAACATTTCGATTTCTTGAAGAAAATCTAAGTCTAATAATGAACCTTTTGTTGTTCCTGAGTAATCAAGATCTATTTTGTGTCCCATAACTTCTCCTGTAGTTTCATCATAAGCAAAAATGAATGAGTATGTGCCTGAGAAGTTTGTATTTGCAGTTGCATTCTTATTTTGAGCATTGAGAGTCCAATCGAAAACTGCTATGTTATTATCAATTTCAAATGTCCCCCCTATTTCAGTAAAAGTCCATTCAAGGTCTGAGATTTCGCTTGAAACAAATGTTGTATTTGTAAAATCATAGAAGAAATCATTTGCTTGTGTGGGATCAACAAAGAATATTTCCATCAAATTTGTTCCTAAATCAATTTCAGTTTGATTCCAAGTATCTGGAAGTACACTGGAAAGTAATATTGGATAGAATAACATAAGTCCAAGTTCTAGAAAAACAAATGAGGAAGTTGTGCTGGTATCAGATTTTATCCCAACATCGACAGTATAATCAATTTGGTCTACAGCTGCTGCATCAACAGTTACTGATACCTGAGTTCCAACTGCAAACTTTTGACCTTCAAATTGAAAACCTGTTCCAGAACTAGAATTTGGTCCACTTACAAAGTCCCATGCAGAATCATTTACATCATAAGTATTTACTGTACCTACTAATACTGCATAATCTCCTTTAACAAAGGACATTCCAAGAAAAAGACTGACAAATAATATTGTTAATGAAATATTAAATAATTTTTTCAAATTGTTTGCTCCCCAAAATATCATTTAGCTTGATAATTAATAAATGGTTATTTTTTTATTAAATATTTCTACAGCAAAACAAGTCACTTTGTGGTACTCAAAAGTATTTTTTTACATTGAATTCTGATTAACTAGTTAGAATTTTCGAATAAATTACTGTTAATTTATTTAATTTAGCTTGGATTATTTATTCTTGGAGGATAGTAATTATAACAAAAACGAAAAATAAACATGAGAAAATAATAAAATTGATAATTTGAATAATTTCAAAATTTGCTAATCTCTTAAAAATTCAAAAAAATTAAAATAAGCGTGAATTTTTTTCACGCATTATTTACTGTTTTATTGTTTTCTTTTTTTAATTACTGCACCGAGTAATCCAACAAAGGTTAAAGCAGGAAGAACAATGAACCACTCTAAACTGATGAATCCAGCTCCACCAGGTAGATTATAACCGAGTATTTCAATTTCTTGTAGGAAATCCATTTTAAATGTTAAGCCTTCTACTGTCCCTGAGTAATCGAAATCCAGTCTGGTTCCCATTACTACTCCTGTTGTTTGATCATAGGCTGTGGTGTAGGTATATTTGCCTGAAACGTCTGTGTTTGTTGTCGCATTTACATATTTACCATTAAAGACCCATGTGAAAAGTGCTATATCCGTAGCATTATCGAATGTACCACCCATTTCATCAATAGTCCATCCAGTACCTAACATGCCGGTTGACATACTTGTTTCAAATGTCTCATTAGTAAATTGATAGAATAATTCATTTGCGAGGGTAGGTTCAACAAATGTTGATGTCATTAAACCTAATCCCATATCTGCTTCAGTCTGATTAAAAGATCCATCTGGAACTACAGCTGAAACTAATATTGGAAAGATTAACAACAATATTGTACCTAAAGCGAAGCCTAAGGCAGAATATGAACTTGTATCTGATTTAGCTCCAACATTTACTGTATAATCTACAGTAGTATTAGTTTGTGCATCAACAGTGACTGTAAATTGAGTTCCTTCTGCAAAAAGTGTGTCTTCAAATTGAAAACCTGTTCCAGAACTAGAATTTGTATCAAAGACAATATTCCATTCAGAATCATTTACTGTGTAAGTATTTACTAAACCTGTTGTAACAGAAAAATCTGCTTTAGCAAAGGTCATTCCAATAAATAAACTGGCAATTACTATTCCTAATGTAATTTTCATTAATTTTTTCATTTTTTATTCATCCTCAAATGAGCGATTAAATCGCTTATTGATGATTTAGCTATCGAACTTTTCATTTAATAACTTTACTGAATGACATTTAAATTCTAAAGTAAAAGTCAATTTTTTTACTTTCTAATGAGTAGTTTATCTTTTTCTTCTATTTGTTATTTTTATTATTTTGTTACTTACTTTATTGATTGATACAATGAAAGTTTATAGAATTGCTATAAAACTAAGTTTTAAAAACCAATAATAGATAGCGTTAAAAGATATTAGTTTCTTCTCCGAAATGAAAGAGGAAATTGATAATATCTAGCAAAGCTATTATACTCACATATCTAGATTCAAGGATGTTCATAAATGAGCTCGAATGGTTTCATAAGGTCCGAAGTTAAAATATTGATTATTGATGATGATGCTGATATTCGTGATGTTTTTGAGGAGGTTCTTAAAAGAAACAATTTTACCAATGTTTTTGGTGTGGGTACTGGAGAAGAAGCAAAGCAAATCATTGCTGATGAGGCTTTCAATATTGCTATGATTGATCTAAATCTACCTGATATTTACGGTATGGATTTAGTTTCGCAATTTAGAACAATAAACCCTGACATAGAATTTATCATTATAACTGGTTTTGGGACAATTGATTCAGCAATAAAGTCAATGCAATTTGAAGTTGCAGGTTATCTTGAAAAACCTGTTAGTTCAAATAAACTTCTGAGTACTCTTGATGAAGTTATCCACAAAATTTCTCTTAAATCGCAAAATAGAAAATTCCTCAAGGATATTGAAATTGCTAACAATGAGATTCGCTTCCTCAATGACCTACTCATTAACAATGTTGATGAATTGAATCAATCTTTACTGTTAACAATGGTTCAAATTCAAAAACTTAATCCTAGTTCAGAGCAGACAAAAGTTCTGCAATTATTCCAAGAATCAATAAGAAGAAATGCTCGATTAACTCGTAATATCCGGAAATGCCAAATAATAAAAAACGGCCAACAACTTGAAAGTAAAGATTTGAATGAAACGATTAATTCTGTGCTCAATCGCCTAAAAGAAGATTATAGAAACAAAAATTTTGAATGTTTGATTGATTTAACCCAGCCCAAATATGTTTACGCTGACAATAATCTCGCGCACCTCATTTCAGAAATCCTATTATTAGCATTATTTAATAGTCCTAGTCCTAAAATCAAAATGAAAATAGCTTTTGATGAAATCGAATTAGATGGAAAGGAATATTGGAAAATGACTTTTAATTCATTTCAAGCAAAATTGGTTTATGATCAAAAGGATGTTATTCGTTCTTCAGAAATGAAAGGTTCAACAACTGAAAAATCATTCCAAGGTTTAGGTCCTTTTGTTGTAAATGAAATTCTACGTTCATATGATGGATTTGTTTCTATACCGGATGGAAGTACTTCAAATAACACCCTTGAAATTTCTTTACCAAAAGTATCCAAAAAGTAATTTTTCTTAGTTAAAAAAACAGAAAAATTGTATGAAGCATTTAATTTGCTTCAAACACATATTCAATTTAATTCTCTTCTTCGTCGCAGGAGATGCTGTAATAATCCTAAACACATGGCTGTGATAAAAGCAATCTCAAGTATTGGAAATCCTGCTGCAGTTGTAGACTCAATGAATGTTGAAACGTAAGTTGTAGAAGTTTCATTAACAGTTGTTGTAACATATAATAATTGCATCCAATCACTCATTGTTGGAGTATAAAATGAAGTAAACATTAACGTCCAAAAAAGTACAAATAATGCAAGATATGGGAAAAATCCACTTAGCAGAACTTCTTTTGCATTCCATTCTAATTTGAATAATAAGTAGCCTCCACCTGTAATAATCGCGTATTGTCCGACCAACAAGATAATCCACCAAGCTGTTTGAGCACCTGCAATACCTAAAATCATGCCCGTAATAATACCACTCAGAATTTTAATCCAGTAAAGCCTTTGGTAATTATCCATCTCACCGAGAGCTTTTCTTCTTCGTTGGAACCAATTTAGATTTTCTTCAATCTCATCTTCAGGTGGAACAAAATCTTCTGGAATCTCGTATTCGTCGTAATTTACTTTATCTGTTGGTTTGGTTTCCTCATATTCACTCAAATCTACTTCTTCGTCTAATGGCATTTCCTTATTAGATTTTGAGGAACCTTTTTCTTTCTTTGATTTTTTATCCATAGTTGGTGACCTCGATGAAAGCATATATGACCAATTTCGATATACATGCTGTAATAGCTGAACTTACACACCGAATAGGTGGTAGTGAACTTAAAAACATATTTGAACTTAACGATATATTCTTTTTTAGATTTAGAACGAAAAAAGAAGGGACACTAGTACTGGTTGTTGAACCTGGAAAAAGAATACATATCACCAAATTTAAACGTAATTTCCCACCCGAACCATCAGGTCTCTGCAAAGTTTTTAGAATCCATATTAAAGGTAAATGGCTCAAAAGCGTAGCTCAGTACGATTTTGATCGTATCTGTGTTTTAGAATTTGAAGCACATGAACGTGTTTATACACTTATTATCGAACTTTTTGGGAAAGGTAATTTGATTTTACTCAGTCCTGAGAATCGTATCTTGGTTGCTAAGCATTATAAGAAAATGAGAGATAGAGATATTCACCCTGGGGTTAATTTTGCATTTCCACCTTCCTCTGGAAGGAACTTACTTGAAGCTGATTTAGATTGGGTTAAAACTGAGCTAAAGGATAAGAAAGATACTGATATAGTTAGTGCTCTTTCTAGAACAGTGAATATCAATAAGGACTATTCTCTCGAGTTGATTTTACGTGGGAAAGTTGATCCTAAAATTAAATCATCAGAAATGACTGATGAGCAATTAGAGAGCATTACTAAACAAATAAAGAAAATGCGAAAAACCCTTTCAAAAGGAGAATTTAATCCCACAACTTATCGAAAGTCTGAAACAAATGAATTGGTTGACATCACTCCATTTCCAATGCTAAAATATAAAGACGATACGGTAATTGAACAAGACATTTTTAGTGATGCATTGGATGAACATTTCAGCACAATGGAGTCCAATAAAGATTCTAACGTAGAGCTAACGGCAGAAAAGAGAAGGGTTGCTCAGATAGTACAAGTAAAACGTAAACAAGAAGAGCATCTAAAGTCAATGAATAAAATTGCTGAGAAAGAGAAAGCAAAGGGTGCGTTAATGTACCTTTATCTTGGTGAAATTGATGAACTCTTATCAACTATTACAACTGCTCGTCATAAGAATATTCCCTGGAAAGAAATAAAAGAAAAATTGGATGAAGCCAAGAAAAAAGAAATGAAAGGTGCAAGGCTCCTTAAAAAAGTGCAAGAAAAACAGAAAACGGTAATTGTAAAATTAGATGGCGTTGAGGTTGTTTTAGATTTTCTTAAAACAGGTTCAGAGAACGCTAGTGCAATGTACAAGCAAGCGAAAAAATCTGAAAGCAAAATTCCGGGTGCACAAAAGAAAATAGATGAATTAACTGAAAGAATTAAGAAACTCGAAGAAGGATATGAAGAATTAGTTCAAAGAGAGAAAGTAATGATCGAGAAACGAAAGAAAGAATGGTTTGAAAAGTACCACTGGTTTAAATCATCTGATGGTCATTTGGTGATTGCTGGAAAGGATCAAAGAACTAATCTTGATCTCGTGAAGAGATATTTAGACCAAGATGATCTTTTTCTCCATGCAGAAATCCATGGTGCTGCTGTTGTTATAATTAAAGGCGAAGGTAAAACAATCCCACAATCTACTATAGATGAAGCTGCAGTGTTCTCAGTTTGCTATTCAAGAGCATGGAAAGATGGAGTTAGTGCTGAGGATACATTTTGGGTTACACCCGATCAAGTAACGTTTTCTGCGCCATCGGGTGAATATCTAGCAAAAGGGTCTTTTATAATTAAAGGCTCAAAAAATATTCTGAAAAATGTTCCATTGGAATTAGCTGTTTATCCTATGATTCAAGAAAAAAATGCTTTTGTTTTAAGTGGACCATTTTCTGCATTGGTTTCTAGGAAGGACATAGACAAGCTTAAAATCATTAAGGTCGTACCAGGTGGAACAATCAAAAGTAAAATGTCAAAACAAATAGTTGCAAAATTCATAAAAAATATTGATTTTGCTTCAAAGACTAAAATAAAAGCAACTGCCCTAGATGAATTAATAACCATTCTTCCTGGAGATAGCTATATGAAAATAGATTGACAATTTTGAAAAATAAGATAATAGGTCGGAAGAATTCCAACCAAATTATGGCTTCCGACAAAGAATCTTTTGTATTGATACTCAAAGCTTTTGCTAAATTTTCTGTGAAATATCATTTGAATATTGATAACTAAATATCGATATTTGATTCATCATATCCTTCAGCAGTTAACAGTTTCTTAATTCGATGTCTGTGGTCACCTTGAAGCTCAATGACTCCTTCTTTAGAAGTGCCACCACAAGCACACTTATTTTTAAGCTTAGTAGTTAACGCTTGAACGTCAACCTCTTTCGGGTTGAGTCCTTTTATCATCGTTACTTCTCTTCCCCATTTTCGAGTTTCAATTCGAACTTTAATTCTTTGTTCTTCTTTTGCTATTGCTTGACACATGCACAGTTCTTTCGGAAGTCCACATTTTGAACAGGTTTCATCCATGATATTTTATCCTCAAATTTTTTACCTCGGGTTTTTTCACCGAAGCTAATTGTTATTTGAAGCTTGCTTTATAAATAGTTTTTCACATTATTTTGCTTTTTTTGACTTAAACTGTGTTTTTATTTGCAAAATAGAATGAAAAAACCTTTTTTATATTTATTGAAGTTAGGCTTTTATTTTGTTGAAGAAATCAATAACTGGAATAAAACAAGTAAAAAGGGGAGAAAGAGGGATTATTATGTTCCATCTTCAATTAATTTAAAGGCTTTATGAAGAATCTTCCGTTGAGCAATGAAACCTATTTTCTTAATTGCTTCATCTTTGGTAAACCATTGACCTTTGTCAAAATGATCCGCTTCTACCTGAATTTTACCTTCGCAGGTCTCATCTTCGTACAAGAAGAAATGAACTTCTTTGGTGAATTTATCTTTGCTTTTTGTTCTAAACCAATAGTTTGTTTTACCAATTTTTTCAACGAGTTTAATACCCTGGAGCCCTGTTTCTTCCTTTACTTCTCTAATTGATGTATCTTCTAGAGTTTCACCGTCCTCTATCCGACCTTTTGGGAGAATCCAGTTGTGAGTATTTTGATCTCTGATTAAAGCAACTCTGACTTTGTTATCATCGCATTGACGATAAACAACTCCACCAGCAGATATTTGATCTACATTTTCAGAAATATCTTTGTTCTTTATCGTATTTGATTGTATTTCTGTCGTTTGTTATTCACGTCCAGTTTTGTAAATCATAGATATTGAATTATTATAGTAATATTGGTATTTAACACTTAGTAATATTGATAAGATTACCTTAAAAGATTATGTTGTCATCTTAATAAAGAGTAGCTTTTGATTTGAACTTTTTCTTCAAAATTAATGGTATGCAAATGTCATAGCCTTTATTTTTGATGTTTTACGAAGTGATTATTATTTCTTCTCTTTTATAATATTCCGGAGCTTTTATCAAAATTTGATTATACTAATCTTTTCAATTAACACTCATGATTTTAACATCAATATATAGAATTATTAACAAAAAAAATAACTTTAAGGTAATTATTTTTAAGTAAAAAAAGTCTTGAGTAAGGTAGATAGAAAATTTGAGGAAAAGTCAATGAAATTAGCAAAAATCATTTCTACTTGGTTACATTCAACTGATTTAGCTCAAACCAAATCTTTTATGACTAAATTAGGTCTATCTCCATTAGTTGAAAATGAAAAGCTGTTGATTTTCAGCTATCGAGATGGAGGACCAAATACCGCTTATTATCTTTATCCAGAACCTCTCAATGATGGAGCTCCAATAAGAAAAGGTGGTGTATTTGCAATAGAAGTAGATGATATCGCTAGCTTTCTTCAACATTGTAAAGATAATGAATTAATTTCTCAAGACACTGAAATTTATGTCCAAGAACAGTTTATTTCATTCTTGTTAAAAGATCCTGATGAAAATCTCTTTGAAATAATACAACAAAAAGATTAACCTTGAAATACAAGTTTATTACTGAATAATAATGAAGTGCAAAAATGATAAAAAGAATATTATCTTATTCCGAAAATGATTCAATTCTACACGAATTAGATATGGAAAAAGCTGTTCAAGAGAATCTAGGTGTAATTTGGATTGATGTCATTGAGCCATCAGTAGATGAATTAAACACACTTCAAAAAATATTCAAATTTCATTCATTAACAATAGAGGATTGCTTAGAAGCTAATCAGCGCCCTAAAATGGAAGAATATCCCAATTATTTGTTTATTATATTAGCTGGTGTTCGGAAACTTCCAGAAGAAGAAAATGAATTAGATCAATATCAAATAGCTATTTATTTGGGGAAAAATTTTGTAATTACTATTCGAGAACGAAGAGGTGGTATGAGCCTTAAATCTGTTCATAATAAAATCTTGCTGAAAAACACTCGAATAATCGGTCGTCATGCGGCATTTTTAGCTTATGTTGTTATTGATACTTTTATTGATAGCTATTTAGATTTACTTGAGGAAATAGAAGATTTAATCGAAGATATTGAAGAAATTGTTGTTCATAAACCTGAAACAGAAGTTCTAGATACTACTTTTGACTTACGAACAAATATATTAATTATTTTAAAAGCAATAAGACCTCAAAGAATAGTCTTAAGGGAATTGGCTGTTGATGATACTCCATTAATCAGTATGACCGCAAAAACATATTTCGCAGATGTTTATGACCACATTTTGGAAGCGAATGATCTTAGTTCTTCTTATCGAGATCGTGTGAGTAGCATTGTTGAAATTTATCTTTCATCTGCATCAAATCGAATGAATGATACTATGAGATTAATTGCTGTACTTACAGCAGTGATATCAATTCCAAATCTAATTGCATCAATTGGTGGAGTGAATTTTAAGGAATTTGCTCAAGATCCCGGGTTGATCTTTACAACAGCTCCATTTTGGATATTTATGGTCACAATATTGGTTGTGACAATTGTTATCGCAATAATTATTAGAAAAATGAAGCTATAAGTATGTAATGTACTTTGCTGTTTAATTTTTAACAGTAAAAATTAATATACTGTTATTTTAATAACTAATTTGTGACTAGTATGTCAGATATTACTACCTATCAAAATAATCGATTCAGATTTGTAAAAGGTTTTATTGGTGCATTCAGATTAATGCATTTTCTCCCCGTTATAACCGGGACCACAATTGGAGCATGTGTAGCTATATTGACATTGAAAGGCAATGGAACTTTTGATGAACTATTTCAAAATATCTCAAATGGAATAATTCCAATTACTCCTTTGATTTTTTTAATACTCACTATATTCTTCCAACAAGCATTTTGTGGGATACAGAATGATTATCTTGACAGAGAAATTGATTCACTATATAAAAAAAGTAAAGCTATTAGTGATGAATGGGTAAGTGCAACTTTTGCATTTTGGTTTGGGATAGTATGTTTTATATTGTTTACTGGATTTTCTATTGGAGTGGGATTCTGGTCGATAACAAATTTTTGGGGTGTTCTCTATGTTCAAGGAGCAAATCTAGTTGGTATTTTTTATAATGTCTATGCAAAACATCAACCGATAAGTATTATTCCCTTTATGCTTGGGTTTCCTTTAATTCCAACTTATATTTGGATTACTTTTGGAGGATTCGATTTGAAATATTTGTGGATTCTGCCAATAATAGTCTTTGTAAGTTTTCCAGCACATATTGCAAACGAATTGCCTGATTTAGAGTATGATATTGAACATGGAAAGAGAAACTTTGCCGTCTTTCTAGGTAAGAAGCTTTCAACAATATTTTACTGGATAGGTATATTGTTGATCGAAGGAATATTATTCATAGTTTTCTTGTTATATGATCTCAATATCTGGGCATTTTTGATAACAATCGTTTTATCAATGCTAATTGGTTTAGTTGCTTTTATATTACTGTGGAAGAAAAACTGGAAAACCGATTTACTAGTTTTCAATATTGTCACTGCTTGCATTGGTGTTGAAGTAATCGGTTTTTTCATTATGTTTTGGATTTAACATAGTTAAACAGGAAAAAAAGAGAAATTAAAGTGATTGATGTTTGAAGTAGGTTTCAAAGAGCTCGGCATATTTTCCTTTCTTTTTGAGGAGCTGATTATGATTACCTATTTCAACAATTTCACCTTTTTCTATCATTATGATTTTGTCTACATTTTTTATTGTTGATAATCGATGGGCGATAACAATTGAAGTTCGATTCTCCATTATGGTATCAAGAGCATCTTGGATCATTGCTTCAGTGTAAGCATCAACACTAGCTGTTGCTTCGTCTAATATCAAAATCTTTGAATCGGCAAGTAAAGCTCGAGCAAAGGTAACCAATTGTCTTTGTCCAGTAGACAATCTTTTTCCACGTTCAAGCACGTCTGTTTCGAACCCTTCAGGGAAGTCCTCAATAAATTCAGTTGCTTGCACTGCTTCTGCTGCAGCAAAGATTTCTTTTTCAGTGGGGCTATCCCAGATTCTACCAAACTTGATATTTTCTTTTATTGACCCTGCAAACAAAAAGCTATCTTGGAGTACAAGAGAAACTTGTTGACGATACCATTGAATGTGCAACTCGCGCATATCTACTCCGTCAATTAGTATCTGTCCTCCTTTAATCTCATAAAACCTTGCGATAAGGGATGCAAGAGTCGTTTTCCCTGCTCCTGTTTGACCAACAATAGCAATTTTTTCCCCAGCCTTTATTTTTAGGGAGAAATTCTTGAATATTGGTTCTTTTTCATTGTACCAGAAATCCATATTTTTGAACTCAATTTCTCCTTTAAATTCTGGTATGATTATCGGTTCTTCAACTTGCTTTACTTCTGACTCAACTTCCATTAAACCAAATATCCTACCCATAGCTGCTAATCCTGCTTGAAATTGAGAATAAAAGTTTGCTACTTGAGTTAATGGGAAGAAAAATCGCCAAAGGTAAAGCGTGAAAGCATAAAGTTGCCCTGAGGTTAATTCTAATCCCATAATTGATAGGTGCCCACCATATGTTAAAAGTGCTACAAGAATTATTACTTGTAAAAATCCAATTATTGGCCACATTGTTGCAAAGGTGAGTGCACGATTAAAGGATGCTTTGTAATTATCATTGTTAATCTTCTTGAAATCTATGAGATTCTTCTTCTCCCGGGAGAATGATTTACTGACTGAGATTCCAGAAATACTTTCACCCATGGCAGCGTTTACTGCTGCAACGGTTTTTCTCCAGTTGAGCATTGTTCTTCTTACTATTTTACGATAAATATACATTACCAAGAATACTACAGGAGTCATTGCTAATGAGACCAAAGCAAGCTTCCAATTAAGATAAAATAGTACTCCTGCGGATGCAAGTATTAAGAGAACATTTCCAATTAGCTGTGTAATAAATGATAGCGTATCTCGAAGTGTATCTGTGTCATTCATTACTCGAGACATGATTTTACCTGTAATATGAGTATCAAAGAATCTAAAATCATGATTTTGTAGTTTTTGAAACATATCCATACGTAAATTTCTTGTTGATTTACTAACTGTTTTTATTGTAATAACAACTCTGAGATAATCTCCTAACAACCAAGTTAGAATATTAATACCAATATTTGCCCCGACTAAACCAATTATTATCCAGGTATCGTGGTTAACTCCTTCCATAATTGCTCGATCAAGCAATGAACTGATGATTATTGGAGGTAAAAGAGTTAGAAATGTATTGATCACGATAATCAATGTTGTAACAATAATTGCTTTCTTGTATGGGGAAATATATTTGAACATTTTCACAGTCAGCTCTCTGTCTGTGAACTTTGTTTCATCTTCTTCTTCGCTTCTTCCGACACCGAACCAAGACATTATTTTGTTCCTCCCGTAACTAATTCTTCTGTAGAAATTGTCTCAATTGGCGGCAAATTTATGTGCCGACCAAATACTCTTCGGTAATCTTCACTCATTTTTAAGAGTTGGTCGTGATTTCCTTGAGAAACGATTTTTCCTTTTCTCATAACAATAATCTTGTTTGCACGTTTAATTGTAGAAAGACGGTGGGTGATTATGAACACAGTGCGATTTTGCAGAAGATTGTTCATTGCTTTCTGAATTTTCTCTTCAGTTTCAGCATCAATAGCTGACGCAGAATCATCGAGAATAAGTATTTTAGGATCAGCTAAAAAGGCTCGTGCAATAGCAATCCTTTGTTTTTGTCCGCCTGAGAGTGTAACTCCTCTTTCTCCAACAATAGTATCATAGCCTTCATCAAATGAGAGAATGAATTCATGTGCTTGAGCAGCTTTGGCAAATTCTATTACTTCTTCATCTGAGACATCTCTATTAAGACCATAGGCAATATTCTCTTTTAGAGTAGTCGAAAAAAGAAATACATCTTGCTCAATAACGCCAATATTTTTTCTTAAAGATTCTATTGTAACATCTTTTATGTTGTGTCCATCAATTAATATTTCACCTGAATCTGGATCGTACATTCTTGCTAACAATTTAGTGATGGTTGATTTTCCACATCCTGTAGGTCCTAAGATTGCTATTATATCTCCTGGTTTTGCAGAGAAAGTGACTTCTTGCAAAGTATTTCTAACTTTTTTCGTGTTTTCTTTATTTTCAGTACTATCAATTTTCTTTCGATGGGTGTGATAACAAAAGTTTACATTGCGATATTCAATTTTACCTTTTACATTCTCTAATTCTTTCGCATCAGGATTTTCAAGTATTATTCTTTCTTCTTTCATTGTTCCTAATATTCTCTTAGCACCTGCAATGCCCATATTTGTTAAATAAACTACCCAAGAAAGCATAAATGTGGGATCATATAATTGAATAAGAGACCCATTGATTGCTATTGCATTTCCAACGGTCATTTGCCCTTGGCGAATAAAAAATACACTTAAACCTAGAGAAATGGCAATAGTTATTGAGAGAACGAGAGGAGCAAGATAGAATGCTTGTCGTTTACCTCTATTGATAATATCATCTCTGAGAGTGTCGATTTCTTTTGAAAATCGTTTATATTCATGTCTCTCTGCAGTAAATGCTCTGACAACTCTTATACCTGAAACGTTTTCTTGTAATAATGCATTACTAATACCAAATTGGGTTTGAACCTTTTCAGTTAATGGTTTAATATTGATTGAGTAATTCCTTACAGTCCAAATATAGAATGGTAACATACCAATTAGAATTAAACCTATTTTCCAACTGTAATAAAAAGTTAAACTTATTGCAATACTTGCAGTTAAGACTGCTTGTGTGATCATACGTAAACCAGGAGAAATTGTTACATTAATCATTCTTACATCAAAAGTTGCTTGAGACATAAGCTCTCCAACTTTAGCAGTATCATGAAATGCCATTGATTTGCTTTGCACTGAGGCATAAAAATCATTGCGAATATCTCTTTCAGTTCTTTGGGCAACTCGCTCATTTAGTATTCCAAGAGAAATATTAATTATAAAAGCGATTAATCCTAGAATCAAAACTAATAACATATAAACGGCTATGTCTCCATTCAACCATATTTTGGAAAGGTATAATGATAGTGGAGGTTCAATACCAAATTCTGCATGATATTCATACCAATACTCTAACTTGTCAAAGAGAAGTCCCATAATTATTGGGCGAGTCATGTTAAGACAAATGGACAGAATAGATGCAACAATGACAAAAATAGCACTGAATTTTTGTTTGAATATGCGTTGAATTAACCATTTAACATGTGAATTTGGGATGTCTCTAATTTCTTTTTGCTGTTTTGTTAGTGCTATTTCTCGTTTTGAAGCTTTTCTTTCTGTTATTGTGATAATAATCAACCTCAATAAATCGATTCATTTTACTTTTAATCTTTAATTCCAATTGAACATATTTAATGTTTTGATACAGTCAATAAAAAAACAAAGAAAAGGTACAAAAATAGCTGATTTAGAATGAGAAAAAAATTTTGAAAATGCTTGAAACTTAATTTGGTTTCAAAGTTTCTTCATTATTTAAAGCTAATTTGCCATTTGTATTGTTGATTGTTGGATTTTTGTCAAAAGCATCAAAATAATACAAAGTCCAAATGCCGATCATCATCGTTGAATAAATCGATGTAAATATCGAAAGTCCAGCAAGACCTTCTTGAAAGATTGCCATAAAGATGACATAAATTGGTATGAGAGCAGTTGCTAGTATTAGCACTTTCAATAATTGTTTCTTTTTATTTGTCATAAATGGCATTAGTAAAAATTTCCCCGTTATTTATATAAGGTAAAGATAACTGTAATCTAATATAAACATGTCTTTATATGCTTAAATTTTTTAACCAGGATTTCACCGTGAAAATAAAAAATTGCTTTATTGAGAAAAAAGTTTCTCAATAATTATTTATTAGTATAATTTTCAATTTGATAAATGACATCTAAAACAGAACCATCTCGGTATTCAATTATTGCAACAATACGATCAGTCACTTTTGGTTTCAGTGGTTTTCCACCAACGAGTTTTTCTGCTTCTTTCTTCAAATCTTCAATGTTTTTGATATTGAGATTCTTGTTTTTCGTTAGTAATTCGAAAAATTGAGACTTTGGGTTCACTGCAATTCCTCGTTCTGTAACAATGGCATCGATGTTTTCTCCCGGAGAATTTACTGAAATTACATCATCAACAACTATTGGAATTCTTCCTCTAAGTAAAGGAGCTGCAATAATTGTTAATTTTGCTCCTTCTGATGTATCTTGATGCCCACCCATACCATGCATAATTCTGCCATCTGATTCTGTGGAGGTGTTTACATTGAACTTTGTATCAATTTCAGTACAACCTAAGATCACTGTGTCAAGCAAATTTACTGCACAACCTGACGACAAAGGATTTGCATATTGGCTTGCACCCATCTCAATATGTTTTGGATTATTTAATAATGATTGAACAGCATATGTATCAAAACTTTGGACATCTAATACTGCATCAAAAAGTCCATCTTCTAACATTTTTACAAGAGCTTCTGTTGCTCCACCCATTCCAAATGAACCTTTTATTCCTTTTGCTTTCATATATTCACTCAGATATTGAGTAGCTGCAAGTGCAGTTCCTCCTGCGCCACTTTGATATGATAACCCTTCTTTAAGCAATCCTGACGCTTTTATTACTTCAATACTATCTCGAGCAATTTTGAGGTTTTTTGGGTCACGAGTAACACGTAAAGAAGTTGTAACAATACCTGCAGGATCTCCAATAGGCTTCTTCAGTAAAACAACGCTATCTACATGGTCTTGACTGATGCTTATCGGATTGTTCGGGAATGGAACAAGAGTGTTGGTAACAGCTACAACGTAGTTTGCAAATTGGGCATCGGGCATCGCGTATCCCAAAGAACCGCAAGCATTTTTACCATGGACTCCATTGATATTTCCGTACTCATCACTTGTTGGTGAAGCAATAAAAGCAATGTCAATTTCCACGTCACCATTTTCAATTGACCGTGCACGACCTCCATGCGATCTTATTGTTAATAACCCCTTCATTTTCCCTCGAGATATTGCATCAGCTATTTTTCCCGAAGTTCCACAATTGATATGAGTGATAATTCCTTTCTCGAGATATGGTAAGAGTTCGTTGTTTATTGGTTGAATTGACGATGGAACCAATCTAATATCCTTCAAACCCATTTTTGCTATTTCATGACAAACCATGTTTAATAAAAAATCGCCATTTCTAAAGTGGTGATGAAATGAAATTGTACCTCCATCTGCTAACCCGCCTTTTTTAATTGCTTCTGGTAAAGATTTTAGTACTTTACAATCTCCAGGTGATGTTCTTCTGATTTTCGGGGCATATTTTCTCTCTTTATACGGTCCTTTCCCTTTACCAGTAAATGGTATTAATTTCTTGCCATACAATTCCTCTGGAATAGACCTTCCAATTATATTTGTTACAAATTTCATTTCTAATTCCTCATAATGTTTAGATCTTCTGTTGACTTGCTTCTGCCCATTTGAGAATTTTCTCAGAACGTCTAACTACTGGAAGGTCTACCATTCGACCATCTACTGAGATAACACCAAGGCTCTTTTTCTTCGCATCTTTGTATGCTTTTACAATTCTTCTCGCTCTTTCAATTTCTTCTTGAGACGGAGAAAAGGCTCTATGAACATGTTGAATTTGACTTGGATGGATTACACTCTTTCCTTGGAATCCTATTTCAATTGCTCGTAAGGATGCTTCGTAAAGTCCTTCTGTATCATTTACATCAATAAATACTGTATCAATTGCTTGGATTTTATTGGCTGCACAAGCTAAAATAATTTTAGAAGAAATATAATCTAATTCTCTACCAAATTTGGTTCGTTTCGCTCCAATGTCTGCCACTAAATCTTCTCCACCCATACCAAGTGCGATAACTCGAGGTGCTTCAGCAAATTTTTCAACATTCAGTACTCCTTTCGCAGATTCGATTATAGGCATTAATTTTATTGTTCCGATGGAAATATCGTTCTTCTCCTCGATTTCAGAAATTAAATCACCTACTCGAATTAATTCATCAAGTGATTGTGTTTTTGGTAAGAGCAATCCATCTGGTTTTGTTGGAACAATTGCTTCTAAATCTTTGATGAAAAATTCTGTATCTAATGAATTTACTCTCACAGTTACCTCACAAGCTTCAAAGTCTAAAGTGAGAAGAGCATTTCTAACTAAATGTCTAGCAGAATCTTTTTCATCAAGCGAAATTGAATCTTCTAAATCAAAAATAAGTGAATCTGCACCATAAACAACTGCATTTTGGATCATCGCCGGATTATTTCCAGGAATATATAATCTCGTTCTTCTTAAGCGATTAACTGGAGAATCATTTCTTTTTGTTGATCTCTTGGACATCTTCTTTTACTCTCCTGCTCCTCTTCTTAATGCTGTTTCTGTTCTAGCTTTAATGCAATAACCGAGAGCTCCTTTATCGATTGCAGTGATTTTAACATCATTAATTTCGAGTTTGTTTGCTACTTCTTTTATCTCTGAAAGAATTAAAGCACCAAATTGTGTTTTTGCCGGAGATTCGAGAATGATTTTGATTCCCAAGCCTTTTGTGGTGGGGTCAACAGTAATCATTATATCACAAGATTCTAATGAACCCGCCTGTGCAGATTTTATTATTTTCATGGTTCTAACTCCTGCTGAATATAGATTTTGGTTACAGATATATTGTTCTTTTGTACTATAATATATCAATTTATATTTTTTCCAATAATATCGTCTTTGAAAAAATTTATCTTACTTGAATAAATGTCTCTATATATAATAGAGAATTGGTTAAAATTGGGTGTTTTTACAATTAAATAACAAAATTGCGTTAAGGAAATAGAATAACTAAATATCTGAAATAACAGAATTTTTTAAAAAGACCACTTTCCGTTTACAATTAAAACAGAGATGTGTAAGTATGACAGAGAAAAATTTTCCATCGAAATATTTTATTATTTTTACTGATTCTCCAGATGAACCCATTCATCGTAACAAAATTATTGGTGGGTTAAGAGTTGCTCTAACACTATTAATGGAGGAGTTTGATATTTCCATTTTGTTATTACAAGAATCTGTTGCAATAGCAAGAAAACCTGATGAAAACGCTCCTGAAAAAGAGGAATCTGAGGGTGAGAGTTTTACTACAGAGGAACTTCTTGATGGGTTGATTTCTTTTGGTGGAAATGTAATGTCCTGTAAAAGCTCTCTAACCATGGTTGGATTGAAACCAGAGGATTTAGTTTCTGGTGTTGAAATAGTTTCATTACATTCTGCTTTATTAAAAATGGATGAATGTGATAAAACTTTGACTTTCTAGAATAGATAGACAGAGAAGAGTTATTTGAGATGCAATTTCTCTTCTATTATCTTTGCCTTTACATGCAACCCTAATGTATTATAGATACTAGTTAGGATATCCCAAGAGATTTCCCAATCTTTAGGATCATTTTCAAGAATTTTCTCGAATATTTTTAATGATTCTTCATGTTTTTCTTGAAGAAATAAGATTGAAGCATAAGTGTCCCAATAAACATTACTTTTGTTATGAAGTTCAAGAGCTTCTTTTATTAAGTTCAAAGCATCATCTAGATCGCCAATTTCAGATAAAATGAAAGATAGATTATTCATTATAGCATGGTTTTTTGGACTTAATGTTAATGCTCTCTTTAAAGGTGTTAAAGACTTGAAAGGTTCGTCCAAATAATAATAACAAAGACCAACTCCCTCAAAAGAAACAGAATCGTATTGATCCAAAGCAATTGCCTCTTGAAATTTTTGTAAAGCTTCACGAACATTTCCTAATTGAAATGAAGTTTCTCCAAAATCTCGCCAAATTCTGTTGACGGTAATAGATCTCTCTAGTGCTTTTTGAAGAAATATTTTTCTTCGGTCTGTGTTTCCGGCAATTTTATAGAGCATGCTGAGTGCTAGATATCCTTTGTAACATTTGACATCTTTGTATATACTTTTCTCACAAGAAGAGATGTCATCAAAAAATTCCCATTCACTTATCTTAAATGAATTAGTGTGAGTAATACTATAAACGGGACAATTTTCAGAGATAATCTTGTCACAAATAGCTAATGCTTCGTCATATTCACTAATTTTGACTTTTTCAAGAGCCGATTTGAAAGAATTATATACAGATTTGTCCATTACCTTTACCTGAAAAGAATTTTATATCTCAGTATGAGTTTAGATTTGTTTTATATCCTATATTAATTCATATATAGTATTGTTGTATTAAGATATAGCACAAGTCTAATTATTCTTTATAAACTAAAAAGATCACTTATTTTTAAAGCCTAGATTTTTTAGGCGAACAATATACAATTCAATGTTTTGCTCTTTACAAGCATCTGCAATTTGCCCCGTAACACTCAAAGTAACAATTCCCCGTCGAATTTTCTCTTTAGGAAGAGTAAATTTTTCTGAATAACGGTCAAGGCTGTATCTTGTTACTTGCCCAATTGTCTTGTCTGTTGCATTTAATTTGCATTCTAATAATAAATGACGATTCTTTTTGTCAATTAGAACCAAGTCTATTCGTGAAGAATCAATTTCAACTTCAATATCAAAATACGTTAATCCCTTCTCAATAATTCCAGGGGTGCTCTTTATCAAATTTCGCAGATCATCTTCTGAAAATATTTGACCTCGAAATACTTCAGTTACTGAAATTTTTTCTTTTAGAAAAGTGAGTAAGAAATCAATTGTAGTCCATCTACTTTCTTTGGAACCTGGATCGCCCCGTGGAAAAACTTCGATTATCTTATTGTTTTTTCTAATAACTAAAATCGGCCCATGTTGGTAATTTAATTTTTTTTTCCCCGAGATTACTAAAGCCCCCCCACCTTTTGTTACTACTTTATATTTCCATCTTCCGGCAGCAATACGGATTTCATCTTTCAAATCGTCCTCTTGCTCTGTGGTTAGCTCATTGATAATTTTGTAATCAAACCCTTTTTTCGATTTTATTTCATCAAGCAATTTAACAGAATGATTTAGATTATCATTGGGAGTAATTAAATCCTTATAATATAGTTCAAAAATAATTTTTCGTTGTAGAGTTTCATTTGTCATTTAATGCCTTTCCTTATTATAATTTCCTTATTCCAATATATATTGAAATACTTTATCCAAAACTGTCAGTCACTACAATCAGTTTGTTGATGCAATTCATCTCTGACACTTCAACAGAGAATAGCTGTGAGAATGATTTTTTGAATCTATGTGAGGTACGGAGCAGGAGTATTTTGAGTAGGTTTTTGACTTTTGCTGTCAGAAAGAGCTATACAATTACTCACTATAAAACCTCTTTGTTAAGAGTTTGACGAAAGTATTTGTCCATAGGGTGTGATAACAGTTGCCCACCGTTCCTCTCAAATATTGAAACTCATATCAAAGTAGTTTTCCCAATAGGTCATTTTAGAAAAAAGTCTTAAGTAATTGAAAGAATTTCTTTTTATCTGAATCTAATAAATACTTAAAAAGAAAAAGAGTTGAATTAGATTATAAAAAAATTTATCAACTCTTAACAAATTAAAATATAGTAGTGAAAAGTAATAACAAATAATTCGAACCGAAATTGAGCAAAAAACGGTGTGAAAATTATGAAGAAAAAAATAAATGTGATATTTACTTTAGGAGTTCTTGCTTTAATATTTCTATCCTCTACCTACTTATTACAAAGTACTAAAGGGAAATTTGACGCTAATCTCCCAATAATAGATGAAATCAGAGAAAGTGCTTACGACGAATTACCACCGACATATTCAATAAATTCACTTTCTGATGGTCTCACAAAAATTGGTCAAATCGATGTAGATTTTGGGAATGCTTATCGTGTAACAAAAGGAAGAGTAACAACAGATCTTCTATTTACTTCAGGATTAAGTGGCGGAATGTCCATTGTAGATGTTTCAAACAAGTCTGATCCTCTCGTTGTAGGAAACTACTGGGATGGTGGTGAAACAAATAATGCAATTGTTAATACTGGTGTTGCAGAGAATTATTTATGTTATACTGCAAATGTTGGCACAGGTGTAGAGGTAATAGATTATAGTAATTTGAACAATATAGAAAAAGTAGGTGGATTTTACGATGGTGGTGAAGCAAGAGACTTAACATTTATCGGTTTTTACACCTTATATGTGGCTGATGGTTCGGACGGTTTAGAAATTTTCTCAATAAAAGGTGGAGCATCCAATTTAACAAAAATAAAAGCAGATAAATTTGGTATCTCTGGACTCAATGTTTTCTCAATTAGAGCAGAGCCTTTGAATAATATTTGTTTCCTTATGTGCGGAGCAGATGGTGTTTTAGTATTAGATACTTCTAGACCAACAAGTCCAATTCTTATTGATGTTCTAAAAGATGGTTCAACAGATTCCAGGACAGCTGATTCAAGTGCCTATATTCTATATGTTGCAGATGGGGCAAATGGTCTAAAAGTTTACAATTATTCAGATACAACAAATATCACTTATGTAAGTCAAATGACTATCAGTTCCGGTTATGCAGAGTTTTTTGAATGGGATGTTGCAAAGAGATCCTATCTGACTACAGGAGCAGGTGGACATTTGTATCAATTGAACATTACAAATATTTCTGATATAAATTATATTTGGAGGGAACAATATTCTCCTGGGGAAGCTTATGGAATAGTATCCGCAACAAGTGTCATTTATTTATGTAATGATTTCGATTTCAAAGTGATAGATTTAACAGATAAATCTGATCCAATTGTGTTGAGCGAAATTACATACGCAGGAGAACCTAGTGCAACTGTTGTGTCAGGAAATACTGCAGTTTTGGCTGCAGGTTTAACTGGAATAGATATTATTAATATAACTAATCCATTGAACCCAGTCCTGCTCTCGAAGTTTGAAGATGAAGTAAACCAATACATTGATGTTGATATAAAAGATGATAATGTTTACTGTGCAACGAGTGGTGGATTGAAGATAATTGATATTACCGATTTAAAAAATCCAACACTATTACTTACTGTAGCGGTAGGTGCAGCAGATAATATAGTTATAGATGGTAATTACGTTTACATGTCTGTAACAGGTAAGGATCTTTGCATTGTTGATATTTCAACACCCTCAACTGCTTTTGAGGAAACAACATTAGATACTGCAGAAAAACCAAACGATATAGCTATCGACGGAACATTTGCTTATGTTGCAGTTGGTGCTTCGGGATTCCAAGTTATTGATATTTCCGATCCAACAAGTCCAACAATTGATGCAACTCAAGTAACAGTAGCTGCAAATGGAATAGATGCTTCTGGCGATTTAGTAGCAATTGCGGATGGAACTGCAGGTTTGAAATTATACAATATTTCTAATTTACTAGCTATAGTTCTTGCAGACACAGAACTTACTACAGGTTATGATTTATCAAAACTAAAATTAGATGGAAATGATCTTTTTGTTGCAGCTAAAGATGCTGGAGTCATTTTGATTAATATTACAACCGCAAGTAATATCACTAAAACAGCTTACTTTGATGATGGTGGAGAAGCTCTCGAATTAACTATATCAAATACATTGGTGTTTGTGGCTGATTCACTGGATTCATTCGAAATTATTGGTAAGGATTCGGATCTCGATGCTGTAGCTGATTACAGTGAAACGAATATCTGGGGTACAGACCCAAATAGTGATGATACAGATGCCGATGGATTACTAGACGGTCCAGAAATTGCTTATTGGTTAGAACGAGGTATTAGTCCATTATCTGATTTTGATAATGATACATTCTGTAATCTATTAGATATCGATTCTGACGATGACACTATCATAGATGGAGATGAAGTTAATGTTTATGGATCTGATCCAATCAATTTGGATTCTGATAATGATTTCATTCCTGATGAGGAAGAAGTAATTATTGGAAATGATGGTTTCATTACTCACCCGGCAAAAGCTGATACAGACGGTGATGATGTAATAGATGGCAATGAAACACTCGGTTACTATTCTCCAAACAACCCTGGAGCTAATAACACAGGTTATATCGTTGGTTTAGATCCTACAGATAATGATACAGATGATGATATTCCTTGGGACGGTTGGGAAATATTTTATAACTTTAATCCGTTAGTTTTTGATTCAGGCGGAGATAACGATACCGATGGTTTAACAACAGCAGAAGAATTCATTGCTGGAACTGACCCATTCGATGATGATACTGACAACGATGGTTTGACCGATGGTGATGAAGTTTATATTCATTTCACAGATCCTACTAAAGAGGATACAGATGATGACTTTATTCCTGATAAATGGGAAATTGATGAAGGATTAGATCCTCTTAACAGTACAGATGGAGCAATTGATAGTGATGGAGATGGCTTGTCTAATTATGAAGAGTACTTCTGGGGCACAGATCCATTTCTTGCAGACACGGATACGGATGGTCTTCCTGATAATTGGGAAGTTCTTTACGGATTAGATCCAAATGATGATAATGATGCTGCTTTAGATTTAGATCAAGATGGTTTAACTAATGAAGAAGAATATGCACTTGGAACTAAACCAAATGATCCCGATACAGACAATGACGGTTTCAATGATTTCTACGAAGTAGAACATGGTACTGATCCATTGAACCCTGAAGATTTTCCAAGCACTCCAACAACAACAGGACCAACTGGAATAGGTATTTCTGTAATGCTTTCATTACTTGGTCTAGCTGGTGCTTCAATGGTTATCTATAGACGATTTACTCGTAGAAAATAAACAATAAATAATTGAATGTCTCACTCTGTGAGATTTTCATCCTTATTTTTTTTCTTTTTTATCTGGCTCTTTCTGATATGTATTTGCGTTTTTTTACTAGAGCCATTTGTTATATTTATCACTTTTTTGAAGCAGCTACTTGCTTTTTCATATTCCTTAATAGAATCAAAACAAATACCCAATTCTCTCCATGCATCAAGATTTTCCGGTTCTTCTTTGGTTATAATTTCTAATTGTTCTATTGCTTTCTCTAAATTTCCAATTTGATGTAATGCTTCTGCATAAAGAAATCTTGTCTCATTATTTTTCGGGTCTACTTCTACTGCTTGTTGGTAGCTTTCACATGCTTTTTCGTTTTCTTTTAATTCTTCAAATGCATATGCTAAACTAATATAGGTATCAGTATTTAACGTTCCAAGTTCTATTGCTTTTTCTAAAGTATCAACTGCTTTTTCATATTCTCTGAGAAAATAGTATGCATAGCCAAGATTATGTAACGCATCTACAAACATAATATCAATTTCTAGTGCTTTTTTAAAATACATAATGGCAATTTCATATTCTCCTGCAAGTTCATATGCCCATCCTAAATTATTATGATATCCTGCATTGTTTCCTTCCATTTCAATTGCTTTACGATAACTTTCAATCGCTTTATCGAATTCTTCAATACATCCGTAACTACTTCCTAACCCATCAAATGCTTGAACGTATTCGGGGTCCAAATTTATTGTTAGCTGATAGTAGTGAATTGCTTTCTCAAAAGCATCGTTATTATAATATTCGCAAGCAAGATTGTATAGATTTGTAGGCGTTTCTTCTAAATCAACGATCTTTTTGTAACTCTGAATCGCTCGTTCAAATTGTTCCAAATTTGAGTATACTACCGCTAAATTGTACAAACAACTTACTGAAAGGGGATCTAGGTCAATCGCTTTTTCGAGAAACTTTTGAGCTTGTTCATATTTCTCGTCATTAAGAGCTTTTATTCCATCTTGCAGTAAATCATAGAAATTGGTAGAATTACTTTGCATTATGAAATCGATATCTCCGATATTTTTTCAAACTAGTCTCTTTGCTGGTAATTGTCTGAAGTTGTTTCTCTAATTAATGCTTGTATGTAGTTTTAATTATTCTTTTTAAAGCGGAAAATAATTGTTTGTGTTGTAAAGTTTAAAAATTAGTTCACATAAATATCACTACTGTTTAGAAACTTATTATTCTGCATTAAAGATGAATTGAAATGATTACTTTCAGTGATATAATTACTTCTCTTTCAGAAAGAAAACCATTAAAATTAGCTGATGATGGATCTAAAAGAGGTGCAGTTATTATGCCAATCTTTGAAAAAGACAACTGGTTGTATATGCTTTTTACTAAAAGAACAGAAGGATTGAGAACACACAAAGGACAAATTTCATTTCCTGGAGGAAAAAAAGATGAAGACGATGATTCCTTATTGCAATGTGCTCTCCGTGAAGCAGAAGAAGAAATAGGCATTTTACCATCAAAGTTTGAAATTATTGGTGAATTGAATCAAACAAAAACAACTAGCTCAAATATTCTTCTTTCTACTTTTGTTGCTAAGTTAGACTATCCGTTTACCATAATCAGAAATGAAGAGGAAGTAGATGAAATTATTGAAGTACCTTTAAGCGAACTTTGTAAATCTTCGAAATGGGAGAAGAAAATAGTCTTAATAGACGATGATGAAGAAGTTGAAACGTGGTATTTCTATTACAATGAAAGAACAATTTGGGGTGCAACAGCACAATTAGTGAAGCAATTGCTGAATTATTTGCAATGCTAAAATATCCTAATCATTCAGAGAACTTTTGGAAAGAAGTAGCTGTTTTTTGTCCAGACTTTCAAAAAAGAAGAGATTGGTTGAGAATAAGAGGACCAGAGTTATCATTTTAGATAACAATTAATTTTCCACTCTTACAAAAGACCTATGAACCATAATTTGAAATAACTTTAATTATTAGTTAATTAAATAACCTTATAATCTTTGAAAAAGGTATAAATCAGCATTATTATCGTAAACTCTAAATAAGTTAGTAAAAGTAAATAATCAATAAAGATAGGAAGGACAGTAAGTTGCGAAAAAGTACAATCTCTAAAACGATCTTTTTTGTGGTAGCAATAGCATTTTTAGTTGTTTGGAATGTCGGATGTTCTCATGTTGTAGCAAATAATGGTCTTGATTTCATTTCACCTACCTTGAACAATGTACAAGGAGACGCCAATCTTGATACGAATGCTGATGAAGTAATCGATCCACCATTAGGAAATGCTACTAAGCCTGGAATAGGTGCGATGTTTTCCATGATAGCTCTTTTATTACCAACCGAAATTACTTTGATATTTATTGCTGAAGTTATTTTTGGTACATCAATGGGTCTAGACCCAAAGAAGAAATCATTTGCAAGATTTGGAATAATGTTGGGTTCAGCTGGTGCAGTATCAGTTGTAAGTGGTATTGTTAACTATCTGCTAGTCTATCCGGCAATTCACGATATTCCCATACATAGACATACTTATCTAAAACCAGGAACAGGTATAGAAGTTGATGATGTAATGGTTCCTCCTGTCAATTTACCTCAATATGGTAGTGCAGAAACATTCAATAGTTTTGCTGTAAATATACTCTTCCTTATTTTAGCAGCTATAATCCTTCTTGGAGCACATTATCTAGCTTTAAGATACATACAAAGGACGAAGATTACTGCTTCAATAGTTTCACTTATACTTCCACTTGTAATTTATCCAATAATATGGAGTACATTAATTAAACAAGTAACTGAAAAAGCATTCTTCGAAAAAACTGGCGATATTTGGACTTTCTCGGCACTTCTCGCTGGTGGGTTCATTCTGTTTAGTTTGCTATTAATGCTCTGGAAATTAACTCTATTGGGTACGTCACCTAAAGAAGAGATAGATCCTACAGCATCTCAAATTGAGAAAACGTCTCAAAATTAGATAGTTTATGGATTTCTAGCTAGAAATCCAACCTCTCTTTCTTTTCATCTATTTTTTTTCAAATGCTAATAAATATACGGAAGGTTTTACTAGATAGTAGGGTGCGATTTTCCAGAACGCCTTTTAATATTCACAACATAGTTATACTTGTAAATACCTCATCCCTCGGTATTAAACAAGGGAATCTTAAAAACGCGGACATTCCTTTTGCAGGAATGTCTTTAAAACCCTTCCACAATAAAAAAAATCTTGAGTTTCCCAAGAAACGAGTGAAATATAATATCAAGGCGGGGGGAAAACTTCGTCACACTTTTTTCAAAGGCACCCACTCGTTAAACGGACGGGGATTAAATTCCTCGTCCCTAATTCTTCTTCTCTTCCAAATTTCAGAACATTTTATCTTCTATTTTTGTAATTAAAGATCGAACATTATCTTGTAGTATCTTAGAAACAATGTCTGAATGAAATCCTGTTCCTAAAAGTACATCTTCTCCTTGAGAATAGGATAACATGCTAGTTGGTTTGTGTGTATCAGTATTTTGGATGAAACTTACTTTCTCTTTTAGACCTACTTTTGCGATATGTCCATTTGTAATAGAGTGTGAAGGATTCGTAGTAATTTCAACAAAGACATTGTTCTGTTTACATAGTCTCGCTTCTTCTTTAGAGAGTAATCCTGGATGGGCGAGAATATCAACATTTGATAATTTTGCTGCATTCAAATTTGTTCCTGGTTCGACTGGTTCAGAGATTGTTTCTCCATGAACAACGATTACAAATGCACCCATCTCTCTCGCTTGTTCTGCCACTTCTTCAATAGCATTTGCAGGGACATGAGTTAATTCCACTCCAGGTAATGCAAGTATTCCCCAATGTTTTATTGCAAGTTCACAATCTTTGGTTAATTTTGGTATAATATCTAAATTTGATGCACTTACATGATCCGTGATAGCATATGCTTCATGTCCAAAAATAAATGCTCGACGTAATAGCTCCATTGGAAGAAGTACACCATCACTGAAAAAAGAATGTGTGTGGAAATCACATCTACCTATTTTTTCTTTCGAAAGAAAATTTTCTATAGCATTTTTGAATACTTTCATTTACATCAGCGACTATAAGTATCTATATTACTATAAAATTGATGTAATAATTCAAAAATCAGCTTCAAATTTTGGTATATCTTTTGTTCGCCAACAAGCTACAAAGTGATTTTTGTCATATTCCTCTAAGCTTGGTTCATCTATTGAACATTTCACAATAGCATATTTACAACGAGGATGAAAATGACAACCAGTTGGATATTTTCTAGGATCGGGTTCTTCTCCTGGAATAGGTTTCAATTTTCCTCGAGGAGCCATACTAGGTGAAGCATAGAGCAATCCTTGAGTAAAAGGATGCTTAGGATTCTGATAGAATGTTTCAACATCACTTATTTCAATAATCTTACCTGCATACATCATCGCTACTTTGTCTGAAAGTTGGGCAATTACTCCAAGATTATGCGTAATGAGAATCATTGTTAGTTTGAATTTTACCTTCATTTCATAAAGTAACTCTATGATCATTCCAGCAACGGTAGCATCCAAATTTGATACTGGTTCATCAGCAATTAATAGTGTCGGATTATTAATCAAAGCGGTAGCGATTTTTACTCTCTGGTTTTCTCCTCCACTCATCTGATGAGTAAATTTATCAGATGTTTGAGAAGGTTCTGGTAGAGAAACTTTACCTAATTGACTTATAACTAGAGTCTTAATTTCAATATTCTCATGTTCATCTTCAGTATGAACCTTATATGGTTGGCTTGTTGCATAAGTCATATCTCTTAGTGGATCCAAACTGTTACTGGAATTTTGCATTACTAAACAAATCTCTCTGCCACGTAAATCATCAAAATCTTCTTCTTCCAAATTGAAGAGGTTCTTGCCTTTGAAGAATATCTCCCCTCCTTCTATTTTTCCGGGCCATTTTATTAGTTTTAAAATAGAATGAGCAAGAACGGATTTGCCAACTCCGGATGGACCCATTATACCTAAAGTCTCACCTCTGTGCAATTTGAAATTGATTCCATCTAATATTTTCCACACAACGTCATCACTACCATAGAAATAAGTTCGAAGATCTTTTACTTCAAGTATTAGTTCTTTTTCTACTTTTGACTCATTCACCAAAGAAATCCTTCCCTACCATCTACCAATTCTTTTTAGTCCAAGGTTCATTTAGATATATCCACTTATCTGGGCTTTCTATAAAAGATAAGTAAAAGGGCTTGTTCACTATTTTTTCCGGTTCTCTCTTCAGAATATTTATTTCTTCAGTATATTGATCGTTTTTTATCCAACTGCCATTATTCAATAAGAGATAAGCTGCTCCTTGCTTTTCTTTTATTGAACCGTATATAGAGCTAAATGCAGAGCTTACTAGATTATTCATAACTAACGTTTCAGTCTTTGACGGGTTTATTGTTATGTGTCCATATCCCGGAGGGATTAATATTTGGTCACCTGCTTTTGCTTTTACAATCATGATTTCAATGATATTATTTTCAATGGAATCTTTTTGTAAAAGGTAAATACCTTCGCCAAACATTAATTCATACACTTCAGGAAAACCAACTCCTTCTTTAGCATCGGGATGAAAATGACCTGCGGTTTTAACAAATTCACTTCCTAAAGTTTGAGGAGGTATGACCGTAACATCAAATCGAACATTGTTTTCTTGGAAGATTTCCTTGTCTTGTGTTCGTGTTAAATCTCGATACATATAATATAAATCAAAATTTTTCTCTTGTCGGTTCACCCATTTTTGATCGTAAATAACTTCTTTCATATCGAATAATTTTCTTACAGCGAAATCTAATTCAATATCGCCTGCTTTACTAAGTTTCTTTGAATTAATATCTAAGAGTAATTCATAGGGAACATATTTTGAAAGATTAGTATTTGGTACCATGATTAGTACTAAAAGCTTTAATTAATATCAGTTTTTTGTCTTTTATTGAATTGAGATAATAATCTAAAATATAAAACGAAATTTTTTTACTCTTCTATATAATAATCTTTAAGAGCTAAGCCTAATAAATACAAAATAGGTTAAATTGTTTTAATGAGGCATTGACTCGAACTTGAATAAAAATTATACTGCCGAAGAAAATGGTTCAGATTCTATGATTGAGGATGGAAAAGATAATTCTGATTTGAAAGAAATTGTTTTTGAAGCTGAAAAGGCGAAACCAAATATCGAATTTCAAGAGGTTGACTTAGATCAATTAGAAGCAGAAGAAGCTTTAGGTGAATTGTTTGAAAAAATAAGTCCATTAACAATTCCCTCTGTTATAATTGGCATTATTCTATTAATAATCAGTTATTCAAATGTTTTAGCAAGTTATCCTGTATGGGTTATTTTGGTTGGTTTTGCCGGCGGTTTAGCATTTATCTTTGGTTGTTCAGAGCTAATTATTTTTGGTGTGAAGAGTATTGGGAAGAAATTTGATTGGTCAGATTATTTTATGGGAATAATTGCTGCAATAGGTGCAGATTCAAGTGATATTATTGTCGTATCAATTCTACTTATGAGAGCAAAAAAACTCACTGATGGGGGAAATGTTGAGTTAGCAAATAGATTGGCGCTAACCAGTATTACATTCATCTTAACCACTGTGCTAATTAATATTTTAGTTCTTGGAGTAACAATGATTATTGTTTCAAAAAAGAAACCATTCAAATTACCCAATGAATTAACTCAAACAGAAGCAAACTTAGTACTAGCTATGACAATCTTTTCTTTTATAATGATGTCTTTTGGTTTTACACATGATGCCATTGAAATAGCTCAATTTGACCGTTTATTTGAAGGCGTTATTGGAGTAGCTCTTTTGTTATTCTATTTGATGTTCATTTTGTTTTTAATTGGTGATACCAAACAAAAACGAACCGAAAGAGTTGGTCCACAAACACTTATAACAGAATTTTTCCCAGAAGATGAAAATGATGAAATAGCCGTATTTGATTCAGTTAAAAATGACTATGTTATGAAAGAGAAGAGCACGTTCAGAAAAATAAGAGAATCTATCTTTAAGAAAAATGATGATGAAGATGAAGACAAAGAGCAATTTATAGCTCTTAGAAGATTTCCTTTATATTTACTTATAATTGCCTTTTTAATTGGTTTAGTGGGAATTTATCTCGGTGGAAATCTCATATCCAATTCAATTGAAACCAGTATTGAAACTTTTGATGTGCCTATTCTGGTTTATTGTGTCATTGTCGGGTTCGTCTCATCTGCACCTGAAACTACCATTACAATGAGAGCATTATTCGATTCTGATAAAGAAGACACACAAATAGGATTAGTTCATCAAGTGTCCTCAATTAATCAAACGTTCTTTTTACTCTTTGGTTTTCCATTTCTACTAGCTTCAATAATTAATGTTGCAATTCCAGTTGCTTTTGATACGACACTAGTATTTGCAGGAATATTTGCTCTTTCGTTATCTCTCCATCTAACGATTATTGATGACAACCATTTCGATCGTGTTGAAGGGGCTTTAATAGTAATTACTTCAATAACAAGTTTAATTGCCTTAGGTATAATGGGGACTCTGCTTAACTAAGAAGATGTACAAAATAGTTTGAGTTACAAAGTTAAAACAAGAACTTTTTTTAAGTATGTTTAATATTAATACTCTTATTTCATAAATCTTAGTTGATTTTTATTTATGGGAATTGGTCTCAAGTGGCATCTAAGGACTTAATACAAGTGAAAAATGAAATAATAGCAAAATATGAAGCAAAAACACCTTCATCGAAAAGACATTTTAATAAGGCTCAAAAATGGTTGCCTGGAGGAGGAACAAGGAATATTGCTTATTTTTATCCATATCCTTTCTATATATCAAAAGGAGAAGGGTGTTACTTAGAAGATGTCGATGGCAATCGCTATATTGACATCCTTAATAATATGACTGTTCTAATTCATGGACATGCACATCCAAAAATAGTGGAGAAGATTGAAGAGCAAGCTAGAAAAGGTACCGCTCATGCTGCACCAATGGAAGTTCAATATGAACTTGCTAGAATTATTTGTGAAAGAACACCCTCTGTGGAAGAGATAAGATTTTGCAATTCAGGAACAGAAGCAACAATGTTTGCTATACGAGCCGCACGTTATTATACAAAAAAGAACAAAATAATAAAAATTGATGGGGGATATCATGGCTCTCATGATTATGTTGAAGTAAATATTAATTCAGATTTATTTTCAGAAGGTAATCCAATACCAACAGTTGAAAAAGGAGTTCCCGAAACGCTACTCAAAGATGTTTTTGTTGTCCCTTACAATGATTTATCAGCAGCAGAAATGGTAATGAAAAAGCATAACAAGGAAATTGCAGCTATGATTTTAGAACCTTTAATGGGTTCTGCAGGAGGTATAGTTGCTTCTACAGAATACCTCAAAGGTCTGCGAAAACTAACCACAAAATATGATATTTTATTGATTTTTGATGAAGTAATTACATATCGTTTATCCACAGGTGGCATGCAAAAATTAGTTGGTGTTACTCCGGATCTTACTGCTTTTGGAAAAACCATTGGTGGAGGATTCCCTGTTGGAGCTTTTGGTGGAAAAAGAGAATTAATAGAGCAATTTAATCCAATTAATAAAAATTTCATAACTCATTCTGGAACATTCAGTGGAAATGCAATGACAATGGTCGCAGGCAAAATAGCTCTCGAGTTATATGATGAAACTGAGGTAAAAAGATTATCTGAATTAGGGACAAGATTACAAAAGGGACTAAAAGAAGCAATGGATTCATTGGGCGTTAAATGTTCTGTAGGTTGTATGCAATCTTTAGTGTATGTTCACTTAACAGAAGAATCACCTGTGAATGCAAAGAAGTTGTCATTTGATACAATTCCATACCTAGAACTAGGTAAATATTTGCAAGTTGCGATGGCAATAAACGGTCTGTATACTGTATCTCGAGGTGTTACAGCTTTTATTCTATCAACACCAATGGATGAAAAAATTATTGATGAAATTGTTGTACGATTTAAGAAATCAATGGAAATGGTTATACCAATTTATGAGGATGTAAAACAATATGAGGGATTTGCTGCAATAATTTATGTTATGCTAAAGTCTCTAAATCTCAATAAAGAATTTGCAACTAAATTCAAAGATGATAATTATTCTTTATTACTAGTTGCAAAGGATGACCCATATGCAATGAAAGTATCTTTTGCTGAAGGAAGAGTGCATTTCACTCAAATTGAAAATTCTCATGCAAAAATTAATGTTGAGAAAAAAAATTGTAATGGCTCTATTATAACCACAAAATCAACGTTCTTAGGATTTGGATTAGGCAAAATTAATCCAGTAAAAGCAATTATTACGAGTAAATTGAAGGTTCGTGGTATTAAATACCTCTTGAAATTCTCCAAATATTTTGAGTTGTTACAATAGATCAAAAAATAGCTCATTTTTGTCATTTTTACTTGCTTTTTCCGTAGAAATTAGTATCAAAGTAATAAAAAGAAAGCGATTACAAATCATTTAAAAACAAGCGCTACCTTTTTCACATTAGATACTCGGATTTGAACTATTCATTATTAGTTCCCTACAGAGGTAATCAAAAACAGATGAACAAGAACGACGAGGGAAGCAAACCCCCGCCTACACAGGTTAAAGAGATAGATGATTATCAAGAACCCGAAGATTGGGATATGCCAACAACAATTTTTGAAGAAGATGACTCTCCAGATATTTTGGAAGATGTGGAAGCCGAAGAAGCAATAGAAACTTTATTTTCAAATTTACATTTATCCACAATCATCTCTCTAATACTTGGTATAGTTTTTATGATTGCATTCTTCATAATTGGTGGAGTGATGAAGGTTGAAATAGAACATTCCATTGTCTGGGGTTTAATTTATATGATTATTGGCTTTATAGCCGGTGTTCTAATTGTTTTTGGAGCAGCAGAATTGATTATTATGGGTGTAAAAGGAATACAAGATAAAATGAATTGGAACCCATATCTTGCAGGCATTATTCAAGCAATTGGAGCAGCATTAGCAGAACTTGTAGTAGTTATTATCTTGTTAGTAAACTCAAAAACTCATAATAATGAGGATTTAGCAACAGCTGCAATAGTATTAATTCTTACTACCGTAATAATCAATATCTTCTTTCTTGGTATATCAATGATTTATGTATCAAAAAATGAACCTTTCGATTTGCCAAAAGAATTAACATTTTATGAAACAAACCTAATACAAGGGATGGTTGTGTTCTCTTTTGTGGTAATGATCTACGGATTTTATTTTGAGTTTAAAAATCTGCAGGGTGACACACCATCAGAATCAATAACATATCAAACTCCATTTGAAATTGTCATTGGAATAGCCCTTATCTTGGTTTACTTCTTCTTTATTTTCTTTTTAATAAGACAATTAGGCAAGAAAACATCTACACCACAAACTTTGATATCTGAATTCTTTCCTGATGAAGATGATGTAATACTAGTTGATTCTGAATCACCTCCACTACAATTACGATTAATTGAAACAAATCACGAAAATGGTAATGGTGATAATTCTACAAAAGAACTTGATTCTTCAAATAAGAATAATAGAAAAAGTCGTGGAGAAGAACACGCATTTGATACATTGAGAAGATGGCCATGGATTATTATTATTGCACTATTTCTCTTCGGTTTAGGAGGAATCATCCTGGGTGGTTTTATTCTAGCTAGATCTATCGAACAAGGTTTTGACACAATCGAATTAATCTTAGATGAAGTACCTGTATTAGTTTACGCTGTACTAGTTGGAATTGTATCCTCTTCTCCTGAACTAGTAGTAACTTTCAGAGGATTGTTGAGTAAAGATAAAGAACTACAAGAGGTTGGACTAGTACACCAAGTTTCTGCAATAAATCAAACATTTTACATACTCTTTGGAGTGCCATTTCTACTGAGTGGATTATTTGCAATTGGTATACCAATAACATTAGAAATAACTCTTGTAACGGGAGGTATTTTTGTAATGTCTTTAATTGTTCACTCAATGATAATGGATGATAATAAATTTGATTTGCTTGAAGGCGTGGTTGTAACAGTCATGTCAGTAGTAAGTTTGCTCTTTTTAGCACTCATAGGTAGTAATTGGTAAGCTGAAAAAGAAAATTAAAAGCCACACAATGTGGCTAACATTATTTTTTAGAATAAGTATTCTTCATTCATATCGTAGACTAATTCACCATCAATGAACACTTTAGCAGGTTTAGATTGAATGTCTAAAGGATCGCCAGTAAAGAGTGAGAAGTCAGCATCTTTGCCTTCTTCTAAGGAACCAACTCTATCCTCAATTCCTAAGATTTTTGCTCCGTTGATAGTGAGGACTTCATAAGCACCTTGAAGTGGTAAACCTTCGCGATGTGCCAAAGCTGCATAAATTGTTTGATATTGAAGTGGAACTACTGGATGATCTGCTGTAAGAGAAACGAGAATTCCTGCTTTGTACAATTCACCTAAGGTTTTCCAAGTCATGTCATTCAATTCGATTTTTGTTCTAAAACCAAAAGTCGGACCAACAATTGCTGGCACTTTATTTTCTACTAGAAAGTCAATTATTTGGTGACCATGAGTACAATGTTCGATGCAGACATCAACATCAAATTCTTTTGCTAAACGAACTGCAGAAATGATATCATTAGCTTGGTGGGCATGAGCACGCAATGGGATTTTTTTCTTAAAAACGGGAACCATTGCTTCAAATTTGATATTTTTATCTGGTTTGGTTGGTTCTTGAGGTTTCTTAAGATCCTTTTCCTTTTTTGCCTCTTTTGCTTTGTATTCCTTCAAGTCCTCTTTGTATTGTTTTAGTTTCTTTGTATAGTCATCCCATTTGTTCATATAATTCTGGGTTTCGATCATTAGCTGTCTAAAAAGACCCAAGTTTCCCATTCGAGTTTGGGGCATGACATTGCGACTACCATAAACTCTTTTTGGATTCTCACCAAAGGCACATTTCATTCCGGCTGTTTCTTGGATGACCATATCATCAACAATTTTGCCATGTGTTTTGATGGTTGTCATTTGACCACCTACGACATTAGCACTACCTGGAGAAACACAGATACAAGTAACACCTCCACTGATAGCTCTTCGCAGACCTCTTTCCATTGGATTGATTGCATCAAGCACTCTGATTTGAGGAGTAATTGGATCAGTCATTTCGTTACCATCTTGAAGATTATTACCAATTTCTTCTTCCCAAACTGTAGCGTGGCAATGAACGTCGATAATACCTGGAAAAGCAACTAAATCTTTCCCATCAATTATTTCTGCATCTTTGGGAACATCAAAACCTTTGCCGATTTTTTTGATTTTCCCCTTATCATCAATAAGAATATGACCATTTTCGATGACTTCTTTTGTAACTGGAATAATTTTTCCACATAGTATTGCTTTCATATAAAAATCACAATTTTCTTTTTACTTCAGAATTATTAAGGATTTTGGAAACTTCAAATTCTATTGAACCTTCAAAATAAACTGATAGCTTTGATTTATTATAGATTATATTGCTCGTTTATTTTTGGTTCTCATAAAAAGAAAAACAAAAGAAATGGATTATCAAAGCTATAAAAAGAAAAAGGAAAGAAGAATTACCTTCTTTCGAATTTTTATTAACTTTTAGTAGGTACTAGTTTAGCGTTGAATTTTAACGCTCTAAAAATGAATCCGATAAATATTCCCATCATAGTAAACAATGCAACCCAAACAAATATTTTGTTAAAGTAGTATATTATTGCTCCAAATGCAAGATCTGGTATAGCAGCAACACCAATGATTAAGAAAACTAATCTTAAAACTATCACAGGTATCAAAACGAATTGACCAAAAAATTTTGGTATGTTTTGATTGTGTTCTTCATTTATTTGTTTGATGTATTTATTGAAGAAAGATAAAGACAGAATCAATAAAATTAAAGCTAATATCCAGAATATAACACCTCCAATAGTAATACTAACTAGATTACCATTAAGAAACAAGAAAGGCGCAAAATTCCATCCGGCTTCATAAAATATGATCCAAAAAATAGTAAATCCACCAAATAAACCACTGGAAACTAACAAATTTATACTTTCTTTATCTGAATATTGAAAGGCTAACACAATTATTGCACCTGTCATTATGAAGAAACAAATATAACTTACTACCAGAAAACCTTTAGTTGCTCTCCAAAACAAGTATCCACTAAAAGGCCAAAAACCACCCCATGCATTAATACTGAAACTTATTGTTACTAGTAGACTTAATATAACACTCAGAAAGAGAGTAATTATTGGTAATATTGAACCACCCAATAGAATAAATTTGCTTATCAAAGCAGGAGTATTTGTTTCACCTTCTTGGGTTGGAGCTGTTTTCTTTGTTGCAATTGTTTTTTTACTGCTTGATGCTTCAGAACCACATTTTGAGCAGAATTGTTTTCCTTTCTTAAATGGCGTTCCACAATTACTACAATTATTGCTTTCCTTTTCTTCTCCTTCCTTTTTCATATCGTACTCTTCTGGATCGATTTGTATAACAACTGTACCAAAAAGACGATCAGTCAATGTTTGGTTATTATTACTGCTACTAATCATAAAATATGAAACTAATGAAGGTATGATGAAGAAAACTTCAATCCAATTGACAATTGCTCTGCCAACAATTAATCCAACATCTCCTTCACCTAAATCAGCTAATATCCACTTGTCTTTATCAACAATTTTCTTTACAGTAATCTTTTGCCTAATTTTGCCATTTGATTGCCCTCTTCTTTTGTAAGGGAGGAAAATGAAGGTTCCAATAAATGTCATCAATGCTGCTAATTGACAAATAACACCGCCCACAATTGTAAAGGCATCAGAGGCTATTCCTATAAGAATACCACCACAAATCATTAAAAGAACTGGAACCAAAAAATCTGGAACAAGTCCTGCCAAAGCTCTTTGTTTAAAAGTTGCTAGAGGTTCTTTTACATTTGGAGTTTTTTCGCTCATTATAATCAACCTATTTAATTAATCAAATATTACACTCCATAGGTTGAAATTATGAAAAATAAATCTTTTGTAGTCCAATTTTTGTTGGAACGTTCAAAATAGACTCTACTTTAATCATCTATTAATAAAAAAAGAGTGATGTGAAGAAGCTTAAAATAATTCTTCTTCATCTTGGATATCAAATACCTGTTGACCATCAATGAACACTTTAGCTACTTTAGAACGAGCATCAAGTGGGTCACCCGTAAATAGTATAATATCAGCATCCTTTCCTTTTTCAAGTGAACCAATGCGGTCTTGTAACCCTAAGATTTTTGCACCATTGATGGTGATAACTTCAAAGGTTCCTTGTCTTGATAAGCCTTCTCTGTGAGCCAAAATCGCATAAATCATTTGATATTGACAATGAGTTACTGGGTGATCAGAAGTTAAAGCGACTAATATACCGGCATTATACAATATACCTAAAGTCTTCCATGTTTTATTTCTAGTTTCAATCTTTGATTTGTAACTCAAAGTAGGACCAACAATTGCTGGAATTTTGTTTTCAACTAAATAATCAAGGATGTAGTGACCTTCACTACAATGATCAATGTAAACTTTAAGTTCAAACTCTTTTGCTAACCGGATTGCAGAAATAATATCGTTAGCTTGATGAGCATGTGCTCGTAAAGGTATTTTTCGTTCAAAAACAGGTATCATTGCTTCATATTTGATATTCTTCTCTGGAAGAGAAGGTTCTTCAGGTTTCTTCAGATTAGTATCAATACCAGTTTTTTTCTTCGAATCAAATTCCTTTAAATCATCTTTGTACTGTTTCAATTTCTTTTTGTATTCCTTCCATTTATTCATGTAATTTTGTGTTTCAATTAGTAACTGGCGGAATAAACCAAGACTTCCCATTCTAGTTGAGGGAGTGATATTTCTACTACCGTAGCTCCTTTTTGGATTCTCTCCAAAGGCACATTTCATTCCAGATAGTTCTTGGATAATCATTTCATCAGCTATCTTTCCATGAGTTTTGATAGTTGTCATCTGTCCTCCAACAACATTGCCACTTCCAGGGGAAACACAGATAGTAGTCATCCCTCCGGCAAGAGCACGTCTTAATCCTTTATCTGCAGGGTTGATAGCATCAATAACTCTAATTTGAGGTGTAAGAGGATTTGTTCCTTCGTTTCCATCTTGCATTCCCATTCCAATACTTTCCTCAAAAACTGAGGCGTGACAATGGGGGTCTACTAATCCAGGAAAAGCAACCATAGCTCTAGCATTTATAATTTCTACACCTTTTGGTACAGCTAATCCTTCTCGTATATCTTTTATTTTCCCTTTATCATCAATGAGAATATGACCATTTTTAATTGGTTCACTTGTAACGGGAATTATTTCTCCACAAATAATTGCTTTCATGATAATCAATTAATAGAACTAGTTTATAATAAAAAGAATTTTGGATGGTTTAGAAAACTATTTTGGATTCCAAACCAATTCCTTCTTGTAATTAGAATATTGCTGCTTAATTTCAGCTTCATCCCAAGCAAGAATTTTACCCATTTCCTTAGCAATTTTTTCTGCACAATCAAGACCTTGATGATCAAGTAATTGTAATTGTGACCGACGAAGCATAAAATCACTCAAAGTTAAGCATATTTCATTAGCTACAGAGTAGTGCACTTCAGCAAAAATATGTGGTCTACCTTTTGCTATTCTTTTTCCTAAAGTTTTTTTCACTTCAATGAATTTCAAGACTTCAGTATGCATTGTTCCATAAGTGTTGATAATGTGCTCAGCAATATCTTCTTCTAACTTGTATTTTTTGCTTATTTTTGGAACATTATTAGCTATATAATCCTTTATATCTTCAATTCCTTCGCCACCATGAACAAAAGAATTTTTGGTTGTGCATTTGAAATCTTTTTTCTTATATTGAAGCTCTTTAACTAAACGATCAACCATTTTTTCTGCCATATATCTGAAAATGGTGTACTTACCACCTGTAATGGTGAAAAAATTAGGTAGCATTTTTATGATTTCAAATCCTCGAGAGGTGTCTGTTTCAGCTTTAGCTTTTGGAGAAATCAATAAGGGACGAATGCCAGAATAAGCACTAATAACATCATCCTTCGTAACGCTTCCAGGAAAGTCATTATTGATTGCAGAAATAACATAGTCAATATCTGATTGTACTACATCAACATGATTAAAATCACCATCATAAAAAGTATCTGTAGTGCCTGTTAATGAATAATCTTTTCTAAATGGAATAATAAACATTCCACGATCATCATCTGCTGTAATGACTGTGATAACATCTTCTTTTATGATTCGTTTTGTTATTATATGAATTCCTTTTGTAGTACGTAAAATTTTACTTTTTCTGTCCATAGCTTTGCTAATGAGCTCATCTGTCCAAGGACCTGTTGCATTTACTATTATTTTTGCTTGTATCTTAATTTCTTCCCCAGAAAGCAAATCCCTTGCGAGAATTGTTGAGATTTGATTTAAACCATCTGGTCCTTGTTTCTTGTTTAATTCTTCAACTTTGACATGATTTAAACACAGAGCACCACACTCTCGAGCAGAAAGGATAGTTTCAAGGGTTACCCGAGCGTCATCCATCGTCCCATCGTAATAGAAGAGTGAGCGTTTCAATGTCCCGCTTTTAAGATTCGGAACTTTTTCGAGAGTTTTCTTTTTCGAAAGAAATCTGTGTGTTTTAGTATTCTTGAAAAAAGACAAGATATCATACATTGCACCGGCAAAGATCATCTTTATCATACTATTTTTTCCTTTTTTGTAAATGGGAATAAGGAATGGAAGAGGAGCCGTTTGATGTGGAATATGTGTAAACATCCATATGCGCTCTCGAGATGCATGTCGTACTAAGCTGAATTCACCATAAGCGAGATAACGAATACCTGCATGGGCAAGTTTAGAAGAACCACTACTTGTACCTGCTCCAAAATCCTCTTTATCAACTATTGCAACCTTCAAACCCCGAAGAGCAGCATCCCAAGCAATTCCTGCTCCAGTAATACCTGCACCAATAATTAAAACATCATAGTGCTCTTTCGCTAAAAGAGCTAAATTTTCCTTTCGAGTTTTTAGAGTGCTTGTCATATTAACCAGCTCTAAAATTATTGAAGTAGGATTTAAGACTTCTTCTTGTTTTAATGACAAAAATAAGTAGAAAAAAGGGTCAATTTAGGGAAAATCATTTTAATCTCATATAGTTTTATAATCTTAAGTTTGGCAACTTATCAGCAAAAATACTTTGGGGCTCAAGGTATGAAAAAGAAGAAGAAAATAGATTCAGATGATATTCAAGAGAAATCACAAGAGCTACAGGTAACTGAAGAACAACAGATGAAAATAGACCAATTAATAGATTCAACACGTAAAGAAGGGGTAAAATACTGGGATAAGGAAATAACAGAAGAAATATTTGTTCCAGTAGACGGTGGGAAAATTCGCGTTCTTCATGTTACTCCTAAGAAACCTAAAAACAAAAGAATCATTTTATTTATTCCTGGTTGGGGAGTTATTGCTGATGGATTTCAAGACTTGTATGAAGGATTATTTGATTCTATAGAATTTTATTATGTTGAAACTCGAGAGAAAGGTTCAAGCAGAATCAACCCCATCCGAAAAGCTGATATGTCTATTTCACAAAATGCAAAAGATATTCAATCCACAATTAATTTCTTAGAGTTACAAAATACTGATTTTATTATCGCAGGTCCATGTTGGGGTGCAACGATACAGCTTCTCGGATTGTTGGAAAAAACACTCCATGCCCCAACAATGATTACTTTTGATCCAATGCATAAATTATGGTTTAATAGATTTCTTTTAGATATAGCGCCAATTGTTCCAGCATTTCTTGTTAATTGGTTGAAACCACTTTTCAAGTGGGTTCTATTTGGTAATATGAAAGAGAAAACTCAGAAAAAAAGATCAGAAGATTTTCTTGATAATGCAGATGCTAGAAAATGGAAAAAAGCAGCTTATCAAGCAAGAAAATTGAATCTGTATGGTAGACTAAATGAAATACAAAAAGAGATTCTTGTTTTTAATGGAACAACAGATAAAGTTCACGAACAAATTGAATATCCTAAAATAGCAAAAGAACTCCCAAATGGACGATTCTTCTATTTGAATACTGATGAATCCAAAAGAGAACGAATGGTAACTGCTGTTCTTCGGGAATTTGCTCTAGTTGATGGGAAAACAAATATTCCACAATCTTTGCGCGAGTTTGAAAAGAAATTGACTAGGATTTAACAGAGAGAGAAATCAAGAGTATTAACTTACAAATTAATTGATTAGATGTATACGAGGTAAGATAAAAATGTCAAATTCAAAATTGGTTATAGAAGAAGATGAAGCAACTTCAATAGAGTCAAAGAAAACCGATAGAAGAAATGCTTTTCTATGGTACAGCTATGATATGGCTGATACGTTTTTCTCTCAAACTGTTATTAGCTTGGCATTCACACCATTCGCATTGCTTTTAGGAGCACTGAAAGGTTGGGATTATGTAACAACTTTCGTCATTGTTTCAGCTTTTATGGCTGGTTCAAATTTGTTGGTTGCAATTATTAGTCCATATATCGGAGCAATTTCTGATACTCTTGGAAAGAGAAAACCTGTTGTTATTATCGTTGCATCAATAATGGTAACAGTAACGATGCTCATAACCATCTGGGAAAACTTTTGGTGGGCATGCATTCTTTTCGTGATAGCCAATTTTATGTATCAAACTGGAAGAATGTTATATGATTCTCAAATTCCATTTATAGCTGAAACAGAGGATCGGAGTATTGTTCAATCAATTGGTGGAGCCCTTGCAGCAATTGGTTCTATAGTAGGAGTTGTTCTGGGAATGGTTGTTAATGGTATTGGAGGCTCACCTAAATGGTCTAAAACTGAACCAAGTATTTGGAGAATTGGTTCGACATCAATTCCTGATATTGAATTAGGAAACTTGCGTTGGCTCTTTCTAGTAGCAGGTATTCTTATCATTCTAATGTCTATTCCTTATCTTTTCCACAAGGAACAAGAAACTCCAAGTGGTCTAAAACCCAGAGAAAATCTTAAGCAATCTCGTAGGGCTCTAATTGATTCTTTTAAAACCGTTTTTAAAGATCGTAATTCTATTCTATTTATTATTGGTTGGTTTTTCTTAGTAGATGCTGCAAATACAACTATTCTCTTTATGGTGCCGGTAATAGAAGGTGCTGTTGGAGTTGATACAGGTTTAACCTACATTATTATTATAGTAGCTATTTTACTCTCAGTAGTATTTGGTTTCATAACGGGTCATGTTTTGAAGCGCGTTGGTCCTAAGAAGACTTTCCTGATAAGTGGATTAGCATGGATTGGTGGTGTAGGTTTCACCATGGCTGCAGGGTGGCAGCTTTTTGGTATTACCACTCCTTGGTGGATAATGTTCTTTGGTGCAGTATGTATTGGAATTGGTTTTGGAAGCATTTGGATTATCGGTAGACAATTTATCATGGTTCTTGCTCCCCCTGACAAACTAGCTCAATACAATGGTTTCCAAAAAATCGCTGGAAGAGTAAGTGCAATAGTTTCTCCATTAATATTTGCTGGGATGATGCTTCTTGGAACCAAGACATTTCTCTTAGATGAGAATGATTCTTTTAGAATTGCGCTAGGATCACTCGTACTGTTCTTCATAATTGGAATGTTGTTTGTTTCCTTTATCAAAGACCCTTACAAGCGTTACAATACTGGAGAACGAGCTCCATATGAAGGATTATACGATAAGAATGTTAAAACATCAGAAAAACTCGATCAAATTGAATGATTTAGTACTACTCAATTGAATAGTGATTAGCTGGTAATTTCTCTTTACCAGCCTCTTTTTAATTTCAAGTTTCAACAATTTTTTTAACTGATGTTCATATTATTCTCTTATTTAGAGGATTTTGACTTGACTGAATTTGAATCAATAGTAATTGACAAACAATATCTCTTTTCACTTCTAAAAGAAATGATAAAGATTAATTCAATACTTGGACAAGAATCAAATTTAGCTCATTTTCTATTTGATGAAATAAAGAAATTAGGTATGCATGTTGAACTTGAAGAGGTATCTCAAAATAGAGAAAATATTTATGCTGAATATAATTTTCATTCAAAAGGAAAAACACTGACTCTAAATGGTCATTTAGATACTGTAGATATTTGTACAGGGTGGAGCACAGATCCATTTCAACCAACAGAAAAATCAGGCAAGCTCTATGGATTAGGTTCTGTTGATATGAAAGGCGGTTTAGCTTGTCAACTTGCTGCAGTTAAGGCGTTAATTGAATCCGATTTGAATTTGCAAGGTACCATTCATTTTACTGCAGTTGTAGATGAAGAAGGATATGGCACAGGTGCAAAGAAAATGCTTGGCAATTCTAATTTCGGCAAGGGGGCTACAGAGGGGATTGTTATCTCAGAACCTTGTTTTGGACATTCGCCTGATAATGGCCTACCTTTAGGAATGACTGGGAAAGTTCTGTATAAAATCACTGTTATTGGTAAATCTGCTCATGCTTTTACTCCAGAAAAAGGAGTAAATGCTGTAACGGATGCATCTCGAATTCTAGCTGCAATGGATATCATAGGTGAGAACCCCTCAATTAAGAAATTTCCATTACCAATAGAGGAGGATTTTGGGCAAGGATCATTTTGTGTTTTGAAAATCGAAGGTGGTTACAAAACCTATTCTGTTGTTGTTCCTGAACATTGCAACTTTGAATTAAATCGCTTGACGGTTCCAGGAGAAACAAAAGAGTCAGTTAAAGAAGACTTTAACCAGTTTATCAAGCAAATGCAACTTAAATCAAATGTTTCAATTGAGGTCATTCCACCTTTCTATCTCCCTTACAAAATTGCTAAGGATCATCCGCTTTTCAAATCTTTAGAAGAATCATTTATTAGCATTTTCAAAAAAGAACCCTATACTACATATTCCAAAATGATAACTGATGCTAATACCTTCATGGGAGAAGGTAATATTCCAACAGTAATATTTGGTCCTCGTGGTGGGAATCTCCACGCAGCAGGTGAATTCGTTGAAATAGATAGTTTGGTTCCAGCTGCTACTGTTTTTGCCCAACTTTTCATTAATTTCCAAAAGAATTAGGATGCTTTCTCTAACTCTTCTTCTTAGACACCATTTTTAACATTTGCGAAAGAGGGACAGGTGATTGTTTTTGATACTCCTTCAAGAGGTCGGATTTCATTTATAACAGTTTTACCTATTCCATCCAATGATTCTCCTCGTATTTTCACTAAAATATCCCACTCACCAGAAATGAGATGGACTTCAAAAACATTGTTTATTTTAGCTATTAGTTCTGCTACTTCTCGCTGAGTGAAATTTTCCTGTGATGAAAAAGACACAAATACAAAAGCAGTAACAGGCAAACCAATTTTTATATAATCAGTTCTAACAGTAAATCCAAGAATTACACCCTCTTTTTTCATTTTCTCAATACGCGTATGAACCGTAACTCGAGGGATATCAAGATTTTGAGCTATTCTTTTTGTAGGAGTTCGAGCATCTTTATGCAATTCTTCTAAAATCAATCTATCTTTTTCATCAATCATTATTATTTACCTCTTGTTAGAATTACTTAATAATATTAAACACTTTATCAAAAATCTTTCCATCTATTAGACAAACTGTTCAAATCAATGAGGTTCATAACCAATATTTCTATGAATAAATTGCAACAAAGTTCAATTTGCAAAAAAAGAGATTATTATCAAGGATTCAACCTTGATATATTATTGTATTTTGTTATTTATTTTATTGGAGGTGCTTCTTTTTCCAATTGCTCTTCGTTATCTTCAGCAAAATTCTGAGATTCTTCTACTTTAGAAGAAACTATCTTTAGCTGTTCTTCATATCTTTTTATTTCATCTGCACTTGAATAAGTAGCTAATGAATAAATGGAAATACCACCGATTACTAAACCAGAACCAAATAATATCCATCCAAAAGTATATCCTGTTGTTCGATGAGCTTCTCCACTAATATCAAAATTAACTTGTGCATTGAAATTGAAAGATGCTGTTGTGTTAAAATCTGTTACAATTGCAACAATATAGTATGTTCCACGTTGTGTACTTGTAAAGTCAAACGTTTGTGGTGTACTTATATTATTTAATAGAACATTTCTTTCTGCTTTATTAACAATATTATTAGCTAAAATGGAAAAATTCATTATAAGATTTGGAAAATACGAGCCCTCATATCCACCAGCATTAAAATAATTTTTTTGATAATCCGACCAAAGTTCTTGAGTTTCTATAACAAAATCATCAAAGATTTCTTTCTCAATAAAAATAGAATAAATTTGATGGGTCAAGATTGATGCATGATTTTTCGTCGATCGAACGGATAACGTATCTCCTTTTGAAAAGGTAAAGGAATTTTTACTAGCAAAACCCATATCATTTAAATTTGGGGATACTCCTCGATCCCAATCTGGATAATCAGAAACACTTAATGAGGTGTTAATGTTTTTTCGAACAGATTTTGTTATTCCATTAACAGGTCCAATAATTAAGCCAATGGTGATAAACATAATTCCAAAGGTTATTAGGAACGATCTAATTTCTTTGAGATAATATTTCCAGCCACCAGGTCTTCGTCCGGCTTTATATGGAACTTTGAATTTATCTCCTTGAAGTCGTGACCAAGCTAGTGTAAGAGATACGATAACAATTACAGTAAGAACTAAGGAAAAAGTTAGTGCATTTGCAGGATTACCTAAAAATGAAAAAGTGTCAGCTTGATTTCCTGTAAATATTACCGGTGATTCTTCAAACGGAACATCGGGGTGGATATCATAAACAATTAGCGATTTAATATAATATGCAATAGTAATACTATTCAGTGTTTGGGAAAAACTAGCAAGAACGAATTCCCAAATAAAGACAAAGAATAAACCAAACCAGAGTGGGTTTTTGAATAATAATCCAATAAACATAAAGAATGCCCCATAAACTATTGAAGCGATTATTGCTGCTAGGAAATACCAGAGTGCTGCCTGCCAATATCGGAAACCACCAAAAATCCCAAAGGAAAGATAAACTAACCCTGTTGTTAAAGCAGTAAATATTGGAACAATAGTTAGAAATGATAAATATTTTACTACAATCAATTCAAATCTATGAATCGGTCGCGTAGTGAGATATGTAAGCGTTCTATCATTTAGTTCATCATTGAACATCATAGAAGCAATATACATAGTAAATAATGGTATTATCAAACCAAAATATCCAACAAACATGATGTCTGAATAGATTGAAAAGAAATCATAATAGGGGATGGAATCTCTAGTGAATAGTGCTATAATTGGTCCTGTTATGACCGGTAAGATCATAAGAGTATTGAATATCCATGTTTTTTTGTCTTTTACGAGCACAGCCCAAAGCTTGGCTAAATATAAACGATAAATAGAACTAAACCTTGATGACCAATTACTTTTTTTCTCATATTGTGTTAGTTTTGAATATATTTCTTCCATTTTTTGTCCTCCTTGATTTTACCATTTTCTAGTCAGATACGAGAAAACTGACTCAAGATTAGCATCTGGACTATCTATTTCTGTAATATCTATTTTTGATTCAATAGCGATTTTTGTTATCATTTGATAAAAATCGTCTGGTTTCTTTGTCCGAACTTTCATGTAATCATCAGATAGATGGTCCAATTCTATACTTATAATATAATCATAATCAAATAATATCTGGGCTAATTCTTTTCGTTTTTTGGTTTTAATTCGAATAGTGTGAGGAAATTTATCCATTAAATCCCTTATTTCACTAAGGTTGCCTTGAGCGATAGCTCGTCCAGCATAAACTAGTAAAATATTGGATGTTACTCGTTCAACTTCGTGGAGAATATGGCTTGAAATTAAGATATCCTTTCCGTATTCTCTGCCAAGTTTTTGAATCAAAGTAACTAGTTCTCTTCGAACAATTGGATCCGTTGATTGCAAAGGTTCATCAAGAAACAAAATTTGTGGGTCATGAACAATTGCTTGGGCAATCTTTATTCTTTGTCTCATCCCTTTTGAATAGCCTGAAATTGGTCTATCCATAGCATCTTTTAAGCCAACAAGTTGAATCACTTCAATTGCTGCTTGATTAGCAACTTCACGAGGAATACCACTTATTTGAGCAAGTTCACGAACAAATTTTCTACCTGTCATCCATTCAAAGAGTTTTTCTTGTTCCGGACAGAAACCGATATTTTTGAGTATGTCAGGGTTATTCCAGACTTCTTGTCCCTCTATGTAAATTTCACCAGAGCTTTGACGGAGTTGAGCTGTGGCAATATTCAAGAAAGTTGATTTTCCTGCACCATTTGGTCCAAGCAATCCAACAATGCCACGATCAATTTTGATGGTTAATTTATTCAAAGCCATAACTTCTTTGTACCATTTGTTTAAATCATAGGTCTCAATAAAGTAACTTTTCATCCACTGATATCCTCCTTGTACAAATTTCTAAGTGTTAGTAGTAAAGCGATAATTGATATCACTAGGAGTATGGTTAATGAAATCCAACCATTGATATTGAAACCAAAGAAATTTGATGCTTCACCCAAAAACGCCCCTGCGGATGGTTTTCCAAATATAACATAGACAGTTGACGCAATAAGCGATGAAACTGAGAAATAATTCAACCAGTTTTGTTCAAAGACCATATTTACTGAACTTAAAATAATCGATGGTAGAAAAATAATCAAAATCATCAAAATTCCACCGAGAATGCTTTGTTTTGTCATTGAAGAAAATAAAAGTGTGATTGATCCGAAGAAGAAATTTATAACCATTGCTGCTCCAAATGCTGCAAAATATACCCAGATTGTTTGAATGAATTCAGCTCCAGAAACTCCTGCAAGAAGTGTGAAAGAAACCATAAACATAAACCAAGGTATATAGGTAACAAATGAAGATACCATAAGAACTGAAATGAACTTTCCTAAACCATAATCAAGTCTGTCTATTGGTTTAGCCATATACAAAGCTAAAGCATTATGTTTCTTATCATTAGCAATCGTACCAGAATTTAATGCTGCAATAAAAACTGTTGGCATAAAGATTGAACCGGCATTAAATGAAAACATAATTATCAGATAGAGTGCTAGATCAAGAGATTCAAAGAGACCGCCTAAAACCATATTTCCTACTCCTGCCGGAATAAAAATCGCCATAAAAACCAGCATTAGAGTAAATGCAAGAACAGGTAAATTGCAAAAGATCATGAGGAAAATAGCTTTTTTCCCGGAAAATTGCACTCGAAAAGTACTTTTTGCTATTGCCCAAATTTTATACCATCTTCCTTTTAATTCACCTTCATACGATCTATAGCTACGGTCGAAGACACTCATTTAGTTTTTCCTCCTGTTGCTTGCATATTTTCAGCTCCTTCAATCTGATGTACAAATACATCTTCCAAAATTGCTTTTCTAGGCGTCATTGAACGAATTTGTATGTTAGCTTCATAAGCTACTTGTAAAATGATTTCTGCAGGTGATTTTTCTTTATATGGAATCTGGACTATTTTATCAATTATTTCAAATGATAGTCCGTGTTTTTTAAGACCAACTAGGAAATCATTTAATGAACCTTTTATTTGGACATTCATCTTTCGACTATCAGAATATCCTGCTTCTTGACCTGTTAAGTCTTCAATTCTTCCTTGTGTTATAAGATGTCCTTTATCCAAGATAGTTGCAAACTCACAAGTTGCTTCTATATCTGGTAAAAGATGTGAAGATACAAGTAGATTGATTGAATGGTCTTGACTAATTTCACGAATAAGATCGATCATTTCAATTCGTCCTCTAGGATCTAAGCCATTTGTAGGCTCGTCTAAAATTAGTAATTCAGGGTCGTTAACTAAAGCTTGAGCTAGTTTCAATCTTTGAAGCATTCCAGTAGAAAATTCATTTACTTTTCGATATCTTGCTTCATCTAATCCTACATATTGTAACGTTTCATGCGCTCTTTGCATTGCTTCAGCAGCTGGTAAACCTGCGATTTTCCCTAGAAGAGAAACTTGCTTAACAGCGTTTACACCTGGTATAAGAGTATAATGTTCTGGCATGTACCCAATGAACTCTTTTATTTTTCTTCCTTCTGATTTTATATCGTAACCTAGAACTTGGGCTTCGCCAGAATCAGCTTTAATATATCCTAATAATACTTTGATGAGGGTACTCTTACCTGCACCATTTGGTCCAAGAATTGAATTAGCTCCTTGTGACAAATTAAAAGTGATATTGTTTAAAGCGATAACATTTTGTGAATTCGAAACACCAAAAGTTTTAGTTAAACCATCTACGTAAATCAATTCGTTTTTTATACTCATCTGTTACACCTCTGTAATAGACAGCTAAATTCGCTATAGCTAGAAACCTAAAGTTATCTTAGTTTGTTAATGCTTTCTTCGTTTTTTAATATAACTAAATGATTCAAATCTCCTTAAATAGATTATTATTAAATAATAATATTTGAAATTTTCATAGTAAAATAATTTCTCTTTATTACTACACAGTAAAATGTGAAAGAAAAGTTAAATAATTATCAGAGTTAACAAAATATGTAAACATTGCGAATGTATATGATTAAGTAATAATAGTGAGGTATGAAATTTAAATGCCGTTAGGGGATAATAATGAATCTGAGACTTCTAGATCTCATAATGATGTCAATAATCTTAATTCAAAACTATCAGATGTTTCTGAAATCATGCGCCTAACAGAGAACATTCTAAATATCTTCAATGTAAGAATCTCTCTCATAGATATGAAAAATGAATTACTTTATACTTCAAAGAATTCTGAGAAAGTAATCGGTTATACATTTGATGATTTCAAATATCTTAATACATTCGGATATATTCACCCTGATGATCGTGAAAAAGCGAAGAAGAAATTATCTACTTTTAAGAAATCTGATTTTACTGATACTTATAATTACCGCATTTTCAATCCAAATGGAGAACTCAAATGGATGTGTGGAATAGCTCACAATTTCGTTAACACGAAAACTGATGAACAAATAGGTTATTTTTTGATTGAATTCGATATTTCAAAGGAACAAGATAAAGGTGATGATTCATCCACAGATGAATCTCTTTTAAAAGGATTAATAGAGCTAAACGCTCAACCTCTTCTTTATACTAAGAACCATCAAATCATTTGGGCCACCAAAAATTGGTGTGAGTTTTTTTATTATTCAGAAGAAAGTGTTGTGAATAAACCGATAGGTTTTCTGTTTTCAAATCAAAATGATTTTGCAAAATTTTTATTTAAATGCAAAAAATCACTTAAGAAAAAAGGAACTATCGAATTCTATTCTACGTTACAAGGAAATAGAAAAAACAAATTTCAAGCAAAAATCAATGTTCGTGCAATTAATAAAAATAATCTCTCTCAAGGGATGCTTATTTATTTCACAGATGTGACTGAAAGCATTGCCAAAGAAGTGAAAAATGAAACAAAACTAAATTTCTATGATTCAATTTTAAGTAACATAGAAATAATTCTCATTCAAGTTACGAATAATAAAATAAATTGGATAAACGATTATGTGAAAGAAATTTTGCATTATGAGAAAGAAGAAATAATTGGAAAGGACCTTGGAATCCTCTTTCAAACGAAAAGTGCTGTTAAATCACTAACTAGTGAAATAAATCGTTGTAATATCGCAAAAAGAAATTTCGTTAGTGAAATCGTTTGTATTCGTAAAGACAGAATGCCAATTGGATTTAATATTAGAGCGTTTTCTCAAAATTACAGTCAGAAATCAGGAATGCTTCTCTTTCTTGAACCAAATGATGATTTGAGAAAGCTCATTAATAAATTGCGTGATGAAAAAAATCAGCTTGAATTCTATAGTGATTTGTTATTTCATGACGTTAGAAATTTATGCCAAAACGCTGTCCTGCAAATTGATTTATCTATGGTTGAATCAGCTTCTCCTGAAGAATCAATTCGAAAACAAAATAGAGGTCGTTTGGAAATTCTGCGAATAGGTGAACTCATTTCAAATATTGACAAATTTTTCAAAACTAGAAGGACGGATTACGATCTTTATTCAATTGATCTTTATAATCCATACATGAAAGCAATAGAAAAAATAAATTTAAAATTTGAACCTCGCACGATAAATATTGAACATAATATGAAACAAGGAAAATACCTAACTATTGCAAATGATTGGTTGGAGGATATCTTTTTCAATATTCTTGACAATGCGGTAAGATATGATAAGAACCCAGAAGCCAATGTTGAAGTAACTATTCAAAAAAGTGAAGAAAATATCGATTATTGGAAGATAGTTTTTTCAGATAACGGCTCGGGTATAGATGATGAGTTAAAGAAGAATTTATTCGATAGATATGCTCGTAGCAAAGGAACAGTTCATGGTTCTGGTTTTGGATTAACATTGGTAAAAGAAATAGTTGAAAGTTATAATGGATTTATTTCTGTAAAAGATAGAGATTCTAGTAATCCTAGTATGGGAATCAAAATTACTGTAGAATTACCAATGTCTATTGATACTTAATGTTATCTTTTTGATAAATGCTAATTGTTGGTCATATATTACTTTTTTCTACTAAATTTTAGTTTGAATGAAATGGTTTAATATATGGTTTACCAATGAGATTATTGTATCTTTAAATAATGAGTTATCCAAAAATTGGGAGTGTACATTTGTGTCTAATGATAAGGAACAAAATAATGAAGGAATTTTAGGGGACGAGAACACGGAAGAAGAGGTACAAGAGAAATCTCAAGATGAGATTCAAACAGAAAATGATAAACCACCAAAAATTACTTGTTCAAGTTGTGGAGAGGAAAACCCTAAATCAAATCTTTTTTGCAAAAGCTGTGGTGCCCCTTTCGTTCAGAAGGTTTTTTGTCAACAATGTAATGCTGAAATGCCTGTTTATAATTCCTTTTGTTCAAAATGTGGTGGGGTTTTGAAACAAAACATCCCAAGAATTCAACAGACATCAGGTAATACCTCTATATCTCTGCCTGCGAGTGGACATCCGATTGTTGATTCACAAAGATACTATGTAGCACCACCTCCTGTGAATTTCCAAAAACTCCAAGAACAAAAGAGATTATCAAAATATCAAACATATAACACAATAGGAACTGTTATTGGAGCTCTTTTGATTTTTTCTGGATTTATAAGCTTGATTCTATTTATGATTGTAGCGAGTGTTGATGATGTGGTACCAAGCGAGAGTAAAGCCAGTTATTATGGGTTCTTGATTGCAATATTTATCCCATCGATTATTGGTACATTTATTATAGGTATATCGCTAATAAAATATCGACCTGAAGGAAATGCTTGGAAAGGGTTTTATTATACTTTGAGATATCTATTCGTTGGGTTTTCGTCTATTTTAGCAGTATTAATCGTACTCAGTATTGGTTCATGGATTTTTTATAATCCCTCTACACGTATTAATGGTTCAATACCATTTTGGCTATTTGTTATGATAAAAATACCAATAGTCGATTTCAAAATAGTTGCGTTGATGTCTATTATTACTACAGTATTTTTACTTTGTGTTGTATCAATGGTTTTACCAACATCAATAAGATTATATAAGAAATTTCAAAAGAAGAGAAAAATTTCAGATGAAGTAACTCCTGATGTTCATTCAAGTGAAAAATCGATAGATATAGAATTAGAACAAGAGAAAAATTTTCCTGAAGAATCAGGTGTTAAATTATCTGTGTTTGAAAAGAGAAAAGGACAATTAAATAGCTTATTCTATATTCTAAAAAATAATCCAGTAGTTGGTTCTGTAGAACTACTTGGGCTTTCCTTTGTTCTATCAGTAATTATCATTTTTATTTTATCACCATTTATCGGCGGAGATAATGGAACTCCAGCATCAGGAGAACCTATCAATCCTTTCATTAGTGTACTCTTATTGGCTTGGGCAGGTATTTCAGAGGAAATAAGCTTCCGTATATTTATTATTGGAATACCAATGATCTTCATTATGCTAATCAGATATTTAATGCAACAAAATAAGAATTTAGAACCTAAATCACGAATAGCTGATGATCGGATGGAAGTATTAACGAAAACTGAGAAAAGCTTTCCTGCCAAAATCAAAATATGGGATATTCCACTTGCAATTAGGGGTAAATATAAAAAAATTAGTTATCCAGAATGGACACTAATAATTATTTCATCAACCTTATTTGGATTTGCACATTGGGAGAAATGGACAGGAAGCTGGGGTGCATGGAAAATCTTTCAAGCAGGAGTAGCAGGTTTAATTCTAAGCTATGCATTTGTAAAATATGGTATAGAATCGGCAATATTTATTCATGTAAGCAATAATGTCTGTATTGGTTTATTGGCTCTATCTCAAGAAGCAGGTGCAAGTTGGATAGCGGGTATCACTGCCTTTATTATTGCTTGTTTTTGGGGTATTGGAATTATTAAAATCATTAGCGTTATAATAAACTTCTCTCTGAAAATGTATTACTATAAAGAAGATAGTAAGAATCTGAAATATTAATTCTTCTTCTTCTTCTTTTTATAATTATCTTGGATTGAAAGAATATTGACTAAATTATCTTCTAAACTTCAAAAAGAGAAATATGCCCATATAATTGGCATTGGAAATTTAACACGCCTTGATGATGGAGTTGCAATACGAATAATTGAGCAATTAAGAAAAAAGAATATCCCCGCTAATGTGAAGATTACAGATCTTGGAACTGGAGGTATTGATATCATTTTAGCTTTAGATGGATGGTCGATGGGTATAATTATTGATGCAGTAGATTTAGATTATTTACATCCAGGTGCTATTGTTGAATATTGTGTGAAGAATAAGGATATACCTGAGATTAAAGGACTAAGCTCAACACACGGATTCGATGCGATAACTGCATTAAAATTAGCTTTTTCTTTGCAAGAATATGATATACCATCTGAAATACGAATAATTGGTGTTCAAGTTAAAGATATTGAAGGATTAGGAATACACTTATCTTCAGAGGTTGAATCTGCAATACCCAAAGTAATTCGTCGAATATCAGAATTATTGAAAATTGAATTATAGATGGAGTGTTTTTTGTTCCTATTTTGGAATTTTATCCAATGATAAACGAGCGATTTCATTGAAAACGAGGTTTACTCCTAAACCATTTGATGCAGAAGTCTCAACATAACGAATGGCTTCATACTGTTTTATTGTTTCTGCAATTACATCTTCATCTAGAAGTGGATCTCTTGGAAGATCACTTTTACCACCAACAAGAATAATGGATGTCTTAGAATTTTTATCAACAAAATCATACCATGTATCTAATCCTTTAACAGAAAGTGCTCTTGTTAAATCAAACATTAAGATAGCTACAAGTGCTCCTCGAAAGTAATTATCGAAAATGCCCATTTGTTTGAATTGTTCTTGCCCACCGCAATCCCAAACAGAAAGTGAAATATCTCTTTCTTGATAGCTCATTTGGTGAATATGAAAACCTACACCAATGGTTAGCTTCGTTGTATCAATGAATTCTCCAGTAAGGTATCTCTGAATGAGAGTTGTTTTTCCAACTCCTCCGTCTCCACCAAAAACAACTTTAGCTATTATTTTGCTCAATAATCTTCCACCAGATTTCCACCAAGTTTAAATTATAATGTTTTTTAATGTAATTTATTAAAATATAAAGCTATTCGTTCAAGCATTTCATTTTTATCATAAATAAAAAAGTTTAGGTAAAAAAACAATAAAAGAGAAAGAGAAGAAAAAATCGGCTAAAAAAACTTAGTGGATCTTTTCTATTGAAACATTTAATCTATCAAGTATTTTTGACATTTCTGCAATTTCAGTTACTGAAATAACTTTAAGTTTATTTCTAAAAACACTCGAGTTCAGCTCTGAAGCACTTTTGTATATTTGCCTTCTCCGCCAAACAGTAGGGTCAGGGTGATAGAAGAGAATGGAAAGAGTACATTTATTTTTATCAGCAACTAAGAAAACGTCGCCAGCAGGTATCTTTTTACCAATTAATTCTTTAGGTGAGCCATCTTCTAAGAGGGTGAAGATTCGTGGAAGTTTTCCAGAAAAGAGCATACCCATTTTCTTTGAAAGCTCTTGGAGGTTCGCGAATGTTAAATCTTTTTCAGAAGTGATATCTCGTACAATTACTGAGAAATAGGGTTTAATAAGTCCATAAGCATCAAGAATCTCTCGAGTATAGTCTTCCTTAAAGAGTAAGAAGAGAATGCATTTTCTTCCGAATTCTTGAATTCTATTGTCTGATGAAGCCTCTGCTTCAACATCAAAGGTAATTGCCATTGCTCGAAAAGTTGGTTCGCCCGGAACTGGGAGAGGACCAAATGACTTTTTATCATCCATAGTATCAAACATTTGGTTTTTCTTTTCTTCCATAGTCTTTCCTGAAGAACCTTCATCAAGACCTACAATTGTCATACCTTCTACTGCTAATGTGAGTGTCTGTTCATCAGTAAGTGGAGTATCATTATACGGGACAGCTGGACCTGTATCTTCAAATGTCACAAAAACAATCCCAAGTAAATGCTCCTTCTGTGATTCAATTCCTACCATATCAAATCTTCTTCCATTAATTATTAGTTTCTAATCTTCTTTCTCTTGCTTTCTAGTTTAATTAAAACATAACTCGTCCTTAATAAAAATTCCTCAAACGGATATTGTTTCATCACTATTTTTACTTTCATCAATAAGGTTCTCAATAGCAAGTCTTCCTTCCTCGCCCTCAATGAGGAAAATATCTAATATCATTTCAGCAATTTGTTTTGCTTTACCAATAGCTCCACCTCGTTCAACAAAAAGGCAACAGATCTTTTGATTGCGAGAAACAAGAACCATAGAATAATCACCTACAGTTACAACATCCAAGAAACTTGAATCTTTGAAGAGTGTCCTGGTCATTGAATTTAATGCAGAAAGCAAACCTGTTATAAGAACAGCATCTTGCGTATCATCCATGATATTTGAGAACTGGGCATCAAAGTCAAGTAAGCCATTAACATCATAAATTAACACACGGTGGATAGTGACATACTCATGATAACCTTCGTAGTGCATTAGTTTTGAAATAAACCAATCAAATCCACGATAAATGCCTTCTCCAGTCAAAATAGTGCAAATTTCGAAATGAAAGGAACGAGGGTCCGTTGGAGAAGAAATTTTAGCTAAATTAAAATAACTTAAAACTCGGCTAAGATTAACTTTATTTTCAGGGCTTTTTTTGTTCACTAATGTTAGTAAGGGAACATTAGAAGGTATCTTCTCCACAATAGCATGGAAGGGTTCAACAGATTTTCTAAGAGACTCATCGGATTCTCCATTCAAAACGTAGACAATGCCATCTGCAATTGAAAGAAAATAATCAATTACACTCTCATCGTTTAAAATCTCATTTCCAATATCGATGAGCTTAAACCACTCTTGACCATAAGAAATATCAATCCAATTAAGGACTGTGTCAGGAAAGATTTTGTCTCTGTTTGAAGAAAGGAGATAATAAAGTGCAGTTGTTTTTCCAGAACCTTTCTCACCAATAAGAAGCACCCAAGGAACTTTATGATTATCCTTGCTCAAGTATTTTGCAAATGATTCAATCGCTTTTTTTGATGCCTTCATATTACTACGTCCATTCTCATCCTTGATTTTTCAATAAACAAAAAGTGCTCTCATATTGATGAATTGTAGTACCAAATAAATGCTTATCGGTATATATTATCAATAACACAAAATAAAGATTTTGAAGAAGAGATAAATGAAAAAAGACTCTAAATAGAGTCTAATGGAAAATAATTAGAGATAACTTCTTGAAGTGAAATACTTAAACCTTTAAGATATTCCATCTCAATTGCTTCGAAAATTCTGCTAGAAATTGTTAAAACTCTACTAACGGGGTCATTGACATCAATTAATACACCCATTACAAAGAGCTTATTCTTAGTAATCACTAGTTGATAATTTTTCATTATCTCAAGAACAGTAACTGCTTCGTTATAATCACGCATTTGTTTAGCAAAGCGTTCAGTTTCTCTTATAGATTCACGATAAGCTGTGGCAACATTTGCTTGTTGAGTAGGATTGCCAAAAATGCATTGATCCAATTCTTTACCATTTGAATCAAAAACAACTGCTGAAAAGATTTTGACATGCCAAGTGGGAATAGCTTGATCCTTGGCTCCAATATCAACTAACCAATCCCAGGCGGGAAATAAACCTTCGCCAGTAAGAGCAGAGCAACGAAACATGTTAAAAGGACGATCAAGACGAATCATTTGTTGAAGATCTAAAGCTTCCATAACCTCAACAGAAGAGGCAGCATCTTCTTTATCAGATTTATTAGCCAAGAAAAGAACAGGAGCTTTGGGATCAGTGTTTTCTAAAGTTTCATAGAAAACATCTTTGGCTAACTGAAATCTCTTCTGATCAGAAGCATCAACAACAAAAACAATAGTCTGAGCTTTTGTAACAAACTTCTTCCAAAGAGTCTTGCGAATCGGGGCGTGACCACCTAAATCCCAAACGATGAATTCCAATGTTCTATATCTGTAAACTTCGATATTTACTCCAAACGTTGGTTTTGACAGCGTATATTCTGACCGCAGTATTCTTTTTACTATTGTTGTTTTCCCTGCTGCGTCTAGTCCTATTATTGCTACGTGTTGTTTTGAGCTTATATCCTCACCGCTTTTCTTTTTATCGGCACTGATTAATCTTCTTAGGAAACTCACTTCTTTTTATCTCCTTCTTTTTTTACGCTGTCTATCTTATTATCTTTTACGTTTTTCATTTAATAAGAATTTCTTCTTTCTTTTGATTGTTTATTGTTTTTTTTATGATTAAAAAGTCTTTAGCTATCCTCTTTTTTCTTTTTCTTATTCGTTTCCATTTTTCTTTCTATTTTTTTGGCGTGTGACCCCTACACTCCCACCCCTTCTAAAATAAACAGTCTTTTTAATTCATTTAGCTAGAAGACTTTGTTTTACTCTTATTCTCTATCATCCTGGGAAGCCCTTAATCGAGAGACGGGAATAACCTCTCCACATTTTGAGTAAATGAAATGGAGATAGAAAAAAATTGATTTTGACTTTTGGATTTAATGCTCGTGATATCCACTCATATCAGGTTTTTTTTCTAGCAAATATAATAAAACCGTCAATTATTTTCTGGGAACTCTTAGAAGAACTCTTTAACAGATTTTGCAATATCTTCAGGAGAGGTTTCAGTAATTGGTTCATTGTGAAGCAATTCCATAAAACCAACATCAGCAGTATAATTGGGAACTAATATTGGTCTAGTTACAATTTTCACGTTAATTTTATAATGATTTGAATGATTTTCTCCAACAGGACCTAAGAAAACGGCCATGTTAATTGATCTTGCATTTCTTCCATTAAATAGCGCTGATAATGCTTTTGTAATTTCTAATCCGAAGAGCTCTGCTTCTTTTTCAGTGAATTCAGTTAAATCAGTTTTATTTAATTTCACTATACCTGTTAATTCATTTTTACCGAATGGAGAATATGTTGCAATCCAACACATAAAATCATTTTCAGAAATAAAACGATCTTTCAACGACTTTTCAGAATTGATTAGATCCAACCAATAGTTGCTACCATTTTCTTTGTAATATTGTTCTGATTTCAGTAATAATTCTTCAATTATTTTAGTTGGTTTGATATCTTGTATTATTTGAATATGGGGGTGCAGAATAGAGGATGCTGATGGTGGTAGAAAATTAAAATTAAAAGATGGATATTTTACTTGTTTGTTTGAATTATAAACTGCTTTAAAATATTTAATCGAACCTAAAATAGCATTTTTCCAAGTTGTTCCATTAATTTCATTTAATTGAGTGAAATGTTGTTCACCCAATGTTCCCACCGCATGAAATTCAGAGAAAACAAATAGATTAGGGAATAAAGTGAAATTGTCGACAATAACACGATCTCCTAAACCTAATTTTTCAGGGAATTTTGGAGTAGATATTGAAACTTTTTCAGGACAAAAGAAGCACTCTTGGCCAGATTTCATTATTAAATCTTCTAAATTTGTTTGAAAGCTTTCATTTGAACTTGCAGCTTGTTTAATACGTTCTGCTCTAAGAGTATTAATTCTAGATCAATGGTTGAGTAGTGGATCTTTTCTAAATTCTATTTTTTGTTCTACAGTTTCGAAATTCTCCAAGGGACTCTTAATAGATGCAAAACGGAACTTCTTTTCGAATGTAATTGCTCCACTTCCATTTGTTATTTCTATTTGTTTTTTTGATCCGTTTATTGGAGTCATTATCATCACAAAAGTGGTTGTAAAATAATTATCTCATCTCATTGAAGTTCCTTTAAAAGTATACTATCCGAACCAACTTCTTTTTAAACATTAAATCGAATGATAAATTTGATGCCTTGTGTGATACTTTACACAACAGTCATTTTTGGTGTTGAAATATCTTTGTCAAAAGAAAAGATTGATCGTTCTGAAGCAATCCTTCGCAAAAAAAGAAATACTAAAAAAGGACTTCAAATGAGAAATAAAATTCTCATATATTTATACGAACTACCAAATGAACGTGTATCAACGATTCAAATAGCTGAAAGTATAGGTCTAAGTTATCATATTGTGAATTATCATCTCAAAAGTATGTTTGATGAAGAAGTAGTTGTAAAATCCCTTATTGCAAGAAAATCTTTTTGGAAGATAACTGGTTATGGTCAACAAACAATTAAGAAATGGTTAGAAAATAATAATCAATAAACTACTAAACAAAAAATAGTATTCCAATGTTCAGTATTATCCCATCTTCTATTTCATTGAGTCTTGATTAAAATAATATTAATATTTTTTAAAAATTAAATGATTAAAATGAATTCTGAGAGTTGCCATCTCCAGTAAATTTTATAAATAAACGATAAATGAGTTGAAAATATATCAAGCATAAATTATTTGCAGAGAGATGTTGAAAATAAAAGATTGCCTAAAAAAATTAAAGCAAATATTTTTGAATAACTATTGCAAACCTAAAGATGGTTGAAAAATAGATGTCACAAGTGTCATGGTATCCCTCTAACCCCCGAAGTAGAATGAACTTTTTCTTGAGAAGTTTTCCAATTTTTATTGGCTTGGTAGTGTTCCTATATTTCGGACTTGATTGGCTTGGCGCATTTGAATTCCTTGAATTATTAGTAAGAGAAAATTCTGCTTGGTTAATGAAGGTTATTTTTGGGATGAACTATGATGATTTTGTTCGTGGATATTATGAAAGAATTGATGATGATATTTTAAATAATGGACTAGTCCAATTCGGCGAAGATTTTCCAGGAATTAAATTAGATGGATATCCAATTACTCTTCTAATTATTCGAGCTTGTACAGGAATGGAAGCAGGTGCACTCTTAATGGCTCTAATTTTAGTTACTCCTGCAAAGTGGCACAAAAAAACAATTGCTCAAGTTGTCAATTTATTGATGATGCATATTGGTAATACTTTCAGAGTCTCATTTCACTTCTGGTTTACTAATTACCTCTATCAAGGTGGTATGGAAGCTCATACTGCATTTTTCTGGGCACATGATATGCTTAGTAAAGTGTTTGGTTTTATTGGTATTGTAATATTTACTCTAGTAATTGAACGAACAGGTGTCAAAATTGTATCGACATTTGGAGCTTGGATGGATGCAATAGGTGAAGGAGTAAAACGTTTAACATGGAAAATTGAAGGTCGATCATTTTATTCGATAACATCATCTATTGATAACTCTAATCCAGAGAAAAGTGTTTCTGCTGAAATAGAACAAAGTGAGGTTACTAAATCAAACATCGAAAAAATATTTTTTTATCCAAGTAAAGAATTGAACAAAGACAAATGGCAATTTGTTGGTAAAACCTTTGGTATTTTTGCTATAGTATCTGGTGTCATATTACTGTTTGGTTTTATTCCGGGATTTAGTAAACTGATTGCAAGCTCTTCAGATATGGTTGCTATCAATTGGTTTGGTGCTGAAAGGAAATTCTTTGACCAAGTTGATTATTGGTGGGTTTCAATTTTCAAAAATGCACGTAATGTAGATTTCAAAATTGGTTTATTTGGTACAGGTTTTGGTCTTGTTGCATTTATGATTGGTTTAATAGTTGCTACACCAGGAGAATGGAAAAAGAAAGTATGGGCATCTATCATAACCGTTGTTACAATCTTTCCATTATACATCTTTACTCTTGGTTTACAAAAATCCTGGGTATATTCATTAGCTTCTAATGATGTATTCAAAAAAAGTCATCCGTTATTATATGTAAATTTAGCAGATATACTTGTTTCTTCTTTACCATTTGTTTTCTGGATACTAGGTTTTACACTATTGCTAATAATCTATCATGCTCTTGATATCAAAGCACTTTATCTGGTCTATGCTTGGCTTCACAAATTTTATTTGTTCTTCCTTCAAACTGTCGGTATTCGTAAAAGCCATAGTAAAGATGAAATCTTTAGTGAAGAGATTGAAGAGGAAAAAGAATTTATTGAAGTAAACGAACAACCTAAGAAAGAGCCTACCAATTAAATTACCTCCTGAATATCTAACAAAGAGCGATGTTTATGTCACCTAAAGATAAAAGGCGAAAACAAAAGCACAAAGAACGTCAAGAAAATGAGAAAGACAAACAAGCAATCAAAGAGAAATTAAGTGCTATTCTGAAGAAGAAGAAACCATTTGATGTAAGAGCTTTAGTTGAATCTCTTGAAATTGATTCTGCTCTAACGCGAGAGGAAATTCTCCCCATTATTCGTGAAATGGAATATGAAAAGGATTTATTTTTACAAGAACCAATTTTTGAACCAATAGATCCTCCAAAGAAATTTAAAGACTATTTCTTCGCACGAAATTATTTCGCCTATGAGTTTTGGATAACCATTGCTACAATAATGTTAGTATTAACTTTAGTTTTAATTGATGTTCGCTCCGGTTTTTTCTTCTATGTAAGGTATATTTTTGTCTGTTTCTTTATGTTATTTCTATCTGGTTGGGCATTAACTTCTGCAATATTCCCTGAATTAGATGATAATCTTCGTTTTCTGGAGAGAATAGCAACTGCTATTGGATTAAGTATTGTTGTTTTGTTGCTAGATGGATTATTTTTGAATTATACATTTAGATTCAATACACTTTCAATAGCATTAAGTTTGTCAATTTTCATTTTAGTATGTACAGCAATTTCGATTGGTTTACGAATTAAACTCAGTCGAGATGGATATATTTTCAAGAAAAAAGAAGATCAAACATTGGTTTTTGAGGTTGCAGAAAAATGAAAAGATTAGTCAGTATAAACGGAAATATTGTACTAGTAAGGAAATTTCTGTTTAGTTTAATGATTTTACTTGTGCTTATTAATACAGTAAATTTAGTGAACTTCAAAACCGTTACACATGTTACTGCTGCAACCAAAGATGAGACTTTCGATTTAATAGTTAGTGCTTTCGAGAAAATTGAGCAAGCCACTTTGGAAGGAATTGACGTTCAAAGTTACATTGATAATTTGAATATTGCTTTAGAAAAATATCGCGTAGGCTTATATAATCAAGCATATACTATTGCTGAAACCATTAGAGATGAAGTAACTGAGATAATTAATAATGCTCGATGGGGTAAGATATTTCCTTATGTTATTATCCCTATAAATATCATTGTAATCGCTGCAATAATAGTCTTTTTTGGTAGAAATATCTTGGGTTGGTTTAAAAGAAAGCGTGATGAAGAATATCTAGACTTGGAAATAGTTTATGAAATAGATGTCCTGAATGAGGGAAATGATAAAAAAGCTGCTAAGTAAGGTGAATAGTCATGTCTAAGAAGAATAGTAAAAATCGAGCAAAACGAGAAGTCAACTTTGAGTTAGCAGCAAAAATTATTTTAGTTTTAACTGTAATTGGTATTATAATTTCCACAACATTGATTTTTACTCCTTCTATTAGTGGAGAAGGTTATGCCGAATTAGGATTACTAACATACAATGCAGCAGAAGATAAATATGAAGCAGAAGGCTACCCTCAAAATATTGATTATAACAATACAGAAGGAGCTTCTGAAATCATTTCTCTTTATATTCTTCTAGGCAACCATTACGAACAAGTCAAATTTTTTGAAGTAAGATTAAAAATCGGCCTCCAATCTGTCCTAATAAATCAGGATATTTATGGAACAAATGATACAACATATTTCCATAAAACTCATTGGAAACAAAAAGTACTTGCTGTCGGAGAACAATGGATACCTTCAACAGAAACTGAATTTAGGTTTATGTTTTCAGCGAAAATTTTGAATCAACTTGGAACTAGTTCAACCAGCTATAAAATAATTTTTGAGCTTTGGGAATGGAATAGTCAATTAAGTGAATTAAGTTATACCGGCGTTCATGCGTATCTTACTTCAGTAAAATTAGTTATTGTATAATTATTCAATCTAAAATTGCTCTACTCCTCATTCATTAATTTAGCAATGATTTCTTTTGATTGTTGCTTGGTTTCTGGAATAATATTGTTAAACAAAATTAAAGAGAAATCAACACAGTCACGATTTTTATAGATATTTTTAGAAAGAATGTATTTGCCTTTAACCAAACAAAAATTATCAATTCTTAAATGATCACAATTTTGGCAACAAGGACGTTCTTTATTGGGAAACATATCAAGATATTTGAAACAAACTATTAAAATACCTATTTTTTTTATGTGGAAATAACCGGTTTTTGAATAATTTAGGCTGAATTTTTTATCACATTCAAATTTATCATTGCAATTTTACAGTGGTGATTGAACGCTTTTTGCCAGTAATAATCCATGACAGATGTTATCAAGGTAAGAACAATGATTAATGCAAAAATAGACCAAAATAATTCTGGAATAGAAGTTCTGATATCTATTTTAGAAATTAGTTTAATAATAAATGGAATTACAGCAAAAATATGAGAGAGTACCAAAGGAATCATGTAATAAATAGGATGAAGAAGTTTTATTGGTGCAGTATCTATTTTTTGTTCTCGGATATGATTAGTTAAGCTAGCATATTTAATATAATACATATACCAAAAAATGGGTATGAACAGAAAACAGATTGAAATAAAGAAAAGTATCAAAAGTGAAGAAGGATTAACTTTGATAGGTTTTGCCTTTAATTCAAGAGGATAATGTGAATGCTTCTCTAAATCTTCTAAATTGAGATAAAGGTAAATTAGAAAACAAATACCAAGTGACGCAATGCCTAAAAGAAACCAAACGAGATAATTTCGTTCTGGTACTGGTGATAAAGAAATTGGCACATTTTGATTTTGGAATTCTTCCATTTCGATTTCTTCGATATCTTGAGAATGAAATATTTGATCCTCACTAATAATTGGCTCTCCAATAGATTGTGGAGATACTAATTGTTTTTCTACAATTAAATTTGGAGAGCTCGAAGAATCTAATTTAACAATGAAATTCGAAGACAGTTCTTCATTGTTATCTTGCTTATCTTTTTGCTCTAATTTCATCCCGCAGAAAGGACAAATGAATGCATCGTCATCAACAGTAGAATCACAATTTGTGCAAATAGGCATAGATAATCAACACTTGTTATTCAAGGAAAGATTTCCATTCTTAAATTTTTACAAAAAAACCAAATCTTTTTGCATCATAAAATTAAAGATTAATCATGTTTTATCCTTCTTTTCCTTTTAAATGTAGAAATGATTTTATCGTATACTTTTACTATTGCTGAAGTTTCATCATTACCTTTCTTTTTGATAAAGAAGTTAACTACAAGAAAAAGGAATATAATTATACAAGTGAATGCTATACCAAAATTAAACAAAATACTTCTATTAGTCGTATTGCTATATTTGTTTAATGGATCAGTGTTATGCAGAAATTCTTGTCCATCTGAAAAACCATCTTGATCGGTATCAAATAAAGTAGGATCTGTTCCAATTTCTACTTCAAAATAAGTACTCAAATTATCATCATCTTCATCAACGGTAAAACCGACTAAAAGCCTTATGAAAATATAATCATGTCTTCCTTCTGCGGATCCTGTAGTAACTATAAATCCTAAATCATTAATAGCTAAATTGTTTACTCTACTTCTAAGATACTTTTCCATTTTTCCTGTCCAAATTACTTTTCCTGTAGAATCAATTTTGGTCATAAAAGCAACGTTCTTGTTGAACAAATCGGAAGTTGAATACCCTGCAATAATAAAATTTCCCGATTTGTCAATTGCTATAGTCAAGCCAACTTCATCAAATTCCTTTGTACCAAAGAATATTCGCTTTTTTTCATTTCCAGTTAAATCATAAGAAACAATGACTGTATCTTTATTATTGCTAACTTCAAAATTTGTAAATTCTCCCACAATAACAAGTAAATTATTTGATGTATCAATGGAAAAATCATTGAGAATTATATTTTCAGATAAAAGTGAATTTATTTCCCAAGTTTGGTTTCCTTCTAAGGACAATTTCTTAATGGAATATTGGTTGTTTTCTGTAGTATCTTTATTATTCTTGCTGTTGAAAACAAAGTACATTTCTTCATTGGTTGTATCTAAAATTAATTTTGGAGCATAATCATAATTTTCAGTTGCGAAATTTTTAACCCAGATATCTATTCCTGTAAGGGAATCAAAGCAAGCTAAAATTATATCCGGATTTGTATCAATTTCAATATATTCTGTTCTAGTACCGGTAATGAATAATTTGTTCTCAAAAAAATCAATTGAATAACCGATTTCAGAGTAATTCTCAACACCAAAGGTAGTATTCCAAATTTCAATTCCAGAAATAGTGTCATAACAACCAATTAAGAAATCTGTATTAATTACTCGAGATGAATTTATTGTTGAACCAACAATATAGATGAGATTTGTTACTTCATTTAAACATAGATCATAGACCACATCTGCTGTTTTATAATCATAAATATTTAACCAAACAAGTGTTCCATTTGAATTTAGTTTTCCTAAAAATATGTCTGAGGTACCCACTAAAAAGTCAGTTAGAATTGTTCCTGTAAAGTAACTGTTCCCTTGCTTATCAAATGTGATTGATTTTCCTTCAATTTCAAATGAATCTCGCCAAGTGATTGTTTTCCCAAACAGATAATGAATATTGGTATTTTTTGATCCTTGTAATATTCCATTTGAAATTATGGTTTGATTATTAGTATTTGCTGAAGAAAAGCCATTTTCAATTTTAGGTACAAATACATTACATATTACTAAATAAGTAAGCATTATCAATATTTTTCTAACAATAAACATACGCTTATTCAAGGTAGATGCACCAGATACTGTTTATGATAATAGATAATCTTTAGTTTTGTTAAATAGATTTGTTTAAATTAATACGTTAAATATCTATGCCAAAACATATAAACCATTACTATTGTTCGTCTACCGTATTAAGAGACGCATGAAAATCTCTCTAAAATAGGTCATCATTGTATTTATCAAGCATTTGGTTAAACAATTAGACTTATTAAGAAGTTTTTGTCTTAAATTATATCGTTCGATTAAACAGAGCGTTTTAATACGGATATAATTCTAATTAAAGTTAAAGGATTTGCAAGAATGAGCGGACCAGATAAGAAAAAGCTAGATAAAATGATCTGGCAGCTTCGAGAAGGTTGGGGAGAAAGTACCCGTGTAGAAGCAGCACGAGATTTAGGTTGGATTGGTGCAGATGTTGCTGATGAGGCTGTTCCTGAATTAATTAAAGCTCTCCTAGATGATAAAAGTGAGAACGTTCGTGTAGAAGCAGCTATTTCTTTACAATGGATTGGTGCAAAAGCATCACAAGCAGCACCCTCATTGTGTAAAGCACTGAAAGAAGATCAAAGCGAAAAAGTAAGAGAGCGTGCAGCTATTGTACTTCAATCAATGAGCGAATCAACAATCGATGTTGTATCCATACTTGATAAGGCAAGACTCGATGACAAAAGCACGCAAGTTCGACAAGCTGCAACAGAAGCTTTAAGCAAACTAGCAGAAAAATATGATTGTTGCGATTCAACAGAACTCATTAAATTGTTCAAGAAGAAGAAGAAGAAATAGTTTGTTCAACTATTCATTCTAAATTCTCATTTTTATTTTTCCATATAGCAAAACTAAAATAAATAAGTGAATCTATGTCATATTTATGACGAAAAAAGATAGTGGAACAAAAAAGAGTTCTATTTCTGTAGAAGATCTTTATCAATTAAAACAAATATCAAACCCTACTTTTCGACCTAATACAAATGAGGTTTATTATTCGATTAATCAAGCCAACAAAGAAGATAATGGTTACAGAAATACAATTTGGAAAATAGCTGATATTCCACAACAATTTACACAGGGATTACCAAACGATTATAATATCAAATGGTCTCCTGATGGAGAATTACTAGCATTTATTTCAGTACGAGGAGTCCAGAGTAGCAAACCAAGTCTAGAAAACAAATCACCAAAACCACAGATTTATTTGATTCCTTTTGATGGTGGAGAAGCTATCCAATTAACAAAAATATCAAATGGAGTAAATAATTTTGAATGGAGTCTCGATGGAACAAAGATTGTTTTTATTTCCAAATTGAATAAGGACGAGCTAGAAGCACCTTCTGAAGAAGAACAAAAAGAAATGCTCCCAGATGAAATTGCTCTGATGAATATGGAAAAGAAGAAATTTGAGGAAAAGAAAACAGAACCAAGAGTAATTACTAGAACTGAATATCGATCTGGAACTTCATACAAAGATGATAAAAAAGGTCAAATTCATGTCATTGACCTAGAAAGTAAAGAAGTAAAAAGATGGACAAATTCCATCGAAGATGATTATAATTCTGCTTATCTTTTATCAGATAATTCTTATGTTGTAACTGCTCGCCAAAAACCAGGGGAAGGAGATGAAACCCGAAATTGGGAACTATTGAAAATTTCTCCAAAAGGAAAGGTATCTGTAATAATCAAAGATCACTATGGTTGGGGACTTAATTTTGAGTTATCTTCAGATGGTAAAAAAGCAATCTCCACTATTAGTGATGAAAACCTTGGAACATTGGCTCAAGAAAGATTATGTGTCTATGATCTTACTGATGGAACACGAACACTCTTAGCTGAAGAAATAGATAATCACAAAAATATGGCTATTTGGTCAGAGGATGATCAACACATCTATTTCACTGTTCCAGAAAAAGGATTAGAAGCAATCTGGAGAGTAAAAGTGGATACAAATGAAATTGAGAAAATAGTAGGCGGAAAAAAAGTTATAGCAGGTTTTGATATTTCAACAGATAAGGAATGGTTAACATATCATGCTTTCCATGTAAATGACCCATCAAAACTCTATCGATATCATATACCGTCTGAGAAAGAAGAATTACTTGATGCTCCAAATGAAAAATACCTTAAGAAAAAGAAGCTTGGAAAAACAGAAGAAGTGTGGTACGATGGAAATAATGCTGACTTCCAAATCCAAGGTTGGATTATGACTCCACACAAATTTGATTCAAGTAAGAAATATCCACTTGCTTTGAATATGCATGGTGGTCCTCATGTTATGTGGTCAAACCACCAATCAATCCCAATGTTCCATGAATTTCAATTGTTAGCTGCAGCAGGATATGTTGTTTTTTATTGTAATCCTCGTGGAAGTGATGGCTACGGTCAAGAATTTTTCCAAGCTATTGAGAAAGCTTGGGGAGATAATGATTCACAGGATATCCTAAATGGAGTAGATTTAGTTGTTAAAAGAGGTTTCATCGATGAAAAACGAATGTGTATAACAGGTGGTTCATATGCCGGATTCATGACTGCTTGGATTGTGGGGCATGACAATCGTTTTGCTGCTGCAGTCAGTCAAAGAGGTGTATATTTCCTATCAAGTTTTTGGGCAACATCTGATGGTGCTCGAGTGCTCATTGATGATGAATTTGGTGTATCTCCACTTGAAGATAATCCATTTTTATGGGAACGATCTCCTGCTGCTTTTGCAGAAAATATCACTACTCCTCTAAGAATAATTCATAGCGATCAAGATTATCGTGCACCCATACCTGATGCTGAAATGCTTTTCCAAGGAATAAAACGTTCTAATCCTGAATTAGATGTTGAATTTATTAGGTATCCTGGAGAAGGTCATGAATTATCTCGATCAGGGCAACCAACAAGACGTCTTGATAGATTGGAGAAAATTATTGAGTGGTTTAATAAATATTGCCAACCAGAGAAATATCATTCTATTGTAAAGCTGAAGAAAGCAACAGAAAAATTAAAGAAAGAAGCTTTTGAACAACTTCATGAAAAAATGAAGGATCTTCAGAAAGAAAAATGATCTTCTAATGGGGAAAGAACCCATTTCATTTTTATTTCTGAGTTATTATTTTGTCATTTATTAATATAGCTTTTTGAGATTAGTGTCATGAGACCATCACTCACTACTGAATTTTAAAAGTGAAGAATGAACTCTGTTTAATTTTAAAAAAAGTGGAGAACCTTAAGTGAAACCAAAAGCAATGGTTCTAATTTACTTAAGAAATTCAGCAATTTCGAAATAGAAAGTAGTTCATTGTTTGAGTTCACACCTATTCTCCTTGAGATTTTGTAACCATTGTTTAATTGTCTCTGGGAGTGAAGTCAATTGATTATCTTCTAAATTTAGGTCTTTAAGTTCTGTTAGATTTCCGATTGTTTCTGGAAGAGAGGATAATTGATTATCAGATAAATCAAGTGATTCAAGTGTTGTCAGATTTTCTATTGTCTCAGGTAGGGAAGTCAATTGAATATTATAACTTAAATCAAGTGATTCAAGTGATTTTAGATTTCCTATTGTCTCAGGGAGGGAAGTCAATTGATTCCTTTCTAAATTTAGTTCTTTAAGCTTTGTTAGGTTTTCTATTGCCTTAGAGAGGGAAGTTAATTGAGGATTACCAGACAAATCTAGTTTTGTGAGTTTTGTAAGGTTTCCAAATGTTACAGGGAGAGAAGTCAATCGATTATCTGATAAATTTAGTTCTTTAAGTTTTGTTAGGTTTCCTATTGTCTCAGGTAGGGAAGTCAATTGATTATCTTCTAAATTTAGTTCTTTAAGTCCTATCAAGTTCTCAATTGTCTTTGGGAGAGAGGTTAATTTTTTTCCATGTAATCTAAGTTGAATGATTTGATTTTCTTGTATAGCGAATCCAAATACATTATTTATATCGTGAACCAGCTCAGATAAAACAGGTATTGGTTCACCTATTATTGATTCAAGTTTCAATAAAAATTCGCCTTCTAGTCGAATTATAGGCGTGTCATGGTATTTGATGATCTCTCCAGTTTTCCGTTGATTTGTTTTCATTGAAATCACTACTCAAAGAATTAACATTGTTTTAATGCAAAATAACATTTATTAATATATCTTTTCTAAATTGGCATCAGAAGACCATCATTCACTACTGAATCTTAGATTTGAAAACACTTGATCTTTATTAAACAATAAGAGTACTCGAAAGTTATTGTCTATGATAGTCTATTCATAGACAAATCTATTCTTTCAAGTACCAGCAGTATTTTGAAGAGATGAAATATTATTTTCTCTTTCTCAATTTTTAATGGTTTCATTTTTGATTATTAGGTTCTAATTTCTTATAGTCGTGTTGCTCTCTGATGAAATCCCAGTGTTTGTTAACTCGAGTAATTATATCATCAGATATGGTGTGTTTGTTTGGTTTATACGATGCTTGAGATTCAACATAATTGGCGAATCTATCTTTAGCTTCTTCAAATCCATCAATTCGTAAATCCTTGTAAACCTTCTCAATAAAGTGCATTGGTTTCTTAAGAAATTCTTCATATTGAATTTCTACGAGATTTTCTTTAGGAATCAAATGTCGGTCCACATTGAATTTTTCATACATTTCTTTGTAATTTTCCAAAATCCCTTCTTGTAAATCTTCATCTTTCCATGTTTGCAAAGCGTAAATTGCAAATACTTCTCTGAAAAATCTTACTGTTGAAGAATACATTTCGTAGGGATTTCGATAAATGTGGATGAATTTAGCATTTGGATACATGTCTAAAATCGTTTTCAATCTGTATGTGTTTGCAGGATTTTTTAGGAAAAGCATTTTTCCATCATACTTTAAAGTCATCTTCTTAACAAAATAATCATATCTTTTTCTCCAATTCACCAGGTCCTTTGGAGGACATTTGTCAAAGGAATTGTATTGAGAATATAGTTTGAAATTCTTTGGGAAAATGAATCCATTATAGAATCCGAATTTGTCTGTTGCACCAATTGCATACTCTTCTTCTGTTGGCTCATCGCTTCCCATTATTACATCATCCATTGGTCTACTTTCTGGTAATGAGAAATCTAAAAGACTCTTAGTAAATTTCGCAAATGCCAAGAAGTAATGAGGTGCATAAGCTTCTAAATTGGATACATACCCTTTATTTTTATCATGAGCAAGCAATGTGATAAGATATGTTGTTCCAGTTCTATAATGACCAATAATAAATAATGGATCTGTTTTTATTTTTGTTTTCTTAATCTTTCTGTTAAAACGTATTCTCTCAATCCATCCTAATGGTGCTGTTAACCAGATTATGAGTAATGCATACCAAAATCGAGGCCAATATTTAATATGTATTCTGAATTTATTTTGCCATAAAACTCTTAGAGCGTTAGATATTGTGAATCCTCCAAGAGGTTCTTCTTTAACAACTAAATGTATGTATTTGTTTTCATCCATAATGACAAATCCACCTGTTTCTATCTGTAATGGTTCAAAGGTTGCCAAACCTAAGAAAAGAAAAGTGTTTATAAATATTAATTTTATGTCTAAATACATTAAATAAAAAGAGAAAAAAAAGAATTAAACTGAGCTTTTAGGCTCAAGCTTCTCATAGTCAAATCTATCAAAAATAGAACTACATTCTTCATTTACTTTGACTATTAGTTCATCTGAAAATTGATACTTTCTGGGTTGATAGTCTTTCTCTGCATCTAGATATTTTTGCATACTCTCTTTTGCTTCTGAAAACCCTTCAATTTTCAAGTTAGAATACACTTTTTCCATCGTTTCAAGAGGTTTCTTTATGAAATCCTCATAGCGAATTAACAAAATATTTTCTTTAGGAATATTCTTTATGTCATCATCAATTTTTTCAAAAAGTTCTGTGTATATGCTCAGAATATTGTTTTTATATTCTTCTTCATTCCACGTTTGAAGTGAAAAAATACGAGAAGTATCTAAATGGAATTTTATTGAAGACGCAAATACTTCATACGGATTACGATAAAGATGAATATATTTTGCATTTGGATACATCTTGTTCAAATGTTCCATTCGATATGTATTCGCCGGATTCTTTAGAACCATTCTCTTGTTATTGTTCTTAAAAGCAACTTTTTTAATAAAGAATTCATAGCGCTTTTTCCAACGCTTCAAATCTCGTGGTTTTGCATCATCAAATGATTTGTAACTAGCATATGTTTTGAAATTTCTTGGAAAAATCATGGCGTGAAAGTATCCGTATTTATCATATGCACCCAAAGAATGTTCTTCTTCTCCTGGTAAATCAGCATTAATTTTTATCTCATCCATTGGTCTTGTTTCAGGAAGGGAAGCAACGATTAATTTTCGAGTAAATTCTGGAAATGCCAAAAAGAATTGAGGAGCATATACTTCAATATTTGATACTAGTCCTTTGCTTTTATCTTGAGTGAAAAGATAATGCATTAGTGTAGTACCACTTCTCCAATGTCCTACTATGAAAATAGGATCTTCAGCTAATTTGTAGTTGTTTACTTTGCGATTAAATCTCACTCTTTCAAAAAAACGAAGAGGAGCAGTAACTAAAGTTAAGGTAAATGCATACCAGAGTCTTGGCCAATATTTTATATGAACCCTAAATTTATTTGTCCAAAGTAAACGCAATAGATTACTTGTTGACCCACCACCGAGTGGGCATCTGTTAATTATCCAATGATCTTTCAAAAATGAGCCACCTGTATTTCTAAAATAGATTGAATGCCAATTTAATTCTAGTAACTATAGAATGAATATAATTGTTTTGTAAAAAAAATGACTATTTTATAGCGTTTTATTTGCTTCTAATTAAAATTGAAGGAAAAAATAGCTATTTTTTTTTAAAAAAAAGAAGAAAGAAATAATTCCCTCTCTTAACTAGAGGTAGGAATCAATTTTTCTTTTTCGAGATAAGCAATGATTATTTTAATGCTTTCTTCTACTGTTTCATCTTCTGTATTGCAGACAATTTGGGGATTTGGTGGTTCTTCGTAAGGATGGCTTACACCTGTGAAATCTTTTATTTCACCTGCAAAAGCTTTTTCATATAATCCTTTTACATCTCTTCTAGCACATTCTTCTACAGAAGCTTTTACGAAAACTTCAACGAATGGAGCATTTTCTCCATTTGCTTCTTTACGAGCAGTTTCTCTTGCAACGATGAAAGGAGAAATGAAAGAAACTAGAGTTGCTACTCCATGTTTTGCTAATAATGTTGTAACAAAGGTTATTCTTTCAATATTCAAATTTCGATCATCTACTGAAAATCCAAGATCTCTTGTCAAAGTTTTTCTAACGATATCTCCATCAAGTCTTTGCACTCGTAAAGCTCTTTCAAGGAGTATTTTTTCTAATTCAACTGCTATTGTTGTTTTACCAGAACCGGATAAACCAGTAAACCATATAACAAAGCCTGGGTCGTTCATTAATTTTCACACTCAATATTTTTCAATTTTATTCTATTTTACAAATAACTCCTTTTGATTCAGAAGGTATTCAGCAACCTCAGGGCGCATATATTCGGTTAACCCGTCAAGTTGTTTATCGACGATCATTTTTCTTATTTTTCGTCCACTAATCATCTTTTGATATTCAGTGCCATCGTGTGGACAAGTGTAATCATTAACAACGCCACCACATTTATCGCACTTGAAGAACGAGCGGAAGCAAATTGGTTTGATTTCCAATTCAGGGAATTTATCAAAAATCGCATGTGCATCAAATGGTCCATAATAGCTACCTACACCTGCATGATCTCTTCCAACAATGAAATGACTACAACCAAAGTTCTTTCTCATAATTGAATGAAAAATTGCTTCTTTTGGTCCACCGTATCTCATTCGAGTTCTGAGAATACCCATCATCGTTCTATCTTTTCGGTAATAATTGTCCATAAGAACATTGTATGAGCCTAAAATAACTGGGTCAGTGAAGTCATTTGTTTTCTTTTTACCAATGATAGGGTTAACAAATAGCCCATCTACCATTGTCAATGCTGTTTTCTGTACGTATTCATGACCAAGATGAGGAACGTTTCTAGTTTGAAAACCGACAACAGTCTTCCATCCCTTTTTCTTGAATAGAGCCCGGGTTTGTTGGGGGTAGAAAGTATATTCCTTAAAATCTTTGATAAAAGTGTTCACGAGATCTATTTTACCTGCAAATAAGTTGTCATTGGAATTGAGTACTTTTTCTACTCCAGGATGATCTTTATCTAAGGTTTGAAAACAGCTTTCAGCGATAGCTTTCTTCTCGTGCTTATAGATTTGTTCTAAATGTAAAACAGCAATAATTTTTCCTTCACTATTCGTTAAGGCAATATCATCCCCTTCAGAATATCCTTTTGCTGTATCATCATTGACGTCAAATGTAATAGGAATGGTCCATGCTAAATCATTAGTAAGTCTATCGTTTTTAATGATGGATTGAACATCTTCTTCAACCATGAAACCTTCAAGAGGACTAAAAACACCATGTGCGATGTTATAAAGATCCTCAATCACTTCGTTATTTACCTCTAATTTGAGCATAGATTGAAATTCCGATTCAATTCGAATTTTTTCTTTTTCTGGTAAAACTTTATCAGTTAGCTTATTACCATGTGGGTTTATCATTATTGACAATCTCCATTGATTTTATTGAATATAGATTAAATTACAATAATTTAGCAATAGATGAAATATCCTAGTTGCTTTTTCAAGCTTGGACGATTTAAATGCCAGTGTCCGAATAAAGCAATTAAACCTCAAATTAATAAGTGTATTGAAGTACATTTCAAATTGAGTAAAGATTCCGAATGAAAAAAAGTTATTTCAATTTTAGGATTTAGAGTAAGTCTCACTTATTGACTTAATTTTCTGTAAATAATCGCTCTCAAGATGGTTTGAATATTTTACACTAATTTCTTTTCTATATTGAGATTCTTTGATACGTTGCTTCTTATGATGTAAGATTGTCTGAGCCCATAATAAACCCAAAGCTGCTTTTTCTTCTATTTGTTGATTGTTACTATATTCTTTACTAAAAATAATCAGTTCATCTGCCAATTTTATTGCTGATTTCCAATCATTTGGATTGGTATTTAGAATAAGAAAAGAATAGCCTTCTGCTAATTTAATTTGTATATTTTCATTATATGAATATCTTTTCGTGAAGTTTTTCAATATTTCTAGAAGCTCAAATTTTCTCATTTCATTTGTTGAAGTAAATGAAATGATTCCTTCATTAATTGCCCGAACGATTTTCAAAGGAACTTCACTATCTCTGAGACTTAATCTATTTGCTGTTTCAATTTCGATTTTCAATTTCTCAAGTAGAATAGTTTCCCCTCGTCTTGCTAAGAAGCTAATAAGGCGAGTAATATTATTTACAAAATTATATTGTTTGTAATACTTCGAGAGAAATTTTAACCCCATTTTGTTGATAATCTCTAATAAGAATACTGTTCCTTCTCCATCTAATCGTGCTGCTCTAAGTGTTGTTGCTCGAATAAGAGGGTTTACTAATTCTACAATGAGTTTTTTCTCAGACATTTTAGATACATGATCAAATATTACCTCTCGAGAAATGTTCAATTTAGCACTATTGTAGCCATGCATACCTACAGAAAAAATGAGTGCTTTTGTATTCATTAATTGATTAATTAGAAATCTATTATCAGTAAGTTGAAGTTGGTTTAAAAATGCTAACTGCTCTATTATTCGATCTTCTTTTGTTGCAGCTAAAGTTAAATCATCACCTTTTGTCGTTTCATCTTGGATTTCGTCAATTGTTTTTCTGTCAGCTGGTATTTGTCCTGTTTCTCGTAAATGTTCTTTAATATCATCATTGTAATCAATTACTGCATCAATTTCCTCTACGAGGTTGAAAGACTCGTTCTTTTCTAATTGTGTGTCTAGTTCCTTGAATAATTTTTCAATATCTTCTATTTCATTAATATCAAAAGTAAGTTTTAGCCCTCTTCGCCCTATTTTTAGAGAATCATATTCCTCTATTCGCATCATTTTTTGAATAGCAAGGAGTTTGCTTTCAGCAATTTTATATTGTTGATTCTTCTCACGCTCTACGAGCAAATCAATAATAATTGGAAGATCAGCTAACGTTTCCCAGAGTTCAAATTTATCCAATGTAATGCTTAATCGATATACATCCTTATAAAATTCCTTCTCATCTTTTCTCAGTAATTTATCAGAGTCTTGAAGTATCTCTTTAATTCCCATGATACAATCTTCACAAGGTTCCTCTGATTTGCTATTTATACGTGCCATATTTAGAATTGCATTGATGACTCCCTCTTGAAATATGTCATCTATGTCTTCTCCTAAAATTAAACGTAATCCATTTTTTTCTTGATTTATTTTGTTTTCACTTTTGTAACCACTTATTGAGAAACCAATAAACTTTCGATAAAGATTTTTTATTGTTGAACAATCTTGCTCATCAAGATAGAACAGTGCATTCAAGTATATTTTTGCATTTAATAATTGAATAGCATCAATTAAAGGGTGAAGAGCCCACTTCTCTTTTATGACAGAGATAATTTCCAATATTTCATCATCTTTGCCCCAACGAATTAGCTCAATAGATGCCTGTGATATCGCATCATAAATAACCTTGTTTTTTGGGATTTTAACAATAATGTCAATAAAGTCAGTAAAAAGATCTATTCGTCTTGAATCGTGAATACTGTAGCTATCAATTAGAAGTTTGTAAATTGCTTTAGAGAGAATGGTTGCTAATTCACTAAATTCCTTAGACCACCAAGCAATTTCCACTAATTGATTTAAAATTACTCGTTCAGAGGTGACATCACCTTGCTCACTAAAAACTTCCATAATTTCAAAGAGAATATTAGCAAATTCTGCTGTTTTCTTAGTGTCTTCTTTCAAATCAATTTTGCTTCTACATTGTAGAATATAGGTAAAGATATCTCCTTTAGACATCAGAAGATAGCTTTTTTTCAGCTGTTTAAGTTCCTTTGACATTAAGGTATCACCAAAGATGAATGCGAAATTGTGTTTGGTCCATTAAGCTTATCAGTTTAATATTAACTAGCAATATTACTCTTTTTCTTAGTGCAAAGAAAATCGAGAAGAAATAAGAAAAAGAGAAGGAAAAATAAAGAAATAAGTCAGATTAGCGCCATTTTACTTTATCTGTTATATAATCAGGCATTTTTAATGTGGATAAAACTTTGTTTTTACAAACAAATTTGTAAGGGTAGTCTCCAAACATCTCACCCATAAAATGACCTGGAACTCTTTTACCGGACAAATTTTCTACGACAACTTTCTTTCCAAGCAGCTGTTCAACTTTCTTATGTTTGACATGTTTTCCTGTGTCCAAATTTCCAAGAATAAACAACTTTTGAAAAAAGTTAACATCACCTATGAGTGTAATATCAAGGAGTCCATCATCAATAACTGCACCTGGACAGAGTATCTTTTTGTTACCTGCACAAACACCATTTCCAACTGCAATATCTAAAAAGTTCATTTCCCGAACTATTTTACCGTCGTCAATATCAACTTTCATGTGATTTGGTTTAAATTTGAAAATATTTGCGATAAGATTTTTTGTATAAGTAAAAGAGGATTTTGTTCCTATTGCACTTTCTGCTACTGCACCGCTAATACCTAGTCCGACCAAAGCGAAGACATATCGCTCTCCATCATTAACCTCAGTGCAATCAACTTTTCTAACTTCCTTCTTAACAAGCATCTCTACCATATCTTCCATTTTTAAGGTGAGATGTAAAGAATAAGCACTGTCATTCCCTCTACCAACAGGTAATATTGCCATAGTATTTTTGAAACCTGTTTGACCTATACCTGTAACAACTTCGTTAACAGTACCATCGCCACCATAGACACCAATAATTTTATGATCTTTAACTGATTCTTTGGTAATTCTGATAGCATCATTAACACCTTTTGTCCATTCTACTTCAAAATCAAGACCCGCTTCTTTGAATGCTTTAATGTATTCGGGCCATTTCTTGCGTGCTTTTCCGGCAAATGTATTAGGATTACAAATGATTTTCAATTAAGTTATCTCCTTGGTTTCATGATTTGATATTGTTTTGTTACTATCAGTTTTAAATTTACCCGAAAAAAACTTCAAATGGCATAAATTTGTCGATAGCTAATTAATTAAATAGTGGGAATGAAATGTTGCTTTAGTATAAGAATCTGAAGAGAGGAGTATTTTAGTTAGTATTAAGTAATAAAACTAGGAAGTAACTGAATGAGCTCGAAATTTAAAAATAATCTTAAAATGATAAGCAAATCAAAAGTATCGATTCTAGTAGTTTGTTTGATACTTATTCCATTAGTACTAAATAATCAACATTCAAACAATTATATTTCAGCACATTCACCGGTATCTAGTCCAATGGAAATATTCTCATTATGGAATGATACTATACCTCTAATAGATGGTTTTGTTGATTTTAATTCTTCGAGTTCTGCAAGTGAATGGACAACTGCAGCAATATACGATTTATATGATTCTGATCAGGATCCATCCTCTAAATTGCTTTTAAAAAATGATGATACAAATCTCTATGTTGGAGTTGATGTAATAAGTTATACTACGGAATCCCCGGCAAGCACTTGGGGTATGGGTGTATACTTAGATCGTGATCATAATGGTATGTTAAGTCAAAATGACCGCGCAATATCTTACAAATCAAATGCAACAGATAATCTAGTAATTATCTATCAATATTCAGCTCTGAATAATTATTGGGTTGAAATTGAAACTGGGTTTCTTGAGGAAAATTTGACATCTTCACATGTAATAATTGATACTGATTTCAAAGGATCATTCTTCAAAGAAGATTCTCATAGACAATATGAAATAATTATTCCATTGTCATTTATGCAAGTAGCTCCTGGAGAAATAACTGGAATAGCTTTTGAAGTTTTTGAAAATCTAAATGGTGATAATGAGGAAAATACTTGGCCTTTTGTTGAAACAACTTTAAACAATATAAGATTAAATGCAGGTCTTTGGGGTGATTTATTTATTGGGAAAAATTCCGGTGATTATTTTACAAAATTCTCTATTGAAGATAATTTTAATATTAAGGATTCTGCAATCGGTTCTAATAATGGAACGTTTATGACTACAGCTGATATAAATGGAGATGGAGATTTAGAGCTAATTGTTAGCTCAAATAGAACAGTTACTTCAGATAATAATTTATTAGCGATATATAATACAATTGACGGAGAATTAGTCAAAATATGGTCATCTTGGTTTACAACACATCAATTAAAGATGTTTTTAGTGAAGCAAATTATTGCTTATGATTTCGATGAAAATGGACAAGATGAATTATATCTTGCAGGGGAAGATAGCAGAATTCTAAGGTTAACAGAATGGGACGAAGATACGAATGATTTTGATAAATCAGATTATGCTTTTATTCATACTTCAAGTTTAACAGGATATCTTGCAATTGGAGAAGCAACAAATATGGGTGTAATGAATTTAGTATTTGGTGATCAAAATGGAGAGGTCTCTGTTTTAGATTATGTTAATGCCACCGGTCTTTTTAAACAGGATAAAAAAGCGCCCATAAAACCAATTGTTACTGGTTATACAGTAGAAAAAGTCCACGCAATAGAAATTGCCGATGTTGATACAGACGGTAAATATGAAATACTTATGAATTTACAAATAACTTCAGACGATTCAGTTTCAACGACTCGATTACAAATCTATGAGAGAACTGTGGCAAAATTCCTTGAAAATACTAATGATAATTTACCATCCGCTTCATCTATTTTAACTGAAGATAATTTTGGTCATACAATAATTGTTGCAGATGTTGACAACGATTTGGAATCAGAGATAGTTTTAGTAGGACAAAATTATTTGAGAATCTTGAGTGTTAATTCCTTCTTAGATGCCGAACCACATTTAGAATTCAAAATTAATGATAATGAAAATTCTCCATTTATGGGTGGTGGCGCATTACTCTGGGATGTTGATGATGACTCATTTAATGAACTGGTTTTTAGTTGCAATAACGGCAGTATATATGTAATCAATATTACTGATTCTGGAAGTAATTCATTGTCATATAATGTAGAATGGTCAAGTGATATTGGTTCTTCCTCTGGAAAAAGAAAGTCAATTCTAGCTTATGATTTAGATGAAGACGGAGAAACAGAGATAATATTCGGTGATAACTTTGGTCAAATACTAATTTTGGGAAAATCAACCACTCCAGAGATAAGAATTCTCTCTCCATCATCAGGTTCATCTGTATCAACAACATCTATTCTAATTACTTGGGAAGGACTTGACGACTTCACTATCCATCATTATGATATTTTCGTAGAAGGCTCAATTCAAGGTAGAGTGAATGGGAGCCAAGCAGCTTTTCTAGTTTCATTGCCATCATCAAGTAATACAATTAAAGTCCAGTGTTTTGATATAAATGGTAAGAGTGCTTCGGATTCAATCATTGTTAGTCAATCTACAACTGCCCCAGAAATTCATATTACTACTCCTGAAAATTATTTCCAAACTGCTTCTAACAATATTAGAATAGAATTCAATTATTTTGATCCTAATGGTGATTTTAATCATTATGAAATTTGGGTGGATGAATCCCAATTAGGTGGAGATTATAATCTTTCAACTACTTTCGTAGATTTAACTTTGAATACCGATGGTGAACATAATATCACAGTTGTTGGTGTTGATTTAGCATCTAATAGGGGAAGGAGTTCAATATTCGTAACAGTTGACACAACTGCTCCTTTAATGACAATTACTACTCCAATTAGTGGTTCAGCAATGAAACTAGCAATAATTGAGATGCAATGGTCAGCATCTGATGCTCTTAGTGGTTTATCACATTTTGTAATAGAAAAAGATGGACAAGTGTATGCAACTACTTCCACACTTTCACAATTGGTAGCATTGGATACAGATAAAACATACAGTTTACGAGTAACTGCATACGATCAATTAAGTAATTCAAGAATAGATTCTATTACAATTGTGAAGGATACAGCAAAACCATCAATTTCGATTACTGATCCAATTGATGGCTATAAAACTTCATCAGATCAAATTACTATTAATTGGGATGCAGAGGATAATATTGGTGGTACAGGTATTCACCATACTGAAGTGGTTGTTGATCAACAAACAAAATATTCTGGTATAGGTGCAACAACAACTACATTTTCAGTAGAAAATGAAGGAGTTAAAGATATCATTGTAACTACTTATGATTTAGCAGGAAATATTGATTCTGATCATATCATCATTTTTGTTGATAATACTATTCCTTATCTTGAGATTATTTCTCCCGAAACAGGTTTCACAACTGGTTTGGATTATTTTATTGCTAATTGGTATAGTAATGATACTGGTTCTGGAATATCTGAATATAATATCTATGTTGATAATATATTAATTGAAATAATAAGTAATCCACTAGTAACTACCACAATTGTTCCTTTAGCCCTTGATCACACATCCTCGATAATTATTGGTGTAGTTGATCTTTACGGTTACGCATTTAATGATACGATTACTGTAACTCAAGATTCTACACTCCCTTCAATTGCGTTGGTTACACCACAAGCAAATTTATCTTACATTTCTGATTCACAAATTTCAATTGAATGGGATGTATCAAATATTCAAAATTTCATTTCATACTGTATTTATGTTAACGAGATACTTAATCAAACTATTAGTGAGATTTCAACAAGAAATACTGTTATTGATTTGGGTGATATCGCAATTGATGAATATCCTCTCTTTAATCTAACAATTATTATTCAGACATTGAGTAACAATATTTCAGATACAAAATGGATAATTGTGGATCAATCTGAACCTACAGTTATAATAACTACTCCAACAAATTATACTACTTATTTCCAAGATATTGTTTATATTCAGTGGACAGCAAATGATCAAGGATCAGGTGTATATAGTTACAGAATTTTGATAAATGGTCAATATCTTAATTTCTGCTCTTGTGATAAGAATTATTTCTATCTAATATTTGATGAGGAAGATGGAGAACAATTAATAACTGTTGAAGTTTTAGATTTGGCTTCTAACAGGGTTACTAGTAATATCACACTACTTCTGAATATCTTAATGCCTGACTATGAAGCAAATATCCCTACTATTTATTATACACAAGATGGTGATTTCCAATTTGAGTTTACGATAACAGATACACAATCCGGTGTAAAGGGTTTAATCATATTGTTAGATAATGATGAAATAGTAAATGAGAATTATGAACTATCAATACGAAATGAGTCATTTACCATTTCATATGATTTTAATGTATCATCATTTATCGGATTTGATGATAGCCACGAACTTGAAGTTGCAGTACTTGATTATTACAATCGTGAATTGATTCAATTATATATTATTAATATCGACACAGAAGCACCAACAATACTACCTGATATTACAATCAATTCTGTATTATTGACCGCAGATGGTTTGGAAGTACTAAATGGAAGCGAAAAGATTCTATCCATCTTAATAACGGTTACAGATAATTTTGGGCTAGATGGAGTTACAATGACTATTCTTGGTGATGATTCATCTGTAACATATGATATGATTACTGAAACAGAAGGAGTTCAGATTGCAATTTACTCTCTAAATCTAAGTTTGGCTGATTTTGAAATAGGTGAATATACAATTATTTTCACCACATTTGATTTTGCAGGCAATAATCAAAGTTTATCATACAATTTGGCAATTGTTCCAGAAGCAGGTAATTCATGGTTGCAACAAGGAAATAATGCTCTCTATCTTTCCATAGGGATTAGTGGATTCGTAATTATTTCAATATTATTAGCAGCGGTAACTAGAGGACCAATACAAAACAAAAACTGGCGAGAAGAAATTATTGCCGTGCTATATGTTAAGAAGACCGGACTAACATGTGTTAGTGTCAACTATGTTACTAAATTGATTCAAGAAGAACAATTGATTGGCGGTGCAATGGTAGCAATTCAAAGTATGCTTACAGAAATTTCAGGACGGAAGCTGAAAGGAACAATCGAAACTTTGGAATTAGGTGACAAAACAATGTTTCTTTTCTTAGGTGAACATGGGATTAGTGTTTTAATGGTTAATCAAGTTAAACCAATACATGTAAAATTGCTAAAGAAATTTGACAACAAATTTGTCAAGAAATATTCTAATGCATTGGAAAATCTATACTTTGTGGATAGTAGTTCATTTTCTGGTAGTGAAGAACTTGTAGAAAAAATCTTTGGCTCAGTAAAAGAGATAACCCCAGAAGCTGGAATTACAAATCAATTACAAAATGTTATCAATGATATTGAACCTGAAGTAACCCATTCAACTGAAAAGGATAAGAAAGATTTTGATTTAATTCATAAAAGTGATTCCCCTATAGATCATCTAGTAAGCCAATTATCTCGAGAAGCAAATAGAAGTCTTATGAAAATAATCTCATCTACTCCTACTATAATAATTGCATTAACCGAACAGAATTTTGATGAGGCAGATTTTCATTTACAATCTGTGATTATGGATTTAGATTTAATACGTCAATTAGAGAGAACGAATTTTGAATTACAGTTGTTTATTGAAAATATGAGAACAATTACCAATGAAATAAGAGTAGCTATTGATGCAGGACGACAAAATAACAATTTTAGGTTGAAGCAAGCAATTGAAAATTCAACTAAAATTTGGTTCAATGAGATAGCTGAAAAATGGTCTGATATCTGATTTCTCTCAAAAATGAAAAAAGTGAATCAATCTAACACTCATATTGAAAATTTCTATAGATTATTCACATTTGTTTTTGACCGACAACTTTAATGGTTTTATTTTGTTAAATGATTTGAAATCTTGGTTATTTGAAAGAAGATTGATGGTATTTATTATGAAAGACCAAATTTGTATGGTTACTGGATCTAATTCTGGAATCGGAAAAGCAGTTGCCCAAGAGCTTGCGGAAATGAATGCAAAAGTAATTCTCGTATGTCGAGATGCCACAAAAGGAAAAGAAGAAGTAGAGGAAATTAAAAGTTCAAGCGGAAATTCGGCAGTAGAATTAATGGTTGCCGATTTGGCATCAATGGATTCTGTGAGAAAGCTTGCGAAGAACTTTTAAAAAAAGTAATATGAAATACGTTTTGTATTTCATTTACTCATTATTGTTTTCATCAAATGAATCTTGATTATTATCAAAAGATTCACCATGTTCTACTTCTTCAGCAGGAAGAGTTTCATCTAAGGTTTCAGTTGTTTGATTATAGTTCGTTGATAATTCTTCAGAGTTTTCTTCAATATGCACCTCTGAAAGAGAAAAATCAGAGGTGTTTTGATCAAAATCTTCCATTGTAAGAGGAGCTTCTTGATCATTTCTAATATTCTCAATTCCCACTCCAAAGTAACTTTCAACCATTAAGGGAGCAGCCTCATAATCATTTAAATCAAGCATATCTTGAGCAAGATTAAACTTGTAAGTTAATTCAAATTCGAGAATGAACTTTTTGAGTAATTCTTTCAAAATGGGTTTTGTTTCACTTGCTAATAGAATAGCGTTTCCAAAAATTCCTGAACAAACAAGAAGACGTTTACCACCGTATTCCATCGTTTGAACTTTCATAGTAACTTCTTCTTCACCTGTTATTTCTCCCAAGATACCTACAATACCAGTTAATGCACCGCCAAACAGTTGTTCATCAGTGTATATATCTTCAGTGTACCGAACATATGCGACAGTTAATCCAGTTTTGGTAACATATGCGACTGCTTTAACAACATCACGCCAACCATGATTTACTCCTCTCTTACGAATTGCAACAGAAATGATAATTGCTAAAATGAGCATTAATAGTAATCCTGCAGCGCTTGGGATGACAATGGTAAAGAGATTATCTTTTAACCACTGATTCACCTCTCCAGGGCTAGTTGGTGGTGTTGAAATAATTTGTTGTTCTTCTAAAATGATTTGTAACTGATATGTTTGTGAATGTGTATTACCAGCGTTATCTGTAATCGATATTTGTATACTATATACTACTGCAATGTAATCATCAAAATTAACGGATGCATCAAATTTAAACAAAGTAGAAGATACAAATTCGGTGTCTAATGTCATCATGTAAGAGAAACTGTAGTTTTCATTAAAGATGAGTAAATTGGCTTGTTGGATTCCACTTGAATCTGTTGTTTTCAAAGTAAAATTATGTGTATCCGTTCTATTTTCTGAAATTTCAATAGTAAATCCATAAGGACCTAGTAAAGTGCTATCAATTATTGGATCGATTATATTTGGATTCTCCTTATCAACAATAACATTTACTATTGTAGTTGCACTTCGTCCACCACGATCATATATTGTTATTGTTAAATTGTGTTCATTTGTTGGTGAAACAAAATTCATTTCTTCTACATTAATCGCAATATCAAAATGATTAACTTGATAACTCTCATTGTAATTGATATAATAAACAATTTCTGAATTATCTGCTAAAACAGATACTTCTTGTATGCCTGAACTAGGATTAGTAATTGAGATTATGAATGGGAAACTTGGGTCATTAGTTAGTAACGAAATTGGGATATTAAGAGTGAATTCAGGATCAGATGAGAAAAGATTGATGTAAATGATTGAATTAAAACCATTACCCGCGAAATCTCGACCTTCCAGTATTATCATATATACTCCATCAGAATAACTTTCAACATTTATCTCTCGTACAGTAATCGTCTTATCCCAGCTGCCAATTAATGTATCATTTACCCATAATGTATAACTACTGATATCAGAACCAATATCGCTTCCTGTCCAAGTTATCACAACTGAATCATCAGAAATCGTTGCAAAATTAATAGGAGAGCTAATGGCTACAAGTGGGCTCTTTAAATCAACAGTAACATATTTTGTATTAGGATATTGATATTGGCCACCGATAACAGCTACTACAGTTATATTCACTTTTGGATACGTATTTTCATCAATTGTTCCAAATACGTCTTCTAAATTGATAATAGCATCAAAAATGGTTGCAGTATAATTGTAAGCTGTTCCATTAATAAAAACGGCGAATTCATCTGGGGAGATGTTTATAGTTTCCCAAGATACTTCTACATAAGTTGAATTGATAAAACTAGTTTCAGCTAATGGACTAGTTACAATTAAAATTGGTGAAATAGGGTCATGTTCAACATTAATAGTGTCTTCTGCTAAATTATCTAGAAAATCTATGACTTGAATGGTTATGGAGTAAATTTTTGTTTCAGAGATATTGACTAAATATGAATTAATTGAAGAATCTGTAAAAGTAGCTTGAATGAAACCGTCAACAATAACGGAAATTTCTTTTAATCCAGAACTTACATCTGAAGCATCCCAGAAAACGGTTACATTTTCTGCACTAGTTAAGTGATTGTTCTCTGGAGAAATAATCGTTACTAGAGGATTCGATACATCATAAGCAACAATGTAATAAGCAGAGGCTGAGTTACCTGCTTTATCATAGGCAATTATTTCAACATCATTTGGTCCTTCTGTTAGAGTAACTGTGTCGTTCTCAGCAGTAGCTGGATAGATGCCATATTGTTCATCATTTACTAAGACATCAAAATAGTCTATGCCACTTCCTGTGTCAGTACCATTCCATTCAATAAATAAATCACCCAAATCAGTAACATACCAACCATCATAATTTGTTGGATAGCTTAAAGCTTCTAAGGAAACAAAAGGGTTGATCATATCTCGAGTAATCTGGATTGAATCTGAATCATAATTGCCTAAAACATCATAGGCTATTACTTCTAAAGTATATATCTTATCTACTGCAATATCGACATCATAAAATTTCGATGTTGTATTTCCTTGTAGAAATCCATCACGATAAATTTCATAATAATCAATAGAAGTAAACTCATCATGTGCTGACCATTGAAGATGAATTGAATCGGTACTTACAAAAGAATCATCTGCAGGTAAAGTAATAGTGATGACTGGACCTGTTCGGTCAAAAATAACATAAATCATATCTTTTACTCTATCACCAGCTCCATCATCTGCAATTATAGTAATATTCCAAATACCTTCTGAATCTAAAATAAAAGTATGTAGTGACGTTGTTGGTGTTCCTTTAAGAGTACCATTAGCATATATTTCATACGTCAGTATATCTGATTGAGGATCAAATGCAACCCAATAAATGGTAATAGATGATTGATCTGTCAAATAGCCGTTCTCGGGTTTTGTTATTTCGATTACTGGTGCTCCTACATTATATATCACTATTCGACTGTCTGAATCAGTTTTACCTTGAATATCTGTACAAACAATGGTTATAGAATTGCTCCCCAGTTCTAGAGGAATCACTGCACCAGTTTGAGCTCCACCAACTCTTAAAGAAAATGTAGCATTAATGTAAATTTCGTAGAACATTATTGGCAAAGTATCATTTGAGGTTTCCCATTCAAATAAGATAGTTTCTTGATTAGAAGTATATCCCTCAATTGGAGAAGTAATTGAAAAAGTCGGCAATTCACCTAAACCTAGAACGATTATTTGACCAAATTGGTCACCAATAATTGCTTCATCTACTCCATCTCCATCAACATCCAAACCTATTATTGAACCTCTTTTACCTGGCATGGTACCTAAATCACCTTTCCATTCCGTGATAGCTAATAAATCCTCAATTGCATCATTGGAATTTAAATCAGCAATTTGATAAATCAAAGTTGTACCATTATTACAACCAACAATTAATTCATTATAGGAATCCCCATCTATATCAAAGACTCCTGCACCTCCACCCATTAATGGGTATGTTTCATCATTGATATCCAAAACTAATGGAATTGCCGTATCATTGAAAGTATCATAGCCAAATATTTTCAGATAATCTTTTCCAACAATAATCGTTTCGTGTATACCATCATTATCAACATCGTCAACAATAATCGTATGACCAAAACTATCAAAGGTATTTGAATGTGAAGCTCCAGGTAAATCATCATCACTATATGTTGGATTATCATAAATATAGTCATCAGTTACAGTTGAAAAAGATTCAAAAATTTGCAGTCCTGTAGAAGAGATTGAATCATTTGATGAAAATTGTGATAACATAAGAATTTCAAAAAAGTTATAGCTATCTTGATCTGCTTCCGCAATTTCTACTGCATGAATTTTGGATATAGCTGATCCATTGATATCGATAATATTCTAATCTTTAAAACAATTAAAAAGAGTTTAGCTTTAGGAATATTCGTGAAAAAAAGAGGTAAAAGGGTATTCCCTTTCAAAATGTCACTTTTTTCCTGAGAGCTATTCTTACTTCTTCCATTTTCTCTCGAGGTTGATTTATCATTATAGCCATTTCTGTTGTGGTTTTTGCGTTTGGTTCGACGTAAGTGTAGTTTATAATCCAATTTAATAGCATCATCACAAGATCAACAGAGATAGCTGATCCGGGATAGCCATCTGGTATAATTATTGCTAGTGATTGTTTTCCTTTCGTTACTCGACAATAAGGTTCATCAAATGAGCTATTTGCAACAAATTGATTTTTAACTGGATTGCGTGTCCACAAACCACTTCCACTAGTAGCTTCAATTACATTATTATCTCTAGAACCATCTAGACCTATGTCAACCATTAGTCCTGAACCACAAGGCATTTTCCTTGCTGTTTTGTTGTTCAGAGTGATTATCGTTCTAATGATGTTGCTACCTGGTAGAGTAAGGTAAGTTGTTTCAACACCTAATCCCATTAGGTATTTTTTATCATTGGTTATTGTCCAAGAGGATTTAATGCCCTTCCACAGACCATCTTCTTCTATTTCTGTTGTTGTTATTTCTGGTCTGTAAAAAGGATTGTTTGCTGTGAAATGAATTACTGCTGGTTGCATACCACCAATATTATGTGTGAAAAAGAATCTTGGTTGTAATTCTGGGAAATTATCAATTAGGAATGTTTTTCCTTTTGCATCTTTTAGTCTGAGCAAGTTTCCACCAATATCTCTTGGTACAACGAATGAGAGCGAACCGTTTGATACTTCGTAGATCTTTCTTTCTCCGATAGCTGATTCTGTAATTTTAACTTCTCCACCTGAAGCAATGAGTACAGGAAGATTAAAATCAAGTTCAAATTCAGAACTAAGATGTAATTGTAATTTTTCTATAGATGCTTTGCAATTTTCCGGGACAATTATTTCGATTTGTATTGGAATAGGTATAAAAGGCACAAATTTTGGCAGTTGAATAGTTTCTTTCTTTTCTTTTTCATCAACGAATTTAATTTGCCACCCTTTGGGTGCTTTCAGAGTAAGTGCACCTTGTAGCGGATATGAAGAGCTGAAATTTAATGTTATTGTTTTGAGATGTGTTTGTCCTGAGCGAACAATATTTCCATCTACAAATTCCGCTTCAATTAACTTGATTGTTTTTGGACCCAAAAAATCTTCTTGATAATTGAAGTGTGTATTACCAACAAGCTGATTCCAGCGATTTCTAACTTCTTGTAGAGATACCATTCCGAAACAGTACCACAAATGAACTGGTTTGAAGATTTCTCCTGAATTCACTTCTTTGGTTATGCTATCAAGTCTTGAAAGGGATCCTTTATTTACTTTGACTTTTTCAATATTGTTTGGTTTCCAGATCCAAGTTGATAAATCTTTATAGATTAAACCTTCTGTAGCTGTCCAAGTTTCGTACCAATCTTTCGTATCTTCGGTTATCAATGGGCTTGTAATAAATTCTGCAATTGAGTCACATTCAATGATTTTCCCTTTTATCGGAGTAAAGGATTTTCCTTTTGCTGCCATTGGACTGAGAGTAATGCCTCCACTAATTGATGATGTTCTTCCACAAACATGAATGGAACCATTCTGTAGTTGATTAGTATATTCAACCCAATATTCTACTTCATCTAAACTAGGAGATACTTTAAGATATTTCTTAACATGTAAACCTTTGACTTGGAGACTTTTAGCACTAAGAATTAACGTTGTATAATTTCCACTTTGCTTCAGTTCGTATGTGTGTAGAAGCGTTCTATCTAATGAAAGTCCGAAAGGTGGACCTGCTTGATGTTGTAATTGAACATTTCCTTGATTATCTTGCTGATAAACACGAAGATTCCCCCCTTCAAGATCAGCTCTTACAGTAACTTTGTCTGTTACCAAGTAGAGTCTTTTTGTATCTTCAAATTCAAGCAATTCAATAACATTATCTTTCTTCACAATAATTGGATGATAAAAACAAGGCATTTTCTCCATTTTATTATTGAAAGAAAATGACGATGTTGCTTCAATTGTAAGTTTATCTATCTTCATATTTATTGGAAAAGTGATTGGTACTTGAATTCCAGAGATGGCGTTTGGTTGTATTACAAAATCAATTAATTGATTGCTATTCTCAAGTCCTGGAATATTGATATTGATTTCTCCTTTTAATTCTAAATCGGTGTGATTGATGAGGTCCATTGAAATAACTGATTCTATCCCAACAGGAACAAACATGAATCGGTTTTCATTTATTGATCGGAGATCAATAGCAGATTGTATTTTACCACTAGTTATTAGCTCAATGGATTGATCTTCAATGGAAATTGTTGATTTTATTCTTTCACAGCTTCTATTATTATCTTTGAATACTGTAGTAGTATTGTCAACAGTAAACTCTCGAGTGATATCAAGAGTTTCTCCTTTTTTAAGTTCAAATGATTTGGGGAAGGGTTCTTTCCATATCAATCCTTTAAAAGCTTCTATTTTCAGTTTTACTTTAGCATCTTGATCATTTTCATTTTGCACTCGAATAGTCATAGCATTTGGAATACCAATAAATATCTTATGTGATTTCATTCGCGTTTCGATAGAAATTTTCTTTCCATCTAACATTCTTTTAAAACTACAAAAACCCCAACCATATCGATCAACTTCTGCTTCAAGTCTATCCTCTCCATTTTCGAAAACATAAGAATAAATTTCCATATTTTCTACTATATGCTCATCAGGTGCTTGAGTTAGCTCTCGTTTGAAACTACTATACCAATCTGGATGTTTTTCAAAATAATCTTTGGCTAAAGGTAATTGCAATATTCCTGGAATAAAATCTTGCATATATACTTCAGTCTCTGGCACCCAAAACAAACCAATCTTCTTGTACAATGGTACGGCTTCAAGATTTCCAGACCATGTATTGAGATCTACACGAGTTAAACCATTTTCTAAAGCTATCTCGAGAGCTTTTAATAATAATCTCTTTCCAAATTTCTTACCTTGTGCTTTAGGTGTAACACCTAAGATAGAAATATATGCTGCTTTCTTGTCTCGCCAATGTGGATACAAACCACAATATCCTGCTAAAGTTCCTTCTTCATCTACAGCAATTAGATCTGCATACGCAGACGTTTTATCTAACCAATCTTGAACTCTCTGTTCTGTATAAGGAACACTACCACCGAAACCTCCTGGCCAAAGCTCTTTGAATGAATTAAACATCTCAGCTGCAGCTTTTGCCATAGATGGTTCATATTTTTTAATTAAGCCCATTTTATCAGTCATTACTTTCAATCCTTAGTGTTCTATAATTATTATATATCTAATGTCAATAATGATTCATTACGTATTTTTTCTATGTCTTTCTTTACTTTTCTTCTCACTTTTTCTTTTTGTGTTACCATTTTTTCTTTCACCTTAATTATTTTCAATGAACTTTATTTTAAGTTCAATTACTAATATAGTGGTCACACAATAAGAATAGTATGGGGGATAGTGACCATCAAAGAATTGTTAGAAATTCTAATTAAAATAGATTTCAAAGGGATTGGAAGAAAAATCATTTTCAGTTGATTTTATTTGATTTGTAATAATTTAATTTCGAAAGGCTCGAATGTTAATATGATCTTCTTCTTTGAAATTACAAAGCTTTGTTTTATTGTTCCATCAATTTTTACATCAGTGCATTTGCTGAACTGCTTGTCTAATTTTATTTCAGATTGTATATTCTCTGAAGTCAAGTTGAAAATTAGCAATTGAAGTTTTTCATCTCGAATCCTCATTGAGGACAATCTTAAATTCTGGTTTTCGATTTCAATTAGTGGATTTGTTAGATCTCTTAATGGACTACTATCTTTGAAAACAACGCTTTGTCCTTCTAGACAGAATGCTTCAGAGTGATCTATACTAAACGTCATTGGTTTTTCTTTAGAATGACATAAGAAGCTGTATCTAAATTGGTATTCTTGTCCTAATTCTTGGGCACCTGGTGTTTCTAAATAAGGACCTGCATGCATTGGCCTCTCTGGGTAATCTGATCTCGAGAGAAATCCGATAGATCGGATAAGAGTTAATGCTAAAATCGATTTACCTATCAATTCAACTTCTGGCAATCCTTTGTTTATAAGTGTGAATGCAGTTTGATCTTTTTCTTCTGACTCCACTCGAATGAATCGTTTCTGTGGTTGTATTCCTGAAGGTTGTTCAACTACATCTTTGTTTTCAATCGCTTCTCCAAGCCTTTCTATGTAACCAAAATGTGTTGATGTTAAAGTATTTGTTGTTTCAAAAGGCATCGGAAAACAAATTCTAAATCTGTGGTCCTTTGCTGTATTGACAAGTTTAGTAGTGATATCTATTCTAGGTAAATCTCTATAAAACCGGAATATTGTTTCAATGATTATTTTTGATTTACCTATTCTCTTGTCTCGTTTTTCGTTTACTTCTTTAAAGGTATTAAAAATTAGTTCTTGAGTTATTTCACTTACGAGTGAACCTTTCAGAGAAATTTTCCTTTTTACCTTTGAAACCTTCGTAGCAACTGGATCTAAGCGACCAAATGTGTATTCATCTCCACGATCACCCCAATCTTCAAAATAATGGAGGTTGCTAAATTCTCTTTCTAATCCTTTATCGAATAAATTCAGAGAACCATTTTTATTAAATCTAATATCATAGAATTTGTTGCTTACAGAATTATTGGTTATTATTATTGGATCAGTATCAGCTTTCTTTACTTCTTTCTTCAGTGTTATTTTTGTAAATGACCAAGGATTCAAAGGTAACAATCCTATGTAAGATTGTTTACTTCCTAAAGAAACTTTGACATGAAACTTTTTGTACTCCTTCCTATCCAAAATTTCAATCGCTTGTTGTTGCATTGCTTTAACATCAAATTCTCCAATTGGTTCTTTACCACAAATCAATGAAATATCTAGTACTGTTGGGTCAGTATCTCTTGGAGCAAAGGATACTTCATTAATGTAAATATCCATTAACCTTCTACCTGGTAGCATTTTCAAACCCGCTTGAGTGATGAACGGACTCATTGTGCTTTCAAAGAAGATATCTTCTGATGAAGTCATGGATTGAATGTCGTAATTATCTCCCGTTGTTGTTTCGATTGATTTAATGTCACTATCGTCTAAAGAAAATTCAACACACATTGGTATCTTTGAATTATTAGTTGGATTGAAAATCAAACAAGATGAATCACTTTTTTCAGTTTCCATTTTTTGTATCATTTCAAGTGAATCTTGAATTACTGATTCTACGATACCTTCAGCCCATGAATAACGAGATTTCATTTCATCATGAGTTTTATCGATAGAACATCCACAAATTGAATCATGTGGTTGATTTTTTAGTAACCATTTCCATGCTAAGTTCAAATAAGACGTTGGGTATTTATAAGCTAGATAAAAATGTAAAATTGTACTAATAGGTTCTCCATGATGAACAAGTAGATCCTCAATTTTTGTATCCCATTGTTTTATCCACATTCTTGCAGAATAAGTATCTTGTAATAGTGGTGCTTTTACTGACGAACGAAATTCACCATAATAAATTGCCGGAGAGTATTTTTCTCGTGCAATTAAATCATGTAATTTGAGTATATACTCTTCCATTAAACCTAACTTTAATTTCAATTTGTCATTTGATAATTTTGGTATTTGTTCAATCAAAAATGTTTGAGGCATTTGATGATCCGTGCCATTCATCAGAAGATAATAAGGAAACGGTGAATAAGGCTTCAATTCTTTGATTTTCTCATCAATTAGTTCTTTAACTAAATCAATATTATCAGATAAACCTGCAAAATTGCCGTAACCAAACGGAAGATAGTTGCCTAAAATCTGATTCTTTGATTTTGGATGACTTTTCCAAATAAATGGTACCTTTGTTATTTCAGGACCAACACCTCTCCAAATTACTGTAGCAGTAAAATTAGTTAAATCCGATAAAAGCTGTGGTATGGCTCGAGTATGACCAAATTGATCTGGTAAATAACCAACTTGCATTTGAGGGATATCTAAACTATATGCGAGATCAAAACTAATTTCTAGATTCCTGATTAGACTTTCTTGACCTACTAACCATTCATCTGGGAGAACATACCAAGGTCCCACAGAAATCTTTTTTTCACGTATTAATTTGAGAAGCTTTTCTTTATTTTCAGGGCGTATTTCAAAGTAATCTTCAAGAATAATTGTTTGTCCGTCAAGCATAAAATAATATTCTTTATTCTCCATGATTTCAAGCAATTCATCAATTAATTTAACAAGCTTAAATCTAAAGTATTGGAAAGGCAAGTACCATTCTCTATCCCAATGAGCACTGGGAATAATTATTGCTTCAGCATTTTCTTGATTGGAATGCTCCTTTTTATTCAATTTTTTGTTTCTCCGACTTCTTGATTCAAGATTTTAATACAATGATAAAATGCCTGCATTCAAAGCTTTGCTCAAATTCATCCTCAGTCATAAACAAGTTATTATTAGCTATTAAATTTTACTACAGAAAATTTCTCTATTGAAACTACCTCTCTTCACTAAGATTAAAAAGAATAAATGATTTATAATTTAGTACTAATACTGAGATGATTATTAGATGTCTGAAATTACTGAACAGAATGGTTACTTTCAATCTTTTGATGATTTAGAGATGTATTATCATTGTTGGCTTCCTAAAAAATCCAAAACAGAAAGAACCAAAATCGTTTTAATTGGTGTTCATGGCGGCGAAACACATGCTCAAAATATGAGAAATGTTGCTGAATATTTTTCAAGGAGAGGTTATCCCTTTTTTGCTTTTGACCGTAGAGGTCATGGACATTGTGTGAAAAAGCAACGGATGTATGTGAAAGATTACAATTTCGTTGTTGAAGACATTAAAACATTCATCAATTTTGTTAAAGAAAAAGAAGCTCCAAACATGATCTACCTTATTGCACATAGCAATGGTGGTGCAAATGCAATTATTACCGCAATAAGATATCCGGAGCTTGTTGATAAGCTAATTTTATCGTCTCCAAGTATCAAATTAATGGGGAATCCTATTGCTAATTTTATTCAAAAAACAGCTGTCAGAATTCTAGGGACAATTGTGCCCAAAATGACATGAGCTCAATTATCAAACCTGAAGAATTGATAAAAGATTCAGATATTCTGGAAAGACGATTACAAGATGAGCTAATATATGGAAAATTCACCTATCGATGGAGTCGAGAGTTGCTCAAATTTCAAAAAGATGCTGATAAGAATATTCATAGTTTAGCTGTTCCAACTTTATTCCTGGTAGGAACAGATGATCGAATTGTAGATTCTTTCTATACTATGAAGAAATTTGAAACTATTAAACAAAAAAACAAAATGAAACTAAATATCTATGAAGATTATTGGCATGAACTTTTTAATGAATTACCTGAAAACAGAGAAAAAGTTTTCCAAGATATTGAAGACTTCATTAAACTTTAAGATTAAATAAAATGACCTGAAGAAATGATTTAAAATACTACTTTAAAAAATCTATTTTCCATTTCTTTTTGTTTGGATATCTGTACAAATAAAAGCATTATAGTATTTTGGATCTGTGAAACCAAGTTTTAATGCCAATTTCGTTGAAATTTCATTGTCTGCATCCCAATGAGGTGTTAACCCTCTTTCTAAACTTTCTTTTAGTAAGGCTGCAGCTGCAATAGTTGCAAATCCTTTTCGACGATATTTCGGATTATCATCTGTTAAAATTTGAATCTCAAATTCATCATCATAAATAGGCATTGCAGCTGCAACAATACTAACTACTTTTTCTCCTTCTTTGATACAATATGCCAACCCTCGATGGACAAAAGCTTCAGGAGAGTCAAACCATGGCAGAAATGCCGGTGCTAGTTTAATATTCATATTATAAACTGTTTCAACATCTACTTTGTGGAGTGTAAATCCTTCTACAAGTTTTCTTTCAAGTAATTTGTTTAGATGTTCAATATCTAATTTTGAAGAAGAAAATTTAGTCCGTGGGTATGGAGTGATATTTATTTGTTCCTTTGCAAATTCCGACCATTTCTCATTTGGAAAAATGACCAAACGATTTTCACGTATATTTTCTAGTATTGTTTTTGCGTGTAATGATTTAACATTACCTGTTACAATTTCGAATACTTTATATGACAATAATGCAACTTGTGGATTTTCAATATCGTCAACTAATATTCTACCATTACCTTCTCTTAAAATGGTTTTCGAGACAATGAACAGGTAAGTATTCTGTTCGAATAAAGGAATGAGAGCAGATTGATTTATAGCTGGATATTCAAATAACATTGTTAACCACTAACTTACATTCTATTTGTTCTCAAAAAAAATATAGTAGTTTTTTGATATGAAACGGTAAAAAATAGATAAAGTTAAATGTATGTTTGAACATTCTCAGAAATTGAGTAAAGGAAAATGAGGTTATTTTTCCCAGAAAGTCTTCTCAGTATCTCTTGATTTCATTTTATTTTCCGGATTTGATACTAGAGCAACAGTTTCACCATATTTCGAAGATGATTTTCTCTCTCTAAATTGAACTAAAATTGGTATTCGGAGAGCTGCTCCGGAAAGAACGCCTGTTCCTCTCTCGAGATACGGTAATAATCCGACATACCTTTCAGCAAATCCTGCGAGAATATCTTTTGCAACTAAAATATCTGATTGTTCAGTAATTCTTAGAATGAGTTTTGAGTTACATTGTGATAGGATATCTCTATCTAGACCACTTGGTCTTTGACTTACAATACCCAAACCAGCACCCATCTTCCGTCCTTCTCGAGCAAACCATTCTATAGATCGTTTTGTAATTGATTCTCCTATTGGAATAAATCGATGCGCTTCTTCAATTAAGAGAAAGACTCTTTGAATTTCCTTATTTTCCATCGTTCTCCTTAACCGATTTAAGTAACTCGAGACGAAAATTCTTCGAGCACGCTCATCCATACCTGGTTGACTTACATCTAAAATCGTTATTTGTTCTGCTGAGAAATTATTTTTCACGCTGCTAAGATTACTCAAATCTTTCTTTTTATCCTGACTTTCTATTCGACGATTCCTTGCATCGTATTCTTGTATGATTGAACCCGAGAGATGACAGATGGCTCCATTCAATTCTGTAAAAAAGCCCATTTTTCTAAACACTTCAAGTTTTCGAACAATAGGTTTTCGACTACTGCCATCAATTATATTGTTCTCTATTCCAAATCCTAAGAATCCATCAATATCATAACAAACTGCAAATCCGAAAGTATCTCGAATACCATACCAAGTGTTTTCAAGTTTCTCTTTTTGTGGGCTAGTTAAATCATACATAAAATTGAACATTTCAGAAGTAGATATTTCTGAAAATAGCATTGTAACAGGCTCAAAAGTAAAATTACCTCCTAATTTCTTTGACATTTTTTCCATATAGCTAAAATATCTGGGGAGATAACGATTTGGATATAATACTTTGACGGAATATTTAGGTAAAGAAGATGTCTTTTTTGGACCTTTCGTATGAGAAAGACCCCAATATTCTCCATGAGGATCAACAATTAGAGTTGGTAAACCAAACTCTGAAAACTCTTCTATGATTACTCCAGCCGCATAAGATTTTCCACTACCTCTTGAACCAAAAATAGCTAATCCATCTGAACCAAGTGTATTTGGATTCAGTTTAACAACCATTTCTCCAGAGTGCTCTGCAAAGAAACCTATATCCATTGCTCCTTTTTCTTTTCCAAATACTGCCAATTTTAGTAAATCATCTCTGCATTCAAAAACCATTGAACCAGGGCTTACCCAAGCATTTGGTGTCGAAAGTTCTCCTTCATGGGATATATTTGAAACTAGAATAACTTCAACAACATGATATTCAGTAAATTCTAACATAGACCTTGACTCAAGGGATCGTCGAAGTCTATCCATCCAGAATTTTGCGTATCGTTCATCACTTAATTGTGGATTCTCAGCACGAATTGTGATTATCCTGCCAATCAATGTATTTCCATTTGCTAATGGTATGCTTACGAAATTTCCCTCAACGATGTCTTCATGTTCAACATTTTCATCTAAACGAACAATTATTCGTTCTTGATCCGATGAAACTCCTAAGACAAATCCGATTTTTTTAGCATGTTCTGGCAATGAATTAACCACCAATAAATCAAACATATTCTTCTTAATTTAACTTTCTGATTAAATTAAATAAATACCTGGTTTTTTAAAAATAAAAGAAAAATGATGATTTTTTTACAAAATCACCTATTCAAGAGATAATAGAAAAACCATTTGATGTTCTTAATTTGATTTATAATAGTCTCTCTGATTGAAATTTCAATTGAACTATTGCAACTAGAAGAGCAAGAGTTGCCACAAGATTCTCCACAAGAGCTACAACAAGCTGTACCACATGAGGAACAACATCCCTGGACTGCACCAGTTATTGCTAGTATAACCAAAACAACAATTGTAACAATAACTATAACTGGGCAAACAATTGCCAAGATTATTAGGAGAATTTTCTTCTTTTTCTTCTTTTTTAATTCTGGATCTAATTCTGAATCAAAATTTTCTGCCATTTCTTAACCCCAATAATAATAACTAGAATCAATGTGTGTGATATTATTAAAAAACTTTTACTAACAACAGTAAAGAAATCAAAAAGGGATTTCAAAATTTGAAAATCCCTAATAAATAAGTGAAAAACCATCTTACAAGTTTCAATTGACTGATAATTGTCTCTTTTAGAGATACTGTTGTAATGCTGTTATTACAGTCACAGCTACAATTACTACATGAATTTTGACAAGCATTATCACAACTTGAAGAACAACTCTCTGAGCAGCTCTCACCACAAGCAGTACAACAGGATTGACCGCATTGAGAACAGCAGCTTTCCATTAAGCCAACCACTGCTAATATAATAACAATAACAATTCCAGCAATAAGTAGAATAGGCAAAATGATTGCAAAAATAACTAGTAACCATATTTTCTTACGTTTCTTCTTCTTTTGTATCTCTTCACTGTCAATAATTTCATTGTACTCACCAAATTCTTGTTGTTCTTCTGGTGGAGTAAAGCTCTGCTCCTCAGAGGATTCCTTGAAATTTTCCTCAGTATCATCAAAAGTAGATTCAAATTGTTCTTCTTTAGACATTTTTTTACCATCCCACAAATTATAATATTCTTAATTTAAATAATAACCTATACTCTTCATTGTTTTATAATTAATAATGATTTTGATTGAATGGGTAAGAACTTTAGCGATGGTGATTTTAGTCGGTTTTCTTACCTTTGCTTTGAGATGGATTTTGTGCTTTTTGAAGTTCTTCATCTATGATTTCATGTACTTTTCGAATTCGAATGTTTGTATTTCTTATCGGTTCACAAGGAGGGTCACCGTTAGCTAAGGGACAATCAATACATTCTTTTCTATTTGCATTACGTCCTCGACTTATACCATATAATTGATTACCTGTCAATAACAACACAGAAAGTATAATGCTTAACCACCAATAATATTTGAAGACAGCAATAATAATTGCTCCAAATGCACCTATACCAAATCCTGCTGAAAATCGAAAGACGGCTTTTAGCCATTTATTTTTGACTTTTAGAAAAATATGACTAATTGCTAAACCAAAGCCTGCAAAAGGTAGTATGCTTATCACTGTGATATTATACCTGAAGATGGATGGAATAGTAAAAAATAAAATAAGATATACTGATATCGCAGAATAAATGCTTAAACAACCGATGCAAAAAATAAAAGAACCTATTTTGAAGTAATGATTTTTATATCGACTACAAGCTGGATGATGTCCTAGAATCCTCCAAGCACGTATTCTGAAGATCATCCACATTGCATGAAAAGGAGTTCTCTTCTTAAGTATAACTTCTTCTGACATATATGGACTTGTAACTTCTTCTGTTTCGAAGTTTTCCTCAGATGTTCTATCGTTTTTTTTTTCATTATTCATATAAATCAGTTCTTTTTTTTCTTGATAGTAGTCTTTATTCTTTCACTTATAAATTTCCACATAATAGTCTGAAATCAATTACATACGAAATCAAATAAGTTTAAGAAGATATTAATTATTTAATTTTAAAAGCTATTTAATTTAATGGAATTTTGAATGGCAAGGTAATTGGGCAATGAGCAAAAAATATTTTTTAATCGGTTGTTGTGGAATGTCATGCAATCTTTGTCCAAGATATCACATTGATGGGAAGTCAAAATGCTTAGGATGTGGACTTGATGCTCATTGCAAATATTGTGCTACTTACAAGTGCTGTAATTTTAACAAAAATTTAGAGAGCTGTGCGGATTGTTCTGATACACCTTGCGAAAAGATAAATAATTTGAAAGATTGGAATGGATTTAATACAAATAAAATATGGTTGAAACATTTAGATGAAATTAAAAAAATCGGTTATAGTAATTGGAATAAATTACAATCTAATAAGAGAAAGTATCTTGAAGAGGCTTTGGAGAAATACAATGCAGGAAGATCAAAGAGTTTTATAATTCGACATTTTTTGTTTTTTGATATTCAAACAATAATTGATCTTATGAAGTGTGGAGAGAAAATCAATGAAGTAAATTTAAAACAAAAAGCAAAGGAATTTAAAAGTTTATTAAATAGAAAAGCAGAAGAAAATGGAATTAAGATACCAAAATGAACAATTTAGATTAGTTTACTGCTAATTTTTTCCAAAAAAGTTTTTATTTGTTAGATGTTTTTTGAGTATATACGAAGCACTCTTAAATTAGATGACAATCTTCATTTAGGAGAAGGAGAATATATCAATCCACTATTAATAGTTTAGAAGTGATTACAATGAACGCTGTTGATAGATATTCTATTACATATAAGGAAGAAGTAAAGCATTTTAACAATCATGACGAGGCCATTATTTACGTTTTAAGTTTACCACCTAGTACAGATAAAATTAATGTTAAAAAGTTTGGTACTTGGCAGAAAGTTTTGATTGATTTGGTAGGAGAAATTAATGAAATCCAACGGTTGGTTAACATTGTTGGTGGTTGGAAATCATACGTAAAAAAATAACAAAATAACCTTTTTCTTATTATTTCTTTCTCACAACAATCTATTTTCAAAGATTTTTTTCTATTTTTAAAACACTATCTTTATAATATCTCTATTTCAATGTTTTACAAGAAATGGATTTTCTCGAAAAGTGGAGCAGTGTTTTATATCAATGAAAAATGAATTAGTAATAGAAAAGCTAACTCAAATAGCAGATCTTTTGGAAATTATTGGTGAAAGCGTCTATAAAATAAGGGCTTATCGAAAAGCAGTTGATTCTTTACAGCAAACAGCAGAGGATATTGAAGTTATTGTTCAAGAAGAACGAGTTAAGGAATTACCAGGTATTGGTGATGCAATTAGCGAAAAAATAAAAGAGATAGTAGTAAATGGAAATACAATCTATTTGGATAAATTAACTCAAAAAGTGCCTGTCCAAGTTACAAGTTTAATGAAAATTGAAGGCATTGGTGGTAAAACAGCAGGCAAATTGTACAAAGAATTAGGCATTAAATCTATTACCGATCTGGAAGAAGCAATCGAAAGTGGGTTATTAGCTGAACTCCCTGGATTCACTGAAAAAAAAATTGCTAAAATCACTAGAGCATTAACATTCGTAAAATCGGAACGGAGACCTCTTTTCAAAGTCATTCCAATTGCATTAAATTTAAAGACCTTCCTTGAAGGAATAGATCAAATTCAAAGTGTAGAAATAGGCGGTTCAATTAGAAGAAGAAAATCAACAATACGGGATATTGATTTACATGCAATAGGAAAAGAAGAAGATTTTGAGTTAATTATGGATATTTTCTCTCAAATGGATAGTGTAGAGGTTATAGTTGTAAAAGGTCCACTTAAAACAACTGTTAAACTTACTAATGGGATTAATGTTGACCTCAGAATCCTGAAAGAGCAATCTAGTGGTTCTGGTTTAATCCATTCTACCGGTTCTAGAAATCACACTGTAAAATTGCGAACAATTGCAGATAGAAATAATTTACTTTTGAATGAGTACGGTTTATTTGATGAAGAAGGAAAAACACTCATTGCAAGTACAACTGAAGAGGAAGTTTACAAGGCAATTGGTATGAGTTTTATTCCGCCGGATATTAGAGAAGATAGAGGAGAAATTGAGCTGGCGCAGAAGAATTCTTTACCTGATTTAATTTCTCTAGACGATATCAAAGCTGATTTTCATGTTCATACAAACTGGTCTGACGGGAAATCTACTATTGATGAAATAGCATTTACAGCAACAGAAAGAAATTATGAATATTTAATAATCACAGATCACTTCGGAAAGAACCCAATCTATAATCCAATGAACGAAGAAAAAATTGCTAAACAAAGAAAAACCATTGAACAAATAAACCAAAGTTCTTCAGTTGAAATTTTGCAAGGCGTTGAATGTGATATTCTAAAGGATGGTTCACTTAGCATTCCAAATAAATTACTGAGAGACTTAGATTTTGTAATTGCATCCGTTCATTCGATTTTCAATATGTCCGAAGAGGAAATGACTATGAGAATTATTACTGCAATGGACAATGAATTTGTAAATGGTATTGGTCATCCAACTGGAAGACAACTAGATAGAAGAGATGGATATTCAATAAATTTCTCTAAGATAATTGAAAAATGCATTGAAACGAAAACATTTCTAGAAATAAATGCTAACCCTAATCGCTTAGATGTAGATGATAATGTAGTATTTGATTTTAAAAATAAGATTGATTTTTATATTGGAACTGATAGCCACAATCATCAACAACTAAAAAATATTGGTTATGGATTAAACATCGCTCGAAGAGCTTGGTGTGAAAAGAAGAACATTTTGAATACTCTGACCTCTAAAGAATTGCTAAAAAAATTAGCTTGAAATCTTTTTCAATTTTCCAACAAATGAGTAATAATTTTATTTGGTAGAAGATTTATTGAAACTTTGTACATAAAAAATGGCGAAAAAACGACCATTTCAAGCGTTTTGCAGACCCAATAGATTGAAGAGTTTTGCAATATTCTGTCGTGGTCTTTATCCTTCGGAAATCCTACCCGATATCTATCTCAATCCTAAAGATATCGTTAGTCTTTTTCGGAGGCTTTTTCTTCGCCAATTTAATTATAGGCTTTATCTTTAAAATAGGTTTTAATAACATCAAAGAAGAAACTTTCACTCTTAATCGGCATTTTTTGCTTGTAAAATTAACATGAACTAGTTAAAAACTAACTTACCTCCATTTCCATTGAATGGGCTTGTAACAAAATTATTACATAAACACAGAAATGATTGTTTCACATCAAATATAAAGTAAAAATTTTTAATGTTAATGTTAAAATAACTATTGAAGGTCAACTGATATGAAGAAATCTAACAAGCGGAAAACGGAACATAAATCAGTATATAGTGTGAAGAAAGATGAATTAATAATGCGTGATCATCTCGCTGCAGATAGAACTGCATTAGCAAATGAAAGAACGTTCCTAGCATATGTAAGATCTGCATTAGCATTTGCTGCTGTTGGATTTGGGTTAATTAAGCTGATTGAAACTACTTTAATTTTGGTTGTCCTTGGTTGGATTCTAATTACAATTGGGATAGGTATACTAATAATTGGTACAATTCGATTCTTCCAATTTAGAAGAACTATCAGTGACTTAAGTTGCAAATATAATATAGAAAAAGTATTAGAAAAATCTGAAAATGAAGATAAGTAAAATAAATAATTCTGTGGAAATCTAAAAAAAATAAATCAAAGGAAGAAATAAATCTTCCTAATTAATAATCAAGTTTATCGAAGAGTCTCATTGTATCAGGTTCGATTTCCATATCATCAAGGAATCGCATCGCTGCTCTGTGAGGATCACTTGCTCGATAAATATATCTTCCAACTATTATAATATCTGCTCCAGCACGAAGTGCTTCTGCTAGTGGTTTACCAGGTTTCAAACCACCTGCAACGGCTACTAAGCCACCAGTTATTTTTTTGATTTTCTTAATGTCACCCCATACAGAGCGTGATGCAGAAGTTCCTTCTTTCTTTGTTGTTCCTTCTTTTTGAGCAACTTCTTGATCAATACCTCTATGTAAAATGACTACTTTTGGTTTTTCTGGGAGTGCTTCAAGCATAGCGATAAATTTAATTTGATTTGTGTTTAGGGAGTCAATCCATGCATGAATACCTCTTTTGTTACAAGCACGAATGAATTCTTTTACCGTGTCTATTGGAGCAATTCCTGAAACAACACAAGCATTTGCAGTTGCATCTGCGGCTGCATTTACTTCTGCTCTACCAACATCAAGTGTTTTCATATCAGCAATAATATAGCCACCTGGTTTCAGCTCACGCATTTTACCAACAGTTTCTTCGATACCATATTTCTTGATATATGGTGTACCAATTTCAATGATCATTCTTTCAGATTTTGGAAGCTGTTCAACAATATTAATTGCTGTAGATAATGAACCAACATCTAAAGCTATTTGAACATAAGGTGGGTTCCAGAGGGTTTGAGGTTTGAATTTCATCACTGGGTGTCTTGCACGATCCTTTTCTGCAATGAGTTTCTTCATTGGTGGATAGTTGCTGAGAGCTCGTTTCAATGCTAATCGGGTAGCACCATAATTATAATAGTAAATTTTAGATTCGCTTTCAGCTTTAGGATGAATATACACACTCACAATTACTACATAGTTCATGAGCTTATCTTTGGGGATATCTCCTTCTGCAGCAGCATCTGCAACAGCTTTTGCTACAGCCATTTGTGCCGGTCCAAAAATTTTCCCTGCTTGGTCTAAATTTTCAATTGTAACTTTTGGTACAATTAGCGTTCTAGGATGTGGTTGTAAGTTTGGTTTTATTAGTGCTAAAACGGGTGTATGCCCTTTCGATAATTGAGTCATACCATTAGCAAATGCAAAACCAACTGGTCCATCCTTGTCTCCAATCATTAAATCTATATGGGCTAGCTCATTACCTTTACCTTGAAGAGCTTCGCCAACAAAAAAGTCTGCCAATTTTTTCATACCACCACGGTTGAATATTTAATTTGGTTCTTGTATAAACCTCGTTTGCTTGTACTTTATTAATTTATCTAACTTGCTAATAATTCACAGATAATCTCTCAATTCGGTTTGTTCTTTTTTTTGTCTTCGAAAGGTTTTTTGCTTACCTATTATAGAAAGTTTAACCATGTGGAAAAACAGTCCTGTCTCATTTTTAAAAGGAAAGAAACCTCTTGTTATGGCACATAGAGGTGATAGTGTAAATATTCCTGAAAATACTTTCCAAGCAGTTAAAGATGCTTTTGATTTAGATGTGGATGTTATTGAGGCTGATCTTCGTATTACCAAAGACGATGAAATTGTTTTTTTTCATGATGCTACTATAAATCGGACAACAAATGGACGAGGTTTTGTTAAATCTTTTACTCTAAAAGAGCTCAAAATGTTTGAACAAGGACATAATTTCCAAGGAGTAGGTGAGTTCGATAAAACTTTTCCATTTAGAGGTGCAGGTTTTAAAATTCAATCTGTGGATGACATTCTAACTTTATTTCCAAAAATGAAATTCAATATGGATATTAAAGATAGAGATCCAAAAGCACCAATAATATTGGCTAATAAACTTAAGATATTTGATGCTGAAGACCGAGTAATGGTGGGATCATTTCACACAAAACAATTAGAAAGATTTAGAGAAAAATCAGGAGCTCCAACAAGTGCAGGACCCAAAGAAGTGTGGCATTTTCGTCAAAGAGTGAAAAAATGGATGAAAAAGAATATCAACAAACCTATAAGTGATATTGAATGCTTGGAACAAGAAGAAATCTTAGGATACACTTTACCATATTTTGCTTTGCAGATTCCTGAAAAAATATTATTACTAAAAATTTTCAGCGGGGAAAGATTCTTTCAAATAACTCATTTATTAAATATAGCAATTCACGTCTGGACAGTAAACAAACCTGGTGATATGTTTAGATTATTGGATTGGGGTGTGGATGGTATTTTCTCAGATAACCCAAAACTATTGAAAGAAATTGTTGAATTTAAATTTAAATAAAAAAGGATTGTTTAAAGAGGCATTTGTTTAGTATAGACTAGTTTTTTTCCTTTTTTTTCCTTGAAGTCACGTATCGTGACCTCAAATTGAGTCTCCATAAGGTGAATTTTCTTTTTAAATAAAAAAACGCCAAGTATACATAGGAATTAATGAGGAAATCGATACTAAAATTTGGAGAACTTTCTATGACAATGAAACAAACAATGAAACTAAAAAAGAAATCCCGGACGAAACTTTCTGTTGTCGAAGGGGACTTAAAAATTGCTAAAGGAGCAACAATTATCGCAGAAAAAGATACAATTGTTGTTAATGGTAAAATTAAGAATAAAGGTGGTTTTAAGTGCAGAGGTAATTTAAAAGTCCGAGACATTCAAAGTGAGAAAGGTTCTGTAACTATTTTTGGCGATTTAGAAGTTGACAGAGATATTTATGTCGACAAGAAACTAACGGTAAATGGAACCTTGAAAGCAGATAATGTTGCAGTAGGTATGACAATTAAAGTTAAGGGCGTTGTCAAAGCTGATAAAATTGCTGCTGGTATGAAAATTATCCTTAATGGACGTGCTGAAGTTGATGAAATGAGTGCTGGTATGAAAGCTATTCTAAATGGAAAAGAAAACCAAATTGGTAAAATTTCAGCTGGTATGAGTATCATAATAAAAGGTTCAGGAAAATATGAATTTATTAGTGCTGGTATGAGTATCAAAGCTTCACAAGGTGATATTGGAAAAGCAAGTGCTGGTATGTCTGTTATTTTAAAAGGACCTGTAAAATTGGATGATGTTAGTGCAGGAATGAGTTTGAAATTCAAGGACACTGCTGTAGTCGGTGAAGCAAGCGCAGGCATGAGTATTAAAGCTTTCAAGGATTTGACTTTTGAAAAAGTATCTGCAGGAATGTCCGTTAAAATACGTGGTCAAGCAGTTGGAGAAAACATCAGCGTTGGTATGAGTTTATACGCACAAGAACTAACGGTTCAAGGAAAAATCTCTGTTGGGATGAAAGTTAAAGCAGCCAAAGAAATCACGTGTGATGAACTTTCTTCCGGAAAAAAGATTATCGCAAAATTCGTTAAGGCACGTAAGATTACTGTCGCTAAAAGAGGAAGACTCCTTGCAGATGTTTCGGCAGATGAAGTTATTCTAAAGGAATACGTAAGAGCTAAAAACATTATTGCTCTAGATTTAGAGATGATGGAGAATAGTAGAGCTAATAATGTCTATGTTGAACGACTAATAATTGAAGATGGTGCAAGAATAACTGGTATCCTAGAATATACTGATTCAATCGATGTAGAAGCTGGAGCAAAGATTCGCAGAGAACCAAAAAAAGTCGTTAAACTACCACAACATAAAATCTAATCTTTTTTTCGAACTATTCTCTTGAGAGAATAGTTAAATTTTTCTTTTAAGTCACAATAAGTGACCTCATCTTGAGAGTACAAAATGTGAATTCCCTTTATATATTAAAAATTGCTACTCTATAAATAGAGTGCATAAGTTTTGGTGATGAACATATGTCTGAAATAAGAGTAGAAAAAGGTCAAGTAAAAAAACTAGGTGTTGTAAATGGAAATCTTAGGATAGGGAAAGAAGCAACACTCATTGCAGAGGACGGAACAATAGTTGTTAATGGTTCTATTATTTCTAGAGGTTCTTTTGTTTGTGAAGGCAATTTACAAGCAAGGACATTGAAAGTAAAAAGTGGATCAGCAGAAATTTATGGTGATTTAACAATAGAACAAATAGTATCTGTTGATAAAAAACTTGATATTAACGGTTCTTTTTTTTGCCCTGAAGTTTCTGTTGGTGGATCATTGATTGTAGAATCAATAACAAAAATTAGTTCTGCAACTGTTGGTGGAACTGCGAAATTCATAGGTGATACTTCTATAGAGTCTATTAGAGTTGGTGGAACTTTGAAGGTTTTAGGAGAAACTGATATTGGTTCTGTTTCTGTTGGTGGTACTGTAAAATTCAGTGCTAATGCTAAAGTTGATTCAATAGATGTTGGAGGTACTTTAAAAACAGAAAGTGGTGTTTTTGGCACTATTAAAGTAGGTGGCACTTTCAAAGCATATGATAAAGTGGATATCCAAATTATTGATGTTGGTGGTACTGTTAAGTTATTGGTTGCGTCAAAAATTCAGGACATAGATGTTGGTGGCACCTTTAAAGCTCTTTCAGATCTAGAATTTAGATCTCTGGATGTCGGTGGTTCAATTAAGATTGAAGGTAATGCTGAAGGAGAAGAGGTGAAAGTTGGTGGTACTCTTGTTTGCAATAAAAATTTAACTTGCTCAGGGAATATTTCTGTTGGTGGCACTTGTTCTGTGGACAAAGTATTGACTGGACATCAAATTACAATCGGTGGAAAACTCCAAGCATTATTAATTAATGGCAAGTATGTTAAAATCGGTCGAAGAGGAGAAGTAATTGGTACAGTTAATTCTGAGAAAATTGTTATCTCTGACCGTGCTTCAACTGGAGATCTCTATGGAAAAGATATTCGTATTGAAGAAAGATGTAGAATCAAAAACATCTATGGTGAAGATATATCTATTGAGGACGGAACAAGAGTCACAGGGGAAATTCTGTATACACATGAGATTTTCATTGATGAAAATGTTAAACTTTCCAAAGAGCCAAAGAAAGTATCTTCTCTTCCTCCAGTAAAAGCCTAATAATAGACAACAGTAATTGAGTAGTAACATACTCATCTTTTTTTTTCCTAAATCAATGATAGATTTATTTGAAGGTTCTCACATAAAATAAGAAAATGCTAATTTGGTGAAGTATTGTGAAAAACACGTCTTTAAAATCAAAATTCGGAATCAAAATTTCTATCCTAGTTTTCAGTTTATTTGTTATTTTTTCGACTTCAAATGTGCTTTTTTCTGCAAGCCATACTCCTTCTGGAATGATCATTGAATACGATATTAATATAGGAGAATTAAGTGCAACCGTTACTCATCCAATATCTGGAGATTCTCATTATATTAATTTGATAAAGATAAAGAAGAACTCTGTTCTCAATCAAACTCATGAATACACTAGCCAAAACGGAAATTACTTCATACAACTTTACAGTATTAATTGTTCAGTAGGTGATATATTGAATGTTAAAGCTTATTGTAATCAAGGTGGTTTTATATCAAAATATTTGACAGTCGCAGAAAATCCCTCTATTACACCAGAATCAACTGGTTTAGTAGCTGTTTCTCATATCTGTGTAACAACATTTGCTTTAATTGGATATTCAGTTTTTTCTCGAAAAAAAGAAATTTGAAGTAGTTTTTTGATTTCATTGTATCGCTGCTAAATAAACTAATAGAATGAAAGGAGCTATAAAATTGATATTTTCTATTTTTTGGAAATATTCTTAAGCAGTTAGAATAATTGTGCAAGATAATAATAACTAGATAAGCTAATTTGATCATCTAGGAGGATATCAATAAATGAGCACTGAGCTGAAAAAAGTCTTACGAATAAATATGTTAGCGTTTACATTATTATTAGCAACTTCAATTATTTCTTCAACCTTAGTCATGGGTCTCTCAGATTTTGATCAGTCAAAACAATTGCAACATGGATATGTGGATGCTTTTACTCATACCGTTGAAAATTATAAAAATCAAAGATTCACATTAGAAATTACACTTGGAGAAACTGTCACAAATGATTCTACAATTTACGTTTTTGTTGTACCACGTTATGATTGGTTTAGAATACGTAATAATGCTTCTTTATCTGTGAGTGACATTTCTGCTGGGAACTTCCTTTATAATGATTCTGTAACAAAAATATATTCTACTGCTTTAGATAAAGAAATCCTTGTTACATTAGTTGGGGAGAACATTGTTATCCCTGATTGGGAACCATGGACAATGATATTCCTCAATTTAAATGGTGCTGAATTATCAGCAGTAATTATGGTTGAACATCAACACATCCTCTGGTGGCTTTGGATCGTTATTCCATCTATTCTTGTAATCGGCTTAGTAACATATGCTGTTGTTGGTAATGTTACAAAATATGAGCGAGTAAAAATGAGTGCCGAAAAGGCCATCACAAAACTTGGTATAAAAAATGAAGCAGAACGTCAGAGAGCTACTTATTGGTTGATTTCAAATGGTACAGAAGAAGATTTGGCTCAATTAATAGAGCTATTAAGTGATAAAAATCCTTTTAATCGTGCTAATTCAGCTTTTGCAATTGGTGGAATTTCAAAACGAATTGGTGATAAAACTCTTGCACGTATCCTAATCAACCAGTATAATATTGAAGCTGAAGAAATGGTCAAAGAAGAAATTGTCAATGCTTTGTGCGATGTTGCTGATGATTCCTCTATAGCTATTTTTGAGAAATATTTGAAGATTGAACACAATGAAATTCTTCGATTCAATATTGCAGAAGCATTAGAAGATATTGCTTCCAAGAAGTCTATACCAATTTTGGTTGAAATGATTAGTAGTAATAATACAGATACCTTAAAGATTGCTTGTAGAAGAGCGCTTGAGAAAATCGCAAAGACAGAAAATACAACTGCTGATGCGCTTATTATTAAGTATAATAAATAGCTGAATCATTAAAGAATTCAGCACAATAATCTTTTTTTTTATTTTTTAGTAATGATTTTGAAACAATTTTCTTTGTTTTTAATTCAAAAAATATTATAAGTAATATTCGAGTGATAAATAATAGTAATAAAAGTTAGAGAATTAGATTAGTATATTATCTCTCTTGCTTGTATTAGGAGTTAGATCTTTGAACTTTCAAATCAAAAATATTACACTGTATAAATCTGGGATAGGATTTTTTATTGGAAAATGTTCTAAAAAGGAATTCGTACTACCAGTAAATGAAAATGATGTGGATGATATTCTTAAATCACTTTCAGTTGACGGATTGAAATCAGTGACTTTTAGTGCTGCAGAAGGGAAAGATTGCATTAAAAGAAAAATCGGAATGGATATTGAAGTTGAATCTGCTTTTATTTCTTTTAGTAAACATCTTATTGGTTTAACTATTGAAATAGAAACTGATAAAATTTACAAGGGGAAAGTTCTCGGTATTGATTTCTTATTGCTAGATGATATAGACGATGAAGAAAGTGGCGTTGATGTATTAATAATTCAAGAGAAAAATACCATTCAGCATTTACCAATTAGCAGGATAAAACGAATAAAAATATTAGATGAAATGATACAAAAAGACTTGGATGTTTTTTTAGAGCTAGAGGCATCAACAAGAAAAGCTGGAGTAACAAATCTAAGCGTTATTACAACAAAAGATGATGCGAATATTCAATGGGTTGCTCCAGTTTCTGCTTGGAGATTGTCTTATAGAGTTCAGTATTCACAAGAAAAAAACAGTACTGATTTCACAGGGATTGCAATAGTTGATAATACAACAGGAATAGATTGGGAAAAGATTAAACTGCAATTAGTAACCGGTCGACCAGTAAGCTTCAAGCATGATTTGCATACCCCTCATTATGTTGACCGACCTTTGATTTCGCGTGAAGAAACGGGAATCTCCCCCTTATTAGCTCAAGCAGCAGTAAGGAGCAATGACTTGAGAAAGAAATCTGAGCAATATGGACTGAGACATAGTAAACAATCACCAAAAACATTACCTACTACTGGTTTGAGTTTAGAAGGGCGCATAGGTTGGGACATAACTAGAGATGTTATGAAAACAGTTTCTACCGCTTCCCAAGATGAATTAGCTGCAACTGTTACTTATCAAGTAGTGAAACCTGTTACTATCAACCGTTCTGAAAGTTCATTGATTCCACTATTTAATAAATCAATGAAAGGTGAATTGTGTGTTGTCATTCGAGATGATAGAATTGAGGATGGAATGGATGCAATTCTATTTAGTAAGGATTTAGACTTAGAAAAAGGTGTAGCAACTGTACATATTGATGATATCTTTGCTGGAGATGCAATGATAGTTCGAGGAACGGATTATCTTGCTTTTAGAATTAATCAAGATATTAATACAATTAAATATGTAGAACAAACAAGCAAAACTCTCAGTGTGTCAGTCAAGAAGAATCAAATGTATCAAAAATTCTCACAAATAGCTACCTATAATTTCAAGTTTCTAAATATTTCTGATAAAAAAATGCCTATTGTTTTAGAGATAGGAAAATTGGCGGAGTATAAACCTAAAATAAAACCGATAAAAGAAACGACAAATTTCTATCGCTATAAATTTGATCTTGAACCAGGAAGCTCTGAGAAAACATTCACTTTCACTAAAATCTATTTAACAAGTCTTTACGTTCGTAATCTTTCAGAAGATGTTGTCAAGGAAATGATAAAAGATGGCACTCTTGATGATAAAAATGAACGATTGGTACTGAAGATTTTTGCTAATCTGAGAAAAATTGCTCAGAAGGAAAATGAACTCACTGCAATTGAAAAGGAAATCGATTATGAATATTCTAATCAAGAACGCTTGAGAGATAACATTACTGTGTTACAAGAAATTTTGCAAGCAGCTGAACGAAATAGCTATATTGAACGATTGAAAATTTCTGAAAAGCATCTCGAAGATCTTGAGAGTGAAGTGAAAGAACTCACTCAAGATATCAAAAAATTGAGAACGAAGATTTAATTGGAGGACAAGAAAATGACCTTGAATATTAAAGAAGTAACTTTGTATCAAAGTGGAGTTGGTTTCTTCATTGCTGATTGTCCAAAGAAAAATTTCACTTTACCTGTTAATGAAAGTGACATCAATGATGTACTAAAGTCATTGTCAGTAAATGGATTGACATCTGCTAGATTTAATTCTGCAGAAGAAATTGATAAGATTCTAGATAAAATTGGCATCGATTTCGAAGCTGACGGAGCATTGTTGTCTCTGTGCAGTCATCTGGTAGGTTTGGAAGTAATAATTTCAGCTGATAAGAAATACACGGGGATTGTTTTAGGAGTAGATGAAATCGAAGACGATTCTGAAACTGAAAATATCCCTATCAATAATAATGAAGTATTAGTTTTGAAGATAGGAAATGAGATTCAAAACTTCTCCTTAAAAGATATTAAGAAACTGGAGATTCTTGATTCCACATTGCAAAAGGATATAGATACTTTCCTAAATCTAATAGCAAATAAACGAAAAGCCGGTGTTGTTAATCTAAAGATTAATGCCAAGAATGATTCTTGGGCTTCATGGGTAATGCCTGTGTCCTCATGGCGATTGTCTTATCGTGTTTTCTATGATATTGCAAAGAAAGAGCTCGAAATGATTGGCATTTCTATTATTGATAATACCACATCAATAGATTGGGAAAAAGTCGTTCTGAGAATTGTAACTGGAAAACCTGTTAGCTTTCGATATGATTTATTTAATCCTCTTCATATTGATAGACCCATTATTCTACGTGATACCAAAGGTGTTGCGCCATTAGTTTCAGAAGTAGGTGGAATGTTTGATGATTTTGATGATGTTATGGAAGAGTCTATGTCTGAATATTCTCAAGTTGGAAGTGGTGGAAAAGCAAAGATGGGTATCATGACCCCTCCTCCTAGTTCTGCTCCAAGAAGAGATAAAATGCTTATGGCTTCTCTAGCAAAAGGCATACCTCCAAAGAAGTTTGAAGAAGAAGTTAAACCATTTATTGAAACTCAAAAACAAAAGATAGGTTCGGCAATTGCTTATGTTGTTAATTATCCTATTACAATAAATCGATCTCAAAGTGCTCTAATACCTATTTTTAATGAAAAAGTAAATGGTGACCTTTGCGTAATTCTAAGAGATGATCGATTAACTGAAGCAATGGATGCTATCAAACTTAAAAAACCATTTGATGTTGAGAAAGGTGCTGCAACAATTTACTTAGATGGTAATTATGCCGGAGATTCCATGATATTAACCGGAACAGATTTTATTGCTTTCCGATTAAATCAAGACATATCTGCAATGAAGGAAACAACATCTCAAACAAAAATTGAAGCAATTGAGCTGAAAGACACTTACCTTTCAATTAAAAGAATTGCTGAGCTTAAATATACTTTCAAATTCATAAATAGAAACAAAGAAAGCTTACCGACAATACTTGAAGTAACGAAATTGAGTTCTTATCAAGCTGATGATGATCCTGATGCTGAAACAAAGGATTACTATCAATACAATTTACTGTTAAAATCTGGAAACTCTGTTAAGACTCTCAAATTCCACAAAACTACGTTTGAATCTATTTGGATATCAAATTTATCTGACAGTCAATTTGATTCTTACTTTGAAACAGGATTAATTTCCCAATCTGATAAAAGAAAGGTGGAAAAAATCCTAGATCTCATTAAATTGGTGAAAAAGAAAGAACGAGAGCACATAACTATAACTAATGAAGTTCAGCATCAATTCAAAAATCAGAAACGAATCAGAGATAATCTTGTAGTAATCAAAGAAGATGAGAATCTGAAAAACGAATTCCTAAATAAATTGAAACAATCTGAAACTCAATTAGAAAAGAAAAGAGATGAATTGAATGAAATCAAAAATGATATCGAAGAATTAAAACAAAAATTAGAAAGATATCAGTAATTAGCAAAGTTAATTGCTATCTGATTTCCTTCATCTTTTTTTTTGAAAATCTTTTTAATCAATTAAAAGACAAACAAAATATTGGTGAGAATAATGAGTTTTGAGTCACAAATAAGTTTCATTTATTATAAAGACCTAAAGAAAGCTGTTGAATTTTATGAGGAGTTGTTTGGTTGGGAAAAAACAGTAGACCAAGATTGGGCTAAGATTTACAAAATAGCTGAAGGTGCACATCTTGGACTTGTGGATGAAAAGCGAGGGCATTTAAATTGGCAAAAGGACAAAACAGTAATGATTACTTTGGTTACACACAAAGTTGAAGACGTAGATGAGTGGTTCATGAAATTACAAACAAAGAATGTTAAATGTTTGTCGAAACCTCATAATGTTGAGGAATTGAATATCCGTTGTTTCCTATTCGAAGATACAGAAGGATACGTCATCGAAATACAGCATTTCCTTATTTAAAAACAATAACAATTTTTTCACTAAAGTAAATTTTATAATCTGAGAGATTATTTTATACTCATATAATATATTTATCTCAAATAACTGAAGGAGAGCAATCTTCTATGAAACCAGCTGTCTACGATAAAATAATTCAAGAAAATAGCTATGAAAATATGAAGATTAAGAAAAACGGTTTTGTTGGGATTCGTGTAGACATAAATAGTCCATTAAGTGTCGATCATTTTGAAGGGAAAGATTACAAAAGTGTTGTTAAAAGTCCACGGATGAATGTTTGTGCAGAGACAATTATTCGTATAACAAAAATGGGTTATGTACCAATCATCTTTGCTCATCAAGGACGAGTGACCAAAGATGGTCCTGATGATACTTGTATTTCTTTGAAATCACATGCAGATTTACTTGATGGAATGTTATATAATATCAATGTTCATTTTCAAGATGACCCTATTTTAAGTTTAACAGAATATGATTTTATTGGTTTTGCTCCTGGAGACGCCATTGTGTTAGAAAACACTCGAACAGAAAAGCTCTCAAATGGTGATTTTATGGAGTCTAATTTAAAAAATGGTAGAAAGGAGCTCAATAAAGCATTCGATTCAATTCTAGATTACTATATTGTAGATGCATTTCCAACTTCTCATAGAGAAACTACAACAATGGCTCCTACTTTTGATACCACTCCTGTACTTTTTGGTCCTGAGTTTATCAACGAATATAATGAAATAAGTAAAATTCGTAGTAGATTGTATTCTTCTAAACCGATTATGTTTGGTTTTGGTGGGGCAAAATTTGATAAATTAGGTAATATGAAGAAAATTCTTGAACGGAAAAATGTCATTGCTTTCTTTGGTGGAATCCCCGCTCAACTTCTTATTCGAGCATCTGGTCTTTCACTTGGTAAGGCTAATAACGAATTTCTCGATTGCAAAGAGATTAATGTAGCTAAAGAACTTCTACAGGTCATGGAAAATGGTGCTGCTTGTTATTTACCTATTGATTTCACAGTTAAAATAGGTGAAAGTGGACGGACTATTCGAACTCTGAGTGTCTCTGATGTTAAAAAATACAAAGATGGAATTATTCTTGATGTTGGTGATCACACAATCAATTATTTTATTAATGATATAATTTTGTCATATTTATCCACACCGATTGGTCCTTTAATAAATAGTTTAAATGGAAAAATAGACTACGATTGGTCCTTTATTCTTGCAGGTCCATTTGGAAAAATTGATGAGTACGGTTTGAATACTTTACCTTTTATGGCTAGACTCTTGAAAAAAGATTTACACATAACTATTCTGGGTGGTGATTCTGCTGCTTATATGCGAACGAGTGGTTTTGGTGATGCAATAGATCTAATATTAAGTGGAGGAGCAGCTTTGTCTTTTCTAGCAGATAGCAAAATTAAATGCATAGATAAAAATCCAACATTCCAAAAATATTTTAATAAATAGCTAATTATGGTTCTTCAAAATAACATTGTGAAAGGTTCGAAAAATCATGTCATTAATTTATCTGGATGAATTTTACGAGAAACCTTCTGCTCGACAGAAACTAGTGTTTCAAGCTTTTCTCGAGAAACAAAACCTAGAATACGAAGAAGATATTGAAGTTACTTTGAAAGTAATTGATAATGCAACTGGAGAAATGGTTGGCACTGGAAGCATTGATGGGAAGGTTCTGAAGTGCATTGCAATTGATCCTTCAAGGAGAGGTGAAGGACTCTCTGCTCATATTCTATCTCAACTCGTTAAGGAACAGTATAAGAGAGGTAATAGTCACATCTTTGTCTTTACAAATCCAAAAAATATTGAAGAAACTACCGGAAATGTTTTTACCGGTTTTAGAGTTGTTAGCAAAACTGATGATATTGTTCTTTTGGAAATGGGATCCAATTCTATTGGAGAATATCTTGATGATTTAAAGTTTCAAACAAGGGGTATTGAGGAAACAGAGAAAGGTCCGATAGGATCAATTGTAGTAAATTGTAATCCCTTTACTTTAGGACACCAATTTCTTATTGAAACAGCAGCAAAAGAGTGCTCTTATCTTTTTGTTTTTGTAGTCACAGAAGATCGCTCTGTGTTTCCAACCGATGTCCGTTACCAATTAGTAAAAGCAGGAACAAAACATCTTGATAATGTTCTCGTTTTGAAGGGAGGAGATTATATTATTTCACCAGCAACTTTTCCAAGATATTTTATGAAAGATTTTGATGATATATCATTAAGACAAGCAAGATTGGATGTAAGAATTTTTGGCGAACACATTGCTCCCGCTCTTAACATAACGAGAAGGTTTGTTGGAGAAGAACCATTTGATTTAGTGACAAATGCATACAATCAGGCTATGAAAGAAATTTTGATTCCAAAAGGGATAGAATTGACTGTAATTCCTAGAAAAGATGTGAATGGAGAACCAATTAGTGCTTCAAAAGTTCGTGCATTAATCAGAGAAGAAAAAATGTTTGAAATTACTGATTTAGTTCCAACTACAACATATAGCTTTCTGAGATCAGATGAAGCAAAACCGATTATTAAGAAGATAATGAACTCATTATCTCGTCACTAAAAAAAAACCTTTTTTTTTACTGAACATCTGTCAAGTAATATAACATTAAAGCGACTGCTAAAAGATCAGCACAACCACCAGGACTGATATTTTGATTGATAAATTTAGTATCTAAATCTCTAACTCTCTCGAGCCACTCATCAGAATAAGCATCTTCACTAAGTACCAAATTATTTGCTTCTTGTCGAACCCAAGTAAGAACTTCGGATCCATGCCGAGATAAAATATTTGTATCATCTACTCGAGTCATTAAAAAGAGGAGTGCCATGATCATCCCTCGTTCAATCTCTACTCCAGATTCAAGTGCTTTCTTTATTATTTGAAATGCTGCCTCAGCATTTGGAAAACCTTTTTCTGCTTCTCCTCTAATGCCTGTAATTCCAACGTCAAGAAAAATCCACTCACCAGAAGTGATTTTTTTCTCATCTTTTGGCATACGTATTAACTCTCGTTCAACAATGCCTTTTGTAATTTCTTGGACAACAGAAAGAATTCTATTAATCTTTAATGAACCCGTTTCACGCGTTGCAAGGTACCCTGCTGCAGCAGCAATTAGTACTCCACAAAAAATCAACCCTTTTTGGGTATTGATGTTCTTTGTTGATAAAAACATCTCTTCTTCTGCAGATAAACCAATAGAGCGTAATTTTGGTAAAAGATCATTTAGTTCACCTCGATGATCAATAGCTATCTGAGCTGCAAGAACCATAAAATGTGATATTGTAGCAGAGCTTACCATGAAAGTGCTAATATTCATATCTTTATGCGCACCAGAATTGTTTCTGTCTACTAAACCTGGTTTAGGTGTACAAATAGATTCGAGTAAAATTGCTTTTGTTATATTTGCTCCAATTTTGAATGACAAAGGTTGAATTATCATGCCTTTCATATATTTATTCCGAGAAGTATTATCATATGCTATTCTGTCTGACATTTACAGTCTTCCTTTGCATTCCTACTATTTGATTTGAAATATTATTTTATAATCCTTTAGGTTTGTGAAAGTATTCAATATTATTATTTTCGTAAAATAAAGTCAATATTCATATTTATTTTGGAATGGAAAATAATTTTGTTGCTCAATTAGAATGCTTTTTGAATAAGAAGGTATTCTATTATATTTAGTTAGCTTCGTTTCAGTTTGCCATAATTGAAACGTTTTTATCACAGAATAAGTTAAAATAATATAGATTTTATAAAAGGTTGGCGCCTCTATGTCAGAAGAAGATTATTACATTGATATCCTTAATAATGAGGAAGATGATGAAGACCCCCCAAAGAAGCAAGAAGAATATTCTTGGGGCAGTGAAATTCCTCCAGAGAAACAACCAGACCCATACGGAAGTGAACCGTATCAATCTGATAATTATCAATCACAAGATCCATATCAAATAGGTCAACAAGAAGTAAAAGCACCTCAAGAAGAATATTATGGTGACAGTTATTACCAAGATTATCAAGTTGATGGACCTCCAGGCAGAGGACCTCCAAAAGAAGAACGTCCATGGTTTTGGATTGGTGTTCTTATTGCAATCGGTGTTTCAGCCGTTGTAATGTTAATATTCAACTTTATTGGTACATCAAGTCATCCTGGGTTGGCTTATGTTGAAATCGTTCTGTTATTGATTTGTTGTACTTTACCCGGCTTATTTGTTAGAAAGGTTGGTAAAGGTATTCTTGGTGGAATGTTGATTTTTGGTTTACAATTCTTTATACCATTAATTGTCTTTTACGCAGGAGGACAAAATCCTACTTTGTTCTTTTCTCCATACTTGATTTTCCTAAATGCACTAGGATTAATTTCTATGGGGTTAGAAGATGTTTTTGGATTTAGCTTTATTCCAATAGATCAAACATTTGTTGATATGTACGAGCAATATGCCGTTTACGCAACTTTTGTTTGGGTATTTGATTTATTGATAATGTTTGGAATGATGCTTTCAGTAGTAATTGCAAGTTCTTGGTTACTTTCCAATTTACTCACTAAAAAAGCAAAGAATTTTATGACCTGGTGTTTATTACCATTTCAAGCAATAGCTATTATACTTAATCTTGTAGTAATACCGTGGCTACTCTTGTGTACATCAAGTGGATTACAAATCGGTGGTTCACTAGCAGCTGGTGCTGCAAATATCGCAGAAATAGCAATGCCATTTGTACAAGGTAATTCTTCTTCTATTGAAGGACTTGATACAGAAGCAATATTAGCACAATTGGATCGCGCAGGTTATTGGTTCAATATTGCTCATGATAACTACCGTGGATTAAATCGCTTACAATTTTTGCGTCTATTGAAAGCTGCTTCAATGCAATATGGATTTGTGGTTGACATTTTCAACGCAACGATATTTGCCGGATTTGAACTTTTACAAGCTCTTGGTCCATTAGGACATGGCTTCTTTGATAATTCAAATAATTCTGATGTAGAAGTCGATGGTTTTTATTTCCAATATAATGAATTTATGGAAGTTTTTGATACATTCCAAGGAATGTTCAATATGTCTGGTGGAGCGAAACCAAGTGAAGCTGATTTAACTACAGCAGAAGTTCAAGTAGAAGGAATAATCAATGATATTGATTATTTATTAGATGAGTATTTCGATGATGTTTTCGCTCATATCGTGACAGCTGATGCAATTCTCAATACTATTGATCCTGAAGAAATGCGAGATGTCGAAGGAAATGCTCAAATTGCCCAAGTACTGAATCAAGTAGCAGATAGTTTGGATATGGTGATGAACGTAACAGATGAATATCGTGTTCTTATCCCGCTCTTACTAGATTTAATTGATACAACACCTAACATACTTCGTGCGATGTTCAATATGCTAGTAGGAAATGTACGATTGATGTTGGGTTATCAATTCGTCAAAAGTCAAACGTATCTTACAAATGCATCTGCAGAATTGGATATTGTAAAATCAATATTTACTTCTACAAGAAGAGCAGAAGTTGAAGAATCTGAGTCTGCTTTAGGATTCTTTGATTTCGTAAATGATACTCTCTCATTGCTCACACCAATTATAGCTGAAGAAGGTTATATTGGAGGCACAATTGGAAATATCATTTTAGCTTTAGATGTATTCCATGATGAAGGAACAAATTCAACAAAAGACATCTATTCACCAACAATGGAATATGATCAAGTATTTGCAAATATGAGTTATTCGATTTCAAATAGTACCGCAGGTATTGTTGCAGGTGCGGAAGCTTCTGCAGTACTAACTTTAATTGGAGATAAAGCTAATAGCTCGGGTTATTCGATCATGAGTAATGCTGCTCTAGCACTGTCAGAAACAATTAGTAGTGCTTTCCAACCCGTAGAATTCGCTTTGGAAATGGATTACATTACGAAAGCAGTAAATGGTACATTTGCATCAATATATTATATCTCTCAAGATGATGAAGTTAATGCAAATGCTGAATTAAATGCAGCAGAAACTGAAATCGATTCTGGTATTGCACTCGCAGATGCTAATCCTGGAACTCCTGTCGCAGCATTCAAGGTGCTGATGACTCCTTTCAAAGTAGCAATTGGTAGTATTAAGGGCGTCTTAGTAACTTACACTGGAATTCTACCCGTATCTCATGGATTAATTGGTCCCGAGATTGGAACTATATTGCTCACATTGCACACCAGTATTCATGCTGTTGTGGATGACGGTTTACCAGAAACATAATAAATAGAAGCAAATAATTTGCTTTTATTTCTCTTTTATTTTTCTTTCTAAAAAATTTAAATTCTGTTCTAAAATTGGACTGATTAACTAATTTTCTTGAAGTTTCAAGAATTACATCTAACCAGATGAATTTGGCGAGTCTTTTGTTCGTAACTATTTCAATAATAAATAAAGGTCATCTTTTTTTCCTTTACTAATAACCATGACTTTTCTATAGGAAAAGCTTTTTCACATAACCAGTTAATAATACACTCTTTGTCTTCAGAATTCAAATAAATCGCTAATTTATTTTCTTGATAATGAAAGTTGCTTCTTTTGCTCATTTCTAAAAGTTTTTTAATTTAAAAAACGAATAAAAATAGTTAGGAAATTAATTCAGTGGGGTACAAAACCTGTCGAATAAACGTGGCGTCTGTTTAATTAGATTTGATGATAAATTTGGTCCTGGTTGCTTATATTCAGAAGGATTGGATACTAGGTTTGCTGAAAAGGTATCAATGAAATCTCATCTAAGTACATTATCTCTTACAACAGAAACAGGTATTATTCACGAAGATTTTGTTGAATCTGTTATTCCATTTGTAGATGAAGGCTATGTTGCTTATTCAACCTTCTTTTTTGTAGATGATGAAACTGCTAGAGGTGGAAAAAGGACTTTAGGGATAGTGACTTTAGTTGATCGATCAGAGCAAATGTCACTCTTTAAATCCATTCCGAATATCTCTACATCTGTAAAGGAAATTGCAAATGACCTGTTAACACAAGGAGATCCAAAGGATCAGCTACCTGATCAAATAAAACATCGTCTGTCTAAACTTCTCCGAATGGAAGTTTTGGATAGTTCTACAAGAGATCCAACTGAATCAACAGCATTAATTAAGCAAAGAATTGAAAATGATTTGGTATCTAGTTCATCCTGTAATGAAGAAGTTCCCCATGTGATAGAACACGAAGCAGACTTTGACTTTTTATTTAGAAAAATTCCTACTTGCATGGATAGAATTATACACGCACTACTAAAAAATGAACGAATTTTAGTTGTAGGTTCAAAAGAAGAAATTATGATAACTATAGCAACTCTGAGAGAATTCCTCCCACACAAAGAAACCTATAGTGATCCATGGTCTGTACCAATTACTGATGCAGAAGCATTATTTTCAAAATCTGCTGAAGATACAATAATCCATGTACTGGGTATATTGGATGAAACTTTTTATGAGTTAATAGATATGGAAAAATATCCTGCTTCAAATCATGTTCTTGATTATTGTACAGAAGATATGATGTCCTCTCTTCAACACCTGTCAATTAGCAGTAAAATTGTAATAGATTTTACTCGAGGGAAAATTTTTGGTGGAGTAATAAATCAGTTCTGCTCAAAATTATCCAAGTCTATTTTAGGGTTAAAAAATTCCAAAGCGATACAACTAATTAGTGATCAAATAAATCACTTGATTGAAAGAGTCAATCAGCTCTCTGATTTGTTTCTATTGAGTTTACCTGACAAAGAATTAGTTCAACAATTTCTAGATAATTCCTCAGAAGGTGAGATTTCACTTATCATCAGCATTATAGAAGATGTGAATCCAAAATTATTATCTCGAGTATTGAGATATTTTTCAGAAAATAATCTTACATTAGAAGTGTTATTTTAGTAAGTAAGATTAAGTTACTAAATCATCAATTATATTTAACATCGATTTAATTGTTATTGGTTTGATTAAATATCCAGAAGCTCCACTGGCTAGAGCTTCCTCACGTACACTTTCATCTGCACTAACAAAGATTATCTTGACCGTTTCATTTATTGCTAAAACTTCTTTGAAAGAAGTTAATCCATCTTTACCGGGCATTCTATGATCCATAATAACTATCTCTGGACATTCATTGTTTGGATTGATAAAATAATCAATCGCTTGTTGTCCTGTTCCCGCAATAAAAATTACTTGATGACCTTTTATACTTAAAATTTCATTAAGCATCTTCTGAATAACAATCATATCTTCAACAATCATAATTTTAGCCATCAATCATCAAACCATTCTTTCCAATTCTAAGATTCAATAGTTAGCAATTAAATTGCAATAAATTCATATCCATCCATTCTATATGATTAATAGAATATATATATGATGTTCGATAATCTGTAAAATCTCTTAGAAAAGTATCCTTATTATCTAGTAAACGTTTCCGTATAAAAAGAGCGATAATAATAAAAGATAGAAAATTAAGTGGATTATTTTTCACTTAACTTCTTTTTAGTATATTCAATTAAACCACCCGTAGTGAATATATTGAGTGCTTCTCCGTCTAAAGGAGGAAATGAAAAAGACTTATCGGCAATAGCTACTTTTCCATTGGTTAAATCTACTGTAAGCTCCTCATTTTTAAGAGTCTCTTGATTTTCAAAGATATAGTTAACCGCTTCTGGGCATTGGACTAGTGGGAAGGCAACATTGATAGCATTACGATAATAAATTCTTGCAAAAGAAATTCCAATAATAGCTGAAATTCCAGCCGCTTTTAAACACTTCACGGCTTGTTCTCGAGAGGAACCAGAACCGAAATTCTGCCCACCAATAATAATATCGCCTTTTTTCACCTCTTTTGCAAAATTAGGCAAATAATCTTCTAATGCATGCTCTGCCATTTGCTCGAGAGTAAGAGGATCATATGTATACTTGCCTGGAAATATCTGATCAGTATTTAGATTCTTATCTGTAAATATCCACAATCTTCCTTTAAATTTCATTAGAAAACCTCCTTAGGGGGTGCAACTATCTTGCCGGCAATTACTGAGGCTGCAACAGTTGCTGGACTGCCTAAATAGATGCCCGTCTCATCCTTACATCCCATTCGTCCTTTGAAGTTGCGATTGGCCGAAGATATTGCTGTTTCTCCAGGTGCTAAACATCCACCGTAAGCACCTAAACAAGGACCACAACCGGGAACTGCTAATTCTCCTCCTGCTTCAACAAGAGTTTGAATAACTCCGGTACTCATTCCTTCAAGTAAAACAGCTTGAGATGCGGGATAAACTAGTAATCGTACTCCATATTTGATTTTCTTACCTTTGAGAACTTTTGCTGCAGCAGTGAGATCATCAATTCTTCCATTTGTGCATGTTCCTAAAAGTCCAACATCAATTTCTATTTCAGGTATTTCTGATATTGGCGAAACATTGTCAACGTTGTGAGGTTTGGAAACAACAGGAACGATTTCACTTAATTCAAAGGTTTCTTCTTGATAATATGTTGCATCAGCATCTGGTTGAATTTTCTTATATGGTTCATTTACTCTGCCTTTGAGGTAAGCATCCGTTACTTTATCCGCTGGAAAAATGCCTGCTTTTCCATCCATTTCTGCTACCATGTTGCTTATCGTTAATCTTTCACTGATAGAAAATGCTTGAGATCCTTCTCCATGAAATTCAACAGATTTATAGCTAGCTCCATCGGAATACATTTTTCCAATAATCGATAAAATAACATCTTTTGCAAAAACATCTTTAGATAATTTACCATCCAAGTTAATTTTTATTGATTCAGGTATTCGAAGCCATGTTTTACCAATAGCCCAAATACTTGCTGCCTCTGTCCTTCCGATAGGTATTCCAGCAGCTCCCAAAGCTCCATGTGATGTTGTATGAGAATCAGAACCAAAAATAACTACCCCTGGTATTACATGTCCTTCTTGTGGCAACACTTGATGACAAATTCCTACTCCGCAATCATAAAAATGTTTGATTCCTTGTTCATTAACAAATTCTCTAATAATTTTATGATTAAGAGCTTTCTTCTCATCAGGTGGTGGCACTGCATGATCTAAAGCAATGAAAATTTTATCAGGATTCCAAACTTTTTTTGCTCCAATTGCTTTGAAATTCTTTGCAATTGCGGCAGAATTGTCGTGTGTTAAAATCCTGTGTGGTTCTACAAATACAATAGAGCCTTCTTCCGGTTTTTCTATTCCTGTTACATTGGAAATGATTTTTTGAAATACGGTTTGTCCCAAGATGACACATCCAACATTCTTTTCTCAAATGCTTATTTGCTTACAATTTGTTGATAAGTTTATTGCAAGCTTTTCTTTTTTCTCTCTCAATTTTTGGTTATAAACAATCCTTTAAATATGTGGACATATGTAATATGTATGTAGATATATGTAGTTTAGACTCTTTCATTGCCTAAAAACAATTGAGAGTATAAGAGGTGAACATTGTGATAAATAAAACAAATAAAGTCAATGATTATTCTGAAATAGAACAGATAAAACAAATTGACGAAATGGAAGGAAATTTGCAAAATGCAATCAATGATTTAATATCTGAATCAGATCAGCAATCTGATTTGGTCATTCAACATGCATCAATGATAATTACACAATTAGCTATGGTTGCAGCTTCATTGAGAGTCAAAAAACAACAAAGTATTTTAAAAATAATTTAGACCTTAAAATTAAGGAGAAAAATTTTTGGTGATTATTTTTCTTTTCTTTTGATTGGCTGCACTTTATTAAAAGAAACAAAATCGCTTTCTTCAGGAAGAGAGAGGAAAGTTTTGTTGTTAATAAAAGAAACTTGGGCATTTATTTCACGATTATTAATAAGCTCATAAATAATCGGTATTATACGATTGTTATCATCATTATAAACAGCACTTAAAGTTTCCAGTGGTATTATTGTTACGTTTGATAAAATGGTTGCAACGTTTGCTTTTACCATCTTATTCAATAACCTGTTAGAAAAATTGATTCCTAATTTTGGATCAAAAATGGCACTTAGTTTTTTAATATTCCCTTCTTGAAATAGATTTAGAATCGAATTTATTGATTCAATAAAAGCTTCGTTATGTATTTCTGTCATGCATTTACATTTCATTATTTTCGGCCATTTTTTTTGCTCTATAGTTTGAATAATTGAATAAGCGATAATAATTGCATTGAAATCTTTCAAGAACTCTGCATATTCTATTGCTTCATTTTGATTAGCAATAATTTCTGCAATATATGTACCAATGATTATTTCTTGTGCGCTAAAATTATTAACAAAAATTTTTAAATTTAAATTGTGGATTCGGTTTAGTGATACATTTTTGCCGAATTTTCTTTTTACAAGTAAATCCTTACAGAATTTTTGGAAATTTGCATTAACAATTTCTGAGTTATGTTTTGAAGCAAGTTTAGTTAAAACTTGAGCAAGTTTTTGTTCTAAAGATTTATTCGGCTCGTTGTATGTTGCTTTTAGACTCGGAATAAAAATAGTCATTATTTCTTCACTAAATTCTTCGGCTATTTTTTCCAGAACGTCTACAACAATCATTCTTGTATTTTGATCAGGTGTATTACTTGATTCCAAGAGATTGGTTAGAATCTTCTTTTGAAAGTTTTTTTCTTTTTTGAAGAGTAAAATCAGAGAGTCAATTAAATCAGTTCTTTCTTCTTGATTGGCCGTTTCAAAAATTTTTAGTAAAATTGTTTCATACATTTTTTTTACTTGTGCTTTTGTAGTGCTTTTTGTTTTTTTATTAGATCTTTTTTGTGGTATTATTTTTCTTTCTTTTGTTATGTTAGATTCATTTTTCTTTTTGTTTAATTTTTCAGGAATCTTTTCTGGAGTTTGAATTTTAAAGTCTATTTTTTCTTCAGTAGCTGGTTTAACTTCTGTTTCAGTTTCAATTATGGATGGGATTTCCACTTGAATTAAATCTCGTGTTGCTACTGGTTTTATTTTGAATGATTTTTTCAGAAGAATTACTTCTCCTATTTTACTTATTAGATTTAGAGGAATGGATTCTTCTACAATAAAATCACTATTTAATTCAGTTAAAATTGAGACTCTCATTCTGATTTTGTTTTTTTCATCTTCAAATAAACTAACGCATTTGGCAATAATATGACCATCCGAATCAACAATTGATTTGCCCACCAGATTTTCTTTTGTTAATTCTTCTCCTTTAGGGGTTTTGGATCGTATCATTCTTTACACCGAGTATGTCATTTATTTCATTGTGATTCTTTATGAGCCTTTTTTTTATCTTAAGCAAGCTTTAGCTTTGTGAAATATTCAATTTTATTCGTTCTTTTTATTATTTTTTAAGTTATTGAATGACGATTTTCTATAAATTCATGTATTTGATACCTTTTTTTGCTATAAAACTAGTTGATTACCTTCAATATTTATATAGTTCATTTTCAAACGATAGATTAAGATGTTAGAACTTTCTCCATATTTGATAGTTGCAGTTTTCAATCTTATTAAAAATAATCGTGGAATTTCTGAGGATGAAATTATTGAACGCATATTTCAAAAAACAGGTATTGAAAATGAGAAAGTAAAAACAACTATTGTAAAGTCAATTGCTTTCTTAATTGATTCAAAATTAATCAATAATTTACCTGATAATAAGAAGAAATTCAAAAAAGCTGATAAAGCTAAACTTTCAATTTCCGAATCTATTTCAAATGGATTCACTCGGAAAGCAAAAGAGATTGCCAGGAGAACTGTTTCGACAATTCCTGGAGATAAAATTAGAGAAGCCCTATTAGGGAAAAAAGTCTCTGATTGTATCTTACCTAACAACCCTCTCACAATAACATGTCATTCGCCAATCGGGAGTCAAGAATATCACTATGAACTTAGAGAAATTGATGCAAGCAAAGAGATTGCTGAATTAATTGGTAGAATAGATTCTTATCCAAATTTTCAAATCATTTATGATACTGCTATCATAGAACCCTTGGATCTTAAATTTGACTTTGCAGATCAAAAGAAAATTTCTGCTTCAGATGCAAGTAGATATACTGTTCCAGTTCAAAGTCCAATTGCAACAAATGATCTCACTCGCTCGAGACAACTTTTGTTTACTGTTGCATCTGCTTGTAGATGGGTCGGGAAATTTTCCTCAGAGGGACCTGAAGGGGAATTTGAAAGTATACCTGATTTAGTCAATATTGATGACTCACATGGATATGGAGCAATTGAAGAGATTACAACTTTAAATCAAAGTGATTTTGTTGCTGATCAGAATTTTGCTCAATCATATTTCCAAATGGAAAAAATGCATAATGATATCGATTTAATAGGATTTGAAGAAAATCCAACTCACTATCATATTCGAGATGGACCTATAGTTCCTCACAGTTATCGTGATCCTAAATTCTATGAAGCATTAGCTCAAGCGAAAATGCTTGTAGATATCGCATTGAGTAAAAATATCCTCTATTTTGGGTATGTGAAATATTCTGCAGATAAAGCTCTTACATCTCTTATAAATGGAGTGATTTTCAAAAATATTTTGAAAGGTTCTGTTCCTGAAAATTTCTGGTCAGATTTTGGATTACTTAGTCAAGTTCTAGAAGATAAAGATGTAACCGTACCAATAATTCAATTGGGACGAGGTTATGACGAAACTCAAAGGAAATGTCTTGTACCATATATGAGTTTTTATCTCAAAATTTTCACCTGGGTGGCGAGAATAGATGTTCCTTGGGCTATTTGTAGACATGATCCAATCGGTTATCGAAATGAAATCGCTCAATTAGTTTATAGTTTATCTTCAATTGAATATTCAAAACCCGGAACACCACAGATCGTTCCATTTCCAATTGCCATGGTTGATGAAATGGCTCGAATTGTTGCTCATAATTTTATTGATATTTCTATAAAACAATTCTATCATGAATTGGGAGAGCTAATTGATAATTCATCTAAGAAATAAGTCATTCCTACATAATTAACCAAGCAAATCCCAATACTAGAAGTAAAAATCCAGGTATAACTATAGATACAATGGTTATGAAAAAACGTTTATCTTCTTGTTCCTTAAATTTAAGATAAAAATCATAATCCAAATAAAAGTTATTTTCATTGATATCTGATACAGGTATTATTACTTTATTTTTGATGAAATGTTTAATACGTTTTTCGTACAATGAAAGATCTAATGCCAATTGCTCTAAATGACAGGGGTTTTCTGCAGATGTTGCTTCGATAAATAGCATAGCATCAATTATGTGCTTACTCTTTGGCTTAATTTTCTTGGTTTTTACATCACTGTTTTCTTCTTGTTTATTTGGCATTTGAAGTCTACTTCCATAGTTTAAATTGACTATAGTAATATTAATTATATGACTTTTGGATAAAATGATTTTTTTGTCTTTCTCCTAATCAATGAAAGAACAAAAAAGATGGTATTAAATTTTCTTTTTAAAACATTTTAGAAATTCATCGTTTAGGTTCTTTTGTTTTCCAATAAAAGCAAACATCATCATTGTATCAATAACATATTTTGCTCCTAAAACATCTGGAGAAGCTAAAAGTTTCATAATTTTTGGGTTAGTGATTTCGTTTATTTTTGAAATTTCACTTCGTTTCTCATCTTTAAACTCCTCATAAATCTTCTTAAAACAATTTTCATCAAATTCTTCATATCCGAGAATTTCACAAAGAAGAGCTCCAACTAGCTCAAAGTAAACACTACTCTTCTTTTCATCAATATCGATGGCGATGTAGAAGACTTTTGCTGTGCGAGAATATAATGCTAATGTTTTAATATGGCTTTCAGAATAAGTAATAAAACGTTTGCCAGTTTCCATAACAAGATCTGCTTTCTTTAATTTGTTTAAATAACCATAAATAGTTTTATCTGATTTTTCTGATTGAACACTCTTGAAAGCTTGTTTGAGGTCTTCAAAAGTCATTGGACCACTTAAAAGAAAGGAAAGTAAAAGTTGGCAATTTTTGTCATCAGAAAGGCACTTTGCACTTTGTGTGTCATAGATTGTTTTGACGATTTTTTCTTTATTTATTATTACATCTTGCAATTTCATGAGTAGTTCCCATTAAATTACTGTACTAACTTCTTTTAATGTTTTTCACAAAAAATTATCTGAATGTCCCAATTTGGGACAATAATAACATTAAACTATTACTCGAAGCATTTGATAATTTCTTCTACTGCTTCTGGGTTTTCATTTAAGAGTAGAATCCAACTGACTGTATCTAAAATAGGGTAAAGTTCATAGATATCCATAGTTTGAATGAGATTCATTAATTCTGGATTCTCAGAGCTTTGAAAATGATCAGCTATTAGTTCATTTTTGACTTTAGCAATATTATCTACTTGTTTCTGAATACAAGACAAATCTGCATCTTCTTTTAGATTCAGACGTTCTTTAAGCAACATACTGGTTATTTTTAAAGCTGTTTCTTTTAATTCTGGTTTACTGTCTATTTTACTATGGGGAGTAAAGATTATTTTTGCCACTCGTGCGAACAATGTTTGAGTTTTGATTTGGTTATTGCTATCAGAAAAAATTCGTTTCCCTGCTTCTATCACTAAACCTGCTTTTTTGAGTTTTTTTAAATAACGATAAATAGTCTTATCTGATTTATCGTTCCCTGATTTTTGAAATTCAATTTTGATTTCTTCTACAGTTAAAGGTTGTTTTACTAAGAAATGCAAAAGAAATCTATGATTATTATCATCTAATACATTTCCAACAGAAATATCAGATAGCACCTTTACAAGTTTTTGTTGGTTAGTTATAATATCTTGATGAGTCATTACGTTCTCTCTTCTATGTCACTCTTTATTACATTTTTTTAAGTATTAATTCTCTAATTTATTTTTATCTATTTATAAAATTAAATGTTTCTACTATAATAATCATTCAAAAATGAATAACATTTCAAGAATTTTTCACTTATGATAATGCATATTTGGCTCAAAAAATAAGACAATTTCTTTTTAGGTCATTACTTCAGTTGTAAATAAGATAGTTAATTGGAGTATAACGAAAATGTCTAACTCTGAAGATGGTTTAGAAATTAGAAATTTTAATGACGAATCATCTCAAAACGAACACAAAGATATTCTCCTTTATAACTCGGAAGAAAACCGTTCAAGGATTTTTTTTAAAAAAATTTGGTTCTGGTTGAAAGAGAGTAAACAAAGAACTCTTTCACTTGCATTTCTCTTGCTCTTTATTGCATTTATGATTTTCTTAGGTATATTTGAAAAAGATCCAACTTCATTGATGCTTGAGCTTGTCTATTGGTTTCAAGATAGAACAGGTGATGTGGGATTATATTTAGGCGTAGGAATAATCTCAATTTTTGGTAATTTTGTGATGTTTATACCAGTGCTCTATGCAGTTGTTTTAATGTTTGTTGCCGTGATGCCCGGGATAAACGTTTTTCTATTGGGATTGGCAGCAGGAATTGGTGCTTCCATTGGGCAAATAGCTTCCTGGTTTGTCGGGAGAGCTACTCGAGAAGTTGCTGGAGATAAACTAGAAAAACAACTAAGAAAAACACAAAGATGGGTTGAAAGAGGTTTAGCTCCAATTATGATTTTCATTTTTGCTGCTACTCCACTTCCAGATGAAGTATTACTAATAATGATTGGTCTTATTGGCTATTCACTGGGAAAGACGTTGATTTATTGTTTTATTGGAAAAATAATTTTAACATTGAGTATATCTGTCGTAGCCAATCTTTTTAGTACAACAGCTATTGGTGAGTGGTTTCTTGAAACACTTTTTGGTCTAACAAGAACGATGTTAATTAATCAAAAATTACCTGCAGGAAATAATATTTGGACATCAATTGCGATTTGGATAATATCTGCGACATTAGTAGTAGCTGTGACATTTGTTGATTGGGTTGGAATGTATGACAAGTATCTGTGTAAACGAGAACAAAGGCAGTTAACACAGATCTTTGAAGTAGCAAATACATCTTTTGAATTAAATGAGTCAGCAACTACACTTGAGCAAGCGGATAGTTCTATTTCAATTCAATTGCTAGAAGAACAAGAGCAACAATCTTTCCCTGAAGAATCTCTGTGGCTCTTTCAAGAAAAATTATCCAAAAAGAAAAATGCTTTCTTCCGTAAAAGCCTCATTGCTATAGATACCATTGCAAATACATCTGTTGATATTTCATTGGATAAAGAATGGTTAGAAAAATTTAGAACGAATATATTGGATTTGAAATTTAAGTCTATGAAAAATCGATCAATGGAACTCGTTAAATTTCCCCAAAAGGTTTTGGATGTTGGATTTATCGTTTCTAAAAGTAGATTGATCGAGTTTCAAATAAAGTTGAAGAATATTCTCCCCGAAGAAAATTTATCAGTTCTATTGGATAAATTCGATTTTAAGAAACAGGAGAAACGACAACTACTGCGAACAAAAGTTAACGTAGAAGTTTTAATTGAAACTTTATCAAATGGAGAAACAAGAGTTTGGGCTATTGGTTTAAAAGAAGGGACCTATATCAATAAAATCTACAAATTTAGAAAAGTAGAATCAATATTCTATTGGTTACAATTATTAAACTGCTTGAGTAAGCACCCAAATAAAGTGAAAGGGTTACTAATTTTGAATCTGATCGATACAACCTGTGAAGATATTGAAATAGCTTCTCCTAAAGTTCTTTTAGATGGGTGTCCGATTTGATTTTTGCATCAAAAAAAATATAATCTGAGCTTAGATAAAATAATCTCCAAATACTAAACTTTATCCTTCTCATGAACTATCTATTTTGGTACTAAATTTTTAAGGAGCACTTTTACATCATCATCAAAGTTATTTCCCCCTGATTCTAGTTCTTCTAAGTGAGTTAAATTTCTCATTGAGGAAGGAAGGGATGTTAAATTGTTAACTCTTAAGTCTAATTTTTTTAACGAACGTAAATTGCCAAAAGACTCGGGAAGGGATGTTAATTCATTACCACTAAGGCTCAGTTCTCGAAGAGATTCCAGCTCCCCAAAGGATTCAGGAAGGCTAACTAATTTATTACTATCTAAATTTAAAATCCGAAGAAACTTGAGATTACCGAAAGCTTCGGGAAGCATATTTATCTTATTACTTCTCAAGTCCAGTTTTTCAAGCGAGGTTAGATTACAAAATGATTTTGGGAGCTGTGTCAAACGATGATCACTCCATTTCGAAACTCTTTGGTGATACTTACTTAGTTCTCGTAGAGAAGCTAGATTGCCTATTGTTTCCGGGAAGCTACAAATTGGGTTGTCGTTTAATACTAGAGTTTGAAGTGCTGTTAGCTCACATAGCCAGTTTGGAAGTTCCCATAACTCATTGTCATGTATTTTTAACATTCGCAACCATTTGAGATGTCTGAAAGATTCTGGTAGTTTGCCAATATCTACCTCAGGTTCCATGTTTCCCCCATAATCAAGATCAATTCTGATAATGTGTCCTTCTTCTTTTACAATGTAATATAAATTGGGGGACTCTGAGTAAATCTTTTTCAAATCTTTTTCAACTTGTTTTTCTTCCTTAGTTAACTGCTGACTCGTACTACTTGACATTGATTGTTCTCCATTATTTATTGTAATCTCTAAATTTGACAAAGAAGATGACAATATGACTTCTTTTCCATAATATAATTACATTTCGTCAATTTACTCGAAAGCATTTTTTCTAAGAATAAATAAATTTACAAGAGAATTTGCAACTTGAGAAAAACGTTTGGGTGAAAAAGAACTTAATACCAAACTACTTTAGCTTTATTTCAGAGGTAGCTAAATGAGTAAAGACGAAGAACTTGATTATGAAATGCTAAATATAGAAGGAGTTTATGCTCTATTAGAAAGTAAATTATCTCGAGCAGAAGATCTCTTCAAGAAGGCATGCACATTGGAGGAGAATTGTTTTGAAAGCAAGTGCAATCTAGGGAAATTATTTACTATCAAAGAAGATTTTGATGGAGCAATAAAATATTTTAAAGAATCATTAGAAATGAATCCAAAATTCATAGAAAGTTTACACAACATAGCAGTTGCATATTATAAATCAGGAAAATTAGAAGAGGCAATAAAATTCTACAAAGAAGCACTCACTGTAGATGAAAATTATTTCCAAAGCTCATTTAATCTTGGAAACAGTTACTATCAATTATCTGATAAGGAAGAAGCGATTAAGTGGTACAAGAAATCTATTCAAGCAAACAAAACCTTTCTGGATGCACGATTCAATCTTGCAAATGCTTACAGAGAAATAAATCAATATTCTCTAGCAATAAAAACTTTTGAAGATATTCTTCTCACGTGGCAAGATGATTCAAAGGTTTACTACAATTTAGGTTGTACTTATCATATCCAAGAGAAATTGGACAAAGCAATTGAAAATTATCTCAAAGCAATTGACTTCAACAAAGATTATCTGAAAGCAATTATCAATGTTGGATTAGCTTATGATACGAAAGGTGAACGGGAGAAAGCAATAGAATATCTAGAAAGAGCATTTGATATTAATCCTAGATTAGATTTTGTTGTCGAGAAAATTAATGCAATAAAGAAAGGAAAATGACTTTAACAAAAAAAGTCAAGAAAAAAGAAGTATCTAATAAATAATTTCTAGGATTAGGGTCATTTATATCCTTATAAAGAAAATAGTACAGAGTCCAGTGACTATAAATAATGTAGTGTAAAAACTACAACTTAGAGACCTAGATTTTTTAGGGGTGCCCCATCTCCTAATATAGAACACCGCTCGTTTTCGTTTGGCACCCTTAGAATCTACAATCAAAAGCATTTTTTGTTCCAAAAAAGTAAAAAGCACCCATTTAAACAATTAATGTTGAGATAATAGAGGTAAGTACGAAATGAAAATAACATGGCTTGGGCACGCAGGAATAATGATTGAAGATGAAGGAAAAACCATTCTAATTGATCCTTGGTTAAATGGAAACCCTGTAGCACCAATAAAAGTGGAAGATATTAAGAAAGCAGATGCTGTTTTTGTGACACATGATCACGGAGATCATGGATATGCAGAAGCAGTAGTGATTTGTAAAAATACCGGGGCAACTTTTGTTAGCATTTTTGAATTAGCAAATAAAGCCCAGAGCGAAGGAGTAAAAAATGTCTTAGGTGGGAATATTGGTGGAACAGCCGAAGTTGCAGGAATGAAATTTGTTTTCACAGTTGCTTTACATAGCTCAACTATTGGTCATCCTCTTGGTTTTATTATCATGCTTCCGAATATGACTATTTATCATGCTGGAGATACTGGTATCTTCACTGATATGAAACTACTCGGAGATCTATATGACATTGATCTTGCTTTCTTACCTATTGGTAGTTTATTCACAATGGGTCCAAAAGAAGCTGCGAAAGCACTTCAACTACTTGGCGTTCAAAAAGTGGTTCCTATACACTACAAAACATTCCCAGTTTTAGTTCAAGATCCAAAGGAATTTATTGAAATTGCTGGTCCAATGATTGATGTTTATGTTTTAGAACCTGGTGTATCAAAAGAAATTGGAAGATAATTTTTTCCCGTTTCTTTCTTTTTTCTTTTGTCAAAAGCTGAAGGAATAATTAAAAAGGAGTAATTTTGGTAAAATATATTAACGCTGTTAGTATTATTTGTAACTTCGAGGGATTCCAATGAAATGCGTTTATCATCCAATCGTAGAATCTGAAGAAAGATGTGCTATTTGTAATGTTTCTATCTGTAAAAGTTGTGTAACTGAAGCAGAACTTGATAATAGTGGTGCATGTCAAACATGTGCTCGCCAAGCAAAAATTGGTAAATTTTATCACTACTTCCGGATAGGTTCTTGTGCGACAGGAATTATTTGGTTAATTGCTTCAATGATTATTTTTTCTAATGAAACGAAGCTTATGACAAGATTTTCTTATGGTCTCTATGGACTCTTATTATCTTTTCTGCTTAATTTTCTCGCAGCATTCATTCTTACTCGTATGATGATTTCTAATCTCAAACCTCATCAACGAGTTTTTGTTGGTTTATCCAGATATGCAATTAGTGGAACTAAAATATTCTTCAATCAAGCATTAAAAGCTATGAGCAAAGTTGATGATATGTCACAATATCAGGATGCACTGTTTGATCAAATTGTTTCAATTTTGATTCTTCAACCGTTTGATTTACCTGCTGATTGGGTTAGCTATTTATCTGAAAATTTTAAAATCACTGAGCAAGAGCTTTTGGATGGAATATTGGAATTTGGTATAGATGTCTTTTATGATAATATTTTCAATCATTATCATTATCAAGCTATTGAACCTTACATTGAAATCTTGAATCGCCAAAAACGGGATGACCTTTATAATAAACTCCTTGATGATATCCTCCTACGATTAAAAAACGTAGATTTAGATGTTTTAAATAAACCTCCTGAATATATTCCAGGACAACCCGGTCAACAACCTACACTGAAAAAACGAGATCCAAAAACCATTCAAAATACTGCATTACTTTCAGAGCTTTCTTTGATAGATGTTGAACTTGGTGACTTTCTCAAGCGTGTTGGTCGTGAAAAAGATCACCAGAAAATTCTTAATTTTACTGATAATTTTAACTTACCTGCAGTACCAAAAAGCTCATTTGATGCGGTAAAAGCACTTGCTAGAGGTCAGCAATCACAACAACAAACTCAGCAACCACAACAAACTCTGCAACCACAACAAACTCAACAACCAATGCTCAGTGACTCTCAAAGAAATTTAATTGCACTACCTCCTCAACAAGAGGAACTAGCATCTGATGAAACCGTCCATCTTAAAACTTGTGCAGAGTGTGGTGAATCTTTTGCAAAACATGAATTGTCTTCATACACTTTCGAGAAGGTTAAGGTAAGAGTTTGCAATAAATGCAATAAAATTCTTGAAGCAGATGGAAATCGTAAACCTAAGCTTCTTGCCAATATGGATAAATAAGATCAAAAAAAGGTTATTTATGAAAGCTAAATAGCTTTCATTCTTTTCTTCTTGCCATTTTAAAGTTAAAAATAGAAAATCATTTATTTGACTTAATACAATCTTTACTGGGTATTGAAAAATGCGTCCTCCTTGTGAAATTGTAACTCAGAATTTTTTACCACTTGTCCGTGGGCTGGTAGCTCAAGAATTGATAAATCATATGACCCAAAGTGAAGTTGCTGAAAAAATGGGTGTAAGCCAACCAACGATAAGTAGTTATCTTAAATCATTAGATACTATTCGAGCGGAAGGTAAGGAGGAATATCTTGAAAGTAATACTGTGAAGCTGCTAGTTAATGATATTGTTGCTAGTTCTATCAACAATGCTTCACCTGAAGAAATCATCAGAAAAATTTGCTCTAGTTGTGTGAATCTCCGAATAAGTGGTTTAACTTGTAGAAAGCATGTGAAAAGTTATCCGGGAATAACTGCCGGGTGCCAAGGATGCTTACCGATAACAGATGAAATTCTAATCGAAAGTAGAAAGAAAGTTATTACTGAATTATTGGAAGTATTATCCGCAATGGAGAGAAAGGAAGATTTTGTAAAGGTAATGCCCCAAGTGTTGCTCAATATATGCAAATGTTTGCCAGAACCGAAAACAATAGATGATATTGCTGCGTTTCCTGGACGAATAACAAAAATTAGAGGGAAAGTACGCGCACTTCTTCCACCAGAATTTGGTGCATCAAAACACATGGCTCAAATACTTTTGACTATAAATGCTTATTCTCCTTCCTTTAATAGCACAATAAATATTGTTAACAATGATAAAGTTCTTCGAATAATGGAGAATTTGGCTATCAAATATCATACTTTTCCAAATAATGAATTTGAAAAACTATTCAAGGAGAAAAAAACGAAAAAAGCGCATGTGATATTGAAAGAACTAATTGAACCAATTAAAGTAGGAGGAATTTTCGCCATACTAAATACTGGGGGAGTCGGAATTGAACCCATTACATATCTGTTCAGCAATTCTTTACAAGCACTCATAGAAATTACCTTTAAAATAGCAAGTCGTTTGTGAAATTTAAAATAAGTTTTGAAGAAACCTTTTTTTAGAAGAATTTTCTTATCTTCTTTTAGTTTTGGATTTAGAAGTAGATAGATTCATTTCTAGATTCAATGTTTAGTAGAAAGAAATAATATATGGGTGTAGAAAATGAAGAAAGGAACTATTCTAGGTTTAAGTCTTCTATCATTATTCATATTATCTGCTGCCGGACCCAAAATAATTGCTAATATTAATGTGTCCGCTTTTAGTGTTACAGAACCAACTTTGTACATGAAAGAAGCAATTGATAATAATGGAGATAAAATAGACGATAAATTATTGAGTACCACGGCATTTACCAACGGATACTCAGATGAGATTGCTATCAAATTCAATCATCGCATTGATTCCCTTGATTTGCAAAAATTGACTAATCTTGGTGCTGTTTGCACTAACGATATTTGGGATGCAGGAACAAGAGTAAAAATCTCTACAACAGAAGATTCATTATATCAAATTGCAGAATTGACTGATGTTGTTTTTATTACTACTGCAGAAATAAGATTTATCATGGTTGCAATTGTCGGATCTGATTTCTCTGATCTATCCACTTTGTTAGCTTTTGAAAACAGTGAAATATTTTGGGAAACAGGTTGTGCTTTAGTACCTTATTATTCTGGTGTTGAAAATGACATCAAAAGTCTTGGTGCATATTCAACAATAGCTGATACAACTGATATTTATTATACATTTGATACTGTTAAGGATGATACTGATTATTCCTTTTCTCCTGATACTTTAAAAAATGCCAATACAATGAATGCTACTCTATTGGTAAATGCTGGATATGATGGAAGCGGAGTTAATGTCGGAATTCTTGATACTGGCATTCGTTCAACTCATGCAGACCTATCAGGTAGAGTTGGTAAACAACAAAGTTTCGTTACAATAGGATATGGATATGATTTTACTGATACATCCAACACTGATTTTGTTGGGCACGGCACTCATGTCGCAGGTATAGTTGGTGGTGATGGTACAGCTAATTCACAAAGAGTTGGTATTGCTCCTGGAGTAACATTTTATGCAGCAAAAATTGGTGATCATCACGAAGATGGTGCTCCCGCAACATTGGTATCAATGATTGCCGGTGTAAATTGGTTATCAGCTCAAGGTGCTGATGTTATCAATATGAGCTTTGGATGTGGAGCGGAACCAAGTATCAATATTCTAGAAGCAGCTATTACGAACGTTGTTAATAATAACGGAGTAAAATTTGTTCATTCAAACGGTAATGAAGGCGATCAAGGTGTTTATTCTACAGATTCTCCTACCGCAGCTATTTCTGTTGGTGCAGCAGATGACTCTTCACTTCCATTAAGTATGGCTTATTTCTCATCTCTAGGACCAAATGCTGATAATACAATGAAACCAGATTTAGTAGCTCCTGGTTACGGTATCATGTCTTGCAGTTATCAATCTGATACTGGATATGTTTCAATGAGTGGTACTTCTATGTCCGCACCACAAATAGCCGGTGCTGCAGCTATATTAGTTGATGTTTGTAAAACAGAAAGTCTCTCATATAATCCTGGTGCAATTAAAAGTGCTTTAATGTACACAGCAAAACCATTACCAACACATTCATTTGATCACTTAATACAAGGTAGAGGTATGGCTAACGTTGGTGCCGCAGCTACTTTGTTAATAAATGCTGATAAAGAAGGCAATTATCCAATCATTGGTGCTCTTAATCCACTTACTAATCCAGTATCTATTTATGCTGAATTACTTCAAGGTCAAGTGGTAGAACAATTTGTCACTTGTGTCTCACCATTTAGAGACAATAATTTAACTTTGGAAGTTTCAGGTACCGCTGCAGCTTTATTAGATTTAGATGAAGTTAGTAACTACTACTCTGCAACTGCTAGAGTCACTTATTCAGTTCCAGTAACCACTGCGCCTGGTACTTACAACGGAGAATTTACTTTTAAATACAAAGGAACCGTTTTAGATACTGTTGATGTCAAAATCAAAGTTGTTCCAAGCCATGGGGAACATAGAATGCTCCTCAATTATAGGACAACAAATTGGATGAATGATCACATGTATGGACAATATAAATTCTTTACTGCCGATCTATTGAATAGAGGTTGGGTTATTAGTGAACAAAGTATTGTTCTTACTGCAGATATATTAAGCAATTATGAAGCAGTGTGGTTCCCAGATCCATACAGCATTCTCATAGATGATGCATTGGATAGTTCTACATATAATCCACTTTCTACAGCAGAATTAACAGCATTAAGTAATTTTGTCACTGCAGGTGGAAGTGTTTTCCTTAATTTCAATGGAAACGCCTTTAATGATGAACTCTCAATGGTTTATGGAACAAATGTTACTCACATCAATGAATTCACAGATCAATATGGTATACACGTTCGAGATGATATTTGGGGTTCACCATCTACACTCATCGTAAATCCAGTAGGCAATCATGCTCTTACAGCTGGAGTTACCGGTGTTGATCATTATGGATGTTCTTTAGAAACATCAGGTGATGCGGTTCAAGTCACTGAATTTGCTGCAGGATATGATTATTCCACAGTTGCTTATTACCAAGCACCATCTGGCGGAAGAGTTATTGTTATGTCAACAAACTTTGCTCTAGATAGTGATGGGTATAAAAACAAATACAGTGGCATTGGTACACAGAATGATGTTTTCGGTCGAAATCTTGTCCGATGGGCAACAGCAGAGCATAGGATTAAACAATATAATTACTCCTTTACTGCTGGAGTAATGAACATGACTTATGAATACATTAGTGGTCCTGGTGCAGACTTTGGTGGATATGTTATCACTCCCGAAGATACACGTCACAACCTTACTTGGGTAGAATTAACTAATGGTATGTGGTCATTTGCTTATGAATGTGAATCCCTTGGTACCTATCATTTCTATCCTGAATGTGGAACAACAGGTGTCGATGAATTTGATTATCTGCTCTTTGAATGTACTGAGACAGTTAAGGCTGGATTTACACCAATAATTTTGATTTCAATTAGCATTTTAGGTTTAGCAGGTAGCTATCTGATTTCAAGACGAAAGAAATAAACTATCTATGATGCGAAACGAGAAATCTCGTATTTCGCTTCTTTTTCCTTTTTTGCTGTTTTTTTTAGCCTCTTTCTAATAGAGATACTCATTTGCCGCAATTGAAATTTTTTTACATCAACCATAGGACTTAATAAATAAGTTGTTAAAATAGATTTGACAATATTAAACGTCAAACTAACATTTGTAGAAAAATAATAGATGGAGATAACTAAATTGACATTTGAATCAGAAGCTGCAAGATTACAAAATGATGGTGTAGTAGGAGCACTTGCTTTAATAGGGGCTGATGGTGCTGTCCATTGGCAAACACAAAATTGGCAAGTAGATGGACCAACCATGATTGATTCATGGACAAAAAAAGCTCCTTGGATAGTGATACAAGGGATAAAATATTCAACCATTGATATAACAAATAGTCGAATGATTTGCACAAACACTCAAAAACAAGGGCACATAGTTATTGCAAAAACTCCCTTCTGGCAAGGTTTCGTGATGGCTTGGTGTTCACCTTCTCATCAAGTAAGACATGCATATGTTGATATTGCCCGTTTAGCATCTGAAGTGAAACCAGGTTAATCGTCATCATAGACTTCTTTCTTATTTTTTTAGAAAAACTTTTTTCTTATTTTAGTTTTCTTGTCCAAAGATATTTGGATTTGAAAATACTTCCATTGCAGTAATATAGACCGTTCCTTTCTCTACGACTTGAATTCTCGACAGATCAATACCTGTGACAATCATTTTTGAAAGATAATGACCATATTCTGTTAATGTTTGTATTTTTCTTCCAACAATAAGTGTTTTCAAAATATTATGTGGACACAAGGAATCTCGTAACTCTACTCCAATACTTCCAATTACTGAGTCTGAAATGTCAGTCATAATTTGTTTTTCTACAGTTGCATTGGTGAAAAGTGCAACCATTTCTCGAGATAATTTTTCAGAAATAAGAAGAACGGGTTTATCTGATAAGGAAATACCTAGACAGGTTCCCAAATGCCGACCATTTGTTGTTCGAACACGTAAGCATTCTATTGGAATGACTTCAGAAGGATGGAAAATTCGTGCAGAATTTTTTAAAGTAACATTATTTCTTTTGATACTATTGATAGATCCACCTGAAATAAATACTCTATAAGAGTTGAGAATTTCATTAGGGAGTATTGGGAAACCTCTTTGTAATGAGTAGTTAATTAATGTCTTTGGTTTAAGAGCTTCACCTTCTGGAATCCGCAACTGTTTAGCTATTAGGTATTTCAATAGCCAAAGTCGTTCCGTTTTATCATCTTCAGAAATATTCAATCTCTGGACTAAATAATTGACAATTGATTTATCAGGTTGATTTGTGTCTACAAGAAAAACATTCCCCATAAGTGGATGCTTCACGGAAGCTATTATTTTACCAAATGAAACTCCATGATGTAATAAGCAGTTTTTTCCTATCGGATTATTCTCTTCATTTTCAAAATCATTTGCTGACCATGGAGCAGTTCTATATGGTTGTTGTGCTGCAATATCATCTAATTTGCAAATAATCGATCCACGTTTAATTCTTATTTTATTGATTGGCACCAGGCCAAGAATCTCTGGTTTTCCAATTTTATCTGAGCTTGGGAAATTGATATTTCTAAAATTCGAGAATTCTTGTAATTTGGAAATATGTAAAGCTACATCTCTCTGTATCTGTAAAGAGTCAACTACTTCTTGAATAAGAAAAACTTTCCGTTTTGTTGCTGATTCCAATAGCTCTTCTGTAACCCAGAGAGGTTTTATTTGATCGAATATTTTATCAATCACAGTTTGATCTGCAATTGGTTCTGTTACCAAAGTGTATCCTAATTTATTTTTATCATAAACTACTGCTTCTTGCAAGTAACCGTAAAATTCACGTGAACCATCATCTTTGAGATTAAATAGAGCTTTACCAGTTAATTTCCATGCTTCTGTTGCTGCTTCCAATAATTTCTCTGAAACCATAGAAGTTTTTTGTGGTTTTATCAGATTTTCTTCAACAATTTGACGAGAAGGACTAATTTCTTTTGTCTCTTGTTGAGCTTTTTCCGGTGACAAAGCTTCACCTAAAGAAGAATCAATTTCGGGGAGGGAGCTATTTTCTACATCCGGAATTGTTGGTATCTCTCCAACTGCTTCTGTTGATTCACTTACTGGAATTTCGGGCTCATGTATTTCAATTGCTTCTAATTCATCTTGTTGTAAAGCACTAATTTCTTTTATTTCAGTGATTTCATCAAAAGCTTCTCCTACTTCTTGAGCTTCAATACTATGTTCTGAATCTCTCTTAGAGGGTTTAGGAATATCAGAAGTCTTTCGTTTTTTTACTTCTTCTGCTAAACTTTTGAAGGTTGCTTTTGCAATCACTTGTTTGCTTTGTGGTTTTTCTACTTTTACCGTTTTTGGTTCTTCTTCAACTTCTTTTGAATCCAAAAGTTGAGTTAGAAATTCTTCAAAAGAATTGAGGATTACTCCTTCAGTTAGCTCGTTCATTCTTTTTGGAGACCCTTTAATATTATATTGTAAATTGAAATCTTCCATACCGACTATTTCTAAACCAATATCAGTTGAAATTGTTAATTGTGGTGTTTCAGGTACACGTAATTTCGCATCAATTTCTTCTGATTTCAAAGATACTTTATCTTCTTCAATAGTATCTTCAATATCTAATGTGTCAATTAAAAAGAAAGTATTTTCAAACTTATCTTCATCAATAGCTATAGTTTTAAGTAACGGATCAGTTTCAACTTCAGAAGCACTAAGTTTACTTTCATTTTCTATCGGTGATGAAAGGTTCTCTGTACTGGCATCCACATTGATTCCAAATGAATTATCAACAAATAATTCATGTGATTCATCCATTTTTAAATTATTTTTTTCTAATCTGCTTAAACAATTTTGAAAGTCATTTATATCAACAGTTAGTAATTTTATGTAATCATGAAGTTCATTTATTGTTTGTTGAAATTCGCGTAATTTTTTAAAGTCAGGAAGTGAGCCGATTTTTGAAGAGGAACGAATTTCCAATTGAGTTGTTTTTAGTGTTGCAAGTAACTCTGCTAAAGCATCACGATATTTAATTCTTAAATTAATTTCCTTCTTTAGTTCTTGAGTTATCGTTAATAATTCAGCATTGTTTTCCACGCCATGACCATAGGAGAATTGCAGAAAATTCGTCAGAGTGAATTTAAGTAGGTGACCTTTTGATGGGTTTCGTTTTAGATATTTCTCTCGAGCACCAAATCGATTTTGAGCTAGTCTAAGATCATACTCTAACGTTTCCAATTTTCTTGTAGCAGAATCTTGATTTACTTTTTTCTCTGCTAATAGGATCTTTATTTTGTGCATATCATGCTTTAATTTTTTTACATTCCTTTCTAATTCACTTATTTCTCTTCGAATTTTAAGGTGTCTAAAGAACGTTCGAGGGACTTTACTGTTTGGTATCAAATTTTCAATTGATATTTTACCAATTAAACTATTAGCACTAAGAGGGATTTCTTTTGTATCGATTGCTAATCGTAATTCATCTTCTGTTAGTGCATTTGCTTGTTGGAATTTTTGTTCTAATACATGCATTTTGGTTTCGAAAACTTCAGAATTAATTTTCTCAAGAGCGAATTGCTTTTCGATTTCCATTATATCTTTAAGAATTTTAATCCTAGAGTTCATATATTTTATTACTCCATATCTTCTTCTTATTATTTGTTCTTTATACTTTAAAAAATATCACATATTGAACTTAATGTTCTCGGCAAATTTACTACTATTTTGTTCTTTCGTAAGCTCAGAAAATAATTAAATAAGATAAGTGTTTTTTAATATTAATTATTAATTTCACAAATCTTTTGGTTTGAAAAAAATGACCTTCATTGAATGGTATACTAAATATCAAGATTGGATTATGCTTATTTGTATGTTTCTTGTATTAATGATTTTTCTTACTATATTCTATTTCTTAAGTAAAAATGGTATGGATGTTTTCTTTACTCGTAAAGGAGTACATATTTCTGCGGGGTGTTATTCTTTCTTTTGGCTTATGGCTTCTGATAATAGCTGGGCAAGATGGGTAGGAGCCATTTTACCTTTTCTTACTGCTATTATTTTCATCTTAATTGGATTAAAAGTCATACCAGGTCGTTTTATGGTAGACAGTATGTCTCGAACTGGTGAACCTTTTGATTTAATTAAAGGAACTCTATTTTATGCTTTAATAATGGCTTTGATTTGTATTTTTATTTGGAAAGATCAACCATGGGGATTAATCATCATAATGACTATTGCTTGGGGTGATGGCATTGCTCCAATAGCTGGGAGATATTTTGGAAAACATAAGTATCGTTCTATTGGTGGAGCAGAAAAATCGCTTGAGGGAAGTATTGCTATGTTCATTTTTTCTGTAGCATTTAGTTATCTCATTGTCTTTTTATTTGGTTTAGTTCATGGTGAGAATTGGTTATTTGGAGGAATTTGGCCTTGGCTCTGGGGAAAAATACTCATACTTGCTTTCGTGGCTACAATTACAGAAGGTTTAAGCCCCTCAGATTTTGATAATTTAACTGTTCCAATAATAATGGTTTTAATTTCTTGGGCATTAGGGCTCCAATGGTTAAACCCTTTAACATAAAAAAAGGAGAATCATTGAAGATTCTCTAAAATATATAGTAGTTCTTCTTCCAATGTTTCTTTGTGTTCTGGATTTTCTATCATTTCTCCAACTTGAACACCTTCTGAATTGAGTATATAGAAGCTTGGAATTTTACGAAGATCAAAATCATCTACTTCTGGAGGTGATGGTGGAACTCTCCAACGGATTTCTGGATCCAAAGGTGCAGTTTTAATACCGCCGAAAAAGATACCTTCGATATCAGGCTGTTGCGCTAATATTTTTGCAAATGCTGCTACATTCGTTTTACAATCTTTACACCAAACAGCAGAAAAAACAACAAAAGTGTATCCCTTAGCTTTTTCTGCAAGCGCCGTTACTACATCCTGTTTTGGTTCATACGATTCACAGTTAGCTTTTATTTCTTCTCCACTCTTTCCCTCTAAACAGCTCATGTAATCTTCCACGGTTTTAGCATTTTTCTTAAGTTGAGCTAAATCATGTTTTTCTTTTACCATATCAAATTCTCCTATTAATTTTTGAACTAATTTGGTTATATCTTTGCTATTAATAATAGTTTTTTCTTATATTTTGAGATTTTTTCTTCCTTTTTGTTTAGATACTAATTTACAAGTATTGAAAAACGTATATAATTATAAACATCGAAGTTCGAAATGAACTCTTTTTGTTTGGTTTCCAGAGAAAATTTCCGCTTTTTTTCGGAATTTTTAAAAGGAAAATGATACACATTGGTGATAATAGAATATTTGTTTGAAGAAAAGAGAGCTGCAAAACATGCCTGGGATATCGTATTCAAATAAAGAACTAAATAATTTCTTAATGGAACTTTTCCAATCAAAATTAGCTGTTGCTATATTTAATCAACTTGTTGAGGATGGAGGGAATACTGTAGCAGGATTAGTTGAGAGTTTGCAAGAAAAAGGAATGAAAGCTTCAAAAACACGTGTTTATGAAGAAGTATCACAATTGCTTGCGAAAGGAATGATTGACAGAGTTTCTAAAAGACCTCCAGTCTATACCATCAATTTGGCTAGAGAAAATTTAGAAGAACTTGCAAGTAAATTCTTTATGGATACACGAGAAGAACTTCTGAGGCGATGGGCTGCTTCGTATCCTTTCTTACCGGAATTTCTGAAAAAAAGGCAAGATTCTACTAGCCTTTCGAAGATTCCAATAATTAACTTTAATCCTTATCCAATAGTAGATATTTTCAAAACTGATACAGAGGGATTGCAGAGATATATGAAACGAGTATTTCAATCAAAATCTATTATGATTTCTAACTCAAACCTCGAAACTTTGCTAAGCTTCGATTCGATTAAAGCACAATTTCAAAAAGAAAATTTCAAATCATTTTCCACAATCATGCAAAAAAATTATGAGAGAAACGGAAAAATAACTCTCAAAGTGCTTTCTAATGTCAAGAGTAAAAAAGTAGCCAATTTCACTCAAATAAATAAAATACCTGCTTTTTATCAAAAATATTTTCAAATGATCAATTATGAACTGAGAGAACCCATTACTACTTTGTCTAGTTTCGTAATCAGTGATGATAAGATTCTGTTCCCAATTGGTATAGGAGGTTTAAACCCTAGAACTTATTTAATCATTGAGATTAGAGATTCTAAAATGGTTAAAAAAGCTCATTCTACATTTAACAAAACATGGAACAAGGCAAAACCAATTCTAAGGATTGAAAATGAGTGAATTTCAAGAGAATGACATATTGAGATTAAGAGAAGATTTGAGGAAGATTCGCCTCCCCTTTTGTTTGCTGAGGTCTATATGATATAGATGCTTACTCAATCCAAAAATATTGACAATAAGAAATAGAATTTTTTATAGACTAATTTTTTAATTTATCAATGTAAACATAGAAGTTGTTCAGAAAAAAAATGTTAGCATATTCTTGAATTAAGTAAAAAAAAGGGTTGGATGTTTTATGCAAGTTTATTGAGTTCAATTTGAATCCAATAAATAGCTAATGGAGAGACAGTCATAAAAACTAAAAAGACAATAATATGTTCATATTCAAATTTAGTCAATTTATACCAATCCTCAAGATATCTCCATATCCAGTAAATATTGCCAAGAGGCAAAAGAAGTAACCAAGCTGTAGGGATTTCTCCTCCCAGTTCATTGATCTCATTTTTTGTTTGAATAAACCAATAATAAATGTATAAACCACTAGTTAACAATGTGTAAACAATTACCATAATTGGATCTCGTTCTTTAACCATATTTATCAACTTCTCAATTGATTTTAATGTTAGTATCCTATAATAAATAAGATTTCGGGTTTAATTGTGCCAAGTAGTTGAATACTAAATAATAAATTCGTAAGAAAGTCACTGAGAAATATCTAATCTAATTCGCAAAAAACTCATTACCCAAATTGTAAAATCGTTGAAGTAAAGAATAATTACAAGAGAAAATGATGAAATTATAATTACCTTTGAAGTATACTGATGAAATTATATTATACATCCAATATCAAAGTTGATATTTTTCAGTAACTGTCTAATTATGAATAGCTAAACTTTTTGATATAGACTATATCATTAACTTCATATTAGTTATTTTTGAAAAAATGAATTTACAATATCTTTCAATAAAAATAAGTGTTTTTCATAAACCCCTCTTTAAGAAAAATTTCCTTTTCTTATTTTTCTATTGAAGGAAAATACTATTATATAATGAAATAATAAATAAGGCATTGACTACAGATAGTCAATTTTATGAGGTAAAAAAAATAGCTGAAGAAAATAAAGTAAAAGATATTTTAATAACCTGGTTATTAGGTTTCCTAGGAATTCATAGATTCATGAAAGGCTTCAACTTATCTGGTGTAGTATATCTGTGCACTGTTGGACTTTTTGGAATAGGTGTTTTAGTCGACCTTATTTATGTAATAATGGATAAGCCACTAATGTGGCAAAAGTAAACGATTCAATGATAAATAATCATTGATTCTATTTTTTCTTTTTTTATAAAGAATAGTTATTTTTGAGAATTAATATCTTCAAGTAATTCTTGAACGTTTGTAAAACCGCGCTTCTTTGCAATTTGTCCCAAAGACCACTCTGCAGAAATTTTTACTTTTTCACTTTCGTCATTATTTTTAGTGGTAATCAATGTTTTAACAACAGAATCAAAGTGTCCAAAAAGAGCAAAAGCTTCCGCAAAAACAGAACGAACATTTTCATCTTGTTCTTTTTTAAATGCACTAATTATAGATGGTACAGTTTCATCTGCTCCCATTTCTCCAAGATTCATCACTGCTTTGCTACGTGTATCTGCGTTAAGATCTCTAAGTTGTCGAGTTAATGTATTAATACTTTTACTCATTTTAATACTTCCACAATATACTATGTTTTTCTACTATTTATACTAAATGATTACAACCACAAAAATAGATTATTGACTGATTTTTGTCAATATTAAAATAAGAATATGGTGAAAAAAAAATAGCTAAAGATAAAACAGTAACAACTATCTTATTACTTATACAGTTAATTGGTTTAGGTGGTTTCCACCGTATGTATCATGGTAAATGGCTATCAGGTATTCTCAGGTTCTTTACTGCTGGATTATTCTTAATTGGTTGGATAATTGATCTCTACACTTTCTTTGTAAAGAACAGTACCAACTGGTTCTGGAGTAAATAAGAAACGATAATCGTTTCCTATATTCCTCTTTTTTTGCTTTCCTAACGGATAAAATATTAATTAATAATTTTGAATAATTTTTACTTAGAATGAAGTAGTTAAGAAGCTATAAATTAGTAATATAGAAAAAATCATTGAATCTGAGATTTTAAGGAAAATTAACTTCTTGGAGGATAAGAAGTGAGCACACTCGAGGAGCAAAGTATTGCTGTCGGTTTTAAAAACATCAATTTCTAAGAGTCTTTTCAAGTTGGAATTAAATGGTACCTTTTTCAATGACTTATTTTTTTATCAATTTGCTCAATTAGATCTACTCATTGTAAACCATTTTCAAATAAAGTTGAAAATCTTAGAATACAATAGATATTTGGTTTCTCAAATCTTCTATTTCGAGGTCTATAATAGATTTTTACTACCAAATAAGATTTCACAGAACAAGCAAAAAAGCTTATAATTACTTTTGCTTCTCGAAATTAAAAGACATAGTCGTTTCATGATTGAAACTAAAATATTCCAACTCGGCAAATTAGAAATATTGGTTGAAAATTCAACTAATAAATAGAAATGGTGCATAGAAATGAATGCTAAAAAACAGAAAACAAATGGTGATGGTCCTCAACCTAAACTTGAAAAACATTATAAAATAGCTGAAGCTGAAAAAAGAATACAAGATTTGTGGACTACAAAAGAGCATTATAAGGCAGTATATGGATTTGATTTTAAAGATACTGAAAAACCACTTTTTGCTATTGATACTCCTCCCCCCTTCACAAGTGGATTGCTCCACATGGGTCACGTTTATTGGTGCAGCATTTCCGATTTAATCGGACGATACAAACGTATGAGAGGATATAATGTGCTTCTTCCTCAAGGATGGGATACTCAAGGATTACCTACTGAGCTAAAGGTACAATATAAATGGAATATCTCTCGAGATGATCGTGCTCATTTTAAAGCCAAGTGTAAAGAATGGACTGAGTTAATGATTCAAGATATGAAGGATGTCATCGCCAAGATTGGTTATCGTCCTGATTGGGAAGCATTTGAATATCGAACGATGGATTTATCCTATCAAAAACGTGTTCAAAATTCTCTTCTAGAAATGCATCAAAAGGATGATGTGTATTTTGATAACTTTCCAAATATGTGGTGCACACATTGTGAAACAACCATTGCTCAAGCTGAAACTGGTTACATTGAGAAAAAAGGATTTATGAATTGGGTTAAATTCCCTATAGAAGACGATGAAGAAAGTTTTATTGAAATCGCCACTTCACGTCCCGAACTCATTCCTGCTTGTCAAGCAATTTTAATTCATCCAAAAGATAAACGTTTCAAAAAATATCTTAGTAAAAAAGCAGTCATACCAATTTTTGGTCGCACCATTCCAATAATTAGTGATGAAGACGTTGATATGGAATTTGGCACAGGTGCAGTAATGAATTGTACTTTCGGTGATGAACAAGACATCAAATGGCAACAACGACATAATTTGCCAATTAAAAGCATTGTATCTCCTGAAGGTAAAATAGTTGGCACAGGATTCCGATATGATGGGATGTTGCTTAAAGATGCCCAAAGAGAAATATCCATCGCTTTGAAAGAGAAAGGTTATATCACTAAACAAGAACGGATTAAACACAGGGTTCTTTGTCATACCGAACGAGGTGACTGTGAAACTCCTATGGAATTTCTCACAACGAAGCAATACATGATTAAATTGAAAGAATTTGCACCAGAGCTAATCAAAGCAGCAAAGAAAATGAAATGGTATCCTTCTCTGTATCTAAAACGAGCTACAGATTGGATTCAAGCTTTGGAGTGGGATTGGATAATCTCTCGTCAAAGACTTTTTGGAACACCAATACCATTCTGGAGTTGTTCTGATTGTAATGAAGTTATAGCTCCTTCAGAGGATATGGAGCTGCCAATTGATACTTCTGTAACAGATTCACCTGTATCCAAATGTCCAAAATGTGGATCAAAGAATATTGAAGGAACTACAGATGTTTGTGATTGTTGGGTAGACTCGAGTCTAACGCCTTTAACCATCACAAGATATTATGAAGAACCTGAGTTTGCTAAGCGATGGATATCAAATAAATCAAATGATATCATAAGATTGCAAGGGCATGATATAATCAGAACTTGGTACACATACACTACGTTTAGAACTTTGAAATTAACTGGTGGTAAGATGCCTTATGGCAGTGTTCTAATTAATGGTCATGTTCTGGGTCCTGATTCAATGAAAATGTCAAAATCGAAAGGAAATGTAGTTGACCCTCGAGATGGAATAGAAAAATATGGTGCAGATGCTATTAGACAGACAATCTTAGGAAAGAAAGTTGGCTATGATTTTCCATTTCAATGGGATAAAGCTCAATATGGTAAATCCTTCTTACAAAAACTTTGGTCAGTCTCAAGATATCTTAGTATCTATATTGATGATGTTCCAGATGGCAAATCAAATTACTCACCAATTGATATTTGGTTATTAACTGAACTTGAAAAAACAAGGAAAGAAATAACTACTGCCTTGGACAAATTTGAATTTAATATTAGTTTACAACAAATCCATGAATTCACTTGGAGGAAACTCTGTGATAACTATCTAGAGAGCGTAAAATCGTTCTTCAAAACAGATGATACTGTTAGATCTGCAACAGTTAAGCGTATTTTACGAGATACCCTATGGACTGTGTTACGATTACTTGCTCCATTTTGTCCGCATATAACGGAAGAAATCTATTTGAAAATGTTCAAAGATAAAATAGGTGATATATCAATACATGCAACTTCTTGGCCTGCAAAGGATCGAAGAAAACTCGATCCAGAAAAAGCAGAGCTTGGTGGATTACTAATTGAGCTAATTGCACAGATACGTCAATGTAAAGCTACAAAGAGAATAGCTTTGAATCAATCAATAAAATCTGCAACAGTGACTGTTCCAGGTGATAAAATCGATCAAATCAAAGAATTTGAGCATTTAATAAAATTACCAGTACATGTTGGTGAAATAATAATTACTGCTGGAGAAGAAGTTACTGCAGAAATTGAAGAATAGAGAGATCCATATCTCTTTTGTTCTTTTTATTTATCTATTTGCTTTTTAAAAATTGAATTGAAATGTTTTAGAAAGAACTCACTTTAAAATGGAAAATGAATTATGCTTCTAAAGCATTGAAAGAGCTTCTAAAACCGATTTTTTAAGTTCAAAGAATATTAACCCTAATTGAGCATCTTTATTTGTTAAAGCAACTAATGCAGCAGTACTTCCACATTCAACAGCAATGGTATAACCTTTTTCACTTTTGACTATAACTTGTTCAATGGAACCCTGATTCAAAGCTTTCCCTACTCTTGTACCAAGAGCAATCATTGCTGCTGACATTGCGGACACAGCATCTGAATTAATTTTATTTTGAAGAACAGAAGCCATCATCAAACCATCAATTGTTACAATAGCGCTAGAAGTAATATCTGTTCTTTGTCCGAGCCTTTCCAAAATACCTTCTAATTTTTGGCGTGTTTTTGACATTTTTGAAAATCTCCTTAGAAAATGAAATCTTCTCTCTCTAATACCTTTCTTGGGGCAATTTTGAAATCGCAAGTTGCATCTCCTAAAGCTTCACACTTAACTTCAACGCATTCCATATCTTTGCGATTTGTAACAAGTCTCATAAATGCAGCGAAAACTCCTCTTGAGTGATTACAGTGACCATTTGATCTTATTTGAGCGACAATTTGTCGTTGCCCATCTGAAGCTTCAAAAGTTTCCGTTCCTGATACAAAAGCAGTGCCTTCATCAAAATTAAATTCCTTAACATAGAAGTTACCAAATCCCGCTTGAGAATAAGCTTCCACAGCTGCATTGTAACCTGACTCGTTCTTCTGTAAGATATCTCTATCAAACATTGGATTTCCGAATGTCGTTGCTCCTTCTACTCCCGCTAAATAAAATGCTTTATTTGCTACAGGACCGATGAGTTCTACAAGTTTGTCATACAATGCGTTGAGATCGCTTATTGGAAATAAAGCCATACGGGCGATACCAACTTTGATCATTCCGCGTTTTTCTATGTTAATAAATTCTTTATCAGACATAATCGAACCTCAGATTTATTGGAACAATTTTTAGTCGTTACTATTAAATATCTAATATCAATTTATTTAAACACTTTTTTGGTATACTATTCAAATATATAGTTGACTCTTGAGGCATATGTGGAAAAAATAAATACTTTATAGTGTAAATTTCCAATAACCCTTTTCTAAGGGAAAAAGTATTTAGTTATCTATTTTGTAAAAGATATTTAAGCTAACAATTTCACAGGGTGTTTACTTGAAAATATTAGTTCTTGCTTCTTGTAGTAAAACAAAATCTATTCAATATCCACATCAACCAATCTGTAGCGAAATACCATCAAAAGAGTCTCGTGAACAAATATTACTTAAATTTCCAATGAAAAAAACTGCCAAGGATTTGTATAGAGGAGCTTTAAATTTAAGTACAAACTCTGCAGTGAGGTTGTTAAGAAATCATTTTGAGGTTTGTTATTATATAGTATCAGCCGGCTTTGGAATAATAGGTGAGAATGATCTTTTACCTCCATATAACTGTTCATTTTCTGATATGAGTAAAGATCAAATCATAGATCGGGCAGAATTATTGAATATTCCTGAGGATTACCAAGAAATTATCAATAAGGAAAAACCCGATTTGATTTATTTGGCTCTTGGTAAGAATTATCTAACTGCTTTAGGAAAATGGGATGAAAAGCTTCCTTGTAAAACAATTGCATTTGATCTATCAGATTCTGCTAATGTTATTACACTACCAGCAGACCATATTACTGTAAAGGAAGTATCTCGTGTAGGTGGATTGCCAATTCATGGTGTAATTGGCTTTAAAGGCGACCTTCTACTGCTAACAACTCGTTACTTGAAGGAACAAACAAATCCAGAAAAAGCTCTGAAGGAGCTTTTAGACAATCCTGATGATTTAATTTATACTGTCAATTCATTACGAGAACACAGCTGATACTTTCTCAAAAGTAAATAGTATTAGTATTTCTCTTTTTAATTGTCAATTTTTTTCATAATTTTGTTCTAAATTATTTTTCAAGATCGAGTAAGAGTAAAAATTTACGAACTTGTTCGTTGTCTTGATTAATGGAGAATAAGTGCTCATCTGCAATGGTTTTTTTTGCTAGAACAATTTCATGACTATCAAGCTCTTGCATATAAGATTGAACCATCATAAATGGGATTTTAAGCTCATCAGATATTTCTTGGGGTGACAAGGTTTTCTTTTTCTTAAGAAGCAAGAGAATAGCAATGGTTTCTTTTTTACACAAAGTTATCATTTGAGGGGAAATATCAACACTAATTTTATCATCTACATATATTTCTTTGGTTGCTCGCTCTTTAGCAAATTTCTTAGCTCTGTCAATAGCTTCTTCCTCATCATCTACTAGATAGACCAGCTGAGATGAGCGCATTTTTTGAAAAGTTGGTTCTAACGAAGTAAATACTTCTGAGGAAATCCCTCCTGCTTTAGAATAAATTACCACATGAATTCCCAAATCTACTGCTAAAGATATTTGAATTCCTGTCTCTTCTCCTCCACCAATAGATATCACACAATCACTTGAATAGATCAATGGCCAACAATGTTTGTGTCCATCAAAAGTTGTTACAATATTTACATGAGAATCGGGGTTTCCTTGTTCTTTATAGTTACCTGCAAGAATTCCAACTGAGACACCACCTGCATCATTTACTCCTTTGGTTACTGCTTCTGTTACACCTTTATTTCCACTAGTAATCACAGCAACATTAATTGTTCTTCCAAGAGCAAAGCCGATTTTATAAGCAAAATCCCAAGCTGCTTTATCATATTCAATATTTAAATCAAGTGATTTGCTTCCTATTACAGCAATCTGCAATTTTCTCATAATGAATGTAATCTATGCAAAATACTATTTTTGTTTTTCGATTAAGGTAAAATAATAAAGTAATAAGAAAATTATATAATAACAATTGATTAATAGCTGAAAAACAGTAAAGTGCTACGCTTATTTCCATTTTAAAATGAAATAGTTTAAGGAGTAAAGAAAAATTGATTGTTCGAGATCCAGTTCATGGTGATATGTCATTCACAGAAAATGAACGAAAAATCATTGATTGCCCCGAAGTACAAAGATTACGTGGAATAAAACAACTAGGTACAGCACACTTTGTTTATCCAGGAGCAACTCATACCAGATTTGATCATAGCTTAGGAACAAGTTTTCTGGCTAAAAAAATAGTTCAAACATTGCGATTGAATGGCTATGAAATTGGTTCTGATAGAGAAGAATTGATTGCTATTGCAGGTTTAGTTCATGATATTAGTCACGTTCCATATGGCCATACTTTCGAAGATGAACGGAAGATTTTCGAAAAACATGATAAAGATGAAAATTTCAAGCGTAATTTATCTGTTGGAATGTTAGGTGATGAATTAAATAGTATGGGAATAAAAAACAAGTTAGTTAAAATATTAACAAATAAAGATCCAACAATCAATACAGGAGGAGAGAGTTGGATGAGCCAAATAATCAACGATACTATTTGCTCCGATCTCTTAGATTATATTCGAAGAGATTGTTATCATACAGGTATTAACAAAGACTATGATAATCGTGTACTAAGTTATTTCATAGTAGAAAAAGGAAAGCTTGTACTAAATTTTGTTAAAAACCGAATGGAACGATCTGATGCTCGATCAGAAATTTTACATCTATTACGGTTACGATATTTTCTCACCGAAAGAGTCTATTTCCATCATGCCAAATTATCCTCGGGAGCAATGATATCAAAAGCAGTTGAAATGGCTGTAAAAGAAGGAACTCTTACTCGAGATAGTTTGTTTAATTTGAATGATTGGACCTTGTTTCAATTCTTGAAAGGGTTTCCAGAAGAGCGACCTGAAACATCGTCAATTAGAAACCTCATTGAACGAGTAGAAAAAAGACAGTTATTAAAACGAGCCTATGTCCTGTCAAGTGCAACACTAAGCTCGCGAAAAAGTCGTGAAGATTTTATACAAAAATTCAATCCTCCAACTCCGGAAAGAGATCAAATCGAAGATATGATTATTGATAGATTACAAAAAAAGAACAGAAATTTGAAAATAAATAAGTCGGATGTTATTATTCATTGTTTAAGTTCTTCCTCTTTAAAAGAAGCAGAAGTGTTGATAAAAAATGCTTCAGGAAAGATCACTCAACTTAATGCGAGACCGCATCCTGCTGCAGACATTAAAGCAATAGAAGATTCATATGAAGATTTGTGGCGAATGTATGTATTTGCTGATAAAAAATACGTTCAAGATGTAGCAAAAATTTGTGTAGAAACCTTTGGAAGGGATAACGAATATTCACCAAAGAAAAGATAAGAGAGATATAAAGATAATTACATCTCATCAACCAAATCTTTTAGATTAATATGATATTTACCTAATGCACCACCAAAATTGCCTGCAGATATTTTCATTACACCTTTAACTTTTGATGCTTCTTTCATAGCGACTTTCATAGCACTTCGAACATCTACTAATGTTAAACCATTAATAACTATTTCAGGAATACTATTTACTCCTTCTGGTACCTTTAAATCTTTAATTTTCCCACGTAAAGTTGGGCAAAATGGATGATTAGTTGTGGGACCAATATCCGGATGTGGTTGTCCTTCGTACACTGTTTTGGAACCAGCACTGCAGATGGCAAATGGCGTAATGATATTTTCCAAAGGGTAAAGAACATTTAGAATCCTCTTTCCAGCTTTTAGTGCTGTTTTTTCAGAATCACACATCAACCAAATGTTTCCACCAGAAACACCAGTTTGATAACCAATTTCTTGTTCAATAAACCAATCACCCATCATAAGTGGGATTTTTATCATCTTACGACCAAATAAATCCACTTCTTGCTGGTAAATGTCTCCACAATATCCGACACTTTCCATCATATCAAATGTCTTACTCATTGAAAGATGATTGAAAACAGTCGTTGTTGGTACAACAAGAATTCCCTGGCGAATTCTTAAACCAAGTTCCTTGTAGAATTTCTTTAGACTTTTTTCAGGTTTCTTTGGATTCCAATTGCCCCATACTTGCAAAATAAATCCGTGATTTTTATCAGGAGTTTCATCTCCACGTACCCATCTTTCAATAGCAGCTTCTGTTCGACCTACAACAATTGATGGAAGAGCAGAGCATTGTGCTGCAGTGTATTGTATTAATTGTTCGTCTCGTAGTGTTATCATAAGCCTCGAGACAATTCCCTCGAATGCTTCACAATAGGTATCTTCGATTTCTACTCCATTAAGTTCCATATTTGTAAACCTTCATTAGTTAACATTTGAAATCTAATTAATTGAAAAACATTTTGTTGATTAGCAACGAAGAAAAAAGAGTAAAACGCTAATTCATTTTTAATTTTGATTGTTATTTCAAAGAATTTTTAGCATTAAGCTTATAATTATAAAGAGAATCTAAGACGATATAGATAATGGATGGATTCATGATGTTTGGATTTGGAATGAATACTAATAAATGGGTGAAAGCGTCACGGAAAACAGAGAAAGAAACGAAAAAAAACGCCGGTTCTGCTTATAAAATTTGGAAAGAAATTAAAAAAACCCTTAGTAAGGATTTGGAGGCTTTCGAAGAAAAACATCTCGAAAACCAGTCAAAGATTGTTGGATCTCTTGTTTATTCCGAAATGGTTTCATTTACAAAACGATTCTCAGTTATTGAATCCCTAGCAAATTGGGGATACTATCATTCATCTCTGCATGAATTGAGGTTTCTATTAGATACAACTATTTTAGCTTACTATCTTGATCAACAGCTCCCAAATACTGATCATACAAGCAAAATTAATTTGATGCAAAAACACAAAGGAGAATTATGGGGTACACGATTAAGAAGAAGAGTTTTCATGCATGACAAGGAGTTTGGTGCAGATATAGAAAAAGTAATTGATGATATCAATAATTCGATAGATCAATATCTCGCTGACATACTTGTTGATTCATGGAAATTAGATTCTTTACCTTATAATGAAACAGAGTACAAAGAATGTGTTCGTAATACGAAAAATGTAGTAGCATTACTGATTAAACTTTTCACAAAACGATTTGAAAGCTTTGAATATTCTGGTGAGATAACTGTAATTCAAAAAGAAGCAGAACAAGAAGATCAAAATGAACCCATAGAGGTTTAATTTCTTCTTTATAATATTTTTAAAACTTATAATATAAGGCATTATTGTTTTTAATGATAGAAAATATAGTTATTAGAAAAGAGTTGTTCATTCACAAATGATCTTTGAAAAAATAACCTCAAAGGGAATTGCAAGTAATTCGTACTTTGTTGCTTCAAAAGGAGAAGCTTTTGTAGTTGACCCAAGACGGGATATTGATGTATATCTTGCTCTATTACAAGAAAATGATGCTAAATTAGTTGCTATTTTCGATACACACAGAAATGAAGATTTTGTGAATGGTTCACCAGAACTAGCAAACTCTACAGGTGCAATAATTTATCACGGAAATAAATTGGCATTCAAATATGGAACTTCAGTCAAAGAAGGAGATGTCTTTAAAATTGGGGATATGAATATCAATATACTAGAGACACCAGGACATACGCCAGAAAGCATTTCTATAATCATTAAAAATTCTGCCCATCCTGATTATCCTTTTATGGTTTTTACAGGTGATACTCTTTTTGCAGGAGATGTTGGAAGAATTGATTTTTATAGAAATACAAAAAAACAATTGGAAGCAGCAGGATGGCTTCATGATAGTCTTTTCAATAAACTGTTGAAATTAGGTGATCATACAATTGTTCTCCCTGCTCATGGAGAAGGATCAATATGTGGAGGAGGAATTAGTGGAATACCATTTACGACAATTGGATACGAAAAGAAAACGAATCCCAAGTTATTGTTATCCAAAGAAGAATTCATTTCTTTCAAATCAACAGAAAAATTCGAAATAGCACCCCATATGACCGTTTTAGAAAAATTCAATTTGGAAGGTCCACCTATTTTGGCTGGTCTAATACAACCTCCCTCGTTATCTGTAAAAGAAGTAAAGCAATTCATAGCTCAAGGTGCACAAATTATTGATGTTCGTGAACCTGAAAGTTTTGCCGGTGGACATATCCCGAATACAATCAGTATATGGAAAAACGGATTACCAACTTATGCACTATGGTTATTATCATATGATAAACCAATTGTTTTGATAAAAAGTACACATCAAGATATAGAGCAAAGTGTTCGATATTTGATAAGATTAGGTTTCGATAATATAATTGGATATTTGCGTGGATTTCGAGAATGGTATATGAATGGGGAAGAAATATCCAAAACAGATATTTGGTCAGTTCATGAACTATATAGGAATATTGACTATGACAATATATTCATTCTTGATGTTCGAACAAGTCGTAGTATTGCTGATAGTGGAAAAATAAAAGGCTCCCATCATGTCTTTCTGGGAGAATTATCTCAGAGATTAGCCGAAATCCCTATGGATAAAAAAATATGTGTGTATTGCGACTCAGGTTTTAAAGCAAAAGCAGGTGCAAGTATGCTAATAAAAAATGGTTACAAAAATGTAGCTAGCGTTTTTGGAAGTATGACTGCATGGAAAAATGCCGGCTATCCAATTGAATAGATTGTTTTATGTAAATGCCTTTTTTTTCTTTTATTCTAACATCTACCAAATTATCATTTCTATTTAGGAAATCTTTTTAGTCGAAATGAAGATAGTTTAATGTACACAATGCGAAAAAATTTCGCAAGTGTAATGGAAGGATAGCAAAAATTGATTGATATTAAGGCAGAAATAAACAATAAATGTATTGAAGACGATTTCCCTTGTGCAATTACATTTAAAATTCAAGAGAAACTCCAATCTTTTTCTGATGTTATAAGTATTTTCTCTTCAAGAGGATTTACTGTTAAGGAATTCGTTGATGATTATATGTGCATTATGTCTAGAGATAATGAAGGATTCAATGAAGCTATTAAAATTAAAGATTATAAAATTCAGATTCAAGCAATGAAAGATACAATATTGGATCTCTGTACTGATCTTTCTCAGCATTGTACAAATATTGTGGAATAAGTTCAAGGAAAGACCTGATATAGATATCCACTTACTTTTTTTTATTCTTTATTGAAGCTATGTTCTAATAAATCAAATAATTTAATAATAAGGATAAAGAAGCGTTAAGAAATAGCTTGTGAAAAAAATGGCTCTAAATCCAGAACAAATTGCTAATGAGATAAACATCACAGAAAACAAGGTTGTTTTTCTTGCAGGAAGTTTCGAAAAATTCTTTGCTTTTAACATAGCAAATGATTTCAATTACTCATATTTGGATTTTGATTCTTTTCTCAAAGATAACAAGATCGATTCTCGATTATTTATCGGTCCTGAAAAAGAAACTAATATTCGAATTAGTATAGATAATTGGACTCAAAAAGTGGCCTATACAGAACAAAAGGGAACCATCATTGTAGACGATTTCAATTTAAGCAATATTGATACTCTCCTAACAAAAAGTCTCCTAAATCAGGAAATGCTTTATCTTTCAAAAAATAATGAAAAGCTGAAAACGAAATTGATTTTTGTAGTAGATACCACAGAAAATACATTAGAAGATCAAGTGTTAGCTAAAATATTGACAAATTGTAAAATAATCTATTGTTGAATCATCTTTTTTTTGAAATGAGAGATGTATTGACTGACTGATTGAAGAAAATGCAAAAGTTCTACTCAATAGAGAAAGCTCACTGTTGATTGAAAATGAACGATATAAAAAGGAACAAAGTACAAGCATTTCAAGATAAAGTCTTCAATTGGTGGAAGGACAATAAGAGAGATCTTCCGTGGAGAAAGACAACAAATCCGTATTATATATTGATCTCTGAAATAATGTTACAACAAACACAAGTAAATCGTACAATAGAAAAATATAATGAATTTATAGAGAGATTTTCAACTTTAGAAATCTTGGCTGAGGCTAAAACAGCAGATGTATTACGATATTGGTCTGGTTTGGGTTTCAATAGAAGAGCACTATGGTTGCATGATGCAGCAAAACAAATAATGGAAAAAGGTTTTTTCCCAAAGACACCAGAAGAATTACTAAAACTGAAGGGAATTGGACCATACACCTCGAGGTCAATACTTATCTTTGCTTTTAACGAAAATTTAGCAACAATAGATACAAATATCCGTAGAATATTAATTGCAGAAAATTTTGCTGAAGATAAAGCACAAGAAAAGGAGTTATTTAAAATTGCTACTAAACTCTTACCAATTGGAAGATCTCGAGATTGGCATAATGCACTAATGGATTATGGTTCACAAGAATTAACTGCCACAAGAACAGGTATTAAACCAGCTTCAAAACAATCAAAGTATAAATCCTCAAAGAGATTTTATCGAGGTATCATTGTAAAGTATTTTACAAGAAAAGAAAAAGCTGATGCAATAGAAATCGCCAAGAATTGTGAAATTCCTTTGGAACAATTGGATGAAATTCTTCAATCATTACAAAAAGACGGATTAATAAAAGAAGAAGATAATAACTATTCTTTACCGTAAAAAAGATAGAGAAGATAGATGAAGACTCATCTATCGACAATCTAGAAAATTAATTATCAGATTGTTCTGGATCTGTTACTTCCTCTAGACCTTCTTCAGAAGTTGAAGAACTTATTTCAGGCATTGAGAAAGCTTCTGTTGAGCTCTCTTCAACATCTTCCTGTTCTGGAGGAAGAGCTGCTACTTGAGCTTGTTTTGCAGTAGAAATTTCCTCTAAATCAGCAAGAAGAGTAGAATACTCGTCGTCAAGTTTAGTTAATTTTAGTTTTGAAGCTGCTTTTCGGTCAGCAGTAATCATTTTCTTGAGGGAAGAGATTTTTGAAGAAGAGGTTTTTTCATTCTTGAAGATGAAAATATCTTCTTTGTATACTTGAATACTATCTTCAAGATTTTCTTCTGAAGATAACCAAATAGTATTGCCAATTAGAGCAAGCTTGTGCTCTTTAGAATTTGCAACAATGAGTTGCTTAATTTGTCCTTTGTTAAGTTTCTTGTCAAGATGTTGTGTGATTTCTTTAGTGGAAAGACTAACCTTTCCCTCCGCTCTCTTTGATTCTATAAAGCGGAACATTCGTTGTTCTGGACGAGTAAAACGATATGTTAACAAGAAAATAACTAATATTGCTATTAAGACAATGGCACTACTAAGACTAATTGATAAAACAAGAAGATTTCTGCGAGAGATAGGGGTACTTTTAGGATCAAGTGGATCGGAACCTTTGCTGATTTCTTCAGCATCACCTATACCATCGCTATCTGTGTCAAACTTGTTGGGGTTTGTTCCATAAATATTGATTTCGTCTCCATCATCTAATCCATCGTTGTCACTATCTTCATCGAAAGGATCGGTATCGGCAGCAAACTCTTCCAAATTGGATAACCCATCTAGATCAGGATCTTCTGAAGCATCATTAACAAAGGGGTCAGTACCAATATCATCTTCCCACAAATCACTCATGCCATCTCCATCCGTATCTGCAAGATGAGGATCGGTTCCAATGCCATATTCTTCAACATTGGATAAACCATCTCCGTCTGCATCAAGGTTGCCATCAGAAACAAGGGGATCGAATCCATGGTCAACTTCATAGCCGTCAGGCATGCCATCTCCGTCTGTGTCTGCAACCATTGGATTTGTACCAAGATTGAATTCTTCTAAATGAGTAAGACCATCTGTGTCGTTATCATCACTTATATCATTTCTAAGAGGGTTGGTACCCCAAGTGACTTCCCAAAGATCGTCAAGAGAATCACCATCTGTATCTGATGAATTTGCAGAAGTTAAATGAGTAATAATCTCTTCAAAATCGTTCAAACCATCAGAATCGGAATCAGGATTATGAGGATTGCTAAAATACAATTTAACTTCAAAACCATCTTTTAATCCATCGCCATCTGTATCACTGTTAAGCGGTTTTCCTGTTGTAATGTATCCAGTTCCATTTACGTAAGGATTGTCTGGCCAGTAAATCCCGTATAGCTCTTCTCCGTCAGTTAAACCGTCCGCATCTGTGTCTGGATTATTTGGGTTAAGATGATTAGGAAGATAATCATATTCATCGATATTAGACACACCATCGCCATCCTTATCGTTACCTGCATCATTGAGCAAAGGATCTAGACCATAGGTTACTTCAAAATTATCATCCATGCCATCGGTATCTGTATCAACAACAGTTGGATCAGATAAATGAATAAGATATTCATCTCCATCTGTTAAATCATCGCTGTCGGTGTCTGCATTTGTTGGATTAGTAAAAATATTCCCTGTTGTTATATTGGCATTAGGACTTGATGGATAATATAGACCAAGAGTTTCATTTCCATCTCTAAGCCCATCACTGTCGGTATCGTTATTCAAAGGATTTGTGATATAGCCGTCAAATCCAACAATAATTTCTTCCCCGTCTGCTAAGAAGTCATCATCTGTGTCATTATTTAATGGATCCGTTAAATAATCGAAAATTTCGTCACCATCAAGTATTTGGTCATCGTCTGTATCGTCTTCAGTTTCATCTGTAAGATAAACATTGATCTCATCACCGTCGTACAGTCGATCTCCATCTGAGTCTAATTCGACAACTTTGAGACCATCGTCACCATCTGCGTAATAACAATATTCATCGAGTACGAACGTCCCAAGATTGTAAGAGGAACCAGCGTTTCCATCAGTAAAAGTACCAACAATTCCATCTATACCGTAATTTGAGATATTAAATATTTTTAATCCATTATTCCGAAATGTTACAAATACTTTATTTCCTGTAACTGAAACACTAGAAGCATATGATTCGTTAACATATCGATAGGCTGAACCACATTCTGGATTTGCGGCAATCCAAACTGAAATCATAAAGAACCCACTTTGATCTGCAACGTAAGCATATCTCGCTGAAGAATCAAAATCAACTTCTAAGCCAAAAGGATCACTTAAATCTGCAGTATATGAACTATATAAATTTGGATTAACAGGGTTTCCTACATTGATTATTTCTAACCCATGATTTCTGAAGGTAATAAAGGCATATTCTTCTCCTGCATGTTCTTTTTTAACAATATCACGTGCATATTCACCGTTATTATAACCGTTACCAATTCTAGTTGGAACAGCTGGATCTACAAAAGAAACCAAAACAAGACCTTGGTATCCGCATGCTAAGTACGCATAATGCTCGTCAATATCAATAGCTAATGTTTCGTTCGTGCCAATCAGAAAATCATTTGTTTGTCCGACAATATTTGGACTAGCTATGTTATCAATATCTAAAATAATAAAACCATTTGTTCCATAGGCTAAATAAACATGCTCTTTAACACTATCAAGCACAAGGTCATAACAAATGGCGGAATTTGGTCTATAAAATCCCACTTGAGTAATATCAGAAACATTGCTGATATCTAATATTCTGAATCCATTTGAACCATCTGCAACATAAGCGTAACCGTCTTCAACAATGACTTTATGAACTGAACCGGAATCGGACCAATTACCGATTTTATTGTAAACGTGACTAAATCCACCTGTAACTTCAAAATTAGTAGAATCTTGAATTGTATCTGCAACCGTAATTTCTACATTAAATGAATCATGATTATTTGCTGAGCCATCTGCAATTTGTTGTTGGAACATACAAGTTACAATAACAATTGCAATAATGGATTTTAGAATTTTTGATTTATTTATACTTAAAGTCATTGTTTGAAAGTCTCCTAAATAGTAAACTATTGGATTCTTTTTTTATTAATCCTTTTTAGAATGTTTTTGCTTTAAAAAACCATTTCCTTATTTGAATTTTTAGTTCTTCTTGTAGTTGTTATTTTGTATTTCCAATTATAATGAAGTTTTATTTTTTTTACATCTGTTTTATAAAAAACTGCAATTGGACTGTTACTGAGTTGAATGTTTAATTGAAGTAAAATGATACTAGAAGAATTATCGGATACAAAGCTTACATATTGTTGACGAAGAAATTAAAAAAGATTATAAAGCGTGAGATTTAACAAGAAAGACAAGTAACGCTTCATATCAAAAATATCCGAATGATCAAAAATCATTTCTGGAGATTCAATGTGGAGAGATTTATTGCTCAAAGTAACTGTGAATATTGATTTAATGATTTTTTAGCATTAACATAAATAAATTAAGAGACAAATTGAAAAGGACGATAAAAATGATTATTGATGGACATGCACACGCTTTAGGTGAATTTTCTAACATTGATTCAATTAGAACAATTCTGGATAAATTAAAAGTGGATAAAATAGTTCTTTGCCCTGGGTCAAGCAAAGATCCTACTGTTACACCAATAAAACCAAAAATGAAAGGTAATTTCATCACAAAAAATGCCAAAATTGTTTTTGTCTCAAATATCTTCCTTCGAAGATATGGCAAAAATTTCGGCTATAGAGATACTGGAAATCAATTTGTTCATTCATTAGTAGAAAAATTGCCCGAACGAATAATTCAATTTTATTGGGTGAATTTTTTCAAAGAAAACTATTTTAAAGGATTACAGGAAAATTTCCTTAAATGGAAATTCAAAGGATTGAAGCTTCATCAATGTGTGTTACCATTTTCAAATGATAGTGAGGACATGAATAAATTATCACAATTTGCAGCAGAAAATGGTTTACCAATTTTCATTCATATTTATAATCCAAAAGAAGCAGAAAAATTGATTGATCTTGGCAGGAAATATCCCAAGACAAATTATATTATTGCACATATGATGGGATTAGAGAATGTTATTAGTAAAGGAAAGGATCTAAAGAATTTCTATTTTGATATTTCAACTTATTACATTGTCAGCACAAAACGCATAAAAAAAGCCATTAGGTTTTTTGGAGCTGATCACGTTCTCTTAGGTTCAGATTCCCCATTAGGTTTTGACAATCTAAAGAATAATATCAAAAAGATTAAGAAAATGGATATTCCAAAAGAACAGAAAGAACTTATTCTAGGAAATAATGTTGCAAAATTACTGGATATTCAGTAATTCACGTCAGTGAAGTTTTTTTGTTATTATAATCATAATAATTCAGTGCTAATTTCTTAAGAAAGAAAAAGAGCATTTTTTAATAAAATGGTGGAGAGCTATTCACTATGACAAACAGAAAGAATCAACAAAATATTCTAGAACTACCTGCACTCCAAAAATGGATTAATGAATATGGAGAAGTCAACTATATCAAATTAAATGAATCAAAAGAATTCTGGGAACAGCTGGAAATAATTGAAAATTATGATTTGAAAAATAAAAATCAAGGTGAAAAGTTGGCATTTTGGTTGAATGTTTATAATTTTATTACCATTAAGAGCGTTTTATTCGAATTGAAGAAAAATCCTAATTGGAAAGGAAATCTTTCATTAGTATCAAAATTAAGATTTTTCATTTTACGAAAACACAAAATTGCCGGAGGAAGATTTAATCTAAATTCAATTGAACAGAAAAAAATACGAAAAGGTTTCAAAGATCCGAGAATTCATTTTGCAATAAATTGCGGAAGTTCAAGTTGTCCTTACTTACCAAACCAATTATTCACTTCTGGAAATTTGGAAAAAACACTGGATGGATTAACAAAATTTTTCATTAATTCAACTGAAAATGTTTGTTATGATGAAAAATCAAATCTGCTTTATCTGAATAAAATTTTTAGTTGGTATTCGAAAGATTTTGCAATAGAAGGTGGAATAAAGAATTTTATTGCCAAATACTGGAAGGGGTCAATTGATAAGCTTGAGGATTCAAAGATATACTTCAAAAAATACCTTTGGCAGCTAAATACACAATAATCTTACATTTGAATGAAGTTATTTTCTACCTTTTCAACGTTTTTTTTTTTAATCATAATGTCAATTATTTTGTAGAAGAAAAAAAAGTAAAAGAGAAAAATCTCTTCTTTATTCTAAAAGCCATTTACCTGCTTTGTAAATTTCTTCACCATCGAGATAAATTATTGAATCATCGCTCTTCATATCCTTGAGTATATCCCAATGTATCGAAGATTTATTTGTAGAACCAGATTCAGGATAACCCATACCAAGAGCTAAATGAATTGTTCCACCCATCTTTTCATCAAAGAGCATATTCTTAGTGAATCTTTGAATACCATAATTTGTTCCAACAGCAAGTTCGCCAAGAATATTGGCATTTTCGATTTCAAGAACCTTCTTTAGCAATTCTTTGCCACGAGAAGCATCATAATCAACAACTTTCCCATCTTTGAATTTTAACCAAATATTTTCAATTTCTTGACCCATATAAATGCCCGGATAGGTGAAGCGAATAGTTCCATTTACTCCATCTTCATGTGGTCCGGTGAAAACTTCACCATCTGGTAAATTTATGTGCCCACAGCAATTAATCCATTTTCTACCTTCGATACCAAAAGTGATGTCAGTATCTTCACCAACAAAACGCATTTCTTTTCCTTTATCTAAAACCTTGATTATTTTCGCATGAACTTTTTCTACTTTTTTCCAATGAGCAATTGGATCCTTTTTATCCAACGCAAGAGCTTTATAGACAAATTCAGTATATTCTTCTATCCCCATACTTGCTTCTTGAGCAAAAGATAAACAAGGATATGGGCACAATGTCCACTTGAGCTCTCCTTCTGCAGATCGAGCGAAGAAAATCTCATTATATTCTTTTCTTGCTTGCTGTCGCATTGTCTTTAATTTTGGATCAATGTTAGTTAATGCTCGAGTGTTGTATGATGAGTAAATATGAATTGTCTTTGTTATTTTTTTAACAAATTCAGTTTCTAATGGATCAATATACTTGATTTGTGCTTCAGTTCCATGTCTGTATAATAACTCATTCGTTCCAGGAATAGATATATCTGTTCGAATAACATGCCCTCCAGCTTTTATCGCTTCTCTATAAACCTCTCGAATTAGACCTTCGGCATTTGCCGGGCTTGTAATAAATACTAAATCATTGGGTTTTATTCCAACAGCATACTCTACTACTAACTTTGCTAATTTTTCGTTAAAGTCACCAAACATTTTCTTAACACCAGTTAAAATTCTATTCTTCTTGTAATAACTTCTGTTAATAATGCTTTACAAAAGGGCAATTTGTATTGCGACAATATAAACTTTAAAGAATGGATTGGTTGTTATTAATTTGTGAAGCGTCTTTGATAGATTATCTTGTTGAAATTGAAAAGTTGCTAATAAATGGCAGTTTTAAGGAAGCTTTGAGTCGTATTCAAAAGATACTAGATGGAATTGAATTTTCTAAAAAAGAAATTCTCAAAATAGAAATTCTCAAAATAGAAATTCTCAAATGTGAAGTGCTTCTTGGTTTAGGTTTATTTGCAGAAGGTCTTGAGTTAAACTCAGAACTATTAAAACGGCCATTGCTCAAAGAATATCCATTATTAGAAATAGATATTCTAACTATAAAAAGTTCATTTTTATTTGCTTATGGAAAGATAGATGAAATTTTCAAGCAACTATATTTAGGGGAACAAATTTTAGATACTATATTGAATAAAAATTCTGATGATGCTATTTTAAGAAGCGGAAATTTACAATTGCTCAAGGGAAAGGTTTTCCTAGTAAAAGGAAATAATGAAGATGCGATAACCACTTTTCAGAAAGCTCTGTTGGAATTTGAAAAAATAGACAATAGGAAAAAAGTAGCTGAAACTTTGACTTCATTAGGAAAAAACTATCATTATGTTAATGAATTTGATTTATCAGTAACTTCCCTGAACAAAGCATTAGAAATACAAAATAAAATTCAAGATATATTCGGGAAAGCTATCACTTTAAATGAATTTGGCACAATATTTTTCTACAAAGGGAACAAGGAAAAAGCTCAAGAATATTATCAAAAGAGTTATGATATTTTTTTGAAAATTGGTAACAAAGATTTCATTAGTAGATTATTAAACAATTTTGGACTAATCCATAATCATAATGGAAAACTTAGAGAAGCAGAAGTTTTCTACCAAAAAGCTTTGGAATGTCAAGATCAAATAGGAAACAAAGAAATGATTGCTCGTACAACTAACAATATCGGATTACTAAATCTCAGAATGGGCAATTTAGCAAAAGCTGAAGAGTATTTTGGAAAAAGTTTAGCAACATTTCAAGAAGTTGGCAATATTCAAAATATTATGAATTCATTTAATCAACTTGGAAGAATTTTTAGATTAAAAGGTCTTTTCGAAGATGCTCTCCTTAATTTCCAACTATCACTTAATATGATGGAAAAAATTACTGATGCAGATTTCAACTCAAAAACACTCCTTTACTATATATCAACAGCAATAATGAAAAATGATTTAGAACAAGCTGAAGAGAAATTAGCAGTGCTTAAACAAATCAATTTGGTTTCTGATAATCCTCTAATTAATATTAGAACAAAATTGGCAACAGCACTATTGTTAATGAAAAGTGATCGAGTAAGGAACAAAGCAAAAGCAGAAGACTATTTTGAAGAAATCATTGCTAATGAACTCTCTGAGCCGGATTATATTATTGATGCAATGCTAAATCTATGCGAATTAAAAATCAATGAATTAAGAGAAACCAACAATATGGAATTGCTGGAAGAAGCAAAATCATTAGCAAATAAGATTCATGATATCGCTCAAAAACAACACTCGATGATAATTTTCGCAGAAAGTTATTGGTTACTTTCACAAATTGCTTTGATAGAATTAGATATTGGAAGTGCTCGAGAATATTTAACCAAAGCCCAAAACATTGCTGAGGAATGGGGAATTGATCAATTAGCATTGAAAATATTAAAGGATCAAGACAAATTGCTCGAAAAATTGGAATTATGGGAAAACCTTTCTACAAAAAATGCTTCGCTTCCTGAAATAATCGAAACAGCAGACATTGAAGAGTTCTTCATGAAACTTTATCGAGACAAAGGATTAGATATACAATTTCCTCCAGAAGAACCTGTGATGTTCATGCTATTGAAATCGACTGGAATGCCAATCTTTTCAAAGAATTTTATATTGGATGAAGAATTGGATGATTCACTTATAAGTGGATTTCTTTCTGCAATCAATATTTTTGCCAATGAAGCTTTCTCTTCAACTGGACCAATAAAAAGAATAAAACACAATGATTTCACCATTATAACTAACAATATAGAAACATATCTAATATGCTACATATTCAAAGGGCAATCTTTTTCTGCTTTACAGAAGCTTTCGAAAATCTACGACAAAATCAAACTGAATGCTCAATTATGGTCCGAATTAAAATTAATATATGATAGAACCATAACATTAAGCCAAAAAAATGAATTAGTATTATCGAGTATAGTTAGTAATGTAATGATTTCTTCGATATAATTCATTACTATTTTCTTAGAGTTTTTCAGAAAAGATTCGCTGATCCCAAAACGTATATTCCTTTCTTTCAGATATCGTGTAAAAAAACTTCTATTCGAAATGGACTTTTTACAGTTTAGTATATAAACAAACTGAAAAGTAGGTAAAGTTTTTAAACAAAGATAATATCAAAATATTGTATATTACTAGATTGTTTTTTCTGAAGTTCCTTCAGAATAAGAATCAGAATGTACTGTGAAAACATAAAATCTTATACATCTTGAGGATAAGACGGATGGGAAAAAAAAGAAGACAAATAGAATTTGTGGTTCAAGAATATTGGGGAACAGATTGTGCTATTTGCAATTCGACCACGCCGCCTGTCATAGATTACAGGGATGCCGAATATATCCTACACATCAGCATTTGCTGTCCAAACTGTGGTTTAACCGTTTCTTATAATAATCGAAAAGAAATTGTTATTCATACAGCTAAAATTTCGCGAAAACAATATGAATCTAGGCCAAAATTAGTCAATTTAGTTTTCTGAACCTATCTCTTATCCTCTACTCTTTCTCCACGCTCAAAGGTTGTTGTGGACTATTTTCATTAAAGTATAAATGCAGACTGAAAAAGATATATACGATAACGACATAAATAGTAACTGATATTTAAAGGAGATTTTATAATGAAGAATTTCAGTAAAAAATTTATTTCCATTTCTTTTTTGTTTATAATCATATGTATGAGCATTTTACAAGTTTATTCCACTAAAGCAGATACTTCTTATGATTATTTCAAGTTTAGAATAGATGATGCTTTCTATGGAGATTTTGATTCAGATCGAAATGAAGATGATATAAGAATAATTGCAGCTATTTCTACAGATTACGATGGATTGATAATTTCTTATCTTAAAATTGATATTACACTTCCAACCGGTTTCGTGCATCATTTTTTCATTGTTGTAAATGCTGAAATGGATGACGATAATTGTATTACGTTTATCATTACCGCATTTAACACTGCCACAGAATCTGGTTGGTATAATGTTGAGATAGAAGGTTTCTTCTTCCTGGATAATGGTCTGATAGTTATGCAAAACGGAGATATTACATTTGATCCTCCCCATGAAAAACCCGGGACTGGAGAACCAACTATAGAGGTTTTAGTTCAATAATTGACTTGTATATTAGCTCTGATTTGAAATTAAATAAAAATTATAATATACTGTAAATAAGGTTCTGTGAGAAATAATGGATAGCAAAGATATTGAAATATTACTTACTATTCAATTAAATCCTTTAGCAACTGCAAGTTTAATTGCAGAAAAAATTGATATGAGCATTTCTGGTACTATTGATAGAATTAATCGACTCCTAGATGAAATGAATGTTTTTCAAAGTGTAATTGCTGATTTGAATTTAGATGCACTTGGTTTGGAAATACATGATTTCTTTTTTGTAATACATTCAAGTGAATCACAGAAGCTTTTAGAAGAAGTATTCTGTTATTATCACCCTTATGTTATTTATAGAGGTCGGTTTATTGGTTATAACTCAGGTCTTTATATTCAATTTAGAACTCCCAAAGGAGGGTTAAAGTATCTAAAAGAGATTGCTGAATTACTGGGGAATAAAGGGATAATTCAACATTACGAATATATAGGTCGAGATAGAGGTGAAAAAAATGTTTATATTGAATCTGTAATTAGCAGTTGGAATTCCAAAACTCATACATGGATTTTCAATTGGAGAAACTGGAGGGAAGGTTATCAAAAGAATGACACTAGATCAATAAATAATGGACCGATTTCAAGTGAAATTCTAGATGAGTTAACTGAACTAGATATTCAATTGTTATCTCAGCTAACCATGGACGGAAAGAGAAAGAATACAACAATGATGAAAAATCTTAACATAAAAAATGAAACTGGAATCAAACAAAAGATTAGCAGAAGAGTAGCTTTTCTTAGAGAGAAAGCTATCACAAATTATCGACTCTCTTTAAATCACTCTGCCTTTGATCTTTATCAAACAGTTATCTTTCGAGGAAAATGTGGTGTTGATATTGCTAGAAAGCTCCGAAATTATCTATATAAAAACCAAGAGCAATATGCTTATTCAATAGCAAATAAAATTCCAATAGACCAAGAAGAAAATCCCATATTCCCTTTTTCCGGACTCTTTACTATTGCTGAAAATGGTTTTCTATGGTATGTGCGAGCTCCACCAAAACATCTTTCTGAGTTAAATGATTTCATGCTTAAAATATGCCCTCAACATAATCTCTTTGCTATTGATCATCTATTTTCGAAGAATTATGCCTTATGGGATCAAACATTTGATGTAAATAAGAAAAAATGGAAGAACACCAAAGATTTTATGGTTGATTCTGTGATGGAGAAAATAAATCTAGCTCTGAAATGATATTGCCATTTTTTTTAAGGCTTACTTTGATTCACAGCTCTAGAATTCTTCTCTAAAGAGAAATTTATTGAAATGGTGCTTTCAGTAGTTAAAATTCCATTGATATACTTTGACGGTTTACTATGAATTTCTAACTCACCATATTTCAAGCCTGATTTATTTACATCAGAGTTATAAAATTGGATAACACCCTTCAAACCATTTGGTGAAGATTTCGCTACATCCAAGCATTCCTCTTGGTTAGAAGCATTTGTGTTAGAGCTAACTGTAATGCAAGCATTTTTACCATCTACTTTGTAAGAATAAGAAAAAGCTATTTTTGTTTGATCCGAAAAATCCTCGGGGGGAATACCCAATTTCAGCTCCTTTTTTCCATCAAGAATAAAATCGATGCTATTATCATTGTAGATTAAATATTCTTCTGGGATAGGATCAAAATAAGAAATTGCATTGGCAACATTAATTGGTAATTGCACTTTACTTTCTTTTGACTCATTTGTTGGAACTTGAAGAATAGACCATAAAGCCACAGATGTATGATTATTGTGAATTTGTAAAATATCATGTATACGAATTTTAGCTTTACGAATATTGTTATCTTCATTCGTTGAAACTAATTCAATCCTTTTTGTAAGAATGCCTTTTAAAATTTCACCTGTAGTATTATTCTTCACTTCTATATCAGAAATCAATACCAAAGAAGTATTGTTTTTTGAAACTACTTTGTAAGAAGCAGGATCAATACCTATGGGGCAGAACCATTCGTTAAAATCATTAGGATTTTTATAGAAATAATCTCTTTCAGGAGAAATCCAAGTTCTAATCCCACCTAAATTCCAGTTATCACTCATACCACACTGTTGAGGTTTCGGATGAACCCAGAGAAGATTATCCGACCCTCCTAAACTAACAGCTAATACCCTACCGGCATTAAGAACAATGAGTACACGTGCAAAATCAGATTCAAGTAAAATCGTTTCTTGAAAATTACGCAAATGGTTATTTAAATCCTCAAAGTTAGACAAATTTCAACATTCCATTATGGTTGACTGAAATAAGGTATTAACTTACTCCTTTTGGAGATATTAATATTTTTGATAGATGAAAAAAAACTTACAGATGGACATTTCACATCCATCAATATTTACTCGAAAATATCATTAGAGATGATATATCCCTTAACCACAAGTTTATCTAAATGTTCAGTAGCAATCTTGATTACCTGATTCTTAGTTAATCCAGTTACTTTGCTTAAATAAGCAACACTTATTTTTTTGCGAGCATCGACAATATCTTTAACCTTATGAATTTGCTTTTTACTAAATTTAGTTCTAACTTTTGATTTTTCGAGTTGCTTAGCTGAAACAATGAAACCATTTTTGTACTCTTTATCTAAAATCATTGTAGCAATATCAATAACACGGTTTTCAGGTATCTGTGTTACTCTGCTGATCCAATTGGCACTCATTTTGTCTCGATCATCTACTAAATCCTTTATTGCATTGATTTCTTTTTCACTTACTCGCTTTCTCAATTCTGTTTCTCTTTTTTCTCTTGCTTGAATTTTGCCATCTTCAATGCTTTCACGATATGTTCTTCTTCTTGGTTTATCGCTTTCTTGTAGAATGGTTGTACTTTTAATTTTGTCACTTCTTGCTTTTTGTTGAACTTTGATTTCTGCAACTTGTACAAGATAATGTTGAAGGATAGTCTGTAAATATCTGGATGATCCTGTTTTACCTGGTGTTTTCCAACAGCTAATGTGAACTTTTCTTGATGTTCCATTACTTAGATTGAGTTTTATGTGCCCATCATATTCGGGAACATTTTCTTGATCATCTAATAGAACGACAAAATTATAGCTTTCGACATTATAGAAATTGATTAGTCCTTGTGATGTTCCATCTTTCCATTTTAATGTTCTCGGAGTGATATTTAGTGAAGTTGATTTAATCGACAATGCTTGACCTCCGAAAAGCAATAATCCAATTAGCATAGCTATACTTGCTCCAATTATAATTAAATAATAAATTTCCAAGTTATGGAATGAAGCAGTTAATCCGATATTACATCCGATAATCAATAGTATAGATGCACTAGAACCAAAAGCTGTTAATGCTCCTTTTTTAACTACTCCTCCAAATTTCGTACTTGCTTTAACAGAAACCCATGAGATGAAAGAAATTAGCACTATTACTACTCCGGCTAATAAAATTAATAAAATCAAAGGAACTAATGCTTGAGCACAACTTCCTCCTCCGTCTCTATCTCCTCCGCAATCATCTGAATCATCAGAATCGTGACATGCATATGATGTTGTATAAGTTGGTCCAAAACAGGAGTTACTATATCTATTATAATATCTGCTTCGTCTTCTCCTCCTAGTTGATTTTCTTATACTTTCATCAATATCATTTTTTATTTTATCTCCAAGCTCACTAGGATTACACAGTGGTTGTGAAATTGATCCCATACTTGCTCTAATACTATATTTTGAAAAGACACCAATAACTGCCCCTACAACAAGACCTACTGCCACTCCTCCAACAACAATCCAATTTGGACCAAAAATTGCAAGCGAACCTAAAGGACCAACAATACAACCTGCAATCGCTCCTCCTACAATAATATCTATTGAACCAAAACTCGTAATCAGCCCAATTAAAACACCAATATTTAATCCTAAAACAATCCAAATTAACATCCCATAAACAGGGTAGGAGAGATCGGTATAGATGATATAGCCTGTTGCTTTAAGGATTAACCCAAAAAGAGATCCAATAATGGCACCAGTAACCATTCCAATAACTGCTCCTATGAAAATATTTGTTCCAAATCCAATACCATAGCTAGAGCCAAAATCAGGAACAATTTGTGCTTTTAAAGCGATAATTAGACAAATTCCAATAACAATGCCAAATGCAAGACCAACACCAGCACCTATTCCTAGAATCGCATATTGATTAATAATATTGGTATATTCGAGTATAAAATAAAATATTGTTCCAAGTATTCCACCTGCAATTATACCAAACAAAACGAGGAAAAGACTATTTCGAATGAAATGTTCTCTATGAACATCTAATTCAAAATCAAAATCTGAATTCGCCATAAGTTTACTAATTAATTCTTCACCAATCGGAGGAAGAGTTTCACTTTCTTCTGCATTGACTTTATCTCTAACAGTAATAAATTCCACCAACTAAACTTTTCTCTGTTCCACGCCATAATTGAACAAACGTTCTTACTAATTAATTTTAGTTGAAGAATCTTATAAACATTTGTAATTTAATTTATCAATTTTAAATATAGGAAAAGAAAAAAAGGATTGTGTCAATCTACAATTTTTAACTTTTTTCTAAAAAAAGCTTCAAGTATATATATACCATATTGTAATTGCAAGATAATCTCTACTTTTCTCTCTTTTTTCACACTAGTTCAGTAAAATATATATTCTTAATGTAAGTAAAATTTGAAAGTAGAAAATTTTTCATTAACATTTTGACAGATTTAGTTAAAATTATTGTAACATAAAGGTTGAGGAAAAATCAGATGTCCAAAGAAATGATAAAGAAAGCTCAAGAAGAATTTAACTTTTCTATAAGAGAGTTTCAGAAAAATCAATCAGATGCTCAAATGCTGGCAGATTGCTTCAATACCTGGGATGATCCCGAATCATGGCCGGGTGGATTTGGACATGGTGATCCATTTATCGGTGAAAGACTTCTTGAGGAATTGGAAAGGGTCTCTCCTCTCTCTAAATTTGTTGCAATTACTGATGGAAAGATCGTTGGTCATTGTGATGTCATAAACCATTTCAACGAAGAAGATACTGTGTATATTGGTTTACTTGGAGTAGACCCAGAATACCAAGGGAAAAAAATAGGCAAAACCCTTCTAATACATGCAACTTTTCGTGCCTTAGAACTAGAAAAAGATATTATCACTCTTCATACTTGGGGCGGCAATCTTAAAGCCATGCCTCTCTACAAAAAGACCGGCTTCTTTTGGGCACCAGAATCCTCGGTCTATATGGAGAATTATCTTCCAGGAATTTTTCGACGAAAGTTGTTTCAGAGTTATTTTGATAAACACAGCTGGTATGAAACCTTTATGCGGACATTGGATTTAGCTCCTGATATTGAGTTAATAGACGATATGTCTGTTTACAATTACTATTTTGAAGCAGATGAAAAAAATTCACTAAAGGTTATTATCGATACAAAAGCTAAAAAAATCTCGGGATTCGAATTAAAATCTCCTGAAGGTAGAATTGGTATAAAATGTCTAATAAAAAATAGTGTGGGGTTTGTTGCTTTTGACAAGGTTCCTGTATCTTGGACTTTTCTAAATGAAACTGAGAATGATATTACATTCACATTGAAGACAAACTGTCTCAACGGAATGACATTTGAATCTGAACCTGAAAGACAAATCATTGTGAAATCAGGTAAAACTACAATAATTCAAGCATTTGCGATTTTAGATGAAACCGTAACTCCTCTGGCTAATCCAAAAGATTCTCATACTCGAGTAAAACCAAGAATCGAGTCAATAATTCATTTCAATGAGGAAGAAATTGATTTAGCTGTAGGTTTAGCTCCTGTCGATCCTTTAGAAATTGAGTTATATCCACAATTACGTTCAATCATACCTGGAGAAAAATCAACGATTAATTTGCGTGCTTGGAATAGAACATTCAGTAAAATTAAAGGTTCTGTGGTTCTTTCTGAAAACCCTAACATTAGTTTTGAATCTAACAAAATTCCAATCTTATTAAATGCAAATGAAAAAAAGGATATTAATCTTAGTTTCACTGCTTTAGAGAACATTTCTGATAAGAATGTTTCATTAAAGCTAAATATATTCATTGATGAAAAAGAAAGAAGTGTAAAATTACCTGAAGAAACAATCTATTTACCTATTATTGATCCTCTCGGTATAGGTTTGAATTGTACTGGTTATTGTCTGAAAGGTAAATATGCAATATTGGAAAATAATAATCTTAGACTAAAATTCACTTTAGCTGATGCTTATTTATTTCATAGTGTAACTGATAAAAGGAACAATCGAATGTTTTCATTGAAAACTTCATGGTTAGACCTGGGATTACCATTTATTGGTTGGGGCTCAGAACTCGGAAGATTGTCACAAGAAGCAAAAATTGTTCAAGGTGTAGGGAAAGTTACCTTGGAATTACTTGTAAAATCAAAAGAAAAAAATGGTATACACATTAAAAGAAGTTTTACTTTGCGAACAAATTCAGATCTAATCGAAGCATCTGTAAAAGCAATAAATATTTCTAATCAAAAAGTCAAAAATATCGGATTACGTGTACTAAATGATGATTGGGATAATATCGATACAGAAGGAATAACATATTTCCCACTTTCAAAAGGAATTTTAAGAACAAGCAATTCGTTAGTATTCAAAAGTACAAGACATTTCCCGGAAAAAGCACAAGATTTTGCTGAAAATTGGATCAGTGCTGAATTATCTAAAAGTCAATTATTTGGTTTCATTTGGCATAAAGATTTTGTCACTAAAATAGAAACTCGAGCATTGAATATCCCTCAATTGGAATTTCAATTTGGTGATATTGCTCCCGGAGAATCGAAAGAAGGTAAATATTATTACTATCTTGGAAGAGGTTCTTGGACAGATATTCGGAAAATCTGGAAGGATACCGTTGAAAAGAAATTTTCAACAAGTATTTCTACCAATAAACAAAAAAATAAAACTATTGATGAATTGTTCGTAGAGGTTGAATCAGACACTTTCGGTAAGCAAACCTATTTTGATATTCTTCCATTAAATTTTGATGATACGCTAAAATTGACAATTCACAACAATACTCGGAGAAAAATAAAAGGAAAAATACACATTTGTTTACCTAAGGGTTTAACCTTTGAAAACGGATTACATCTCTTTGAAGAAGAGGTGGATGAATTATCAGAAAAACAACCTTATCATTGCGCGCAAAAAATTCTTGCACAAGAAACTTCACAAGGACGAATTCATTCAATAGATGTAAAAATTATTTTACTTGATATGAGCATCAGTTTACCATTTCTTGTTCAAGTACTAAATAAAGATCAAAAAGTAAAACGAAATAAAGTGCAAACGGAAGAAGGAAAAGAATTAGTAGAAGTATCAAATGGGAAAATCGTTTTCAAAGCTTCCAAAGATCATTTTGGTTCCATAGTTTCCTTAGAAATACCATCAATTGTTAAGGAGAATAATTTATTGTCTTCCTGGCCAAAAGTAAAACCATTTGTTTGGGAAAGTGATTGGATAGGTGGTATTGTACCAATAATCGGCAATCCTTCAGGTTGGGGTTCCATAACTCATTTGGAGAAATTTGAATCTGAGCTTCTTACGAAAGGAAACGAAAAAGGCATTAGATTCTACTCAGAACTTAAGACTAAAGACAGATACCATGGCTTAAGATTGGAAGTGGATTATACTACACTTCCAAAATCAAATATCCTTAGGGCAACTTTCAGATTGATAAATAGCTCAGAAGCTCATTTGTTGTTTAGAGGTGGATTTGACTCCAACTTAGCAGTATCAAAACGGGTGGATAATGATTTATTTTTTATCCAAAATGATCAACTTATAAAACACAACTATTTCAATGAAATTTGGATACAGAAACAAGAAGACAAATGGGCTGTTTTTGTTGATAGAGAATCAAAATTAGCTCTAGCAATCGTTGGACCTGATAGAGATGATATTTATTTGAGTATTAGTGATGATGGAGAATTATCAAACTCCGTAAATTCAATCAGCAAAATAATTATTCCACCTAAAAAAACAATTGAATATGATTTATTATTCATTCTTTACCCATTGAATCATGAATTAATCGATATCTTAAGGAAACACCATCTCTAATTTGAAAAGTGTTTGTCTTAAAATCGATTATTCTTTTATTTTATAAAGAAAGCTTTTTCCCTTAAAAAGATAAATTTAGAAAACATTAGATTCTAAAAAAAATAAGTAAGCGTTTAATATATTCTTAATGACTAAATTCTTCTAACACATTGAATAGAGTATATAATGCACTTAAACGAAAAGGCGAATCGAATGGTTGAACCTGATATAATCCAAGCACATGCTAGTCATGTAATGCAGATAAGATTTTCACACGACAATGAGATACTTATCACAGCCGGAATGGATAATGTGATAAAGTTTTGGTCGGTCCCGTCGTGGGAACTCAAAGGAGAATTAATAGGTCATGAAAAAAGTGTGAATGCATTTGCATTGAGCAATGACCAGGATGTGCTTATTACAGGTTCAAGTGATAAAACCATGAGAATATGGGAATTAAATTCACAAAAAGAAATAGGTGTATTTTCTGCTCACAAAAAATCAATAGTTGTTGTTGAATTTTCCTCTTGTAACGCTCTAATTGCAACAGGATCTTACGACAATAAGGTTCATTTATGGTCTTATGAATCAATGGAATTATTTGATACTTTGGATAGTCATATAGCAAATGTTACTAGTGTAAGCTTTGCACCAAATTGCTCTCATATTGCGACAGGAGCAAGTGATAACAAAATTGCTATTTGGAAACTACCTTCGTGTAAATTAGTAAAGGAAATCGATTCACATTCATCTGGCATCATCGCTTTAAAATATTTAGCGAAAGGGAAAAAATTGGTTTCAATAGCTAATGATGGTAAAGTGAAAATCTGGAAAACAAAAGGATGGATTTTAGAAAAAGAATTTAACGTTAAATTTACAGAAATGCATTCTGTTGCTTTTTCTGCTGATGAAAAACATTTTACCTTATCCTTGCCTTACAAATTACAATTAAGATCATTGAAAACAGGCGAGTTGATTAAAGAAATTCCATTAAAACCAAAAGGAGTTTATTTTGCAGCATTTTCATCTGATAATAAGTATTTAGCAGTTGGGTCAGCAGATAAAACTGTTAGAGTCTGGATTCTAAAAGATCTTTTATAATTAGTCTGTTAACTGTTCAACAAATCACTCACTCAACTCTTCAATGAAATAATTCTACAGTTGAAGTTGAATATATTTTATTTTCATGGAAATAACAATGCTATTCTGAAAATAGAAAGTGGTTAGATACACTCATAAATGAAAATTCTTCTTAACAAGTATCAAATATGAAACCTGATTGATAATGTCAAAAAATACTATTGAAGATTTAACAAGAAAATTGCTCGAAGGTGACAAGATTGAGCGAATGCGTGCAGCAATAGCTCTAAGTAAATTGGAGGAAGAAACTGATGAAGCAATTCCTGCATTAATACTAGCATTGCGAGAAGACGAAAGTTCACGAATACGCGTAGAAGCAGCGAAAGCTTTAGGGAAAGTGGGAAAAGGGATAAACAAAGTTGCTGCTGCTCTAGTGGATGCAATGATGGATGATTCTGCAGAAAATGTTAGAGTGTATGCTGCTGAATCAATGGGTGAAATAGGTGATGTAGCTGTTCCCGCATTGTTTGATGTTTTGAGAAAAGAGAGTAATATTGATGTAAAAGAAAAAGTCATTGATGCTCTCGGTATTATTGGTGCTTGGGCAAAAAATGAAGCACCAGATTTAATCAATTCTTTGGTACTAGAAATTATTCAAGTAATAGCAGAAAATTCACTCGAGACATTACATCGAGTAGCTTCCAATGCTATTTTAAAAATGGGTAAAGCTGCTGTTAAACCTTTGATAAAATCATATAAAAAACAAAAAAATCAACATGTTCTTCGTGAAATCGAAATAACGCTGGAAAAATTAGCTGAAAAATTAGGCTATAGAAATAGACAAGCACTAATCAGAGCATTTGAAAGTGGTTAATATTGCATCCATATTTGTTTTTTTTATTGTGAATTATTGTTATTGATAAAGAATGAATGATGATTTAGAATCCAAAAAGAATGAAGAAATTTATTCTTCATTTGAATTTTAACTAAACCAACCTAGTAGACCGGAAAGCCAACCTAAAAGTCCTGCTACTCCACCAATGATTGTTCCCATACCCCCAATAAGAGCGGGAAGATTTCGTTTAAACCAGCTCTCTTTCGGTTCATTTTCAATAAATTCCTGAAATTGTTCAGAAGTGATCCTAGGATCACGTATTGCTTCTTGATGAGCTTTGATTAATTCTTGGAGAGAATCATTCAAACCTTTAATGGTGTTTTCTTGACGTTCAATAGTCCTTTGTTGTTCTCCAATCATTTTTTGGAGTAAAGAAGTAACATTGAGTAAATCATCTTTTATTTGCCCAGCAGGTTGTTGATCAACTTTTTGTTGTAGCATTTGAACTTCTTCTTGAACATCTTTCGCCCCATTTTTAACTGAAGCTATACCCTCACTAGCTTCTTTGACTTTAGCTTGAATTTCTAACTCTTTTACAAGGTTCCCATATCGAATTATTTGCCAACGCTCAAGCTCTCCTTCTTTTTTCATTTCTTGTAATTTATTAATTCCTTCACCTTCTGCTCCTTCAATTTTTGCAAGTGATATCCTGTAATAAAATAGACGATCCTTGTTTCGTGTATCTTTTTCTTCCTTCCATAAAGGTTCGATAGCAACTCTTCCATTATTTTTAAAATCACCAAGCGCCCAAGCAGCTCGAGAACGAACCTCAATACTAATGTCATCTTCCATTGCTTTAATCAAATCTACTATTGATGCTTCTTCACCTATTCTACCTAAAGCAAGAGCTGCACGACCTCGCACTCTTTCGCTGATATCACTTCTCAATGCTTCTTTTAAGGCTGGTAAGGCACTAACAGCGTTCTTTTCCAACTTACCTAAAGCTTTAGCTGCTTCGGATCGAGACCCTTCTTTTGGTGCATTCTCTAACTTTGAAATTAGAGTTTGAATTTTTGATAATTTAGTAGTCATTAGAATAATTCCTGAAACAATTTCCTAAGTTTCTTTTTAATAAAAAAGGATTTCCTATATCAATTGATTGTGAACAAATCTGTGTGTACAATGGCTTTAGTTTATAATTGTTTATTGAAAAAAAACAATCTTTGTTCATTTCCTAATATTTATATGATAAATCACCCATCTATTATTTGGAGAAATAAAATCTTGATAAATAGACAAGTTTCAAAAAAAAGTAGACTAATTACTTTGTTATTAGCTATTTTTCTAGGTATTTTTGGTGCTCATAGATTTTATGCTGATAGAATTGCATCAGGTGTCTTATACTTATGTACAGAGGGGTTATTTGGCATAGGTGTAATTGTGGATATCATTTTAATTGCTACAGGTGGCTTTTATGATGGACATGGACTTCCAATTATAAATTGGGATGAAACTCCTAAACCAATTTATAGAGCACAACCACATCCTTTCCCACCTCAAAATCCTCAATCAGCTTATTCTTCACAACCAACCGAAAAAACACAATATCAATCAAATGAGCCTGTAATTTACTGCCCTGAATGTGGTTCAATAAACGAAACTGAAACAGTTTATTGTAGTACTTGTGGACTTGCATTAAATCGATAATAAATTCAAATGAGTGATTTATTTAATTCATTTGAAATTTTTCTTATATTGAATAACAATGCTAGATTAAATGCAAAAAAGTAATAAGAAAAAGAAAAGAGAGAACCAATTTAGAGCTCTTTTTCATAAGTGAATGCTTCATCAACAACAGAGAAGCCGTATGACTTAAACAAGTCAAGTTGCTCTAAAGTAGGACCACCCAAAAATAACTCGAAATTTTCTGCTCCGTTTCCCTTAGCAACGGGAATAATATTTGCTAAATAAGCATCAAAGTATTGTGTAGCGTTCGGAGATAAAAGTCTAAAGGTCGCATCTTTAGGGTCGTCTGGAATGTAGAGTAATCCACGTGCGATTATTTTGTCTCCTTCTCGTAAGATTGGTTGAAAATATTGGCCCTCTGGAGGGTTAACAATTCCATCAAAGTTTGTTTCAGCTTGTTCTGATGTCATATCGTATTGCTCTGTGAAAAGCTTCATGATTTGTTCTTTGTCTCTCTCAGGATCGAAATTCTCAAACTTTTCAGTATGATCTTTTGGTTGTATATCACTCAAGCTACCTTTGATGCGAACAAATTGAAGATTGCCTTTCTTAAAGCCATATTTCTCAGCATGTTCTGTTGTACCTTTCCAACCATCTAATACACGAACATCAGCAATTTTAACACCTTTTTCTTTTAGTGTTGCAATTCCTCTTTTGTATAACAATTCTCCAGCTTTTTCATGACCTTTCCTTACAAAAGGAAAATCAAAAGTTGCTCTTTTTATACCATCTTCTGTGTCAGGTAAAATGCGTGATACTAAGAAACCAACGAGTTTACCATCTTTGAAAGCATAATGACGAGTTTCTGGATCAAACCCTTCTCGAGAGTAGGCATTTTTCAAAGCAGCTGCATCAGATTGTCCAAAAAAAGACCAGTCTTTGGTTACTTCTGTACCCAATTCTGCTTGCGCTTCTTCTATGCCCTTTTCATAGTTTTTAAGTGTATAATCTGTCATAGCTCTATTTTCTGATGGATTTGTTATAAAGGTTCTCACATACTTGAGAAATAACTTTCGTCCATATGAAATTTTGCTACGGAAATTATTCCATTTAACGGGCTAATAACTCTTATTAATGAATTGAGAAATGGTTAACATATTTGATTATTACTTATTCTAATTAGGAAGGAGTTAAACTATGCAATTGATTAAAATTAGAAGTTTATTTATAGTATTTGTTCTAGTAAGTGTTTTTTCACCAATGCTAAATACGAATACTGCAGAAACAGGAATTGAATTTGGAAATAGTGCTATTTATACAAATCCAGATACTATACAACAAGAATTCGCAATGAATGCCGTTCTTGAGAACATTACTGAATTAGGCACTTGGGATGAACATTATAGTGATGCTAAAAATATCGTTATTAAAGATCAATATGCCTTTGTTGCTTGTAGATACGATGGTTTTCTCATCTTTGATTGTTCTAATCCTTCTAGTAGTGTTATTGTTAGTCAGTTTATTTTGCCAGACAATAATGCAGTTATTAGATTAGATGTTCAAAATGATGTTGCCTATCTTTCATGTGGAGCTTATGGAGTAGTCACAGTTGATATCTCAAACCCTTCGACACCAGTACAACTTGATAGATATGACACAGTTGGAGCTGCCCAAGATCTAAAAGTCGCTGGAGATTATATATACGTTGCAGATTATAATCAGGGTTTGGTTATTCTTAATGCAACGAATCTCTCGGATCTAACCTATGTGAACAATTATTACAATGGCACAGTTACTCGACAAGTGGAAATTTCTGGTAACTATGTTTATAGTGTACTTTACAACTTTGGTTTTGATATAATTAATGTAACTGATGTTACAAATCCTACGAAATTAGCAAATTACTACAGTGGAGATAACATTGACAATCTTGTTGTTGATGGTACTACAGTCTATGCCGCAGTAGGCTTTAATGGAATGGAAATAATTGACGTTTCAAATAAATCGGATCCTACTTTGGTTAACACACATTTAGGTTTTATTGCTTGGTATGAAGCGACAGACTTTTCTAATAATATTGTTTATGCAGTTCAAAATAACGCAGTTGAGCTAATAAATGTCACAAATCCATTAGCAACGGTTCAAGAAGGGAATATAGCTAATACTGGATATTACTCTCCAGAACTAACAATAAATGGCAGTTTACTTTATGTTTCCTATAACGAAGGAGGTTTTGGAATTTATAATGTTTCAAACCCAGCTAGTATTTCTGAAGTCTTTAAAAAAGATTCTTATGGTAATGTGAGAGACGTTGAAGTGCAAGGTGATATTGCTTTTATTGCCGGTTACTCACATGGAGTAGATATTCTTAACATCAGTGATTTAACAGACATAACTTTAGTTGCTTCAATAACCGATGTTATAAATATACAAAATCTTGATATTAAAAATAATATTCTTTATGTTGCTGCCAGTTCAAGTGGACTTGTAACATACAATATAACTGACCTTGAAAATCCTGTGGAGCTAGATAGATATACAACTTCATTTAATGGCTTTGATGTCAAAGTCCGAGGAAACTATGCTTATTGTGCAACCTACGATCTTGGATTACAAATTATCAATGTTACAGATCCAACAGATTTGGTTTTTGTTTCACAATTGACAGATGGAAATAATACTCACAGTATTGATGTATTAGGTAATTTCACATACATAGCTGCTCATTCTGGTGGCTTGCAAATAATCAATATAACGGATATAGAAAATCCCACATATCAATTTAGAGAACATACAACAGGATATGCTTATGATGTCTTTGCAACCTCTGGAATGGTTTTGTTAGGTAATGGATATGGAGGATTATATGCTTACAATACTACTGATATGAGTAACATTTACAATTTTGATAAAATCGATCCTGGTGGGTTCGGATATGATGTTTTCATTGAGGGACAGTATATCTATTATACATCATATAATATGGGTGTCTATGTTTATGAGTTGACTTCAGATTCCAAATTCCAACAAGTAGGTCATTATACTGACGACGATGGTCAAGCAGTAGATATCGATGTTGTGAATGGAACAATGTATGTCGGTGACTCCTCTGGTGGTTTTGAAGTATTATTACATGATAATGATGCTGATAGATTATCGAATTATATGGAATTAAATGAATATGGCACTGATATTGACAATGAAGATACTGATGGAGATACCATAGGAGACTACGATGAGATATTTACCTTTTTCACAGACCCAACTTCAACAGACACAGATAGCGATGGTTTAAGTGATTATATTGAATTAACGGGAGGAACTGGTTACTTTACGGATCCTAATTTGTGGGACACAGACGGAGATGGCTTAAGCGATGGTGCAGAAATTAACACTCATACAACTGACCCTCTTGATGATGACTCTGATAATGATACAATATTAGATGGAGAAGAAGTAGTTTCAGGTGTAGATGGATACATTACGAATCCAAACGACATAGATACCGATTCGGATGGCCTAAATGATAATATAGAAATCAACACTCATCTTACAGATCCTACTGATGACGATACCGATAATGATGGAATTTTGGATGGAGAAGAAGTTGTTGATGGAATAGATGGATATACCACAGATCCAAATGACGCAGATACTGACGGCGATGGTATCGATGATGGCGAGGAAATCGCCAATGGTACAGATCCAACTGATTCTACCGATCCTCCCGAAGAAACACCAACTTCTTCACCTACAACAACTACTCCTACAACAGAGGAAGGTGGATTTGAGAGTGGTTTCCTTCTTGCCTTCTCAGCAATGACTTTATTAGCATTCTTTGCCTGGTTTACAGATCGTCGAAGAATCAAATAATTAGGTTAGCTTTTCAGCTATCCTTTCTTTTTTAATTCAAATAATCTATGTAAATATATGTAATTTGAAAACCTTTATTTACTTAAAGAAAAAGATATTTTTTTATTATGTTTTGGTGGAAAGAAATGAAATATAAATTTGAACAAATTATTGCAGTTTGTATTATTGGGGGACTATTAATTGGTTTTACTCTTACTGCAAATGAAAATGCCCCTCAAAATGAACGACCTAGAATAAATGCTAATGCAATTATTGCTGATCATTCAATAATGAATCTAGTGCGTCTAAATCAGATACCTGATTCAGCTATTATCAACGCAAAGAATACTCTTCACATCGCTTATGGACACACTTCTCATGGAAGCCAAATAACTACTGGCATGAGTGGTTTGTCTAATTTTAAAGAAAATTATGTTGGCTCACAAGCAGGTCCTTCAAACTTCACTGAAGGCTTGTATGATTGGAACGAAGGTGGAACCAGTGGTGCACTAGATATTGATGATTATTTCGCTAGTGGTGATTTAGGGAATCCAAATAGAACTGCTTGGGCGGGTCGTACAAGAATATATCTTGAGACTGCAGGAAATGAAGATGTCAATGTTGTTATGTGGTCCTGGTGTGGTCAAGTGGGTGGCTCTATTGCAGATATTG
>JABCTZ010000045.1 GCA_018238155.1 Candidatus Heimdallarchaeota archaeon | reverse complement strand
GCCCCATTCTAATCATAATTGGATCTCCTGGAGATAGTGCAATTAATATGAAACTGAATATTGATATACCCATTAAGGTTGGGATGATATATAGAAATCGCCTTATGGCATAGCTTCTCATAGACATGTTTTAACATCACTTCTTTTTGTTCTTTCGAAAGAATTTTGCACTAATATTAAAAATTCTAAATAATATATCTCTTTGCTCATATATAGGTATTGCGATAGATTATCAATTTTTTTAATCAATTATTATAGCTTAATATATTTTTAATACCTGTTAGATTATGTCTTTTCTGTAAAAATGGTAGATATCCTCAGCTATTCTTTTACTAATTCCGTCTACTTGAACTAATTCACTAATATTTGCATTCTTTATGCTATCAATTGTTTTAAAATATTCAAATAAGTTCCTTATTCTTTTTGTTCCCAGATTAGGAATTTTTTCTAAAGAAGATTCTAGCATCTTCTTTGATCTTTTTTGTTTATGAAAAGTAATTGCAAAACGGTGAGATTCATCTCTTATTCTTTGTAGAAGTTTTAATGCTTCCGATCTTTCACTTAAGACAATAGGTTTACGTTTCCCTGGTTTATATAATTCTTCAAATTCTTTTGCAATTCCTATCAATTGAATATCTATATTAGCTTTATCTAATTCTTCCTTTGCAGAGTTTACTTGTCCTATTCCTCCATCAATTAGTATTAAATCAGGAAATGGATCCTTTTTAGACAACGAACCAGTAAATCTTCTATGTATGACTTCTTTCATTGCTGAGAAATCATCTTGTTTGTCTATAGATTTGATTATAAATTTTCTATAACTTTCTTTTTTTGGTAATCCATGTTCAAATACAACACAAGATGCAACAGTATTTGTTCCTTGGATAGTAGAAATATCATATCCTTCAATTCGGTTAGGAATACTCTCGAGAGAGAGTGTTATTTTTAATTCTTCTAAACCATTTATTATTTTTTTAGATTTCATCTCTTGTATTTTTAAAGCAGAAAATAGTTTTTCTTTTGCATTATCATTAGCTAGTTTCAAAAGACTTCTTTGTTCTTCATTACTTGGTCTGATCATTATCGATTTGAAAGGTTCCTTTTTTTGTTTACTTTGCAACCAACTATTAATTGCTTTTTCATCAAGTAATTCCTTCGAAGTGATAATTTCGTTAGGAATGTAATCAGTATGAGAATAATATTGCTTCACAAAAGTTGTTATAATCTCCTCAGGTAATATCTCAAAAGGCATTTTAAAAATGAAGTTTTTCTGCCCAATTATCCTTCCTCCACGCATAGAAAGCAATTGAATACAAGTATCTAATTTTTCACTTATGATTTCAATAATATCATATTCTGCATTAATATCATTTGAGACAATAGCTTGTTTTTGCATAATTTTCTCCAAAGATTTTATTCTATCTCGTACAATTGCTGCTTTTTCAAAATCTAATTTTTTTGAAGACTCTTCCATTTCAAGTTCTAGTTCTATTAATAGTTCTCGAATTTTTCCTTCAAATAGTGCGGTAAACCGTTTAACATCTTTCCTATATTCTACTACATCTATTTTCTTTACACATGGAGCTGTACACTTTCTAAGCTGATAATAGAGACATGGTCTATCAAATTTTTCTTTTGCAATGTCTTTTTTACAACTAGCTATGGGAAAAATTGTTAACGCAAGTTTTAGTGAAATTTTTAATGCTTTTCTATCTGTAAATGGACCGAAATAAATACCCTTTTTATTATCTCGTTTCTTAACAATTTCTGCTCTTGGAAATTCTTCGTCAGTAGAAATTAGTAAATAAGGATATGTTTTGTCATCAATTAATTTTATATTATATCGCGGTTTGTATAATTTAATAAGGTTGTTTTCCAAAATTAAGGCTTCAGTTTCAGTTTGTGTTGTAATTGTTTCTATATCTGTCGTGTGTTTTTGAATTGCGAAAACTTTCTTGTTTTTGTTTTTAGTTGTAAAATAGCTTTTTACTCTCTTCCTTAGAGATTTGGCTTTACCAACATAGAGAATCTTATTATTTTCATTCTTAAATAAATAGACACCGGGTTTTTCTGAAATTGTTTCAATTTTATATTTTAGTTCGATTTCTATTTGATTCAAATAATTCTCAACCAGTCTTAACTCTTGATAAAAACATCTACAAATGAATTCTGATAACTTATTTTAATTGTTATAAATTCCGAATTCCATTAGAGTACTTTCACTTCTTTAATATATTTTGTATTGAGGTTCCCGAAAATATTATCACTTGGTGTTTTTATACTGCCTTTTCTACATTATTTCGGTCAGTTAAGCTCAATCCAATAAAGATTGGTAATTTGCAATGTAAATTATTACCGAGTAAAAATTTGAAGAGGGCACAGATTATATATGTCTCAGCAGTTGTTTGAAAACTTCGAATCCATAAGCAGTAGCTCAAATTTGCGAAATATCTTTGAAGAGATGAAGAAAAATCTATTATCCCGAGTCAAAACAATTAATACAAGAATCGCCGCAGACCTTGGGTTTCTCTACATTTTCCAGCAATTAGATAATGATTTAGACAAAGAGGAATTATTAAAATTTTGGCGTTTAAACTCTCCACATCAAGTTATACAACTCCCTATGGGAGAATTTCACTATAGACCGTATGTGGATTTCATTTCATTGGATAAAATAATGAATGGATTATATATTGACAATGCTTTAGAACAACTCCTAAAATTTGATAATCTCTCTTTCTATGAATCATGTGCAATTCTCTCTGATTTAGAACGCTATTATATAGTTCCTCTCTCAGAAATGGATGTAAAAATAATTGAAGCTGTTAAGGAAATAATCAAAGAAAAAACATTCTTCAATAATGATATTCTGTCAAAGAAGCTTAATGTTAGATCAAATTACATCAGTAGACGTATGGGTTATTTAAGAAATAATGCCTATTTTCGAGTTACAGGAACTGTCAATTTTCCTAAAATAGGGCTCCAACAATATCTTATTTTAATAGAGTCTTCGTTGAAATATCGGGATAAAATTCCCGAATATTTTGTATCTCCTTTCACTAGAACAATAAGACGTTGCCCAAATCAGCGTTTTGATTATTTTGTTTCACTAACTCTTCCTAAGTATCTTGAAAAATCCTTATTTGATTACCTTGCAAAACTTAGCGACAATAAAATTGTGAGATGTTTTTATTGTGATGAGGTCTCATCAATTTCAAATAATCTAAATTTTTCATATTACTCATATTCAAAACGACCAACTGTAATGACCTCAACAAAACCTGGATTTTATATAGATTGGTTTAAAGAACGCATTTTAACTATGAATGCAGATCAGAGTGAAAATTCATTTCATAAGTTTAAATTTAATGGAAATAAAACTACCTTGTCCCTTACCGATTTAAAAGTTCTAACACTATTTAGACGTGATTTAGATAGCTCTGTTCGTACAATTTCAAAACGAATTTCGCTGACTTGGGATGAAGCGAAAGAGCATATGGATCGTGTTAAGGATCTTTTCTTTCCAATGATCCTCCTTTATTATACAGGTTTAAATCAAACTGCATTGTTATTTTTTGAAAAAATAACTCCTGAACAACTGACCTCTCTTGAAAAAGTTCTTACTCGAATGCCTCAAACTTTTACATATACATTTCGAAATGGAGGTGCAATTGTAACCGTGGATTTAATGAATGGAGCTCATCGTTTAAACGATTTAATATGTGAAACAATACCAGAATTAAAGAGTGCTCAATTCTCTCTTGCATCAAAAACAAGTGGAATTTTTCGTTCAATTCCATACAAGTTCTATAACGAAACAAATGGTAGTTGGTTTTTCCCAGAAGATTTCTTCTTAAGTAAAGATTTTGAATAAATTATATGTCAATCTTCTTAAAATAAATGGTAGTGTATTTAACGAAAGAAAAATATACTATCCAATTAAATAAACTCTTTCCTGAGGATTTACGATTGATTTTTCGAGTTAGAATAGCTTGTAGAGGAATAGTTCAAGGCATTGGTTTCAGACCATTTGTTTATAGAATTGCTATAAATCATAAACTTGTGGGATTTGTACGAAATCAGGGTGATGCTGGTGTTATAATTATTGCAGAAGGGTCAAAAGTTGACTTAGAATCATTTGTAAATGATTTACAAGAAAAAAAACCTCATTTAGCCAAATATGAAGATTTTCAAATTGAATGGGAGAGATGTAAAAATGAGTTCAACAATTTTTCCATACTAAAAAGTTCTGAAACCAAAGCTGGAGGTATTTCTTATCTTCCACCTGATATATCGATTTGTACAGATTGTTTGAATGATATGAAAAATCCTAATAGTACTAGAAATAATTATCCTTTTACATCTTGTGTAATTTGTGGGCCTAGATATTCAACTATTACCAAATTGCCTTATGATCGTCCACATACCACAATGGTTGCCTTTCCATTATGTGATTCATGCAGAATAGAGTATAACAATCCTTTAGATAGACGACATCATGCACAAACGACTTGTTGTTCTCTATGTGGTCCATCCATGTCATTATATGATAAAGACGGAAAAGCTGTTGAATGTGTGAATATGATAAAAGAAACAGCAAAACAAATTCGAAGAGGTAAAATAGTAGCAATAAAAGGAATTGGAGGAACCCATTTAGCTTGTTCTGCTACAGATGATGAAGTTATTCTTAGACTTCGAACTAAGAAAGGAAAGAGAAAGTATAAACCATTTGCTTTAATTTCAAAATCTATTACTGATATCAAGAAATATGCAGAAATAGAAAATATTGAAAAACAAATACTTACAAGTTATCGAAAACCAATAGTTTTACTAAAAAAGAAAAATCCTTTTATCTTATCAAAATGGATTTCCCCAGATCTATTCAATGTTGGTGTTATGCTTCCTTATTCAGGCATACATTCATTGATTCTAGAGGAAATCTCTGATTCAGCAATTATACTAACCAGTGCAAATCCTTCTGATATTCCAATGTATGTTGAAAACGAAAAGATTCTATCAAATACAGCTGATTTAGCAGATTTCTTCCTATTACATAACAGAGAAATATTCCAACGCGCTGATGATAGTGTTATAAGAATAACAAACAATAATCCTGTTTTAATTAGACGATCCAGAGGATGGGTTCCAGAACCTATTAACCTGCCTTTCGATTTGAAGAACGAGCAATCATTGGGCGTAGGTCCTCTTCTAACATCAACTGGTGCAATTGCATATAAGAATCGATGTTTCCTAACACAGCATATAGGTAATGTCAATACTCTTGAAACTTTAGATTTCTTGAAATCATCTATAGAACATTTATCTCATCTTTTAGGAGTTAGTAATTATACTTCTATTGGCTGTGATTTGCATCCAAACTTTTTATCAACTGCATTAGCAAAAGAATATGCTTCAAAATTTAACAGTAACTTGTTTCAAATTCAACATCATCATGCTCATGCAGTAGCATTAATGATAGATAATAAATTATCATTAGCAGATGAAATAGTTGCAATCGTCGCTGATGGAGTTGGTTATGGTGATGATGGGAAAATATGGGGAGGAGAAATCCTACATACTAGCTATACTAGTTTCGAGAGAATTTTCCACCTCGAAGAACAAATAATGATTGGTGGGGATCGTGCAACATATTACCCAATTAGAATGTTTGCTGGTATTTTGTCTAAGGTTATGGATCATGAAAACTTGAGGAAAATACTTGAAAATAAATACCTTGATAGTTTTCCAGGGCGTTCTGTTGAAATACAAGTATTACTTGTACAACTCGAAAAGAAACTAAATCTTTACGAAACAACTAGTACTGGAAGAATATTGGCTTCTTTGAGTTCACTACTTGGTTTCTGTTCAGAGAGAACATATGAAGGAGAACCTGCAATAAAATTAGAATCTTTTGCTAAATTAGGAACAAGAGATAAAATTAAGTTTAAAATTCCTTCACCTAGTGACAATATTATCTTTACAACGCCTTTAATTCTTCAATCATATGAATTCTTTAGTCAAGGTAAAAATCCTTATGACATTGCTTTGGCAGCTCATTATGAGCTAGCAAATCAATATGCTGAAGCGTCCATAAATTATGCAAAGGAAAATAATATTAGAAAAATTGGAATTACTGGTGGTGTAGCATATAATCACTTTATTACTTCCCATATTGCTAAAAAAGTAAAGGAGGCTAATTTAGAATTTATTGAACACAAAAATTTACCTTGTGGTGATGGGGCTATTAGCTGTGGTCAAGCAATAGTGTCTGCTTTAAAAAACAAGCAATAATGTATGAAATACTTGTATTACTTATATTTCATATATTATTCTTATTACTTAGGTTTTGATAATGCAGTTTGTTTTTTCAGATTTTGTGTATTCTCAAAAATCATTTTTGTATAGAGTTTTATCCATTTTTCTTTATCTTCAGGAGTTTGATTCGTTTGGTTATTTATGTTTATTAGATCAACAAAATTTTGCGATAAAGCATTAAAATCTGATAACCTCGGAGAATCTATAATGTTTAATACTCCTGATATCATAATTGTAAACATTGCTCGTATCAAATTTAATCTAGCTTGTTCTAATGTTCTATAAAACGCTCTTTTAGTTACTCCTCTGACCTTACCTCGTTCTAAATATCCGAGATTAGGGTTAATTTCATCTGTTATAATATCAATAATCAACGTTTCTAGTTGGATTTTTGTTAAATTAGTCCATTCTTTAGATCCTTTTCCGCTTTTTTCTTCCTTCGAATAAAAAAGACTAATAATAGGATTTGACATCGTTTCTCGTAATCGTTTCTTAATTAAATGAATTTCTTTGCTTGACATAATATCACCTGGTATACAATATTATACGACTAAAACTGCTATATATACTTTGTTTAAGAAACATGCGTTCTACTCACAAATCGTCTAATATTTTGATATATTTACTAAAATTCGTTACAAATTTCCTCTCTCATCTAACACTGTATTTCTATCTCTTTTTACAGTTTTTCATCAAGAAAACAGTAAAACTGAGAATGCTATGTAATATAAGTAATACTTGAATTACTTAAATCAATTTCTCCATTTGGTTATTCATGAAATTTAGCAATCACCTGTTAATATTTTAGTTTAAAATCAAACGATCCTTTAAACTAATACTTAGTCAAAGTTTCTTTCATTATTATTGGAAAATACCTACTTCCTAAATTGGGAAAGATGATTTTCACTTGTGAAATCTAATTTATATTTGTAATACCTAATTTTGTTTGTTCAAAAAGCTAATTTATGTTTGTGAAGGACTTTTCATATTAGTGTTTCTAATGATGTGCTATCTATATTAACAGAGCGTGTTCTAATTTGATATTTTATAGTATTTATTTTGAACACGTTATACTTATATTACTTGTATTACAAGCAATATACTTTCAATACAATTATCTTGCTTTAACTATTATTGATGATATTTATTGTAGTCTAAATGAAATATAATTGTTAACCTGGGATTTTTCTAGTATCTCGCAGATGCTTTTAAGTACATTTAATTAATTACCATTGTTTTATACAATGAAGTCTCATAAACCGCCACATTATGTATTATTTGTATTACTTATGTTACTAGAAATATAACTATTTCAGGTAATATTTATCTTACATTATAAATAACTCTCTTTATCCCACTATTAATAAAATACCTATTTTCTTTTTCCAGGTTAATTCAATGATCTATCTCAAAAAACACTTGTATTATAAGTAATACTTGTAATATGGATTATCTTTCATAAGTACCTATATATTATTATATAGAAAATTGTAACTAGAATTTTGAATAAATATTAAAGAATCTTTTCGTTAATACTTTCTATTTCAATTATATTGCTATGTTTATGTATTAGATGTATTACATATAATATGACTATTACAAGCAATATTTCTAATACAAGTATTATTAGTATTAGAAGGAATATCTTTTAGCAATATCTGGAAATTCAGTTTTAATGGTTCTAATTAATGCATCTTCAATGAATTTGGATCTGTTCAAATATTTTTCCTCTGTTAAAACATTTAAAGCATTTACTAATTCTATACTAACCGTTGCTGAAATTACTGGTCTACTTCGAACACCTGGTGTTTTCTCTTTAGGAATTTTTTTGGCTTTCTTTATGTTTTCTTTTGGAGCTATTGGGCGTTCCTTCGTTTCTACTTTTTTAATTGGTGTTCGTTTTTCTTCTTCAGGTGTAGTCTTTCTTGTTTCTTCTTTTCTATATTTTTGTAATAAGCTCATTTCTTCCACCTTAATTAATACTTGATTTATTACTTGTATTACTTGAAATATAAATATTGCTTGAAATATTATACTTCTGTTAAGAATTGTTTATAGTGATTAGAAATCATTCGTGCCATTTCGACATTAATTTCACCTTCACTTTCTTTCCTAGAAAGTGTGTCTGAAGCCAAACTAATTGCTGCTCTACATAACAATCTTAAATCTCTTGGAATGCCTTGTGAACTCTCATGTAATATTCGTACAGCATTATCATCAAAAGGTTTAATGGAAAAATTATCTAGGTCGAAACTTGAGATTTCTTTCTTTGCATATGATATTCTTCGTCCAATGAATTCCCTAGAATGTTTCAATTCAAATTTAGGAACATCTATCGGTTCACATCTATCTGCAATTTGAGGAAGTACTGCAGCTAATGCTTGAAAATATTCAGTTGTTCCTGTCATTAAAATTGTAGCAATTGGTTCTTCTGTTGCTTCTGCATTAAGATCTGCTAGATATTGTAGTTTACTGAAGATTTCATGTTGGTTTTCACTTATATCTTCTGCAAGAAGTACGGATCTTATTTGGTCTTCTGAATATTTCATTTTTATGTCTTTCCCAACTGCATCCATTATTTCATCAGAGTCATCTGTTTTATTGAATTTAACATTGAATCCTATAGCACATAACCTAGCGAATTGTCTAGCATGTAAACCTGATCTATCTATATATGCTGTTCTGAACGAATTCCCACTTAAATCTTGTAAATCTTTAATATCTCTTCTAATTAGAATTAAGTGTGTTGATTTCCCAACTCCAACTGGTCCTCTTAAAAAAATAGCTGGTCTTTCGTTTGCAACAATAATATCAACTAGAGATTCAAGAAAATCTGGCATTTCTACCAATAATTCTGGATTTGGTAAAGTAAAACCAAGAAATGGATTTCTTTTATAGCCCATCTTTTTAATCCAAATATTCAATATTTCCTTTCTCGCTTCAAAATGTTTCACAAATGGAGATGCTTTACTTTTCATATTAACCATTGTTTCGCCCTCTGTAATACAAGTATTTCGTATTATACACTGATATGATTCATATGTTTGCTATTTCGATAAAAAAGTGTCGGTTAATAGGGCTTAATTTATATTCACATATTATAGAATTGGATATTTTTACTGTCAGAATCTAATATTTTAAAAAGCAAAAGATATTATTTATTCTAATAACTTAACTTTAAGTACATATGAGTTGATTTAATGTCTACTGAAGATGATATTTTTCTCACAACTTTTAATAAAATGATTGAACAATTAAACGAATTGAATTCAAATATTGCTGCTATTAGAAAATCTATAGAAGTAATTGTACCATCAATAGATGGTCTTGGTACTGGTTTTACAAATATTAGTTCACAATTAAATGATTTAACGAAGAAATTTGATGTTTTATCTACTAATATATCAAAAACTCAATCTACCAAAGTATTCACTCCTGTGGCAAAAGAGAAACCTTCTAAAAAGGAGCAAGTTACAAAGAAAGAGCAACCTCCCGCCAAAGCACCTCAACAAGCATCGGAACCCTCTATACAACCTTCACATACAGGAAGTCCACAACACCCAATTTTCATAGATTTATTTCAGAAAATGAATGAATCTACTAATTTTAAACAAGTAGGTGAGACTCTTATTGAAGCATTAGAGCAAATTGAAACCAGCTTTTCATTTAGTAGAGTTTTCTATGAAATTAGACGTATAGGAAACAGTTTTATCAGAAAGGGTGAAAACGATTTTCCTCCAAAAGAAAAGATCGGTTTATCTGAAAAAATACTTGATTGGGAAGCTAGATTATCAGAATAATTGTAATATCCCATTCAACTTTTTTTTACACAATAATAGAAACTCATTTATTCTTAAATTAAATTCTAGAAAACGTTGAATAAAAAACGCCTAGTTTAAATTTGCCCCGATGGTGTAGTTCGGTCAATCATTACAGCCTCTCGAGTTGTAGACTCGGGTTCAAATCCCGGTCGGGGCATCAAATTAATTTTTATAATATATGTGGTGTTTTTAATAGTAAAACAATATTTAATTTTGAGGAATTTTTTATGAAAAAAGATTTACTTGGACTAAGAAAAATCGCAAAAAACAAAAAAGCATCTCCTTTAATTGAGGAAGGCATCCTAATTGGATTGGCATTGTTTGCTTTTGTACTTTTAGTTTCAATTGTAACTGATATCTTAGGTTTTACACAAGATATTTTTCAAGATGTATCTGAAAAATTACAAGGATTGAATCCATGAAATGTTTTTATTTGCTTTTTGCCTTTAATTTAAAAAACATTTCTTATAACCGACTGAATAATTTTTTTGGAAAAATGCATTTAACTGTTTATTTAAGGTGAATTCTACAAATAGAATTGCTGAATAATTAAAATCACATAATAAAATTATTAACCATCTAGAAACAACTTTAGTCTGTTGGGAATGATGGAAAGGCATTTGGGTGAGCATTCTAAATGCTATGACCTACTTTTTTTGCTGACCCAACAACTATTTTGAATACTTTCGGCGACCTTCCCCACTTTATAGGGTATTCATGTATTTTTAATCAAGATCGTTATCATGTGTATAGTATAAACTATACTATTTATCATCATTTTAAACTTCAAAATCTAAAAGATTATTTATCACAATTCTTGTCTTGGTGTTCTGATTTGGTAGAAGACAGAATTTGTAATGTTTGTAATGGTACTCTTGTACAGACAAGAGGGGAATTCGTTTGTGTTGAATGTGGAGCAGTGAATAGTATTGCTTTCTTAACAGAGAATGGAAGTTCTCAAATACCTTGGAATCAGGAGCTTGCTCCAGGAAAAAGAGTTCATATTGTAGACGGACTTGGTAGCTATATTGGTTATCACAATGATGGTTATTTTCATGATGGAAAAGGAACTACACTTTCTTCAAAAGGTCAATACAAATTTAGAAAATTGAAGAGAAGATATAATCTCCGTATAAAAATCGGCAATCATGAAACTGATTATAGATCGTTAATGAGTTTGAATCGAGTTGCTGCATTCCTAGATATATCTGATGGTGTTAAGAAACGTGCTGCTTATCTTTACAAAGTAGTTGTTAGTGCTGAAAGTGCAAATAAAATTGAGAAGATTTCAAATCACATCGTATTAGTAGCACTATGTTTAATGGTTTCAATTCGTGAATCTGCATCTAATGCTCCAATAAGACTCAGTGAAATAATCTCAATTTTCAAAGATTTGGGACATCGTGTAAGTGGCAAATCTATTGTGAAGCTTGCTCAAAATTTACCTGTAGAATTAGGTATCTCTCTCAGAATTCGAAAGAGTGAAGACTACTTACAAAGAATAGTATCCTCTATAGTTGAGGAAAATGACATTCACCCAAGATTATCTAATATTGAATTAGAAAAACTAGCTTATGAACAAAAGCTTCTTCAACTGTCTCGAGAGATATTAGCCGAAACCTCTTTGAAAACAAGAGGAGGGAGAAACCCCTATATTTTTGCTGTTTCTGTGGTTTATTGTGCAGATAGAATCATTGGGAAAGTTGGAGGGCATAGGCAAATTTTAACTCAAAAATCACTAGCCAATATTTGCAATGTAGCAGAATATTCTATTAGAGATCACCATAGAACAGTCTTAAAAGAAATATTCAAGGAAAAAGTGAAAGAATTATCTCCACCAAAAATTGAAGATATAGAAGAACAAGAATATCGTTTTCCTATGCTATTTTAATTTTATTTTGGGGTGTACTAGATGAAACGAATTGAGAAATATTTAGTATCTCCATATAAAATTACTATTTTTAAAGATAAATCAAGAAAACAATTCTATCAAACAGAAGTAACTTTTGATATCAAAAAATATAATTCACTTTGTTATGGAATTGAGAAACAGCTTCTTTCTGAAAAAGGTGTTTTAGATACCGATGTAATCAAACTTGATCCCTTAATCAATTATTTAAGAAAATCGATTATGAACTATTTGGAAAAATTACATTTCGAATCCTCTAAATTAAGAGATTTTTTGTGTGACTGGCTTGTTTATAGGATAATTGGATTAGAGCGTTTGTTTCCTTTATTGAATGATGATAAAGTTCAAGAAATATATCTGGATAAACCTGGCACTTCTTTGTATATTGATCATCAAGATTATGGGCGATGTTTAACAAACATTTTCTTAAATACAAAGGAATTAGAATCAATAAAAACAAGGTTGTGTTTAGAGAGAGATGCTATAATCAATTATCTAAACCCTTCTTTAAAAGTTGAATTAAAGACCTCAAAGTTTCACATTAGGGCTGCAATAGATATTCCTCCATTAGCTGCCGATGGAATGAGTATGAATATACGGAAACTGAGAAAAAAAATATGGACTTTACCTGAATTGATTTCTTGTGATATGTTAAGCCTTCAATCTGCTGCATATTTAATATTTGTAATGCGAAGAAGAAACAATTTTACCGTGATTGGTGAACCTGGTTCTGGTAAAACTACTTTAGCAAATTCAATTGACTTTTTAACTCCGAATTATTGGCGTAAGATTACTGTAGAAGACGTAATTGAAAGTATAGAGCAAACTAAATATAATAAATTTCAAACGAGATATTCTGTTTCTCCTTTTGATACTAAAGTAAATCATAGCTCAAAAAGTGAAGAAATTATCAAGCTTTTACATAGATCTCCGAATTGGGTATACCTTGGTGAGATACAAACTGCTGAACATAGTAAAGCACTTTTTGAAGCTCTTAGTGCAGGATTGGTTGGCATTCAAACTTGTCATGGACGATCTGTAGAGATGATGTTAATTAGGTGGATAAATCAACACGAAATACCATTGACTAGTATATTGTCATTGGATATACTCATTGAAACACATAGTACTTTTGATGAATGGAGGATGAATCGAAATGTTCAACGAATTGTTGAAGTTTCTAAAGAATCTCTCTCTTCAAATAGATTTTCAAATTCCTTGGATGAAATACAATTAGAAGAAATATTTGCGTTAGATCAAAATAATGTATTAGAAAGGAGAATCGATCTTTTTGAAACACCTATTGTTAAAAAAATTCGCGAGTCAAAAAAGTTAACACGAGACATATTTGAAGCAGAATTAGCTCAAATTTCTGCAATATTGGAACATTTAATTGAAAATTTAATGTTTTCTCCTGAGAATGTATTGGCTTATTTCGAAAAACTTGAATCTAAATTGACCGATCAAATAATAAAACCTTAGAATGTTTAAGTTACTTATTGTAGTAGCTTAAATTGTTTCTTTATAATAATAATATACTAAATATTGAATGTGCGTGAAATTATGATTGAAAAGACTCTTATCTACATTTCGAAAAGCAAGTTCTCTCAAAGGTTTAATTCAAACTTTCTTCTAGAAGAAATTCCTGAAAGTTATTTCAAAGAGTACTTTGGTGTGGATAAAAGGAATTTGAATGGTGCTATTGTTACGTTTTCTTTAATCATGTCATTAATAATTAGTTTTGGAGTATTTTTTTATGATATTATATTTGGTATTCTGGTTATAATAATTATCTTTTTGACTTCACTCTTAATGGTTTTAAGGAAAATAAAAAAGAATTTCATGCTAAAAAAAATTGCCGTAGAACAATTTTCTGATTTTATATGTAGAGAAATGCTATTGGTTATGTTAACATCTAAATCTCTATCAATGGTTATTGAATACTTAGCTTTAGGAACATATCCCATTATCTCTTCTATGCTTAAGGAAATAGTTAAGAAAATAAATATTGGTTATTCTCCTCATTTACTTATTGAAGAATTTGCATATGAGCAACCTTCTGAAACAATTAGGGAATTTATCCTAAATGTGATTATTCCATTAAATAACGGCAGAATTGATTTTGATAGAAAGATTGGTTTTGAAACTCAATGGAGAATTAGACAAAGCTTTGAAGCATATCTTTCGCAATTAGAAGGTAAAACAAGTATATTTCTTTCAATAACAACTATTATTCCATTAACGATATCAATGCTTCTAGTCTTTTTGGGTTACATTAGTTTGAATTTGCTATTGTTCCTACCATTGATATTTATTGTATTTGATTTAATTGCTATTGAAATTTATAATACTGGAAAGATAGATTTAATGGGAGGTCATTGAAACTGATTTTAAATGGTAATGAAGTAATAAATTTGCTTAAATCGATAGGTAATAATCTTATTTTGGGCAGGAGTTTAGAAAATAGTCTTTTCAAAGCTATTAAAGAATTACCAAGAGAAATTGATGAAAAAGAAAATTGGTTGAAAATGATTAATATGGGTTATACTTGCTCAGATATTTTTCAAAAAATAGCTGATAATACATCGGATCCCTCTCTTTCAAGAGTTTGGAAATTATTAACCAAAATTTCTTTAATTAGTTCTTATGAGTCAGGAGAAAAATTAATTGAAATTGCAGAGAACCTCGAAAAAAATAATATTTTGACTGAAAATAGAAATTCAATACTAAAAGCCCAAAGATATAAACTACTATTTTTGGGGTCTGTAACTTCCATATTCTTAGGAATTATTGCTGGTTTAGCACCTTTGTTTGCTACGTTTATTGCAATGTTTAAAGAAATAAGTATCCCCCAAAGTACCTTGAGCTTGATACCAATTTCTTTGTATGTGATATCTGAATCTTCAGTCTATTTCATTTCTGATATTGGTTTTGGAAAATTTAATCCAAAAATACTAATTTTATCAAGCATAGCTTATATTTGTTCTTTTTTGTTGGCTAAAGGAATTATTTTGTTTTTACTTTAAACTTTATATGTACAATTTTTTAGTACCGTGTTCCTTATTTTCAACCGTTTGTTCCTTAGTTTGAGTAATAATTTCTTGAAGGTTCTTTTCAATTAATTCTGCATCTTGAATGAGTTTTGCAGTATCGACATTTAGATCAGCTATTTCATTTATTTTATTAATTGCAATTGCTGCTGCTGAAGGATCTGCTCTAGAACTTTCTGCATATGGAAGTAAAGCTATTGCAGGAAAATTGTTAATTTCATAATATGTTAATATGAGTGCTAAAGGTCCTGTTACAAATAACCCATCTTCTAATAATGGCAAGTCGTGTTGAGTATTTTCAAGAAAAGCAGTTGTAGCTACGAATCTTATTTTATCATCTTCGTTTTTCTTTAATCTAGCATCTAAACCTCCGATTAATATTGCATTTTTAAATTTAGATTGAATTGACCAATCAACCAGTTTCTCTGCAAAAACTCTATGCTCATGGCGATACGGTTGAAATTGTGGTATTAATAGAACATTTTCCTCATTTTGATATAATTCAAATGGCAATGAAAGTTTCCCATCCTTTGTAGTTATAAAAGGCGGTAAAAATTCACTTATAATCGTACCAATTTTTTCTGCTTGCAATTGATCAGCAATATACTTTACACCAATGAAACCTGTTGTTCCAATTCCATGAAATCCTGTAATAAGAGTGTTATCTTTGAAATTTCTATTACCATTAATAATGAAATCAATTGTCATTTAATTCACCGTTTATTATTTTATTTTATAGCTATTTAAAAAGTGATAACATCCAAAGTATCTGTCAATATTAAATATCCCATTTATTGTTCAAATTATCTGAAAAATCAATTTTAGGGTGTTTTTATAGTTTTTTTTTAACTGATTATCAGTAATTCAAATAGGCAAAGTCCATTCAACGCTTTTTTGAATTGAGATAATTACAATCATGGATGTTATGTTCAAATGAAAAGAAACAAATTTTTAACAATAATAGTTCTATTATTTTTATGTGTTCAACCTATTTTGAAAATTAATCTGAATTTAAGCTTAAATGATGGCAAAGTAGATTTGAGAGAGGAATTAGTATTAGATCACCACACAAATCCATCACCCTTAACATCACTTGAAAAGAGTGAAAAAACTCTTATGAATTCATCAATTGAGAGAGGTTTCATTTTAAATAATTCAATCTCTAATGAGGTAAATTCATTATCTCTAAATAATTGCCATGATTGGGATGTTAACGGAGAATTTCTTTTTGATAATTTAAGATCTGAAAAGATAATAAATGGTAATGCTGAATCAACGGCTACATTGTGGACAGATTTTATTCCTTCTCACTATGATGAGAACGTCACTATAGAAAGTTCTCCTAAACAAGGAGAAGTGATTTCAGGTAATAGTTCTTGGTATTTTGATATAAAATCACTCGATCATACCACAATAGTGGGTTTTGATGAAGCAATAAATTTGGAAGGCAATTCTGTAATATTTAGTTTATCTTATTCATTGCTAAGCAATAGCCTTGGTACAGCATTTGATTCGAATATTTGTATAAGATTGTTTTTTCAATTTGATATTTATATTTTCATTTGGTTTAATGGAAATCCAAGCGTACTTTCAAATGTTACAGGTCCTGGAGGTTATGCAGATCTTTTAGTAAATAATGCTTCATTTAATGGTGAAATCAATAATTATTCTCTGAACATAACAGATTTAGGTTTAGAGTTATTTAATCAGGAACCAGATCAATTAAGAAGTTTTGCTGTTCAAACTTGGGGTGAGGAATCATATCAGATGGAATTTATGATTGATGATTTATCACTTACCGATGAAATCACTCCAAATTCCATTAGTTTAACAGTAAATTCAAATCTTGTAACTGGTAGTTTAGGAACTGGTTATGCTCTTGTTTCTCCTATACAACAATCAACAATAACATTTGAAATTGAATATGTCTCAACAAACCAAATTTTTTGGAATTGTAGATACAACATCTTTGGGAAGGATACTTTTGAAAGTAGGATTGAGCCTTCCTTTCTAGATTATGGTACAACTCGACTTATCGAAAATAGCAACGAAAGTATATTTGCACCTACTAATATTTCCTTTTTATCATATAAGAAATGGTTATCAAATGATTGGTTAGTTGATAATATTATCATTGACTCTTTAATATATCACTATATAATTTCAAATAGTAATGCTACTCATAATGAAATCAACTTTCAAGCTCCGATTTTCAGCAATTCATTTGAAATATTCTATCTTACAACTAATCGAATAAATGATGTAGTATTATCAAATCAACAAATAACTCACAATGATTTACTTCAAATTAATATTGAGTCTGATATATCAAATGATATTCTGGAAATTCAAATAATGAATTCTGAAGAAATCGTTTATTCAAATGTTACTACCACTAATCTAAGTGGTTCTGCTTTCATTTTATATAGAAATCTCAATAGTGAAATTGCTAGAGATAATTATACAATCCAAGTTTTCTGGCAAAGAGGTGAAAATATTGGAATTGGTGTTTCTTGGTTTCAGATAGTTTCCAAACCTACAAAAATTACTTCTCTAGAACCTACTATTAAAATTGAATATCAACAATCTATTGAATTGTGTGTTGATTATCTGAATATTGAAGATAATGTTACAATTGATTTTGCTACTGTTACTTATAGTTGGAAATACGGTTCTGGAACTATGAATCAAAACTTAGCTGGTTTTTACGCTGTAACACTCAATCAGATTGTTTCACCTGGATTCTATAATTTTACTATTGTTGGTAACAAAATAGATTTTGCCACAGTAACTTATTTGATTTGTATAGAAGTTATTTTTCCATCAATTAATTTAATACTTAACACCCCACAATCAGCTATTCTTGGAGAAACAATTTCAATTCATTCTACTGCACTAAACAATCTTTCCATACCAATACAACAATTACCTCTTAAATTTGAAGTAAATAATCAATTTTTGCTTCAAACTATTACTAATGAGACCGGTTCTGTAACAATTTTTTATCAGATACCTTCAAATTATATTTATCCAACATTGAATATTTCATGTTTCGTTTTTATGAATGAAACAGAGTTACTGATTTCTTCAAAGGTAATATTAGTAGAATTATATAACATTTCAAGAGCTGTAATATTGGATTCACCAATTCATTTAGATTTATATTCTAATACGAATTCCACATTCTTCAATTTCTACATCACATATCCTTCGATTGGAGAGAAATGGCAAGTTAATATCCCAAATGGATTTACACCTAAATCGGCTTTAATCCTTACAAGTAATGGGAATATAACTGCAAAAATATCTCTTGGTGGATTAATTACATGGGAGAGATTAGTATATGATCAAAATTCCACTAATGATATTCTCCTTTTGGAGAATCCTAAACCTGAACCGATTTTAGATATAGTAAAAAGCAGAAGTAGCATTTCTATTGAAGTAACAATAGAAACTAACTCAATTCCATATAATAACCTTGAAATCTCTATTTACAAATCAAATGATTGGTCTAATATTGATGGTTGGAGTCTATTTTTAAATGATAAAAATGTGTCTCAAAGTCATCAATTGAAAGCTACTGAAACTTACATAAAATTCAAAGTTGATTCAAGCAATGAGCAATCATTAATTTTCATTTTGATTGGTTCAATAGAAACTATTGTTTCAATCACACCATCTACAATTATCTTAGGAATTGGTATAGTTTCATTAACTGTAGCTTCAACATTCTTGCTTTTCAAGAAAAAATCAAACGTTTCGCTTGACATACAATTATAGTTGTTGTTCAAACCTGTTGCCAGATTTCAAATAGTTTTTTTAGTGATCTGGCTTTTAGGCTTTCTGTACGATATCGAAAAATCTTAATTCGCCCAAATCGTTTTTCTTGTAGTAGTCCAGCTTTTGTTAAGAAATTTAGGTGTTGAGTTGCAGTGCCGTGGTTTAGATTTGCTACTCTAGCAATCGCTGAGATGTTTAGTTCTTCCATTTCTGCAAGTGTTTTTAAAATTACAACTCTCCCTTTTGAGGATAAAATTTCTTCAATAGCATATTCTATTGTTTTATCTGAAGCATTAAATTCAGTTTTTATATCCTCATAATCTTTTAGGGGTTGATCGTGCATTCTTTATTCTCCAAAAAAATATTATCCTTTCTTATGAAATTGTTCTCTAATAGTAGTTTCAATTATTTCAGCTGAAACATCAGGTAAACTAATTAAGGTTGTTTGGCCTCTTTGCCCCTTACTGCTAAGCCTTGTTGTAATAACATCACAATTTTGTAAATATTGGATATATTCCCATACTTGGGTATGACTACGAATCGGTAGATTGAATTCCTCACATAATCCTTTGTAAGTTTCTTCTAATTCTCCCATTGTTAAGTAGGCTTTCTGAGTTGTTCTCAATTTTGCTGCAATAGCAAGTAGAGTTAGTTTTTGTTGAGTTGTTAAATCTTTTATAATTTCTTGTCTAATTACAGGATGAATAGATGCATTTGCATGTCTTACATGTTCTGGTAAAACTTTTAGTGATTGTCTATGGTCTGCATACATTCCAGCACGTTCTAATAATTCAATTGCAAATCGTGCATCACCATTCTTTGAGGCAATATCGGCAATTAAACTGATAGCATCATTTGAGACTGAATCTTCATAAAATGCTTCTCCTACTCTATCTGATATTATATCACTTAATTGGTCTTCATTATATGCTTTTAAGAAAATAGTATTTTGTCGTAGAGTACTCAATGTACTTTCGTCAAGCATTGTTCTGAAAGCAAAATCTCTTACAATTGTAATTATTGATACTCTTTCTTTCATATCTAACTCATCATCTGTCAACCTTGTTAGATCATAAAGCAAATTTGGTCCATCTTTTCGTATGACAAAATCAATTTCATCCAAAGTTACGATAAGATAGAGTTTTTTACGATTTAGAATTTCTGTCAGCATATTGAGGATTTCTTCTGGAGAAAACCCTCTTACAGGAATATGTGGATTAAATTTCCTTACAATTTCAAGAAGTGTTAGAAATGCTGATCTTGCTCTTCTACAATTGACGTGAACATATTCCAAATTTAGATTCTTTTGAGTTGAATATACTTTTATCATTTCACCGAATTTTAAGGCTATTGCTGTTTTACCCGTACCAATAGCACCAATAATGGAAACTCTTTGAGAATACTCCCCGGGTTTTTCAATTACCGGTTTGAAATATTGGATTAGCATTTTTTGTTCTTCTTCTCTATGTAAAAGTTTCTTGGGTATATATTTTAAATCTAATACCCTCGGATTTTTTATGAGAGATGGTTTTCTCAATTCTTTTTCTAATAAATCATCCATTGTATTCTACCCTTACTATAAGAACTCGTATCGTTTATTCAGTTTAACTAATTCCTAGTTAAAAAATCCTCTCAAAGGGGGGGTTAACCGAAAGTATTAGTGATTACCTATTTAAGATAATACAATATCTGAAATTGATTTATTTGCCAGATATATTTTAATTGCATTAATAATTTTATTTTTCCAAGTATAACTATAATTAAATTCTTCTCTTAAAAAATCCGAAATTAAATTCATTGTACAAAAGGCAATTAGTTTTGAGTTTTCTTTTTCATTTCTTTTTCGATAAGATTGTAATATTTTTTTAGCTATATATTCTGGTTTATTTTCAAAAATCTTCACAAGTGGAGATAAATCATTACTCTTCAACAATTCGGCAGTAATTTGTTTAGCTATTGTATGAACATTGTTACAAACATTTTCTTTTATCCAATTTGAATGTTTATCTTTATACTCCATTCTCACAGGACAAGATACAATACAATTCTCCCAATAGTTTGGATTGATTTCACTTTCATCTTTCCTAAAATGTATTAGTTTTGATCGATTAAAATCTCTTCTAGACTGTTTTCTATTCGAATTTTGCTCAAAATTGTTATCCGGTTTCTTTCTAACAGAATTATTACTCTTACTTCCGAAAACATTCGCGCGAATTTCAATAAAACTCTTTGAAACATTTTTAGAATTAAAACCTAATTTGATGTATTTCTTACTTGCTAAATTTATATAGTCTTGATTTTGAAGAGGCACTCGAGTAAATGGTTTTGTTTTTAATAAAGCGGGTCTTGAAAGCGATTTTGTTTTTAGAATGAAGTTCCTGTCAGGAAGATATGGTAAATACTCAAATTGTTCTTCTGTTAGAGTTATTGATGGTTTTATCTTCTCAATCTCCTCTCCTCGAAACAAGATTTTTGTTATGGAATTTGCATGAACAACAGGGCTCACACTATCCCATAGTTGATAAATAGATATAGTTCCAATTCCTAAGGACCTTCCCATAATGAAGTTTTGTTCGGAGTACCCTAGACTCGCAGTTGATTCAAGATTGAATCTTTTAGGTATAAAATACATTGCTTCTTCTAAAATAACGAGATACCTTAACTTATTTGTAATACCTTTTACAGAAGCATGTTTAGATAATAAATGCAATAACAAATTACAAACAAGAAAAAGAGCTGCTGTGTTTGCTCCTCTTCTAAGATATTCACTCAAATCAACTATTATTTTTCCTCCATCGTCAAGATATGAGAAATCTATTGTATTATTTAAAGAACTAAACACTTCATAATTAATGCCACCAAAAATAAAGTTCAGTCGGTTTAAGATTGCATCAATCGATTCTCTTGAGTATGAAGTTCTCATGTTCTTAGTATATTCATTTGAACTTTCGTATAAACAATACATAAATTCCTCGAAATTTTGATTTTCACATTTAGAAATTTTTTGTAAAGCAGTTTCAAATATATTTAACATGGTAGGGCTGAATGGTGTACCGGCAATAATCAGCATTTCATTAATTAGTGCTAAAACGTTCTGTACATCATTTTCAGAATTCATTTGAAATAGATTTATTCCTAAAGGCGCAGGAGAACCAATAGTATAAACTAATACATTATCTTCTTCTACAAACAGCCTTGCATATTCACCCTTTAAATCAAAAATTAAACAACCGATTTCTTTGTTAAGAATCTGTTCAATTATTGTTGCAGTAAGGTATGTTTTGCCTCTTCCAATCATACCAACAATTTCTGTATTATAGTGAAAGTTTTCTAAAGGAATTGAGAATTCATCCAATATTCTATCATTTTGAATAATATTTCCTAAAACTATTTCGTTCTCATTATAATTATCTTTGTAGCTAGGTATTTCAAATACTGGTTGAGCTGTATCTTCTGTTAAAAATGGTTTTTCAGGCAGTTGAATGAAGCAGCTTAGAGATTTGTTACTTATTCTATTGGATCTTTCCGGATTAATTTTCTTGATTAAATTAAATGTTTTTTTTGAAGTTGCATTACCAAGTTTCTTTACTTTGAATGTATGTGTACCTGACCAAATACTAAGTAATGCCGCAAGAAGTGTATACATGCCATTTTCAGAATGTGAAAATGCGTAAATTCCACACATACTTTGTCCAATTTTTTTTGCTTCTTGATAATCTAATGATAGTTCATTAAGCTCCAAATCGGAGCCAAGTTTTTTAGACCCAAGATTTTTTTCTCGTCCTTTCATTACTTCACTAAAACTAGCAACAAAGAAACCATTTTCATTCATATTGTTGAAGGTGTTTATTATTCGATCAATTTGCACTTGGGAATTCTTTTCTGCTGGAATTCCTTTAGCTTCTAAGCCAAATGGGCATCCCTCAATTACCGAAAGAAATTGTTGAATATCTTTAAATGATGTATTTTGAAATTGAATTGATGGATAAATATTCTTGAATGCTGCTTCCAATGAAAGTGCATTTTGTTTAACTTTCTCTAAAGAAGCTTCTTGTTTAAACCAACTCCAACTTGAAAGTGTGAAAAAGATATTTACTCTATTGTCATGTTTGATTATCCAATAAGAAACTTCATCACATACTTTTGCAAGACTAGAAACTATATCTAATTTAATATCATAATTACTCTCAGAAATTTGGTTCTCTCTATTTGATTTTGATATGTTTCTTCTAGGCAATCCTTTCACTCTAATAAAAATAGTTGCTCTAAATTTGGGTATGAATTTCTTCTTTTGTATGAATAGATCTGAAGAAATAAATTCACCATCAAATGGTAACCATACAAGTGCTTTTTTTGTAATATAAAATGAAAAAATTAAAAACAAAATTATACCTGCAAAAATCCCAAAATAAATAATAATTTTTGTTAAATCAATCGACAAGTTTGATGATTCAAGACCAAATAGATCTCTTATGAAATCCATGCTAAATAGAAAAATTGTTGAGGCAATAATGAAAATTCCAAGAAAAACTATACTTGTAATTTTATTTCTCTTCCTTATTGGTATATTTGTACTCATTGGATGCCACTCATCTTATTTTTGAAAAAGAATACTTTAAACACCTCTATTTTTTGGAAATGCATTTGAAATTTTTTTAGTTATGCAAAAACATCATAGGTGCTTGCTTCTCTAGCAATAAGTGGAGCTAAAGCATCAATTCGTTTTGAAAAAATGGGATTCATGCTTTTTGCAATTACAATAATTATACTCATTTTTTCGCTATTGAATAGTGGTGCAACGGTACTAATTTCACTCTTAGTTACTTCTCTTCGCATTGCTAATTCAGCAAGTATTGTTGAACTAGTAACGATTTCACCTATTCTATCATTCACTCTTTCTTCAACTAGTTTTTCATCTAAATTTCTAAGGTCTAAAATCAAATCTTTACAGAATTTATTAGATTCTCCACCAGAAACTTTTCCTTTAAATAAATCAACAATAATAGCATCATCATATGCTTTAGCTAAATTTTTCTTTGTTCCAATAATATCTGCTTCAACAATCTGATTTGTCCAAAAAACTTTTCTTAGTTCTTTATGTGGAGAAAAAATTTCTAAACTTGCAATTGTAATTTCAGTCATAACCTCGTCACCTGTTACAACAACTGTTTTTCCAAGTAGAATTGCTAGTATAGCTTTGTCTAAATCTTTTTTTATTATTTTACTTAAAAATTGCATGCTTCCCTTTGTTTTAGACTTCGAAATAGTGATTTTCCTTGCCGCATAAAATTCTTCATCTTCAATTTCAATTTTAAAAGATTGAATATCAAGAAGTGAATCAATTCTTTGTTTGACAATATTGGACAGAGATTTACCAAAAACATATTTGTCTTTAATTAGATGGCTAATTCTTTTACATTGTGTCGAAAGTAATGGTGCAATTCGATACATTTGGAGTTGTTCTTTTGTGTCCATAAGTACTATTAAAGAACATGATCGTTGCCCACCTCTTAATTTTGGCGCTGGAATCGTAAAGAGATATGAAAAAGCAATTTTATTAATTTTATTAAAAGGAATTATTGATTCTCCACATAATTCTTGTTTATCATCTGCATGTAATGATAGAGATCCAATCATTACTTTCACTGCAACCTCACTTGCGGTTCTTCCATCAAGATTTTTTTGGTATGCACTAATAGGTCCAATTGTATCATCAAAAGTTGCAAAACAAATTGATATTTGATTTTCTTCTTGTAACCTTTTGGATTTATTTTCATTATATTTAAATTGAAATGAATTAAGACTCATCATCACCACTTCCAATATTATAACTAAATAAACAAATTAAAGATATTAAAACTCGATTAGATTGATGTTTGCCTTGATAAATTTGACAATATTTGCATTTGAAACAATTACTAGAATTAAGCACTTTTCTAGAAAATGGGCATAAAATTTCTACCTTTCTTTCTTCATCGATTGCAGGGAATTTTTTTTTCATGCTTTCTTGGTTTTCTCTTAGATATTTCGTTTTATTAATCATGTCTTCTACAATCCCGATAAATAATAATTATCAATAAATAATCCGAAATGAAATTTAAAAACCCTAATTTTTTTGAAGAAAGTAAGAGTGAGACGTTTTATGTAATACAATCTATTAACTTTATGATTTTTCTTTTAAAACTTGAATCTGCGAAATAAAGTACTGAAATCGGTCCCCATCCTGTGGTTTTAGCAAACTTCTTAACTATTTTCGCGTTTTCTTTGGTATTGGTGATAATCAATACCTTTCCTTCATCTTTCATTTTTAGAGTAGCAGCAGCTATTACAGCTTTCAATTCATCCTTTTTCTCTGGTGTTATAGAACTCCTTTCCGATTTAGATACAAGAAATGCATTACTTATCCAGATACATCCAATAGTTTTAGGTTCAGCTATCTCAAAATCAAATTCCCAAATTTTTTTAGCTAAACCAAATTCTTTCCAATTTGCAAATGTAAATTTGCGGCTTACAAAACGAAATCTAATTTTCCTAATAATTCTTCTAATTGTTTCTTTAATAATGAACCTCTCAATATCTAGTCTAGAAGAATAGACAACAAATGGTCCAGTTGGGAACTGAATTATTTGTTTGTAAAGCATATCTGAATTGATTAAGTTCTCAATATCTGTTAAAGAAATTTTTGCTTCATCTAATGCATATCTATCAAAACCAACTCTATCACGATCAATTGATTTTTCATATAACCACCTATCATTTACAATATTTTGATAAAAAGCAAATTGGTAATCATTAACTCCTGTTTTTTGTTTTCCCTCCTCCTCAATTTCTATTACATTAATTATGTTGTTGATTTTTGGAATTGATTCTTTAGGCATTTCTTTTTTTTCATCTTGCAAAGAAAAATGACTTGGCTCGAAATCATATTCTTCTTCATCATTATTTGGCAATCTATTGATATCTATCTGTTCATCGAAATTTAATGATGCAAGTACAGAATCAATTGCATCATCAATAGGGGAAATTTCATTGTTTAATGATGTTTGATCTTCTGATTCACATTCTTTGAATAATAATGTAGACTCTGTGTTAGATGATTCTAGATCCTGCAAATCATTTTCAAACTCACAAAATGGCTCTTGATTACCATCTTTGAGATTTCCTTTGTCTTTATAAAAATACCAACTATAAAATACAATTAATATCTCAATTAATAAGAAAAACGTTAATACGAGATAATTATTTGATAGATAATCAATTGGAAATGCAATTAAATAATATATATTCTCTAAATATCCTGAACTAAGTAATAAGAAAAAAATTAAAGAAATTACCATAAGAATGTTCAAAATTGACATTCCAATTAATAGATATTTTTTTGAAATTTTTTTTGTAAAATCGAACATTCTCATTTCCTCTTGAAACACATAAGGAAAATTCGAATTAAAGAATAAAAACCCCCATAAAAAAAGAGGAGAGTTGAGAATTAAGCTTTCAACGAACTTTTAGCTAATTCTATCTCTTTCTTAGGATCAATATCAAAGAATGCCGATGCAATTAAATCCATACCGTCATCAAATTTATTCTTTCTAGGTTTTCCGCGAACTATTATTTCACGTCCTTTAATTCTTTGTTCAAATTTCACAATCAGCGTTTGTATACCAATTTGCTCAATTTCATCAATTACACTTTTGACATTTACATCTAGTAGTTTTTCTGCCAGATCTCTGAAAAATGTTACTCGGACACAACCCGTTCCATCATCCAATGCAATAGAAACGAATAAAGTATGTTGTGTCTCAATACTTCCATGTTCTGCACAATTCCAGTTACCATCATCCATTTCAGTAACTTTCTTTCTACATTCTGGGCATGAATTGTAATACATTTTCCCTTCATAAACTTTTAAAATAGTACCTCTTATTTCAGAGAGACCGCCCTCTTCTAAATTTATCATATCAACTCTTTCAGCAGAAGCGATATTGGTTGTCATTTCTGTTTGTTTTATTTTTGTGGGATCCAATGAATCAATTTTATTAACCTTTTTTACTGTAGATAACGAGCCAAGATGAATTTCCACCCCTTGACTTCCTTCCTTAGTATAACCATGAAAGATTTCTATGGGGGACATTTCTTCAATATGTTCGAGTTCAATAGCTTTATCATCCCATGCAACTAAGCGAGTTGAACCAGAATTATCACTAATTCCAATATTGAGAACTCTTCCTTCGCTTCCATCATGCTTTGCAAAGGTTCTAATTTCTTGAACTCGCATTACAAGAGCTCTAACATTGACATCTCTTTCACGAGGTTCAAGTGAAGAAATTTCCTTAAAATCAAATTTAAGTTCAGGCAATGCATCTTTCAAATATTCTGGATTAATTTCAACAGTAGTACTTCTTCCTACATGAACTTCAGGATCACCCTTTAGACCCATTTTTACATAAGCACCTTCAATTCGAATTGCATCTCCAATTTGAACTTTTTTGATATAATCTGTCATGCTATTCCAAAGCGTTACGCGTCCTGGTCCTGAATTATCTTTAACTAAAAGAGAACCTACCATACTGTTTGTTCCATCGCTTCGACTAAATTCGCGAATGTTACTAATACCTGTAATTCGGGCGATTATTGAAATATTTTTCATTGTTTCATCTAAATCGGATAAGCGTACTTCTTTGCTATTCCCTTTGTCACTTTTATTATAAGAACTTAAAGTTGAATCACTTTCAAGAATATCTTTAGGCACATCAATTGATTTCTTTATATTTTTTTGAAGAGACCCATTTTTACCCAAATGAATTTCAATATTATTATTCAAACCTTGTCTTGAATATCCACCTTGTATCTCAAGCACATCTCCCTCTTTGAAATTTTCAGTTGAACTAGCTGCTGTATCCCACAGTGTAATTTTAATTTTACCAGTTTCATCAGCTATTTCAATCGATGCCACTTTTCCCTCGGATCCATCTTTCTTTGTAAAAGTACTGGCTAGTCTTATTGCAGTAATTTTACCAATAAGTTCAATATCTGTTTGTCCTAAACTCAACGAAGAAATTTTCTTTGAAGATAATAAAGAATCGGGAAATTCTTCTTTTTTAATATCTTTAGGATTAATGTCAATCTCAGATCTAGAATTTAAACTTAATTCCTTAATACTATCAAATTTACTTTCCTTGACAAAAGAACCCGAAATACGAATGAAATCACCTCGAGATGCACTCATATCTTTAAATTGACGAATTTGGTCATCCCAAAGAACTAAACGACAATAACTTGATTTATCAACTAGATGAACATTTTGAACAGCACCTTGGGTTCCATCTTTTCTTGAGAAATTTTTCGGCTCATAAATATTTCTAATTAGAGCTGTTATAGTTACGTTGTTCATTCCGTCAATAAGATCTGCAATGACAGTAGGTTGTGGTTTCTGAATTGGTTGTGAACCATATAGATTTATTTCCAATTCGCGAGCAATTATGTGAGCCGCTCCTTCAGGAGTTATTAGGCTGCCTAATTCCTTAACTTTTTCATTTATCTTTTCAATTACATCTTCTTTTGATAATTTTGTCTCATCAACAATTTTCTCGACAACTTCATCATAAGGCATATTTAGTGTCATATTATTTCACCATTTGTTTCTACTAAGTATTTCCTAATTAAACTATTTAAGGTACAAACTTAGTGCTTACTTGTAGAACTTTGAAGAAAATCAATACACATTACTATTTTGTAAATAAATCCAATTGCATTTTTATTGCTCTGATCTATTTTTATAATAGTTGTTTCGGTTTCGCGTTAGGTTTCAAATTAAAGTTCTAATTTAATATACTCAGCCTATTCTATATAAATTCTATTAAGAGATAGCCGAAAGTATTCAAATTTTATATGATATAAAAAGTTTCAAAAACATTTTGTGTTATGTTATATCGAGGTTATTTAATGAGAACTATCTCAATAGGTTTACCCGATCTACTACTTGAAGAAGTGGATGAATTAATTACTAAGAATAAGAAATTTAGGAGTAGAAGTGAGGTTTTGAGATTTGCTATTGAGCAACTGCTTAGTGAGGAACTAGCTTATTATAAATCTCACTTAGATTCAGAAGATTAATTTAAATCTCGATATCTCTTCCTACTATAATTATAAGGAAGTACTTTTGCTTTTTGTGATTTATTCTTACCTCTTATTTTTTGTGAGATTAGATTTTCAGATCTAAATTTCATTCGATGATATATTATTCCATTTCTGACAGATCTTGAAAATTGCATTGAATAATTTTGTTCGGGTGATATTAATATTCCTTTGCCATGAAGCAGATAAGTAATGAGACCTATTGTTAATATAAGGAAAAAGAACAATGAATATTCTTTAGCTGTATCAATTGGTATTTGATTTAAGAAATACCATAAAATAGCACTAATTATGCCAAAACCAAGTACTAAAATAATTGAATATTCAGATTTCATATTTTCAAAAAACCATATATCAATTTAAAATTTATTGCTTTAGTTGGTAATTAGTATCTATGTAAATAATCTAAAGCAAAATTATCCATAACATAAATACACCACCTATAGGTGGAAGTACAATATTGTCAAACCATTTCCAACTTATTGACTCAATTACTGCACATGTCAAACTTCCAAGCATCGAAATCCATAGCCAACCATTTGATAATGGTATTTCAAAAATGATTGCTGATGTAAGAAATGAAATAAAGCTGAATACAAACACTCCCAATGTCCCAGAAATCGATTTTTCACAAAAAATTCTATATTTAACGAATGGAAGCGTTTTGCCAATTACTTCACCAAAAGTATCTCCCCATGAAATAACCAATGCACTAGTAACAAATGCAGCAGGATAATTATAGAATACTAATAGTAACCCAAACAGCACTAACATTGTAGTAATTGTATTGATCATAAAAGTGTAATCATTTTCATTCTCTCTAAAATTAAATATGAAATATTCAGTAAGGAGCTTTCCTTTTGAAAAAATAATGAATACTACAAGCAAAACTAGAAAAAGACAAACAGTAAAGAGTATTCCTGTAAGAGAATTAAATTGGAATGCTATAAAAGCAATATATGTTCCTCCAAAAATATGTCCTACTTTTCTAATTACCCATGCTGGAAACTTCGTTTGTTTTAATATAAGTAAAATAATTAAGAGATAAAATCCAAAAGCAGCTGAGATAACAGCTAAAAAAATATCCTCTGGAACCAATTCATTAAATGGGAGTGAAAAATTATACGTCATTTCCAACGAATTTGAAAGTGATATTAGGATAATTAAACTTTTATATTCAGCTTGAACAAGATTTACAGATTTCTGAAAAAATCTTTTAGGTTAAGTTTTTTAAAAAATAAAAACTATTTTAGATTTTTCAACATATCTGTAGAACCATATCTTGAGAATATTGCACATGTTCCTTCATGCGAAACCATACAAGGACCTATGGGATTATCTGGTCTGCATTTTTTCTGAAATAATTTACACTCATTTGGAAGCATATTGCCCAACATCACTTCAGGGCACTTACAACCTGGTTGAACATCTACAGTTTCATTAATTACAATATCAAAAACTTTCTTTGCATCATGATTTTCAAGTTGAGAAGAAATAGCAAGTCCACTTTTCTTTACTATTCCTATACCTCTCCAAGACGAATCAACAATTTCAAATGCTTCTTTAAGAATCTGTAAAGCTTTTGTATTACCTTCTGGTTTTACTACCCTTTGATATTCGTTAATTATTTTTGGCTCTTTATTTTGAATCATTTTCATTATTTGGACTAATCCAATTAACATATCAATTGCTTCAAAACCAGTTATTACACATGGCATATTGTATTTTTTACTAAATGGTGTATATGCATCTGTACCTATCATAACTGATACATGCCCTGGACAAATGAAACCTTGAGTTTTTTTCTTTTCAGATTTAAGCAAAAGCTCCATTGCTGGAACAGTTAGTCTATGCGCAGATAATACAAAGAAGTTTTCAGGTGGAGCGGATAACAATGCAGCTCCAGTCATTGGAGCGCTTGTTTCAAAACCAATTGCAAAAAATATCACATCTTTGCTAGGATTTCTTTTTGCTATTTCAATTGAATCAAGTGGTGAATAAACTACTCTAATATCCGCACCCAATCGTTTCATTTCAGATAAACTTTGCCTTGAAGCAGGTACTTTAAACATATCACCAAAGGTGGTAATTATTTTGCCCTGTTTAGCGAGTTGTATAGCGTAATCTATTTCATAAGATGGACAAACACAAACTGGACAACCCGGACCCGGAATTAAATCAATGTTTTCTGGAATAATGGATCTAATCCCGAATCTCGATGCGGTCATTTCATGTGTTCCACAGACATGGGTAATCTTTATGTTTTCTTCAGGAGTTAAGTCTTTAAGACTTTTAATTGCACTTTCAATTAATTCCTTATTCTTAGTAATACCCATTGAGATCAGCTACTTTTGACATTCTACAAAATATCTGGAAATCTTTAGCACTACTCTTTGATAAAAGAGTCATTTTCTATTTTACCAGAAATGGCTTTTCTTTTGATAAACGCTTGCAATGCTTTCTCAACGCTATCAACAGAGAATGATAATTCCGCTGCGATATCCGCTAAAGCAATCTTCTCGCCAGAATTCTCAATATATTCAATCAATTTATCTTTCTTAGAAGGTCCTGTTGTTCCTTCATCTTTATATTTTCCTTTGAGACCCATCTTAGTTTTACCACAACTTGGACAGCTCCAAGTGGCCATTTGCATTATAGTAACCCTACCTTCAGAATCAGGCATTGGTGCCATTTTAGTCCACTCTTTATTTGTTGGCACTTCATCAGGTAACCATGTTTCACCACATTTTTTACAAACAATTTTCTTTACTTTGCCTTTTTTACCTTTTTTTGACATTAATTTATTCTCCTAGATATATTATACAAATCATTTTATACAAAACTTTCTATGAAAATTTCTTAGATAATGTTTTTTATATAGATAATAGAAATAAATCTAGTGTATTAATTATTTTTGATTGATACTTGATTATTTAAAGCAAAAAGGATAGTAGAACCATTTGTCAAAAACAGTCTTTATTATAGCTGATTCAGCATTGGAATTGATACCAAAGAAAATAGTTTATCTTGATGCAATTAAGAAAACCGCAAAAAAGAGAGGTAAATTACCACATTCAATGATTTTAGATTCTTCATATCATCATAAAGCGATGACAAAATTGAAAGATTCAAATAAAAGAGGGAGACCTGATATTTTACACTTTTGTTTGTTAAATCTATTAGGTACACCATTAGTTCAAGAATACTCAAATGAAATAAGAATTCTTGTACATACTTATAATGGTCTGGTAATTGAAATCAATCCAGAAACACGACTTCCAAAACATTACCCTCGATTTATAGGATTAATGGAACAGCTTTTGGTAAATGGTCTAATAGAGAGTAAAGAAAAAATATTAATGAAAATTTTAGTAGATACAACTATTGAAAAAGAAATAGAAGACATTCCAATGACCCAACGACTGCTTTTTACCTTTAATGGTGAACAAATAAATTTAGAAACTTACTTTAAAGAAATTTCGAGTTTAAATCTAGGAATAATTATTGGAGCATTTCCACATGGTTCTTTCTCAAAAAGAATAGATAGTCTTTCTTTAAATAAATTAGCTATTTCAAGATTTCATTTGGAAGCTTGGACAGCTCTGTCTAGAGTTGTCTTTTTACGAGAAAAATCTCAGAGTTTTGATATAAATGAATAAAAATAATTAAGAAAGTTCACTTTCTGCATTTCCTCTCTAAATCTCTTAAATATCTTATATTTTCTTTACCATCTCGTTCACTATCAACTGGCGTTTCACATATGAAAGGAACTTTGTTCAATTTTTTATTTTTAATAAGATTATGAAATCCTAAATCACCGATTTTTCCTAAACCAAGATGTTCATGTCGATCTCTACCTTCTCCTAAATCAAAGAGAGAATCATTACTATGAATACACACTAGTTTCTTAATTCCCACTAAATCATGAATCTCAGAAACAAGATTGTTAACTACTTTCTCTTTCCGTAGATCATATCCTGAGGCAAATGCATGGCAGGTATCAAAACATAGCCCAATAGAATCAAATTTATTGATTTGTAATAAGATTTGACAAATTTCTTCAATATTAGTACCTAATTTATTTCCTTTGCCGGCTGTATTCTCCAGAAGAATTTTTGTTTTACCACTATAATCCTCAAAAATGAGGTTTATTGATGAAATTAATCTAGTAATACCTAATTCTTTCCCTGCTCTTTTTGCGCTTCCTAAATGTGTTACAATATAGGGAATATCCAATTTATCACATCTATTAAGCTCTTCAGTCATCATTTTAAGAGATTTTTTCCATATTTCATGATCTAAACTTGCAAGATTAGCAAGATAAGGGATATGAGAAAACACAGGACCTAGTGATGAATTTTTGAGTTTGAATCTAAACTTCTCAATTTTATCGTTTTGTAATTCTTTAGATAACCACCTGCGAGGACTTCTTGTAAAAATTTGGAATGTATCACATCCGATTTCTAAAGCTCTATCAACTGATAACTCAATTGATCCAGAAATAGATACATGTGCACCAATTTTCATTTTTACAACTCGATTTCTTTTCAAGATGAAGTCCTCTGAAGTAATAAAGATTTTTGACCAAAGATTTTTTTTGACCCTTTGAAATAAATATTGATTGTTATTTTATTCGGTCTTTAATTAATTGTTAAAATTAGAATTTATTTAAATCGCCATTCTGCAAAAACATGTGGGTTTAATTCATCTACGAAAATCGCATTCTTTTAAACGAATTGCTTCAATTCCTTACAAATAAATTCTTAAAAAACAATAAAACGTGGTGCCTTGTGCGTTTTTCGTTAAGATGACAACCGTTTCGTAGTATTTTTTAGTCATAAAAGAAATGTTTAAATGTCTGCTAGTTAAAATAAGCATAGAAATTGTTTATACTTGTATATTTTACAAAATTAAACAGGAGACAGAAAAAAATGGCAACACTTCAACTATTCTCTGGTGAGACGTTATCAAATATGATGCGAGCATCCGCGAATTTGCTGAAAAAATATCGAAGACATCTCAATGCAATAAATGTTTTCCCAGTTGCAGATGGTGACACTGGTGCAAATATGTACCTAACTGTAGAAGCAATAATCGAAGAATTAGATGGCACTGATTCAAGTTCAATTGCAGAAACAGCATCACTAATTGCTAGAGGATCATTTATGGGCGCGACCGGTAATTCCGGTGTGATTTTATCACAATTTTTCGGTGGTTTTAGTAATTCGATGAATAATTTTGAGAACATAGGACCAGAAGAATTCTCACAAGCTTTTGTTGATGGTGCAGCAAAAGCATATGAAGCAGTTTTAAATCCCCAAGAGGGAACAATTTTAACTGTAATACGAAAATCAGCAGAAGCAGCTAATCTAGCAGCTAAAAATGGATCTGGTTTTATTGAAATGCTAAATACCTCTTATGAGGCTGCACAAGGAACTCTTGAGAAGACCCCTGATCTTCTACCTGTACTTAAAAAAGCAGGCGTTGTTGATGCTGGCGGGCAAGGTTTCGTTTATATTATGGAAGGATGGCTAAAAGTATTCAGAAATGAAGACATAACTGTCACAAATGAAGCAACTGAAGAAATAGAAGTAGTTGTTCGAGACACAGAAGTAGATGATGAATATCAATTCTGTACAGAATTCATTATTGAATCTGAAGACTTAACTGCTAAATCTGCCAGAGAAATGCTTGCTGAATTTGGTGGTTCATTAGTAGTAGCAAAAAATGCTGATATGATAAGAGTTCATATTCATACAAATGATCCAAAGAATACAATTAAACACTGCAAACAATTCGGTGCAATATCTCGACTAAAAATCGATGATATGTCCAAGCAACATAGAGAATTTTTGTTTGTAGAAGAAGCAGCATAATTTAGCAAACTGCACGTAAAAATCAACAAATCAATTATTTCCTCCTTTGAGGGAATAACTCTTTTATTTTCTTATGTTCAAAGTAGTCAAAGCTCATTGAACAATAAATGAGATTGAAATACAGAGGTACAAAGGAATTGCCAAAAGTTAAAATTATAACAGATAGTACATGTGATTTACCTGAAGCTTTGGCAAAAGAATTGGGGATAATAATTGTACCTTTAAAAGTTTATATGGACGAGGAAGTTTTTACCGCAGGAGTAGATTTGAACTCAAAAGAGTTCTATAATAAAATGCCTTTTTTGAAGAAAACTCCTTCTACTTCACCACCTTCTACCTTAGACTTCTATCAAGCTTATGAAGATGCAGCTTATGAAGCTGAAAGAGTTATTTCAATACATATTTCAAGTTTGATGAGCGAAACAATAAAATCCGCAGAAAATGCCAAAAAAATGTTTCCAATTATTGATATTAGAATTTATGATGCGAAAACTACTGGAGCATCCTTAGCTCTAATTGTTTTGCAAGCAGCTTGGGCTGCTAATCAAGGGATGGAAATTGAAGAAATTTGTAGGCTCGTAGAATATGCAATTGAAAAAGTAAATGTTATTGGTTATCCAAGCACACTAAAATATCTAATTAAAGGTGGAAGAATAGGTCGTGCAAAAGGGCTTGTAGGAACTCTCCTAAATAGGATACCAATTTTAACTGTACAAGAAGGAGAAACTTCCAGCCTTACGACAGTGCAAGGAAGAGAAAATGCAATAGAATGGATGATCGAATATCTAAAAGAAGAAGGATTAGATAGCAATTCAATTATTGCTCTTGCTCATGGAAACATACACAATGAGGCAGAAATTTTGAGTATGAAAATTGAAAATGAATTTGGCTGCACAACACAATTCATCGAATTAATTGGACCTGTTGTTGGAAGCCATTTAGGTCCTGGCTCAATATACTTTAGCTATTTAATTAGGTGAGCAAAGATTGAGAAAGAGGAGAATCCTTAAAAAAGAGGAAAAAATAGGAAAACACAGCAGGAAGAAGTTAAAATGGCACTACCAGATTGGGCAATATATCTAATGGTTATTATTGGAAGCTATCTAATTGGTAGTTTCCCAACAGGATATGTTTTAGGAAAATTGTTGAAAAAAATAGATATACGAGATTTCGGGAGCGGGAATACTGGATTTTCAAATGTTTATCGAATATTGGGCACAGGGTCTGCAATTATGACTCTAGTGGTTGATATAGTGGTAAAAGGGGGTGTAGTAGCTTGGGCTGCACGGTTAATAATACACTACGCTGTAATAGTTACTCAACCAGAAACAAAATTTGTTTATACAATGGGTTTTACAGAACCAATACCACAAGCTATAGTAGTAATTGCAGGATTAATGGCTGTAGTGGGTCATAATTGGCCAATTTTTCTGAAATTCCAAGGTGGAAAAGGAATGGCAACAACTGCAGGAGTATTCATTAACTTTGTTCCTGTTACTGCATTGGTTTTGGTAATTGTTTGGTTTCTCGTTGTTTTTACAACAAAGTATACTTCTTTAGCAAATATTATCACAATGCCTTTATCTGCAATTTTCATCTTTCTTGAAACCTATTTTATAATGGGATTGGATTTAATAACATGTATTCCATTAACTGTAAGTGGATTTGTAGCAGGATTATTCATTATATGGAGCCATAGAGAAAATATTCAAAGATTAATATCAAAAACAGAGAGAAAATTCGGCGATAAATCAGAACGATATCAGAAAGAGGTAGAAAAAACACTCTAGAAAGAAAGTTCATTATTACACTGAATTTTACTTTCATCTTTTCATTTTTTCATGGAAAATTTCTTAAATTTATGTTTTAACAAACAAAAGTGTGGATTTATAGTAGTTAAAATACTCTCAATTTTACTTTATCGCGGGTAAATACAATGTACGAAGAACGATTGATTACAGAATCAAAATTTCCAAAGATTAGAGAGTTTTTCTCTCCAAATAATTCCTCATGGATAGTATTTGGTATTATCATTCTCGCAGGAATAATTGCTAGAATTTTACTTTGGAATTTTACTTCCACAGATATTTTTGTCTGGAAGGCTGCAGCAAAATTGTTCTTGAATGGTGAAAATCCTTATCAAACTACTTTAGAAAGTTTTCAAGTAGAAGGCATAAAACACTTTTATGCTTATTTTCCCCTGTGGATGTACGTCAGTTCATTAATTCTCATAATCTTTCCTGAAACTTGGTTTTTTGGAATAACAAAGGGTCTTATACTTTTATTTGATTTACAAGTGATAGCTCTATTATACATCATACTTCAAAAAAGAGTGAATAATGTTTGGCGACTGAAAATACCAATAGCTGTTTGGTTTCTTACACCAATGGTACTTATGACTGGAGCAATGCATGGGAAATTTGATTCACTAATGTTTGTTTTCATTTTGCTAGCTTGTATTTTTAATGAAGAAAAAATTTATTTCTTCGAAGGAATCTTTCTTTCATTGGCTATTTTAACTAAGCCAATAGCACTAATTCTTGTACCATTCTTTCTAAAAAATGATGTTCATGAACGCAATTTCTCCAACCTTTTTACTAAAATTGTTGTTTTATTTGTAACAATTACACTCTTTAGTATACCATTTCTTAATGATCCTCTTTTGTATATTCAAGGTGTATTAGGTGTTCATGTTACTCGAGATCAAGATTTAGGTCTATTATTTGCATTACTCTCTTTACCTTTCCCATTAGATTCTGCAAATTCAATAATTCGTATTTGTATTACTATAGTAATTGTTGTAGTTTGGATTACTATTATTATAATCTCATATGTCAAGAATTTTGATATTTACAAAAGTATCTTCTTAGCATTTGTAGGATTTAATTCTCTATATTGGGTATTTTTAATACAGTATGTCGTTTGGATTTATACATTTTATATTATTCATACTTCAAAAGCAGAAAAAATGAAAAATTGGCAATTAGTTACATCAACGAGTGTAATAATTGTAATTACTACTGTTGCGTTAGTTCTATTAGGTGCATTTGTAAAAAATGGATTATAGGTTTCAAATGAAAACTTAGGTGTTTTTATTTCCTAATATCTACTTATTTTTGATAAGATATGTTCTCTCAAGCTCCCAAATATTATGTAGAAGTAAATAACCTAATGGAAAGCTTAGAAGACATTCCAAATCACTTTCAAACAATTTTTAGCAATGCTATTGCTTTTTTGATAGCTATTTGTTTTGCTATTGGTGTTATTTTAGCAATAGTTGGAGCAATTCAATGGGCAACAGGTTGGGATGAACGTGGTGGGAAAAAAACCGTTGTCAAAGGAATTGTTCTAATCAGTCTTTCATTAATATCTGGCAGCGGAATATTGGCTGGATATTCATTCATGTAAATAGAACCATTGATATTACAAAAGATTATTAGAACATATGTACTGCCATCATTTAGAATAGAAGAGAGTGTTTACTAAAGTGTCTAAACTAAATTCATCTCGAGGGAATAATAACAAACCCGTAGCCACTATTGTTGGTGTATCAACTCCAAGTGAGGTTACTCTTGTGGTAGATCCTAAAATCGCTCGAAGCGCACCTCTTGAAATGGGTGAATTTGTAGTTATTGATTATCCAAAAGAAATTATTCCTCAACCAGTTATTGCAATGATATCAAAAATTGCTCTCTCAAACGAGAATCTGATTGAAAGTCTTATCAAATCGCCAGAATCTATTGATAAACTCCTTCTATTGGGAAGACTTGAAGATGGTGAACGCTTGGGGGCCACTGCAAGAATTCTTGGTTTTTTAGAAGAAAAAAATAATAGAATTATCTCTCCACGCTTTCCACCTTATCCAGGTGCAAAAATTTATCGTGCACCTCGTGAAATTCTAGCTAAAATATTTGGTAATGGACACATCACTGTTGGAAATCTTCGATCTCATCCTGATGTACCAGTTAAATTGAATATTGATGAATTGGTATCAAAACACTTTGCCGTTTTAGCTATTACCGGCGCTGGTAAATCTTACAGTGTAGCAATTATTGTCTCGAGAATAGTCAATGAATTAGGTGGATCTATAGTAATTGTTGATCCTCACGAGGATTACGTTCCATTTGCTAAGAATAAAAAAATTATTGGTGATGTGGTTGTCTTTTCTGCAAAACGAACTGTAGGTAGACAAAGAATAGCTTTCAAACTAAGAAACTTTAGACATAATGAATTACTATCTCTTTTAGAGATCCCTGAGAAAGCAACCATTCAAAGGGATCTATTTAGTAGAGCTTATTGGCAATTACAACAAAGTAATCGTGATTGGGATTTAGATGATTTAAAGGAAAAAATAGATGCTATTATTAAAGATTTGCGAGAGGGGGAGAAGAAAAAAGAAGCAAATCGACTCGAGAACTCCAAATACGGTTTATTCTCAAGAATAGATTTAGCTCCAGCAAAAGATGTCTTAACTAAGAGTTCAGAATTACCGATTTATAATTCAAGTGGACCTTCATTAGTAAAACCAAATCAAATTAGTATTATCACACTTTCAGGTCTTGGAACTAGAACTCAACAAACAATAGTAGATTTACTAGCCAGGAAAATATTTACTGCCGGAAGAGCAAAAGCAAGAAATGAAGATACAAAATCAAAATTACCATGTGCAGTACTAATGGTAATTGAGGAAGCACATAATTTCATACCACAGTCAGGGCGATCTTCACAAGCTTTGAAGCAAATTGGGGCAGAAGGGAGAAAATTTGGTGTGGGATTAGGATTAATCTCTCAAAGACCTGGAAGACTCGATAGTGATGTTTTATCACAATGTAATACCCAAATTATTCTAAGAATTGTTAACCCTTATGATCAGCAACAAATTTTACGCTCGAGTGAGAGTTTAAGTGATGATCTACTGAATGATTTACCATCACTCAATGTAGGAGAAGCAGTTGTTGTTGGACCAAGTTTACCAATTCCAGCTCTTGTAAAAATCGCAAAGTTTGAAGGTAAACTCGGAGGTAAAGGCGTACCTATTACAGAATCATGGAAAAGCGCGATAAAAAACCAAAAGAACACATCAACTAAACCTCAAAACTATGATGATGATTTTGAGCTAGATTAACAGTGGAGAACTTAAACAAAGAGTCATCATTAGATGATGAATAATGAATCAATGTAGGTGAAGGAAGAATTAATTCCAAAAATACTGAGAAAGTAAAGTTTTGCCATACTGCAGATTGGCACTTAGATTACTTTCAATACCAGAAAAAAGAGCGTTGGCAAGATTTCTTTATAGCAGCAAATGATTGTGTAAATTTAATCATTGAAGAAAAACCGTTATTTGTGATACATTGTGGTGATTTATTTCACAATTTCAAACCAAACCCAGGTGCATTATGTCAAGCAGTAAAAATTCTTTCGAAATTAAAAAAAGAAAAAATACCATTCTATGTTATACGTGGAAATCACGATGCATCAAAAGCGCAATCCCAAAGATTTGGAGGAACTATTCTTAACCTCTTAGAGGACTTAGGTTATCTAATATACATAAAAGATGAAACAATTGAAGTAAATGAGAATATTACCATTACAGGAATTGGTGAATATGGAAAATCAACTGGACTCGTTGTTGAGGAAGTGCTTAGGAATAATCCACTAAATAAAAACAAATTCAATATATTAGCTCTACACGGTTATGTTCAAGGACAAGTGAATGACAATGTATATGACATGACGGGTTATGAGTTGGCTAGTATTGGGTTTAATTATATTGCTCTGGGTCATTATCATAAACCATGGAGTGACAAAGAAAATAACCTTTATTGTCCTGGATCAACAGAGCAAACGAGTCTGAATGATTGGGGAAAGCCTGAACTAGATGGCTACTTCCAAAAATCTGGCTATTATAGTATAAATATTAATTTTGAAAATAACGAGTGGTTATCAAAAGTTGATCGAAAGGAATTTGCTGTTAGACCTAAAGGTCGTTTCAAATTAGAATTTGAGGATAATACACCAATAGAAGAAATTCATTCAAAAGCAAATGCCTTCATGAAAAAACATGATAAAAAAGGAGCTATCATTCGATATGATTTTTCCGGAAGAATTGCTTTGGGTAAAAAAAAGTTAATTAATTTAATAGATTTGCCTTCAAATAAAAATTCAGAAGCACTATATATAATAATTACTCAGAATTTTACTCATAAGGAATTACCATCTGCAGTACATGGTTTAACCTCTGATGCAGCATTGGCTGAAATCCTTGGAACTTCATATAGCTTAAAAAAGAAATCAGTAAATAGTTGGATCGAATTAGCAAATGAAACTGTTAAAATCTTAGGACAAAAATCCATTTCTTCAGAAAAAGCAGATGAAATTCTGGCAATTTACGATTTAATTGGTGATGTTTCTACAAAAATAATCGTTAATGAATTTAAACATAAAGAAAATGCTAAACCAGAAAAAACAAAAAATATCAAAAAAGCAAATTTGAAACCAACTAAAGAAATTGCTGAAAATAAGCATATAAAAGAACGAGTTGAAATTAAAGAACCAAAAGCAGCACTATCAACGAAAAAGAATACAAAACAATCTGCATTATCTAAATTTATAGCTGAGGGGGAGAAATGATGAAAAAATTCCAGATTACAAAAATAAATCTTGAAAATATCAAGACCTACGTTTCAGAAGAAATTATTTTCTCTTTAGGCAATAATGTTCTACTAGGGGAAAATGGTGCAGGAAAAAGTACTATTCTTGAGAGTATTTTCCTATCTATTTTTGGTGAAACAGTTCCTGGTAGACGATTGGTTGATATGATTCGATATGGTGAGAGACAAGGTAGAATAATAACTAGATTTTCAGTTAATGGTGAGGACTATCGTTTAGTAGATGAAATTACGAGAAAGGATATAGATAGAGCAACTCAATCACAAGTACTTCAAAACGAAACAATTAATGAAACTATTGCAGAGGGAAGAAATGCTGTAAGAGCTAAAATTGAAGAAATACTTGATATTGATGCTACAACATTCATAAGTGCAGTTTATGCTTCCCAAGGTGAAATAGGAAAAATTGTGACATCAAAGGAATCGGAGAGAAAAAAGCTTTTTGATCGACTTTTTCAAATTGACCGATATGAAAAAGCGTGGCAAAACCTTTCAAAAGTTGATAAAATTATCAATACACAAATTACTATCCTACAAGGACGATCTGAGGACTTACGAGAAGACGTAAAATCACTCCCTTCCATTGAAGCTCAAATTACTGAGAAGAAGAAACAACTAAAAAACGAGAAATTTCAACTAATTGATTTGAATAAAACTTACAAAGATTTAGACCACATGTATAATGAAATTGGTAGTGCAGTAGAAGAATATAGAACGTTAGAAGGGATAAAAGGATCTATTGAAGAGGAAATTAATTCGCTAGAAACGGAAATCAATTCAAATATGATACGATTGAGTACAAAGACCAATACTGAGTCACTCAAGATAACATTATCTTCATTTAATAAATTCTTGAATTCAAATGAAAATAATTTAGAAAAAACCAAGTTATCTTTAGATAAAACACGAAATGAAGAGAAGGAGTTATCTGTTAATCTCGAGACAATAAAGCATCTCGAGAGAAATTTAGCAACGCTTCTTCATTCGACAAATGAAAAGCAACAACAATTGAATAAAGATGTTAAAGAAATTTCAGATGAGATATCTGAATTGGGATTAAATGTTTCTAAATGGCAAGAAAAAATACCTAATATCATTGAGGATTCTAAACAGGAATTACAAATTCATAAGAAAGAAATGAAGAAGAGTAATGAATTGCTAAATAAAATTTCTGTGAACGATACAAAATGGAAAGCTCAGGAGGAATCAGCGAGTAGATATCAGTCAAGAATTGTTAAAAACCGTCTCTTTCTATCAAAAGAAGCTGGTGATGATTGGAAAAATACACTCCAAGAATATTCAAAGATTGAATTTAATGTACAAATAGGAAATTTAGAAAAAGAAATCATAGAATTAGATGAAATCACTTCTCAACATAAAAACAAGAAATCTTTGCTTGAGATGAATATCAATAGAATAAAAGAAGATCTAAATCATTTAAATAAATTACAAGGTGAAGAAACTTGTCCGACCTGCAAGCAGAACCTATCTGTTGAAACTCTTACTAAACTTTGCGCTGAATTAACTGAAGAAAAATCTCAGTTTTGTAAAGAAAAGAAAGAAGTAAAACAAAAATTAGTGGGAATTACTAGCTCACTTAACGATTCAAAGAAAAAAGAAATGGATTTGAGAGAGAAACGTAGAATATATGAGAAAACCTCACAAACTTTTGATGCTCTTCTAGACTTAGAAAAAGAAAAGGATGTATTAGAGGACAAATGTGAGAAATTGGAAGATAGCATTAAAAAATTGAAAGAGAAATTTTCTCAAGAAAAAGCAAATGAATTAGAAGAAATGATAAGCCATTTAGAAGAAAGAATTAGTTACATTAATTCTACCAAGAAATCTATTCCAAGATTCATTAAAATCTCAGGTCAAATCAAAGATGAGCTTAAAGAAGCAAAGGAATTGAAAGTAAAAATCTCTCAATTAAAAATCAAATATACTTCTAAGAATCTAAGTGAGAAAACAATGGAAATTTCTCAATTAAGTCATTTAGAAGATGAATTGAACGAAGTAGTTTCTATTATGAAAGTTCTGATCGGAAAAATTAAATCACAGCATAAAGATAGTGTAAACTTAAAAGAAACGATTTCGAAATTAGCTACAATTGAATTGCTTGATGGGTTTAAAGATAGAGAGGAAATTGAAGAAAATTGGAAAAAAATGAGAGATAAAATTGTTACATATAAAACATCGATTTTAACATTGAAAGAAGAGATAATTCCACCATTAGAGAAACAGAAAAAAGACTTACAAGAGAAAACGAATCAGTTAGCTAAGCTGGATGAAAAGACCAATCAAGAGAATAAGAAGAAGAAAATAGTATCGATTTTAAGAAGCTTAATGCGGGAATTACCAAATAGATTACTACCCAATTATATTGAAAGAATAAGCAATACTGCAACTGAGATTTTACAATCAATTGCTCCAGAAAGTGATATTCAGAGCATAATTGTAAATGATGATTATTCACTTAATATTATACGATTGGGAAATATTGAGGATATTTCAGTTTTGAGTGGGGGAGAAACTATAGTCATCGCTTTGACACTAAGATTAGCTTTTGCTAAGGAATTCTCTTCACTTGATACACTTATTCTTGATGAACCAACAATCTTCCTTGATGAACGCAGAAGAGGAGAACTTGTTTCTGTTCTCGAAAAGAATAGATTAGTTGGTCAAATGTTTGTTGTAACACATGACCCTGACTTTGAAAGAATAGCTGATAAAACTTATCTAATAAATAAAATGAGGGGAGAAACTACAATTTCACCAATCGAAGTAAAAGACTCAAGAGAAAAGGAAAGTGAATTAGTTGAGTTTGAACTAGCTTAGGCTAAAGTGAATCGATCATCTTTAATGCAGACATCAAATCATCCTTATCTTGATCTGTTTCTTCCTTCTTCTTTTCTTCTAATTTTTCAGCAATAGAATTATTTGGAAGAGATGATTCTGACTTCTTTGGTTGGGGAACTGTAATTTCCTCTTTAACAGGTTCCTTTTCTAATGTGGGTTTGAAAGAAGGGGGAATTGGTACTTCGGGTACCTTTGAAAAAGCGGGTGTTTCAACAGGAGCAATAATTGGTGATTGTGTAGGGATAGGCACCGGAGTAGATATCTTAGGTTGAGATGAGTGTTCTTTAAGCGATTCAACTTGTGAAACATGAGAAGTTGTTGGTTGAGGGATAGAACTACTTCTTTTAGGAACAATATGAGATAATTCAGAAATTTCTTTCTTATCAGTAGAGTCTTCTATTGTCTTAACTAATCCTCTGCTAGAGGCATTTGCTAATGCTTCTAATCTATTGACTTTATCTTCTAATTTAAGAAAACGTGAATCTGTAACTTGAATATAATCTTCTAATTCTTTCTCGAGACCTTCAAGTGCTTTGATTATTGTGGATGAGATATTTTCAAGCTGTTTGTATATTCTTTCTTCATCGCTCATGTGTTATAATCCACCAAATAGTACTAAACGTCGCAAGTGTGATATAAGTGGCATTTAAGCATTCACTCGGAGATTAATAAACTACTTTTATTTATTTAATAAAATAAAATACATATCCATATTTTAAATTGTGCTTATCTGCAAAATGAAAAGTCGATTTATCATTTATTTGAGATATGTCAATTTCTCACTGAATTGGCTAAGTTTTGATTTATCGATTAATTGTATGATTGCTTCCCGTGCTTCATTCAAAACCTCTTGAACATCTACAGTTAGAAATTGTCTGTTTTTCATTAAAATTTGACCATTCACAACTGTTGTTACAACATTGCAATCACTTGCTGCATAAGCAATGAGGGAATATGGATTATGTGGGGGCCAGAGGTTAGATGATTTTATATCAATAATTGCTAAATCTGCTTTCTTATTTTTTTCAAGAGACCCTATATCGTGAGCTAATCCTAATGCTGTAGCTCCATTTATCGTAGCCATTTTCAAGGATTCAGAGGCAGGAAGAATTTCAGGATTAGTATTTACTCCTTTGTGAATTAAACTTGCTAACCTTAATTCTTGTATCATGCTCAAGTTATTATTGCTAGAAGCACCATCTGTGCCAAGAGATAAAGTAATTTTGTTTTCTTTGTAGGAGCGATAATCAAGAATCCCAGATCCTAATTTTAAATTGCTTGTTGGATTGTGGGATACTTTGACACCATTTTTTGCTAATAATTGATAATCCTTCTTTTTCAACCAGATACTATGAGCTACTACTAATTGTTCACAAAGAAATTCTAAATCGTCTAGGAATTTTGTTGGAGTAACGTTGTATTTAGCTTTTATTTCATCAAATTCATTTTTAGTCTCAGCAAGATGAATCTGAAGTGGTAGCTGATGTTCATCAGAGAGTTTTTTGGCTGCAAGTAATATTTCCTTAGAACAAGTATTAGGAGCATGAGGCGAAATGATTGGTGTACATAACTTTGCTTTTTCATTTATTATATCAATCAATTTTTTCGTTTCAGAAATTTCTTGAAATCTTTTTTCCTCAGAACCAAAATCAAGCATTCCGTGTCCTAAAACCCCTCGAAAACCAATTTCTTCTAAAGCTTCCAATGTTTTTGGTTCATTAAAATACATATCACAAGCAGATGTTGTACCACCTTGTATCATTTCAATCGCAGCTAGTTTTGTTCCAATATAACAATCATTTCCTTGAAGATTAGCTTCAATTGGCCAAATGTAGCTATTTAACCATTCTTTCAAAGGTAAATCGTCTGCAATGCCTCTAAAAAGAGTCATAGCAAAATGACCATGCGAATTGATGAAACCCGGAATAATAATATTGTTTTGGGCATCGATTTCTTCTTTGCAATCAATTTTATTGTCATATGCTGAATGAAACTTCTCCATTGATCCAAGATCAATAATTTTTGAGTTTTTTATTATAATGAATCCTTTATTATAGAAATCCATATTTGTATTCATTGTAATAACTTGGGCATTTTTGATTATGATATCGAAATCCATAGTAGCCATGTAAACCATCATATATTCAGTAACAATGTGTTCAAATAATTTTTTATTCTTTTGCTAAAAGAAATCTTTTCAGAAGAAGAATTATTGAATCCAATTGTGGAATGGTCAAAATTTTATAAAGAAAATCTAAAAATAATACCGTTGTAATTTTGTCGCTAAAAAAACATTTAGCACTATTCTTTTGAAGAATAGATATGAAGAAAAATATAAGAGTAAAGCTACAAACTATTTAATAATAGAATTAAGTTCAACTTCTGGTGGAAAAAAGTGCATCAACAAAAAGAAAAATTGAAATCCTATATGAATTTATGGTCAATCTATTTTGTTAACCCAATAGCAATAAAAGAAACCGAACAATTCAAAAAATCTGTTATAAAAGCATTGAAAACATTTCAACCACTAGATTTTCATTTTGAAGAATTGACTTCTTTTCTTTTGGTAAATGCAAGATTTAATACTGATTTGTGTTCTGGAAAGAATTCAAATATTGCTTCAAGAACAATTGAAGAAATTGCAAGAAAAACACTAAATGAAATACGAACAAGAATAGATGCTCACTATAATGAATACCTATTAAATTTAGTGAATCGATTTTCAAGGAATATCAAAAAAAATCGAGAGCTGAAAGAGTCAATTAATATATTAAGCAGTAAACTTGCTCTAATTGAAGTAGAGAAAGCCGAATTCTCAGAAAATGTTTATTCACTAATAGGTAATTGGACAAAGAACTATTTTGATATAATAAAAAAATCAACAATTTATCTTTTAGATCATTCTGGTTGTAAAACATCATTCGTTGAAATGAGTGACATTCAATTTGAAATTCACTCAGAAAAGAATATTGTTCAGTTGCTTGATGAGATGATATTATTTAATTTTACAAAACAATATACTAAGAAATCAAAAGTATTTTTCAATGAATTTAATACACTTCTAAATGATATGAATAAAAACTTGTGTAAATGTAATAGCAAGTCAAAGAATTTTGAAGAAGCATTGGACCTGCTGAAAGGGAAATCATTTGAGATTGTTGATAATATACATGATATAAGAAGACAATTAGCTAGACAAAACAGCGCTGAAGATGCAATAGTTTCAGAAGTAAAAGAAATGGAAGATAGTAATCTAGAAATAATAATAACCGAAAATTCACAAAAGGAAAAAATTCTTGAAATTCTGCGTTTAACAGATAAATCTAATGAAGCAATTCAGCTATGGTTTGAAAACATAAGAAAAATTGAGTTACTTGATAATTATGATGAGACTTCTAGCGTTTCAAAGAAAATAGAACAGATAATATTGAAACTCTTTACGCAAATGGAACTACTAAGAATTTGGAGTGAATTCTTTTATGATATTTCCTATTTTACGATAAGAAAAGGAAAAGTTGTTCAAACGCTTGATGTTACAGTAAAAACAACAATAGAAACAGAAGCAGTACTTGTTGTAGAAGATGTATATAAAACATACAGATTGCTAAAATCACGTGTATATGCTTTGCGTGGTGTGAGCTTTGAAGTAATTCCTGGAGAATTTTTGGCTATAATGGGTCCTTCAGGAGCGGGAAAAACAACATTAGTAAATATTCTAACAGGATTAGATTCACCCGATAAAGGAACAGTATATCTAAACGGAAAAAATATCGCAACTATGGATGATAATGAACTAACAGAATTTAGAAGGGACGAAATTGGTCTGGTATTTCAATTCTATCAATTATTTGCTGATTTGACAGCTTTAGAGAATGTATCTATGCCTGCAGAAATGGCAAAAATACCTGTTGTAGAAGCAAGAAAAAAAGCCCTTGAAATTTTGAAGATTGTGGAATTAGAAAGATTTGCAAACCAGTACCCCGATAAACTTTCAGGAGGACAACAACAAAGGGTTGCAATTGCTCGAGCATTAATCAATGACCCATCACTAATAGTAGCAGATCAATTAACAGGTGATTTAGATTCAGTAACTGGACAACAAATTACTGGCTATTTAAGAAAAATAAATAAGGAAAAAGGAACCACTATTCTATTAGTAACTCACAATAAACAAGTTGCAACCCAAGCAGATCGAATTTTAATGATAGAAGATGGGGAGATATTAGAAGAAATTAATATGTCAAAATTAAAAATTGATGAATAAAAAACATTAAAGCGGTACTACATTAGTTTTAATAAATAAAAACAAAATATCTATACAAAATAAACTTGCTTGAAGCAAAAAAGGATGAAGCATAACATGAGCTGCGAAATGTGTGGGTCATTCGTTGGACCCGATTTAGTTGAATCGAAAGTTGATAATGTAAGGATGCTCTTGTGTCGAGAATGTTCTAAATTTGGAACAAAGGTATCAAGTAGATCTCAAGGAACAATAGATGATTCCGAGGAAACCGCAGTAACCTTTGTAAAAAGCAATCCTGGTGGAAAGGGACCTAGTGTTTCTCACGTAAACGTAAAAACAGGAACTCAACAACAACCAACAACTAGGCGAAGAAGATACCGAGACTCATTGGATTCTGATAAAGTACTTGTAGAAGACTATGGGACAGTAATAAAAAATGCGCGAAAAGCAAAAAATCTCTCTTTAGAGGATTTTGCTCAAATGATTAATGAAAAAATGTCTCTCTTGCAAAAAATAGAGAAAAGTGAATTTAATCCCCCACTCAATTTAATAGTGAAAATTGAACGAAAATTGAATCTATCTTTGCGAGAAGAAGCAAGTGCACCAATTTATACTAGCTCTTCAGCAAAATCAGCAACACTTGGAGATGTTGTTAAATTAAAAAAGAAGAAAAGATAATTCATAGACAATCAAAGGACTAATTTCTAAAAAACTATTTATTTTTTGTCAAATGACTAGATTTAATTAAGAATATGCACTATACATATGTAAGAATTAAACCGATCATAAAGAGCTAAGAAAAATGGCAACCGAAATCCAATGGTTATTCATAACTGACAAATATTCTTTAGTCGATCATTTGGATAGAGCTATAGTTGTCGCTAGGTTTAATCAAAAAGATTTATTGAGAGATTTGATTGAGATTCGGGGAAAATTTCTCAATTCAAAAACATATGAAGATTTAGTATCATATTTAGATATTTTAAATGCTATTTTTGAAAATGCTACAGATAAACGATTATCTGAAACTCTCTCTAACCTGATTGATCAGGTTTCTTCACTTAGAGGCGGACGTTTCGATATCAAGAAGAGTAGAGAAGTTGAAACTAGAGTAATGGAATAAATTTCACAAAACATTATATAATTATTTATTTTCAAGTATTTTTCGAATAAATATCCAATCCTTTTCTTGAATTGTTCTTTTTCCTTGTAATCCAGTAACATCAACAGCTAAGGAAGACATTTTTTTAATCTCTTGGGATAAAAGAGATTCAAAATAATCAATAATCTGTTCTTTGATTTCATTGGTAATATTCAAACCATTTGTTTCTTCTTTAATACGATCAATCACAGGTCCTTTTGCAACCAATTTGTTCTCTGACATTTCCTTTGTACACCTTTATTGTATTTTAATTAAAACAAGTAAAAATCTTTCTCTTAGAAAAAATGAGAATGGAAATTTCCCTAAGGAAATTTCATAAATATCGGTTTATTCCGCAGGTTCACTTTCTTCGAGTGATTGTCCTTCAATAATCAGTTTACGTTCTGGTTTGACAAAACTAATTATTATCAATCCAACACCCATAATAATTCCTACAGTAAGCATTGCATATCCATAAGCTTTGTAGAGATTGTAATTATGCTCACCAAAGAATAGTGTAGCTAATACTTCATAGAGAACAAAGATTCCAGTCCATACTAATGGTCCTAAGGAAGCAGAAAGTTTGCCACTTAGTTTTGAAAAACCAAAATACTCTCCAAATTTCTCTTTAGGAGCTAATTCAACTACCATTGCTCTTTGTGCAACCCATGTACCACCAAGTGCAGGTCCTGCAACAATACCCATGAGTAGAACTACAATGAATGCGAAATTGGGACCAACAGTTATTGGAGCAGCCCAGAATATTAGTATGACACCAAGAATGATTGCGATTGCCCAAAGACCACCTACAACAAAGAAGGCTTTTTTTCCTCCATATTTATCAGCAATCATGCCAATAAAGTAAGTAAATACTACAGCAGAAACAGTCGATATGATGATGAAAATCATACTAAAAGTTTGATCCATTAATAGACCATCTCTAACTATAAGAAACATCTTTACTACAATAATATTGGCAACATCTACAACTAAGAAATAGCCAATGATGAACTTGAACATCTCTTTATGTTTTCTAATTTCTTTGAATGTTTGTCCAACTTGTTTGAGGGATTGTTTTGCAAGAACAATAGCAGAAGCCATCTTTCCAGGTTTTTGTTTTTCTTTAACAAAAAGGAATGGTATAGCACACACAGCAAATAATGCCATGGTAATTACAGGAGTCCAAGGATTGCCATAATACCCGTACGATAGCTCACCAATTGTATCAGCACTACTAACAGGGGCACCCCACTTCAATACATCTTGTAAAACTAACATGACGCCCATACCAATTAAAGTTCCAAAATATCCAAAAGCAACACCAAATCCACCAACCTTCCCTACATCTTTAGGATTGGCTATAAATGCTAACATAGAATCATAGAATGCTAAGCTCCACTGATAAGCGATATTAGCTATTACATAAAATACCAATACCAAAGCTAAACTGTGATAAATACCTAGTAGACTTGCAAAAAGCAAAATCACTCCAGTTAAAACAATTATAAATGGTTTTCTTTTTCCAGCATTATCTGACAAGGCACCCATAATAGGCATACCAATAGCTACAATAATTTGCATGACAGCTGAAACAATGTTAAAAATAGCATCTGATTGAGTGTAAGATAATCCATATTCGACTTGTCCAATTATTAGAATATACTGATTAATAATAAGTGAAACAATGACCATCGAATAAATAGTATTTGCTAAATCATACATTGACCATTTGAAAACATTCCAAAAAGATGTTTTTGATTCAATTTCGATAGTATCATCTTTTGGAGCAAATTCCAATTCGAGTTCTGCTTCTTCAGAACCTTTTTCAATATCTGACATACCTACTACTTAAAAGTTAAAACTTAAAACTGTTTCTCATTTTCAGAATGTTTTGAAAGAAAAAAGATCTGTTCATACATTAAATAATTAATCCATCATGCATCTTAATGATTCTATCACAAAGAGAACCGATTAATTCAGAATGAGTAACTAGAACAAATGTTTGACCAAGATCCTCATTTAACCTTCTAAACAATTTCATAATATCTTTAGCGATTACACTGGACAAGTCACCAGTAGGTTCATCTGCAAGAACAATTTTAGGGTTGGTAATTAATGAACGAGCAATAGCTACCCTTTGACGCTGACCACCAGACATTTCGTTAGGAAGATTATACAATCGACTACCAATTCCTACCTCTCGCAAAATGACTTTGGCTTTTTCTTGAGCTACCGTGGTTGGTTCTCCTTTAAGGAGAAGGGGTAAAGAAACATTCTCAACTGCGGTTAAGACTTCAAAAAGATTGAAGAATTGGAAAATAAAACTAAGATTTTCCTTTCTAAAATCGGTGATATCTTTATCAGTATAATTTGTGATTTCTTGATAATTGATGCTTACTGTACCTGAGGTGGGTTTATCTAAACCACCAATCATGTTTAACAAAGTAGTTTTTCCACAACCAGATGGACCCATTATAGCTACAATTTCTCCTTGCTCTATTTCTAGATTAACACCACGCAAAGCGTGAACTTCTAATGGGGTTCCTTCAGCGAAAATTTTGACCAAATCAGTAGTTTGTAAAATAGTTTTACCCAAAGTAGTTCACTTCGTGAAATCAATAGTTATTAATATTACACTAACCTAGTTTTCAATAGATTATTAATATCTTATTATAGACATCAAGAACTGGTGCGGGGGACGCGATTCGAACACGTGAACTCCTACGAGAAAAGATATCTTAATTACGATCAGAATATTACCATTTCTTTCTGATTTCAAGTCTCTTAGAATTAATCCTTTATTGATTTAAATTTTCATTAGCTTTTCTCTATCATCTTGTGTTAATTCATCTGTATGTGACCCAATTCTTTTCCATGATCTCCCTTTTTCATATGGTCCTGTTTTCTTTGCCAATTCATAAACCACTCTTGGCTCTCTCTTTAATTGTATTACTAATATTTGCTCTTTGCTTTCCAGTTTTTTCTGCTCTTCAGTAAAAACTATCTCATCTGTAATTTCGTTATTTTGTTGCCATTGATAGAGTTCATAGATTCTTATTTTTCTTATTTGTAGATTTATTTTTCGATTAGTATTATGTATTATACAATGCACAATCTTTTGTTCTATGATATCTATTTTCTCCACATTTTCTACCGAAACGAATTTTTGATTTTTTTCTACAATACCAATTATTGCATATGCTGTATTATTGTTTTCTTCTGATGAATTTACTAAAGCGATTATATCTTTGGTCATTTCTGCTCTATTTGTTTTATCATATGCACTTTTAACGTCAAAGAAATTTCCTTCAAATGACATTTTTAGAAGTTTTTTTACATCTTTCACCAATTTATCTTCAGTCGTATCTTCATCTTTAATTTTAATTGCATTTACGTCATTTGCAGTTTTTTATAATTGTTCCATAATTGTTTTCTTAATTATTTCAGCTGAAACATCCAACAAACTAATCAAGGTCTGTTGCTTTTTCTTTTTACTATATTTTATTGCAATCAAATTGCAATACTCTAAATGTTGTAGATATTCTAATATTTGTGCATGTTCACTTATTGGCAGCTTATAATCCTTACACAGTTCTTTGTAAACAGTTTTTACATCAGCTAAAGTCACATATGCTTTATTAGTTGACAGAAGTTGTTTTGCAGTAGCTAATAGAATAATTTGTTGTTTCTTTGTTAAATCTGTAACAATTTCTTGTCTAATTATAGGATGAACTAATGTATTTGCATGTCTTACATGTTCTGGTAAAACTTTTAATGACTGTTTGTGATCCGCATACATACCAGCACGTTCCAACAATTCAATAGCAAATCTAGCATCTCCTTTTTTTGAAGTTATATCTGAAATTAAATCAATAGCTTCTGCTGAAACCGCGTCTCCATAAAAAGCTTCATTCGCTCTATCTTTTACTATATCTCTCAATTGATCTTCATTATACGGTACCAATGAAATTATATTTTGTCTCAAAGTGCTAAGAGTACTATCATCCAATAATTTTCTAAATTCACTTTCACGAGCTATTGTAATAAGAGATATACGTTCCTTCTCATCCAGTTCATCATCAGTAAGCCTGGTCAAATCATAAAGAAAATCTGAACCTTCCTTCTGAATGATAAAATCAATTTCATCTAATGTAATAATCAAAAAAGAATTCCTTTGGTTAAGTAAATTGACAAGCATGTTAATAATTTCATCTGGCTTAAATTCTTTGACTGGTATATTCGGATTAAATTTTCTCGCAATCTCAAGTATAGTAAGAAAACTTGATCGAGCTCTACGACAATTTACATGAACATATTCTAAGTTAATACTTTTTTGTGTTGAATATACTTTAATCATTTCACCAAATTTAAGAGCAATAGCTGTTTTTCCAGTTCCTACAGGACCAACAATTGTTACATTTTGAGAATACTTACCAGAATTTTCAATAATTGGTTTGAAATATTTGATTAACATTCTTTGTTCGTCTTCTCTATGGAGAAGTTTCTTTGGTAGATATTTTAAATCTAAGATTCTTGGATTTTTAATTAAAGAAGGCCTTTTTAATTCCTTTTCTAATAAGTCATCCATTTTCTATCCCTTGACACTTACAGCTCTTGTATATTATTTAAGAGATTTGATTATCTGCTGTATTTTTAAGAGTGAATTTTATATATACTTATTGTGATTTTTTCCTTCTTTTTCCCCCCCATCACCCTTCTGGATATAGGTGTTTTAGAGTTTATTGCGAGTTGTTGTTTGAAGCAGAATTTTCTCTTTCTAATTATTTTTCTTATAACCCATTGTTCTTATTATGTTTTTTTCTAGAAATTCTAATGTTGGTTGTTTTGCATTAAAGAAAGATTTTATCTCGTCAATTATCTCTTTTCTATATATCTTTTCCTCGTTCACTTTTAATTCCCTAAATCTTGTTTTATCCTCTATTTTCAATTTCTCATTACATGCCTTTTCCAATTCCTTTTTCCTTAGTATCAATTTCCATATTTCACGATTCTTCTCTTTTTCTTGAAATCCTGTTTCATTATAATAGTTCCATTTTCTCTTTACTAGCTCATTCTCTTTTTTTAGTTTGTATTTTCTTTTTTTGTGTACAAGTACACCTTCTTCCACTATTTTTTGTAATTTCTCTATCAGTCGACTCTTTTTCCAAGGTAATTTCTCCTGGAGTTCTGATAACGAGTACTCCTTAGAATATCCTAGATCTATTTTTTCTGTTACAAATAAATATATTATTTGATAAATTATTTCAGTATCCTCTTCCACAATTCTTTTGATTTGTTCAACTAATAGTTCTTCTAAGCAATCTTTTGATAAATCTGTAAGTTTTTGTAATTCCTCTATTAGTGGCACAATTTCATCCATCCTTTCCTTCCTAGTTTATTTGTATTACAGTAAGTGGTTTGAACTCCATTTTCACATGCTCTTGTTGTATTTTACAAATTAATTTTTCTCTTTCTTTACCTCCCATCATTTCCCATACACGCTCATTTATTATAGCCCATGGTTGATAATCAACTCCATGATGTTCTACTTCATGAAAATTACTTTTTCTAATTAGATCATTTAACCATTGCTTGGAGTGCAAGTAATAGTCTCTAATAACCGTTTTACAAATTCTATCGTTGAGGTATCCAGTTAACGTTTCTTCTACTATTTTCATTAATTGTTCATCCAATTCTGATTCAGGTCGAACATAGTAAATCTTTTCTCTCTTTCTCCCTCGTAAATATTGAACATCTTTGATATCTATTCTTTTCTCTAGTATTGCAGCTAGTAAATAAGGTAACACTAGAATTTTTTCTTGCTCTCTCAAATCTAAATGCAATCCAAAAACTCCACCAGAAGTTTTCCCATGGCAGATACCTGGCAACCCATCCCAACAAAATCCAATCTCAGAACAATACTCTTTAACAAATTCTCCACTTTTGCTATACGTACCATTTATCAATGAATCAATCGCTGAAAAGGCAAAATATACTCTATGAGGAATAGAGGGATCATTCACCAATCTACTATCTACTCTTCCTGGAAAGAATACATCAATTGACTTTAAATAGTTACCAATAACTCTCCACATCTCCTTACCTGCTCTCATCTCATAATTATTCCACTCTTTTGGTATTAACCATGTTTTGTTTTCTACTTCCTTTATTATTTCTTCAATTCTAGTAACAGCTCTTCTTACCAGTACTTCTTTTTGTCTTCTGAATAGAAAATGTATTTTTTCAATCACAGTTATCCTGCTTATTAACATAGCAATACAAAATTCTTTGTTAATAATCATCATTACTCGTAATAATCTAAGCATGCCTACTTGTTGTTTGGTTGGAGGTGGACTAACTAATTTATCTGCTCCTAATATCAAATTAATTTCATTGAAACCTTTTGTTTCAAGTAATACTTGTAACTCTTTATAATCCTGTTCTTTTTTTGCAACAATATACTTCAATTCATCTAGTTTTCCAATCCAATTAGTAACTGCCAAAGTTCTTGTTCTGAAATTAAATTCACAGTCAGAAAAATCATGAATAACAATACCATAGCTATCACTTGAGTATAGTTTCTCAGGTTCTTCAAGCCTGGTTTTATTAACAAAATTCCTTTTGTACTCTATTCCTTTTTCTTTATTATAATGAACAATAAACACTTCTCGTTTAGTATCAAAAAGAATCTTGTAAAAGGATTCACATTGATTACAACGTAAAACTGAACTCCCAAATTTTGCAATAAATCCATTACCTAATGATACAAATTCAGCATTACAATACGGACAATGATAACTGATCTCAAATCCAATTTTAGTCTGTGTAATAACTCTACACTTATCTAAGAAGTCATCTAGTTTAGTTCGTTTCCAATGGGTTTTCTTGACAATGAAATCACTACAAGCAAAAGTATTTTTTGTTAATTTCACTCCAACTCTGTTCAGTTCATCAATTATTCCAAATTCTGCTAGTTCCTCGTGAAAAGTGCAAGTATTAATCGCACTCTTATTATGACAATCAAAACATTTCCTTCCAAGATAATCAGGCCATACTTTAACTGGTAACTTGTAAAGGGTAACTCCGCCCTTTGTTTGTACAACTCGTTTTCCTTCTATTACTCCTGCCCTCTCTAGAATTTTGGTATGTCTGTGAACAAGACTGTTAGAATATCCTAAATATTCATCCAATTGTTTGATCGTTACAGGATTATTATTTGATTGCTTAGTAATATAATTCAAAATCTCTTTTTGTATTTTATTTTCCAATCTCAAACCTCAAAATACCTTTATGATACTCCCTCTTTATCTTTCAACCAAAAATTATCGTAAATTAAAGAACCATCCAATTTGGTTTCTGGAGGTTTATTAACATCGATATTTCCATACTTCGAAAACATCTTAGCTCGAAAATTCTCTAATTCCTCTCGAATAATTTCATCAAGAGTTTTGTTAATATTAGCATAAGTCCTAGTAACAACAATTCGATTAGCTAATTCTTCAATATCCTTTCTGGATATTTGTTTAGCAACAGATTCAATTATCCTGTCCTCTTCTTTTTGGATTGATAGCAATTTATCATATTTTTTTATTTCTTCTTCTAATCGCTTGTTTTCATTCTCAAGATCCTCTTTCAAGTCTTGGATGGATATAGGAGCGCAAAAAGTATCACTAATGAATGCTAATCTAGAATAAAGTTCATCATCAGAAAGTGAGAGTTTTAAGCAAACTCTATTTTTGATTTTTGAGGTAGCAATCATTTTCTTTGATTCTAAGGATTTAATTGAATTTGCAATGGATTTCTCATGCCGGCCTAGTTTTTGTGCTAGATTCTTAATTCCTCCTTCAAACCAATCATCTTCTAAATTGATGATTCGCCATAAAAAGAAATAAACAATAGATTGTTCTACATTAGTCAATTTAATCATATCATTACCAAACTCCTTGTGTTTTTCTAGTAGTGTCATATATTCTAATGACAAAAAATGCTTAAAAAGAGCTAAATGACTTATTTTGAACTTTAAAAAGAAAATTCACAACGAGAATTAGTGAAGAAATTGCTCAAGAGAAGTTCTAATCTAAGTAAGACGGAATTTATTGCATACATAAAATGCCCTTTCAAATTCTATCTGTTAAAAGAATTAAATAAACAAACAGAAAAAAGTGTAAGAAAGGATTATTCTGATTATGAATCAAATTTAGCAGAGGGTATAGAACGACATCATTGGTTGCAAAAATTCTTTCAGAAATTTGGCGAAGATATACAAAATAATCTCTATCCTCTATTGGGACAATCAGATAAGAATGAACAGTGGAAGAAACAATTCATAGACAGCGAAATAAAAAGATATAAACAACAAAAGACTTTTTGGGAACCAGTAGCTGTAGAATTTTTTCTAAAGAATACAAAGTATAGAGGACAAATAGATAGAATAGATCAATTAGATGATCAAGGAAATTGTCGAATAGTTGAATACAAACCATATCCTGGGGAATTTGATGAAGAAGAACTATTATTCTATACCGTTTTGATTTCTAATATACTACCACACCAGGATTTAATCAATATTAAAAAAGTAACAGAAATTGGTGTTTACTATTATTTCACAGGACAATTCCAGAAAGCAGAAGTAACTTCTGAAAACATTCAAGCCTTTGAGATATATTTGAATAAAATACGAAAAGACATGTTAATCTGTCAATCAATAAAAAAGAAAGAAGATTGTGTGATATATTCACTACAGATTGCTTGTATAGAGAAATTTGCCAAAGAATTAACATAAAAAAGCAGAAAATTGCTGGGCTTTCTGAAATATAACTCTTTTTTCAATGGAAAAAAATCGGACTTTCTCACCTTCTGAACAGGAAAGGATAAATTTTTGGACTTTCGAAAAATATACACTGCTTTAAAATCAAGAAAAACACATCTAAACCGTTCTAAATGATAAAAATGCTGTGGAAATACGTCCCTCATATACTTTGTAAGATTTGTGTGATAGAGTTTTATATTTATTTAGAACTTTTTAGCAAAAAGGTTCAATATCAATTTCTGATACACTTGGTTTTTCATACAATCCAAAAGTTCTACAAAAAGTAACTAGTAATCTACTGTTTAGTCGATTGTTTATTAGTGGTAATCCAAATATTTCATTTACATATTGTTGAATTTGAGGTAATTCAAGAAGAATTTTAACATAATTCGAAGTTGGCTCAAATAAGCTCAATAATTCAATTATACTACTTGTAACTTGTATTGGTAGTTTGATTGATTGTGAAGATGCTATTTGATACAAAAGACTAGTTTGTTTTGATAAGAGATTCATTAGGTCTTTTGGAGATTTCAGAAATAACCTTTGTACTGTTCTAATCGGAATTGCTCGAGTTGCTTTTTCATAGGCTTGATACTGATTTGTTGCAATACTAAGTTCTTGACTGCGTTCTTTTATTGTCTTCTCCCCTCTTAATTGTTTGATTCGAATAGCAAGTCCTCTTACATTAAGAGCAGGGATTTCAAGAAAGTTGAAATACAATCCTTCGAGCAATTTTCTTTGATTTAATCCCTTAAATTTGCATCGAATTTTTGAAAATAATTGCAACATATCTTCTCTTTTTTTTGGATTATTTACCCCAATTCGTTTGATAAACTGCAAACGATAAAGTGCCGGTATAGTGAGATTAAAAGCTGTTGTACCTATTTTTCCCTGTTTAGATTGAATACCAATAGAATGCAGATAGTCGTTAAAATCTTTTACATATTTTTCACTTGCACTACCAAATGAAATGTGTTGCTTAAAGGAACCATCTGCATCCATTACACCTCTCCAATAAAAACTTCGATATGGTTCACCCAGTTTTTGAAATACAAACGGTTCTCTAAGTGAATCATATTTTGCTCCCTGAATCGTCTGGTCCGTAAGGAAATTAAATAATCGAACAGCAGAAGAAGAACGTAATTCGACATTCCAAGCATTGCCAGTAAGAAAAATCTCACCTGAATCACTAAATAATTCTTCAAATAAATCAGAAATCAACTCAATATGTTCTTTCGTTTCATCTACAACTCTGAGCCAATGTCGGTGGAGATGACCATCACCATTAACAACTCCACACAAATAAGCTAATTGCTTAGTAAGAGTTGTTGGAATGGAATAGTTTTTTCCGCGAGCAGATTGGAATTGTACTGCTAGTTTCCTTTGAAAAAAATCCTCAAAGGATGGAACCAACCGGAACAGCGGAAAGGGAAGTCGCTGTTGTTCATCCAAGTAAGAAATGATTCTCTGTTGCCAACCACGAACAGATTTAGAAATATTGGAACCCATAAAATAGTAGTGAGAATTCTCTGCAAGAGCAAGTGATTGTTTTCTAATTCTTAATGCCCACTCTTGATCTAGTACGATATATGGAAAGGATTGTAAAATGCGCTCCCCAGAAATAAAATCAATTTTGCGGATCAAAATAGGATACAAAAAGAGATATTTTGATGCAGTAAGAAATTTTTCTTGTTGTTCTTGCGCTAGTAATCTATTTGCTGTTATCCAAGTATTTTGCTTTAGTGGTGTTGGATCGAGTAGTAATGGATCTGAATCCCAACGTAAGAATGCAGGCATCTAATTTCTCCTGTAATAATAGTACATTTTTTCTTTCTTAAAGTCATCTTAGTTTAAAACAATGAATGAAAGAAACAATAAATAAAAGAAAATAGTGTGATTGGTGCGGGGAACGCGATTTGAACGCGCGTACTCCTACGAGACAGGAGCCTAAATCCTGCGCCTTTGACCGTGCTGGGCTATCCCCGCAGAACTAAGAGAATTTTTTCACTTAGATTTTATAAATGCTTACTATGGTATAAAAAATCACCTATTGTCCAAATTTGTTTTTTATTGCAACTCTTTTTAAAACGCAAGGTCCTAAACCTAACCGTTCTTTTCATTTAGGTTAAGAATTTTCTTTACCCCCCAGTCACTAACACCACTTGAGTAGTTGTTAGGTCATTTCTGGACCTTCGCCAAGAACAGTTGGGCGAAGGGATTCCTATCTCCGTATAGGGGATAGGGCTGGTGTCTTTAAGACTTTTTATTTTCCGATAATTGATGAATTTTGCACGGAAAATATTCAAAGCTGCATTGTAATCTCTATCAACGTTGAATCCACAATTTGGACAATAGAACCATCTCCCACTTTTTTTTGGTGTGAGATTAGTTGGATTTATCACTTTCAAACCTTGAGTGTTAGTACATCTTGAGCAATGATTAGATGTTCCCCAAGGAGCAACCTTTAGTAGTTTAATTCCTTCTTCCTTTGTTTTATACTCTAATATTTGAGTAATTTGTCCATATAACCATTCATTTAATCGTCGTGACCATTTCTTTAATCCCTTCTTAGGACTGAAAGTTCGCAAATCCTCAAGAATGATTTCATTACAATTCCATTGCTTCGCTTTGTCAATGAGAATTACAGCAGTTGTTTGTACAATCTGATGTTTTATTCGAGAAAGTTTTCTATAAATTCTTGCTTGTTCTTCTTGCAGTCTTCGATGATCTCCAAGTTTTCTTTTCATTTGTAAAGATATCCCCTGAAGGCGTTTGTATAATCGTTCAATATGTTGATATTGTTTTGAAGTAACCTTGAGGAAGATTGGTTTTGATAATTGCTTGTCCTTTTCGCAAACTACTGCGGTAGCAATTTTCTTCAAACCGAGATCGACAGCAAGAGCGCGAGCTCGTTCTTTACGTTCCATTATTTTCCTTTTAAAATCCCAAGGGAAACTGAAAAAGAAATATTCCTTTCCTCCCTTGAGTGTTTTTATTATCATTCTTGGTTTCTTTGGGTGTTGGTTTGTGCTTTCATCAATTTTTTCTTGTAGTTTTTCAGGTATAGGAATTTGTCCTTCTATCCACTCCCAATCATTAATGCTTCTGGAATTGGTTGTTATTGGTAGTCTGATTTTAAACCAAATACTGGTATGTTTAATAACATAATCTAATTCTCGGTAGTTATCTGGACTATAAGGAAAAACAAAATTTTTAATTATTGGTTTCACTAAGTTACAGTAAGATAACATATGAAAATCAACACTAATTTTTTGTTGCCAATTTTTAATCAATCGGATGTTTTGTAGTAGTAGCACTTTCTTATAATATGGTTTATTCTTGGACCCTTTAAAGGTCTGGTTCATTAATTTAATGAGTTTGCTTTCGCTTTCATTCACTCCCACAATTTCTATGATTTTCAAACAATCATTGAAACATCTCATTCTCTTATATTGACTTCTTAGAATTCTACCAATACGTTCTGCTATTCCCATTCGCACTCAAGAGGGGAGATATATTTTTTCCCCTTCTTGTTCAATGTTTATACGTCCTGCAGTAACAATGGAATGTGCTTTTACCGTAGTTGTTCCTAACTGTATTATCCATTCTTCCGACCAGAGTCTCTCCAGTGATTGACTTGTTGCTGTCTCTATTAAATCTTTGAAATTGCCCAAGTATTCTTCTTTGCTTTTTGGGAGAGTTATTTTGAAATAATAATTTTTGAAATATGAAGACATTTTACCACCATATAACCAATTGGTAATAATAATATTTAAATGCTTCCATTATCATATTTTATATTGGTGAATGATATTGCCGATAAAATTTAAGCGAAAAGTTCAGGATAATAATAATAGTCTGATGATTAACATTCCACTTGAAATTGCCGAAGAATTGAATATTGAAAAAGGTGATACATTAATTATTACCTTGGAAAATGGCTCAATGGTCATTCGAAAATAGAAAAAAGAGCAAGCCATTAACAAAATAAAGTTGAAGTCATGAAGTGAATTTGTAAAGGTTTTTAATGTTGGTTGAACGTTTTTGTATTGAGTAATTATTAGATTACTTGCCTTGAAATGGTGAATTTCAAGTGCTTCATAGTAATGTTTGCTCAAGAAAAGGTGTAAACATATATACAAAAACTGTTTCCTTATAAAGACAAACTCTTGAAGCATGTGGTTTATTGTTTCTTTTTAATAAAATAAAAAGAGGTGAAAATCATAATGTCTAAAAGACAATCTCGAAATGATCAAAGATCTAACGTGAAAAATCCCAACAATTCTGCTTATAAGGATGATATTGACAATCACAGCAGACAACTTAATCCTGAAGATGAAGAAGATGAATGATCTTTTATCTTCAAAATTTCGTTATCCCTTCTAGGGATAACTTTTTTCTAATAGAATCAGCTCTTTAATAATTCAATTTGCTGAATTGAATATTCTTTTATAATATAATCGCATTTTTTGTTGTAATTTTTGATTACAAATTTTGCCATAAAACGCCTTTTATACTCAGGTTTTCCATTGTTTATATAGGTGTAATTATGACATTATTGAACAATAGGGAATTTAATGAATTTCTAATTAAGAGAGATCTAAAACTAAGACAAAGAAGAAATTATGTATTATTTCTTTTTCTCTTATATAATACCAAAATATGGTTTACGAATACCATAAAGAAGATTGGTTATCTCCTATTAGTTGTGCTATTTATTTTTACATTAGGTGCATTTGTATCATTACTTTATGTGGTATTTTCAGGTCAATTATTACGGTTATTTGTTAATAGTGAGGATATTTCTCAATGGGGAAATCTATTACGCGAAGATTGGAAATATATTTCTAATATTTTTGGATATTTTCTTGTTTGTGGTATTTTATTTGGTATTACTGTTATAGTCATTCCTAAACAAATTAAGAAACTTTGGTGGAAGATATTTCCAACAGAAGAGGATATACAGGAAGAAAAGAAAGCTGAAAAGCAACAGATGGAGCTGGATAAAAATATGCGAATCACTGATTTTCAAGATTTAATTATTCTTCCGAATGATGACACACAATAGTTACAAGGATCATTAGAAAATTGGAGAAGTCTTTTTAGTATGCTTGAAAAGCTTTTAGGATGAGATTTACATATATCAAAAGCTAATATTATAACTTATTATTCAATTTGAATTAGGAAATGGATGTAATTAGAGTGGAATTAAATGAAAATGAATTTAGAAAATCAATTAATCAAATTAAATATCTGAGAGTGGATAATCTTTGGTGGGAATCACCTAATCTACTTAAATTGATTGGTTATTCAGATAAACCTATTCAAGATTTAATTGAAATCGTAGCTAATAGTAAAGATTACGATAAAAGTTGGCAAGCAGGATACTTATTGGGGAAAATGAAGGCTCTTGAGGCATTACCTGCTCTTATCAAAATCAGTAGAGATCACAACATACCCCGAATAAGATCTGTAGCATTTTGGTGTATTGGAAGATTTCATATTCTTCCAAGGGATATTTTCCCTTTCTTAATTGAATCACTTAAAAAGGAAAAAGCAGATATAGCTCTAGTTGCAATTTTAGAAGCATTAGAACTAATGTTATATTATCACAAAATCTCCGAAGATAATTTATTTTCCTTAATTAAAATATTAATAAAAATGAGTAATAATCTTCAACTATTATCTGATGAAGATATTGATGCTACACTTTTTTCAGTTTTCAATCAAATAGAAGATAAAGAATTTGATGATTTAGTTGAAACAATAAGAAATTGCAATGATTACAGAATTAGATTATTGGTAGCTAAATTCTTTGGTAAAATTCTTGGTAATAAAGAAGTAATCATCGTTTTAATTTTAGTTAAGCAATTAGATAGAAGCTCAAAGGTTCGAAAGCAAGCGTACAAATCTCTATTAGAAATTGGCGAAATCTCAAGTGGCAAAGAAGATCTCCTAGAGATAATAAAGAGAGAAGATAATATTAAAATTAGAAAGGATGCTGCGAGAATTTTCCAAAATGTCTGTGAAAATAGTAAAAAAGTCCAAAAAATCTTAATCGAAGCAATAAAAGATCCAAAAAATGATTTAATAAAATTTGATTTAGTTTGTTTGTTAGCAGAAACTGGAGAAAGAGAAATTAGCTTTAGTATCTATTGGGAAATGCATAGTGATGGTGAATTAACAGCTAATCAATGGGTATCATTTGAGGAAGAATTTGACCCAATTGCAGATGATAATAAGTTATCAGATTTAGAAGCATTACAATCAGGCAAAACTGATAAAATAATAGGTATTCTACAAAATAAAACAAAAGTAAAAGAACGAAAAGAAATACTAAATAATTTTAATGATGATTTATCTATATTTGAAAACAAGAATCTAACAGAAACACTTGTTAATCTATTAAAAAATGACTCAGATTTTGAAAATAGAAGAATAATAACTCAAAAGTTCAGTTATGTAAAAAAAATTGATGTAATGGATGCTCTATGCGAAGCTTTGTTGAACGATTCTAATTCTTGGGTAAGATTCGATGCTGCACGAGCTTTAGGAACTTTAGAATTTGTGGAATCTATACCTTCTCTAGTTAGAGCAATGCAAAATGATACACAAAAGATAATTCGAGATGAGGCTATTAATTCATTAGGACAAATAGGTGACGAAAGTGTAATACCATTTTTATTTGAAATTGTTAAAAGAGATGATGATATATTTAGAACAGCAACATATGCTATTTCAACAATAAATGGAGACAAGGGCATATCTGCACTCATTAAACTTCTATCAATTAAGGATTCCAATAAATTATGGGAAATAATACACGTAATAGAGTTACTTGGAAATAAAGCAGAAAAAATAGTACCTTATTTAACTGAAATTTCAGAGAAAAGTAATGATAAAAGGATTAGCGCAAAAGCGATTTACGCTTTAGGCAAAATAGGTGGTTCAGATACGATATTTTTCCTTCAGAATATTTTGAATTCAATTGAAGATGATTATATAAAATTCTGGATTGCTCTTTCTCTTTCTAGAATTAATGGCGTTAATAGTAGAGCTGCAAAAGAGTTAGAAAAGTTATTTTTATTAGGTCATCTTGAAACTGATCAAATAACTGAATATAGATTATTAGCAAGATTATGGTATCTTAATCGATCCGAAAAAGATGTAGGTATAGATTTAGATCGAGCGCATAAAGACGATTTAGATGAAATAAAACACAGAATCAGTATTGGTGAAACAAAGACCTTTGAATATAAAGAATATATGAGATTTAATAAACATAAAAAAGAAATAAATAATGAATTGAAATTTAAAATAGTTAAAACGATTAGTTCCATGATGAATACTGATGGTGGTCAACTGATTATAGGAGTAAAAGATTCTGGAGAAATAGGTGGTTTAGAAATTGATTACTTAACTTTTCCCGAGAAAAAAAAACAGAATAGAGATGGTTTTAGATTATATTTGAAAGACTGTATAAATAGTTACATTGGTCCTCAGTATAATGACTTCTACAATATATCTTTTCTAAAAATTGAGAGTAAAGATATTTGCATAATTAATATTAATCCTTCAGATACTCCAGTTTTTATAAAAAAAGAAGGAAAGCATATTTTCTCAATACGATGCGAAGGCGGTAATCAAATACTTGATAGTAAAGAGACACAAGATTATTTGAAGATACATAAAAAATTTATTACGGAGTGAATTTCAATATAATGTATGATTGATATTGATAGAATTGTTATTCCAGAAGAACTATTCGAAAAAATGGTTATACATGCAAAAAATATTGCTCCATACGAATCAGTATCAATTATTGCTGGAACGATCAAAGAAAGACAAGCTCTAGCAGAGGAAGTTTTTACCCCCGAAAATATAGACAAATCAACTGTTTCTTTTACAGTTGATCCTTTAGTTTTACTCGAAATCTACACTAAAATCGATGAAAGTGATTTGGAAGTAGTTGGAATATTTCATACACATCCTGCTCCTCCTTATCCCTCTGGAACTGATAAAAAATTCATGGAGGTAAATCCGAGTGTATGGCTAATTAGTAGTACTTCTGAACCAACTAAACCAAAGGGATACCTATTAAGAGAAAATGGAAAATTTAAAGATGTAGAAGTAATTTTTACGGATAAAATTACTCTAAAATGATTTAGAAAAATAACGATATAATCCAGTCAAACATTTTAGATTATGCTTGAGCTGGCTTGTAAACGTTAGTATAGGCAGTTTTTTCATGGAAAACGATAGAACCAGAAGAAATCAATTCTTTGATAATACTGTTTGCAACATGCATTCTAACTTGATATCTTTTGCAAACTGATGTGGGTGTGATTACTCTTTGTTTAGGAACTTCTTTGAGCATTTTATCTCTGAGGACATCATCAATGATGAGTGCACGCTCAATGGATTCGAATTCCTTTGTTCTGCCCCATTTGCCTTTGCGTTTATTTACACTTTGTCTAAGCGCCATTATGAAACACCAATGAATCGAAATGAAGATATCAGCTATTTAAATTCTTTGAAAGATAGCAATTGATTGTAATACTAAATATAGTTGAACTACCACCCCCTAAAGAGGGTGGATTCCTGCTTCGTCGACGATTGCGCCACGAGTGGCGTCTGACATCATCTCCACAGGCGTAACTTTCCGTGTCCCGCTGGTAGATTTTATCATTATTCCTAATGACTGTAAGATAGTGATTCCTTCTTTTAGAAGGTTCTTGGCAGCATTTCGATCTCTGTCGTGTTCGACCCCGCATTCTTGACAAGTCCACTTACGTTCACTAAGCTTCAAATCATCATACTTACAATCACAATTCGAGCATAATTTTGAAGAGGGAAAGAACCGATCGACCAGCACTAGATGCTTTCCTTGTTGCGCCATTTTGTATCGTAGTACCCTGACAAACTGTCCCCAAGAAAAATCAAGTGTGACGGTCTTTGCATGCCCTTTATTGAACTGCTTCATACCTTCAATATTAAGGTTCTCTAAAATAATCGCATCATATTCCTTCGATAGCTCATGAGTCAGTTTATGCGTCCAGTCTTTCTTTCGATCTTTGATTTGCTGGTACTTCCGTGCGAGATCTATTCGTGCTTTTGTGCGATTCTTTGACCCCTTCTCTTTTCGACTTAAGCGTCGATGTAGTCTCTGCAACCGCTTTTCCTCGTTACGATAGAAGCGCGGGTTCTGATATTCGTTCTCGGTTGCCACGAGGAATTTCAGGAAGGACATGTCGAACGCTTGTATTTTCTCTTCTTTTATCTCTGTTTTTATTTTAACTTCTCTTTCCTGTTCGACAAGTATCGAGACGTAGTATTCTCCGCTCTTGGTTTTTGAGACGGTTACTTGTCTTATCTGCTCGTCGAAGGTTCGTTTATCGCGATAAACAATCCTGGTCTTTATTTTGGGCAGCTTTATCTTTTTCTCTTCGAAGTCAATTTTGATATTATTATTGATGTTGTGAGTGGTGTAAGACTCCTTGCTTCTCTTCTTAGACTTGAACTTTGGATGACCGATCTTTTCACCAGTTCGTTTACCCCTGTAGAAGTTTTGATAAGCAACCAGAAGGTTCCACGTGGATGATTGTAATGCTTTTGCATCCACTTCTAGAAGGAAAGGATATTCTTCTTTGTATTCCCTCTCGGTCTTGTACTTGTATGCGTACAACCTTTCTTTATCCTCTTTTAGCCATTCATATACTTCTTTTCGCTCATTAAGCATGACATTATAGAGCAACCTGCAACATCCAAATGTCTTATGCAGAGCTTGTCTTTGCTCCGCATCAGGATAGAGTCTGAACTTGTATGCGCGCTTTAATTCCATTTTACATGCTCCTGGTAGCGATCTTTTCTACGTACTAGTATGTTTAGCTCGATATATAAATAGTCTATTAGAGAGATGACTGAAAGTATTATCTTTTACTTAATAGAATAGTTAATTTTTTAGCTTTTCGAACAGCTAAACAAAGAGGCATTTAAAAACTGTGGTCACTATTATCTTGTAGGAGAAATATCTATTCATGAGTGTCTTTCTCAATTGGCGTACGGATCCTTTACTAGTGGATGCTGAACCATTAGTACAAAACGCTTGGTTTACTGCAAACGATCTTATAGAGGACCAGCAAAGAGAGAAGATCTTCACAACTAACGATAAATTCCTGCTTTACTCCATCATGGTTCGGCGGATGGATTTTGTAACGGGGGAACGTATTCTTCAGTCTTTACCTTACATTCTCCTAGATGAAGAAATTATTACAATAATTAGAAAACAATCTCTTTCTTTAGCAGAAAAAACGCATCACTATTTTCAAGGTTCAAATTATAACCGCTTTATTAGAGATTGGCAAAAAAAGATCATCGATTATTTGGAAGAACAGCACCGATTACCTTTTCCGATTTTCCGGCTTTTTGACGATTGGCGAGAATTTTTTAATGGAAAAGAGTTTGTTAAATTCCAATCTGCTCGAGGTGAAAATTTCCGGTTGCCACTTTTTCTTTCTGAAGACCTTGCTTACCTTACAGGTGTGGTCATGGGAGATGGTCACTTGGCGAAATATTTCATTAATATCATCGATGCTTCAAAACAGCACATAGAGAACCTCGCTGTCTTGCTGAAAAAAAAATTCGATTCAAAAATAGAGGTGTTCAAACAGTCAAACGCTAATGCTTGGAATGTGAACATCTTATGCAAATGGATCGTTCGCTTCTTTAATTTCCTCAATGGACAACCAATCAACGCTCGAAAATATGAACACTTACGAGAACCACTTCTCTATCAAACCAATCCTATTTTTCGACTGGTATTTGTTCTTCTTTTGGTTTAACTAATCGCTTATTTGACCCTCAGATAGCTTCTGGTGTTTTTTCCAAGAAAGCAAAAGGAACAGAGTTATTAGCTGTTAGTTTTTCCAATGTGTCAATTAAACAGCCACCAGCTGCAATTGTCAACTCTAATCCAGATAGGATTGTTTTTGATAATGCTGGTGAAAATGATAAGAAGGACTTTTTCTTGCAAGATTTGTCGCATAAAAGATCAGAAGAGTTAGCAATTACTGAGCGGTCTGATGGCATTATTTTTACTTTGAAAAACGAAATTGTTAAACCAAAAGAGCTTGAAACAAAAAAAATATTAGAGCATTTTGGCAAGGTTCTTCAAGTTGAGATCGAATCTGTTCTTTCTATCCCTGGCAATGAATTTGCTTTGGCTATTAACTCAAATCAAATAGCTGTTTATGATAAAGGTGATCCAAATGGCAACTCTGAATATTTGTTTACTCATTTACAAAAAGTCGCTGTTCAAACGCTCAAAAGATTAAATGATTGTTCTTGCAAAAATGGTTGCATTAATTGTTATGGCGAAATTCTTGGCTTGTTTCCTGGAGGTGTGAAAGAATCACTCAAAGTGTTATTTGATGATTTAGCAAAAATTTCTGAGGTAGAAATGAATGATGAATTGTTATCAGAAATTAATCCAGAGCAGATGAATTTCAAAGAGAACAAGATAATTGCCTTTTCAGATATTCATCTTACAAACAAGCTTTGCTATAAAGAAGAGTTTTTTGAAACAATTAAGCAACAGAGTAAGCAAGCAGATGTTATTATCATTAATGGTGATTTATTAGATAATATTTCTGGGAAAAGCTTTCAAGCTTTCTGTGAATTCAAAGAACTGGCAATGAAAGAAGGCTTCTGGTCTAAACTAGTGTTTATTCGAAGCTCTTCTATCCATGATGGTAATCTTGAGCAATTCACAGACTTCCTTCATCAAGATTATGCTGAAGTAGAGGTTGGTTCTGAACAAGTATTATTTGTTCATGGAAACAAAGTTGGTGTAGATGCAAGCATTGTTAAAAGTAAGGGTGCTGAAATTGCCGCTCAACAAGCAAAAAGAAAATTGATCGAAAAAGGCAGGATTTGGTTACCTGATATTCTTCCTGAAACTCATCTTGTTTTTGGTCACCTTCATACTCGATTCTATAATGAGCGTGATCGAGTGTATGGTCTTGGTCACTGGACCAGTAAAGGTGCCCTTTATCATCAACGCTGCTTTATGATCCTTGATCCCAATTCAACAGATTTCCCGAAAATTGTTCCATACAACAAGTTTCACTGAATTTTTTTCACATATTTTACTATGTCCTATTTGTCCATATTTTAGGGCAACAGTTGGACCCCTCGATGAAAACTCTTTTGCGGTATTTTACTACGAAAATAATGTGATAATGTAATGAATATACTTTGTGAGTTTCTCTTCGATAGTCCATCTGGAGTCACAATGGTATTTAGTATGATAGTCATTATCTGTATTATCGCAAGAATTTTCAAGCGAAATTCATCCACCACCTAAAGGAGGTGGCTTTCTTTCGTGGCAAAGGTAAAAATACCTTATAAAAGTAGTAATTTAATTAAAAACCTTCAAATCAGTAAATGTTGTTATTGATTATGAGATAATGAAATTAATAGATTTAGTTAGTTATAACTTACTAGGAGAAATAAATAATGTCCCAAACAAAATACCTTTTTGATCGTGTTAAAAAAACCGCTAATAAAGCAATACGAGCTGAAAGAAGTGGAAATTTCACTACTGCTTTTGAATTATTCTTGGAATCGGCTGAACTCTTGAATCAGCTAATCGCTATGGAAAAAACACGAAAAATACGTGATAGTTATTATGTAAAGGCCAAGGAGTATATTAAACGCGCAAAAGAGATTAGACTTCTTATTTCAGGTCCTCCAACTAACGTTGATTTAGCTAATGATCTACCAAGCACTCCAAAGAAAAGTAGTCGACCGCCTTCTCCAAAAGATAAGCCTCCTCTTCCTCCACCGCCTTCCAAAAAAAAGCATATCCCATTACCTCCTCCGCCTAAAGATAAAGCTCCTTCACCACCACCCCCTCCAAAAGAAAAAACAGTACCTCCTCCAAAAGATGATATGACTGCTAAAATGATGAGGGGTGAAACCGATTCTCATGATCAACCAAAGAAAACTGTTACTATACCTCCTCCTCCCCCCAAACCAAGTAAACCAAAAGAAACTCCTCCTCAAGAGAAAGTAGATCTTCCATCAAAAACCACATATGAATTGTTACTTGATGAAGGAAGTCATCGTGAATGTATAAAAGAATGTGGTCATAGTGTAGAAGCTGAATTAAGAGTAAGAATGGGTCTGTTTGATGAACAATTAACACTTGGCATGCTTATCGACAAAGGTGTTGCTAAAGGATTAGAAGCTCTAAAGGATTTCAAATTTGTTAATTTGATCTTAAATAGAATCGAACATGAGAACTACCGTCCTTCACGCAAAGATGCAGAAAACGCTGTATTCATAACGACTAAAATATTGATGAGCTAAATAGATAGCTATTACGAGAAAAAAAGAATGATATTCAATCCTCTAATGCTATTTCTATTTTCATAGAGATAAGAAGGAGAGACCTTACAATAGGGCTTATAAGGTCTCAAAGAGGGTCTTTTGATGTTCTGCTCTTATTGAGAAGAGAGGGGCTGTGTCTCATTTTTTAGAAAACCATCTTTGGGGTGAGATGGTGTATCAGCTTCTGTTTTGACATAGAAGCCAACAAGCATTAAGATTGGTCCTGCGACCCAAGCAATTTGAGCGAAAGTAGGAAATACATATGGTGAGATATTGACAAAAGTGTCAATTACATACATTAACAAACCAATAATTATTGTAGAATAACCTACAACGAAAAAGCCTACTCTTCGTTTTGCTTTTGGATTCTCCGATGAACGATAGGTTAAGAAAAGGAAAACATTTGCCGATATAACAAAAATAGCTGTTACTATTTGAATGCAAATTTTGCCAAGAAGATTATCAGTAGTTTTGAAACCACCTAAACCATCTAAAGTAACCCAATCATTTGCTGCACCTAATCCTGAAAGAGTGGCAGCAATAGCTGCTAATATAATAAGTAAAATCCAATTTACTGTGTTGGGACCATAATAAATTCCTATAGCTGCTGCAAAAAGCGTGAATGCACTGAAGATTCCAAGAATAACACTAAGATCTCTAAATACATTTGCTGCTGTGAGGGATTCATAAGCAACTGCAAAATTTATCCCATTTAATAACATTGAAAGTGACCAAAAGATAAATCCGATAGAGAATAATTGGTTTAGCCTTTTTCTAGGATTTTTACTTAAAAATAAAGTACTAAGTATTGCAGAAACAAACCCTGTAATTATCCAAGAAATGGATGTGAATAAATTGAATGATGTCATCAACATAATCGACTCTCAATAGAGAGTTTTAACTAGACTATTTAAAGCCTTGAAAAATGATAAAAAAGCAGAGAAAGAATGATGAAAAATGAATACATAAATTAAAATGAGAAGACAAGCAATAGTAAATTTAGAAAAGCCTAGAGGTGTAATGCTAAATGAACACCGTAAGAAAAATTCTTGTAATACTTATTATGATACTTCTATTCAATAGCTCATTTATTAGAATGGCTCAAATTTCAAAAATGGATTCATCAATTAATATAGAAAATTCTCTGTTATTTGTAGACGAAGATGAAAAAATATTTTCTTACAATTTGAAGGAGATTGGTGAATTCTGTAGTGCAACAGCTGTTGTGAGTGTAGCAGTACAAGATAACATTGCTTTTCTTGCAGATGAAATTCAAGGACTAATTGCGGTAAATATTACAGATAAAACTAACATCTCTATTCTTGGAACCTATCAAGATGCTGATGAAAGTGTATATGATTTATTAATTAAAGACAATCATGCTTTTCTAGCTCATGGAAGAGCCGGTTTCAAAATAGTTGACATTTCTGATCCAGCTAATATGGTTGAAGTGGGTGCATATGATGATGGAGGGAATGTCTGGAGTCTTTTCATTGATAATAGCACTGTTTATTCTGTCGATAGAACAAGTGGCATTGAAATCTTGGATATTTCAGATTTAACAAACCCAGTTGAAATTTCTCAATATGATGGACATCCTTTTGATGTTTTTGTTATAGAAAATTATGCTTATATTGCTGCTGGGATAAGTGCCGGGTTAGAAATCGTTAATTTAAAGGATATTGAAAATCCCAAGAAGGTAGCTGAAATTGACGAAGGAATAACAGATGCTGTTGGAATAACGGTCTCTGGAAAATATGCCTATTTGGCTACAAGAGATACCGGCATCCAAATCATCCAAATATCCAATCCAAAAAGACCAAAAATAGTTGGTCAGTATAAAGATTTGGGCCCTGGAAGAGCTTGGGATGTTAAATTAGATAACGGATTTCTTTATATTGCTGACGAAATGGAGGGTATAGAAATTCTAGACATTTCAGATCCTACTAATCCAAAGGAAATTGCTCAATTTATTGATAGTGAAATCGGCAAAACATTTAGTTTAGTACTTGATAATGAATTTATTTTTGCTGCTGATTTTGCTGAAGGCTTAGAAATTCTTACATGGAGGGTAGCTAAACCAAATCCAACACCATATGATTATGTAGTTGTTGATAGAGGCTCATTAAATTTCAATCATTCAATTGGACCTTTCGAAATAAATCAATTACTTGGAAATGAAAGTTTAGGACTAAACCTAAGCTTATTAATGGATGTAGGATTGACATCACCAATTAACATCACCATTGAAGCACCAGAGAGCGTGAATGCAGGAGATGAAACCAACATCAAAATCAAATTAACTGCTGAAGCAAGTACTTTTTGGGCGGCGTTTCGAGGAAGCTTGTCATTTATAACTCCGATTGGATCTTCCGATTTAATATCATTAGCAGATGCAGGGATACCTGAATATCTCAATGTTTCTGCATTTAAAACATTCATTGGAAGAAATTTAACTACAAATTCAAATCTCAATTCGGTAATATTATGGGAGGATACAATTCTAAACTATACACTATCATTTGTAATGACACCAATGTTCAATATAACAGGCTCTGCAACCGTATCTGGTAATATTAACAATAATGGAGAGATAATTGTTCTTGATTGGTTTATGGATAATGAAGAAGTTATTATTCCCATCACAATACCAGAAGACGTCGAAGAGTTCTATTCAATTCCATTAGAAGATTTCCAATTCAATATTGATGATTTGAATCTCGATTTTTATAGTTTGAAATTTGCATTAAATGCACTAGGTTTAGTGGAATTGTATTCATGGACATTGAATTTTTCTGATTTAACACTATTAAGCGGATTAGAAGCAAGATCGAAAAACATCAATAATGAACTTGAAATATTCAACCCAACAGCAGAAAATGATACAACTCTACTTCATTTGGATGGAATATACCCCCTAGGAAATTTCATTATAACGTTATATTTTACTGGGAAAATTAGCTTACCACCTTGGGCGATATTCTTATCTATTTTAGGTACAATTGTAGCGTTAATCATTCCTTGGGTGTTAATATACTCTCAAATGAAACGAAAGAAACCAACTCAAGAGGAGCCATCATTAACTGCAGAAATAGAGGAGTCATTCGAAGATGAGGTATGATTACTTCGAAAAAAGAAATTTTTGGATATCAGGATCTTGAATGCATTCAATGATTTCCTTATCAAAGGTAATGCCTGTAAGTGAAGACGCAAGTTCTGCCTTCTCAGAAGTAGACTTGTCAGAAGAGAAAATCCATTTAACAAGGTCGGCTTTTTCATGACGAATGCGCATAACCTTACAAATAAGACAATTATCTTGGTCCTTTATTTGAAGGGTGGAGGATTCTGCAGAAGGGGGATATTCACAATTAGATTTACTGAATAAGGACAAGTCTTAGTTCACCTTTACTATTACTTTACAAAACACCTTTTTAAACTACTAATTTTGTAATAAACAACCACTAATAATAGCAAGGATAAATTAAAGACAGATATATGTCCGAGTAGTACTCGAAGATATACACAAAAAAGAATGATGTAGAGCCATGTACTTTCTTGCACATATGTTCTCAATATTGAAAATATTACCAGAAGGATTGTCTCTGGAAGAGATCATAAAACCAATGATTGTTGGAAGTTGGAGTCCGGATGCAGGATATTTCCAACTTTTTTCTCCGAAATTAAAAATTTTCAATCATCAAAAAAACCCACCAAAACTGTTTTACAAAAAAGAGAGTCAAAGATGCAAGGCATATGTGTTGGGATGGAAATTGCATTTAGTATGTGATGAACTAATCCATGAAGGACCATTTTTCTTAGATAATAATCCATTATGCCCTGAGATAATTAAGGATGAAGGAGTAAGACGTTATTTCAATACAGCAAAAAAACATCTTGGAAGAGAAATTGGATTAGATTTGTTTATCTATGAACATCTTTTGAAAAATAATCCTAAAACTAACTTTTTATGGTTAAAAGAATTTTATAAAAAACCAATGATTTCTTACCCCGGTTTTCCAAAGTTACAAAACTACGTTTATTGGTATGTGAATAGATTTTTACCACTGATTAATAACAACTCTCATTTTAGTAGACTAATTAAGAAAACAATCGACTATGGATTTTACCATAACGAAGATAATAAGGAAAAAATAAGCATTTTATTAGCAAATGCTCAAATAGAATGTAAAAAATTGATTGATATAGAATTAATTCAATGAAACCCAACAACATCAAAAAAGAGAAAAGCTTTTTAATTTTAAAGTAAAAAAAAACAACTAAGAATGGCCGGGTGGTCTAGATTGGTATGATTCTGCCTTGGGGACAAGGATGGATGAGTCCATTTCTGCCAATATGGCAGTGATCAAGGGTTCAAATCCCTTCTCGGTCACCAAATACTTTTCTAATTATAAAAATTGGTTAGAAAAAATCTCGGGAAGGATTTCCCAAGGTTGATTTATTTCCCTACTTCTAATAATAATTTGGGAATTAATTGCCGAAAGTTTGTAGTATCAACCACGCCAGTATTCTGAGCTGTACTCGTTACAATGTTTAATATTGTGACATCTGCACCATTGAAATATACTTTTCGTATATTTGCCACATCTAATCCTCCAGCGACTGAGATAAAGACATCGTACTTTGATCGAATTTTCGATATATCTTTGTAACGAATTATACTTCGTCTATTTGTTTCTTCATCTCGTCCTTTGTGTATAACTACAAAGTTGGGTTTATGCTTTAATGGCAAAAGTTTTCTTAGAGGATTATCTACACCGAGCATATCTATCATTGAATAAAGACCCAATTTTGCACTATATTCATTGAAAAAGTCCAATGTTTCTGTAGGTGCAGAACCCATTACAGTAACGGCATTAGCTCCTGCTCTCGCTGCAAATTGCACTTCTTCTATAGCCCCATCGGTAACCTTTAGATCTGCCACAACCATACCTTTCCATAATCTTCTAATCAATCGTACACCAGGCATACCAAATTGCTTGATGTACGGAGTTCCAGCTTCAATGATGATTCTTGGGTCATATTGTATGGATGGAAGTACTCTTCGTACTTGTTGCATTGAACCATTAAACGCAAATTGCAGATATCTTGTATTGCGTTCTATTGACAATCAAATCACCTCTCTTATTTCTTAGAAGCTCTTCTGATGACTTTTGAAGCTACATCAGTTAGATCATTTGGCATAAAGATAATGATTTTTTCACTAGGGTCTTGAGCTATGTCCCTTATTGTCTGCAATGTTCTTAATTGAAGAGAACCTGGTGCTGTAGCCATTTCTTTTGCAGCGGCAGCGAACTTTGCGGCAGCAATCATTTCACCTTCTGCTTTAATGATTATTGCTCGTTTTTCTCTTTCGGCTTCCGCTTGCATAGCAAATGCTCTTTTCATTTCTGCAGGCAATTCGAGTTCTTGGATTTTGATAGCTTTAATATCAATTCCCCATTCATTGGTTTCTTTATCAACAATTTCTCTAATATCTTCAGCAATCCTATCGCGTTCAGTTAGTACTTGATCTAATTCCATTGTACCAGTAGTATCTCTTAATGCTGCTTGTGTGTATTGTCTGACTGCATACACGTAATTTTCTATTTTAATTACTGCATCTTGTGGATTTTCAACTTTGAAGTAAACTACTGTATTAACTAATACAGGGATATTGTCTCGAGTCATTACTTCTTGACGTGGGATATCTTGTGTAATTATTCGCATGTCCACTTTTCGACCTTTTTCAAAGAATGGCGTAATGTAAACCATACCAGGTCCGATAGTTCGAACATATCTTCCTAAACGAAAAATAACTATTCGTTCATATTCCAAAGCAATCTTAATTCCTCCTAATAAAAAGAGGATAAGAAAAAATAATAAAATGCACACTATTACAATTATTGCTATAAGCCACATATCCATATTGATAACTCACCAAATATAATTGAGTTTGATTAACTTCCCTTTTAAACCTTTATAATTTTAATAGTCAATGAGGCAAAAATCTTTATTCAAAAAGAAAAACAAACAGCAATAACAGCAAAAAAATACTAATGTAATACTATATTGTAGCAAGTAGAGATGAACCATCATGACTAATAAAGTAATTATTAAAACAGATAATGCACCTGCAGCAATTGGTCCATATTCACAAGGTACTATTGCTGGAAATCTAATTTTCGTGTCTGGTCAGATTCCATTTAATTCTAAAACCGGTAAGATGATTGAAGGAACGATCACTGACCAAACTGAACAATCACTTATCAATGTAAAAGCTGTTCTTGAAGCAGCTGGAGCCACATTGGACGATGTTGTGAAATGCACTGTCTTCTTGAAGGATATGGATACCTTTAGTGAAATGAATGCAAAATATGCCGAATTCTTTAAAGATAATCCTCCAGCAAGAGCTGCTGTTGAGGTTGCTCGTTTACCAAAAGACGTTGGAGTAGAGATTGAAGCAATTGCCTTGAAAAAATAGCTTAAAATACTTGTAATAGCAATTTCAAAAATAGTTATAACTTGAATCAAAACATACAAAAGAGTAGAAAGTAAATGGAATACAGAGTTGTTGGATGATGGCCTATAAAGAATTATTCAAACCATTCCTTAGTAGCTTATTCGATGCAGTAATGAAACAAGCAATGGAGGACGAGGTAATTTCTCCGGAAGAATCTCTTTTACTCTCTCAAATTGAGATTGATATTAGGGCTTTTGAAAAAGAAGTAGCTAAATGCATTGAGGATGACGGTGGGATTACAGAAGCATTAAAAACTGATTGTTTTAAAGATCGTTTAATAGCAAATGTTCGAAAATTAGCTTTAGAAGATGGTTTGATTTCTAAGGATGAAGAAGCTATTCTATCTAAGCTTGAAGAATACTTTCAAGCAAAAGATTCTTTTTGATTCTCGCAAAATATTTTCTGAAAGGAAATTCAAATGGTAATACTCTGGTAGTACTCTAGACCTACTGTTCTTTTTAATAGAGATATATCTTCAAGCAATATCTAGAGAATGCCTAGGGAATACATAACGATTTCCTCAAAAGAGCAGGTGAGTCTTTTGAAATGAATAATCGATTGCTATGGTGCTCTCTTGCCGAGGTGTAAAAAAAATTTGATGAGACTACTAACAGTACATGTTCCAGAAGGGTTCCTTGATGGATTAGAAGAGCTAGTGAAATCTAAGAAATATCCAAATAAAAGTGAAATTATACGGGTAGCAATTCGAGATTTGCTTCGAGATGAACTCTGGTCAAGATCTGAATCCTAAAAACTTTTCTCCCTAATATGTATAGGTTGGATAAATAAAAAAATTTGATGAGAGATTAATCTATCTAATCCCTCTCATCCTCTTCTTATATTCCTTTTATTGTGAAGTTCGCCAAAAACTAATATACTAACTAATTATTTCTTTTTGTAATAGGTGATACTTTTGAGTAAAGTAAAAGATTTATCATTAATAGATGAAGGAATGAAAGAGCTTGAATGGGCAGAGAAAAACATGCCTGTCCTAAATGCTATTAGAAAACGGTTTGAGAAAGAACTACCATTCAAAAATTTACGAGTTAGTTTAGCATTACATTTAGAGAAAAAAACAGGTCAGTTGATTAGAACTCTTCGTGCAGGCGGAGCTACTGTTCGAGTAGCAAGCTGTAACCCTCTAACAACAGATGATCGTGTTGCAGCAGCATTAACTCAATTTGACGGTATTGAGGTATTTGCATGGGCAAATCAAAACACAGAAGAATATTACCAAAATCTCAATAGCGTTTTGGACTCAAAACCAAATCTGCTAATAGATGATGGTGCTGATTTAATAAATATTATTCACTTCAAAAGGCAAGAATTAATTGAGCATGTTATTGGAGCTAGTGAAGAAACTACAACTGGAATCATTCGATTAAAGGCGATGGAAAAAGAAAACGCATTGAAATTTCCAATAACAAATGCCAATGGTGCTTATTCTAAACATTTGTTTGATAATAGATTCGGAACAGGTCAATCTGCACTAAATGCCATCATGTCAATTACAAACAGTTTGATTGCTGGAAAAAATGTTGTTATTGTTGGATATGGTTGGTGTGGGAAAGGCTTAGCGATAAGAGCTCGAGGTATGGGTGCAAGAACAATCGTTGTTGAAGCAGGAGACAGGATGCCATATGCAGATGAATCTGAACCGTCAGGATGGCACAAAGGACTAGAAGCTTTGTATGAAGGATTCGAAGTAATGAGTATGGACGATGCCGCTCTAATTGGTGATCTCTTTATTACCGTAACAGGTGATAAGAAGGTCATTGATGCAAAACACATCAAAAAAATGAAAGATGGTGCGATGCTAGCTAACGCAGGACATTTTGATTTAGAAATTGATATTAACGGTTTAGAGAAGATGGCAGCAAATGTCAAGGAAATAAATGAGAATTGTCAAGAATATCAGATGAAAGATGGGAAACTCATTTATCTTCTATCAAAAGGGCGTTTAGTTAATCTCGCAAGACCTGCAGGACAAGGACATCCATTAGAAATTATGGATGGTTCATTTGCTATTCAAGCGCTTGCATTAGAATTTTTAGCGAAAAATGGAAAAAAATTACCTATAAAAGTAATTGACGTTCCAGCAGGATTAGATGATTACGTTGCAAGAATGGCCCTTGAATCACACAATATTATCCTACAACCACTCACAGAAGAACAAAAAGAATATCTAACAGGATTTAATGAAGGAACATGATTTCAAGAAATCATTTCCTCTTATTTTTTTATTCCAATTTTAATCCAACTAAATGAGCTAAAAGAGCCGATAATTGGATTTCAGGATTTGATCCTTCAGTTAAGCGGAAATCGATTTCACCAATCATCTTGATCATTTCAACTTTAGTTCTATCATCAATGTCAGTCATAACTGTAGTTTCACGATGGATTTGTTTAAGAATATCTTGCGCAGAAAGACCTTGTTTGATTATCAACTCAAGAAGAAGCTTTCGAGATTCCTTGAACGCACCGGTAATTGCATATTTAATCATTTTACGAATTTCTTGAGGTTGGGCTTTACCAGTCGCCTTATAGATATCATCTTCAGATATTTCTTTTCCTGCAATTGCTGCCGATTGTAGGATATTTGTTGCTCGACGAAGATCTCCTTCAGAAACATAAATGACTGCATCGGTTGCTTCAGGAGTAATAGGTATTTTCTCTGTCTTGATAATTTTTTGTAGATACTTTTTGGCATCCTTCTGGCTAAGTGGGGCAAAACGAAAAACAGCACAACGAGATTGAATGGGCTCAATGATTTTAGAACTGTAATTACAAATTAGAATGAAACGACAAGTAGAACTATATTTTTCCATCGTACGACGAAGAGCATGTTGAGCATCAGAAGTCATTGAATCAGCTTCATCAAGAACAATAACTCTAAATGGGGCATTAATTGCCATTAAATGAGCAAAGTTCTTTATGCGTTCTCTGACAATATTAATCCCTCTTTCGTCACTAGCATTTAACTCGAGATAGGGAACATTAGTTCGAAGACTGTCTTCCTTACGACCAAAAACATCGAAATCACCAAGTAATTCATTGATTAATACTAATGCTGTAGAGGTCTTACCTGTCCCCGGTGGTCCAGCAAAAAGTAAATGAGGCATTGTTTTTGCATCAATAAATCCTTTCAAACGATTTTTAATTTCTTGTTGATTAACAATATCTTTAAGTAAGTGAGGTCGATATTTTTCAGCCCAAAGCATGCGCATATAACCATCCAATTAGTTTATTGTCTTTTCCTTGCCTATGTTCCAAGCCTTCTTGTTCATTGAGTTGGTTGCACTCTCAAAGTCAGCATTATTCATGGTCACGGAAAGGTGCATCTCAGCATCCATAACAGTGTCAAGTTCTTCTTTTTCACTTGTCGTTGTTGAGACTTTCATTCTTTCTATTAAAAACTTGTTATTATCAAGTATTAGTTTTCCACTTAAATAGTCATTGATTGCAATATTGACCATTATTACTAAATGGTTTCTTAGGCTATTTTCTTCAGTGTACGAACCCCAATGAATGAATTAAAAATAACTAGAATGTGACGAAAGTAGGTGATCTTTCACTTTCGCCACCATAATGTGAAAAAGTCTATGATAAAAAAAATTAGAGGTGGTTACTGTCCTCTAAAATTTATAAGGATCTCTAACATATACTGGTGTAGCGGCAGCACCACGTTTGACAGTTACTTGACCAATTTTTAATACTGCAACTAACTCTTTGAATCGATTACGAAGAGTGACTGGTGTAGTCTTTGCTGCAAAAGCAACTTGTTGTTGTGTTCTTCTTTCACCAGTTTGTATACCTGCTATATATAACACTGCGGCAGCAATGGACATTGGATTCTTTCCAACATCTAATCTGTATTGTCTAACAGTTTTCAGAATCTCAATTGCTCTGTTTTGTGTGTGCATTGTGAGATTGAGTTCTGTTCCTAATCGTGATACTAACTGTGCTGGATCAATTGGTGTTGGCTTTATACCAAGCTCAACAATATATACTCTAACACATCTAGCCAATTCTTTCTTGTCAACTTTAGCAATTGTACAGATATCTTTCAATGTTTTTGGAACGTTATGTGTTCTACAAGCAATATATATTGCTGAAGCCGTCATTGAGTCTATACTTCTACCACGAATTAGCTTTGCTTTTAATGCTCTTCGATAGTAAATAGCAGCTGATTCGTTAATATCATCAGAGATACCTAATTGGCTTGCAATTCTTTTTAATTCAAAAATAGCATCGCGTAAGTTTCGAGCTTCAGATCTGCCCGTTCTCCTATTTAACCATCTTAAACGATTCATTCTTGCGATGGTTGATGGGCTTAAGCTTTTACCAGTGATATCTTTATAACCTGCTCCTATTTGTGTTCTTAACCCTTTATCGATTTTTAGGTTTGATGCTGGAGCACCAACACGTTCACGAGCATTCTGTTCACTTTTAGTGAATGCTCTCCATTCAGGACCAGAGCTTATAATTATTTCTTGTACTGCTCCACATGAAGTACAAATCCTTTCTCCACGTGATTTATCATCAATAAGTGTTTCTGAACTACAAATCTTGCAATTCTTTTCTTGTTCTTCCCTTTGAGTTTTTTCTTTCAACAATTCAATATTCTCCAATTGTGTTTCTTTGTACTGCTATAAGGAGTTGGTCATACTCTCTTGATGAGTATTAGAGTAGGACTACCTTGGTGGTATATCTCTCTTTATAACTATATAAACATTTCCTCCATTTTAATTACAAACTTAAGCTGAAAAAGAACGACAATAATTAGTTATTTACTTGAGAGAGAAAGTAATTATAATCACACTATATGGACAATGATAAATGATAGAAAAAAGGTAATGTAACATTAGCTACCTAATGTTTAACGTTGAAATCTGGACTGACGTTACCTCGACATTTGCCATAATTAAAGTCAGGAATGCACCAATGGATTTTTTCACCTTCAAACCAAATTTCAATTTCACCCGAATCATAGATTACCCTATCATTGATTTCTAATTTAGCACCAGTTAATAACCATTTATCACCCACAATTGGATGTTCTTTGCTAAAGCAGAAATATTGAAAACAGTCAGAGGTTAACCCTTCTGGTATATCTAGATTAAAAACATCAGTTTTACCTTTTTCAAAATCATCACAATATGGATGGTCAAGATTCCAGGAATGCTCTCCAATATTTAATTTAATTGGATCATCAGTTGAACTTCCCCACTTTTTACCCGTGGTCAATGTTAGCTTCATTTTAGATACTATTTCACAAACGTCTTCATTTTCAGACAATAAAAATTACCTCCTTTTGTGTAACCTAATTGTTATTTGCTCTAATTATATTAAAACAGAAGTTTTACTAAAAGTTAGCAGTTTAATTTATAATAAAAATCATCTGAAAATATTTCGAAACCATAAAGAAATCAAATAATCTTCTGAGGGAAAAAAAAACGGTTGGAAATACACTATCTATATTTTAGGTTTTCCAACGCCATAGAAGATGAACTTTTCTTTGCGAAAGTCATCTAAATTAAGAACATCTCGACCATCAATTACAATAGCTGTTTTCATTTTTCCTTTCAGCCACGCAGGTTTGATATCAAAATACTCTTTATGCTTAACCATAATTAAGAGTAAATCTGCATCTTGAATGACTTCCTCTAAGTCATCTGAAATTGTATAAGGAAATTCTCTTTGACGCACTAATGGATCATGGATCATCCAAGTAATTTTTTCTTTATCTAAGATTTTAACTATTGTTTCTGTTGGAGAATTTCTTGTATCCTCTGAATTTTCGATAAATGAAGCACCCAATATAGCAATCTTTGATTTTTTGAAATCTATGCCTGCTTTTTCAGCAGCTTCTTTTGATAAGCTGATCATATGAGATGGCATCATTTCATTTCGTTCCCTGGATTTGATAATAACATCAAATGGAACTTTTTTATTACCATAGGTATCTACTCCATATTTCAATAACCAGGGGTCTTTTGGCAAGCAATGGCCACCTACTCCTGCACCTGGCAAATGTAGATCTCTGTAAGCATTAGAATTAAATGGTAAACTATTTACACACTCTCTTACATCATTGAAATTTACACTAAGAGACTCACAAGCAAGTGCTACTTCATTCGCAAAAGCAATTTGAACATCTCTGTAAGTGTTTTCAACAACTTTAGCTACTTCAGCTGTTGTAGCTGAAACTGGAATGAGCTTCTCCTTTACAATGTGTTTATATAACCACAATCCCTTCTCGGTGCATTTTTCAGTCAGCCCACCAATAATTCTTGGATAGTTAACAATATTGTTAATTAATCTTCCAACCATTACTCGTTCGTAAGCAAAAACAAGAAAGAAATCTTCGCCTGCTTTCATTCCAGAATTCTCTTCAAGTATAGGTTTTACAATAAATTCTGTAGTGCCAGGAGCAACAGTTGATTCAACAACAATTACAGCACCCTTTTTCATTTTTTGACCGACTGTTGCAGAGACCTCTCTAAGAGATCTATATATGGGTTGATTTGTTTCCTTATCAGTAGGAGTTTGAACATCAATTAAAATATAATCCATTTCTTTCAAGAGATCTGTATTATCTGTTATATGAAAGCTCTTCTTTTCAAGAATAACTCGTTGAATTAATTTAGGAAGTAAAGGTTCATTGAGAATTGGGCACTCACCTCTATTTAATGCTTCAATCTTCCAGCCAGACCGTTCAGATCTTCTTTGGATGCCCGTCACTTCAAATCCATCTACATCGGCAATTAATGCTGCGGCAGGAATACCAACATATCCCATTCCAATAACTGCGACTCTAGTTTTTTTAGTATTTGTCATTTGTAACCCAACTTTTCGATTTAAAACATTATTTGTTAAGAATATCTATAATCCATTTGAAGTGCTTATGTATAATTACTTTTTCTTAAAATCTCACTTTTCAATATTGATTTTCAAAAATTTAAGCATTGTACTAATTTCCGTTGTGGGAAATTTGCAAAAACGATTAAAACAAACATGTGCTGTTGCTTTATTATCGATGCTCTCTTTAAAGTGAACAAAATTTGTTATTTTAGCGATCTCCGGAGATTTCTCATCCATCGGTAAAAATAAGACAATCATATTTGGTATGAAATGAGAGCGAATCGCTTTCAGCATTTCATTAGTATTATCTGAATTAAATTTACCAACAATGACAACTTCAAACGAAGAACCATAAATGTATTCCAAGGCACTTAGAAACATAGTATGTGCAATAAGGGATTGCTCAATTGTTATTGAGAATGCTTTGTTTATTTGTAATACTTTTTCATCTAATTCCACATTACCAGTAATTCTAGCGATTTTTATGAAATTCAACATTGAAACTGAATTCCCAGAAGGAATTGCTCCATCATAAATTTCTTTTTTACGAATGAGGAGTTGTTCACCATCATTAGGTGTAAAGAACAAAGCACCATTTTTTTCATCCCAAAAATGTTCCAGTAATGATATATTGAGAGAGATAGCTTGTTTAAGATATCTCACATTAAATGTTGTCTGATACAATTCTAAAAGCCCCCAAATAAGAAAAGCATAATCATCAATCATCCCTTGAATCGCAGTTTCTCCATCCCTAAATCTGTGGTTTAAACGATAGTTTTTTGTTAACATATTCTCAAGTATAAAATCTGCTGCATTCTGAGCGGCAATAACATATTCTTTCTTTTCAAAAACTCTCCCGGCTAATGCAAGAGCAGCTATCATTAAGCCGTTCCAATCTGTTAGAATTTTGTCATCTTTGTGTGGATGAACACGATTCAAACGAATTGAGAATAGCATACTTCGATTTCTCTCTAATTGTGTTTTTAATTCATCAATAGGAATAGAAAGTTCTTTGGCCACAATTTCAATCGAATTTTTCAAATGGGGAATGTTAGTACCAGTTTTCTCTCGAGTAGCTTGGTCATAGAAATTACCATCACTTTCAAAATTATACACTTTAAGAAATAGCTTACTATTTTCTTCATCTAGAACATTTTTAATTTCATCTGTAGACCAAGTGTAAAATTTACCTTCTTCTCCTTCACTATCTGCATCTTCTGCAGAATAAAAGCCTCCAAGAGGGGAGGTCATATCGCGTAAAACATAAGTAAAAATTTCTTCTGCAACATTCTGATAATATTTGTTTTTTGTTGCTTGATATGTTTCAATGTAAGCAAGAGCTAAAAGCGCCTGATCATAGAGCATTTTTTCAAAATGTTGCAATAACCATGAAGAATCTGTAGAATAACGATGAAAACCAAATCCTATATGGTCAAAAATTCCTCCATTACGCATTGCTTGAAGAGTTTCTTCTACTATCATTAGCGCACGTTCGTTGTTTGTTCTTCTCCAATATCGAAGAAGAAATAACAATTTATGTGGTGTAGGGAATTTTGGTGCTCCCTTAAATCCACCCAATTTTTCGTCAAAAAGCATAGAAGCTTCTTTGAAAGCTTCATCTAATATATCAATAGTAAATTCACTACTAGGTGTGTATTCCATTCGCTGTAATTGTTCAATAACATCTTTTGCAGAAGCTTCGAGTGAATCTCGCTGATTTTTCCAAAAATCTTGAATACGAGGTATTAATTCCACCATACCAATACGACCGTATCGACTTTGTTTTGGAAAATAGGTACCTGCAGTAAATGGTCGCTTATCCGCATCCATAATAATTGTTAATGGCCATCCACCACTTCCTGTTAACATTTGACAAACAGACATGTAGAGGCTATCAATTTCGGGGCGTTCTTCACGATCAACTTTGATTGAAATAAATGTTTCATTCATTAATTTTGCAACTTCAAGGTCCTCAAAAGATTCATGTGCCATTACATGACACCAATGGCATGTAGAATATCCTATGGAAAGAAATATTGGTTTATCTTCCTTACGTGCCTTTTCAAAAGCTTCCTCGCCCCAAGGATACCAATCAACAGGATTATCTGCATGTTGAAGTAAGTACGGGCTTTTTTCATTAATTAAATGATTATATTTTTCATTCTTTTGTGAACCTTGCTGTATTTTTGCCATATTTAATCAACTTCAGAAATAAATAAAAGAAAAAATGATAGAGATCAAAATAACAATTTACTGTTGTAACTCGATTAATCTATTTTTCACATTTTCAACGTGTTTTGCTACACGAACTTTTTCCCAAACTTCAGCGATTTTTCCTTCAGGATTGATTAATAATGTACTCCTAACAACACCAAAGTAAGTTCTACCATACATTGATTTTTCTTGCCATATTCCATATTTTTCAAGAACTGTGTGTTTTGTATCACTAAGTAATTGTATTTTTAACTCGTGTTTATCAGTGAATTTTTGGTGACTTGTAGTTGAATCAGGGCTAATGCCAAATATAATAGCTCCCAATTTAGAAAATTCACTTAGCTGTGCTGTAAAGTCAATTGCTTCAATTGTACACGCTTTGGTATTATCTTTTGGATAAAAATAAAGCACAATCCATTTCCCTTCGAAATTCTTAAGGCAAATTTCATTTTCATCTTTGTCATATAAACAAAATTCTGGTGCTTTATCGCCTACTTTTAAAATTAAAGGTTCCACCAAAAACATCACCTAATAGATAATAATTACTGAAAGTATTATTAGCTATTGCTTAACAAAATAAGAAAAAACTAATGAAAAATGAGAAAATATTAGGGAAAAGAGAAAAAATGATCTATTTTCCATACAATTGCTTTAAGAGAATTTCTCTTGCTATAGATTGAAATGCTCTTTTAACTCCAATGCCTTTTGTTGCAATGGTTTCATAAACAGGGTAACCTTCTAAACCTAATCCGGAAAGCATCTCAGGACGAGATAAAGCATTAGGGACATCTCGTTTATTCAAAGAAATTACAATAGGTACTTCTGTACCAAATCTATCTCCTAGGTATTCTTGCAATTCCTCCACCGATTCTTCATTGAATTTCTGCATTTCAGGTGTGGAATCAAGCATGAGAATTATGCCGTCTACTCCTCTTAAAATCACTTTTCTTTGACTTTTATGCCTTGCTTGCCCTGCAACTGTATAAGCATCCAAAATTACTCTCCCAGACGCAGAAAAGGGTGTGAAATCAAAATAGAGTGTTCTCCCAGTGGGGTCAGCAATAGATGTAAAACCGCCTTTCGTTAGTCCTTCTACTTGGTCGTAGAGCCATCGTAATCCAGTTGTTTTCCCACTAAGGGAGGGTCCGTAGAAGACAATTTTTAAGTGAATTCTGCCTTGACTATCCTTGCGCAATGTAAAGACCTCATTGTTTTATTCATCAAATATCTTTTTAATATTTTGCATCTATGTCTATGCTTCAAGCCTTCTTGTCTTTGAGGTGATTGTCCTCTCAGAGTTAAGGGGTATCCCGGTCAGTGATGGAATACATCTCAACATCATTAATAGTATCGAGTTCTTCTCTATTACTTACCGATAATGAGATAATTCTTTTGGTGATTTTTAATCTTTTGTTATAGGAATCATTAATAGCTAAATTCAACATTGCGAATAAATGGCTTCCTAAACTTGTAGTTCCATACGTTATTGATTCTACTATGCGCTCTAATTTTTTTGAATAACCGAAATAATAAGGAAAGAGGGAAGGTTTCAAAAGCTTAGATTGGTATAATATTTTTGTCTTTATCATTTTTTGATCAAATTGAGTGAATTATCTTACATTTCTTATAAAATCAGAAAAATTATTTTGTTGTTGATAACCAGTATTCATTCGCATAATATCTTTCAATTTTTCTTCTAATGAAATTATTTTTTCGCGAGTTTTTTCCAAACGCGAGAAATAAATTTCTGGTGTTATATTACGATCTTCAAAAGCTTTCTCTAATTGACTAAGAGTATCTCTTGCTGCTCTAAGCTTAATTCTTAGTTGTTTTGTTTCACTGCTTTCTGTGTTAACGTTAACAATAGGACCTCTTCGCCAAATATTCTGTTGTTGTTGTGGCGGTGTGATTTGAGTAAATGGTATCTGTTTCAAGTCTTTAATACGGCGCTCGATTTTTTCTCGAAGAACACTGTAATCTAGAGTAGCTCTTAGTTCTTCGATGAAATATGGATCGGAGATAATATATCCCTCATTTTCGTTGAAAAGAATGCCAAAGAGAAAATTAAGATGGTCCAACTCTGTTCTGGAACAATGAATTTTCATTGTTTTTCTTTCAGGACTATTAATCATCAAGTAAGAGCTAAACAATTTTCTTTCTTTAGTTTCAACTTCTCGTATCATTGAAATGGGGATTGCTCTTACTTTTCCTTGGAAGCGGAAAATAAATTTGAAACTTGGAAGAAAATAGAGATGCTTATTTGTTAAGAAAATTATACCTCTTTTTTTCCTTCTACTATCCGGAAGTGTTACTTTTACATTTGGTATAGCAGCAATTTTCAATTCAAGCATTTCAGGTTCAAATTTATCTGAAACTTCATCGAAATAAGTAATATAATTTCTTAATTCGTTTACGAGTTCTTTCACATCAGCAAGCTCTGTTTTTGCTTCATTTAGAAAATCATTAATCAGGTTAGCATAACCTTGAGTATTGTACTTGATTGTTTTTAGTACACGATCTATGTTAGGTAGTTGATCAATAGTTACTTGATGATTAAATCGGAGCAAACGTGCGTCATTTAATATTTGCTTGTATACTTTATCGATGAGTCCTAAAGCACGTTGAGTAATTTCGTAAAATTGACCTTGAATACGTATCAGATTATTCTCAATATTAGGATAAAGACCAAATCTTTCACGACGAAGGTATTTTGCTTGGCTGACGACTTCAGAAAAACTGCTAGCATAATTACGGATGATGTCTAAACCTCCGTAAATGATATTGATCGCTTCAATATATTCCGAAGAGAGACCGGCTATTTTTTTAGGGATGTCTTTTATTTTTATAGAAGTACAACTCGGACATTTTCTTAAATATCTTTTAGCAGCAGTTAAATGATTGGTTTTTCCACACTTTTCACATTTGCTTCCTACACTAATATGGGCACAATCGTTACAAAATGTACATTCAGTTTTTTCAGAAATTATGCAATCGTTGCAGAATGAGCCTCCACAATCCTCACAATAATATAGAAAACCATTCCTTTTGCCGCATTTCATGCATCGTCTATTAGGATCATAACCCAACTTTCAATTCACACTCAATATTTTATGTTTATGTTCTTATTTCTATTCTTTTGGAGTTGACTCCAAAGAACCTTCGAGGAAATGGGTGCTTACCTTAAATTTATAATTAGTAAACAGCGTTCATTTGAATAGGATTTTACTTAAATTGTCCTCTATATAATAAGAAAGAATTTATTGAAAATAAGGGATGGTAATATTTGGATATTGCCCCCAGCTATGTGTTATAGTTAATAATGCTAAACTAAAAATACGCTTTTATGCTAGGCAAAATAGTTTTTTCAATAAAATCAAATAATTTTAGCGAAAAAGTAAAGAACATAGGAATTAATAATTTAATACTACTGTAAAAAGGTATTTATAAATAAATAAAGGGAAACAAAAAATATGATGAATAAGAAACAAGCTGATTTCCTTTGGAAAATAGTACTTACTGGTGATTCTTTTGTAGGTAAAACTACAATTAGGAAAAGGGCAATGGGTGAACACTTCGCAGAAGAATATATATCTACAGTTGGTGCTGATTTCTCCTCTTATAAAGCGAGAATTGGAAACCTCATGACTTCTTTCCAAATTTGGGATTTAGCCGGGCAAGACAAGTACAAATATATACGTTCAAGTTTTTATGGTGGTGCAACAGCTTGTTTTCTAGTATTTGATGTGACAAATCCCAATTCGCTTAATAGTGTATCAAATTGGGTAGACGAAGCAATAAGATATTCAAATGGAACAATTGAAATCTTCATTGTTTGTGCAAATAAAATAGATTTGAAAGGGAAGAGGGTAATAACTAGGGAAACTGGAGAGCAGCTAGCTAAAGCTCTCAAGGAAAGCTCAGGATTACAATGTGCTTATATAGAAACTTCTGCGCTAACTGGAGAAAACATTGACATTGCTTTTGATTTAATGGCTAAATGCTTACTTGAAAGAGAAGGAATAACACCCGTAAAAGCTTCAGAGGATGCAATTGAGATTGCTCCGGAAAAACAGAAAGATGAAGTAGCTATTGAAGGGAAACCACGTACACCTGAAAAACCATTAGTTGAGCCAATGATGATTGTTCCTGCGTTTGATACAGAAAAAGAAAAAATAATCAAGAAATCAGTAATGGTAAGTAGGGATGACGAAGAAGAAACAGAAAAACTAATCGAAGAAGTAATGTCTGTTTTGAATGAAACAAATGATGTTATAATTGGTCGTGAAAAAACTGATGATGGAGAACGAGTAATTACTGTTCCAAAGAATTCAATCAAAGGCAAAAAAGTAGAACAAGAAGAAGTCGGACCTCTTATTACACCTGAACTTGAACGAGTATTAAATTCAATTAATTTTCAACTAGATAGTTTAACTTCAAGATTAAGAGATTTGGAAGAAGAAATCACAAATGTGAAAATAAATGGAATACAAATAGATGAAGCAAAAGTGGAAATTGAAGACTCTATAGACGAATTAAGAGAGGATCTAGATGTATTAGCTTCAATTGATGACCCTAATGAAAGTAATGTAACAGATGATGAGAACGTTATTGATCAAGTTGAAATAGACATAACTGAAGAAATCATTGAAGAAAAAATTATCGAAGAAATTAAAGAAGTTCCTCTTGATGAATCTAAATTTAACGAAGATCAAAAAGTATTGGAGAGTTTATTAGAATTTGATGAAAATCCTTCTCTTCACTCAGAAACAGAGGAAATTGTAATTCAAGATAACACTCCTGCTACAATAGATGAATTAGAAGAACTTGTTGATTTACCAGAAAACGATTTAGTAGATATTATTGAAGAGGAACCATTAGTACCAATTCAAGAAAATGAATATGTTCCTACTAATGATAGTGTAATTGGCACTGAACTCTCAAGTGCTATGATTTCTGAATTGAAAGATATGACTGAAGATGCAACAAAATCACCTGACCCACAAATCAGTCAACATTTGAGTTCAAAAACAATCGAAAAGAAAAATAAATGTCCAATTTGTGGTGCCTATGCAAAATACATACGACAATATAACAAATATTATTGCGTGAAATGTGGACGATATTTGATTTAATAAACTGTAAATAAACTCTTTGAATGAAATTCTAAATAACGGAATAGTTACTTTGCACACAAAAAAAACACAAAATGCTCAATGAAACACATCGCATTTTCATTGAGAAAAATGCCAATGTAATTAATAATCTAGTAATTGATACTTCAATTATTAATGAATATGATCAAGATTTTCTCGAGTTAGGCGTTGTAACAAGAATAACAGCTGGAGATGTGAAATTACACACTCCTACATTTTGGGTCTTTAAAGCTAGCTAAGAAACTTAATACAAAAAGATGACGAAGATAATTATTGTAAATTCTTTTTTTCTACTAGAAATACCACTGCTTCCAAGCTCCACAAAAGATAAAAAAGGAACGCTCTATTGGAAATAAGGGTAAGTAATTTGAATGCAGAATCATTTGGGAAAACAGACCTTATTTGGGATCAAGCAAGTCCAGAAGAGACAGTTCAATTCTTAAAAAATGCCTACAAATTCTTTGGTGATTATTCAGTAAAAGAATCGTACAAAATTTTCGCCTTAAAAGTTGTGGCAAAGTACATTACAAATGCAGGTTTTCCGAGAGATCAAAAAACTCTGAACGCTGCAGCACTCTATATAGTTAATCGGCTTCCTGCATCGTACCCAAATCATAGCTCAAAGAAAGAATTTTCTGAAAGGCTTGATTTAAATGAGTCAAGTTTAGATTGGTACATTAATTCTATTATAGAGCAAGAAGGTTTTTTCACTTTACGAGATAGAAAAAATTTCCCTTATTATATTGAAAAAGAAGGAATAACTTTTGCAGTTATATCTTCAGTTGTGAAAGTTTTTGTAGAAGAAGCAATAGTTCAAGGTTTGGTTGAAATAAGACCTTTTGATATTAAAAATATCGTAGATCAAATATTGGATATGTTAATAACTACACTACGTATTGTACCTCCTGCATTTAGACGTGATTTGGCTACAAAAATAGAAGCTGATTTACAAGAAGAATTTGCTAATGCCTTAATTTAGAAAAGTAACTAATCTCATCTTGAAAAAGTTTTTTGTTATTAGTTAAAAATACACCTAGGAGTTTTGTTGTGACATGGTTAACAGATTCGCAGTGAAGATTGCCTATCTTGGTACTAACTATCATGGTTTTCAAAGACAAAAATCAGGTGTAAAAACTATTGAGGGAGAGATATTTTACACTTTAACTAAATTAGGTATTATAGATAAATTGCCCAAAGCAAGATATACAGCTGCTGGGAGAACAGATGCAGGTGTACATGCATTAGGTCAAGTTATTGCATTTGATTCGCTAAAACAAAAAATCCATTTGGATGAACTGAATCATTACCTTCCAGAAGAAATTTTTGCTTGGGGGTTAGCAAAAGTCGATGGAGATTTTAATGCACGAAGACATGCCAAAAAGCGTACATATAGATATTTTATACCATATACCAGAGAAAATTTACCAACAATGGAGAAGGGATTATCTTACCTGCTTGGGACGCATAATTTTGAGAAATTTTGTAAAAGAACAAATGATTTGCCAAGTGGAAAGCCGAAATCAACAATCTTAACATTGGAAGTTGCTTCAGTTCAGTTTCTCGAAAAAAATAATTTGTTAATGTTTGAATTTACTTCAGAGAGTTTCTTATGGAAACAAGTTAGAAAAATGGTTTCAATGATTATTGAAATTGGTAGAGATATTCAACCAATTAGTGAACTACAAGAGGCATTGGAACCTACATTGAAGGCACCAAAAGGTGGTATAAGTCCAGTTTCACCAGATGGTTTAGTTCTTTATGAAGTAGAGTATTCAAAAATCAATTTTTCACCAATAGAAAAGAAATATCTAGTTGAAAAAGAACTAAAGAAAAAAATTTCTTCATACACTTCGACATTAGCTGTATTGAATGAATTAAAGAAATCCATTATAACAGATTAATTACTCATCTTTTGGTAATTTTGGATATTATTATATGCTCTCAGAAGTATCAGATAAATAATAATCAATCAACAAATAACAAGAAATATTAAAAAACCAATAATTGAAAAGCAATTCTTTAGGAAATTAGTCAAAGAGAGGTTACCAGTAAGAATCGAAGCCAATTAAGGAGAAAACCTCTTCCTAAGTCCTTCCCTTCCTACGTTCCTAATTCTTTCTTTCTTCCTTCTTTCTTATTCCCTTTTTTTCTTAGCCACTTGTCGGTGTTTAAGTAGTTTCTTTTGTATATTTTGTTGTTGATGTTTTTTTCCTTTGGTCAAGCGTGTTTCCTCTTCCGAGCCCCCTGTTGCTCCTTCCGGTTGGTCTACTCATTCTACACAAAATTTTGACCATTTGCCTTTCCATCTTTTGTCCAAGTCTGAGCGTCGTTTCTTGGCTGCTCTTACTCCCAATCCTTTTGGCTCTCCTCAACCTCTTTTCTCCGTTGCTGATTTTCTCTTCCTTCTTCGCAGTCATTTCGGCTCTCTTCTTGATCGTTTTTGCAATGATAGTCTTCGCATTCATTTGACTACCGGCGAGTGCTATACCGATCGCGTTTTTTTTTCCGGTGCTGGTGGCTCTCTTCGTGTCTTTCGTTTAGGTCTTGTCCGTGCCTATCCCATCCCTCGTAAGGGTGCTCGTTTCGCTTATTGGTTTGGCTTTCCCCGCGAACATTATCCGTTAGTTTCCCACAATTTCCGCGCTCGCTTTCCCCCTCACGACTCTTTTGCCGAGCTCTGTTTTCGCACCCTTCGAGAAGGTTTGGAGGGTAGCCTTTTCCATGCTGCTGATTCTCTTTGGCGTCTCCCCCATTGGGACGGCAGTGGCGACTTTGTCGTTGATAACTGCCTTCGCGTCGAGCATCTTGATAAAACGAGTTATTGGTGGTTCGAGGTTTACACCGGTAGCAAAGCGTATGATGAGCGCGACTTTCTTAAAAGATTATTGACCGCTGAGAAGGAGCTAAAGGATCGTGGTCGTTATGTTGTCCTTGTCCCCTTCAAGCCATATGCAGTTATAATCTTCGTGCGACGGTTGATCCCACTCTTCCCAAGCTTGATCTTCGTCTTAGCCAAGTCGTTCATTTCACCGCCCTTTCTAATCTTCGTGAGCAGATGGGTTTCTATCATCACCGAACTGTTTGAGCTGCTAAAAATAGTTTTTTCGTTTAATTTCGTTTAGTATGGTGGTTCTATTTGGTCGAAAAGTTGCGCCATCTCTTTTTTGATTATTTTTTTCTTGTGTTGCTCTGCATATACTTTTAATTTCAAGGAGCGTTTTGTCAGTATTCTCAGTAGCACTTCTGCTTCATATTCTGCGAGTTCTTTTGATACCATCATCCCCGTTATTTCTTTTATTATCCTTTGAACCGTTGTAGTATGGAAATTTTGACCGTTTAGCCATAGGCAATCACATTGTTTAGTTGTTTGCTTGTATTAAAAAGCCCACTCGCCGAGTTTTTTTGTTTTGTTTTTTTCCCCGAGTCCCTTTTCATTACTTTTATATTTACCAAATACCTTTCCTTTGACTGATGACTTGTTATGTCTACTAAATTTCCTAACCAGATTACTGGTAATACTGGTCTTTTCTATGTTTGTTATGAATTGTCTAAACGCGGTTGGAATGTTATGCCTACCAGTCGCAATGCTCGTGGCACTGATATTCTTGCCTATTCCGTTGATGGCAAACGCATGATTGTCATTGAGGTTAAAAGTCTTAGTAAGAAAAATCCTATTGGTATCAATCCTGATACCACTCTCTCTGAGTTTTTGATCATTTGTCGTTATGTCTATGATGTTCCTGAGTTGTTCATTACCCGCATTGATGGTGAACTAAGGTCTAAGATTGTGACACATGATAAAGCGGGTAAAAAATCCCATTGGTTAAATACTAAAGATTATGAGCCTTTCAAGGATAATTGGTCTATTATTGGTAAAGGGATTTAATTTTGTTTTAATTTTCTTTCTTTCTTTCTCTTTTTTCCCTTTCCTTTTTTTTCCGTTCTCTGTTTTTCGACGGTGGTCATTGGTATGGATAGCAAAGTTCGTCTTAGATTAGTAAATAAGTTTTTTTTGTTTATTTATTTTTATTTACTTCTGACTCGCCCTCTCGTAGCGGAGCATTGCGATGCTCCCACCTCCTCGAGACCTCGCCACAGTGGGCTTCTGAGAGAAACTGGGCCACTTAAGTAAACAGAAAGGAAAGTTGTGAAATCCTAAGAGTTGTGTGCTCTCACAAACAATGCGAGGCACTGTCCTATGCCAGAGGCAAAACAGTGAAGCCCCTCGCAATGTTCGATTCGCCCACCTGAGGAAGTTGGGATTAGTCTTGTTAGTTTTATTTTTTGCCGAAGTTGGAAAAATGAAGGAGTGTGAGAAAAACTCACAATGCTTCTTGTTGTTCTCGAATAGTGTTTAAGGAGAATTCATAGTTTTTGAATTCTTTCCCTTTTAGTTCAATAGCTAATATTTGGTCGAATGTTGATTCTTCAAGATAGGAATGCGTAAATAAAAGGTGATCGAACGCTTCTTGAGGAGTATCCCCATCAGCGAAACCTATCACCTGTAAATTCTCAACTTCGTTACCGCCCTCATATTCCTCGTATTCATTTAGAACGCAAGGAGTATAAGTTAGACCCTCTCGAGAGTAAAAAAGGAATCGAGGCATTTTTTTAACACCTCTTAATATTCCTCAGGTAATAGGAAGGTGAGAACAAATTGAGTTTTCACGTATGATAATCCGACATTTTCGGTTGTTCCGAAATCGTCGAGGATAGCATAAACTTTTGTCTTGCTCTCTCTATCCAACAATGAAATAGGATAGACAACTGTTCGCCCTTCATCTTCTGTTCTTCTCTCAGAAGCTTTTGGACAAAAAACAACCCACGTTTACTTCTCTGTGAGTTCACTTAACGCTACATCAATCATTTTCTGTTGTAATGATTGAGAGATTTCTGAAAGAAACCCTGGAGTTGCTACAAGGAAAAATGTTCTTCCGTCTTTTGCTTGTGGTTGATTTGTTATTTGAATCATAGTTAATCCCAGTAAATAGTATGTAACCCTTCGAATATAAACCTTTCGCTAATAGACTGCACTTTCGCTAATAAGCGAAACATTTCTTAGTCTTCTTTCCTATAATATTCTTGGGATTAACAATGATTCGAAGCGAAGAATCCAAATCCGCAAGAACGGCGGTTACCGTTCAAAATAGTAAGTTGGTGACACTTCCCAAGTGGTTGGAAGTGGAAGCTTCTCAAAAGAGCATTGAGAGAGCAGAGGAACTTGTAAACGCTTATCGTAAGATAACGCATTTGTCAGTTCATAAGAAAATTATCCGGGTGAATGTCAAGGGTTCTCAAGGAAATAGATACGTTGTGAAGGCAAGCATCTTCGATAGAAAGAAAGGAAGAAGAACGCCCTGAGCTTTTCGAGTGTAATTGCCCACATGGCAAACAAGGAACAGAGGGACTTTGCTATCATAAGGTAGCACTTATTTTGAAATTACTTTCCATGTCATTAATGCCATTGTCAAACTATCCTCCGAACTATAATGACGATTTCGTTTTGGAGGATTGAGATAGAATGACTCAGATAATTTGTGATAGGTGTAACAGGCCAATGTTGCATCTATCAAATAAAACCGATAACATCATTGTAACCTTGTGCTCGGGCTGTGCTGAGAAGGAGTCCTTGAGGGATTCTTCTCTTTTAGAGCCAAGCTGGGAAAAGTTCAAAGTGGGAACTTTTGGAGATATCTCTCGAGAGGGTAAAGCCTTTACTTGTGAGGTTATGAAGGCAAGCCACAATTATGTTAATATCAAAGTTACAGAGAATCACGAGCCTTATGCTACGGATTACTTTGTCTTGATCAGAAATTACGATAATAGCCGGATAGATTTTTTCCGAAAACGCTCACGTTATGCTCTTGGTTTTGCTGCTCGAGACTTTTTGATTGACCTACTAAATCAGCAGAAGGGTTCTCTTGCTCAAATGGGTTCAAGTCCATTCATTGAAGCCTTAGAAGTAGTTGGAGGGATTGCTCAATGAGCGGTGCAGAGAGCAAGGGTAAAGGAAACACTATTTCTAAACCCTTCTTAAATGAAATCGTTGGAGTCATTCAAACGGTTAATCTGTTCAAAGATGAAAACGAATAAGTTACCAGTGCAAGAGGACAGATGAGCCTTACACCTGAGAGTGTCGAAGCAATCAAAGAGTTAGGATTTACACTTGATACTGACCGAGTCATTTACAAAATCGTAAATGAAAAACTCTCAAACTGGGAAGGAGAAGAAGCTTTCCAAAAAGGAGATATGCTTACTTTCGGTTCTGCATATATAACTGACTATAAGGGAAAAATAGTCGATTGGAAAGGGTTACTCTATACAAGCATATGCCGAAGTGGTTTTGTAAAAGTAGTCTCTGGTGAGAGGAAAACTTCCGGGAAATTCAGAGCAAAGGAATACAGAAATCCACTACTAAAGACAGCAGCAAAAGAGAAACCTGAACCTGCAACAGAAACGAAACCAGAAACACAACAACCTGCTAAAACCTTCGTTGCAACTGATGACAGACTCTTTGAAACGCTGACAACAGGTATAGAGTAAGCAGAAGAAGCACTTGGTGAACTAAAGAAAATAGTGCGTGCGGGTGAAGTATTGGCTATTCCAGAGCGAGAATTCCATCACCACAGCACCAAAGTTTCCTTGAGTTATCATCGAATGTTCTCGACAATCTTGCATATCTTGGAGAGAGAATAGCTCTCCAATGAGCCCTTTTTTCCTTTTATTTCAAACTCGGCGAGCTGAGGTTTTCTGAGGAAAAACAAAACTATTAAGAGGTGATGAGTAAATGATAACACCAGAGGAGCAACAAGCAATGGTTAAGGACACACGACGAAGTTCTGAAGAAATAATTCCAATCTTGCTAAAGATTCTAACTGACCAACCCCAGTCTGTTAGTCGGTTATCAAGTGGTTCTAAAGAGCTTGATGATTATCTTAGTAGTGAGACAATTGAACGCCATTTAAAATTGCTTCTCCAGATCCAAGAACTTCTCTGGGACAAGCATTTATTTTACAAAGAAAAGACAATTGGCGGTCGAGTGTATAAAGAAGCCTGGCTTGAAGAGCAAGAACAATAATTGTGTCTGTTTTAGTTAGCGGGGAAGTATCCTAAAATAAAACTATTGTAATTGGGATTAACAATGATTCTATTCGGATACATCCCCAGTAACTACTTTTCTTTTAATTATTTTAATTCTTTGTTTAGTGGACGAGATTCTTGAATAGAGCTTATTTCGCGAAGAACTACTTTAAAGAGAAAAGAGTTTTTTACAAAAAAGATAATTCAGAGTTCTACTATTAGTTTTTTCTCAGAATAAAATTTAAAACCTTCGAAATTATTTCCTATATAATACAAAAAAGTTTGCCATAAAAAATACAAACCTTTAAATTGAACTTTTTGCTGTATTTTCTATTGAAGATGGATGTAGAGATTTTGATGAATAAAATGTTAGTACCATTAATAGTGTTGATTTTATCCTCTTCAACATTTTTGGCCCCAATGTTTGAACAGGGAGATACCTTACAGTATAGGGTTATCAAGTCAAACTTTTCAGCCCAAATAGACGAAAATTCAGTTTCTATTAGAGGATTCAAGTTTCATGGTTTATTTTACAAACCAAGAACTTCAGTAGATGTTTTTGTTGGAAATTTACATACAGGCATGAATGCAAATTATTCTATTGGTGATAATTCCTACAG
>JABCTZ010000038.1 GCA_018238155.1 Candidatus Heimdallarchaeota archaeon | reverse complement strand
AACTGAAAACTTCATCCGGAATTGTATGAATGCTTTACTTCCTTTCGGAATGATGTTGTTCTACACACAAGGGAAAGGAAAGCTTCTTTATTGGACTTCAGCACAAGAAAATGGTTCAACAAATATAACGCTACTAAAAGAACGCATTTTTCAAATGAAGGATTTTCTTGAAACAAATTTTCCTGAAATAAAAACTAGAGCAACTATTTCATCAAGCAGTCCCATTCTTGGGTTAATTACTAATGCTAAGTACAAAGAAGAACATCAAATAAAATATGCGGGGGCAAATATCTCTGGCAAACATTTCCTTGCTTCTGAAGCAACTCGTCCTTTCTTAAATGAACTAAATTTGTTCTTTAGAAAAAAAGATGAGAATAATCGCGGAAGGAGTGGATTCTTATGTATAACATCTTACCCGGAAAGGCAAGATGGACCGGTTCATTTTCTCCAGAAAAAGCTAACCAATAAAAAATATCAAAGAATCTCTCAAGGAGTACAAAAAGGGTTTACCGATGAAAGATTATTCGGTTCTGGTAAAATTTCTACCTCCAGAGCATCTATTCATCATAACGAAAAATTACAACTTACTTCATTAGACTATGAGAAAGCAAAAGCACCAGTAATCAATAATGTTGGTATTCTAGTTTGTTGTGCTGGGTCAGCACTCAGCGAAAGGGAAGCCATTGAAAATGCAGAAAGGTCATTGACTCGAGCGAAAAGCACACTTAGTCAAATAGTTAACCCAAACATAGACAATAGTTATCATTTCTCTCCTCTTTCCTCTCGAGATCTTGATGAACAACTCAACAAACTATTCTTCGTTGACAACTATCTTATGCCTAATTCTTCTAAATGCCTTTCATTCAGCCTTGCGCTATTGATGCGGATGCCTAATACTAATACGGGAGTAAAAATTGCTCGAGCGGAGAAATCGCATCTCCCAACACCTAATTTTAGTGCTCCTACTAGCAATTCTTTTATCATCGGACGAAGCCTAAGGTTCTCCGAATCGACCGATTCGTACCCCTTCGGCCTTGACATTCATTGGTCTTTCAAGAACCTTGTAAAGCATACCTTTGTTACGGGATCAACTGGCTCCGGTAAAACATACACCATTTGTAATATTATCATTAATGCTGCACAAATGGGCATTCCAGCGATTATTCTCGATTTTGGCAAGGGAGAATTATACTCATTACTTCAACAAATTATCCCAAATATCAGATGTTTCACTATTGGTGATGATTCTGTTTGTCCGATAAGGATTAATCCTCTTGAGTGTCCTGAATGGACCACACCTCAACAACATTTTGATAATCTCAAATGGATACTCGATTCTTCTTTACCACAATTTGAACCTCTACCTATTGTTACTTATCGAGCATTAAGTAAGCTCTACAATACCGATGGCTGGAATCTAGCAACAGGAGAGAAAGGGCAGAATCGAACGTTAAAAGATCTCCTTGATGAAGGATTGAGAATCTGTGATAGTGCGGGATATGCAGATGAAGTATATCATAATATGCGCGGAGCCTTCGAGATGAGAATCAGTTACCTCATGGAGGGTGCTCTCGGAAGACAACTCTATACCGAGAATTCTATTGATATGCAATTGCTAACAGAACAAACATCGGTGTTAGAGATACGAACAATAGAAGGAAGCGCACAGAAAATAATTACACTAACATTGCTTACACAACTGTTCGATTATTTCAAATCACTAGGACCAACAAATGATGAGAAACCGAGGTGCTTGATCGTTCTCGATGAAGCTGAATCAATATTCGCTTCCGCAGAAGCGTTTGGTAACGATGTAGAAGCGACCACTGCAGCATATACCTCAGTGCAAAAACTGAACCAAATACTCAGGCAAGGGAGAAGCTATGGATTAGCAGTTGTTCTAGCCACTCAAAGTCCAACGAATATCTCAGATGAAATACTAGCGAATACAGAGAATAAGATCATCCATCGATTACATCATGGAAAAGACAAGAGGGTGATACAAGAAGCATTAGAATTAACGAATACTCAAACACAGAAATTATCTACTCTTAAACCAGGAGAAGGATATGCAATTGACGGAGAGAACGATTACCCTTATTTCTTAAGAGTAGAAAAACCGCTATTTACCAGAGTGACCTTTTCCCGTAGAGAAAGTAATGAATTAATGAAAGAACAAATGGAAAGATTCTATCAACAATATCCCTGGATGAAGGAAAGCTATCAAGAAATAGAAGAAGAGGAGAGCTTTCTGGACGAGGTTTTTGATACTTTCGATGGTAGAGAAGAATTTGATGATGCAACTCAAAGAAGATTAGAACTAGTTATAAAACGAGGGGAATTTACTCGAGAATTAATCTTCCTAGTAAGAAAATACCACATGAAAGAAACTTCAGAGAACAACTTTTACGAAGAAATACTTGAATTGTTACACTCTACAGCTACGATAATTATCGGCACTAGAAAAAATTACCTTAGACCTGCAGCAATGGAATTGCTTTCGATAGGATTAGAAAAATGTTCATTTCTTAACAATGTAAATCGAATGAAAATTCACAAAGCAACCAAGGATCTGGTTTACATTGATGGAGGGAGTTAGATTAACAATTATGAAAAATCTAATCGGAGTAAGAAAAAATCCCGAGAGAGATACAAATCAAAGGAAAATAAAAATAAATTTAATGAAAGTGAAACTCCAAGTCAAGGCAAAACAGAAAATCCTTTTGGAAATAAAAACAATAAGGAAAAGTCTGAAAAGAATACCGATAAATTTGAAAAACCTTTTTCACAAACTGAATCACAACCACTACAGAGATTAGATGACATTCATAATGATTTACCTTCAAAAGAAGGTAAAAATGGAAGAGATTTTTCTGGATACTCAGGTGATTTTATGTATGCAACGGGAGCAGTTGAATCAGGAAATCTCTATATAAATCCTGAAGATGGACAATATAAATATGACATGCAGATAAAAGATGGTAATTGGTTAAAAAATAGTATACAGAATAGAATGAATGGATTAGCAAAAGGAGAGCAGGACGTTAAACGACTTGATAATGGTTTATACAGTTATAAAATCGGTAGCAAAGACAACGTTCTGAAAATGAAGGAATTGAAAGATAACCCAAATTTAATCAGAGAAATGTCTAATGAGCAACAAAATGAATGGTTGAATGGGTATCTAGATAGTAAACTCACAGTTGACCTAAAAGGAACATCGGAGTCAACTTCTAGGTTAGTAGATAAGGATCCTGAAAAGTTAAAGCTTGCTAGAGATTTATTGAAACAGAAAGGAATAAATGCAAAATTAGTTCCAGAAAGTGAAAAATTAGGACCACATTTGGAATTGAAAGGTTTAGAGAATCATCAAAATTTACAAGATAATCTTGATTTAGAAAATCCAACTGTAAACGAAAGGCTTGTTAAACTTCTTCAACATCCTGAAAGATTCGAGAAAAAGGATGAGAAGGAAAGACAAAGATTAGGAAGGGAATTTGAGAAACCTTTAGGAAAAGCACTTGAAAAAATCTATCCGAATTCTAAAATTGAAACTAAACCTAAATTAATACCAGGAGATAAAAATAGCCCTATACCAGATTTTAGAATAACTCATCCAGATGGATCTACTGAGATAGTTGAAGCAAAGCTTGGTTATGATGATATTAAACCTAAAGATCACAAATATGGTAAATATGCAGATAAAGTTAGTCATTATTATTTAGAGGGAGAAGAGAAGCTACCAGACACAAAATTCGATACACCTAATGAATATAATAACAAGGATGATTTAATGAGAAAATTAGGTGAAGCTAAAGAAGAAGCAAAAGACAATGAAACAAAGGAAGAGATTGATAATATTGTTGATGAAATTAACAAAATCGCTGCTGATGCTAAAAAGGCTGAACAAGGAAAAAAGGCAGAAGAAACTAAAGATGCCAAAGAAGAAAGAAAAGGTGATAGAAAGTCAAATCCTTTCAATAATCCAGATATTAAAACAACTGACAATATTAATGAGCTTAAAAATGAATCTGCAAAAAGTGATGACAATTAAGAAGGAGAAAACGATGAAGAAGAACCTGGTGGTGGAGGAGGACCAGACAACAAACAAATTAAAGATTTGAATAATCCAAAACGAATAAAATAGAAATCAGAATGTTAAAAAAAATTACTGAAGAGTTATTCTATCTCAAAAATAACTACACAATGATCATGCTGGGAAGCAATTGCGAGATACTTACTGGATGGGTGCCATGAAAAATCAAGAACATCTTCTGTTAAAATATCATCGAATTCATATGTTACTTGCCAAGTTTCTATCGAAATGAGTTTTGGACTACCTTGTCCTCCACTAACTAAAAAACGATTATTTGGGCTAAAAGCAACACGATACTCAGCATCCTTCCAATAATCATGTAATTGTAATGTTTGTTCCACAGACCAATCACTAATCTTCCAAATTCGAATCCTTCCATCACCACAACTAGCAGCAATATATTTTCCATTAGAATTCCATGAAGGGGAATAAATGTCAACATTTTTTTCTGAATCCGAAAAATCAAGAAATGCAACTCTATTAAAATCAGGAACTGAGAGTATTTCGATACCATCAAGTTCGTATTGTATTGCTAAATACTTACTATCAGGACTAAAGGCAACATATCTACTGCGAATTACTCGAGTTTGTATTTTCAACCAATCTTTTGTTTGCCAGATATCAAGATAGGGTTTATCATCTGTAAAGGAAAAACTTCCCGAAACAAGATATTTACCATCAGAACTCCAAGAAAGATTCATGGCTTCAATTGAATTTTCAACTACTAATTGCTGTTCCCAAGTTTCAGTATTCCAAAGAATAATAGGTAGATGGATACCACCAGTTGCTAAGACTTTACCATCGGGACTCCATTCAACAGCATACACAGAATGATTCAATTGTAATTTTTGAATGATTACCAGCTTTTTCTCATCAAGAATGATAACTGTTTTTTCTTTGGTACCAACAGCAACCAAATTTCCTATAGGACTAAAAGCAACACATAGAGGATATGTCTCAGTTTTTATGTCCATGTATGGGTAAACTTTCACTTTTTTATTGGAATTCGTCATTCATGTTCACCATTGTAATGAGTTACTAGTACTTTTCAAGCTAAAAGTACTTTTTGTTGAGAGTCAGCTGAAAGTAAAAATACCTTCTAAATTGCTAATTCTCTCAATTAGTAATACATAGTTTCGTATATAAATATCAAAACAATATCTTTACACTGATCAATCTACTAAAACGTAAAATCATATTGATATATTTATATAGAAAAAGTAAGAGAGATTATTGAACAAAATGGGCATCCATGTTTATTTTTACAGAGTAACAAGTGAAAAAATAGATGAAATTAAGGATGATGAAGAGAGGATATGGAATTATTTGGAAAAACAAGACAACATTGAAGACAATGAAAAAGATTTGTGGGTAGAAAAAGCTTGGGAAGGAATATATTATCTACTATACAATAAAACCTGGTTTAAAAGTCAAGTAATGAAAGGAACTTTGCTAGGAGGAACTATTCTAAATGAAAGTTTCATTATTGGATACGGTTCTCCAATAGTACAATATCCACAAGAAGTAAAGAAAATAAAAAATCGCCTACTCTCTTTCACTGAACTAAAATTGAGAGAGAAATTTGATCCAAAACAATTCTCGGCACTAAAAATTTATCCAAACAGAGATAACTGGGAGAAAAATGCTGAAGAAAATTTTGATTATTTAGTTTTTTATTGGAAGAAACTATGCGAATTTTATCAAAAAGCTGTAAATGAAAAGGAATTAATGTTAGTGTATTGGTCGTGAATGCAATATTAACATTTTATTATTTCTATAAAAAAATGCATGGATATATTAGTAAAAAATTAAATTGCTCAGAAAAAATTCGACCAAGATTGATTACTTCTTCAAGTTAACTTTAAAATAAATAATAGAGTAGATCCTTTTTCGTTCAAATAACCCTAGTCTCACCTGAGACTGTAGGGATAAATAAAAGAAAAGTAAAAAATAATTGATAATTATTTTGTAGAATCTACGGCCCTCGCTTCTTCTTTAAGGTCTAGAAGTCCAGTTCGGAAAGGATAAGTGCAGGTGATAAGATCAAGTTTTATGGCAAAATAACAAGAAAACTCTTTTATGAATGAAGTAGTTAATTACAAACTAATAATGAAGATACAGGATTTATTGGAGAATTAAAATGACAGAAGAAATACAAGAATTAAGAATTACATTTAGGTATAAATATGAAGATTTTAAAAAAGCATTCTTAAGTAACTTCTTTACTAACAAATTAATTATTTTTTCATATTGTTTATTACCCATTGTTTGCGGAGCAATGTTTACTTTTATTATTATTAATGATCCAAGTTCGACATTAAGCCTTGAAGAACTTCTCTTGGTTATGTTATTTATTGGAATAGTTATAATAAGCATATTGAGACCACTACTTGAACTAAAAGTAATACAACAACAATGGATCACTTCAAACCAATTTAATCAAAATGATATCATAGCTGTCATTAATAATGAAGGAGTCTACATGAGAAGTGTTTTGGGTGAACAAAAATATAATTGGATGTACATTTACAAAATCATCGAACAAAAAGAAGTTTTCTGCATCTATTTAAATTCAAGAGAACATAGGATTATCCCTAAAAGAGTATTAGAGGTTAAACAAGTAACAATTCTTCGAAATATTGTTTTCAAGAATTTTGAAAAAAAATACTTTGTTCAAGGGTGCAGGAAAAAAAAGATAACTGAAAATGAATTATCATAAAAATTATTATCCTTATTAATGGAAAAAGATTTCTCCATTCTTTTTTTGTTCAATAAAACCTAGCTTAACTTAGTAAGAAGAAAACTAAAAAAAGTTAAGCAAGAATAACTTTTTCTTCAAGATTAAATAATGTAAAATACAATTAAAATATTAACTAATCAGAATAGAAAATAAAGAGAAATAGGACTCATACGAGGGATATTTCGTTTTCAATCACATAAATTTGGTTGCCATATATATTCTAAATTTGTAAAATCATATTCCTATCGCTACAAGCGTCAGTGTTAAATAAATGAAGGTTTCTTAATCTTCATTAATTAAACTAAGTTTATTGATTCTTGATTTTCTTATTACCAGTGCTATTGTAACAGATAATAGATAGATGATGCTAATTGTTGGAATTAAAATAATCAGCAAATAGAAAAACATAGAGAAATCTTCATTACCATATCTATATTTTGGGAAATCATATCCCTGCAGCTCATATTCAATATCCATTGAAGCCTTAACTTCTATTTCATCTATTTGTCCTTCGACCCAACCACGACGACCAACTCCTAAAACAATGCCAGTATTATTATCAATACAGTAATGAAAATTAATACCAAATTCTACATCAGTAGGATAATTATCTCTATCATCCACCTCATTAACTATACTACCAAATTGAGTGTCTATTTTACCACCAATCCAGCTTTCGAAATAAACTTCGCCATTTTTTGTTGAAGTGAAATACGAACATTCAATATCAGGGTATAAGTAATTATTTTTGAAACTAGATTCTATATCCTCTCCTAGTGTTTCAGGTGAGAGAAGATAGCTATTATAAGCAGGTTTGAGATAAGGAAGAATCTGATAAAGATAAAGATCTAATAGATAACCATGGTGATAGTTAAAAAAAATCTCATATATATGGTAAAGAATATTGTAACTATAACATAATCCAAAAAAGTCTAACCAATCTGTAGAAATGAAAGCGACACGTGACGTATTATTTGCATTTAATCTAAACATAACACCTCCTCCACTAAAATAGTCTACAGTTACATTTACAAGTGAACTTACAGGTAAATTCTGACTTCCAAATGCATAACCATCATTAGCGAATTTGAGTCCACCGAATTCAAAGGAGTGATTCGCTTTTGTGATTTCATAGATAAAGGAATCACCAACATTTAATTCAGCAAGAGTGTTATAATCATCAGAAGTACTAAATTGAATAATTATTATTAAGATTAAAATTTTTGATAAATGTCTCATCTAATCCTCTTCTTTCAAGTTATCACTTCTAATTCATTAGTGTTATACTAATAGCAGATTACTATAACTTGTCTATACAAGTTACATTTGTATTGATTACAAATTTAACAAAAACAGTTCAATTATCCAACATAAAAAAAGTAAAAAGAAAAGTAGTTTTCCTTTTACCAACCAAATCCTCCACTACCGGGATAATCTGAGGAATCATTAGGGTCAGTACCATTGGTTACTTCTGTGAGGTCACTATAGCCATCGTTATCACTGTCAGAATCTTGCGGATCAGTATTGTACGGATTGACTTCAAGACCATCTAATAATCCGTCATTATCCATATCATTATCAAGCGGGTCATAGTTGTGACTCTTCTCATAACCATCAGATAAACCATCGTTATCAACGTCATAATCTTTGATATTTGCATAAGCAGAAGAGGAGGATAGACCATAGGTATTAACCCACCAAGTATATTCAGCCTTATCACTTATGCCGTCATTGTCTGTGTCAGAATCTGTTGGATTGGTTTCAGAAGTGAAGA
>JABCTZ010000041.1 GCA_018238155.1 Candidatus Heimdallarchaeota archaeon | reverse complement strand
ATCTTTTCTTTACTAATCTTTTCTTTACTAATCTTTTCTTCGCAAAAGGAATGATAAGAAAATGATAAAAAAAATACTGAAAAACTACTTATTTGCTATACTACTGATAACCTTATCAGCTAGTTGTTTTGCATCAGGCTTTGTTTTAGATCCTGGTGACAGTGGTAATGGAGATGGAGATGCTGATATTACTCCACCTTATGTTGCTATAAGAGATCCAACGGGTGGAATTATAACCCAAAGCTACCAATTCGCAACAGTGAAAGTTGTTGCATCTGATCTAGAAGAATTAGACTATGTAAATATTTATGTAGATAATGTTCTTAAAGAAACATTCTCCTCTGGTTCTTATGATTATAATTGGGACGTTAGCGGCTATAACAGTAAATCAATACATACAGTGAAAGCAATCGCTTATGATAAAGCAGGGAATTCGCGAGCAGTCAGCAAGTCTTACGCTATTGGATACACAGAGGATACTCAACACTATTTACACCCTAATGGTTTAACTGGGGGTACAGACACATTAATTGGAACTATCGCTTACACGATAATTGAAACCGATCTTTTTGTTATTGTAATGCTTATAACAGGTTGGAATGTTCTGGTCCCATCATTTGGTAGTACTTTTGCTAACGAATTTGATGTTACAATAATGTATTATTACAAAGGTGACCGATTAGCTTATGATTTAGATCCAACTGTGAGACCCCTCACCGCTCCTTCTGGAACACTTTTCGAATTAAATTTTGAAATGGAAGAATCCAATACTGCCTTAGAAGATTATTCTCTTGGGAGCGTTGTGCATGAAAAACCTGATGATCGTTCATTTTGGCCCAATTTTCAAACTCCAGATAAAGTAGCTGCAACTGATTTTGCTATATCTGCCCTTTCAAAAACAATTGGTGTTGTAGTAGGTTATCTATCACTCAATGCAATTGCTGGTTTTGCTGTTGGAAAAGCAACGGAATATTTCATAGATGAGCTAAGAGCCCGCAATGTCAACCCAGATTTTGAAACTGGTTATCTTGGCGAAGCTGTTCCAATAGATATTAATTATCAGAATCTAATACCAAATGATCAAAGTGTTAAATATCCAGATGATAAATACAATTATGCATATGATGCAATAAGTCGTCATAGTATAAGTTATCGCTATGATAGAACGACTGATCTTGCTGGACAAACTCTTGGATTAAAATTCCGGTTTAATGCAGAATATGTAGATAGTAGAGATACTACTATAAATACGATTTTCAGTGAATGGGTGAAGGTTGAATTCAAACTCAATTAATCTAACCATAAATCATTGATAAAATTTCAAAGTAAGGATAGGATAGAAATTATGATAAATAGAAAAAATACACGAGCAAGTAAAAAACATTCGTTTCGAAAAGCAAATTATTCGCTACGACGAAAGTTACTGGGTAGTAGCAATTCTTCCTATCCTATTTTTCTTCTTTTATTAGTAAGTTTCTCAAGCTTACATACATTGACGTTTTCTCCTTCGTTAGGTACTGTACAAGCTGCACTTCAAAAGGATAAACAAACCATGCAAACTAATGATTATGTGGGAACAATACTACTGGCACAATATCCTTCTGACATGTACGCTCGTGGGTTGGGGTTTGCCATGGAAGATAATTACATCTACACCATTATTAATCACAATCCTACAGTTATCGATGTGAGCAATCGAAGTGCACCGACATTCGTTGCAGAGTATGTTGTCGAAACTGCTAGAATGAATACCCTTGCATTACAAGGTAGCTACCTTTACCTTGCAAGTAACGATGGTTTAGAGATTCTGAATATTAGTGATCTTGACAGTATCACGAAAGTTGGTCAGTGTAATACCTCAGATGCTGTTAGGGCTCTTGTTTTGCAGGAAGACTATGCCTACTTAGCTGCTCACAGCAATGGTTTGGTTATCGTTAATATTAGCGATCCAACCCAACCCGTAGAGGTGGGTTGTTTTAATGATGGTGGGGATGCTTGGGACCTTGCTCTCAAGGGATCGCTTGCCTTTGTGACTGATTCTGAAACTACTTTAGAGGTTATTGACATAAGTGTTCCTCAGAATCCTGTAAAAGTTAGCCACTTTGAGGATGAGATATATGGTGATATGTATGGATCAAGTATCACACTAAATGGTTCATATGCGTATCTTAGCACTACTTACTATGGACTCTTCATACTCGATATTACAGATAGCGCTCATCTGGTAAGAATCGGTCATTATTACGGTGGAACAAAGCCAATAGGTGATAGGGGAAATGAAGAATTTGTTCATGGCATCTTTGTGAACGAGCAGTATGTTTTCGAAGCAGTCGGTATGAATGGTTTATATATTCTCGATGTGAGTGATCCTTCTAATCCCATCCAAATAGGACAATTTACAGCAGTTAGTACTCTTTATGGTGTCTTTTTCTATGAGAAGTATCTTTATCTACAAACTTCACTTGATGGCATTGTGATTTTGAACTTGACTTTCTATAGTGGTAATCCTCCAAGGAATTACACAGGACTTATCATTGCTTTAATTTCCATCCCTATAATAGGGACACTACTTGCGCTTCCATTTATCATCAAGAAAAAGAAAAATAGAAAAAGGGAAAAGATGGTCAATACTTTTCGTATGGAGAAACGCAATGAATGATTGTTTGGAATAATTAATCAAAACTAGTTTTTTTCTTTTTTTCATCACGGTTTTTTTGCTTGGAACCTTTTTCTGGACAAAAAAGGAGAAATGATTTGCTTTCATAACAATTCTAAAGTTCGTATCCAAATTTATTCTAACTATTTACATAATTAATTATTTTCTCTTTTCAACTTTTGATTTCGTTTTGATGAATGTTTTCTCATAATAAAAAAAAATAGTTTACAAGAAAGATTGTTGGTAAAAATTATAGCTTTACATGGTTGTAGTCACAAGCGACAAAATTTCACAAAACTTAAATATCTCTATGAGAATACTGTCAATAATACTTGTGTGAAAGGAAGTATTGAAGAGTGAGAGAGTATGGTAAGAAAGAGTGTATTTCTTCACGAATCTTTTCTTCACGAATCTTTTCTTCACGAATCTTTTCTTCACGAATCTTTTCTTCACGAATCTTTTCTTCACGAATCTTTTCTTCGCAAAAGGAATGATAAGAAAATGAAAAAAATAACTACAATTAATACTTTACTGGTATTTTTGGTTATCATTGGAACAATCTTTGCTAATTTGAGCACAGTAGTTTCAATAATGCCAAAAAGTACAACGGAAAGAGATGTGGAAATAGTAGATAATTCAACAACGATTGCTACTAATGAATTTGATGTTAAAACCTTAACAGAAATTGCTGATTATATGAGTGATCAAGCAGCTCAAAATGATTTTGAAATTTCTACTATGGTGTATTCATCAGGATTATTATTTGAATCAGATAATTCACTAATAGTAATAGGGCATGGGTATTTTAGTTCTAATAACCAATATTTCATTTCTGATTATTCAACAAATAGAATAAGTAAAATGGCTAAAAATAAAGAAATGGTTGCTTTACTTGCTTGTTATTCTAGCAATGTTGAATTAGAAAATAATTTACAATTGACATATACCGATACAATCGATCTTACAACAGCTATACAAGATTTGTTTAGCCTTCTGCGTTGGACAGAAAGCACGCAATTTAATCCAATAAAGAATATACAGCTTTTTAATTTAGACCCAGGTGGGAGTGGAAATGGGTGGAGTTTAAGTAATCCACCACCTGCTTTTAACATGATGCGCCAAGCTCACACATATGATGGCACACATAAGTACTGGAATCTGCTTACAGATTCTGGAGTAAAAAGTTTATCTGCTTATATGATGAGTAACAAATATAGAAAGATTGAGTTTACTTTCAGAGGAGAATTCTTAGAACAAACAGCACCAAATCAACAATCCTATTATATAAATACACATTCAGTGACGTTTGATTCGTGGATTCTCATCGAAGGTGATTTGAAAGACTATTTACATATTGAAAACATATACTTAGAGGGTGTGCTACAAAAAAGACAACAACATAATCTACAAGTTGATGATATAGTAGGTATATTGGTTTCAGAAGAAGGTATAGCTTCTAGAGTAGCCGCTTTGACTGTTTTAGGAGGAGCATTAATCCCTTTAGCAGTAATACTTTTGACAACTGGAATTAAATTGCTAAAAATAGCACTTGTTGCAGGAGCAGCAGGAACATCAACCGCTTTAGGTTTATCTGCAACAGCATCATGTGTATTAGGTTGTCTTGCTGTAACATTGGGTATTATTATCGTTGCAATAGCTGTTGCTATTTTAATAGCTGCTGTAGTCATTGCATTTACATGGTGATTAAGTAATGTTATCAAACAAAACCATTAAGGAGGATTTGCAAGAGAAAGCTTTTACAGCATTTACCATATTTCCCAAATATGTCTTTTGGATAGGATCATTTTCCTGCGTTCAAATCCTAATTTCAATAATTTTTTTCAGTGATGAATTAATTGCATTAGGGCGGGGAACATATGCAAACTTTGTAATTCTATTAGTTCTTCCAATTTTCATACTATTCATAGCAATTTTACTACATATTAGTCCACTTATTTATCACATATTTAAACACATTACCAGCTTTATTCTTAAAAAGAAATCCACTTTCTACATTGATATGCTAGCAAGCACAAAGGAACAAGCTGAACCAACAAAAAGCTTTTACAAAGTTAGTAGAGTATTTATCTGGGGATTATCCATTTGTACAGTACTAGGCATTTTTGCCTCAGCTATTTATACTGTGACTAGTGTACTCCTTCAAGGTTAAACAATCTCAGACTTAGCTCTGAGATTTTTTTCTAGTTATTCCCAATCTATTTTTGAAATCAATCTATTCCTAATAAAATAATCCATTGTGACTATTCGCTTTCACAAAAGAATGAGAATAAATTCAATCTAAATTTCCTCATATAACAAAATAAGTTATAGAAGAAATAGAAAAAAAAGTAAGTAAAAGCGTTCTTCTTTTCACTCACTCTCTAGTGCTTTCATTGGTAAGATCAATACTATTCCTATTGCTATCATCCACAATAACATTAACCCTAAACTTACAATGGAAGTTATATTGAAGATAGTGAATACTATACCAGTAGTAGTAAAAGTTCCAAGGAATGATAAACTGAGTATACCAGTTACAATTGCTAGAATATTTAACCATCTTGGGAATCTCGATTCTTTCCAATCGATGATTGCCATGAGACTTATTCCTGTTGGTAGGGTTAAAATTGTACCAACTTTTACACAAATATCTTCTATTGTTCGCAAGGCTTCTGTTGAAACCATTATTGAAGATAACAGTCCTGGATCAGTTTCTACAACAAATCTTGGAGCTAGATTAAAGGAAATCACTAATGGTATAATATATGCAATAGTTAGTAATAGTACTCCATGAAAGATTATTGCAACAGGTGCCCATTGCCAAGGTGTTTGTTTTCTTAGAACTTGATACATTCCTACTATGAGAGGTAAAGTAAAGAGTGAACCTAAGATTCCACACCAACCGTAGGCTGACATTAAAATCCTAGCATCGAACCAATTTTCTAGAAAGGCACTCATTCCTGCTAAAGTCTCTGGTTTTTCAAGGTTAGCTATCATTGAGAAAACAACTGTGCCAATATAGGCAATAGCACCAAGAATGGAACTAGCACCACAAAATTTCAAAAAGTTCTTTTCTGACATAACACAAGAGTAGCATTTCATTCTTTTTGTAGTTTGTGTATAAAGAGAAGGTAATGGAACATTCTTTATTTAGTAGTAATTCGTAAAGTATATCGAGAGCGTGATTCCAACGAAATCTACTGCCATTGCACATTCCAATACTGCCCTTATCAAATACTGGGGAAAACGAGATGAAAAACTGATCATTCCAATGAACAACAGTATTTCATTCACAACAGATGCACTTACAACAACCACTACTGTAGACTTTTCAGAAGAGTTTACTGAAGATAGTTTCCTGTTGAATGGTTTAGAACAAACCGGGAAACCATTGAAGAGAGTTGTTGAACATCTGAATCTTATTCGTGAAATCTCCAAGACAAAAGTAAAAGCTAAGGTTCATTCACAAAATAATTTCCCAACTGCAGCGGGATTGGCTTCTTCTGCTTCCGGCTTTGCTGCATTAACATCTGCAGCTATAAATGCAGTTGATTTAAAGCTGGATAATAAAGAGCTATCAATGATTTCTAGAAGAGGTTCAGGGTCTTCTTGCAGATCATTTTTTGGTGGTTATGTTGAATGGATTGCAATGGATGAAATGAATGAATCATATGCCGTTCAATTAGCTGATGAAAATTGGTTTGATATTCGAGATATCGTTGTTGTACTAAAAGCTCCTGAAAGGAAGATGAACACTCGAGAGGCAATGAAATTATCAATTAAGACAAGTCCATTCTTCAAGTCTCGTCTTGAAACTATTGACACAAGTCTCGCTCAAATAAGGTTGGCAATTAAAGAAAAAGATTTCATTTCATTAGGATCTACTGCTGAAATGGATTGCCTTTCAATGCACTCCGTAGCAATTACATCAAACCCATCACAAATTTTCTGGACACCTGACACAGTAAAAGTGATGCATTTCGTTGAAAACCTCCGTGAAGAAAAAATAGATGCTTACTACACAATTGATACCGGAGCAAATCTACATATTTTAACAACACCAAATTTTGAGAGGGAAATTATAAAACAGTTAGAAGAAAAAATTCGTCCGGAAAAAATAATCTCAAGTAAACCTGGTCCTGGAATTAAGATTGTAAATGAACATTTATTCTAGATATTACATAAACCAACGAAGGATGATTGAATGAAAATAATAAGCTCAGCACCTGGAAAACTAATTCTGTTTGGTGAACATGCTAGTAGTCGAGGAAAACCGGCAATCGTATTTGCTGTAAACAAGCGTTTAGTAGTTACTATCTCAAAATGCAAAGCACATAAAATTTTACTTACTAGTAAAGAGTTCAATGTTTATCAAGAAGAATATCCATCAATGAAATTGGATATGGTTTCAAGTCTTATTGCTACCTTTTTTAGAAAATACAGCCTTTCGGAAAAACCACTTGATATTGTTATTGAATCTGATATTCAATCCGGATTCGGAAGCTCAGCGGCACTTGTTGTTGCGTTATATGGAGCACTTTTTACCTACTTTGATATCATGCCATCTAGACTTGAATTCCTGAAGATTTGCATTGATTTCAACCAAGATTTCAAAGGGTACGGCAGTGGATTAGATATTGCTACTTCTCTTTATGGTGGTATAATTAGATTTCAAATGGGTTGGAAACCGGAATCATTACCTTATGAGAATGTAAAATTTGTTGTGGGTAATACTAGGACAAAAGCTCCAAGTGGACCAATTGTTCAGCAAGTTCGTGATTTTGAATACAAAGATCCTATTGAAGCTAAGAAAATATTCGATAGAATGGGGTCAATTGTATACGAAGCAAAAGAAGCAATATTAGAGAATGATCAAAGAACTTTGGGTAATTTGATGAACGAAAATCAAGATTTACTTAGAGCATTAAAAGTTAGTTCACCTATACTTGAAGAATTGATTTCTGCTGCAATTGATAATGATGCATTTGGTGCTAAACTCTCTGGAGCAGGAGTAGGTGACAATATGTTAGCATTAGTTACAGAAGATACTAGAGAGAAAATAATAACCGCCTTAAATCAAACTAAGGGACAAGCATTATCTGAAATTACAATTGACCCTAAAGGATTAGTAGTGACTCAAGACAAAGGAAAAATATAAGTGTTTGTTGTAAATAGGTATATTTATTTCTAAGAGATTACAATTGCTATTTATAGATCGTTTTTCTGTGACCTACTCTTAAAATGATGATTATTTTATCATCACCAAAATCAAAAATAATCCTATAATTATCGATTTTGAACCTAAAAGAACCAAGTTTTGGTTGAGTTAATTTTTTAGCGTGATTAAGAGGAACATCTTTGAATTCCTTCAATTTTGAGATTATCCTTTCCTTCACCTGTTGTTCAAGTTTTTCGAGATCTTTCACAGCTCGTTTTGTAAAAACAATTTCATAAGTCAAGGTAGATCCTCAAGTTTGGTTATTCGTCCTTCTTTGTAATCAGTTCTTGCTTCTTCTATTGATTGTAAATACTCTTCACTTGACAATCCAAGTATATCTTCCATTAAATCTTCTACAACATCGTTTATACTTTCAGTAATGAGTTTTTGTAATTCTTCAGCTGTCATATCCTTGACTTTAACGGTCATATCATAATCCCTAGTTTATTATACATCTTTCTCATTAAAAAACTCTTCAATAAAATCTTAATTCTCTTCTCTACACTTCTTAATTCAAGCGAAAAAGTTTAATCTAGAATAAACTAGGCAGTAAAAACAAAAAAAACAAATAATGTTGCTCAGGTCACATACATCATCTTGAAGGTCTAGAACTTGTACTTGGTAAGATTTATCTCACCAATTTAAAAAGAAAAAATATTGATTATGAAAGTAACTGATTGTCTTTCATAACTAGAACCATTTCTCTTCTGGTCGTCTTTCTGGTATTCCATCAGGATTCTTGCCTGTTGCATGGAATTCATGAGTACAATAGAGCCCACAATAACAATGACCATATTCTAATTGATCTGGATTGCAATATTCGCATGGACAAATTAGATCTTTATCATGTTCTCTGTCACCTTCTAATAATCTACAAGGACAACCGAAATAACCATGCTCATTGTAATTACTTTGTAATCCTTCAATAAGCACATCTAAAAATTTCTCATCGGGATGCAAATACCAACCTTGTTTATTTGCAACCATTTCAACAAATTTCCGTACTTCTTCTTTGGTCTTCAGTTTTTTGGGAGCGGGCATCTTCATCACACTATTGCACGATTTGCTATTTTAAGTTAGAAAAGCTTTTTCCCACTTTTCTGTTTTGAAACCTACCATCACTTTTTCTCCACCATTTATAACACTGTATGGGAACCCTAATCTCTCTTCAAAATTGTCTCGTAAATCTTTTTTAATTTGAACCTTAACTTGAGATGATTGCTTATCTACATAGATATATTTGAAAGCGATATCATTTTCGCGAAGGAAGTTCAAGGCACTTCTGCAAAAACCACAAGTGGATAATGCATATATTGTTATGTCTGCTGGTTTTTTAGTTCCAGATTCAATTACGAAATCTAAATCTTCATGCATTTTTCTAAACCTCAGAATTGTATAATGGAAATAACTCTCTTAATATAATAAAAGCTTCTGTAAAAGAAATTAAAGTTTAAGGATTTCTCAACAATAGATTATTAATTGGAGTGTTTCGTTTATTTTATTTAGATACGTTTCTGCGTTTAATTAGATGTCTTCAGAAGAAGAATCATTTTAAAAGAAATAAAAAATGAAATGATCATTCTGAAAGTGATTCAAGAACATCCATTTCAACATAATTTGTTCTAAATTTATTTGCTAGTAACCCATCAGTAACATAAAAGATGTTCAGTACTATTAGTACTCCTAATTGAATTAGCAAGTATAGGTAAGGTTGTGAAGAAAAAGCTTCTTTAAGAAGAATAAATCTAGTTGACCGATTAGGAAAAACAATATCAAAATAAGCGATATCTAAATACACAGGAAAAACTATTGCCAGAGTGCAAAATTAGCTAAAAAACCAATAATAGCTCTGACAATGTTTATCTTCATTACTTTTTCTCGTTTACGAAAGCCAATGACTTTTACACATCGTGAGTAATACCAATAAATGCTAGTTATTAGAGAAATCAACATCATAAGTATGATAAAAGAATATATTATTGCTTCTACAGCTGTTGGAACATATCTTAAGGGAGATGCTCCAGTATGCTCTGCTAAGTATGTTTGTTCTATTTTATAAGGAAATCCAGTTAAATAAAAAATCCCCAGAATCGCTGTTGAGATAGCTAAAAATATTGCTCCTTCAATTATCGATAACAATAATTTCCCCAAAATATCTTTATTTCTAACTGTACGATTCTGCCAGTTCTCAGAAGTTTCTTTATCTGCTACCATAAAATATACTGTTGCAATAAAGAACGAGAAAGAAATTACATATTTTAGAACACTCAAAAAGTAGTAAAAAAGGTTAAAATAACCTAATGTAATTGATAAAGCAAATACCATCATGAATGTTAGGATGTAGAGAGCAATTCTTCCCTTTAAAAATCTTTTTTTCCAAGATTCAGATTGTTGGATTATAAACCGAATTCTACTAATTGAAGAGGTCATTGTCATTAATGGTTTAAGTTGTTTTTATTGATTAATGTTTTTTATAAACAGCGAAAAAAATGACCAGTAATTCTACTAAGGTAAGAGTTTTATCGTTATGTAGTATCTTTTTTGTATTCTTTTTTCATATTCTTTCTATAAATAAACAGTTTCTCTAATTTTTCTTCTTAGTCAGTTATCAAGTTTAATTTTAATAGGGGTCAATCATTTGTAGAATTGTTTTCAAATAAACGAGTTCAATCTACAGTAGTAAGAGGATCGACATCAATGAAATTCGTTCGATACTTATTTGCAATGGTACCATCAATAATGTAAAAGAGATTGACAGCAACAAGTATTCCTAATTGCATTATAAGATACAGATATGGCTTTGAAGCGAAGAGGGAATCATCTAGAAAATGGAAATTAGCAAAAGCATCTGGATAAATAAAGTTGAAGTAAACATGATCCAAAAAAAGTGATGAAAAATTCCAGAATAGAAAATTACCAATAATAAGAAACACGAGTCGTTTAATATCCAGGAAGATGATCTTTTTATATTTGTTAAAGCCAATGACTTTGAAACAACGAGCATAAATCCAGTAAATACTTGTAAAGAGTGCCACTACATGCAAAAAAATGATGAAAGCAAAGAGCACTCCTTCGATTTGGGAGGGTGAAAATCTTAAAGGGCTTCTACCCGTGTCTCCTGGAAAGTGCTTCTGTTCATGGTCATAGGGAAAACCTGAGAGATAGAAAAGACCAAAAATCACAGTAGAGATAACAAGAAATAGTAGACCCTCAATTACTGCAAGCATTAGTTTTCCTTGTATATCCTTGTTCCTATAAGTGGAATCATGCCAATTATTATAAGTCTCCTTATAAGTCTCTCTATCTGAAACAATAAAATATCCTACTGCCATAAGTATTGAAAAGGCAATTACTGTTTTTAATATACCAAGAAAATAATAATAAATATTAAAAAATCCCGATGCCATAGAAAAATAAAAAACTATTATAATACAGAGGATATAAAGTCCAATCCGAAAATGTAGTAATTTCTTTCTCCAGTAATTATCTTGACTAATTATGAATCGTATTCTACTAATTGATGCTTTCATTATTCTTCACTCATTGTTTCTTTTTCTATCAGTTTTTTCTTCTTTCATATTCACTATTAATTTTTCTTTCTAAAAAATGGATGTGGTTACCCAACCACATAGTCATCATCCAGTAAATCCACCATAAAATTAGTTATATAGATACCCACTAATAACATTGTAGTGCCAATTCTTATGAAAGTAGCTACACCCCCTGTCGCAACATCAACAAGTAATTGTATAAGAAGTATGGCTGCACCTAAACCTGTTAAATACAAAAAAGCAACTATTTCCCAAAGAACAGCACCCTTTATAGCAGAAGCTAAACATCCTGTAACATTAGCCAATACCCCCCAGAGACTCGTCATTAGTTTATTTAGGGTCATATGTCCTGTATTGAAGCAAGCAAAACTAATGATCAAGGTCAATAAACCTTCTGTGAAAAAATTTGCTGCAGCTACTTGAAGGAAACTAAATTGATGAAATTGAATAACGACTATTAATAGAATTTGTATTACTAAGACGAACAGCATTAGAATATGATAAAATAATTCGATGCCACTCATTTTTACAAAAACATTACTTGTCATAAAATTTAGTGCATTAAAGGAAGAAGGTAAATTAGTACCAGGAGAACCACTTCCACCCCCACCTGAATCGAAACCATGAAGTGGTTGACATTGTGTTTTCCCTTGTTGTAATGCCTGATAGTGCGTAAATACTTTTGATAAGACAATATCAGACCCTGTTAGGAGGTAAGATATTAAATAGCTTCCTAATTTTGCATCTATCTCACCATTGAAGGTTAGAACATCTTTTTGAGTGAGTGAAGTTTGTTTGATTATTTCTTTCGAGAAACAAGAGAGTATAATATCAAAACCATGAGAATGCTGTAGGTCTTCTGAGAATTCCTCCCAGGAGGAAAGTGCATTATTGATAGTTATTCCTTCCTTTTGTCCATGACCGATCCAGATCAATGGTTGAATGATCCTATGTGCTAAGAGTTGATATCTCAGTGACCCATATTCAAGAATATGCATCTCTGGAATGCTCTCCTTAAGAGTATTGCTTGCTGTTGTTATTGCTTCCTCTCTATCAAGATGGATAGCAAAAGTTCCCGGAACAAAGGTTGAAAACGCTTGTATGAACGGGACACTCGCCATTATTATCATAACAAAGACTGCTATTTTGCCTTTGTTTGTGAAAATTCATACCATCTCACCGAAACTGATCCTTTTCGAGAATCAATGTTAAGTAATAGAATATACTTAGATATGTATAAGTCTTTTGATTTTTTGTCGCTTGTAATCTCTGTTAAGTAAATCTACTTTGACAATAATTTTCTTCATTTACTGCAGTGAAACACTGTGCCATAATAGTCTAACTTATCAGTTAATGTAAAAATATTTCTCAACAATAGATTATAAAACGCTTTTACTTGGCGTTTGATTTTCTTTTTCTGCTTTTTTCTCTATACTCATTCCCTTCCTCTTTTGAGTGAGAGTAAGAATCAGACCAAGAACAAATACAAAAATCATTATTCCACCATAGATAATGAGATACAACCAAGGTTCAGTAGGATTTAATGACATAATCAAACACTCGTAAATATTTCTCTATCTGTGTTATACCTTTACTATTTTTTAATCCATCGCAACAACTTGATTTCTTGTTATTTCTTTCTTTAATTTACTAAGAAAAAACTAACTCATTTATCTCATATTATTTAGGAATAGGTTTTAAATGGAATATTCGTAATTGTTACTAATTACTAGCTAAAAGGTGTTACATTATGGATGAAGAAAAATTAGTTGAGTTCCTTGATGAACAAATTGCTTTGGAAAAGCAGATTGTCGAAATTTCTGAAGCAAGTGTTGTTAACATTAAGAACATCCTTGTTAGGGAATTGATTAGAGGCATTACGATGGATTCTAAAAAACATGCATTACTATTGGGTGCATTAAAAGGCATGTTAACAGGTCCAACTCCATTGATTGAAGAGGAGAATTTCGATGAGATCAAAACCACCATCGAGAAACACATTGAATTAGAAGCTAAAGCAATCAAAACCTACAAAGAAATATTGAAAGATCCTCCCTCGGATTCAGTGAAAACTGTCATCAGTGAAATTTACAAAGATGAAGTTCGACACCACACTTTCCTCAAAACATTACTAAAAGCTCTTATCGAAAAAGAAACCCTTACAGAAGATATCTTGGAAGATTGGATGTACAAATATGCACCATTCCATGGTACTCCAGGCGGATAATTTCCAATAAAAAAAATAAAATTTTGGAGATCTAAAAGAATTTCTCTGCGAATTTCTTGAGATCTCGTTTCCTTTTATATAAAACCTCATCCGATTTTTGATATAAATCATGATTTTGCTCAAATGTTGGTTTATCCTTAATGTAGAATACACCCAACGGGAATCTATCTGTTTCTGAAGCTCTTTTTATTGCTTCAAGTTTATCCTTTGGATCATGTGATTCCCCAAGATAATAGATATGTTCCTTGAACCATTTGTAGGTGTTTATTTTATTGAAAGAAACACACGGTTGGAGGATATCAAGTAAAGCATAACCTTCATGTTGGATTGCTTTCTTCATCATTTCTTTCATATGCTTTTGATCTCCAGCAAATGTTCTTGCAACAAATGATGCCTCAAGACCTATTGCAAAAGATAATGGATTGAAAGGTGTAAGAATAACTCCATCCACTTGTACACCCGTTTTCATACCGAATTGTGATGTTGGAGATGCTTGTCCTTTTGTTAATCCATAGATCATATTGTTATGAACGATGTTCGTGATATTGGGATTTCTTCTTATTGTATGTATTAAGTGATTCCCGCCTTCGCCATAGGAACAACCATCACCACTTTCAGTTATAACCGTAAGTTCAGGATTTGTTGCTTTGATAGCCCAAGCAGGAGGTAAAGATCTACCATGTAGACCATTGAAATAATTGCATTTCAAATATTGAGGTAATTTAGCTGCTTGGCCAATACCTGAGGTTATAACCAGATCTTTTGGTTTGATGTTCAATTCCACCAAAGCCTCCTTTAGATTTCGTAGGATTGCAAAATCTCCACAACCAGGACACCAAGAGATATCTATATCACCCAAGTCAAAAATATTGTCAGTCATCTTTTAGGTCTCCACAATTTTCTTTATCTTTTCAGTTAATTCTTCGACCGAGAAAGGCATTCCATTGAATTTCAAGATTTTATTTTTGATTTTAATATCAGCGAAAAGATGGATCAATTTACCAAATTGACTTGTAGCATTATTTTCAACAATAATCAATTTGTCTGCTTTCTTGAGTATATTTGCAGTATCCGAATGAAGAGGATACACTTGTTTGTAATAGAGAAAACCGATGTCGTCTCTACCGATTGCATGTATTGCTTCCTTTATAGCTGTAAAAGTGGAACCCCAACCAATAACTAGTGTCTTGTAATTTTTGCTTCCAAGTAAATCTGGTGGAATGACATTTTTGGTTATCTCATCAAGTTTATTGAATCTTTTTTCAACCATATTGAGTCTAACACCATCAAGGTCTTCAGTGATAAACCCGTCTTCATCATGCTCGTCACTGTCAGCTCGAACAAGCCCTTCTCCAAAACCAGGTATACCTCTTGGAGAAATTCCGTCTTTTGTTAATTTATATCTTTGATAATCTTTGGTTGTTTTTACTACAGTATTTTCAATAGTAAATTGTGAAATATCTGGTGGTGGGAAGTTATAATAGAGGTCCATAAAGAATTGATCTGTAAGGATAATTACAGGTACTTGATATTTCTCAGCCATATTGAATGCTTTTTGTGTTACAGAGAAAGCATCTTCTAATGACCCAGGAGCTAGTATAATTCTTGGGAAATCTCCATGACCGCTATAGAGAACTAATTCCAAATCTCCTTGTTCAGTGCGCGTTGGTAATCCTGTACCAGGTCCAGGGCGTTGAGCAACATGAATAACTATTGGAGTTTCGATTATCCCGCTAAGGCTGATTCCTTCACTCATTAATGCAAAACCTCCTCCTGAAGTTGAAACAAGGGCTCGAGCGCCAGCGTAAGCAGCACCTAATCCTGCATTTATCGCAGCTATTTCATCTTCTGCTTGTTCAACTAATATTTCAAATTCATTCGAGTGTTTTGCAAGAAAAATTAGGACACCTGTGGATGGACTCATTGGATAGGAGCAAATAAAATTGCAGCCACCTGCAATAGCACCCATACCTACTACAGATGCACCATCATACATCGACATATTACTAATTTTAGGATCTTTCTTAATTGCAATCTTCAAACCATTTTCTTTAATAATCTCATCAGCAATTTCGCACCCTTTGTTAAATGCCTTGATATTATTTTCAATAATCTCTTCTCCTTTTGTTGCAAACCTATTTTGAAGATATTTTTTACCAATTTGCTTATCCAAGTGGAAAAGTTCAGCAATAAGACCAGCAGCAATTACATTGGAATAAAGTTTATTTCCAATTTCTTCTGCGATTTTTGACCAAGAGACTTCAATGACTTTGTGTTTTGCGACATCAATTTCATTTGAAATATTCTCCGGTTCTCCAATAATGATAGTATCAGAAGTAATTCTATTTCTTTGCCTGGCAATTGCTGTTTTGTTTAAAGGAATAAAAATATCTATTCTATCAACAAAAGCAGAAACCTTGTTTGAAGAAATCCGTATTTCAGTAGAGTTTGTTCCACCCCGAACTCTGCTCATATACTCCTTTGTAGCTGCAACATTATAACCATCTTGGAATAGAGCATGTGTTAAAAATTGCTCCACAGTTTTTATCCCTTGACCGGCAGCTCCACAGAGTACAATAGAAATGTCTTCTTTTTCTTCTAGTGAAAATGAGCTCATAAGTACATATTTATCTAATTTCTAATTAATATTTTTGTTTTATAAAATAAAGAAAACATCTCACATTTCTATCTATTCATATTGTGATTTTCTTTTTAGATGATTTCTGGAAAGCAATTTGGAATTTGTTATTGACGATAATTTAAGCTTTTTAAAGTATTTTTTTATTTTTTGTAATAGCTTGTTTAAACAGCTAATTTATATTTAATGAGAAATCTTGTTTTTTTTAAATTATTATATGAGGTTTAGTTTTTGGCTTTCAGAAGCACACGGAAAATAATTACTGTTGGTATGTTAGTTATCATTACTTTCTCCTTGTTTTTCATTTCTTCTATAAATGGAATTACAAGTGGTTCGTTTAATCAAACATTTATTGCAAATGGTACTGGAAATTATGTTGAAGATTTTAGTTCTACAATTTATTATGATGGTGCTTCCACAGCCTTCGGTTGGGGTAGTGGAACAGTAACTAAGGATAGAAATTTCTCTCTATCAGAATTAGACTTTTATTCAACAGCTTTACCTGTAAGAGGATTAGCTGTTCAAGGAAGAAAAGCCTATGTAGTTCAAAATGACTATTCCTCAAATTCTCATACTCTTTCTTGTTTCAATATTAATGATCCAAATAATATTGTCCTTCTTAGTGAGCATAATTCTCTCAATAAAACAATGTCAATTGCTGTTAATGGTGATGTGGTCTTCTTTGGTTCTCAAGGAAGTTTGAACTCTTATAATGTTGGAGATCCCTTTGATCTGAGTGGTAGTGGTAATCATCTTGATTGGGTTGGAACAAGTAATATGATATCAGATATTGAACTAAATGGTCATTTAGTTTACTATACTGATTACAATAGTTCTATGATATCTTCATTCCAAATTGTGGATGCACGAGACCCTGAAGATTTACAGATAATAAATACCAATTGGAATAATAAAAATGCACTTGGTTTAGATGTTGTAGGTCATAATATTTACATTGCCGCAAGTACTGATGGATTTTATATTCTAAATGTATTTAACAAGTACTCACCAATAGTTGTTGGCCATATTGACACTCCAGGTAATGCTACTGATGTTCTTGTAGATGGAGGTTTTGCTTTTGTTGCAGATGGTTCATCGGGTATTCATGTTATTGATATTCGCGATCCTGCTAACCCATCAATACTTGGAACATATGATACACCTGGTAATGCTCGTAGATTGAAATTGCAAGGAAGAACACTTTTTGTTGCTGATGGAACAGGCGGTGTTCAAGTGCTTGATATTACAGATGCAAGTCATCCAACATTTATAACTAGCATCACCTTACCTAATACTTGGGATATTGATCTCTTTGGTGGTGATTTGGTTGTTGGAACAGATCTTGGAATTTATACTATACGTCTTTGCGCAGGAACAGGAATTAGTGACATATCTAAAGAAGTTTATTCAAATGCTTTTGACCAATTCAAAGCTTATGATGTAAGAGTGCAAGGAGACATTGCTTATGTAGTTGGGATTCATGGCTTTTATACATTGAATATTTCTGATCCATCTAATCCATTACTTCTGGATCATGTCTATTTATCTGGTAAAGCTAAAAAATTTGATGTGCAAGGACAATTTGCTTTTGTAGCCGATTTTGGCCATGGCTTCTTAATATTTAATATCAGTAATCCAACTAATATAATTGAAGTTAGCTCAATTAACCTAGCTTTTACCATTGATATTGCTGTAGCAGGTGATATTGCATGGGTAGCAGATGGTCCGTTTGGTATCTATTTAATTAATATTTCAAATCCTTATTCGGCAGGAATTATAGGGTCTTTTGGAAGTGAGTTATATAATGTTACTTCTATCTGGATACAAGGATCATTTCTTTATGTCACGGAATTTAAACCTTATATTTCATCTAATTGTCTTCATATTTATGATATTCGTGATTTAAGTGATATCAATTTGATTTTTTCCCAAATGAGACCTGATGATAATTACGATATTCATGTAGATGGTGATATATTATATCTTGCAAGTACTTCAGACGGAGATGGTGTTTGGGTCTTTAACATTACAAATCCTTTCTCACCAATTCAAGGTGATAATGTAAACAGAGATACATATGGTGTTTGGAGTTTTGGATCGTATCTATTAACTGCTGACTTTAGAGATGGTGTTGCATTAGTCAATGTATCAAATATTGATGATATTGGTACTTGTAGTATCTATCCGAAAGCTTCAGCAGCACTTCAAATTACTACCCATGGTGATTTCACTTTTATTGCCAATACAACAAATTTGATCATCTTGCGCCACTTCAAAAGTGCTGCAGATACCTATATGACTGGTGTTTCTACGGTTCAATCATTAGAAATTGATTCTATATTAGCTGGAGAAATTTCATCTGCAATACTTGATGCTACGGATTACGTTCCATCTGGTACTCATGTTGAGTACTTTATGTCTGCAGATGGTGGAGCACACTGGGAAATAGTTACTCCTGGAGTAGAGCACAATTTTGTCTTTTTTGGTGATGAATTACTATGGAAAGCAGATATTTACGGACCAGAAGACCGTAGTGTACATATCTACTCGATTAGCATAGATTATGAATATAATTCTGCACCTACAATACCAACTTTGGAACCGTTAGCTGAAACTAATGCTCTTGGATTAGTTACTGTAAAGTGGAATACAAGCTCAGATGATGAGGAAGTTTCTAATTATCAAATTGAAATGAGTGATTCCTCTTCTTTTAGTATCATACTTGAAAATCACACTTTGACAACATTGCAACAGAAATTTTATCCATTAAGCAAAGGGATCTATTATTTCAGAGTTCGTGCTGTTGACAATCAAGGATTAGCTAGTGGTTGGAGTACTACAGATATTGAAGTAACCTTTGCCTTACTAAGTCCTTTATGGATCGGTATCATCAGTGGTTCGATCATGCTTATCATCGTGCTGATTGTTGTTATCTTGATATTTGTTAAAGGAAAGAGAGTAAAAGTATCATAATAACCAAATAGAGGTGTTTATCTAAACATATCCAATTTTTTAGGGTAATTTTATATTTTCCAAGAAGAATATAAGCATAGCGATTAGAGTTTGAGGTAAAATGAAATGATAGAAAATAGAAAACGTTATATTTTTTCGGTGTTTATATTAAGTTCAATCTTCTTTACGATGATGATTGTTCCATCACAATATGGTACAAGTATGTCTTTAGATGAACAACCATTTACAATAAATGCTGTTGATTCCTATTTAGAAGATTTTACTACAACAACAGTTATGAATGGATCTACAACTGCCTTTGGTTGGGGTAGTGGAACAGTAACTAAGGATAGAAATTTTACTCTATCAGAATTGGACTTTTATTCAACAACTTTACCTGTAAGAGGATTAGCTGTTCAAGGAAGAAAAGCCTATGTAGTTCAATATGGTTATTTGACATCTGATCACACTATTTCTTGTTTTAGTATTGAAGATCCAAGTAGTATTAATTTTTTGAGTGAAAGAGATTCTCTCAGCAGAACGATTTCTGTTGCAGTTGATGGTGATGTAGTTTATACTGGTCGATCACAAAGTTTCAATACTTATAATGTAAGTAATCCATTTGATTTAAATGGTATAGGTAAATATCTTGATTGGTATATAACACTGGGCAATGTTACAGATATTGAACCACAAGGTCAATATGTTTACTTTTCAAATTACAGAAGCTCTACAATGTATTCATTTCAAATTATGGATGTGGCAGATCCTGATGATATACACTTGATAGAAACCGATTGGAATAATAATAACACACTTGGTTTAGATGTTTCAGATAATTTTGCCTACATTGCAGCTAGTACAGATGGCTTCTATATACTAGATATTTCTAATAAACAATCACCAGTAGTTGTAGGACATATTGATACACCTGGGAATGCAACTGATGTTCTTGTAGAAGGAGGATTTGCATATATTGCCGATGGACCCGGAGGAGTGCATATTGTTGATGTTCGTAATCCAACAAACCCCATATTACTGGGCACTTGTGATACACCTGGTAATGCTCGTAGAATGAAATTGCAAGGAAGAACACTTTTTGTTGCTGATGGAACAGGTGGAGTGCAAGTAATTGATGTTGCAGATAAAAGCCATCCATCACCAGTAACTAATATTGCTTTATCTTATACTTGGGATATTGATCTTTATGGCGGTGATTTAGTTGTTGGAACAGATTCTGGAATCCATACATTACGTCTCTGTGCTGGAGTAGGTATTACAAATATTTCTGAAGAAGTTTATTCAAATACTTTTAATCAATATGGTGCTTCAGATATAAAAATACGGGGCGATATTGCATACATTGCCGGAGGAGCAGATGGCTTTTATACTCTCAACATTCGAGACCCTTCCAATCCAATTCTGTTAGATCAGATAAATGTAACCAATTTCGCAGGAAGTTTGGAAGTAAATGAACACTTTGCTTATGTAATCGATTATAATTCTGCTTTTCGGGTATTCAATATTAGTAATCCTTCCAATATTGTTGAAACAGATTATAGTTATCTTACATATCCTACTGATATTGCTGTAGCAGGAGAAATCGCTTGGATAGCAGATGGTGAATATGGCGTTTATATTTACAATGTTTCTAATCCTAATGTTATATTCATTTTAGATAGTTTTGATGATAGTTTTGAAAATGTAACTGCTATTTCTGTTCAAGGAACACTTCTTTATTTAGCAGAGAATAGAAATTCAGGATCTTCATCATGTGTTCATGTTTATGATATCCGAGATATAGATAATCCAAAATTACTCGCCTCTAGATTGAGATATGATTACAATTATGATATAGAAGTTGATGGTGATGTAATGTATCTTGCTGGAACTTCTGATGGAAATGGTGTTTGGACATATAACACATCAAATCCATTTTTATTAACTTTAGGTGACAATGTTGACAGAGATTCCCATGGTGTTAGTAGTTTTGGACCATATCTATTTTCTGCAGATAAAGCAGCCGGTATAGCACTAATTGATGCAGCAAATATGGATAATATTGTTACTCAAAGTATCTATCCAAAAGCTACAGCTGCTCGTCAAGTAACTTCTCATGGTGATTTCACTTTTATTGCCAATACAACAAATTTGATCATCTTGCGCCACTTCAAAAGTGCTGCAGATACATATATGACTGATGTTTCTACCGTTCAATCATTAGAGATTGATTCTTTTGATTCAGGTCGGATTCAAAAAGCAACTCTTGATTTTGATGCTTATACTCCTGTTGGTACCTCTATTGAATTTTTTATGTCTGCTGATGGTGGAACAAACTGGGAACTAGTTACTCCTGGAATAAGTCACGATTTTGTTTTCAGCGGCAATGAATTACTATGGAAAGCGAATATCATCGGTCCAGAAGATCGTAGTGTTCATTTATACGAAGTATCAATTAATTTTGATAATTCTCTTGCACCACTAATTGATCTTCCATGGTGGGCTTATGTCATTGCTGGTGTTGGATTAGTAGCTTTAATCCTCATAGTAGTCTTCATTGTTGTAATCAAGAAGAAAAAAACAAGGTCATAGTTTTAAGCAAAACTGAGGCGTTCATCAAAACGTCTCAAATAATTCTTTTTTTATCTTATTGGAATATTTGCATTGATTTCATTTCTTGAATATACATGTAAAAAATGGTTTATTCAGTTCTTCAGAAATAAACTTAAAAGAATTGTTAAGCAGTTCATGTTATGTTAGGAGAACTTTTTGCTATTGGAGCGACCCTTTGTTTTGTTTTATCAAATGCAATTTTTAAGCGCGTTGATACTAAAGTTTCTCCTTCCCAAATAAACGCTTTTCGGACTATTGTTGGGTTCTTGACATATTTGTTTATCTCTCTTATAATTGGACAGTTTACAACAATTTTTCAATTTCCACCAATTTTGTGGCTCTGGCTTGCTTTAAGCTTCTTATTTGGTCAAGTTTTGGGTGATACAGCATATTTCAAAGCTCAAGAAATGCTAGGAACTACTTTAGCACTTGCTATTGCAATGACTTTTCCAATTTTTACTATTATTATTTCTTACATTTTGGGTGATGTTATTCCAGTGTATTTCTATGGTGCAGTGTGTATGATTGTTGTTGGAGTGATTGTTATTGGATTGGGAAAAAATCGTTGTCTTAACAAAGGTAATTTTCAAAAAGCTTCAAAAACTCTTGTGCAATCTGCAGAAAATGAAGGAATAATTTCTGAAAATTCTTCTATTTCTGCTGGGAATGAAGAAATTGATCTTTCAAAAGAAACCCTTGAAACTAATATTGATATATCAGAACCAAAACAAAAATCAAAAAAAAATTTACTTTTTGCAATTGGTATAGCATTATTTGCTGCGATTTCTTGGTCCATAGGAATAGTGTTGACTAATAAAGCGATTAATGATGTAGCGATTTTTATGGGTGATGGTCAATTCAGTAGTTTATTGGGGAATGTAGTTCGATTTCCCATTGCTGCAAGTATATTATCGGTTATGAGTATTGGTGATAAAAAAACAAAAGTTAAAACTTGGGGGAAGACGACTTGGCTCCTGTTATTCCTTGGAGCAATTATCGGAACATCAATAGGTGCTTATTTGTATACTGAAGCGATTTTCCTAGTAAATGCTGCTTTTGTTTCAATAATTGGTTCAGCAAGTCCTTTGTTTGCTATTCCAATAAGCTGGTTATTCAACCGTGAAAAAGTAACTCTAATGGGTCTTATTGGTGTGCTACTTACTGTTGGTGGTGTAGTAATGCTTTTTGCGTTTAAGCTTGCTTTCAATTAAATTAATAAATGAGATTAAGATTGAAAAACTGAAATGAACAAAAAAATTAACCAGTCTAAAATTTTGAAACTACTCTATCATGAATCATTCAGAAAGAGAATAGCTGGTATAAAAAAATCTCTTAATTCTTTTGATGAAGAAATAATTGATTATCTTATTCTATTACTACAAATTGATGAGAGCAAAAAAGTTCGTAAAGTCATTATCAATACTTTTTCAGATATGGCTATAGTAGATTCTCTAGAAATGAAAATAATCACTGCATTAACGAATGCAAAAAATAATGAATTCGAAGAAGAATTACAGTTACTTGCAGAACAAGCGTTATTGAAAAGAGAAAAAGAAGAAAATATAAATAATGATTAATTGCTTTCTTCTGCTTCATTCATTTCTCTTGTTTTAGTTCTTATTTTTGTAAAACGATCAGGTTTAATTGATGCTGGTATTCCAACAATCATAAATAGGCTGAAAAATATTATCGCTAGAATAAAACCATTATAAACTTGTGTTGTTCCGTAAACAGAATTCAAATATTTAGCATATGGGATATGTAATAATGTACCAGTTAATCCTATAATATTAACTAAGATTACTGAAAAACCGGCTATTCTTCGATGAATATTAAAATACTGATGTTTTCTACTTTGGTAGAATTGTAACATAAATAGACTGACATAACTCAAAATTAATCCAACAATAATTAATACACTTGAGTATACTGGAAAATTCTCTAATTATCCTACTCCACCGTCATGGAGTAATTCGTCATCTTCTTCTAAACCCCAATGACCAAAAAAGTATGTTTTAAAAAGGTAATATTTATCATCATCCACATAGTTACTTACAGTAAATGAGCTGCTTAAATAAATAAAAAAACCACCCACTATGAATAAAATAAAAACAATTAACCCTACAAGATAATCTGAATTTGATTCTGTCAATAATTACTCCCAATTAAATATCGAGAAATTTAGTATTTATAGGTATAGATTTCCAGCTATTCATCTTTTCATAAATAGCTAATACATTTCATGAACAATTGTTTTCAATCTGTTCAACAAAGCAAATCGAAATACCAATAATATCTTGTAAAATTTTCTTATCTATAAATTCCAAAGTATCATTAATAGTATGCCATTGTACTGGTCTATGTTTAGTATTTTCATCTAAAATTATAATAAAAGCCGCTTCATACCCTTCTTTTGTGTAGACATTAGCATCTGATGAACCGATTATTAATCGACCAATTCTCATCGGAATAATATTTGAATCAATTTCTTTGTAGCGATTGTAACCTTTTTCAAATTTTGATATAACTTCTGAACTATATTTTGCAAGGTGCATAAAATCAAATTCTACTAAAAGTAATTCTACTCCTGCACCAACACACTCAAAAACCAAAGAAAGAGAATTTTCAAATAATTCTGGATGTTTTTTTACAAAATGGTGCGCTCCCCTTTCCCCTACTTCTTCAGATCCCATTGATGCAATAATCAATTCAACATTTTTCAGTTTGTTTTCACTGAAATATTTACCAACTGCAAAAGCTACCGCTGTTCCTGAAAGATTATCATTTGCTCCCATGACTACTTTATTACCAAGGAAAAGGGAAAAAGTTGTAATATTAAGTAAAAATAAAACAAACACAACCGGATAACAAAACAAGTCTAATTTTGTCCATTGAAAAACAGTGAGGTCATAAAGAACATAATGATCACTTGTTTGTGATTGAAGAATAATTTTAACGATTGGATAGATAAAAGAAAACAAGTTATACGTTAAACTCATAATAAGCAAAAACGTTGCAATAGAATCGCCTTTTATTGTTGAAATCCTCATTTGAATCGCAGAATCTGTGTGACCTTCTAACAAAATTCTACATTTTACTTCTTCTGACGGTTTGATAATTCCATAAACATTACTTGATGTTCCTTTTCGAAAGAGGAATTTTGCCCATCCTTTAATTAGCATTAATTCAAAAAAGAGTACGAGCACTGAAATAAAAACCAAAATAGAAGCTATAATGGAAAATGGATAAGCTAACAGAATAGAGAAAAAAGCTAATCCACCAATTAGAAAAGTTATTCGAATAATTCCTTGAGGATATAAATTTGGTCTTGTTTCAAATTCTTCAATGTTTGTTTCATCACAAAATTTGCTCAATTCATCCTTTAATAATAAATTAGCTTTTTTTTCTTCCTGAGAAGAAGAATATCTAGGACCAATATCATTACAGATTTTTTCAATTAATGAATATGAATATTCAGCAAATTCGCCTACAAAATCCATATTAGTTTCCTTTTCCTTTGACATATGATATTGATATCAGATTAACTATAAATTTCTAGTGTAGATAACCAAAGTCAGTTTTAGTCTTTTTTGAAAAACGCATCAATAGTAATAGAAGGTTTCTCGTTTGATAATGCTGGAAATATCTCTAGCCAAGGAACTTCTACTGCCTCAAGACCATTGACATTCAGAACATTCATCACTTTTTTTGGAAAGCTTTTTGCAACCAGTATTCCTCGAACTTTTACCTTCTCTACTTTAGCAAAATATTCTACATATCGTTTTAATTGTTGTGCATCTGCAGGTGAGGCACTTCTTTTTTTTACTTCAATAACAATAATATTTCCTTCTTTGTCTACTCCACGTAAGTCTAAAAAACCAAAGGGCGTTTCAAATTCCCTTGCTGTAGGTTGAAAATCTTTGTCAATTATTTCAGGATGGTCGTACAAGTAATTTGAAAGATCACTTTCTGATCCATAGATACTTAGAGAACCGGAATCATGTGCATCGTAAATAATTGATTCATATACTTTTTCAAAGATTATTTCTAATGACTCTTTTGTTTTTGGTCTAAAAGTTTTCACTATTAGTTTTCCTTCCTCTACTAGAAACTTGATTTTACCTGCTCCTCCAAGCTGCCAATTCAAGGGTTTTAATCCCTTTGATCCATGGAGAATCAGAGTTTCATCTTTTTTGACAAAGAAGTGACGATCACCTATAGGTAAAAACGATTTTATTCTTCCATCAAAAATTGCATAACAAGAACCAAATATTACAAGCATCTTTTTACAATATCCATCTGTAAAATCCTTAGCTATTTTTTCTAAGTTATTTGAGCTGCGAGTTATTTTGTTCATTTTTATCTACTCAATTCTTTTGATTTGCTGTTTTAAATATTATCTTTAATTAAAATTGCTTTCTAGACTATATAATTATCAAACAGATTCTCAGAAAAGTATATTAAAAAATAAATCATTCTCATACGAATGAGAATAGATCTAATAGCTATCATTAATTTTACTATACGATGTGAAATATATGAAAAAAGTCTCCCATCATTCAAAAATTATTTCAATATTTGCACTACTAATTATTTTGAGTGCTTTCTTACCTCAAATATCTCAAAGTAAATTTCAGTTATCAGCAGTTATTACAATAGATGAAGAGTTTGCTATACAACAAGATGATAAAGAAGTATCTGTAGATGTTGGCGAGAATGTTGTAGATGTTGATTTCATAACAGATTCATTTGATGAATCAACAGCTATTTTTGGGGAGGCATTTCGGATTACAAATGAAAAATTGCTTATAAATGAATATGCAATTGCTATGGGACAAAATGGTTCAACACATTGTGTTTGGTTTCAACAGTTAACATATCATGGGTTATCTCTTATGTATTCGTATTCAAATGATTCTGTAAATTGGATTGAACCTGAAATTGTTTTTAGATTGATTACGCAAGTGAAATTACCACAACTATTGATAGATACCGAAGGTGGCATTCATATCGTATTTTACGCTTACAGAATTGGACAATATAGATTATATTATTTCCAATCACCTTCGTATAATTTGAATTTCTCTAATGAATTGATTTTTGATTCCTTATTTTATGAAATATCTGAATTGGCTTTAGTTCTAACTCATAATGATACTATAAATGTTGTTTGGAAATGTGAAGAAGATTCAAGTACATCAGTAAATTGGGATAGCCATGTATGTATAAAGAGATTAAATTTAACTACAGCTCTTTGGTTATCTGAACCATGGATACTTTTCAATGAATCAAATCCTGTGCACATTGGAGTTTGTTCTACTTATGATTCATTAAGAATTGCTTGGTCTAGAGCCACAAGCTTTGATGGTGATAATTTTTTAGTTTATTCACAATACAATGAAACTACCAAATCATGGAATGCACATACAGAAATAGCTACTAGTGAGGATAAAATTGATGGAGTGTTTATTTTTCCGAAATTGTCTGGTGGCAATTTTCTTCTTTGGATTGAAAGACCAAAATATTATGCTATGTGTTATGGAGAATTGTTGGAAACTGAAATACTAGTAAATGTTTACAAACAATTTAATGCTGCTTCGACGAGTTCTTATTATGCAACAATTGTTGAGGACAGTTTAACAGATGATGTCTATTTAGTTTACGAACAAATTGTAAGTTTAAAGCATCATCTATATCAAAGAAAATTATTCGCATCAAATTCTTCGTGGAGTGCAGGAGTACTCATTTCTACAGATGATTATTCTAAACATCCTGATTTTTTTAGTCCATTAAATAGCTCAACTTTAATCGCTAATATATTTTATTTATCAGATGGTTCGATTGTTTCAAAAAATTATTCCAGAAGCGGAAATTTCTCTGCAGAATCAGAAATCTATTTTGGTGGTAATAATTTTTATTTCCAATCAGTTGTTACAGATTCAGACGGAATATTGCATCTGATTTGTCATCATAAGAATAGAAATGAAGATGAAATTTTCTATCAGAAGAAATTGTTGAATGAAACATCTTGGTCTGGTTATACAAGTATTGTTGATGAATTGTACGATGTAACCAATACCAATTTACTGATAGATGAAAATGATACTCTCTATGCTTTCTATATTTCTCTTGACTCAGAAACTAGTAGAACCGGTCTTTTTATGACAACTAAGAATAAAAATCAGAACAATTGGTCTTTACCAAAGCTGCTATTTACTCCCTTATTATCGATCGACCTTCTTGAAGAGAGGTCAATTTTCTTCGATGAACAGTTAAATATTCATGCATTTTGGGTTCAATACAACCAAAATAGCGAAATCTACGAAATTGGTTATTCAATGAAACCATTTAATGAAGAAAATTTTACTGATCCAATAAGTCTACCAACATACGAAGTCGAATCACATGACTTTCAATTACATGCAATTGCTGAACCGGATGGAACATTGCACTTGGTAAATGTAGAATATTCTGTTTCATTCCATTTTTCTAGTATAATCTATCGTTCAAAAAATATTGGCGAAGATTGGACTTCCCCATCAATTGTTGTTGCATCATATAATAGAATGAGTCGTCCAAAACTTATCTCTGATTCAGAAGGAAATCTTGATTTGATTTTAACTGATAGTATTGTTATTTCTCACTGGCAAAATATTTATGATACAGATTTTTATAGCTTATACAAAGCTAAAGGCGGTTTTTGGGTTAATAATGGTATTTTTCTATATGGAACTGGAAGTGAATCATATTTTGATGTTATGTCTATTGAAGATGAATTTTACTTGGTCTATTATGAATTAGATGCAATGATAAGCTATTGGCATGCAACTACTCTTGATTATTTGAAAATTATTAAGAGAAATTCTGCTGGATTATGGATTGATGATAGGACCATTTTTTATCACGCTATGGATAAATCTCTGCCTGTGTTTGCATATAATAATGTAACAGAAGAGATATCGATTTTTTTTGAAATGGTAGATTATATTAATTGGATTGTTTTGCAGAATGATACCGATCTAGATGGTTTGGGTACATTAGACGAAAAATACTTTTTAACTGATCCATTAAACCCTGATACGGATGGAGATGGATTACAAGATGGATTTGAAACAAAAGGAAATTATACAAATCCTGCCCTGTTTGATACAGATTGGGATAATTTAAATGATGGTGAAGAAATTTTAATCTATAAAAGCAACCCTCTGAAGAGTGATACAGATAGAGATAATTTGCGAGATGGTGATGAAGTTCTAATCTATGGTACTGATCCCACTTCTCGAGATTCTGATAAAGATTTGTTAAATGATGATTTTGAAATTTTTACTCTGTTGTCAAATCCCTTGAGTAACGATACCGATGGAGATGGAATGGATGATTTCTTCGAATATCGAAATTCATTACTAATATTAATTGATGATTCACTTGAAGATCCAGATAAAGATAATTTATCAAATATTGATGAATATCTTCATGGGACAGATATTTATGTTCTTGATACCGATTCAGATTTATTATCCGATGGAGATGAAGTCCATGTCTATGGAACAAACCCTCTTGATGCAGATACTGATGCAGATACTTTAACAGATTGGGAAGAAATTAAAAAATACCACACAAGCCCATTTTTAAAAGACACCGATTCGGATGGTTTCTCAGATAGAGATGAAATCCTTGCTGGAACTGATCCAAATAACTCCAAGGATAATTTACGTTCAATACAACTGCGACTAGTTTTGTTATCCTCCATTGTTCCTGTTATTTCTTTCATAAGCATGGTTATTTTTGTTGAAATTCGATATCGTCTTCAATTTAAAAAACAACAAGAATTGGAACAAGAAGAACTTGAAAAAGCAGAGATTATGTTAGATGACGTAAGAAAAAATGGCTGATAGCAATTTTAATCAGTAATCATTTTTTCTATTCTTTTCTTGGCATATCTCAAATTTTCTTTCGTTGGATGAAATTTTATCCAACCAACAGCTATGCTTGATATTTCTTTTAGAATGGTGAATATTCTTTCTTCAAGTTTATATTCATTGATGTTATCAAATTTGTTTTTTGAGTATTTACTAAAAAAGAGATTCTCTAATTCTTTATCAAAAGGAAATTGTTCCTTTATACTTACAAGATCTTCAATTGGATTTCCTGCTGTAGCCCATTCAAAATCTAAAATAGCTTTAACTATCCATCCCTCTGCCTCTTGTTTTACTATAATGTTTCCAAAATGTAAATCGTTATGAATCAATGTTGGTTTGAAATCTAGAAGTATTTTTTCATTATTATCTTCAACAAATTTTACTACTTGATTTAATAATTTTATATTCAAAAGTTTTTTCGGACCAATTATTTTTGCATATTTTCTAATATTAGATTTAATCAATCCTTTGTAAGAGTAAAATTTCCTTGGACAGTCAAATTCTTCAATGTCACCGAACATTTCATATTTGACTGAATGTATTAATTGTATGATTTCTGCTAACTGAATGGTAATTTTTTCTTTACCTTCTCTATTAAGATCTGACCAAACATCTTCTAAGAGTTCTCCATCAACAAATTCAGTAATGAAAAATTTATTTCCAATTATCTTTTCATCCTTTTCGATATGTATAACCACAGGTACAGGAACTTTGTGATGCTCTTTTGCAGTAAATTTCTGAGATTCTTCAAGCAGCTTAAACTGCTTCAATATATTTGCTTCTTTTTCCAATCTATAATATTCATGTTCGGCTGCCGGTTTTCTTGTTAAGATTTTCATTATGTACTTTTTCTCATCAGCTTCAAAAGTTACAAGATGATTTACTGTTGGGTTAGGCATAATTTTGATGTTTTCTATTTTATCAGTTTGGAATTTTTCTAACAAAAAAGTTTCAATTTTGTTTATGTTTAGTTGATTCAATCCTTAAATCACCAAATGAATTTAATATGGAGTGATAATGTAACTTTTTAATAGTAATCATTAAATGATTTATGAAAATAGACGTGATATGTGAGGTATTTTCGTGAAAATTGGTGCATCATTTGTCTTGAACTTTACTGAAAACATTACTATTCTTGAATTCATCAAAAAATCTCATGCAATGGGTTTACAAGTTGTTGAATTAGTAACTGAACCACCATATTGTTTCATAGATAATATTGATGAAATAACTCGAGTAGAGATAAAGGAATTAGCAGAAGAGCTTGCTATTAAACTGACAATTCATTCAGTTTTTTCTGATATTAATATTGCAGCTATAAATGAAAGTGTGCGAAATTTGTCTTTGGTACAAATTAAAAAGAGCATTGATTTCGCTGTAGATATTGGTTCAAAAATTGTCACATTTCATCCTGGTGTTTTTGGTGCAATTGGAGCTTCTTATCCGAAAATCACTCAAGAAAGAAATGTCAAGTCTATAGAAGAGCTAACGAAATATGCTTCTGAACGAAAAATAATTCTTGGTTTAGAAAATATGCCTATTATGCCAATGAATCAACCTGAGGATGCAATTTCTCCTCAAAAAATGTTACAAATTATTAGTGCCATTGATTCTTCCAATTTGAAGATTACTTGGGATATAGGTCATTCACATACTACAAAATATTCTTTTGCTGAATTCTTCAACAGTTTCAGAGAGCATGTTGTTCATATTCATCTTCACGATAATCATGGGCCAATAGATGGATGGTGTGATACTCATCTTGAAGTTGGTAAAGGTACGATTAATTGGGAATCGTTTTGTGATCAAATTTCAACTTTAGATTCAGATATCACTATGGTTTTCGAGCTTGACAATTGGGAAAAAATAGCCAATTCTTTTGAATTACTATCAAAATATCTCAATTAGATTTTTTGGGCTGATCATTTTTGTTAGAATTCTTCATATCGTTTTAAAATATCACTTTGTTTTTTATCCTTGAGAAATAAGGTGAACTTTTTTAGATTTGAAATAGTTTCTTTCGAAAGGTTATGTTCCAATAAACAACAGTCAATATTAGCTATTTCAGACTTGACACCAATTAATGTTAGGAATGTTTTCCAAATTTCGTGCCTGTCTTTAACTTTTTCAGCTATTTTTTTTCCTTGTTCTGTGAGAGTTATTGTTCCATATTTTTCATATAAAACCAATTTATGTTTTTTTAATTTTGACAACATTTCTGTTACGCTAGCTTTACTCACTTTTAAAAAATTAGCTATTTCAGTTACTGGAGCAAATCCTTTTTTTTCGCTAATAACAAGAATGCTTTCTAGATAATCTTCTATTGTTGCTGTCATTGTTAGATTGTCTACTGTTGCCATATCCAAAATTATTAATCCACCTAATATCAAACCTATCATTGTTAGGTATACCTAATAAATCTACTTGTTTGAACTAATTCTTTTGTTATGAAAAATCATAAACTGATTTTTGTACAAGTCTTTTGATTTTGTTTTATTTTCTTCTAGTCATAACTTTAGCAAAAATTTTATTATAACAAAATTTATCTTTTTCAAATTATAATTAAGATATAAGAGTAACTAGTATTTATTGTAAACGAAGATTAGATTGAAAGATGATGATCTTCACTGGCTAGTTAAAAAATTGAAGAAGGATTAAAACTTGTCAAAAAAAGATAAAATTTACAGAATAAAAATTGGCATATTGAAATTAGGCAATATCGCATCATCTGTTTTATTGGAGATGCTGTTAGATGAACGTGCAGATAGACTAGATATTGACATTCGTACAATCTCCTCAGGTGCAAAACTGGAGAAAGAATCAATAAATGATGCATTTAGTATCTCTACTACTCTTGACAAGGATTTATTGATAATTGCTACTCCAAATGCTTCATTAGCAAATCCGATGGAAGTAATTCTACAAGCAGCAAGTGGTACTAAACCTGTTATAGTTTTAACAGACATCCTGAAAAAAGAATCAATAGAGGTTTTCAAAGAAAAAGGGATTGGATATTTTGTTGTTAAATCGGATGCTATGATTGGTGCTCGTAGAGAATTTCTTGATCCTATTGAAATGGCAATTTTTAATGCTGATCTATTAAAAGTTCTAGCAATTAGTGGAGTGTTCAATATTTTATATCAAGAAATTGATAAGGTTATTTCTCAGATAAAAAAGAACAAGAAAATCATTCTCCCTCAATTCATAATTACTCCAACTATTGCATCAAAAAAAGCCGGTTTTGCAAACCCATATGCTGAAACAAAAGCCAGAGCTGCCTTAATAATTGCTCAACGTGTAGCAGCAATTAACACAGAAGGTTGTTTTAAAATTAAAGATCGATTAGACTATATTGCTCAAGTAGCTACTGGTCATGAAATGATGAGAAATGCCGCAAAGCTAGCAGATGAGGCTCGCGAAATTGAAAAATCAAATAATAAAGTTCGAAGACAACCTCATAGTTATGAGGGTGACGTTCAAGACAAACGTTTACTAACAGAAAAGCCAAGCTCAAATTAATACGCGAGTTGAGATACTAAATGCCATTAATACTAGATGAATTATTCACTTGTCCAAACTGTTCTGTGGTCTTTCAATCCGAGATTCTTGGAAGTTATAATACATTTGGGCACTGTTATAGTGACTTGTATATTGCTAGTACAGATTCCCCACAACACATTTTACTACTGATAAATATCTGTCCAAAATGTGGTTTTTCTGCTTTTACAGCCGATTATAAATCTTTTATAGAAGAAGATTTAGTCAATTTTAATGTGGCGCTAAAAAATGTGGTGGATTTTACTCAAAAGACCTTTACTGAATTTAATGCTGGGGATGGATATCTATTGATCTCCGAATATTCCAAAAATCTAACCAAAGAACAAAAATCCTTTACTCAAATGCAAGCATGTCATGCATATAGATTTCTTGAAGATAAAAATCTCAAAAAAACTAGACGAATCGTTCTAGAATCTATTGAGGAAATTCTAAGGGACAGAGATTTCTTGAAGAATCCGGAAGAATTATATTTCTATTTGGCAGGAGAAATAAACAGGTTATTGGGTAATAATCAAAAAGCAAATGGTTATTTTCAAAAAGCTCTTGAAAAAGCTGAAAAAGATTCTTTTGTGAACAGAATAACGGTTTTTCAATTATCTAACCCGAGCGAAATAATTCCCAGAAAAATTTTCGGCAAAAAATGAATTATTCTCTGTTTTTAACAAATTAACAAAAATTTAAATGTCTCAATTCATTTCAAAAATTATTATCTATAGTTCAATATTTGTGAAACATCTATTTTATGATACAAGGTGAAAAAAATGTCTGCCGCAATCAAAGAAGCATTCTTTAAAGTTCTAGTAGTAGGGGATGGTGCTGTTGGGAAAACCAGTATGTGTACACAAATAACAACACAAGAATTCTTTTCCGATTACAACTTAACTGTTGGATGTGATTTTTTTATCAAAAGATTCTATGTGAACAACATAAGTGTTACTTTGCAACTTTTTGATATCGGTGGACAAGATCAGTTTGAAAAATTACGTAAAGCATTTGCTGGAGGTGCTAAAGGCATTTTTCTTACTTTTGATATTACTCGTCGAGACAGTTTTTATAATTTGGAGCAATGGTACGAATCTGTAAAGGACAATCTTGATTTCCGAGCACCAATGTTTTTAATTGCTACAAAAAAAGATCTTCGCAAATCAGCAGAAATCTGGAGTGAAGATATTACTTCTTTTCAAGAAAAACTGGCTTTTGATGCCTATTTTGAAACTTCAGCATATATTGGAGAAGGAATAAATGAAGCTTTTGAAGCAATGGGAAAAATGTTGCTTTCGCGTTTTGATGAAAATGAATATTCAAAAGAAGCTCAAAAAATGAAATTTCTTGAAGGAGCCCAAAGAGGTGTTCGTAGCTGAATCTAGAGATTTAACTTACATAAGTATAACAGAAAGGTAAGATAAAAATGAAACGCATCTATTTTTTATGTATTGGTAACTCGAGTCGCAGCCAAATTGCTGAAGGTTATGCAAAGCAATTGGGTAAGGATTTAATTGAAGTAAAAAGTGGTGGAACGAAACCTGCATTAAAGATTAGCTCGAAAGCCATATTAGCAATGGAGGAAGTCGGAATTGATATTTCAAATCATTATCCAAAAGAAATTGATTTTGAATATGCAAAACAATCTGATTTGGTTGTTATAATGGGTTGTGGTGCAGAAAAAATGTGTCCTGCTTGGGTTGTCAGTAAATCTGAAAATTGGGCTTTAGAAGACACCAAGGATACAGATATTGAATTTTATCGAAAAACCAGAGAGTCAATTAAAATACACGTTCAAGAATTACTTGAGAGAATGCTTAAAGAAAAATAAAAAAGATAAATAAGATCGCTTAATTAATTGCTTGATCTTATTTTCTTAGTTTTTAACATAACTTCCGCATTTTTGACAATATACTGTGTTTGTCTCAATTGCTTCTCCACAAGTTGGACACATAGTTTTATTTGAATCTGTTTTCATGTCATCATTGACAATTTCTACAGTGACATCATGATATTTGCCCTGTTTTTTAGCTTTTTTCATTTCTTCTTTGATAGTTCTTTTTTCCTTTCGTTCTTGATCTTGAACTCCTCGCTTATATCTCATTTCAGGGCATTCATTCACTAGTTTTTTCCAGTTGCCGAAAGTGATTCGATATTGTACATTGGTCATCAATCTCCATTCTTCAATATAATAGAAAATTGGAAAAATCAACAATAATGAAACGACGTTTAGAATCCAAACGATAAAGGCAACAATATAGCCGATATAGATATAGTACAAACACCAGAAATCAAACCATACTTCATCCTTCTCATGAATTGCTCCATACAGGTAAGCAGAGTTGATGTACACCCATACATACAGAAATTTCGGTGGTTTTCCTTTAGATAAAATTGAGAGTAGATAATAAGGTAGTAAAATCACATGTCCTGCTAGCAATATCGTATTTAAAATAAAAGCTACTAATGGAGCATATGTGAAATAAGCCCATGTTACTCTCTTTGGAATGCATACTTTTCGAAAGATTGGTAAATTTAAATCATTTAGTTCACTTATTTCCGACAATTTAACCACAACATCAGATGATACTATCTACTATAAAATTATTTGTAAATAAAAGTTCATTCATATATTAGTTATAAATAGCAATTGATTAACTATCATTATTTTTTGATTTAATAATCTGCTTTAATGTATTTTTTAATATCCAATCTGGAGATTCATTTACCTTTCTTTGAAACCGTTTTAAATTTGTTGTATCACAATTCGATAAAGCATTGATAATTTCTCTTGAGCGACTATAATCTGTTATATCAAACAGACCTAATAATTCGTTTACAGCAAAGGATTCTCCTGTTCTTGCAAGAATTACTAGTGCATCTTTATACAATTCTTCATCTATTGGATGTTCGATTAATTCTTTGATTTCATCAGTAGAGACTTTTGCATTAGAAATTTTCAACGCTTCTAATACACTCTCTACAATTGTTAACTTTTTGAAGCGTTCACCGAGTTCTGAAAGCCATTCATCATCCTTCATTTCATTATCACCCATTTCCTCACTTAATGAAATATCATTAGTACCATACTCAGAAACAGTGCTTTCTTCGATTACTTCGGACTCTAAAGTTAAATCCAGCTCTTGATCATTGAAATCTTCTCGAAGTTCAAGAGAATTTTGTGATGTTTCACCAAATCTTTTGATCCAACGATTAATATCTTCATCAACTAGTTTTTCTTGAGAGGTATCCATTTTTCGTGGGACTCTTTGAGTAGCACCCAGCTCTTCGATATTTGAATGCTCTGAATGTGTATTCGTTTCATTTTCATCCCATCTAGTATCATAATTTTCAACCATAGCATCTGCTAATTCTAGTATTCCCTCTTCAATTGCTTTGTAAATGATTCCTAGGAATATTGGTATCGCTTGTTGTGAATTAAGAGAACCCAAGGTGAGAATTGCTTTACGTTGAACACTCATAAATTGTTCGTTTAGCATACTAACGATTAATTTTTCTTCGATAATTTGATTAAAACAATTTATGGCTTTCAAACCAGAAATTGCTTCCAGTCTTATTTTTGGGTCATAATCATTGAGTGAATTTAGCAATATAGGAAGAGCTTTTTCAGATTTTATTTTACCAAGTGAGAAAAGAGCATTCCAGTAGAACATATCTTCATTATCTCTTTGATTCCATACAATAATATCTTCTTCGAGTGTTTTACCATTCATTACCAATTGTTCATTGTCAAAATCATCAAAATAATCAATATCAGAATGAAATTGTATCATTTGATCCGTTAACAGAGTCCGTTTTTCAAAATCAATCATTTCAGTTATTTTTTCAATGATATATTCAGCTGATACTTCTGTACCAATATAACCTAATGTTGTTATTATTTCAAAAAGAATTTCAGTTTCGATTGCTTTTTGTTTAGAAAATTGTAAGAGCTTTTCCTCATAATTTTTTAGATTGAAAGTTCGAATCAATTTTATTGCTATTTTTAAATGAGGTGAAGATAAATTTAGATTATCTTGAATAAATTCCTCTGCAAAAATCTTTAATTTCTCATTAGGATATTTCTCTAAAAGATTCCAAGATTTAATAATTTCATTTCGAGTTTCTTTATCGATTGCAAAAGGATCAATGTTGAAATAAATTTCATCAACAGCCATTTTAATTGCTAGAGAAGCTTTGAATAATTCTATTGTTGGCTTTTCTTTCTGAATCGAAATTAATTTTTTGATCATACAGTGAAGTTCTATTTCTTTGATTATTTCTATATCATATGGCAAAATAAATGCTAATCCATTAATCATTTTCAAAGCCACAGGTTGAAGAAAATCATCATCTGAGTCCAAAAATAGATGAGGGAGTATTCCACTCCAAGCAAGATCTCGAGAAAGATAGATTGTTTTAGTAGTTATGGTGGATTCGTCAAGTCCTTTATTTTTAAATAACCAAAGAGCTGCTAATGGATTCCCTTTTCGAGCTAAAATTTTTGCTATAGCATTTCTTTGAATCGTATTTTTGCCCAAATAAATGAATTTAGTACTAAGAAGTTCAACTATTTTACTATCGGTAAATAATCCTAAGGCAAAATAAGCATCTTCAAATAAAACATCGTAATTAGACATTTTTTCAATGATAGGGAAAAATTCATCCATGTCAAAATAACCTGCCATTAAAAGACCGGTTCTTCGTTCTTCTGCAAATGGAGAGTTTAATAGTGATTTGACTTTTGCACGAATTTGTTCATCTATAGATTTAGTATTTGTACTAATGAAAGATTTGATGAGAGAGTTTGATAAAGAAATAGATTGACCAATTATGTGAGCTAAGGATAACAAATCTAAAATCATATGTATATCCATTTTTGCTGCTATCTCAGTTAGGATTCTTTCGGATTCGAAAGGAGTCATTTTATAGAAATTGTCTGAGAATATTTTCCAATTTTCTAAATCAAAGGAAAGCAGATATTTTGATACTGCTTTTGAGCATTCTTTTGATGTTAATGCTAGCATTACTTCTCGAGAGTATTTATCCAAATTTTCTTTCACCATGCTTTTATCTAATCGGTAAATCTAGATTCACTTTAGTTTTGTAAACATTACATACTAAGTAAAAAGGTCGATTTATCCTTGTATATGAAAGCAACGCTGTCTTTTGATTTTAAAATCTTTGGATATCCTATAATTAAAGTGACACAAGTAATGAATCACTTAAAACTACAACAAAATTATCAAATAATTATTTTACCATAATTTAGGTTTAAAATAGACTTGAAGAAACCTTTAATATATTAAATCCAAACAGTTTACATTAACAACTGAATTTCTCAGAGCTCACTCTCAGTATGTTGAGAACCATTTAGCTAAGAAATAACAAGTAAAAATGTGCGTATATTGCGCATCTTCAGCAAGAGATAGTCACTAGAGTTGAAGAGCATGAAGTTGAAAATAAAATCCCCAACCAGATTCAAAGAACGTCTAGCTGGTAAGAAAGTAAAATCTTCATTACTATTTGTATTTATATTATTCTTTATGATGTCTATTGCTTTATCTGAGGAGCATCAACATTCACAGATAATAGTTCAAACATTTACCTCTGAATCAGATATAGACTCTCGTTATCCAGAAAAAAATTTAAACCAATTTGTTTCAGTAAAAACAGATAATCAAAATGACATGGATAATGACGGATTAACAAATGAAGAAGAGTTTTTTTATAAAACAAATCCAAAAGTAGCAGATTCAGACGGAGACTATCTACTGGATGGAGAAGAAGTTCATGTTTTTAAAACAAACCCAAGAGTTGTTGATTCTGATTATGATTATATCTGTGATTATCTGGAAATATATAAGACCAATACCAATCCAATTTCTTCTGATTCAGATTTAGATGGAATAGTGGATGGTTTTGAGGTTTACATTCATGGAAGTAATCCAAACAGCCCTGATTCTGACGGAGATGGGTTATCTGATTATGATGAAGGTTATATTTATCATACAAATATGCTCCTAAAAGATACTGACAATGATGGGTTGATGGATGGAGATGAGATTCTCGTTTTTTTGACAAATCCATGTTCATCAGACACAGATGGTGATGGATTTTCTGATATTTGGGAAATAAGTAATGGTCAAGATCCTTTGGTTCCTGATAATCTGAATAAATTTAACAGTTTATCTATTATCGTTCCAACAATTGGTGTTGTTATTCTATTCATTGGAATATTTGCTTCTGTTCGCACTCAAAGATTTCAAAAATTATCCTTTAAAACTGAATACGAGAAAAGAATAAAGTCAGAAGAAGACAAGAAATATCTTTTTGATTTATTGTGTTCATTTCCATCAAATCAAGAATTGAATATTGAAGAAGTAGCAAATAAAGCCGAATGTTCTATTGAAACGATTCATGAATTATTGCAAAATCTTTTTGCTGACCCGGATAAATCTTCTACCTCTGAATTCTCGATAAATGACTGTATTATTCATGCAAATTTCGATTCGAAAGTAACAGAATATTCTTGTTTTTATTGTAAAACAGGATACAGTTCTTTAGAGAACCATTGTCCATATTGCTTGGAAGAAATCGTTCGTTGTAAATTATGTAAAACACCTGTAGCATGCAACGATCAGTACACTACTTGTGCAAGTTGTGGAGTTTTTGGAAGAGAAAATAATATTACTGGTTTTCTTTTTATAGACCACATTTGTGAATCATGTATGTTTAGCAATCGCTATAATGTGGTTTAATTCTTTCTTTTTCTGTTTTCTTGCAAAAATATTAATATCTATTATGAGCTCCTCAATTATTCAAACGGTTATTCTTATCCTGGTGATGTTCTTTGAAAAAACTTGTTATGCTAGCTCGTGAAATAACACAAAAAGAAATTGAATTAGGTATTGGTAAAGAACGTAGTAGCACTCGTCTATCTCCGATTTTTAAGACCATTGATTTGAATATTCCAATAAAAAATGCCAAAATATACAAACCTAAAATACCTATTGATCCTTATGCGGGGACCCCTTTATTATTAATGCCATTAATTTTCATCCCTCACAATGAATCCTTGCTTTTTGGTACACCTTCTATAAATGAAAAAATGAGTGATCAAGATTTGCAACCAACAAGAATTATTACTGACCCAGGAAAGGGAACTGGTTCACCCATTATTGCTGCTGCCATTGAATCTGAGGATGATGATATTCTCATTCTAGCTGCTTGTGATCAATATCATAGTCCTGCTGTGACAAAAGCAATAGCAACAATTCTAGATAAAATTGAGCAAAGTAATTTTTCGTCAGGAACCGTTTTAACAACCGGAACCAAGAACCCGGCATTTTCGTATATAAAAGTAAAAGGGGATAAGGCAATTGAATTTATGCTCAAAGGAACAATACCAAAAGATGATATGATTGCCGAAACAATGATGGTTTGTGTTAAAGTTGCTTATCTTAAAAATCAAATATTAACTATGAAACATGTAACGCTTGCAGAATTGAAAGAATTATATCCTTATCCTGATGATGAGCTTGTTTCAATTCAAGGAATTTTGAAAGAAATTGTTAATTTGATGGAATCATGTTCAACTGCAGAAGAATTCCTTGCAAAATGTCCGTTCTGTGATTTTTCAAAAATTATTCATAGATTGCTCATTCCTGAAATGACTTTTGCTACTGTTGAATATCAGAAAGAATGGAATGATTTGGGAGATTGGTTAAAGGTTTATCATTCAGATATTTATCCAAAAGACAAGAATAATAATTTGATTTTTTCCAAAGAAAATCTTATATCATTTACTAATTGTGAAAATTCAGTTATTGCAAATTTTACTAACACTAAAATTATTGTTAATGGATTAAAAAATCGCATTTTTGCTGTTGGTTCACGTGGAATTATAGATTTATCCTTAGATTTGGATCCAAATGAATTCAAAAAAGAAGTAAGTAGAATTCAAATGTAATTGAAAATTGATAGAAATGAAAAGCACAAGTCTTGTACTTTTCTTTCATTTGTTTTATTTTCTTTCTCTTTTTTTATTTTTAACCAATATTAGAGGAGCAAAAACTATTGGAACAATTATCCAACCAAAGCCTGGCAAAAAGTCTGAAAGAAATCGAGCAATATCACTGTTTTCTCCTGATGGTAGAAGAAAATCACCAAGACTATAACCATTTCGCTCTACTTCAGAATGAATAATTATGGAAGTTGGTTCACAACAATTTTCACCTTCTATTTCCAAAGAAACTCTCATTCCAAGAAGAATTCCAGTAGATAGCTCATAAGCCATCTTCAAGCTATAAACAAATTGGAAGTTTGTACCGTTTGCTTCATCTACGTATGTTCCATTTACATACCAATCAAAAATAGATTCGTCAGTAACTTGACTTATAGTTGTTAATCCTTCCAAATTAATTTCTGCTTCAGAAGCATATGCTTCTTCTATAATTGTTAGATATATTGGATTATCATATGAGTCAAATTCGTCCCAAGTTTCATTTAGTGTTGGTACAATTAAGTAATCTATTCCGGTAAAACCTCTTTTGATATCAGAAATATTTACTTCTTCTGAAATAAATTTGAAAGGTAGGTTAAGTAAGAAAGATAACTCATTAGAGAAATTGCTTGAAATTCGATAGTTATTTTCGTTTATTCCATTATTTGTTAAGTTATAATCAATTTGTATTTCGTCAATGTTTGTAATATTGAAAGATATTGTCGAATTTTGTTCAACAAAGCTATCATTTGCAAACGTTAATCCTGTTCCATTATAATTAATGAGTGGAAGAGAACAATCAATTTCAATGTAATTTAAATTGAAATCATAAGTATCCCCTGGAGATACTCCCCAAATTGGTTCACTTGGAAGGGTGCTTGCAATATTGGTACAATTTAACGATAAAATAAATAGGATTACAGCTGTAGCTATTGATGTTTTTTTCAAAATGATATTCACCTTTTATATAAATTTAATTTAAATTAAACAAAATTACAAGAGAGGGCTCTAAAATTCCAATTTAATTCTAAATATTATTATGAATTTGCCTATAAAAAACAATTATGTTAGAGGCAATTTTCCAATTTCTTTAGAGTATAATTTAGAATCCCTTTGAAGAAGCGGTGATGACCTAACTTTTCTTTACACAATTCTACCAATCGATTTTCATTAATAGCTTCTTTCGCTTCAACAAGTATCTTTTGATAAACATACGCATTATGCATTGCTCTATTTTGGAATCCAATGTTTCCGCTGGCTTTCATTTTTTCTTCTATATCACCTAAACCAATGTTGTGACAAATTGGGCAGGTACAATTATATTCTTCCCATTTAACACTAGTTGTGCACATAGTGGTCTTTTTTGATACTTTTCTTGCTCCAATTTTATCTTGGTAAACTAAGAAATATTTTGCGTTCATAATCCATGAAATACTTTCTATACTGTCTGCCCCACTCAACAAGAAGAGTAACCCTGCTAAAGGACTTCCTACACCGAAAATGTGTAACAAAATGTTATCATCAATTTTATTCAGTCCTTTTCTAGCTTCTATTACTCGATCTATAATGCTAAAATATCTTTTATGGGATGTTGATGATTGTTTCATTTGTGGGACCAAACCACCTATCCCCCAGATCTTGAAATCACCTATCTGTTTTATCTGTTGTTGAAAAGAACGAATTTCATCTGTAGTTGTTCCATGAAGTACTGGCAAAACTTCAATACCATTTTTGATATTTTGATGAGATAGTTTGATGTTTTCCAATGATTGTTGAGTCAATTTTTTGTTTTTATTTTGAGAAAAGTTTTGCAATATTGGATAATCTAAACAAACTGCAATATCAACATTTGATTGGTTCTGTAATTCAATAACTTTTAGCGGATCTATTTTTTCTCCTTCACCTCGAGAGATGAATTGGAATCCACCGGAATCCATGGCACAAATTTCACCATTTAATTCTAATTCAGAGTGAATTCCTTTCGTTCGAATTCGATTCTCTAATCGACCATTTTGTAGTATATCATATGCATTTGTCATGACAGAACAATTAGGTATTTTTTTCCAAGGTCGAGGATTATTTAAACGAAAAGAATAAGTAAGCATCATTGTAGGAGTGTCAAAATTCTTTGCATGAATTTTGGTTGTTAGCTGTTTTGCAAAACCATTTGATTGGTTTGAAATGTTGCTCATTTTTTGTAAACACCTTACTTAGACTTCTATTCAATTTGCAAATCTAATGTTTGTACAATGATAGCCTTTGCTTTAGGGAGATTGTACGTAAGTGGAGGTGCATATTTAATTCGTGAAGCAATAAGAGTTTTGTCTATAGTATTAGTAGTAGTATCTTCAGCAATTATCTTTAAAGATGCCTCAAAAATACCTCGGTGGTGTTTTGGAAGGATATAAAATATCTTTTCGTGAGCCAAAAGATGTTTAGGTAAAACAGCTGCTAGACGTTCAATAAATATTCTTCTACCTTCTGTTTGCATTGCAGCTGGTGGAAAATCATATCTAGTTATATTAGTATCATCAAGTTCCTCAGGAATCAATATTGCTGGTTCTGAAACAGTGTAAATTTGACTTATTTTTCTAATGTTGAGTTTTTTTTCAATCATTGCATTGAATACTCGACGATAGGGTGATTTGTAAAATGGTTTATGTTTTGAACAACTCATGAAAAATGCTACTGGTTTATTATTTGGTTTATAATTTTCTAACATAAACTCAAAATGTTTAGTAAAACGAGTGTGATGAAAAAGTTCATCTCCACCTATCAAATATTCACTTTCATCTACCATTCATGACCTACTCATTTTGCTAGTTGCTCTTAAAGATTACACCGTTAATTAATAAAAGTGCTGTAAAAGGTAAGATTCTTAGTTAAAACATTCTTCTTTAGTTAGATTCTAACATGGTAGTTATTTAATTTACATATCCCTTGTTAAATCTAGTAAAAGACAATTAAAAGTCACACCAAATTAGGAGGTTAGTTTTATGCTAGATGAAATTTTAGTTATAAAAGAAAGTTTACCAATATTTTATTATAATCGAGATCCAGATATAGCCTTATCAGAAGATTGGTATTTATTACAGTCTGGTTTTTTTGTTGCACTCTCACAATTTGCAAATGAAATGAGTGATGATAAACTCAAGTATATTGTTTTGGAAAACAAACTCTATGCTTTAGATGAGGTCTCAGATATTTTGTTAATTTTCGGTGATAAAGAGAAAATGGATCAAGAGGTAGTAGATAAACTCCAAAAGAATCTCAAGAAAGCTTCTAATTACTTAAATTATTTAATAGAAAAATACAATGTTGACTTTTTTAGCACTTCGCAACAACAGATGAATGAACTTGCTGATGATTTCGGAGAATACTTGAAAACCGAGGATTTAGTTGAAGATGATACTCCCTTTGACCCTAAAGCATCTAGATCAATGATGCAGAAATTTATTTTCAAATCTATAGGTTACAAACCAGGTCAATGCAATATCGGTCCTGCAGAACGCATGAAACGGTTGCTAATGGGCATGTCAATGTTACCTTTTGTAATCGGTGGTGCTTTAACAATAATGTTACTAGGTGCTAATCCATTTTGGATGTTAACACTTATGTTGCCTTTGATCATGACTTTCATGGGCATTTATCAGTACTACTTCAAATTCTGTGCTGTGAATGGTCTAACAAAGAAATATCAAATGCAGTAGATGGAGGTAAAAAGATGTCAAGCAAAATTTCACTCCCAAAAGCAGAGCTCATTGAAGGCGATATCAATTTCCCTGAAATGATAAAACAAGACTTTAGAAAAGCAATTCTAATTATCAGCTTATCAATGATTTCAGGATTACTTTTCACTGGAGCTTTATTTGCACTAGCTTTCTTCCTTTAAAAGAAATTGAAGATCAATAGGCATTAGGATATTCCTAGCTATTTGCTATTGATCTATTTGATTTATTTTACTTCATTTTTGAAATGACGAAGTTAATTAATTGCAACAGATGATTTGTATATCCTTCTTCATTATCATAGAGGCCCTTAATTATTACTCTCTTTTTGTCAATAATCACAAATTCGTCAGGTATGAGAACAACCATTGCTTTATTCCCTCGAACATAACTTGAAGGAGGATTCGATACTGTTGAGTAGGCAAAAGAACTTTTGTATTTGCTATTTTTGAACGCATCAAGAAGATTTTCTTTTATTATCTCTTTATTTAGAACGGCATCTATTTGTATAAAACTGCCGGCTTTATCTGATGTTCTAAACGCAATACCACTCATTGGAATGCTTTTCTTTAGCACTTTGTTTGTTGCTTTCGTTGCCCCTGTAGAATGAAGTTGTGTGTCCATTGCACACCAGCCTTTAGAACCATCCAATATATCTTGTGATCTTGTTACAGCATGAACTGTAGTTAAATAACATGACTCTATACCGAATACCTCATCGAGGGTGTCAACTATTGGTATAGCTGCTGTTGTTGTGCAACTTGCTGCTCCTATTACAAATGGTTTCTTAGCAGATGTGACAGTAGTTATTTCTTGTTCTAAATCCGGAGAAGCTATCCACATGTAATCAACAATGCTACCTTTTCCGGGTGCAGTGATTACAATTCCCTTTAGATTATTATTTAATGACTTAAAATGCCTATTTGGATCTTTGCTGTTTTTTGTATCATCTCTGAAAGTTCCAGTTGCTTCAATTAGTAATTCAATTTCTGGTAACCATTGGATATCTTCTGGCTTAGAATTAGCAGTATATTTGATTTTATTTCCATTAACAAGTAATTCGTTGGTATCATAGTTGATAGAAACATCTAAGTTTGAATGCCCTTGCGAGCTAGAATAGAGTAACAGATCTTTTAAGCGGTTAATAGTCATTGTTCGCCCATTTATTTGAGCAATTTCTATATTTTTGAATTCTTCATTTAAAGCTACTAGCTTTACCAATGCTCTCGTTATTAATCCAGTTCCGTTTATTCCTACTTTCATAGGTAAGTTTGCCTCTTTTGATGCGATGTTATTTCGTAACATAAAATACTATTTGCTCATGTCAAAAGAGGGAATTTTAGCTTTATCTATTTTTTGTCATTTTAAACTGATAGCGTATAATCAGAGAAACACCCAGAATAAAAATGGGTAAAATAGCCAACCAAGTTAATCCTGTTGAGAAAGTTAATTCTTCAAAGTTAACATCAGTTCTTACGATTAAGATTTCTTTAATACCGATAGCTGTTATTAGTGGATATTCATATGCGTAGAATCTATTGAGCACACCATCTTTTTTTACATATTCAACTTTCAATTCACCTGAAGCGGAGCTCGTTAATCCCCAAACTTTTTTTGTTTCATAAACTTCGTATATTGGTGGTGCCCATTCCTCTTCAAGGTCTTCCCAATTTCGATTTACAAAAATATATTGACTTAAAATAGCCGTTCTCCAAGAAGAATTATCATCCACCACTAAACTAATTTTCATTTGTGTTGAATTTGTGAGTTTAAGAACAGTTTCAACAACTAAAGTTATTTCTGAATCAGTAGAAAATGCAACATCAAAATAAGCATTATAATAAGTAAAATTGGAACCAGATAAATCATGTAATGTAATTACTTTGAAATAGAAAGTGTCTCCTTCTTCAATATTATAATCAGCATTTACATTGTAAACTGAAAATAAAACATTAAATATAATCAATGAAAATAATAGAACAAAGAACACTTTAGAAAAATGCTTATTATAAGTCATTTTTTTTATCACCATAAATAACAATGGTCAAAATTATTTATTTAGCTTACTATTGAAGACATTTTGATAAAAAATAAGAAAAGAAACTTGATGATAATACATCAAGTCATTTTTTAAATTTAAAATACTTATTCTGTTTGAGGTAACACTACTCTTTTTGTTTTTGGAGTAATAATTGTATTGATTATCTCTGCACTTATTAATTCAACAAACGCTTGTGATTTGCTTGTAAAACCAATTACCTGTTCAGAATCATCGATACTAGCTATTAAACCTTCTTCAGCATCTCTGCCTATTGCGAAATATGGTTTAATGGTTGAACTTGTAACCAAAGATTTCAATTGAATGTTTTCTTTTGACATTAATTGCTTGATCAAATCAGCATTTTTGAATGTATCAAAATCAGATATGACAATAATTCTTGTTCTTGGATTACTATCTAAAAGTGCATTAACATGTATATCACCAATTTTTGGATAAACTACTGTAATTGTTGATTTTACTCGAGTCAAAATCTCTTCCATTTGATTTAGAACAGCATTTCTTCCGAGAAGTATCGAAGTAGTAATTGTTGGTCTTGGAACATCTTTAGTTCGAGTTATTAGTTCTTGATAAGTTAATTCAAGGTTTGCTAGAAGACGTTCAATTGTTTTATTGGTGTCTTTAAATTTATCACCATAACCTTTGAATTGGTTCTTAACTTCTGAAATCTCTGAGATAATTGTATCTTCCAATCCTGTTTGAGCCACATCAATTGTTTTATTGACCAAAGCATATTGTGTTTGTACTGTTTTTAATGCCGCATGTTTTCCTCGATTTAGAAGAGTTTTTGAGGGCATTTCTATTTTTGCTATGGCCGCGTTTGCGCGTTTTTCTGTTTCCTTAATGAAAGCTTTAGTTTGATTTTCACTGGAATTATTTAGTGTGCGAATATCTTCTAGAATTTTGGAACCAATGGATGTAAATATCGTTTCTTGATTCTGGAACTCTTTTGCAACACTAGATTGTGTACCATCTCTTGCTTCATGGTATTTTGACTTGAAATCTGTTGCAGCTGAAGTTATTTTTTGGCTCATGTCATTTTTGGTTGTTTCAGAATCTGTGCGTGATTTATTGAGGTTATTATTAATTTCCATGGACAGTTTTTCATTTATTTCAGTCATTTTTCTATTTGTAATTTCAGCGACTGCTTTCAATTCTGTACTTACACGGTTTTCTTTGTTTTTAACTTCTATTCGAGTATCACTTGCATTTTTCTCCAAGTTTTCTTCAAGTAATTTGAAGAGATTATTCAATCTATCCTCATTCGTTTTTGTCTTTGCAGCAATTGAACTTTGAAGTTGTGCATTTGCATCAACAAATAACGTTTCAACATTTCGAGTGAGTGATTCTATTAGCTGTTGGTATTCTCTTCGAACACCATTTAGTTTATCTTTGATAAGTTTTGCAAACTCATTATTCATTTCACCCATTGAATCTGAAATATTGCGTATACGCTCTCCGAGAATTTGATTTGTTTCTTTCCCTTGAGAAGTTAATCTTGTATTAACAACATCTATGACACTTGCATAATTATCAGAAATAGTTTGTCCATTGAGGTTCACATTATTTAAAGATGCTTTATTGTATTCCTCAATAGCTTTGTTTAATTTAGCATGTATTTCTTTGTTGATAGAGATATTCTCACTCAAATTATTATCAAGTAAAGCTTGTAAGCTATTCTCTAAGACACCAGCTGCAGTACCTACTTTTAATGATGAATCATCAAAGGATTTTGTGATACTTGTTTGTGATTCATTTAAAGAATTGACTACATTGCTAACAGTAGAGCTTATTGCATTACCAACAGTTTCATTTGTTTCCTGATAGTGTTTATTAATATTGATAGTCGTGCTGGTGGCTAATTCAGTAATTACTAGACTTTCGGTGTTTAGGATCTGACTTATATCATCAATCAATTTTTCAATATCTGAAGATATTTCTGTTGTTGCTGAATCAGTTGAAAGTCTGTTTTCTTCTTTCGCTTCTGTGGCTATTTTAATGATAGTTTCTTTTTGATTATTCAGAATTTTATCTAAGGTTTCAAATTTTTCTGCAGAATAAGTGTTAATTTCTTCACCAAGAGATTGTACTATGTCAAGGGAATCTTTTGCTTTTTCTGAGAGAGAAACCAAAGGATAAACTGCTGAATATTTTTTGACAATACCCGGATTTGGAAAAACCAAATCTTTACCAATCAATATATTTACATTATTTTCTACTTCGGAAACCTTTCCTTCAATCATTTGCGCAATTTCTGCTGTTGAAAGTTGTCCCATTGAGAGAAGTAAAAGATAAATTTTCTCTTCATTATTACTAAGTTCTAATTCATTTATTATTTCAGACAAATAAAAACTCTCCAGTTATTAGTGTTAGGTTTTTTCTTATTCTAAGTTAAGTTGTTTAAGCTTTAAGAGTTTTTTTTTATGGACAAGCTACTTCTTCAAGCAAAAAATCAATAGGATACTTTTATGATTGAAAGTTGTTAGTGTAATTTAGAGAAAGGTGTGAAAAAAAGCATGGATTATTTTGGCAATACTGGTAAAATCCTTGAAATCAATCTGACAACAGAAAAAACTAGTATTTTAAATCCAAAAGAAGAATTATATCATCAATATATTGGTGGAAGTGGACTAGCTGCTGCAATCCTTTTTGAACGCTTAACAAAAGAATTAGATCCTTTATCACCAAATAATCCTATAGGATTTTTCAATGGACCACTAGTAGGAACGAAAGCGCCAAATTGTGGAAGACATGTTGTTTGTGCAAAATCTCCCGCGACCAATATTTGGGGTGAATCAAATTCAGGGGGGAAATTTGGTGCATTTATGAAATTTCTCGGATACGATGGAATGATTTTTTCCGGCAAATCATCTCAACCTACGTATGTTACTATTTTTGATGGAACTATTGAATTCCTAGATGCATCAGAACTTTGGGGTAAAGGATCCTTTGAAGTTGGTGATGTTCTTAAAGAAAAGCATGGGAAAATTTCTAGCTATGCAACGATAGGCATCGCTGGAGAAAATCAAAGTACCATTGCTGCATTGATGAATGATGGTGATCGTGCTGCAGGACGGACAGGTATGGGAGCTGTGATGGGCTCTAAAAACCTAAAAGCAATAGCTCTGCGATCATCTACTCGAGACGTAGGAATAGCTCACCTAGTAGAGTTCAAAGCTCTCATATCAAAAATGAGGAAGAATATTAGAGAAAATTCCGTTGGTAGAACTATGTTTGGTACTGCTGCATATGTATCAGGAGGGATGAAATGGGGGGATGTTCCAGTAAAGTATTGGCACCAAGGATTCATGGAGAATACGGAAGCTATTGATGGTTCTCGAATGAAAGAAACAATCCTCATTAAGAGATATCATTGCTATAGTTGTATCATTGGTTGTGGGAGAATAGTCAAAATAGATGAAGGCAAATACGCTATACCTCAAACAGCTGGTCCTGAGTTTGAAACATTGGCTGGTTTTGGTACTAACTTGCTTGTTGATAATTTGGAAGGGATTGCTTATGCAAATTATTTGTGTAATGTTTATGGATTAGATACTATTTCTGCAAGCCAAATAATTGCATTAGTGTTTCGTTTAAATGAAATGAGTAAGATACCTAAAGCCGATTTAGAAGGTATTTCTGCTATTTGGGGTAATATTGATGCGGCAATTAAACTACTAAAATTAATGGCAATTGGAAAAGGTATTGGAAAATTAATGGTCAAAGGTGCTGATGCTGTGGCTGCTCATTATGGAGTACCTGATGAAGCACATACTGTTAACGGTTTAGAATTACCTTATCATGATCCAAGAGCTTTCTTTTCAATGGCTGCAGTTTATGCTACCTCATCTCGAGGTGCTTGTCATAATAATGGTGATGGGTATAAAATGGGATTAGGTGTTTCAGTTTCTGAAATAAATCTTGAGTGTAAGGATAGATTTGATGATGTTGAAGCAGGTTCATTAGCTGTCAAAGTTCAAGATTTTAGAGCAGTGTATAATGCCCTAATAATGTGCCATTTTGCATTACCTCCATTTAAAGATACTACTAAAGCAGTTGAGCTAGCTACCGGATGGCCTATAACAATTGATGAAATAATGAAAGCTGGATCAAGAATAACTAATTTGAAGAGATTGCTAAACAAGAAACTTGGATTAACAAGAGAAAATGATCGTTTACCGAAAGTTATTTCGTTTAAATTGAAAGAAGGTGGAACAAAAGGAAACACTCCTAATTTAGCTATTCAATTAAAAGAGTACTATAGAGTTAGAGACTGGGATCAAGCAACTGGTTTTCCCACAAGTGAATGTATAAAATCTTTGAATTTAGAGAAGTATAGAACAAAGACTTAAAGATAGCAATAATATTTGATTATTCTAAGTCATTTATTCCAATTTTCATTCCTATTTCCATCTATTATTTGAAACTCGTTGAGGTATTTTCTTGAGAAATGAAAATGAATTTGATGTAATTATAATAGGTGCTGGAATCGGTGGTTTAGGTGCAGGAAATTTTTTACAAGCAAAAAATCCGGCGCTAAAAACAATAATCATTGAGCATAATAACTATCCTGGTGGATATGTCTCTGGTTTTAGGAGGAAAGGGGTTTACTTTGATTTAGGTGCAGAAGGAATGCTCAATTTTGAAAAGAGCAGGTCGAATAAGATTTTGAATGAATTAGGTTTTACTCATCCTCTAAAATCAATTGAACCTATTGAGGCAAATTTTCGTGACAATGAATTTCTGAATATGTATTCTTCTCGAGATAAACTGCTCACTGAAATTGAAACTAAATACCCACATGAAAAAGAAAATGTAATAAATTTCTTGAACGAATGCGATGCAATTAATAACGAAATTAGAGATTCCGGATTTTCATCCTCTAAATTAACCATACGTGAATTACTCAAAGTTGTTTTTAAATATCCAAAACTTAGACGATATGGCTTGTTAAAATTTTCTCATTTGTTAGATCGTTTTTTAACCGATGAAAATGTAAAGAATTTATTCAAATTCTATTGCACTTGGCTCTTTCTAAAATCAAGTGAAGTTTCTGCGCCAATTGCAGCAAATATTATCAGTGAAGCAAATACCTTTGGTATAGATTATCCTGTTGGAGGAATGTTAGCATTTGCAGAAAATTTGGTTAATCATTATTGTAAAAATGGTGGACAAATTAAATATAAATCTACAGTAGATAAAATAGTAATTTCTAAAGGTGCAGTTAAAGGCGTTAAATTGTCTGATGGAACAATTCTAAAAAGTACTTGGGTAATCTCTAATGCTGACCTTCAAAGAACTATTTTTAATTATGTTGGAGAAGAAAATTTCAATAAACAATTTTTGAATAATATAAAGAGTAAAGAACCATCTGTTACTGGTGCAATGCTATTTTTAACAGTAGAAAACATTGATTTAACACAGTATCCACCTCATTTTAATATTAGCAACGAAATAGATTTTGATCATCTTATCACTCGAGTTAGAGAAGGTTATTTTGATTATGAGTTTCTGGGTGTGAGAATACCATCAAATATAGATCCGAATTTAGAGGTTGGAAACAAAAAAAGTATGATTGTATTGGCTTTTACTCCCTTTGATTGGAATGATACTTGGAAAGCCAAGGATAAAAGAGAACGAAAATCAGAGTATAAGCAATTGAAAAAAGAAGTCACACAAAAAATAATTACTCGTGTTGAAAAAGCTATACCTAATTTATCAAAATATATTATCTCTAGAGAATTGTCTACACAGTTAACTTTTGAAAGATATAACCTTGTTTCTAAAGGAGCTTGGTATGCCACAAGATATGATCAAATCGTTGGTAATTTCAAATCACAAATCAAGAATCTTTTATTCGCAGGGTCAAATGTCAGTGGTGGTGGTGTTGGAACTGCACTACACTCTGGTTTGAGAACAGGGCAATACTTGTCTGAGAAAATTGCCAAGAATAAAAAATAGAAAAGAAAAAGATGAAGATAATTAATCATCTTTTTGTGTTTCACTTACTTTTGCTTCAGCAGAAGGGCTTATCTTGTAGGTTACTGCAAAAACTTCGTCTGGAGCTATTGTCTCAAACTTCCATGCAAGAATCTTATTTCCATCCTTCTCTGAGATTTTAGCTTCATGACTTACATCTGAGAGAATTAATCCTGAAGCAACTTTTTCTTTGAGACGGTAGTTTGTTAATTCACTTTCACCCATATTCTTGATTGAGAGGGTAATTTGGAATTCTCCTTCAGTTGCTAATGCTTGAATATCTTTACCTTTTGCAATATTGCGTCGAATGTGTTCAACCATAATTTCTATTGGTTCTGCACGGATTTCTATTGGTTTACCAGGTGGGTATGTGTTTGCGGATAATTTTGCGTTAGCTTTGTAGAGTGTTTCTTTAGTTGGATTGTAAGCAGTGATCGGGTATTTGAATTCAATGTTTTCATCTGGTTGTAGTGAACCTGCATCTGTATCTTTTAGATTCTCAAGGGAAACTGTTACTGTGTGTTCTACACCGGGATCTTGATCATCAGGTTCGATTTTTATTGCATCAACAGGAACTTCAATTATGTTTCCATTAAGATAGACTTCAACCTGAGATGGTTTAGGAGGTAAGAATTCTGCTTGAATTTCTTCAACAAGTGAAACCTCATTTAGAGGTGCACCACCTGTATTGGTTACTTTTCCAGAAATATTGAATGGTGTAATCTTGAAAGATGGCAATTTGTCGATACTGTAATTGATTACTCCATCAAGTGCTGCTACAGCTAATTCCAAGTCAGAAATGTTTACTTTGATTTTTGTAGCAATTTGATGATCAGCGATAGTAAAGAATTCTACTTTAGTTTTAAAAGTTGGATATTCTCCATCTTCTGCAGTAAAAGTCCATGCATTTGATTCCCATTTTCCACCTGCGGGAATTTCTGGGATTTCATTAGGGTCAATATCAACATATTTTATGCTTGAATCATCTTCGTTATATACGTCAGCGTTCACTAAACGAATCATAAATTCACTTGTATTCTCAAAAATAAATTTGCACTCATAGGTATTTGGTTCATCATCTATTTCAGATGTGATTATATTGTAAGAATTATTTGTATAAGCGTCAAAAGAGCCTATTTTGATTCCACTAACACTTTCAGAAGTGATATACTTGAAAGCAACTTCACCTGTGCGTATTTTTGTCTCTTTGCTATCAATATAGACGTTTAATCGCAAGTCAAGTGTTGCTTCTTCATTTGAATCTAGTTTTTCGATTTCCCAATGAGCATAGTTCTTTCCATCTTTGTCTTTGATTTCAGCGTTGCCAAGAGATTGCCCTAATATTTGTGGGTTAGTGAATTCATCTGGTATAAATTTGAAAACACCAATTTTAGAAACTTCTTCATACTCAGAGTTTTTAATTGTAACTCTCATGAAAATTTCATTTTCTGCACCAACAGATAATGAATAAGATTCAATGTCTGGATCTCCTGCTGTAGAAATGAATTCTTCAACAGATAATTTAGATATGACATCTCCTTCAAAAGCATATTCAATTTCTTTTGATGTTTCAGGGTCTAATTCTTTAACGGAAAAAGATTCGTCTGTAATATCAGTTTGAGAAACATTCTCAAATTTCAGATCAATATCCCACAAACGGTCTTTGTCTGAATTGTTCAAAATTTCTATTTTGCCTGTACGAGTAGTTTCTTTTGATGTTGAAAGAGAACCATCTCGTTCTTGATACAAAGCAATTTTCTCTTTAATTTTAATTGGGACAAGTTTTGAGTCCATTTGTTGATCACCTAAAATTAGTTTTCCTTCTTTTTGTTTGGATTCCTTATCAAAGGTATCCTGATCTGTTTGTTGTGGTATGTCATTTGCATCCATTTGTTCGCCTTTCAATTCTTCAGCTTCTTCTTCTTCAGCTGCTTCTTCAGAACCAAAACCCAATTGGAGTAATTGACTTTCTACTGCTTCAAAATATTCTAAAATTTCATCTTTCTTTTTTCGTAGTTGAGGTTCAAGGTTTTCATCTACTGCTAAACGTATCATTTCTTTGCTTTCAAAAGACAGTATAGAAGAAATTTCAGAGTATTTTTCAAACAACTCTTCAGAGCTGATATTAATGTTGGTTTTTAGTTTTTTAGTTATTTTAACTGTACCGATTGTATACAAATTTATTTCTGGCAAAAAAAAGCCACACCCTCAAATTGATATTCGAACACTCTTGCAATTCTTATTAAAGTCTATTTAAATAGGAATTTTCGCTTAAAAAGAGTATTATTTTAAATTTTAAAGAAAAAAAACCATTATAAATTGATTCAAAATTTCTAGTTGATATCTATTTTTTATTGTTTTCAGAAATTTCTAGTTTTAACAAATCTTTCATAATTTGTTTTGCTAGAATTGCAGCTAATTTGACTGGTACTGCATTTCCAACCATTTTATACCCATTTACAAGATTTTTATAATAAAAAATAAAATCATCAGGAAATGTTTGAAGTCTGGCGCATTCTCTAACTGATAATCTTCTATATTTTAGATTATTATCTTTAAACTCAAAAAGATCCTCTGCTACTTTTATCATCTCACTTGAGTCAGGATGAAGTGGAGCATGCCTTCCACCTGCTTGAATTGTAAAAGATTGTTCATTCCAGTTTCGTCTTCTGTTCCTAGACATATAATGTGAAGAAAATGATCCAAGCATATATTCATGATTTGGTATGTCTAACTCATCATTTGCGTGAGTCTTATTAAGACCAGGTTTTGCTTCAGGTAAATCGCTTATGGCATCTTTCAATGTTAACCATTTATTTGTTGAAAAGAGTTTTTGTTGATTATTAGAATGTGTTGAACGTGGGAAAACAAATTTATGATCTAAACTTTTTTTAAATCCTATAATTATTACTCTACTTCTTGATTGTGGTACTCCGTAATCGCGTGAGTCAACTAGTTGGTAAGTGATTTTATATGATAGAGATTCAAGTAATTCAATCAGTTTGTTAAATTCTTCAATATTGTTTTTATAAAGAATGCCCGGAACATTTTCAGCTACAAAGAACAGTGGCTTTTTATCTCTTAGAACTCGAGCATATTCATAGAATAGTTTTCCTCTATTGTCGTTTATTCCCTTTAGATTACCTGCTATACTCCAGCTTTGGCAAGGTGGACCACCAATAACTCCAATAGCTTGAGGTATCTCATCTGAAGCTATATCAGTTATAGATCTAGTGTCAAGCTTCATGTTATGGTTTTTTTCATAGGTTTCAATTACATTTTTGTCATTATCATTGGCAAAAACAATCTTAAATCCAGCCTCTATGAAACCTAAATCCAATCCTCCACAACCAGAGAATAGAGATACAATTTTCACAATTATTTCCTCGATAATTAATGTCATTTTTCACTTATAAAGCTAGTAATTTTGTCAAGTTCTTAAGATATTGATAAGTATTGTCGTTAACAATTTTGCCGGGTTGTTAGGATTTGGTATTCTTATTTTTTCAACAATAATTTTAGGGTTTGATTCCAATAATTTTATGTCCTTTTCAGCAAAGGATTGATATTTCTCTTTAAGCATAATAGCTGAAAGTTTGTATCTTTCAGAATTAATATTGTAATCACCAAAAACAACCAATGGGTTTCTTATTTCCCACATACCTCTAATCCTGAAAGTAGTTATTCCAAGTGGATCAACCCTTGTTATCCTACCAACCTCTCTTGTCTTTGTGGATTCCATATTTTGTTCTTGAATTAATGTATCAACTTTTGCTTTGAATTGTAAGAGTAAATTTGAGTAGATTTTTCTATTCGCGGCATAACATTCACCTTGCACGATAAATAGATGCTGGAGGTTTGTACCATTCATTGAACCTATTACATAGAAAATATCCTTGCTGCCCCACTGTTCTTCTTCACAAGAAAAACATTCCTTGGTTATTTTTGGATCATCTATGTATAATTTGTTTTTTGGATAAGAATTGTTTAATGCAATAGTGGATTTCATTGATTGATTCTTCTTGACTTCAAAAGCATCGCCCTTATTGATAATCATATCTGGAGGATTATTTTGATTACCTAGCCATGAAAAAACTGAAGAGTGTATTTTGATCCTTTTACTTTGTTCTTTTATTTGAAATGAGTTTGCTATTGCATCCTTGAAATAGTACTCGAGCTTTTCCCCAACTGTGTTTATCCTAATCTTCGATTTTGTGCTATAAATTTCTAAATTAGTGTTCTCATAATTTGCAATATTCACAATTGCTGTTAAAACATTAAATCCCAACATCTTCACCATAATAAAATCATTGCTTGTTTCTTTAAATCAATTCTTATTCTACAGATAATATAATTTTTTTAATTTTGATTATCACTTGTTCATCGTTCTCAATTATTTCATCCTCCTAAAAAAAGGATAATGGTCTATTTTTCGCTTTCAAGTAATCCTAATCTTACTTTGGATAGTATGGAATATTAAAAGATAAGAAAAAATCATTTCCTCTTAGAAAAACCATATGTGTCTATTGATTCTTTAAGTGAGTAGTATTTTCCAGTACCATAAGCTAGAACATCAGCAAGTAAAATATCAGGTGCTCCTTTTTCATCCAACATGCTCTCATCATAATACACTTTCAATACTTCTCCAAAAAATGCATGATGTGACCCGATTTTTACTTGTTTAATCACTTTACACTCAATATTTATTGGACATTGATTTATTAAAGGGACATTGACTTCTTTACCTTTGAAGACTGTTAAACCGGTATCTTTGAATTTATCTGTATCTCTACCTGAAACAACACCAAAATAATCTGTTTCTTTAGCAATTGCTACATTTGGGATATTTACTCCAAAACAACCTGATTTTTCTATCAGATCGAAAGTATATCTGTTGTCTCGAATACCAACTACTACTGTAGAAGGTTCTGCACAAATATTAGAAATCCATGCTGCTGTCATTGCATTGGCATTTCCTTTTTCATCATAAGCAGAGACTAAAGCTGCAGGAGCTGGATAAGCTGCTGCTCTGGGTTCTTTTTCAATTTTAACCATCTTAATTACCAACTGTTTATATTCGTAATTCATTTAGTAGTTGATAATTTTTTTGCAAAGAAATCAGGATTATTTGCTTGTTAAGCAGCAATAAGAAGTGAGCAAAAACTAATCCCAACAGTACCTCTCATCTTACTAGAGGAATCTGTCTCTGCTCATGTATGCTTGAACTTTAATTTAATTTAATCTTTTGGCACTAATTAGTCATTCACTTTGGTTTTTAGTACTTAATTTTCGTTTCTAAGAACCATTTATTGCAGTATCTCAAGTTTATTACAGGACAAGATTAAGTTTTGTTTTGAGAAGACAGTCAATTTTATCCCCATTTCAAGAGTTCAAAAAAAGTGAACTATTTGAATGTCTAGTTTTTTAAGTTGTTTCAGTTATAGTAACTCAATAGTCAAATTAAATATTGATGATATTTGGATTACAAGGAGTAAGGAACAAAAATGAAAGTATTTAATCGATCAAAGCATGGGAATACTTTTGTCATTATTTCAATGATAATGACTGCTGTTTTAGCAGGTACTTCTGTTCTTACAGGTTCATTGATTGCAAATAACCTTAGAAATAAACAATCACTATCTTTTCAAGATGCAATAGATATTGCTAGTAGTATCCCTGAGGTAGCAAATTTTATTGAAGAAAATGATGTAACTTCCGTTTCCACAAATTTGATTGATAATATATGGATAGTTGAATTTTATACTGGAAATATCAATTACACCGAAGATTTCTATTGTTGGTTAAATTACGCGTACATTGAGATTGAAGCTTCAACAGGTGAAGTGCTATATTATGAAGTCTATTCACCTTTAACACCAAATTATACTGAGAGTGAAATAATCGATATTGCTAATGCAATACCTGAAATTTCTACTTGGTTAGATGTTCATGAAAATGCTTGCTTTTTTGCTTGGTTTGATGGCTATAGTAGTTGGATTATCGATTACTATGATGAGTACTATTCAGCATGCGTAATTATTTCAAATATTGACGGTTCAGTGATTTCTTTTGATATTTATGAGCCATTTGAAGGCGCACTACATACTCCAGAAGAGATTATCCTCATTGTTGAGGTTCTTTCAGAAGTACAAAATTGGATTTTAGAAAATCCTGATAATGAGATAAATATCTATTATTCTGATATAATGTATGATAATTATACTACTTGGAGTGAACCAACTAAACAAATGAATTGTTATTATAATATAACAGATAATGTTTGGTTTATTGACTATTGGACAATAGAAACTTTTCCAAAAAACAGTTGGATCAGTATTGTTGTTTGTGATGAGACTGAGGACATACTTTCAATTATCCAAAATAAAGAAGCACAATTGACTAAAACTGAAGTAATAGCTATTTCAAAAGCAATACCTGAAGTACAATCTTTCATTGAAACACTTGGTTCTTACGAAAGTTACGCTTGGTTTGATGATTACTATGGTTTATGGTATGTTTATGTAAATTCTTTAACAAATTATCAAAATTATGCTTATGTAGAGATATTGGATGAAACCTCAAAAGTGCTATTCTTTGAAGTTTTTAATGATCCTGATTCTCAAATGCTCCCAGAGCAAATTGAAGCAATTGTTTATGCTATTACAGAGTTTATCGCTTTTAGCACAATATATTCTATTAATGAAGAGTCTGTGAGTTATTGGAATGGCCAATGGCTTTTCATTTTCCAAGGTGCACTTCTCAGATACTATCTGAATCAGCTCTTCCTATTGCTTTTATTTAGATAATTTTAAAGTTTTGAATAAACCTATTGAAGTAATAACTAATTGGAGTAATTAATCATGCTAAAAAAGAACACAAGAAAAATACTAACAATCCTAGTTGTTGTGATATTTTTAGCATCATTGTTTTCATTAAACCCTATTAGTCAATTTATGTTCTCTTCTTTATTGAAAGGTGAAACAACTTCAGTAGGTGATTTGAGTTCACCATTTGTAACAACAGTTATCCCAAATACTATCTCACCCTTACAAGAAACAAATTATGATATTTCTAGTGGAAAAATAACTAGTTATTTACACACAAAAACAGCTCAAATACAATTAGATATTGAATTTGTTGGAGTTGAAGGAATAAACTCACTTCAAAGCATAAATATCGAAACTATTGAAGTCGCCGGTTTCGTTCGGAATATTCAAGTCATTGAATCAGATAGCAAAATATTACCTTTCACGGCAACAAAATTAACGAATTCTACAAAAATACAATTTACGCTGTCATCAAGTATTCCTGTGGGTTTCACAAGAAATATTAAAATTACTTTCATTCAAGATACAGAGGAATTATCAACAAAATATAATTATAAATTAGGAATAGATTGGTTACGACGTGTGGGCACACAAAATACTAAGATTATTTTTGACAAAGGATTAGCATTGATAAAATCTATTCCAAACCCACATACAATTTCGACTATTGGGAAAAGACTTGTTTTATCCTGGTTAGAAGTAAACAAGATCTCGTTTTATTCGAATATAAATTTCACGAGTCCATTAATTCTTGAAGAACTCGACATATCTCCAAATGAATGGAATGTTGGAAAAGTAAGAAGAAATACCAAAAACATTGATCGAATATTTCTAATAATAAATAATGAAAGCATTCCATTAGGAGGGACAATTCAAGCTCCAAAATGGATTAGAATAAATTTCACATCGTGGAGTTTAGCTGTTGGAAGAGCAATGTATCTTAAAGCAGAAATTGATACAACTCATGTTGGTTCAATATCTGGAAACATCTCTATTATTTTTAGTATTGATGCTTTTCCAATAGAAATTACAGTCACAGGTCAAGTAAATACTATTAGTAATTTAGCAGTAATATTCAGTACAACTATCTCAAGTTTATTTCTAGTAGGAATTGGCTCAACTCTATTTATTTTATATAGAAATGATAAATGGTTATTTTCAAAGAAACGAGATACAACTAATCTTGAGACACATGATAAAGAAACAAAAAATGCTATTATGCAAATTGATAAGGATAAATGGAAGGAAATCTTAACTGAGAAGGAATTTCTTGTTTTTGAACAAATACTTGATGGAAAAGAATTAACACAAGCAGCCATTTGTAGAAGAACTTCCTTATCAAAGTCAACTATTTCCAGATGTGTCGGTCGATTACAAGTAAAAGGATTAGTAAAAAAAATACCTTATGGTATGAGTAATCTTATTTCATTGAACGCTGAATTCTTTACTAAAAGCAAATAATTATTTGGTAAATGTATTAGTGATAAGATCCTCGATCAATATTTTTTGTTTATCTGTTATGTTTATCACACCTTGATCAATTATCTTAATAATTGCTTCATCAGATAAAGAATCTGCAAAATCACGTAGTTTTTCACGAATCAAGTATGTTTCCTTTGAAACAACCAGAGCAAAAAATAACCTTTCACGTGTTTCAAGCATTATTGCTACATTTCCATGGTCAATTAATTTCAAACCACCTTCTTTTGCATTAAGTATTGTTTGACTCATGGTTCTAATTGCTGATAATAAACCCGATAATAATCCGGAATCAATTTGTTTGGATTCACTAAAGTCCTTCTGATAGAATGGTAAACCGGATTCTCTTGTGATAAGGAATAAAGCACGAATATCTGATTCAATTTTTTTAGGTCCAGTAACACTTTCAAAAGCAATCGTTGATCTAATTGATTTGTTTATCCGAGTAAATATTCTAACAAGTAAACTTTTCTTTTCTTTCTCAATTTCACTTAGCTGGTTTCTTGCTTCTTGTTCTTTTTCAAGGATATTTAGATCTTGCGCTAATTCAATAGCCTTTTCTAATGCTTTTATTCCCTCTTTCTTTTTATTATTTATCGAAAGTAATAATCCTTTCAAAATATAAACATCAATTAAAATTAATTTGTAATCTTGCTCAAGACAAAGTTGTTCTGAATCGAGTATTTTTTCGTAAGCAGCTAACAAAAGAATATTTTGATTTGTCATACGGTATCTCAATAAATCAATCTCAGCTAATTGCAGTTTAGCATTAACAATTATTTCATATGAATTGTTTGCAATTGCAAATGTGAGCGCTTCTGTAAGTTTTTGATTTGCTTCTCCAAGGTTTTGTTGTTTTGCAGAAATTCGGGCAAATCTTAATTTAATTTTAGGTGTTTCCTTGTTCAAATCTGCAGATTTAACTAACTCGAGAGCATGTTCAAGAGTTTCACGAACTTTATCGAAATCTTCCAAGTATTCAAAGATATCTGCACGACATAAATCTAAAGCAATTACTATTGATGGTGGTACAGGAACATTGCTATTCTCTAAGCTTTCCATTGCTATATCTGAATCTGCAAGTGCAAGTTTTGGATTTCCGAAATCTAGGTGTAAATGAGCTATATTAGTTTCAGTTGCAATAATGTATGGGGCAATTCCTGCTTGTTTAGAATGCTCAAGAGCAATGTAGAAATATTTCATTGCTTGCTCAATATTTCCCATATTTCGATAAATAAAACCAATATTATTTCCTCCAATAGATAATTGGATCTCATTTCCCAAATTTTCTGAAAAAGCAAATGCTTCTTCAAGATATTTTAAACCGGCTCTTAGGTTTCCACTTTCCACTAAACACAAAGCGGTATTATTTAGAAGACGATTAAGCAAATAACGGTTTTCTGTTACTCTTGCTTTCGCAATAAGTTCTTGGCCTATCGATGCTCCTTCTTCTATCCTTCCTTCTCTTCGTTTCAAGGAAATTACTACAGATTTACCTAATATGCAAGCTTCTAAAGCAGCTAATCTATTTTTATCTCCTTCAGGTAATTTGCCTATAATCTTTTTATATTCTTTATTAAGAGAAATTAGCCGATCTTTTATAATACCAAATACTCCTGTGTAATATAACATCAATATCTCATTGGAAAGAGCATAAAGATAATTATAGGGATCTACATCTTTAGCAAATTTTTTGGCTTTCTTAATTAATGAAGGCACTTCAGTAAATTTTTTCCTTGAAATTAAATTAAAGGCTTTAGCATTATGTAATCCCGGATGAAATTCATCCATTCTGCAAATATCTTGAATTGCTTCAGATTTACCTTGAATAACCTTTACAGCTGCAGCTAAGAATAAGAATTCAGAATTACTCATGCACATACCTTTCGAATCTATTAACTCGTCTATTGCAGAGATAAAATTCATTAGAATGTTTTTTCCTTTTGTGTTTTCTTTGACTTTTGCTAGAATTAAATTGTGATAATTTTCATCTAAACGCCAGTAGTGAGTTTGTAATTCTTTCGGCCAAAGTTTATGAAGTTCCATTGAGATTCATCCTAGAATGGATTGTGTTATTATTTTATTAAATAATAATACTTTTGGTTAGATGTTACATGAAAAAATTATCTGTGAAAAATTTACTTTTCTTTGGCAATAGGTTCTACTCACCATTTCGTTATGTCCCTGATAATTGCAACAGTTTGAGTAAATTTCTCATCTTTGACATACACTGGAATAATTCTACATTGGAACCATAATACTTTGTTATTAATAGGCAAATGGTACTCGAAGCTGATTGCTTCTCCATTTCTGAAAACTTCATTGATATATTGTGTGAAAAATTTTGCTTGTCCTTTTGGGAAAATTTCATTTAGTTTTTTTCCAATAATCTTATTCTTAGGTTGGTAAAGCTTACTCTCATCTATATTTGGCGAAACAAATAATATTTTACCTTCTTCATTTAAAATCATAATTAAAGCATTAAATGAGGTGAAAAAATCATTCAACTTTTCTATTTCTTCTTCAATAGTATTATAGTGGTCTAGCTTTGATTTTGGTATTTCCTTTTTAATAATTTCAGATTTTTCACATAGTAACCCACGTATGATAATATTCTCTTTTCCCTTTTTCGATGTGAAAGAACCTTGTATTAGTATTTGTTTTCCAATTTTTGTGTTCAATAGATATTCTGTATTCCGAATCACTAATTCATTATTTACTAATAAATCATTTCTAAATTTGAAGTAAATCAAATTTTCTTCTGAATCAAATAACTCTTGTAATTTGAAACCGCTTTCAAAAGCTTCCTCATCAATGATTCTCTTAAAGAAATCTTTGGCAGTAAGATTTAAAAAAGTGAATTTTACTAAATCAGTTTCAATATCATAAACTATCTCAAATATTGCATGTGGTATGCCATTGATGAATTCAAGAAATTCTTCAGACAATTTTTCCTTGTTTAACAATGTGTTTCTTCCTGCTATACCATTTATTCCCGTGTAATATTGCTCTTTCTCTTCAAAAAGTTTGCTTTTATCGAAAAAAAGTTAAATTTACTCCTATTTGGTTATTGGTAATAATTTTTTTTCAATTGAAGCTTGAGCAAAAAAGCGATTGATATATAAAAAGATCAAGTTAAAACACTATTTTTGGTAATAAAAACAACAAGCCTTGAACAAATTTTAAATATTATCCGTGAAATTATTTGAGAGGAATAAAGAAAACGAGTGAATATTATGGTTGTGCCTATTTTACTGATTGTGGCTTTGATTGCAGGTGTAATATCTATTGCCGTAGCTATAATCTTTAGTATAATTGTTTTAAAAGAGGATCCTGGAAACGAAAAAATGGTTGAGGTTTCAGGATACATCGAAGATGGAGCTAAGACATTTATCAAAACACAATACAAAATATTATCCATTTTTGTAGGTGTGTTATTCTTAGTAATTTTATTATTCTTACCGTCTGAATTAACTTCTGAAGGAAAAATACCCATTTTCATACCAGAACTAAATTGGGAACAAGCTATTGCTTATATAGTAGGTTCAGCAGCTTCAATGTTTGCTGGATACTTAGGTATGATTATTGGCGTTAAAGCAAACACAAGAGCAGCTCAAGGATGCACAAAAAGCTTAGACAAAGGATTTGATGTTGCATTCTTCGGTGGGTCTGTTATGGGCTTAGCTGTTGTGGGATCTGCTCTTATTGGTATAACAACAATATATTGGATTTTCCAAACTCCAGTAGTAATTTTGGGTTTTAGTTTTGGTGCAAGCACTATTGCTTTGTTTATGAAATGCGGTGGTGGAATTTTTACAAAAACAGCTGATGTTGGTGCTGATTTAGTTGGAAAAGCAGAATATCATTTACCAGAAGATGATGTGCGCAATCCCGCTACAATTGCTGATAATGTTGGTGACAATGTAGGTGATATTGCTGGTATGGGCAGTGATTTGTTCGACTCTTTTGTAGCATCCATTTTGGCAGCAATGTTGCTATCAAATGTTATTTTTGCTTCACTTTCAGATGCAGTACAGGGTGCATTTGCGATATTTCCAATCTTATTATCTGGTGTGGGATTGTTCGCTTCTTTAATTGGAATAATACTAATAAAATGGTTGAAAACAAAAGATCCAGGGAAATTATTGAACCTTGGAACTTATATTGCTACAGCTATTTTTGCCGCACTTGGTGCATTATTTGTTTGGATATTAACTGCAACAACACCAGGTATTACACCAGCCGAAACGTGGATAATGTGGAAAAATTATTTTGCCGTAATTATTGGTTTATTATGCGGTATCATTATTGGTTGGACAAGTGACTTCTTTACTCGAGATGATAAACCACCAGTGAAGAATATTTCACGTGCAGCTCAAGAAGGCGATGCAGTAGTCATTCTCTCAGGATTTTCCTATGGTTTACTAAGTGTCGTACCACCCGCACTTGGAATTTCAGTAGCTATGATTCTATCTTATTGGTTAGGTGGCGTTTACGGTGTAGCAATGGCTGCTGTTGGAATGTTGGCAATAGTAGGAACTGTTGTTTCCAATGATGCATATGGTCCTATAGTTGATAATGCCAGAGCAATTGCTGAACAAGGTGGACTTGGAGAAGACGTAATACGCGTTGCAGATAAGTTAGATTCTGCTGGAAATACTGCTAAAGCAATTACAAAAGGATTTGCAATAGGAGCAGCTAATTTAGCTGTATTTGCATTATTGTTCTCTTTTGCAACAGAAGCAGGAATTATTGCTGCAATCAAAGGTGGAACAGGAATGGACCTTCTGAACATCTATGTGTTAATTGGAGCATTCCTAGGTGTTGTTGCGCCAGTTCTTTTCTCAGCACTTTTGATATTATCTGTTCAAAAAAATGCTACATTAATGGTCGAAGAAATACGAGCTCAATTTGAATCTAATCCTAAAATCTTAGAAGGAACAGAACCGCCCGATTTCCATAAAACCATAAATATTGCAACAAAAGGAGCACTAAAAGAATTAGTCCTTCCAAGTATTCTTTCTGTAGCAATGCCCTTACTAGTTGGTATAATATTTGGAGTAGCCGCTTTAGGTGCATTTATTGTAGGAGCAATTCTTTCTGGTTTTGTATTCGCAATATTCATGTCCAATGCCGGAGGAGCCTGGGACAATGCGAAAAAATGGATAGAGGATGGCAACTTAGGTGGAAAAGATACCCCAACACACAGAGCCGCAATCACTGGTGATACTGTTGGAGATCCATTTAAGGACACAGCAGGTCCAAGCATCAATACTCTGCTTGTTGTTATGACACTCACTTCAACTATTTTCATCGGTTTAATGTTATTGATTAATGGTGGAGATGGTTTGTTAGCATTATTAGAAGCTTGGTTAAGAGGTTTATTCTAGGTTAAATCCTAGAACTCTTCTTTTTCTATTATTTCATTTCTTTATTTGTATTTTTAGAAAATAATTGATGTCACATTTCAGATAAATTATTAATTAACAATTTAATTGAATACATATGTCGAAAAAAGTTAATGAATTACTTTTTGAAGCAGCAACAAATGGCGACTTGGCTGGGATTAAGAAAGCACTTGAACTTGGAGCGAAGGTTAACAAAGCTAGCCAATGGGAAGGAACTGCTTTACATATTGCTGCAAGCAAAGGACATTTAGAGATTATTTCATATCTTTTAGAGAAGGGTGCAGATGCAATAAAATTGGAATTAGCTGATTTCACACCTTTGCATCTAGCTGCTCGAGATGGTCAAATAGAAGCAGTGAAATTGCTTTTGGAAAAAGGAGGACCATATCCAGATAGAATTTTGAGCGATATTAATAGCATAGTATCTATGTCAGGAAGATATCCAATCATTGCTGACTTAATTCGAAAGAAACGAGTTGAACAGATTAAACCTTCAACTGAAGAATGTAACAGAAAAGATACTAAATTATTCAAAGCAGTCTATAATGGTGATCTGGAATCTGTTAAAAAAGCACTCAAGTCTGGAGCAAATATCAATATCATGGAAGATCGAGGGATGTCAGTTTTACGATGGGCTGTAAGAAGAAATCAGCTTGACATAGTGACTTTCCTTCTTGAAAATGGAGTAGATATTAATGCTGTTAGTAATTTGGGTTGGACGGCACTTATGGAAGTTTGTATGAATGGTTTTACTTCCATTGTAACACTATTACTCGAGAGGGGAGCAGATGTAAACATCAAAACTACTGTTAACGGAACAGCACTCTATTTTGCTGCAAATGATGGGTTTGTAGATGTTGTTAAATTGCTTCTTGAGTATGATGCTGACCCTACTATTGAAGTTGAAATATCTACTATGCATGATGATTACACACAATCAGCAATTCAAGCTGCCCTCAAGAATGGTCACGACGAAGTAGTAAAATTACTACAAAAATATTTGTCATAAAATTATCTTTTATAAAAGAAAACTCTTCAAACTCACACAAGAGGAAAAATTTCATGAGGTTATACTAACACCTACAAATTAGTATAAAAACGAGTATTAAAAGAAAGATGAAAAATAAAAAGAAATAATAGATTATGTTATTCAATGTTGTTTTAGAGAAAGCAGAAGAAGGGGGATACGTAATATATTTACCTACACTTCCAGGTTGCATATTTCAAGGGGAATCAAGGGAGGAAGTATTAGAGAATATAAAAGAAGCAGTCGAGGTTTACATAGATATATTCTAATTTTCCACTAAATTAAAAAGAGAATATGAAAATAAGTCAAACAATCAATCATGCATAGGTGGAAAATGATGTTAGTAATAAATAGTGATTCTGTGAAGAAAGAAGCAGTAACAAGCTATGGATCAACAAAAACATCCATACAATGGCTAATTAGTAAGGAGCAAGGTGCCCCTCGTTTTGCAATGCGACTGTTTACTCTGGAAACAGGTGCGTATATTGGAATGCATAATCATCCAGAAGAACATGAAATATTTATCTTACAAGGAGAATGCAATTTAATCGCTGAAGATGGAACGAAAACACATGTGAAAGCAAATGATGTAATTTATATGCCCCCTGATGAACCTCACGGTTATGAAACCGTTGGCTCTGAAACTTTGAAATTTATCTGTGTTATTCCACTGTTAGAAAAATAAAAAGTTTGAAAGAAAATTTGTTTCTTTCAAATTATCATCTATTTTTTTGAAATTTCTAGTCAATAATGTATTCACTCGGTAATCTACCAATTTCGGAATTCATCTAAAACATTTACAATCATTTTCATACCGTCAATAAAATCATCAACATAGATGTTTTCATTTGGTGCATGGGCATTACTATTTGCATTTCCAGAGCCCAATGATACAACAGGCATATGATCACCAAAAAGATACATTGGTCCTGAACCACCTGATAGATTAGTTGTTGGTGGCAACGCATTAAAAATTACTAAGTCGGGAAGTAATATTACGCTTGAAGCTGAGAGCGGAAATCTAAACATTGATTCAAACTATTTATCAACGGGAGATATTTATGCACACGATGTTTTAGTCGTGGATTCTTCAGAATTTATAGCAGTATTACTAACTATTCTAACTCCACGCTATGTAGTGCTGATGTACTATTTTAACACTACTTTATCGTCAAAAGAATAAAGAGGATTAGGAATTTGATTCATTAGATTCCTCTGTTGAATTATCCTCTAAGTTACTAGTTAGATGAACAGTATCACTTTCGTCTTCTTTTTCATCTTCTTGTTGTCCATTTGACGGTTTGATTAACATTGAGATAATGAAACCTAAGATGGTCGTACTCATTGCGATTATAAACATATAATTGGTTTCTGTTGTAAAACTTTTAATAAGGATTCCTGATAATGCTGCGATACCATATGCTTGGAATACTAGTGCATAGTTCGCACTGAAGTTCTTCCCACCAAACAGTCTTCCTGTGATCGTAGGAACTAATGATAAGAACGAACCATACGAAATCGCGACACCAAAGATTGCGATTATGAAGACTGGGAAACTCATGGGAACGAATGCCAATACAGCCAATGATAGAATTGTAACTACGTACATCGTTCTATACACATTCAATGGCCCAAATTTATCTGCTAAAGCACCTGATAATAATCGTCCACCAGCATTTATGATTGCGATGATACTAACTATCAATGCAGCAGTACTATAATTTAGCCCGAGGTAATCTGGATCTTGACCGATGTCTTTTGCCAAACCAATAATTAATAATCCAGGCATCAATGCCAACATGTCACTGAACAATAACTTGTAGAAGTTTCTAGTTTTTAACATATCTAGTCTGTTAAAGTTTTTACCTTCTGTAAACTTATCATTCGTTTGTGCTTTCTCTTGTTCTGGAACATCTAGTAATAATGCTCCACCAATTGTCATCACTGCAAAAATAATACCTACAATTAGGAATGTAATAGAAATCTTTTCTGGCGTTAAATATATATCTTCTACGTTAAACAACGCTTTCAATATATTACTAAACATGAATCCACCCAATGCAAATCCAGCAGTTGCTAGTCCCGTAATGGCACCTTTTCTATTCGGGAACCACTTTACCAGAGTAGCTAACTGACATACATAGACGAACGCAACCCCTGCACCTGTAATCACACCATAAAAGATGTATAATGCTGCATGTGACTTTGCCAAAGAGGATAACAGAACCCCACCACTATATAGGATACCTCCGATAAGTGAAGTTATTCTTGGTCCCAATTTTAATTGTAACCAACCTGTAAAGTTCATCGTTAATGCGAATGTTGCTAATGCAATCGTGTATGTTGTGTAAACACTAGTGATTGACCATCCAAATGCTATTGAAATTGGTTCATTAAAATGACTCCATGCGTATAATGCTCCAATAGCCAATTGAGAAGAGATTGCTCCAATTACAACTAACCATCTTTTTCTTATTCTAAAGTTCATATTTAATCTCCTATATCTTAAATTACATATCAAGATATTATATAAAGATAATCAGAGGTAAAAGCAACAATTTCAGGCAATAAAAGAGACTGTTTTTGATTACAGTCTTAATCTTCCATCTTCATACACTATATGCCCTTCTTCTCTTAAGAGCCTGATTTGTTCTTCAAATCTTTATTATCAGCAACACCACAACCATACATTCGTCCTTCTCTAATTGCTAATTCAAAAGGTGGAGAGTCCCATAAATCAAAAGGTTCTGCAGGTTGAACATCTGCATGATCATAAAACATCAACGTTCTTTTTGCACCGACATCAATAATGCCCGTTACAACGGGTCCTCCACCAGTATCATGAATTTTTGCTTTAAAGCCATATTTTTCTAAAAGTTTCTTAGAAAACTCTGCTGCTTCCACTAAGAATTCTTCTTTTGCAGAGACGGACGGAATGGCGATAAATTCCGCCAAATCTTTTCTTTCTTCAATTAATTTGTATACTTTTTCTAGTGTCATCAAATCAACTCATAAATTTGTTTTGTATTAATTTTTACTTTTCCTTAATTAACTTTAGAACAAACTTCTACTATTGAGAAACTAACAATAATTCATTTCTTTATACTCATTCTGGTAACATTTTCTAAATGAAACGATTCTTTAACAGTAAAACAATACTAACTTTATATATTTCAAGAATATTAAAAAGCAAGTGATTATAAAATGGCTCTATTTAGAAAACGTTCCCCCTACGAGAAACTTGCAAGATTACTGAATCAAATTCCTAACGGTTTTCCTCATACAAAAGATGGTATTCATTTAAGAGTTCTTGAATGGATCTTCACTCCGGAAGAAGCTGAAATTGCTTGTAAAATGAAGTTAATAAAAGAACCAGTTGAGAAAATAGCTCGAAGATTGAAGATGTCAATTGAGAAATTGAAAGAAAAAATAGAGATTATGAGAGAAAAGGGACAAATTCGCTATAGCGATACGGAGAATGGACGAATTTATGGTCTTATGCCTTTTGTTGTCGGAATATACGAAGAACAAATACATCGAATAGATGCGGAATTTTCTGCATTGATGGAAGAGTATTTTGAAAAAACTAGAGGCGATGTATTTTTTTCTGACCCTCCAGCTATTCATAAAATTATTCCTGTTAGGAGCACAATAAAAACTGATTTAGCAATCCATACTAGAAACGAAGCGGAAAAGCTTCTTATGAATGCTAAAAGTTGGGGTGTAAGAGATTGTATCTGCAGAAAGCAACAAATATTACTTGATAATGCATGTGAGTATCCTCTTAGTGTTTGTATTATGTTTTCAGGTGATGAAGACAAAGATTACAATGAATGTCATGACACTCGAGCAATAACAAAAGAGGAAGCTTTGAATGTTTTGAAATCAGCGCAAGAAGCAGGTTTAATCCATTCTACTGCAAATATTAGTGAAGGTCAAAGTTACATTTGTAATTGTTGTACTTGTTGTTGTGGAGTCATGGGCGCATTAATCAAATATGATCAACCAAATGCTTTTGTTAAATCAGATTTCCTTTTGCAAATAGAAGAGGAATCTTGTACAGGGTGCGGGACTTGCTTAGACCGATGTCAATTCGATGCGCTTGAAATAATTGATGGTGTTTGCACAGTTAACAAACGCTGTGTTGGATGTGGTGTCTGTGCAATGGTTTGTCCTGAAGAAGCAATGTCCTTAGTACCAAAAAAAGAGAAGGATATTTCTAAACCACCAAAGAACCTCAATTTTTGGATGATCAAAAAAGCAATTAAACGAAAAGTAAACCTATTGAAATTTTTATAATGAAATTTCTATTTTCTCTTTTCTTTATCTTCTTCTTTTTTTCTTCATTAAAGTCAGTGACAGATATTTCTTTTAAAAGCTAAACTATTTTAATTAAAAGATTATTATTCTTGAATATTATCTTGTTCAAAGAAGAAAAATTGAAGGGACATCTAATGACAGATTTTCATGATTATCTCGAGACTCTATTGAAAGGACAATATGCAGAGGCTGAACAAACATTTGCTATGGAAAGAACTGATTTCACGTTTCCAGAAGCAAAAGACCAATGGCAACCACCAAGACATTTCTTGATCGAGAACCTAAAAATGACTTGGAAAGTGGACTTTGCAACTTCAACAATAACAGCAAAAAACGAACTTTCACTAGTATCAAAAATAACAAATCTTAAGGTAATTAAATTACATGCAGCTGAAATCAAAATACTCGAAATAAAGGATCAGAACAAAAACAAATTGTTCTTTGAACATGATTCTGAGAATCATACTCTTTACATTACTTTAAATGAAGAAACATGTGAGGGATGTAAAGTAACTCTTACATTTAACTACAAGGTCGTTGAACCTCAAGTTGCCGGTTTTTTTATTAAACCAAATCGTTACTTTCCAAAAATTGGCGAACAATTTTGGACACATTTTCAAGATGACTATGCAAGATATCTAATTCCAATTTATGACCATCCAAGTTATAAATTCCCTGTTGAAATGGTTGTTACAGTGCCCGAAGGATTTTATGCTATCTCTAATGGAGAATTACTTTCTCAAAAGAAGAATAAAAATAAAACAGAAACATTCCACTGGAAACAAGAAAAACCTTTACCAGCTTATTTGATTACTTTAGCTGTAGGTAAATATGAAATCTATAAAGAAAAATCCGGTGATCTTGATGTTTATTATTATGCTGAGAATAAACACGATAAAGAAACAGTATATCGAACTTTTGGTAAAACACCTAAGATGATTGCATTTTTAGAAGAAAAATTAGCTGTTAAATATCCATGGAAAAAATACGGTCAAGTATGTGTTTCTAATTTTATTATTGGTGGTATGGAGAATACCAGTGTTACCACAATGACTGATGTTATCATGCACGATGAAAAAGCTCACAAAGATATTACTTTCGAGGGGCTTGTAGTTCATGAATTAGTCCATCAATGGATAGGTGATTTAATAACTTGCAAATCATGGTCACATGGTTGGATCAACGAAGGTGGAGCAACTCAATTACAAAATGAATGGAAAAAATTCGATTTGGGAGTAGATGAATATCTCTATGAGCAATTTGGAAAACAAGAATCGTATTTCAATGAGGATAAGAATAAATACAGAAGACCTATTGTTCAAACAAAATGGATGTTTGGTATGGATGTTTTTGATGCGCATTTATATCCAGGGGCAGCCTGGAGATATTATATGCTTAAGCATCTTGTTGGAGAAAAAACTTGGTGGCAAGTATTAAGCTACATCTTAACACAACATGCTTACACTTCTATTGAAACAGTTGATTTTCAAAGAGCTTTCGAGGTAATTACCGGAAATGATTATGATTGGTTTTTTGATCAATGGTTATACAAAGCGGGTTATCCTGAAGTAATAATAAAATGCTCTTATAATAGCGAAAACTTACAAGTAGTAGTTAAAATTGAACAAACACAAAATGTTGAAGGTACTCCAGAAGTATTTCGATTTCCATTTACTATACAGATTATAGATAAAAACGGAAATAAAAAACAATACTTTAATGAAATTACAGAAAGAATCCATTTCTTTTATTTGCCAGTAGAATCAAAACCGGCTACAATTGAACTTGATCCAGATTATGCTGTTTTGATTGATGTAAAAATCGAAAAACCAATCGATATGTGGATACATCAATTGAAAAATGGTTCCAATGTAATAATGAGAATTCGTGCTGCAAAAGCCTTAGGTAAAAAGGCAACATACAAAGCAGTTGCCAGTCTTTCAAAAGCAATTTTGACAGAGGAATTTTGGGGTGTACAGGTTGAAATTGCCACTATTTTAGGAAATTTGAAAACACAGCTAGCTTTAAGTGGGCTTATCAAAGCAGTGAAAATACAAGATAGTAGAGCTAGAAGTAAAGTTGCAGCTGCATTGGGAAATTTCTACAAAGAAGAAAGAGCTTTTAATTCATTAGTAAAAATGTTAGATGATACAGATTCTTACTTCGTTGTAGCTGCAGCAGCAACTTCTATTGGTAAAATTAAACATAAAAATTCCTTGAAAATATTGGTTGAACGCTTACCAAAAATAGAAAGTAGTTGGACTGATATAGTTCTAAGAGGATATCTTTCCGGAATTGCTGCCTCTGAGAAAAAAGAAGCAATTGATATCTTACTCCCCTATTTTGAGGTTGGTAAAAGTGATCATTGTAGGCGTGAAATAATAGTTCACCTTGCCAAATTAGGGAAATTATGTAAAAAGGAGCACCCTGAAATCAAGGCAATTTTAGAGAAAACTTTGCTAAATGACAAGTCTCATCGGGTATCTCGAGCCACTATTTCTGCGATTAGTAGTTATGGTGACATATCACTTATTCCTTCTTTAAATCAAGCTGAAAAAATGTTTCATTTGCATCATGTTAAACGAGCAGCAAAATGTTCTATACGAGCCCTAAGTAAAACAAAGGATAATAGTGACTTAAAACCATTGGAGAGAACTATAGAAGAGCTTCAAACTGAAAATCGAAAAATCAAAGAAAGATTATCTAAGATAGAAAATAATCTTTCAAAAAAACAGTAGATAGATAAATCACTAAAGTGAGTAAAATGGAAACGATCTATATTATATTACTAGCAGTTCTTGGAATAGTAATTCTGTTAGGGTCTTCATTTTTTATTTATTACCAAAGTATTCTATGGAAGATACACCATTTCCCTAAAGACAATCCCTACAACTATTTGAAAAAAAATGCTGGGTCGGAAAAAGCTAAAAAAAGAATTGTTTTTGTTGGAGATAGTTTAACACATGGAAATTTGAGTGTAAATTACATTGAATTGATTTCTAAAAAAATTGGAAGAAAGAATTATGATTATATCAACGCTGGAATGAATTCTGAACTTGCTTACAATGTTCTTAGAAGAGTAGAGAGCATAATTGCATGCGAACCTGATTTTATCACAATAATGATTGGTTCAAATGATGCGCATCGTGAAATAGAATTGTTTAATGTACAATCAAGTGAAAAGAGATTAAGTTTACCAAAAAAGGCAAGTAAAGAATGGTTTAGTGATAATCTTGAAGAAATAGTAAAAGAATTACTGCAAAAAACTGATGCTAAAATTGCTCTTTGTTCCATTCCTCCTCTAGGAGAAGATCAATCTGCACTCGCGTTTAAACAAACAATTACTTTTTCAAAGTTAATCCAAGGCATTGCAAAGGAATACAAAGTTCAATACTTACCTGTAAATGAAAAAATGATTGAATTTCTAAATCAAAACCCATCTGAACCAAAATATGGGACAAATCATCGTCTAGTTGAAGAAATCGCTATTAAACACTTCCTTTTACGAAAGAGTTTTGATACTCTATCAAAAGAATATAATTTTAGTTTATTTACTGATAATCTTCATTTGAATTCCAAGGGAGCTAATATTGTCTCTGAACTTGTAATTGAATTCATTCAAAAAAATTGAAATAAGAAAGTAATTATCTACTTTCTTTTCTCTTTGAAACTAAAATCGTTAGAATTAGTAACGAGCTTAAACCAATTAATATTCCTTCTCCAAAAACACCTGATACTTTTGTTATATCATTTTTAGTAAAAGATGGTATATTATAATCTTTCATTTCTGATTGGAAAGAAATTGTAATATTAACTGTATTGGAGTTATAAGAACCATCAATGCTTGATTTCATTCTCAAACCAAGGAAAACACCATTTATTTTATCAAATTCAATTAGTAAATGGTTCATAAATTTTGCATTGATGGGTACATTTGCCCATTTGCCATCAATTGTTCCTCCAAGAACAAATTCTATTGAGAGTTTTGAATTTGATTCTTTTAAAAGTGAATCCATCTCATAAGTTATTTTTGTGTCTGTTAAAAGATCGATTGTATTTTCTACATAATCCTCAACATTTTTGATTATCTCCCAATTTTCATTTATTGGATCAATAAACGGACTGTAGAATACTAGCCCTGTTCCATTCTCTATATCTGAATGAATTGGATCATATATTTTTGGCAACGCAAAACATTGTGTGAGTAGATTTTCATATGAATTTATAATTGTATCATCCGAGACATGATTATGAGAAAAACCACCACTTGAAAGATTCCAAAAAACCCCTAATGTGTTTACCTCAGTTATCTCATAAGAGACCATAGTATTTTCTTCTAAATGATTGGAGTCTATAGTATATCCTGAACCAGTTTCGAAATGTCCATTGAAAGTGCTATTAACTTCTGCTTTAATGATATCATATTGATATATTTCACCAATACTTACTTGATATTCTCCATTCACATGATTGATATTATTACTTATACAAAAGATAGCTCCGATTAGTATTAAAACATATATCCTCTTTGTTTTAACATTAAACACCTCAATAATTGAATAATTTATTCCAAGATAAATATTCTGAAAATAGAGACTGAAAGGATGTGATAAACACCCTTATTTATTGATCTCTATATTTGGCCTAATTGTGTTTATTTATCAAAATACTTAATTAAATAGTTTACTCTTCTGAATCTTGAGTTTAAAATTGAAACCCATTCAAAAAATATTGTAAAAAATAACTAATGAAAATCTCTATTTTTATTGATCAATTAAGCAATTATAACTACAGCTAGAAAAATAATTAGTATAACTATTATATTGGAATGTTTTTATCAGGATACATCAATGAGTATATCAAGAATTAAAGTATAGCTTTCATTTTCAGAGAGAATTTTTTTTACAAACCAGCTATTTCTTTAAGATTTTGGAATTGTTCATCTAGTTTGTCGCAAAGGATTTTCAAAAAGTCTTCAACGTTTTTACCAGAAAACAAAGAAATTTCGTGATAAACCTCAAAATCATTCATTCTTTCAACTAACTCTTCCCCATTAAAAGATTCGACATTTCTAGGTAAATCGAGTTTATTTCCTATAAGGAATAAGAGTGGTCTATCATTTTCCCAATCTTTATAGAATATTTTTATTTCTTCATACCATTTTTTAATGTTGATAAACGATTCTAGATTTTCCAGCGAAAAGAAAAACAATATTATATCTGTTCCTTTTAAAATAACATTTTGCATGTGATCTAAGGGATGAGCATCAGTTCTTCTTTGCCCAGCTAGATCATATAATTGAATAGTGTGTCCTCCAAGTTTACAGCCATCAATATTTATGTAGGGGGTTCGTGTTACTTTAAAATTTGAAGCTAATTGACCTGTCGTTAAGAAATTAATAAAAGTTGATTTTCCAACCCCACCGTCACCTATAACACAAAATTTGAATAAATCCTTTGTTATTTTAAGGTACAGTAAGTAATCTTCTGTATGATTTCTTTTTTCTGACATGGTATAACCTTCAATTCAATGATGAACAATTTCATTTAATGCCGGTACTTCTCTTAAAAGATGTGCAATAACAATCTCAAATTCTTCTGGTCTCATTCTTGCTCTCAAGTCACCTAATACTTTTTCAGTAATAACTTGATCTAAAACGGCGTTTATCTTTACCGTTTCAGCTAAATTACCTATTGGACATGCAGCTGTTTCTACTATCGAACTATCCATTTCTCCTTTCAATTCTTCTAGTAATCTTTTCAACCATTCAACTTGAATAGTAACATAGTTCAACACTGCTTCATGTTGTGTTTCTGGGATTCTCATAACAGCAGCAACAAAATTTTTAGCAAATTCTTTTTCCTTGGCATTATATACTTTATTTTTCCTTAAATCAACTACTGTAATCTTAGAGTATTTTTTTCGAACAATTTTGAGTAAACTATCATCAATTAAAATAAATTCACCTGCTTCTTTTATGGGATTTAAATCAAATTTTCTTTTGAATTCAGTTTCAGAAATAATCCATTTTCTACGTATAAAAGGGGATAAAGTGAATAATTCTTGGAGAGTGTTAGCCCACAAAGTTGTTGTTGGTGAATCACCACATAGAATTAAAGAGCATCCTTGTAGAGAGGAAGAAATGATTTTTGCTAAATCCTTTCCAATACCTAATAGCAGTCTAATATTACCTCTGTGCTTTTTTTCGACAGGTTCAGATGTTTTTATTGTAGAATATTTGTGCCCACGATATCTTTTTTGACCATCAATTACAACAATATTCACGTGGATTTCATTCGCTTCACATGCTGATTCAATGTGATAGGTTTCCAATGTACCAAAGAAGTCATCCAAATTTGTTTGTTTAGAGATGACTTTTATTCCTTGTGATGAGTTTCCTATTACAATATCTTCTTTACAAATATCACAAGGAAATACAATACCTTCAAGCATTATTGATTTTTCAGCATCCTGTTCTTTATTTCGTAACATTTTCTGTTCTACCTCAAACAATGTTCAATTATTTTCTTTAAAGTTATTGTTATGGTAAAATGCAGAAATAATCCTGCATTTTGTCATTTTTTTTCTTCTTTCTTGAATCTACTGAAAAGGCGTTCTTTCCATGTTGGTCGTTCGTGAATATTTTGATAAATTTCTACTTCAACCTTTGGATTAAATGCTACCCAAGCAAAGTAGAACATTCGCAATAAGTCTGGTCTGATTTTTAGCATCGAACCTTTCTTTGGTCCAGAAACAGCTTCACCTAGAAAATTCCACTTTGTATTTGTCTCTTTATCTAATAATCCATCATCTGTTCGTTTGAAAGTCAAACTCTTACCTGCAATAGTAGTTTCAAAAGCTAAAACACCTTCAGCTTGATTTACAGTGATTACTATTGGTGTTTTACCGATTGTATCATGGAGTATTTTTTGATCCAAAATATAATCCTCCGGATAAACTTTTGCTACTCCTTCAGATTCTAATCCGTAGACCATTGTCTTTGGATGGAGACGATTCTTTTCATCTTTTCTTTTTATTGGGAAAACGGTTTTTTCCATTGTCATATATTCGCCATAAGGATAATGAGTATAATCTCGAGAGAATCCAGTATCTATTGAAAGAACTTTTCCGTTAACATAGGTTGTTTTCCAGCTTTTCCATTTCATTAATTGGAATGGTATTAAATCAAGCTCTTTTCCGAGGTATTTACCATAGATACTTTCACCTTCAATTTGACTCCATAAACTATCTGATTCGTGGTCAAACATCAATAAATCTGACTGATAAAGAAAACCACTAACACCAAACTTCGATGGAGGTTTATCAGGATTTATTTTTCTATTAAATACTAAGCTTGAAGCACACAATGGACAATAACTAACTGCAAAATGAGTGTCTCCAATAGAATCATTTACAATTTCATGAAAGTCAAGAAATCGTATTGGATAAGCTCTTGTTTCTCCATTGATAGTGACAGAAGCTACTAAATCATCGTCTTTAACATAATCCACTTTGGCTATTTCAACAAACTTTGGTTCGTAAATTGGTGATATTGCATCTTTTGGAGGAGCAAACTCACAATTGTGCCTCTTTCCATGAACTAAACATGGCATCCCAGGCATAATATCTTCAAATGGAATATCTTTCTTTCTGGGAGCTGATTCTTCTAGCATAATTGTGCGGCCTTTTATAGGCATTTTTAACTTTGACTCATTTGAATACAATACTAGCTCTTTCTTTTTCTTTGCATCTATTTTGCCTTTAGGTTCTAATTCTAATTTATACCCTTCTTTTCCTGATGGTAGAAGATGAATTAACAAGTGCTTTCCAAATTCAATTCCACTATGAACTGCTAAATTGAAAGATCTCATAGAACTGGCTACACCTATATTCTGTAATAATTCACCGAATTCTTTCCACTCTTTTGGAGTAAATTCTAATATTCGAAAATGATGGTTTTTAGGGAGAATAATTATATGACGATTTGTTACAGGATTATTTGAATAATACGCTGCAAATCCTTTGTTTTGATAAATCAAAAGATCTTTATCAAAAAATTCTAATCCATCAATTATTTTTCCATCAATAAATTCACATTCGGGGCATTTTTTCTTATCCATTTTATTTCACCAAATTTAATCTCATAAATGTTAAGTTAAATAGACATTTCAAATAATTTTTTCAGTTTTACTTTATCAATAAGTCCAACTGAGCGATGAACTGTTTTTCCTTCTTCACCATAAAACGCTAAAGTTGGAGTAAATACTATACCAAATTTTTTCAGCTGTTTTTCATCATATGAATCAATTAGTATCTCCAAGACTTTGACTTTAGGATACAGTTGACTTATTTCATCTACAATAGGTTTAGTTCTCTTGCATACTAGACATGAATTAGAAAATAGATTGACAAATAGAAAATCATTATCTTTAATTGCTTCTTTTATTGGTGGAAAATCTTCCAATCCTGTTCTCTTCTTACTAAATAAGCGTTTAAAGAAACTCATCGTCGTCTTCTCCGGAATGCTCTAGTAAATCTTCTAATGAAACCTCGTTCACTTACTAAGCGCTCAATTTTATATACACCTGAAAAACACACTTCACCCATTTGAGGTAATAAGAAACAGAAAGAAGCACCTTCATCTGGGAACTCACCCAGATTTTTGAGTAGTTCATCGTACCCTTTTTTATCAATATCAAGTTTTAGTAATCCATCTTCATGAGAATATTGGTATATTAGTTGTTCTTCAACATAATATTCACTCGATTGGTGAATTATGGGCATTTCTGCGACTTGTTCTTCATCAACTTCTTCAATTTCATCAAACATTGGTTCAATCATTTCAGACACTCATTTATCTCTAATACTTTATGTACTCTAATTTAAAAAGTCTTTATTTAGCGGTAATTTTTCAACAAAAAATGAACTATCAACCAAATGTGAATGTTTTTCGATTAAAAATTATTATCAATTATACTTCTTAAATAATTTAAACAAATATAATTGGTAAAAGTAGATTTTTAATTACTTGAAAATAATGTTTTCTTACTCGAAAAAAATAACAAAGTATTAGGTGGTTAAAGACCTAATACACTTGTTTTTATTACAAACAGAATAACTATTACTGCAATAATTATAACAATTGCTAAAATTGATATGAGTAACCCCCATATGTTCTTTGTATTCTTGCCTTCATTTTTGAATGATTTTAGAGCAAAAACTAAACCAAAAATTGCACATGGAAATAAGAATATTGAAAACAAACCTACAAGAGACATTACCAAAGATACTTGTGAATCTTTAAGTTCTATTTGTGAATCTTCAGTACTAGTTCCAAGTTCTTTTTTCTCTACAATATCTGTCCAATTTACATTGTAGAAATACCTATCAACATCTATTTGTCCTTTTTGCCACCATTTCAATTTATGATCTATAGCTTTACCTTGTAATCTGAGTTTGCCTATATGCAACCATTTTCTGAATTTAATCCAAGATTCTTTTTCACTTTTTATTTTTATGTCTTCGATTTCAGATTGATCTGGTGCTCTTGAGCTTGCGGTGGCGTTTATTCTCTCTCTTCTTAATGGTATTAGATTATTTGTTATTGACCGTATCGTCCATTCCATTGATCCTAAGTAATTTATTTTTTCCCATAACCATAGAATCAATATATAGAGGGCAAAAGAGAAAATAATAATAAGTGCAGTACCGCCCCACATTAATTTCTTATAATGTTCTCGAGTTATTATTAGTGCAACAATTTCCCAAACAATGAAGTAGAGCCATTGATTATTATAGTTTGAAAAAGCAACAGTACCAAATCGTCTTACTATTTTGGTCTTCTTTGCGAATTTATGGCTTGAACCTCGAAATTCTACTAGCCTGAATAAAACAATTAACAGCATAATGCTTAACCCCGTAACAGCTAGAAATTGCGCAAACCATGCAAATTGTGTTACACCAATAAAAGCAGGATTGTCTTGTGTCCAAGTTCGATGAAACATAATATGCATGTAGAAATTAATCACAATAAAAATTGGCGGACCAATATTTGTTCCATCAAAATTATTCATAAATACTGATAAAATGGATAAACCTATTCCAATAATTCCAACACCATACATAGCTCCACCAATTCTAAGCATACGTCTTGGAAAGTGTTTGCTAATTTCCTCTTTTGGTTTTGATAAAATTATACCAATTATGCTACCAATAAATGAAACTGCCAGATATGGAAACAATGGTTCTATAGATGACGCAAAAACAGATAAGAAAGGAGCCCTAAAAATTTCCCAAAAAGTATCTGTACCGATAACAGGATATTCTAAACCATGACCACTGTTTGGCAAAGTGCCAAAAGGGTAACCAGGAACAATATTACCGACTGCTTCCCAAACAGTATCTGTTAATGATACAACAATAATTGCCAAAAAAAAATATATTAGAATTAATTGTCTTTTGTTCTTCCATTTTCCACGCATTGAAAGCAATCCTTGAACGCATCCATTAATAATTATACACGCGGCTATCGCATGTATTGTTTCAAAAACGTTCCAGCGCCATAACATCAATTGCCAATTCGTTGCAGCAGGATTGTTCAAGTTTAAGAAGAAATCACCAACTACACCAAAATAACCTATTACTCCTTCGCTTAGATAAGCGAAAATTAATAGTAGAAAGCCACCTATGATTTGTTTAAAGACTAAACTTTTAACTGGTTTACCTTTTTCTAAATCACGGTACATACTAACCATGTTACTTGCTGCAGATATTAAAAGGAAGAATCCTGCTAGACCACCTATGAATGAAATGAACACAGGCACCGTAAGTGCTGCAAGTGGTTGTGCGTTAAATATATTTGTGTCATTCATCATTGAATCAATATCAAGACACGTATAGATTACGTGAACGAAAATCATTAGCATTATAGCTATTCCTCGGGCAAAATCCAAAGAAACATATCTCTTTGGAACATCATGAACTTGTTCTCTTATTCCAATATCAATTGCCATTCTAAATCACAACTATTTTTTGTTATAAGAATTAGAAAAATATGTTTCAAACCTTTAAAATTATTTTGGGTGACAAAAATAAGATCTTTGAGAATGTTTGTGATTATTTTTCAATTTAAAGATAGAAAAACTTTTGAATATTGTAAAGTTTTGATAGATGTTTAAAGTAAAAACGGAATGTTGGAGTGATTATATCTAATGATTATGAATATGTGGTTTACTGAATGGTTTGGTACTTGGGGTTGGCTAATAGCTTTAGTTATTGGATTAACTATTAATATACCACTTTTTGTTTGGGCTCGATCACATCGTCATCTAACAATTTTTGCTTGTATTATCGCTACTTTTCTTGGTATTGCAAGTTGGATGATAAATCCAATCTTCTACTTTGCTCTTTTTGCTTTTTTTATTTCGAGTAACTTGCTTACAAAATATCGAAAAAAAGACAAACAAGGTATCCAAGATAAATTTGAAAAGGGTGGAGAAAGAGATACATCTCAAGTATTAGCAAATGGTCTTGGAAGTTTTATTTTTGCTTTAGCTCACCTTTTAATGTTTATTTTTACAGATAATGTTATTTTATCAAATGCTTTCATTTATGCAGCTATTGCAGCTATTGCTACAGTCACTGCAGATACTTGGGGAACAGAAATTGGTATTCTTTCCAATGATCAACCATTTTGGATTTTAAATCTAAGGAAGAAAGTTGAGCGAGGTACTTCTGGTGGTATTTCTCCAAAAGGAACAGGTGCAGCATTCATTGGAGCAATTAGTGTCTCTGTTTTAATGTTAGTAATAGAGATAATTTGGAAGAATCCTATTCCTGCTTCTACTACTTGGCAACTCTATCTTTTCATACCCCTTGCAGGAATTGCCGGTTTTATTGGTGCTTTTATTGACAGTTTATTAGGAGCAACAATTCAAGGATTTTTCAAATGTCAAGTTTGTGAAAAAGGAACAGAAAAGAAAATCCATTGCAATGAACCTACAATAATAACTCGTGGACAAGACTGGTTTAGAAATGATCATGTCAATTTTTGGTCTTCATTTCTAGCTGGAGTAATTGCTTTTGGTTTTGGTTGTTTTGGTTTTTTACTCTAAAAAAAATTAAAGAAACAAACTTGAACACTTGTGTAAAATCCATTAATTTGCAGTGAAAAAAGCTATTTACTGAGAATTCGAATTTTATATAGACAAGTTTTCTTATTGGAATAAATTTTTAAGGAATTTTGTGAATAAATATTAGAGGTTTTTCTATTGGAATGTTTATTTATTGGTGTTAAAACACAAAATTGTTCTTTACATCAAAGATGTGAAGGAATATATCAAATAATGAAAAATTTAGGTGCTAGTAAGCAAGAATCCAATACATACTCAAAATATGTTTGGCGAAGATATTTTTACAATAAATTAAATGACATTGTTCAAGATTCTACTTCAGACTTTTTCAGTATAGCTATTAAGGCTGTTGCAAAAGTAATTGTTTCAATTGCTAAACCCTTAATTCGAGATCCTTTTGGAATTGAGCAGCAATTAAATAAAATTGAAGAACAAATCTATTTCTGGGAAAACTCTGATGAATTTGTTGAACCAATTGCCTATTTTAAACGCAGTGGTGATGGTTATGGTCTAGTTTTCAAGGTAGCTGCCAGAATTTGTGATTGTAACCCAAATATTGCAAAAGAAATGACTATTCTTGGGCAAAATCTTGGTACACTTATCACAATGCGTGATTCAATACAGGATATTGATTTTGACAGGAAAACGGGTAATTTTAATCCCTTTATCACTTGGAAAAAATCTAAAATTATTGCTTATTATAAAACTCACAGATTTGATTTGACTAAAAAAATTATTGACGCTTTAAAAACCAATGTTGAAAGAAGCAAAATAAAAACTAAAACAACTGATGTTTATCATGGACTTAGTTTATTTGCACAAGCTTCTGCAAATCCCTATAGAGTTTGCAAGAAACAATTACAGGCACAAGTAAGCAAGTATTCACCACATAATCTTGGAGTTATTAGTTATTTAATTGAGCCAAATGAAGATCCTAACCAACATAGAGATGATTGTGAAGTGAATTGTTGTGCAAGCAATTGCAATGACTTGTGTTATATTAAAAATAATCCCTGTAGTTCTTGTTGTAGTTGTTGTGATTGTTGTGCAGATTGTGGTAGTGAATGCCAAAGCTGTATATGATATTATAAATCAAATTATGAAATCATCAGTTTATAATTAAGATTTAAGCTTTCATGGGGTATTCTTCTTCTAGAGAATATCCCGAAAACTATTTTTAATATAATAGTACACAAATAAAAATGGCATAAATAATTAGTCGGCAAAGATTTCAACAATATCTCCATCTTTTAGAATATGATTTAGTCCAACTGATTGACCATCAAATTTTGCACTGGGTCCAGTTATTTTGGCTTGTTTGAAATAATCATAAAATCGAGTATGGATTATTTTTGCTATATCTGCAACAGTCGCACCCTCTCTAATTACAATTGGTTTTTTAGCAATTTCCCCATTTTGTTCTTTGCTTCTGACTCGTACCAGTTTTAATTGCTTGAAGATCTCATCGCCTAAAATTTCTAAACCTTCCTTCTTCAAAGCACTTGTTGGAAATATCAGAAATTGTTTAGCGTATAATCTTTTCAGTTTTTCATAGTTTTCTTTTGAGCTATCTGCATCTCCTTTGTTTGCTACAATGATACCAATATTATAACTAAGACTTGTATCTAATGCTTCTACAAGATCTGATAATTGGATTTGTTTTAAAATTTTCAAAGAGAAATTATACAAGCTTTGATCATGAAGGATTTCAATTATTTCCTCTCGGCTAGCATCTATTTTTTCTTCACCAATTAGTAATGCTCCTCCTGAACCAGTTTTACGTAATTCAATTGGTGGCAGAGATTTGTTCACACGAATACTACCATTATAAAGTTCTTCTAATAGAATAGTCATTTGCACTTCAGGATCTTTGGTTAAATCAATCACAAAAATGATTAAATCAGCAGCTCTTATTTGAGAAAACAACATGTTACCAATTTTGGATTCATTTCTTATATTAGGGAAAATACTTGGCAGGTCAATTAGTTGTAATATTGCTCCTTGACAGTCAACAACACCAGGTTCAGGTTTTTCTGTTGTGTATGGATAATCGCCTACTTTTGCATTTGCACCTGTTAGATTTTTAAAGAGAAGTGATTTGCCTGAATTTGCTATTCCAACAAGTGATATTTGAGCATCCCCTTCCTTTCCAAGAACCCAAGAAGGTCCTTTTCCTAGGGATTTCATTCTTATTCGTTTATCTTCTAATTCAGATTTGTGTTTTACTAAACTGCTTCTTAATCTTGCAACCATTTTCTCAGTAGCTTTATGCTTAGGTACCATAGAGATGAATTTTTCAAGCTTGACAATCTTATCTTCGATAGTTTTGGCATCCTTATATTCTTCTTCTGCTAGTTTGGCTTCGGGACTAAGATTTGTTGACATTCTTGAAAGTCTAGCTCCTATGTAAATTATCAGCTGAGTATTTATTAGTTTAAGCTTTCTTTAATTCTTTCTTTTTATCAAGATGTCAATTCATTGACTATTTTTTAATCTTCAGTTCAAATTCATTTGATTGTGAGGATTATTTAAACAAAAAATATACCTCATCCTCATATTTTTTCACCTTTATAGTATTATTCAGCTATAATAGTTCAAATGATCATATTAAGGCATTCAATCGAATAGATTTGCAACAAAAAAAATCCATTAATAAAGTTTTAATAAAACCGATAAAAAAAAGAGTATAATTGTGCGAAGAACGCACAATATTTGTTAGTTAACTTACTTTCTCTTGCGAGAAATGAAACTAATAGCTGCTACACCCATTATTGCTGGAATAGCAATAAGCCATTCGAATCCTGGGATAAATCCTCCGCCATAGGCATCTGGTGGATTAAAGTCTGGATTGCGTAATTTGAAGTCAAAAACTAAATGAACGTTTCCAACTACGAATCCTGTACCAGTATAATTAGTTGTGTCGTAAATTGTTTGATCTATTGTTCCTTCTACTCTGAAACCTGCGAAAACACCACTATTGTGGTATGCATGATACATCTTTTCGTTGGCAACTATACTGAAACCTGCGTCAAATACGCCGTTTACACCGAGCATTGGAGAAACTGAACTAGTCATGTTAATATCAATGTCTGCGTCTAAAGCTTGTTGGAAGTAGTAATAACCTTGTTTCTTTTGGAAACCCCAAGTTGGTGTTAAGGTGTTGAAAACAACTTTATCTTCATCTATGGTAAGGACTTTTAGCATTTCTTCAACATACACACCAAAAAGTGTGCTAGCTAAGTCCATATATCCTTCATAGATATCCCAATCTGGAGTAACTACTGGAGCAAGACCCATTGGAGCATAATCATGAATTGCTCCATTATATTCTGGATAGTCATTTGTTTTAATTGAACCGAGGAATCCATTGAAGTAAAGATCATCATCTGTTACTTTGTTTACTTTGTCATCGTCAATATCGTAAACATACATTGAACAAGTATAAAACATACCATGAACTTCGTTAATAACGAATTTAACAAATGTTTTTCCTTCAATAGAAGCTATTGTGCTTTGCACTTCAGAGAATTCAGTTTGATTAATATCATCGTATAAATCGCCTGAACCAGTAAGTGTAATATCAGCGTTTTCAACTTCAAGTTCAATTATGTCTCCAACTGTAACCGCTAATGGTCGATTTTCTAATTTATCTAAGCTTAGTTCAACAGTCATTCCTGTTGCGTCCATATTGCCCATGTAAACGTCATCGAAAAGAATGTGAGTTAATACACCGTCAGCTTTTCTCCAAGTACCAGTAACTGTACCAGTACCATTTGTGAAAGTTGCTGTAAATTCAGATGTAGTTTCTGTGATTGTGAATCCCAAGTTTTGTAGATTTGTTTTGTGATCTCCCCAATCGTCGTTTAAGAAGAAGAATGATGGAGCTGTATCTGTATTTTGGAAGTGTGGAGCACCTTCTACAACTGGTGAAGGAGTTGCTGCGCCTTTTGGAATAACAATATCTATATCCAATTCAGTAAAATCTAAATCGAATGTTACCTCTTTCTCGAACATAAAACCAATAGAATACCAGATACGAACTCCAGTATGAGTTGAATTATAATAATAATTATTGTCAACATACATTACTTTTACAAAGATTGTGTTGTCTGATAAATCGGGTATAGTAATGTTTTCTGGTTGCATATCTTCTGGTAGAACAAGTTGATCAATGTTATAGAACAGAGTATCACCTGCAATGACACCAACTGTATCATCATAGTCATTTGGTACAAAATTTTCCTCTTCAGGAATATTTGCACTTAGTAATGATATTGCTGGGGTAAGCATTATCAATACCATAGCTAAAATTAATGTTTTCTTAATCCTCATAATTTCACCTTATTGTAAGATTATAATTGAATATTGGTATACAATATATTAAAGACTATTGCTTCGTGCAACTATTCACTGTAAAAACAATAAAAGTTTATTAGAAATGAATACGTTAATAATATGAATAGTATTTTTTGATTACTTTTTCCTTTCAAAAATGGAGAAATCTTGGATAAGTGCTACATAGAGCAAAATTAGTAATGTACATATAATGAATACTAGAGAATGAATTAACCAAGTAATTGCTGCAATTAGGAAAAATAATCCGCGAATGCCTACCATCCAAGATCTTTGCATTATTCTAAATGCTTCTTGTGTTAGGTGGAGTTCATTTACTGACTTTTCTTTTTCATCAATTTTACTTGTTATTAAAAAAGTCAAATTAGTTGCCATTCGATTAGAATTAATAAAGCTGAATAAGCTAACTACAATACAAAGTCCAATAACAAAAACTTGAACTGTGCCTGTTTTTAACATTGGAAAAATATTTAAGAAAAAAATATTTGTGTTAGTAAAAATTTTGGAAAATAATCCAACAAGTAAACCGGTAAAAACTAATAAAGCAGATACAAAAGCACCATTGACGATTATTTGATTTCTAATAGCTTGAATAGCATCCTGTGGATTGCCTATCAAACGATATGAAACCCATTTTTTCAAAACTTCTCTTCGAGACCCTTTTCGAGTTTTAGGATTCTGTAAAGTAACGTATAAGAGAATTATTGAAAGTAGTAAAGAAATTACAAATACAAAAAAAGCTATTATATCAGTTATCATAATGGAAACCCAATTTATACATTTACTTTGAACTATAAAGTCCTTCTGCTTACAGTTTATTTCTTCAATAAAAAAAATCAGCTAATATATTAGCTCACACAAATGTAATTTTATCATATTAGCAGATGGCTAAACTACTTGAAAATTAAGCTAACAATTTAGAAGGTAATAATAATATAGATGAACAGAGATATTTTTAATTAATAATATTCGGGAAAATTGGGAAAGGTTGTAAAATGATTTCGAAGAAGAATTCTAGCGTAATAGCAATAATACTACTTTTCATAGTTAATAGCTATGTAATCGCAATGGAACTACCTACAATAGTAAGTCAAATAAGAGAAGATAATAATAAATATCCTGGTATAAATACTTCTACAGTTGATTTTGTATCTGCAGGAACTTGGAATGAAAACTTTTACCTTGGAAGTAAAGTTGAAATTGAAAATGATCTTGCTTATGTTTTAGCATGGCCAAATGGATTATGGATTATTGATTTTTGATATTTCTAATCCATTTGCCGTTGTAAAGAAAAGTGTTATTCGTTTAGGTGAATCAGTTGCTAATTTACATGTTGATGATGGTTTTGTTTATGTAGCTGACGAAAATCAAAACTTGATTATTGTTAATGCAACAAACCCTATTTCGCCTTTCATTACAGGAACATTGCTCTTAAATGCAACAATTACTCACGATGTTTTTGTTGAGGATAAAATTGCTTTTGTTGCATGTGGAGGTGATGGTCTTGTTTTTGTAAATGTATCTGATCCATATACGCCTGGTGTTATAAACACAAGAACGGGTGCAACTATTGATGTGCAAAGTGTAACTGTAAAAAACAACATCGCATATCTAGCAATGATCAACCATGGTTTCATGATATTAAATGTAACAGACCCTATTTCTGAAGAAATAATCTTTGAAAATGATGATGGTTCGACTGTAAATCAAGTAGAAATCGAAGATGATATTATCTATTTAGCAAAAAACACAGATGGTATAGCAATTTACAATATCTCGGATATAAGTTCACCAATAGCTAAAGGATCTTTTGATAACGGAGGAATTGCACTTGATATAGCTTCTAAGGAGGAGCTAATTTACGTTGCAGATGAAAGAGATGGTGTCGAAATTCTCAATATAACAAATTTGGATGTACCCGTATTAGTGTCTACTATTGAAACATCCTTTGATGGTTGGGTTACTGGAATAAAACTAAATGGTGATTCTTTATACTTTATTGATGCACCAAATGGACTTCTAGGTTATAATATTTCTGATGCTAGTAGTCCTAATAAAGTCTTAGCATATGGAATAATTGGTTATGCATTTGATTTAGCAATAGGTGAAGATGTTGCATTTATCTCAAATGGAAATATCACTTTAAGTACAGTTGACGTTCAAAATCCAAACAGCCCACTTGGATTAGGTCAATGGGATGGCTATACATTTACAACACAAATAGAATACTATGAGAGTTATGTTTATGTTTTAGATATGACCGGTATACTGATTTTCGATATAGCTAATCCACTTTTCCCACAACTAATAATGAATATTACTTCAATAGGCTATACTAGTTCGTTCTGTATTAGCAACGATATCCTTTACGTACTCGAAGCGGAAAATCTACAGATTATGAATATAGCTGATCCGACAATGATAACGGTATATTCAACCTATACAGACCTTGATGATTCTCTTAGAGATATACAAGTGTTCAATGAAATTATTTATCTGTTAGATACTACTTATACTGTGCATATCTTAGATGCTTCTAATTTAAATGATATAAATGCAATAAATAGCTATAAGACACTAAGTTATACTGAAAAAATGTACTCTTACTTAGATTTATTGTTCTTATCTAGTGATGATTTATTAGAAGTTGTTGATATTTCAGATGTGTCCAACCCAACTTATGCATCGAATTTCACCGGTCTGAATTCATGGAGGATAGAAGATATTGCTATTCAAGATAGTTTACTCTATGTCGCTCTTGGCTTTAATGGTCTTAAGGTTCTCGATGTTCGAAGTGCATATTCTATTGAAGAAATAGGCTCATTCTCTGCTGGAGAAATTGATTATTTCTATGGTGTAGAAGTTATTGATAACACTGTTTACATTGCAAGTGGTTTTGGTGGATTAAGAATTGCTCTGATTTATCCTGATTTAGATCCTCTGCCAGAAAATTCACCAACAACAACACCACCTGAATCAATTATTTTACCGGGGTTTAGAATCCTAGCATTTACTGCTGGTTTAGCTTTCCTAGTAACACTTGTCATAATTAAAAAGCGAAGAAATTAGATTTTATCTAATTTCATTTTTTTTTATTTTTTGTGATTGTTTTTTATAATGAGTAAGAGGTAGGATAAAAAAAAGCGATTTTATTCATCGCTTGATACTTTTGTTTTTGGGAGGTAGGCATTGATACCTAATTTGATACCTGCATAATTTACATTGCCACTTGTGGTAGCAACTATTTCTGATTTACCAGATTTAGATTCACCTAGTCTTTTTGATGGGTCTATCTTGAGATAGATTATACCATCTATTACTGTGGCTTGAATGTTCTTGCCTAATACATCTTCAAATTCTTTGTCTTTCATTTTGTTTCACTCAACCTTTTATTTCTAAGATATTCGCTAATTTTTTTACTAAATTTATTAATGCGTTCACTAAATTAACATTTGTATTGTTAGATAATTCTTTTTGTAGTTATAACAAATATAATTCAAGTATTTGACAATTAATTATTCAGAACTGATCGATTTCCAATCAAATAAAGAACAAAAAAGAAGATAGATGGAAAATGAATTATTTAGTATTCATTAACCATTTATGATCATATTTACCTATGTAACCTAGAGCTAATAGTTTTTTTCCTGTGTAGAATGAGTTAATTACACCTGTTTCTTGAACAATGACTTCAACATTGTGGTTTGGTAGTTTTCTAAGGAAATCAGCTATTTCATTTCCTGCTTCGGACCAGCGTGAATGATTTACAATGAGAGTGCTTGTTCCAGGATGAATATTCTCTATTGCTTTCTGACCAAATTTCTTCATTTGAGAAATAATTATTTTATCATCTGCACGAATGTTTCCATAAACATGTAGCTCATCATCAACGTATCCAAGTACAGGTTTGAACTTTAGCATATCAGCAAAGAATTTTTTCGCTTTTGATAGTCTACCTGTTTTAACAAGATTGTCCAGAGTGTTAATGATACCTGAATAATTAGCTTGGGGAATCCATTCTTCTAGCTTGGTAACAATATCAGCTTTAGATTTACCTTGTTCAGCTAATTTACAGCATTCAATTACAAGTGCTCCTGTTCCTACACAAGAGACTCCACCATGATAAACTGAAACATCTTTATCTTTGAAGAACTCATCTGCAACTTTTGTTGCAGTTTGAAACATTCCTGACATTTTATGTGAGATAAAAATAGCTATTACGGAATCAGCGATTTCAAAGGCTTCATCGAAGGCTTTCTTAAAGTGTCCTGGTCCTGGAATAGCGGTTGATGGCACTTCGTTTTCTGATACTCTGTAAAATTCTTCCCATGTTAATCCCTTTTCAATACCATAGCTTTTGTATGACTTTTCTTCAAAATTAAGCAATACAGGAGCTATTGTAATCTGATATTTCTTCTCTAATTCCGGAGGAATATCTGCAGCTGCACAAGTTAATAAAGCGACTTTTTTTTGACCCATTTGTTTTTTCACCATTTTAGTTTTTTAACCTGTTTTTTTTACTCAAACTAAAATTACTTTCTCAACAAATTAGTTCTTTTTACGTTTAGAGACTTATAAATTGTTTGCCAAAACGCTTCTTCTATTGTTCACAATGTAAAAATAACTATTCTATTAATAATAAAAAAAAATGATTTGTTTAATAGCAATTTGATTTTTCAAACATCTATTTAAACAAGCACGTTCAGATTTTTTTTAATAAATATTAATGGATAATTTTAAATGTAACTCGTTTTGAAAGGGTCATTCGGATACATGTTACTTTTGTACAAAAGTATTCAAAAAAATAAATTTCCAATGTGAGGATATCTCATGAGCGGCTATGACAAAATAACTCCACCAAAAACAGGAGAAAAAATAACAAAAGATGATAGTGGGAAAAACATTGTTCCTGATAAACCTATTATACCATATATTGCAGGAGATGGAATAGGTCCAGAAATCATGGATGCAATGAAAAAAGTAGTTGATGCAGCAGTTAAAAAAGCTTACAATGGCAAAAAGGAAATCATTTGGTTTGAAATATTTGCTGGTGACAAAGCACGAAAAATCTATGCTGCAGAATATTCTGATGAACAATTAAGTGAGCTCGACCCAGCAGTATTGAGAGATCTTTACTTACCAAAAGATACACTAAATGCTATTGTGGATCATGTCATTGCTATTAAGGGACCATTGACAACACCTATTGGTGGTGGTTTTAGAAGCCTAAATGTTGCTATTAGACAAAAATTAGACCTTTATTCTTGTATCCGACCGGCAAAACATATCAAAGGTGTACCTGCTCCAGTGAAGCATCCTGAAAATGTCAATATGGTTATTTTCAGAGAAAATATTGAAGATGTTTATTCGGGAATTGAATTTGAGCCTGAATCTGCCGATGCAAAGAAGCTAATTACTTTTCTTAATGATAAACTTGGAAAGAATATCACAATGGAATCTGGTATTGGTATTAAACCAATGTCTTGGGCTAACACTTCCAGATTAGTTCGTATGGCAATTAATTATGCATTTGAGAAAGGATTTGATAAAGTAACTTTAGTTCACAAAGGCAATATTATGAAATTTACTGAAGGTAAATTCAAAGACTGGGGTTACAAATTAGCTGCTGAAGAATTCGCTGATTCAGTTATAACCGAAAAAGAGGTTTACGATAAATTCGATGGTAAAATACCTGAAGGAAAAGTTATGATAAGTGACAGAATCGCTGATTCTATGTTTCAACAAATACTTCTCCGTCCAGCTGAATATGGTGTTCTTGCCTTGCCAAACTTAAATGGTGATTATATTTCTGATGCACTTGCAGCACAAGTTGGTGGGTTAGGTTTTGCTCCAGGAGCAAATGTTGGTGATAAAGCAGCTGTTTTTGAAGCAACACATGGAACTGCACCAAAACATGCGGGATTAAACAAAGTCAATCCCGGTTCAGTAATCTATTCAGCAATAATGATGCTTGATTACATGGATTGGACTGAAGCAGCAGAAATAATCAATTCTGGTGTTGAAAAAGCAATCGCTCAGAGAAAGGTTACTTATGATATTGCTAGACAATTAAGTGATGTTGAACCAATTGGTACTTCTGAATTTGCAGAAGCAATCATAACTAATCTATGAAATAATTACTCAAGAAGGTAGACAATATAATGACTGGTAAAAATATTGTCCAAAAAATACTGGAAGCACATGATATCTCTGGAAAGAAGGTTGAAGAATATCAACCTGGTGACCCGGTATTTGTTAAAGTTGATCAATGTATCACACAAGATGCTACAGGAACAATGGCTTGGTTGGAATTCGAAGCCATTGATATTCCAGATATTAAAGTTCCTTTGGCAGTATCCTATATTGATCATAATACTTTACAAACTGACTTTAGAAATGCTGATGATCATCAGTTTTTGCGCTCAATCGCTGCAAAAAAAGGAGCTATTTTATCTCGTCCTGGAAATGGCATTATTCATCAAGTTCATCTTGAAAATTTCGCTGCTCCCGGGAAGATTCTCTTAGGCTCAGATTCACATACGCCCACCGCAGGTGGAGTTGGCTCATTAGCAATTGGTGTTGGTGGATTGGTTATTGCAACAACAATGGCAGGCGAACCATTCGAACTCAAATATCCCAATATAATAAAAGTTCATCTTTCAGGGAAACTGCGAAAACCATGGGTTACAGCAATGGATGTTATTCTTGAGCTGCTAAAAATGAAAGGCGTTCGTGGTGGTAGAAAAGCAATTTTCGAATATTCTGGTCCTGGTGTTAAAGATTTAACTGCTCCGGAAAGAGCAACAATTACAAATATGGGTGCCGAATTGGGTCCAACTACTTCTATCTTTCCAAGTGATGAAATAACTCAACACTTTCTTAAAGCACAAGGAAGGGGAGAGGATTATACACCATTAGAAGCTGACAAAGATGCAAAATATGATCAAGTTATTGAAATTAATTTATCAAAACTTGAACCAAATGTTGCATTACCTCATAGCCCAGGTTCAGTTGTTTCCATACGCAAACTTGTCGAACGTACTCCTATTAATGAAATAGTGAAAAATATGCCTGAAAAGGTACATACAGATATCAAGGAACACATCGAACGTTTATACTCTCGAGATTTAAAAGTGGATCAAGTCTGTATTGGTTCTTGTACAAATGCTTCATATCTTGCTTTAGCAACTGCAGCATCTGTGATGAAAAAACAAGCAGTAGCTCCACATATCAGCTTAACAATATCCCCAGGTTCAAAAAACGTAGTAACACAAATTGCTCGAGATGGATTACTTGCAGATATCCTTGAAACTGGTGCAAGAATGTTAGAGTGTACTTGTGGACCATGTATAGGAATGGGTCAAACACCTCCTACTAATAGCATATCTTGTCGAACTTTCAACAGAAACTTCTTTGGAAGATCTGGAGAAAAATCTGCCGGTTCTTATCTTATGAGTGCTGCTTCAGCTGCATTAATTGCTGTTCGAGGAAGATTTGTTGATCCCTTACAGGAAAAAGACATTAGTCCAGAAGTTTTCAACGAACCGGATCAATTCATCACTTCGAAGAATATGTTCATCTTTCCATTAGAAGATGACAATGAAAGAGCTGTTGTTAGTATTGTTAAAGGGCCCAATATTGTCGATTGTCCAATAAATGATCCTTTAGTGGATCAAATAACAGGTTCTGTATTGCTTAAAACTGGTGATGACATCACAACAGACGATATAATGATGGCAGGTTCAAAGGTGCTACCTTTAAGGTCAAATATTCCTGCAATTGCCCAATTTGTTTTCAATCCTGTTGATGACACTTTTGTAGAACGAGCATTAGCATTAAATCCACAAAACAAGCGAAGAGTATTCATTATTGTTGGTGGAAGCAATTACGGACAAGGATCAAGTCGTGAACATGCAGCAATTGCACCGATGTGGCTCGGTCTTGGTGCGGTGATTGCAAAAAGCATTGCGAGAATACATCGAGATAATCTAATACAATGGGGAATGCTTCCATTAGAGTTCAAAGATGAAACCATTTACGATAAAATAGAACAAAGCGACGATTTAGTAATAAAGAATTTAGATCAATTGAAAGAGGGAATCTCTGAGATTGAAGTTGAAAATACAACGAAAGGATTTACTTTTGCAACAAGCGTAAACCTTTCATTCAAAGAAATTGACATGCTCAAACAAGGTGGAGCACTACCTTTAGTAAAAGCAAAGGTCGAAAAGCAAAAAGAAATTGAAGAGTGTTGAGTGAATTTTCACTTGACTTCAACTCTTTCATAAGAAAAAAAGTAATTTGCTCAAAAAGTATTTGGAGATAATCATTGTGAAAATTCTTCGTTCAACACAAGCCGGAACCCTTGAATCTCAAGATATTCTAGTTACTGTAAAAAAGGGGAAAACTGGTACTGGTATAGTAATAAATCTTGAATCATCTTCTTCAGTTCAATATGGTAGAAAAATTCGTGAAGAAATTGAATCTATAATAAAGGAATTTGAAGTAGAAGATGTAAATATTCAAGCAATTGACAAAGGAGCTTTAGGGTTCACAATAAAAGCCCGAACGGAAACAGCATTGAGTCGAGCTGTTCAAAAGGAGGTATAGGAATGGCAAAAGATGTTAAAATTATAAAACGAACTATTGAAGATGTAACAAAAATACGAAGGACTCGCCTTTACATTCCAGGCAATAATCCTGCAATGATTCGAAATGCTCCTCTCTTTGGTGCAGATCAAGTAATATTTGATTTGGAAGACGGTGTTGCTATCAATCAGAAAGACTCTGCAAGGATATTGGTTCGTAATGCACTTAAAGCACTGAATTTCGGTGAAACAGAAGTAACAGTTAGAATTAACCCTTTAGGGACAGAATTTTTTGAAGATGATTTGAATGAAATTATCCCCACAAAACCTTATGCAATAGTTTTACCAAAAGCCGAAACGCATAAACAAATACTAGAAATATGTGATAAAATGGCCAATATCGAAGAAAGAAATGGTATGGCAATTGGTACAGTAAAATTAACTCCAATTATCGAATCTGCTTGGGGTGTTCTACAAGCTGAACAAATTGCTTTAGCTAGTGATAGAATCGTTGGAATAAGCCCTGGTGGTGAAGATTTAACAGCAGATTTAGGCGCGGAACGTACTGTTGAGGGAGAAGAATTATTGTACATTCGATCAAAATTACTCCTAGCAGCACGGGGAGCAGGTATTCAAGTTTATGATACTGTTTACACAAACATCAGAGACAATGTTGGTTTATTACTTCAAACAAAGAAAATAGTTCGGTTAGGATATGACGGAAAAGCATGTATTCACCCAAGTCAAATTGAATTAATTCATAAATCATTCATGCCTACTGAGGAGCAAATAGAACGAGCAGAAAGAATTGTAGGTGCTTATAAAATTGCTCAAGAGCAAGGTGTGGGTGTTATTTGTGTGGATAATAGAATGATTGATGTTCCCGTTGTGAAGAGATCTGAAAGGATTTTGAAACGTGCAAAAGCAGGGAGAAAGAGATAATTTAGAGGGTATTTAGTATGGAATTCACTAAAAATATCGTTGGAAGAAACATTCCAAAAAAAATCAAAGGGCGCAAACTTCAGCCATTTATGGGCTTAGGACAATATACAATGCCAACTCATAAAGCAGCTACTAGAATTAGAAGAAGATTGCCAGGTGAAACAAAGCTTTTGCAATCAATTGATGAAGCTATTGAAAAATCGGAATTAAAAAATGGTATGACTATTAGTTTTCATCATCATTTTAGAGGTGGAGACAATTTAATGAATTTAGTCATCAAGAAAATTGCTGAAAAAGGAATAAAAAATATCACTCTAGCACCTTCATCCATTCATCCAGTTCATGCTCCTTTAGTAAAATATATTGAAGATGGAACAATTTCAAATATCAGTTGTGGGGTTACCGGTCCCGTTGGAGATGCAATTTCTCGTGGAAAGCTGAAAGGTATTCTTACAGTTCGATCTCATGGAGGACGAGCTCGTTCAATCGAGGATGGAGATTGCAAAATAGATGTTGCTTTTATTGGTGCTCCAACAGCCGATGAGTTTGGTAATCTTAATGGAGTAGATGGAGAACAAGCTTGTGGTCCTCTGGGTTATATGGTGCCTGACGCACAATTTGCAGATATGGTTATAGCTGTTACTAATAATCTTGTACCATTTCCTTGCAATAATATCTTTATCAATCAAAACCATGTTGATTATGTTGTTGTGATAAAGGAACCAATTGGAGATCCTGATGGTATTGTCTCTGGAACAACAAGAATTACTCGAGACCCTATACGCTTGGGTATTGCTAAAACATGTGTCAAAGTCATTGAAGGCTCTGGTTTATTAAAAGACCGCTTTTCATTTCAAAGTGGAGCTGGAGGTATTACTTTAGCAGTAACGAAGTACCTAAGTGAGCGAATGAAGGAATTAGATATCAAAGGTTCTTTTGGCATGGGAGGATCTACCTCTGCTCTTGTCGAAATGCTTGAGTTAGGATTGTTTACTCGAATTTTAGATGTTCAAGCTTTTGATAAAATAGCTATTCAGTCACTAAAAAATAACCCAAATCATATTGGAATTGGTGCTTCACAATATGCCAATATTCATAGCAGTGGTGCAGCAGTTAACGTTCTTGATACTGTTGTTTTAGGTGCGACAGAAGTTGACATAAACTATAATGTCAATGTAGTTACTGAATCTGATGGTCGAATATTGCATGGTATTGGTGGTCATCAAGACACTTCAGAAGGAGCAAAATTAACAATTGTTGCTTTACCTCTCTTACGAGGACGTAATCCAGTTGTTATTGATCGTGTAACAACTGTTACTTCACCAGGTATGAATATTGATGTGGTAGTAACCGATTATGGTGTTGCTATTAATCCTAAATGCAAGTATTACACGAAGCTAGTGAAGTTAAATGAGATTAATTTCATGAAAATCGAAGCACTCCGGGATATCGCTTTTGAGTTGGTAGGTGGAGCTCCTGATCCTATTCCATTTGAAGATAGAATTGTCGCAGTAATCGAACATCGTGATGGAACGATTCTTGATGTTATACGTCAAATTAAAAAGTGACTTGAGAGAAAATCCACAAGGATTTCTTCTTTCCATTTTTTTGAGAAAAATTTCTAAAGACTTGTTTTGTTTATAGTAAAATAAGAGTGATTTCTATGACCGAAATTGAAGCTATTCAAAAACAGATTCTGCGAGCTAAAGAGATTCGCTGGATTAAGCAGCATAACTTTAAACAGGAGTATAAATCCACCATAATTAGCTTCAAATTTAATATCCCTTCTTGGCCTAAGAACTCTCTTGAAATAAGAGAAGCATTCCAGAAAAGTAAATTTAGTTATTGTAGCTACATGAAAAAAAATCACAAAGAGATCTCTCTTTTAGAGCAAAATGAAACTATTCTAGGTCCTGAAGCATTTTTCTTAGCAAAAGATGGTCCGGTAAAAGTTAAAAAATCCTCAATAGATTTTGAAGAAAATTTTACCATTGGTCGATTATTGGATATTGACGTATTGGGTCCCAATTCTGATTCACATATTGAAAGAGAAACTAAACGAAAGTGTTATCTTTGTAATAATATTGCTATTTATTGTATGCGTGAAAATACCCACTCACAAATAGAATTACGTTTGTTTTTTGATACATTGTTAAAAAAATTTGTTGAGGAATAAACTGTTCGTTTTTTTTTCCAATGTGTTAAAGAAGAGAGCTATTTTGCTATAATTACTTCTTCAAATATTGAAGGATCATTCACGATGAAATTAATAAACTCGATATATTCACTTAAACATTTAAAGGCAACTTCCCGAGATCTAAATTTGGTGGAAAGAGTGAGAATATTGATCATATCCAAACCTTCTAGTCTTATACCTCCTTCAGCTTCCGCCACTAAAAAGAGAATCCACATTGATTTATTATTAAATAACGTAGTATTTCTTGGATGTGTTTTTGCGAAAACAACCCTAGCTCTTCCTTTATAGTTCTCACCGATTTCATCAATAAGCTCCACCAGATCATAAGTTTTAAGATTAGTGTAAAGTCCATCTTTCTCTGCTTTATCCAATCGAGAAATCCAATCATATCTAAGAATAATGCTACTACTTTGCCCCTCCAAAAAAGCCCAAATAGGACAGAATTGGTGTCTTTTTTGCCCTAAAATTTTTTCACTAAATCTCGCAGTCCATAGTCTTTCTCGCAATTTCATCATATCAATATCTACTGGACCTTTACGAAAAGCTTCTCTATCAACAACCGTTTGAGCGGATTCTTGCATCTGCTTTAATTTTCTTTCAGCTTTTTCCTTAGAATAAATCATCCCATCTAAAACTACTAAACCGAATTCTTGTATAATAAGCTTTGATATTTCTGCTGCAGAAGCTTGAGTAACCGTTTTTAGCCATTCTAAATTTATCTCATCTTTATTACCAATTAAATTTCGAATGTTTTCCTTCAATTTATTATCATCAATTTTTTCTGTTTTTTCAGCGGACATTGAAATCTCTCAATTAGTAACCAATCTTTAAAATTTAGTAATTGTCAAATGTTTCATTTGATTTTAATTAACCTAAACTGGTAAATAATATTTCATAAAGGTTTTCTTTATAAAAATAACTATTTCTAACATTATTATTGTTTTTCAATTTCTAGATTCTTGCCTTCAGCTATAACTTGAATCAATTTTCTTCTTCCTGAATCTAATAATCGCCATATCGTTCCCCTAGATACGTTCATTGAATTTCCTGTATCAAATTGATTCAAACCTTCAAGATCTACTAAACGTAACGCTTCATATTCTGCTATTGATAAAAAAACTGTTTCATCAGATATTTGGGGACTTGGTACAACTCTTTCTATTTTTGGGAAAGCCTCAATTTCTATTTCTTTGAGAGGTCTTCCTCGCATCGGTTGCATATAATCCTCTTCTGGACCCATCCTTCGTCCCCTTCGACAGCGATAGTTTCTCATATAATCACCAATCTGTTTTTCTATACAATTGTAGCTTAATTGACCCTTAAGAAGCTTATTATCTTTTTGTGCATATGAACAAAAAGCCTTAAATAGCAAAAGTGAATTATGTGGCATTACACAAAAATAGTGTAATCGTGAACATTATGAGAAATGGCAGAGGAAACAATCAAAACGGCAGACATAGAAGAATGTATGAATTAACTGGTACACCTAGATGGATCAAGAATGGAAATTCACCTGGCTTTGCAAGTAGAGGAAATAGAATTGGATTAGGAAGAGGTATGGGTCCTTGTGCAACATATTTACAAAAAACAGGGCAAATGGATGAATTTCTGAAAGATTATTCTGCAGGTACACCAAGTAGTAAATATTGGCAAGAAACCTTCCAGAATTTCACTGAAGAGAATCCTAAACAAGAAAGAAATACACTCGCTAACCAGATAAATGACTTGGAAACTGAGTTAAAAGATTTGAAACAAAAACTAAAACGATTAAGATAATTGAAAAGATAATTCAGAAGAATTTCTATTTAATTTATTAATTAATAATATAATAGTACTATCTAATACAAAGTGATACGAATGAGAGTAGCAATACCAGCAACAAATGATAATCTAGAAGGACCCGTAGATCCAAGATTTGGACGATGTAGTCATTTTATTATCGTTGAATTGAATGATATGTCATTTGAAGCTTTTGAAAATAAAGCTCAATACGAAGGTCATGGAGCAGGAACTATGGCAGCGCAAATAATTGCTAAACACAAAGTAGATGCAGTTATTTCTAATCAATATGGACCAAATGCATTTATGACACTCAATGCAGCAAAAATCGAGACGTATATTTTTAGCGGATCAATAAATGATGCACTAGCTAAACTTAAAAATAAAGAATTACCCCAAGCAACTGGACCATCTAATAGTGGACACACTGGAATGGGTGGTGGTCGCGGTATGGGACAAGGAAGAGGACGCAATCAGTAAAAAAAACGAGTTTGATTAAAATGAAAATAGCATTCCCTGTAATGGACGATAAAAAATTAGAAGCAACAATGGCAGACCATTTTGGTAGAGCACCACTATATACAGTAGTTGATACAGAAAACAATGATGTTTCCGTTCTTGAAAATATTGGTGAACATTTTGGAGGAAAAAACTCTGCACCTGTGACTTTACAAAATAGTAAAATAAATGTTCTTATTTGTAAAGGACTTGGAAGAAAAGCTATCAATTTATTCAATGAACTTAACATTGGAGTATTTATTACTCAACGTGTTCAAGTGAAAGAAGCTTTAGAATCTTATAATAAAGGAGAGCTTACAATGGCCTCTGAAACAGATGGCTGTACTGAAAGCAAACACTAACAGAATTACTCTTTTTTTCTTTTTTAATTTCTTTTATTATGAAAATCAAGCATAGTAGGCAAACAATATGAAAATTAGCATAGCAAGTGGCAAAGGTGGCACTGGAAAAACAACAGTAGCAATTAATCTCGCAATCTCATTACAAGAATGTCAATTTCTTGATTGTGACGTAGAAGAACCAAATGCACATATTTTCCTTAAACCAACAATATTGACAACAGAAAGCGTTACTGTTTACAATCCTTTAATTGATGATGAAAAATGCACAAAATGTGGTCTTTGTGCTGAAGCATGTGAGTTTAATTCATTGGTAGCTTTACCAAATACTATTATCTTTTTCAAGGAATTGTGTATGAGCTGCAAAGCATGTGAATTTGTTTGTCCTGAAGATGCAATCTCAGAACAGAGATTCTGTGTAGGTGAAATTAATATTGGGAAAGCATATGATTCCATCGAATTTGTTAATGGATTATTAGATATTGGAATTCCAAGAGGAATACCTGTCATTCAAAAAGTAAAATCAAAAATTAAAAACAACTCTATTGCTCTATTAGACGCCCCACCGGGAAATTCATGTCCTGTCATTGAAACAATAAATGAAACTGATTATTGCATATTAGTTACTGAACCAACTCCTTTTGGTCTGTATGATTTAACAATTGCAGTAAACGTAGTTAAAAGTCTAGGAATACCTTTTGGAGTGATCATTAATCGTGACGGATTGGGCGGGGATAATTCAGTAGAAGAATTCTGTAAAAAGGAAGATATACCAATATTAATGAAAATTCCTTTTGAAAAAGAAATTGCTAAGGCTTATTCTGAAGGAAAATCATTAGTGGAAATAATGCCTGAATGGAAAAAACGATTCCAAAATTTATATGCAGAAATCGAGAGGAGAGTTAAATTTAATGGTTAAACAAATTACAATTATTAGTGGGAAAGGAGGTACAGGAAAGACAACAGTTGCAGCAGGGATAGCTTATCTGGCAAAAGGTAGTGCTGTAATGGCTGATGCAGATGTAGATGCACCTGATTTGCATCTAATACTTCACCCAGAAATAATTTCTACAACAGATTTGAACATTTCCAAGAAAGTTGTTCGTAATGAAGATTTATGCAAAAAATGCAATTTGTGTGGAGAACATTGTCAATTTGATGCTATCACTGCAGATACATATGATAGATATCGATGTGAAGGATGCGGTCTCTGTATACGTGTTTGCCCTGAAAAAGCATTGACTCTTGAAGCATTTTTATCTGCAAGAATATTAATATCAAATACACGCTTCGGTTCTTTTGTCCATGCAAATATGGAAATTGGTGAAGGCTCTTCCGGACGAATTGTAGACACAGTAAGAAAAGAAGCTCGCAAAATTGCTGAAGAAAAAAACCTAACATATGTTATTGTTGATGGATCTCCAGGTATTGGTTGCCCTGTCATCGCCTCAATAACCGGAGTAGATTTAGCACTCATTGTTGTGGAACCAACGTTAAGTGGAATTCATGACCTAAAACGTATTCTAGATGTGACAATCCATTTTAACGTAAAAGCTCTTGTATGCATAAATAAAAGCGATTTGAATGAACGGATAACTCAAGAAATAGAGAAATTCTGTAAAGAAAATGGTATTGTCCTTGCCGGAAAAATACCTTATGATACAATTGTTCCTCAAAGTATCATTGCACGTAAGAGTATATTGGAAATGCCAAAAAATTGTGTTGCAGAAGAGCTAAAAGAAATATGGAAAATAATAATTGAAAATTTGTCTAAATAATTTCAAAATTACTATTCCCATAGAAAAAATAGCTCATTAAAAACGCTAATCGTTCTTGTGATGATATTTTTCTACGACCTATTAGCTTTTACTTTGTTTATTAATGAAAAATTATAACCGTGATTTATTTATATATTTAACAAAAATGAAAAGAGAATCTAGACTAATGTGTCTTATTTCTCTTTTTTTTAGTAATTGAAATAATACTTGAAAGAACAATGAAGCCAAAAAGAAAAATACCTGTAGGAAGAGAAATAGGATCTGTTCCTGAATTGATGACATTATAACCAAAAATAACTGTAGCATTGGAGTTTTCGGTTAATATAACAGTATTGTAAGATAAAGCAGCAATGCTATCATAACTACTCCTTACCATGGTAGATGTTTGAAAAGAGTTTTCTCCCGGAACCAAAGTAAAGTTATTTTTTAATGGTGTCCAAGTAATTCCATCATCAAAGAACGTGATAAAGGAGACATTTGAATTGGAATTTACTGACACGGTATAATTCACGAAAATCGCACCACCAGGATAAAGATGTGGGGAGTTAAGTTCTCTCGCAGAATTCCATTTAATAAAAAATATCTTTTCAGTATATGAATTTGTCAAGGCTTTTTTAGTAGGGTTAAATGAATACCCAGTAGTAGAATGTATCTGTATAAAAATACAGATAGATAAGATAAGAATCAGCTGTAAAATATCTTTTGTTCTCCCTTGGTAAGTACCTTTGTATATTTTTTTCATATTATCACCTTTTTTATTTACTAGAAAATTATTTATGTAGCTGGAGCATAAAATATATGCCAATTATATTGGTTTTGCTAAAAAAACGATCATAATAAATACCATTAGCCCTGCTTTCTTTCCAAATTCTTTCCACTCCTCTAAATAATTCAAAAAAAAAGAACTATTCAATAGATATAAAGAGAAGATACAATAATAAATATTGCTGAAAAAAAATTATGTCGGAGAAAAAAAGTAAAGGGGGAAGAATGATCACTCATTCTTTTTGTTGGATTTTCTTTTTGCGATGAACACAAAAGCCATTGTTGAAAGAATAACTGCTCCGAGGATGAATAGAAAGTCTATACCAATGAATCCGTTATCTGGTTTTGCTGAATAAATAACATCATACCACCATAGAACAGTTGCATTACTATTAACAAGTGTACAATTACAAAAGTAGAAGAACCCTCCAGCGGCATTACCGGTAAATTTATAACTCTCAGCAAACGATTTCCCTGGCGCAAGTGTAGTGTTAGTCTGTTGAGGTGAAAAATCTTCTCGATGTATTCCTAGAGGGTAAATATACACACTTGAATTTGATTGTATTTGAACAGTGATGTTGATATGAATGATTGTGTCGCGAAAATAAGTTAGCGTTATTAATTGTATAGATTCATTATCTACGAATCGTTCTTCAAAGATTCTTTCTGTTATAGATAAACTAGAAGAGCTTGAAGTAGCAGCAAAACAGGTAGGAATAGCGTTGAAAATGCTAATGGTGAATATAACTACCAAGAAGAATGCCATTATTGTTGTTATTTTCGCATTCTTCCTCTTTCGAAATCCGTTGTTGTTCATTATTTCCTTTTTAATCATGTTTGTTTTCCTCATATTTTTTAATCTAAATTTATTGTATAGTAATACTCCCAGCCGGTATTAAAGTCAGACTGACAAGTACAAGAACTATGCCAATGATTTTCTTGGTGTCCCCAAGTTCTTGTTGCATGTTCATATATGTAGGAATGAAAATAATCAAAAATCCAAATTTTCACATAAAAATATGCCATTATACATTCTACTTTTTGATGTCCACCAATAACATCCCTACATCCAAACAAATGAGAAACTTCGTGTTGTACAATACCATCAATATTTTTTCTCCAATTAGGACCTGATGGTAAACCAGCTCTCCATTTACAAGCAACGGCGCAATTACCTGAAGCCAAGCCAGCAACATCACCTCTTTTACCTGCTAACATTAAGATAAGATCAAATCCGCAATTTTTGCGAAATGACTGTCCTCCTGCTATTTTCCATTCGTTGATTCCCAGTTTTGATGCTACATGAACTCTTCCGTTGTTTATCATTTGTGTAGTGCTATGCATCCCTAAAGGTATACTCCAGGTGTGGTCATCATAAGCAATCATTGGATTGATAAGGACAGGTATATTGCTATCATAGGTGCTAAATCGCCATAATCCTGCTTTAACATCTCCAAAGCCATTGACAAAATAATTCTTCGGATTATCCCCACCCCAATTATTACCTGTGCCACCTGAGTTCCAAAGATAGTAGATAAAGACTGCATGTGGTCCGTTATTTTTACTTTTTGCAGTAACACTAAATTCAGGATCAACGATGGCATTTGAATATACTGTTGGTGAATTATATGCATAAGCTTCCACTTGAATTATTTCCCATAACCCAATATTCAGCGCACCATTTGAATAACTAACACAAGCTATGTTAAAATTGATAGTTATCTCTGATTGTGGAGCCATAAATTCCCACATAGTTAAGACTGTTCGAGATGTACGTAAAACGATACTATCATAAGCACCATTAATATACGGTTGATGGATAGTTGTTCCGGCTCCTATCGACTTTACTCTAACTGCAACAAATAATCCGATAGCGTATTCACTACCAGTGTTCTTTACTTTAATGGTAATTGGTACAACATCTCCCTTTGGTCTATTTGGAGGATCAGAGATATATGTTATATCAATCGTTGCATCAGGAATCCCTGGGATGATTGATAATGTCGTGACATATAGCTCATTGTCGTTGGGATTTCTATAAGTAATATCCAACTCAAAGGCTATTCTTTCGGGTAAACGCTGGAAACCTGTAATTGCGAACGGTTGAAGAGCACTTTGTGTTTTTCCACGTCTCATAGCATTCCAGGTCGTTTGGCTTTGCAGTATTTTCGGCTCATTTTTTTCTCCGGTCATCGTTTGTTCTACTGCTAAACTAGCAATATCCTTGAACCTTAACGTAGCATTCGCTGTTGAGGTGAAATGTTTCACTGCTTTTAATTGCACATCCAAATGAAAGATGATATCTCCAAACGAAGCATCTTCTGTTCTTGCTGTTCGTTCTTTTGCACGTATCAATTCAGAAGATACACAGATGATTACTGGATCCCCTTTCATAGCATTCTGTGCAGATGTTGTTACAACAGGTATTGCTAAAAAAACGATCATAATAAATACCATTAGCCCTGCTTTCTTTCCAAATTCTTTCCAAATTCTTTCCAAATTCTTTCCAAATTCTTTCCACTCCTCTGAATAATTCAAGAAAAAGAACTATTCAATAGATACAAAGGGAAGATACAATAATAAATATTGCTGAAAAAAAAATTATGTCGGAGAAAAAATAAAATATGCTTTTAATTTTCACTAGTTTAAAGTTAAAAAGAGTCTTGTTTATAATTTAAAAAAAATCGTTTCTCATGTATCCGTGATATCATATCATTTCTGAATAGTATTGTTTCAATATCTACTCTCGCAAGGAAAAAACTCTATAATATAATTGTTATCAAAGTTTTAGGACATGTGTGAGTATATCAATAATAGAATAAATAGTATTATTGAAGAGCATAAAAAAATCTGGAAAATAATTATTGATAATCTATCTAATTAATTTCAAAAAAAATCTGTTAACAAAGGTTATAAAATAGTTATTTCTATAATTCTCATATTCAAATATCTTACACTTGAAGGTTTTTTAGATGAAAATTAATGATATTCATGCTAAAAATGATAATGGAATAGGTTATATTCATCATATTCTTTGTGAGAATTGTGGCAACTCCATTGAGGTTCCAATCAAAAAATCTGAAAAAGATAGTGCAATTGGTGGGATTTTTAGAGTAGTAGTTATTCATCAATGCTTGGATGAACAAATAGCTTTTATGCTTTATTTTGATGAAAATTTAGCTTTACGACAAAAAGTGAGCTGTCCTGTAACTTTAGCTGAACTTCATCAAACAAATTTATTAGAAAAAGCACAATTTTTAGATGCTAAACAACATAATGGTTTTATTTATCTGCATAAAAAACTAGGTGAACAATTAGCCCAAGTAATTTTCGGAGCAATTATTGGTCAACAAATAGTCTTCCTTGGAGAAAAAACTGAAGTTGAATCTACTTGTTTAGCAATAACTGCTTTTACGAAACATAGAATATCTCAAGTAGAATGTTGGACTACTAACAAAAGCAATGCTATAATAATAGGAACTAAACCCAAAAATATTGAATTATATGAAGATTCTCTTATTGTAAATTTACCAAAAAATCATGTCAAAAACGGCATCGAAAATAGTTATTGTTCATCCATTCTTCAAAAATTACATTCAACAGAGAATAAAAAAACTTTTTTCTCGACAATTGAAGAACAAATGAAATTAATATTAAAGAATTGTACTGATTTTGCAACTGTAGCTACTCTTGAAGAAGCAGAGGACTTTCTAACCGCCTTAGTAATAAATGGTTTAGAGCAGGGTCTTCTAACAATTATTTTACCTCTTGCCTCTCAAATGAATCATAATATAGCAAATTACTATCGAAAATTTATTGATAACATTGAAGATGATGAGAAGAAAACGGTAGAACCAATGTCTGTATGGATCAACCGAAAACCATCAACTGTTGTTAAGAAGCTCACTCTTAACCTTAAGAAATTACCAATATTTACTCGAGAGGATATCCTTATTGATATATTAAAAGAAATTTCAACCTTCAAACTAGAAGATGAAGTTATTGTTGAATATGTAACTCCCTTATCCTATACCATCTCTTTCTTTGATAATAATGATTTCTATGCCTTCAAATATGCAAGAACTATTTCAGAATACACTTTGTTTAATAACACATTGTTAATGCTAAATAAGAATTTACTGTTTTTCAGTAGAATACAAGTAATAGATGAGTTGAATGCAAACTTTTTGAGAACCAAATTCAAAGAAATAGACAAAGGAGATACAACTGAAAAAAGTGTTTATACAAAAATGAAAGAAATTTTACAAAAAAATATCTCCTACTCTATAATAGAAAGACATTATATAAGCTCACTAATTTACCAAAAAAACTTGAAAAAATTTACTGAAAAAATCACAGAATTGATCTCTAAAAAATACCGGTTTATCGATCCGAGAATTTTCCATTACAATAATCTTTACATAATAAAAGAAACAATTTCTAATTATAAAAATGACAAGATACATGCTGAAGAGAAATATAAAATCGGTTTCAATTTCAATTTCATGGTAACAGAAAGAGATCCTTTAAAATCAATAGATATTGTTTTGGAATTGTACATTGAACCTTCAGATTACAAATTGGGCTTCGATTACTCAAAATCATTCTTAGAAATTTACAGAACCTTTACTGCAATTATTAAAGAAGCACAAGAAACTTGTAAAGATTAATTTACAATCTTGGATAATTTAGCGTCGTTATTCTTTTTTTGATACTCTTCAATTTTCTTATTTATTATGTTGTTAACCAAAATGTCAAATGTTTCATTCACATTTATATTGCTTTTTGATGAAGTTTCTAAAAACTCGATAATGTTTTGATTGTGTTCTTCTTTTGAGGAAATAAAATCACGCACTAAATTAGGGTCTACTTCTTTATCATCTTCTAAGTCATTTTTAGTTGAAACTAAAATAATTGGTATATTTGGATCACAAAATTCCTCAATTAATGGCATCCATCTATGATGTAAAGAAAAATAGCTGTTGATGTCTGTGCTGTCGTAGGCAAGAATTATTCCACTACTACCAATTAAAAATCGATTAACAATTTCTTGGAATTGATCTTGACCTGCAAGGTCCCACACGCTCAAAACAACTTCACCAATATCTGTAACCACATTATGAGTAAAAAATTGTACACCAATAGTTATTTTATAATTGGAATAATAATCTTCTAATATACTACCCAAAGCTCTTTGGCACAAGGTAGTTTTACCTACTCCACCAATACCTGCAATAGAAACTTTCAGTATAGGCTTATCAGACTTTTCAAGCGGTAGATTTCTTTGTAGATTTTGTTGAGTAAGTGTTGTAGTTGATTTTCTTCTCTGTGGCATAACATTATTAAGATGCATTAGCTTTTTAACTTCTTTGTTTTTATTAAGAAATTAAACAACTTTAAAATCATTCATTAAGAATTTGTTTTGATAATTTGATAGTAGCTCTTTTAGTATGAATTGTTAAAAGAGGAAGCTTTGTCCTGCTTTCACAATGGATTATGGTAATTATTTTTTCAGTTGAATTTACAACAATATTCATATCTTCTGATTTTAAAAGTAAATACTGTAATTTTTTTTGCCCTATTTTTTTGAGTTGTTTTCTAATATAATTTACTAGCTCAAATAAATCCTTTTCTTCTAAAATATTATCTGATTTTCCCCAACGATAATAAGAATAAAGCATGTTTCCTGACCAATCAAAAATATCTAAACTAAGCACTCCTCTCATTGATGTAACTTCAGAAAATATCTCATTTACATCCTTTGGGGTTTTTGTTAGAGCCTTCCTTGTAGATTTTTCTACAGTTTGTTCTTTTTTATTGCTATCAAATAGTTTCTTTATTTTTGACAATGAATATACCTTCAATTTTTATGTGCTTCTCATTTAATATATGACAATAATCCATCATATTTAAAATTTAACTGAAGTTGAGTATATATTATTTATTAATACCGTTTGTTATTATAATAGCATTTTATTATTTTATATTAACATTTAAGATATTTTTTAAAACTTAACTAACTTTTTAAACACTCTTAAATATTGACGAAGACTCATGGTCTTTAAAAAATAAGATTTAAAGGTTATTGAAGATGATAGATTAGATGACTTAATGAGGGTCAATGGAAAATCCTATACAAATTCTTTAAGCCAACAAAAACTAAAAAAGCTAGTACAAAACAGCAGAAAAAAATGTTAGTCCTACTATCAAAATTAAGTATCAATTTGTATCTAATCTATTGGATAAAGCTTGACTTCCTCGCCTGTTTGAACATCGAGACGTTTCTTTTCGTATATGCATGGTGCTAAGATAGCAATTCTTTTCTCACCTTTTCTTACGAATCGGTTGAGCTTTTTCCACTTATTGATTCTGACAACTTTGTTAGGTGTATATCCAGCAACATGGGAAGCGTTCAGTTGCTGACATAGAATTAACAGAATATTGTTATAGGAATATTTGTGGAACTTGGACATCAATTGGAGATGTTTTTGCATTTCCTCTGAGATACAAGCTTTTTCAGTTTGATTGGCAAGTTTAACGATAGCGTCTGTTATTTGCTCTTTGAGATCAGCTTGTTTTTGCTTCCAATCTTTTTTTTACAGTTATCAGATAGACCTCCTTAGGTTTTGGTTAGTTAATAATTACTAAGAAATGGAAAGAGAAGTATAAAAAGATAGAGAAGGGAAAGAGAGATACATAATGAAATAGCCATTTGATAGAGATATTGAGAGGAAAAAAGGATAATAGATTTTTTATAATAGATAAAAAGTAAAAGGAGAAAAAAATGTAGTAGAAAAGCTAATTCCGATTTCCAATAGCTTTTCTTTTGGAGCGAATAATAACTCCCAAGGATATTAAGATTAATGTTCCACTTATCATGAGAACTCCTGCAGCTGAATATTTCCCTGTAACAAGTATATTATACCACCAATGTATAGTAGCAGAAGAATTTTCTGTTATTACCGAAACAAAAAATCCAAATTCAGCATGGTCAGATGAAGTT
>JABCTZ010000037.1 GCA_018238155.1 Candidatus Heimdallarchaeota archaeon | reverse complement strand
CAGAATCTGGTGCAGTAGGATCAGAAAGATATGTATTTACTTCGTCTCCATCTATCAACCCATCTCCATCAGTATCAGCATTTAGTGGATCGGTTTCACTACCATATGCACACTCTTCACCATCTGTAAGCCCATCAAAATCACTATCTTCATTATTGGGATCAGTATTATGATGAAAGATTTCATCACAATCAAGTAAGCCATCATTATCTGTGTCTGTATCCGTTGGACTGGAGTTGTAGATATTCACTTCATCTCCGTCTGTCAACCCATCTCCATCAGTATCAGCATTTAGTGGATTGGAGAAATAAACATCTATTTCTTCACCATCAGAAAGTCCATCGTTATCGGTGTCGTCATTATTAGGATTTGTTAGATACCCATCACTACCTACATTTACTTCTTCATAATCATCGATATTATCATTATCAGAGTCATAATCCCAAGGATCAGTATTATAGGTATTTACTTCTTCACCATCGAGCAAACCATCCGAATCAGTATCATTCCAATTCCAGTGAGTACCGTAAACTGAATATTCAATACCAGTTGCTATTCCATCATTATCATGATCAAATAGACCATCTGTTTCATCTGTAGGATCAAAATTACGGTAAAATTCCCAATAATCAGGCAATCCATCTCCATCTGTATCACTGTTTCTTGGATCTGTAAAACATATTGATTCCATGGTATTATTTAATCCATCATTATCAATATCCAATCCAGCCCAGTTTGCAGGATCTGTAGGTATATTTACGGGATCAAGTATTGAATCATCATTTATTAAACCTAAATTCCAACCATATGAGTTTGCATATACTTCCCAACCATCTAAAAGGGTATCACCATCTGAATCTGGATTATATACATCACAACCTGGAATATCAAATTCATCTTTATCACTTAAACCATCATGATCCGTGTCAAAGAATAAAGGATTTGATTTATGATTTATCTGGCCTTGTGAGGGAACAGTTTGTAAATCCAATACTCCATCATAATTTGAATCCGTTAACATAGCTGTAACATTGTATACTGATTCAGATACCACAATTTCCTCACTATCAAGTAAAGTGTCACCATCGGTATCAGCAATGAATGGATTTGTATCATGCACTATTTCGGTAAAAGTTACTAAACCGTCATTGTCATAAAAAGGATTCATCCATGTAGTTGGATCTATTGTAATAGGATTAGTAATAGGATCAACATCTAATTCACCCTCACCGAGATAATAAGGTCCTTCCAATCCTCCCAATCCTTCTTCAATGTACAGTCTGTAATATGCAATTTCAATCGCATTCACAATGCCGTCATTATCATCGTCAAAGTAGTATGATTGTGAATCATAATCATCTTGACCGATAGATCTCATGTCTTCATCAATATCCTGAGTCGAGAATCCAGAGAATTGAAAATTCGCAAATAATCCTGACCCAAATATCATGCAAGCAACTGTCGGAGCTGTTACTACTAACGCTGGAGGAAATGCTATCGCAAGAACAATAAGAGCAACCACTGCTAAAACTATCGATAATATAAAGAAAACAGTTATTATCCAGCTAAGGTAATATATGTGAGTATTTTCGCCATATAGATTTGCTATTTCATCATTTAGTGTCCAAATTAGAACATTCCAAATAAACCCAGGCTCAAACAGACAATCTGCAATAAATTCTGCTGCGAGTTCCCTTGCTTGTTCTTCTATATAGGCATCTTTTCCCGTTTGATAAGCATCTGCACAACCAAGCATTTCGAATGGTGCTGTTCTTCTCTTTTTGCTAACATCAGGAGGGAAGAGCTCATATACTACAATTCCGTTTTTCATCCAATGGTCTAAGAAATTGTCCATAGCTTTTATTAAAGTTGGTTGAGGTGTACCTGACGTCTTCTTGCTCCATAAATCAGCTGATAATATAGTTAAACAGTCTAAATATGTTGGTTGAGGTCCTACGAGCATAGTAGCAACAAACCAATTTTGTGCTGAATAAGGATTCAAGATAGTAATGATTACTTTATAACTCCTACTTATTATATCAAAAAAAATACTAACCCCACAATCACCTCGAACTAAAATTTCGTCTAATACTGAATCAGTGATTGGTAATGGTTTTTTTGGATTTGTACATTTATTGTTTATATGTATTGCACCCCAATTTGCTGTACCTGGATAGAGTGAAATTGAACCATGATATCCTAATAGAGTAAGTAAGTAGTAATTTTTCCAGGCACATTGTCTGAAACTTTCATCTTGTTTAGGGGCAATGGCAAAAAAATCTTTGCCAAAAGGCACTACTGTAACTAATAGTTGATATTCACTCAATTTACTTTTTAGTAAAACTCGAATGCAATTTTCTTGAAAACTCATTACTGACATTAGAAATCCAACTATTTGTTGAACCGATATACTTCCTTTAAAACCAACAACATTTTCAAAATTGTGAGCTATTTTTTCTGAATTACATGAAGCCAATAAAACATCATCAAAATTTTTTGATAAATAGTTGACAATTAATGATGTTCTCTGAGATTTAAGTAAATCCTCTCCATGCTCGAGAAAAACAGCCCAAGAATTCTCATAATATATCAAATATCCGGAATCCAATGGTTTTATATCAGCGAGAAAAGCTTTGCCAATTTCACTTGCTATTAAGAAAAGAATGGCATTCTCATCCTCCGAAAGTTGAGCAAATTTTTGAGCAACTAAATATCTCAAGTTAATATCAATATCAACATTAGAAAGAATTGCTTTCAGTTCTTCTGATAATTCATTGGTTTTTAACATTTCAACAGAGTTTCTTTTCTGTTCTGCAATAACCTCTCTATGCGAAAGGTACTCACCACTCTGCTTTGAGAGAGCATTTGTGGATAATACGCTTGAACTTATAAATAAAATAATTATAAGTATTCCAATTTTTTTTCATATTTTCGAATTCATTTGAATCAATAGTTATTACTTAGTTTTCTATTTAAATAACTAATTAGTTTATACTGTAAAATGTTTACTTTGTAATTTTGTAAATTAGAAAGGTTATTTAATTTAATCTATTAACTATTCAGTAATTAGTAGGGAGTTGTTTGCAAATGAAAAAAATCATCGAAATTAAATCCATACCATTGTTACTCCATTTAGTGGATCCAATAGCTGTTTGTATTATTGATGATATAAAGATTGGTTGTGAACCGTTTCAAGGTAATCAACAAGAGCCAAATAAAGCATACAATTTCCTTTACAATCTCTATAATAATTCCAAAAGAAAAAGAAAACTTCCTCGCAATTTTGCTGATCATTTTCACAATAGCAAAGAGATGGAATTAGATGAAGTATTCACTGCTTGTTTTGGTGGAACCGATGATATACATGGAGGATATAACTGCATTGATTTTACCATACAGCAGAAAAAATTTGGAAAAAAGCCTATTATAATTAAAGATATTATTTATGGTAAAAGGTTATTATTTGATTCTGTCAAACTGAATTTACAAGTGAAGCTTTCAATATTTGAATCCTTCATCATTTTCTCCAATATTTGTGTTAATAATCTGATCTACTGGGGGTGGGATTTGTATAAATGTAATTTAGATGATTTTTTAGATGATAGAAGAAAAATCTCTGAAATTTTAAATAAAAGAAAAGAAGTGAAATCACATTATAACTTACATTTATTTTCAATAAATTATTTGTACTATTTGAGAGACGCTTTACAGGAAGGTGATATTTCTCCAGTTGAATTGTTGAGATTAAATGGTGCACCCGTTCTTTCTTTGTTTACTAAATTACCTGTTGTAGAAGAGTTCATAGAAGAAATGTTCGAGAATCTTATGAGTTTAAGTTCTCTCTCTGAGAATACAAAAACTGTCTTTTATACTTTTATCAAACACTTTGATTATATGCCCCATAAAACTCATAGCGAATTTCTTAAAAATAACCCTCAAATCCTATCAGAATTAAAGAGCAATGTTTATAGTAAATTCCTTGATACTGAACAAATTGGTAAAATCTTAGAAAGTCAAGTGTTTCTCTATAAGTTAGTGATGGCCTTTACTTCTGAACAGGATTAATTTATTAATTAAAGCTACTTCTTTGAATTGCTCTAATTAAAATGGCATTATTTATAAATAAAATAAAAGATATATTATATGATCAATTGTTCTTTCTCTTTGAACGATTAATCTTGAAAAAAAACTATTGGTGATTATATATGAATTGCAACTAAAGAAATCCCAATCATGGATAATCAATTTGTTATCTTATATATTAATTACTAAATACCAATAGTAGGATCAAGATGAATGGAAAAAACCGAATTCAAAGAGTCCTTCCTAAACTCAAAATGTTTGTTCTTATGCCTTTTAAAGATGAATTACTCGAGTTTTACCTTTCCGTCAAAAAACATGTAGAGTATATGTTTAATATTGATTGTAAAAGAGCTGATGAAATATATTGGTCATCCTCAAGTTATTTTGAAAAAATAATTGATTCCAAAGACAAAACAGATATTGTATTAGCTATTTGTTCTGGTGGAAATCCAAATGTTATGGTTGAAGTTGGTTATTCTTTAGGTATAGGGAAACAAATTATCTTCATTACAAGTGATGATCCTAATGATATTCCTGGAGACGTTAGGCATTATGATTTTCTTTTCTATGACATAAGCAATCCCAGAGATTTTATCTTGGACCATCTTCAAAGAGCAATTATTGATGTTTGTACTCAAAGATTAAATATTGTCAGAGATTCCGCTTTAGAAGAAAGTGTTTAGGAAATTAGTTTTTTCTCATTAGCAAAAAAATAGTTGAGAATACCAGGCAAATACAATTATTATTGGCGTTTGAATGCAAAAGATATGAGTAAAAAGAGAAAAGGTGAAAAGAAGAATAAAAAGAGTCTTCACCGAAGCGTACACAATAGTGGTGTTATTGGTCGATTTGCTCAATTCTTAATCTACAAAGCAGAAAGAGTAGGTAAGAAGGTAATAAGAATCAGTGAAAGAAGAACGACAAAGAGATGCTGTTATTGTGGGAAGAAAGAACAAAGGAAGTTATATGAACGAACTATTAAATGTGAGAACTGCGGATTAACCATTGACCGAGATATCAATGTATCTGTAAATATTATGCAGAGATTCTTAGCAATTCTTTCCCTATCACAAGAACGCCCTTTGATCGGGCAACAACTTTTGATGGATTTTCGAAAGTTGTTTTTTGCGATAAACAGCTCTTGAATATGCTTAACAGCCAATGTCCAGTAGACTCGCAAGAAATCTTACAATGATAGACCAAAATCTTTTTGTTGAAAATGAATATTCTTGTGTTTATAAAACAATAAAAAGCATTTTTTGCATCGTTTTCTTATCTTTCCATTATATTTTCAAGATTCTTTATCGCAACATCTGAACTAAGTATTAAATTTCTGGCCATAGTTCTTACTTGGCTGCTTACAGCTTCACACCCACAAACAACAACAAAAATCTTTTTTGAAGGGCGACCATCAGACATAGTATAATCCATTATCTCAAAAATTAATTTCAGTTCTCCCATCAACATCTCGTGAATATCTAGCATTGTTACTGCAGTGAATAAAATTGAAATTTCTCTTTCATTAAATATAGGAGCACTCTCATATGGAGAAGCAACAGAATCAACTTGTGGTCCCATTTTATCTGCAATAATACTAAAAATGCTTATTATCTGTTTCCTTAAACCTTTCTTTGCTCTTTTATTGCCAATATTTGATAAGGAAAATTTTGACATTTTTGTTGCTCCTTTAAGGATAATAAGCATTTCGAGACAGATACTCAAACAATCCAATTAGAGCTATTTCACTTTTTAATTAAAAGGTTAATGGAATGACTACTAAAGTCAAAAATACGTTCAAATGAAAGAAAAGATGAATTGGGTTATTAACCATTTAACCCAAAACAAATAAGAATTATTTTAATGGAATATAAAGACTTGATTTGGTTGAACCCATTCCAGGAGAACCATGTCTTACTAACTTTGTTGATGGAGCAAATTCACCGAAAATATGTCCGATCATATCCGGTCTAACAAGGAATTCAATGAAATCCTTTCCATTATGAATGCCTATTTTAGCCATTACCATTTCTGGGAGAATAACCATATCTCTCAAATGAGTTTTCACTGTTTTTACCCTTTTATTGCCTTCTTTGATACCTTTCACTTGGGTTCGAATATCAGCTATAAGCTTTAATCTTTTAGGTGTCCAGTATGATTGACGACTAAGACTCCTTCTCTTTCTTGATGGAAGCATCTTAATGAATTCATCCATGGATAGAGCTTGGACTTGTTCAAAGTTAAGTCCCATATATTGGAATTTTTTAATTTCTGCTTGAGTTATTTCTACTACTGACAAATTACTTCTTCCTTAATTTTTCTTTAATCTATAGAAAGTTTTTATTCTATGTATCATTTGCAAGAATAGCTAATTAAAAATATTGCTCTTCTAACGAAATATGAAGAGAAAAATTTCCTTTTTAAATTGGTTTTTTTCCTAAATTGAGTATAATTTTAATAATATTCATCGAAAAGTAAAATATATTTATCTAAAGGTACCGTAAAGTGACTAGTTAAAGTTGGTTTGTCTATGATTTTCCGAAATGAGGATTCATTATTATTAGCTACAGGGTTATCTTTACAACAAATAAGTAAAATAATTTGTAGTTCTTCTACTGAAGATGACCTGTTCAATGCTTTACAAAATTGTGGGGAAAAATATCTGCAACGCTACTTAGTAATGAAAGAGTATTCTACTCAAGTACGAAAAGGAATTCAAAAACTTCCCCTTTGTTTGGTTATTGCCGGTCTACCTGGTGTGGGAAAAACATCTATGGCAAAAGAAATTTCAGCAGCATTAAACATTGGTCTAATAATAGGTGGAGATGCTCTTCGCTCTTCTTTTCGAAGTATTTTATCATATAATGAGAATAAAGAATTCTTTACCAGTGTTTACAATTCTTGGAAGCATTTTGGTGATTACACCGAACAAAATCTTATACTAGGATACAAAAAACAATCTGAAATCATGAATCAAGCAGTTCAAAGAATGATTGCTGATAGAGGTATTCGAGATGGGGAAAGTATACTTGTGGAGTATCTTCACTTCTTACCCTCACAATTTGACAAGCAAATATTGGCACATCCAAGTTTTATCCCGATTATTCTAAGAATCAGGGATCGTGAAGTGTATTCAGAAAGATTGAAATCCAGAACTCTTTTTTCACATTTGCATAGTTCAAGTACTCGTTTACTCGAGCAAATGGATAAATATCTTTTGCTTCAAAATTATCTATGTGATGTAGCGGAAAAATATAATCTAAAAATCATTGATATTGATGATTTCCAACAAGGGCTTGATCAAACCTATGCTTATCTTTTCGAGAGAATAAGAAAAATAAATAATATTAAAGAAAACAAGAATTCAATTGATTATATTGAAAAGTTGAAATTAGAGCGAAAAAGTTATTGAATTTTCAGTTATTTCTTTGCAAGGTGAAACAAATGAAGAAAAAATCTATTGCTGTAGCTTATCCCACCATACCAATCATTTTTCTCGGTGGAATCAATTCTGATAGAACACCAATCTATGATACAATGGGTCTTGCGGTGACAAGTCATGATGGAATAACTCGCACTGAAACCTCCATTGAAATTATCCCTGATAATCAACTTCCCTCGAAAAGGGAAACACCTTATGTTAAATTTATGCTTGGGGGAAAAGAACTAACTGGATTGCGGGGAGAACAAATTGTGTTAGCAATTAAATCCTTTATGCAGAATAGTGATATTACTGCAAATCTTTTAGTCAATTCAACCAATTATAATATTTTTAGCGGAAGTTCAGATTCAGGCTTAGCTGCTCTTTTTACTGCTCTAAATGATATTTTAGACTTAAAATATAGTAAAGAGCAATTATTGAAGTACTCTATGCGCGGATCAGAAAGTGCGGGTCGAAGTTTGTTCGGAGGTTTAACTCTAACACTTGCTAATACTTCACCTCCAACTGTCTTACAACTAGCTTCTCATTCTGAATTGGAAGAAATCAAGTTATTTTCAGTTCCATTTAATTTTGATACACGTATAACTGCTGATGAAATACATGCAGGAATAATTACAAGCCAGAATTTTGAGAAGCGTGTCTTGAACATTCCAAATTGGGTTAAACGTATAAAGACTGCTTTGGATACCAAAGATTTTCTTACTGTTTTAGAGTCAGCTGAAGAAAACATTAGAAATGCACATGAATTGTTAGAGGAAATTGGGTTGGTTGTAAGAAAACCAGAGATGTTGGAACTTTGTAATGATATTCATCAAATGAGGAAGGATGGTATCCCAGCATATTTTCTCATTGGTGGTGGAAATTTGATAACAATTGTAACACTAAAAAAATATGCCAATAAAGTAACCTCTGTACTTGCTTCTAAAAAATGGTCATTTTATCACTTTAAAGTAGCAAGTGCACCAAAAATTGTTCTAAGTGTTTGAAAAGAACGACAAAAATGATTTTTTTTAGGAATTATTTAATTACTATAATTTTAATTCATAACTAGAAATAAATATGTCAATAATTTTTGATAATTTTTATTTCTCAAAATTAACTCAGAATCAGAGGTAAAAATAAATGACCAAGAAAAAAGTCGAAATTCCTCAAATAACAATGGCTCGTATGTTTAAATTAGAAGCAGAACAAGCTTTACAACTTAATGCTGATTTTCTTGATGCCCTTAAACCAGAAGAAGGAAATTATGCTGCAGTTATTCTAACCCCAAACACTAAAATTATTCGTATAATTCCTACCATGACAGATAAGGTGTATAAAATAGCTATTGATATTGGACAGTTAACGCCAGATTTTCTTAAGAGGATTGGTAATTTATTTTTGAGTTTAGGTTTAAAAGCGCTTTATTCTACTGGTTTGTGTTTTCTAGAAGATAAGTGTGTATTTGATGGCTTCATTGATGCAGAAGAGTTTGATAAAATTAATATTGAGAAATTAAAGGAAGACATCATGACCATTGACGGAATAACAGGGGTAGATATTAAAGTCTTATCAGTAGAATGACTCCCTCACTAATAGATAAAGGAACGTTGAGCTAGTTTCACAAAAAAAGCTAGCTATTTGTTTAATTAATATCCTTCAATAAGCTTCCAAACTATTTTGTTATTATGATTGCTCTTTTCTAGATTGCCTTTTGCTTGGAGTTTCGCTAATATCTTAAGAAATTGCTCTTTAGGTATAGGTGCTTTTGCTTGCTTCATTAATTCCATTGTAAATCTTGCATGCAAAGCATCTTCAAATTCAAATTTCATTCCCGCAAATAAATCAAGCACATCATAATCTTCCTGTGTTAGAGCTTCAGTTGATTTTTTCTTTGGTAATGGTTTTGGCGTGAATGAAGTAACTTTTTTAGTCGTAGTAGTTTGCTTGGTGGGTTCGACTTTTTTCGTTGTTTTTGCTTCTGTTTGTTTATTGTCAGATAAAACATCTAATAATGATTTACCCCCTTTTGATGTCTTTGAAAGACCATAAAGCTGAGTAAGAATATCAACAGAACATCGAACAAAATCTTCCCTAGAATTAAAATAACCATCTTTAGTTAATTTATCAATGAAATCAGCAACTTTAACTGGAACCTGAAATTTAATTTCTTCTGGCACTGCTTGAACCTCAATTACTATTCTCTGAGAGAAGGTAAATAACTTCGATTGTTATCTATTAGTTACATTCTCTTTGAGTTATTATTCTTGTTTTTTTCTAACTTATTAAATATTATTGTTACAGAAATTTTTTCTAAAGATTTGTTTCTCTAGTAATTTTTTCTGATATCTTCTTTATTTTGTAATCAAAGCCATTTCCATAAGTACTTTCTCTGGGTTAGCAGCTTTAACTACCCCTGATGCAATAAGTATTCCTTTTGTTCCTAATTCAAGGGCAATTTTAACATCTTGACTGTTAGTTATACCTGCTCCACAAAGCGAAACAACTGATGGATTGATTTTTGCTATTATATTAACTGTTTCAGTAATAATCTCAGGTTGAGCAGTGCTTACAGATATTCCTGAACCAATTAACTCTGGGGGCTCTGTTGCACAACAATTGGGCTCTAATGCTGCAACAGCACCTGCAATTCGTGGTGTACTAGCACAGACACATGAGAAAAGATCATGCGTTTTCGTGAGTGTTAAAATTTCATCAATACTCGAAAGTTTAATTCTCCTTTCACTATGATTGATTAGTGTTCCAACTGCTCCTGCTTCTTTCACCGTCTCAATCATTGTTTGCCCTGTGTTGCTGCCCGGTTTGATTGGGTCAATATGTTGAGCGAAAACAGGAATTTCTACTTCAGAAGCTATCATTCGAATATCTGTTGCTTGCACAGCAGCAGCAACACAAACACTAGTTTCTTTCATTACTTTTTCACAAATTTTTGCTAACTCAAGAGCTTTCTTTCCAGTTGCTTCACTATATGTTTTGAAGTTTACCAATAGAAGAGGATATGTAATTTTTGCCATTTCAATTCCACGTTTTCTTTTATCCATAAAATATTTCTTTTTAATATCAAAATGTTCTTCTTTAAATATTCTTTCAGTATCATCTATTTAATGTTTTTTTTTCAAAAAAGAAATAATCTTTAATATCAATAATCACTCTAAAATGATTAAGAGTTCATTGAAGGTGCTATGTTGTTAATTTCTCTTGCAACTATGGATTTTCGGTTATGTCATTTACTTAGCGAGCGATTGAAAAAGGGTGGTTTTTTAGTTGAACATATTTCTCCAAGTGACAGACCCTCTAAGGGTTCAATCATCGTAGTAACAACTGAAATGGAAGAAAAAATCAAAGCAACAAATTATCCTCAAAAAATAGTTCTAAGTATGGTAGAAACAGGCAATATTAATTTGGCAATATCAAAAATTACTTTAGGGTTAGAAGGCAAACATATTTGGCAATCTGTAATCGTGGGTGTAGATCCCGGATTGACTATTGGAGTGGCAGTAATAGCTGATGGTTGTTTACGTGCGACCTTAGAAACTAGAGTTATAAAAGAAGCAGTAAATTATGTAATTACTTCAATTAAGAACACACCTGCAAAAATGGCTTTAATTCGATTGGGTTCTACAGGTGGCTATCGTAGAATTTTATTAATGAATGAGTTGTTAAATGCTAAACCAAATGATGTTGATCTTGAAGTTGTCGATGAATTAGAAACCACACCAATGAATAACGAAACAGCAAAAACAGCTTTGAAAAATGGCACTAGATTGGGTATTGATATCAGCGGAGGGAAGGATGCAACAGCAGCTATGGAAATAGCTTTTCGTTATGGAGAAAGTGTACAGTGCATTGAAAAATTGGAAGTATCTGATGGTGAATTGAAAGAAATTCAAGTACTATCAAGACAATATTCCAAAGGTGATGTAACTATTACAAAAGAGTTAGCAACAAAAGTTGCTTGTGGTCTTATTAGCATTGAAGAAGCAATTCTTTGCCAGAAGAAAGAAAGAAACTCTGGCGATTAGTTTAAGAACTTCAATTGAAACAGATTTACAAGGAGTTATCCAAAAATTGTCAAAATATCAAAATATCAAAGGAAAATCACCCAAGAGCATTAAAAAATTAAAGGTTTTTGAGGTATTTCCAGAAATAGTTTTACAATTAAAAAAAGATAGCCGATTGAGTTTAGAGGATATAGAGCAACTGGAATCTATCTTTGGTGATAGAGTAAAAAAAGCCTTGGAATTAGTTGGCGAAAAAAAAATCCATAAATACACCTTCATACCATCTGGAGTAATCCGATGGGTTGTAACCGGTGGAAAAGAAAAAGATTATCTTGTAATTGAGCACACATATTGTTCGTGTAAGGATTTTTTATTTAATGCTCTTTATCGCAGAGATGTTCCCTCGTGTTACCATTTGTTAGCAAGAGAAATCTCAGAACGGACGGAAAAATATGAAGAAGTTAAGGTTAAGGATGAATTATATTCTAGCCTTATGAGTGAATGGTTGTCTTAGCAAGACCATTTTAATATTCGTAGTGTAATCTTATTACATCTAACTGATAGCATTTAGCTTTAAAACCAATAATACTACTAAAGCTAGGAAGAGTTCTACCATCATCACCTGAAATTAATTCCTTAATATATAATCCTCCTTGTCCAGTAATCTCGGCTTCAATTTCTTTTTCTCCTGTTTTTTTAACCTTAATATCATAAACAGTTCTGGGTCGTTCAAGATTTGCTCTTCGATGCATAACTCTTTGTGGTGTTTTTTGCTTAATTACAACACCATGTAATTCTTGAATGATTTTTAGAATTAGCTCTGAAGAAATCTCATCTTCAAGTGAAATTTTAGCTCGATATGTTTTTTTGGTCTTTGTTGAGGAGTTTTTTATATGTTGTAATTTCTTTTTAGAAGTAATTGCTAATTGACCTACTTTTACTTTTCCTTTCGCCTTTCTGTTAACTATTTTTTTAATTCTTTTTAGATTTACAGATCTAATATTGGGGTCTTGAATTTCAAGAACAAATGGTCTGCCATTTCCTAACATTAATGCATCAATGTCTTCTCTACCTGCTCCATGGAATTTGGAACCTGTTCCACCGGTAATTTTGATAACTGGGTTTGCAATTAATTCTTCAACACTTTCTTGATACATTTTTCCAGTAAAATTACATTTCTTACAACCTTTACTGTCACACTCCCAACAAGGCCATCTTGTTTGTGGGATAGTTCGAATATATTTTCGATATCTTCCGTAAATATAGAGTGATCTTTTTTCAAGTTTGATTTTATTGGATTGCAAATCAATGATAATGGTCATGTCCGGTAAATCGAAACTTGGAGCCTTTCCTGTTTCATTACTCAAGCTTTTGCCTATCTCTCGAGTAAACTCCTCTTTCATTGTTTCACTTGTAGTAATACTGTATTTAGCTCTAAAATTATCTTCTCTTTCAATCAGCTTAACAGGAAATATCGCTCCGATAAGAAAACTCTGATAATCTTCTTTGAGTAATAGTTGCTTTATCTCTAATACAAAATCTGAGAGTTTATCGAATAATCCGTCACACAATTCACAAGTAATTTTATCTTGTTCCACTTTTTCTTTGGTTGCTTTGTAAAAGGATCTTGTTGCCACTTCATTATTACACTTTGAGATATTTTTTATCATCTGTGATATTTCTTCATCAGTACTAATATGTTCGTAATATTCCATGACCAGAGCATTCTGAATTATCTCTCCTCTTTCTTTATCAGATAACCCATAGCCAAGCAAAGCGAATTGCCTTCCTAAGCAATGTGTACAAAGAAATTGTTCGGTCAAAATCTTTTTGGCAACTTCTATCATATTTTTCAAACACAGAGATTTGCTTTATCTAATTTTCTATTATCTTTACTTGAAATGCTCCCAACCTTTTGGTTGAATGTCTATTATTTCACTTTCTGTTTCAAGTTGTATTTTATTTGTTGAACTTTCAATTATTTTACCAATAGGAAATATCTTAGCTCCATTTTTCTTCATAAAGGAAGTAAGATCTGCTAAATCTTTTGGGTTGACTGTAAAAACTAATTCAAACTCTTCACCCGAATACAAAGCCAAATCATATGCATTAAGATTTCTTTCTTTTGCAAATTCTAATATAGTTGCATCAATTGGCATTTTTTCAATTGTTATCCCATACCCTTCTTTTCTTCGAAGAATTTCCGTCAAGCACCAAGCTAATCCATCACTACTATCAATACAGCTAGTAATTTTACCGAATTCTGCCAGTAGTAATCCTTCTTTCAAACGTGCTTTTGGGTTGTATATTGCTTCTTTGAATTTCTCACATTGCGTCTTTCTAACCTCATATTGCTCTAAGAACACTTTGAATCCGGCACCCGTATATCCGAAATATCCTGTAGTGAGTAAAATGTCTCCAATCTGTGCTCCATTTCGTTTTATAAGTTTCTCTTTATTTGCTGTTCCAGCACTTACAACTGATAAAATGATATCATCAGCTTCATTGGTATCTCCACCAAGATATTTAGCACCATAATTGTTTGAAGTTTCTTTTATTCCTTTTATTATTTCAACAGTTTTCTCAACATTGAAATCTGAGGGGAAAGCACCTGATGCGATTGTGAATAGAGGTTGTACTCCCTTTGCTCCTAAATCACTTATAGCCATTGTAGCAGTTTTTGCTCCCATTTGATATGGCGTCATATCTGGTGGTGCATCTGTTTTTGCAACAAAGGTATCAATATTTATCACAAGAGATAGATTCTCAGAGAGTGAAAAAGCAACTGCATCATCATTATAAGGTAAATCTCCCGCATCAATTAGTTCTTCGAACATCTTTAGTAGAGTTCTTTCACCAACATCTTTTATTGTGTAATTCAATAGAGAAGACCTCAAGTGACAATTGACCATTTATCCTTTGAAATATTAATAAGATTCTATTTAAAATGATTTTACCTAGAAATGGTGGAAATAATTATTGAAATAAAGAATATAGGTTATTTGAAAAGTAAAAGAAAAGACCTCTAATGAGGTACTTCTTCGATTGCAACATCTTGAACTTCTTCAATTTCTTTTAGAAGGTTCTTAACTTCTTCTTTAGATCTAGTAAGATGACGGGTTTCAAGAAATCCTTCCCAGACACAGACATCATCTACAAGACAGAGACCTGTTGAATAAGTTATCTTATTTGCGAATTCGTTGATTTTAGCCATTATCTTTGCAACAATTCTAGATGTTAATGGATAAATCTTGATGCCAATTTTAATTACTTCCGATTCCACAGAAAAGAAATAAATTGCCTTTACGTTTGAAGCATAAACAATCAAAATCTTTCCACTTTCTCCGCTTAATTCTTCAAGGTTAGTCATAACGGAATCTGGAAAAGCTATCTCCTTTGGAGATGAGACAAGTTTGGAAGCTGTAATAATTCCTTTCAATTAATCATCATCCTTTTTTATTTTACCATTCATTCTTATACTCATTCAAAAGACTTTCTCTATATACCAATGTTTTGGTTGGTATTATTAGATGAAAGTTTCAATTTATTAACTTGAATTCTTTGCTAGTATTTTAACTTTAGTAAAGATATCATTCTCGTTATATTACAGATTTAATATCTATTAAAATGTTTTTTTGTTTAGGGCACTAGAAAAATCTTTTTGATGATTAATTTTTATCATTAAATTCAGAAATAGTTATAGTTACTGCTTTTGCCCAGCTTTTCACGATCATTTCATCAAAATTAAGTTTTGCTTCAGCTAATTCAATTCTTTCCTCAGCTGCTCTTGTTGAGGGTTTTGTTGGAACCGCTGTGCAAGTGAACTTAGCTGCTAATTCTGAATGTTGATATGTTCCTATCTTCCTAGAAATGGCTATCACTTCCTCTTTATTTAGACCAATATTTGGTCGAATTAGTCTTGTACTTGAAAGAGAACTCTCGATAAGTTTTAGAGTATCAATAGTTTGACTTGCCTGTTCCCCCAAAATATCCCCTGTAGCAATCAAAGTAGCTCCCACCTGATTGGCGAAGTATTCGGCTTTTTTTAACATCAATCGTTTACAGAGAATACAAGTTATTTTTTCATCTCCAGAATTCTTGATTATTTCACCTAAATCTTCACCATGTGGTACTATATAAAGTTCGAATGATTTTTGACTTTGAAAAGCATGTACTAATTTATATGCAATTGGTTCTATTTGTTGAGAAAAAAGTATCTTACTAGGTATAGGATCTTCTGAAGGTTTAGCTTTGTTTTTATGATATTTTGATTTTCCCACAAAAGGTTTGTTATTAAAATGAATACCTATTACATGTAATCCTTTTTGTTCAAGAAGAAAAGTTGCGACAGGTGAATCTAACCCATCGCTAATCAAACAAATAACTTTTTTTTTCTGCATAAGAGATCTTTAACCTTGTAGTTTTGAAAATGCATTTCTAAGTTCATCTTCCAAATCTGTTTTAAGTTCACTACTTGGACCCTCTTCTTCAGCTTCCACTTCTTCTGGTGCATCAAAATCATCATCAAGTTGTTGTTGAACTTTTGCCCTTCTCCTTGCGAGTTTTTCAGCTAATTCTCCTTTGAATCCTCCTCGGGGACCAGCGATACCTCCTCCTGCACTTACAGGTGCTGAAGCATCTATAGTAACTCCTCCCGCACTTACTGGCGCTGAAGCATCTATTGTAGCTCCTGTTGTTGAAACAGTACTTGGTGAAGCTTGGCTTGTATTTGGATTTACAACTCCTGTTAAGAATGAAGGTCCTGCTCCACTTGCAGCTGGAGTTTTCGTTGGTGCTGGTTTAAGTGTTGCACCTAGCATAGAAGCAGCTTGTGCTGCTGAACTTGGTCCTGCTCCACTTGCAGAAGCCGTAGGTTGAGCTCTTGGAGTTGCTACCGGTGAAGCTCTTTGTTTAGGAGGGGGCGGTGGAGTTCTCAATGCTGGAGTTGTCGGTTTAAATGGAGATGCTGATTTTGGTTTGGGTGCAGGAGTTGTTGCTGGAGCTAAAGGACTACTAACTCCTCCTCCTGAACTTTGTTCAAGTTTAAGCACTCGGCTTTCCAATTGGCTAATCGACTTAAGAAGTAAATTTGAAAGATTATTAATTAAAACCGCTAGTTCTTTTACGCCTTGACTTTGACTTTCTGAAGAATAAATATCACTTAATAAATTATCTAGATTGTTGCTCAATTTAATTTGCCACCTTAAATACTAAGATATTTTAGATTAGTTTCTATCTATAGTTAAATATTTTCTATCTATATATTAAGTTGTAGCTACTAAATAATAATACTACTTTTGATGCAATTATTCCCACTATACTAAAAAAAGTTTCTATTTTGACAAAATACTTCCTCTACATTTCTTTCAAAAGATCAAAAAGTTGAAGTGCATCCTTAACAGTGGAAGCTCTCAAGGGTTTCCCTACATCAAGGCTAATATTGGCATTTGAGACTCCTGTCCAAGGTCCAACATTTATCGGTGAGGTTTCATGACGATCCATTAACCCCTTTGAGCCTATAATGACATCCGAACCTTGCAGTGTCAATTCAGATAAACCTCCGAAACCTGCTACTTCTTGAGGAACACGAATAATCAATCGTGTTAAGTTTTCAGGATTGTTTTTAACAAACTCTCGAATAATCATTGCATTAATTCGAATCTTATCTATAGTAAGATTAAATGCTTGTTCGATAATCTTAACAAACTCATTTGTAGCTTTTTCTGATTTATTTTCAACTAGGAGCATTTTTTTCGACAAGCACATATATGCACGGAAATATTTTGGGATATTCGTTTCAACTCTTGATAGAAAGGTGTCTGATACAATTTGATTTTGCCATTGTTCCAATAAAAGAAAAATCGTTTTTGTCTCTTCATCTACTAATATAATGTCTAAGTTTACCATTGCAGTCAAATTTTGAATTACATTTTCGATTTTCTTTTCTAGTTTGTCAGGAAAATATCGTGTTATACTTTTATCCCAACTGAATGCATTCCACTTAATTTTCGAAATTTGAAAATGTTCTCGAATAATACGGAATTCGCGGAAATTTGCCAAAGAAATATTTGCACCAAGGTGCATTAAGAAATACTCTCTTTTTGATTGCTTAGCTGTAAATGGTACTCGCTTTGTTTTCCAACCCTTGATGTTAGCAATTTTATTGATTAGTTCTTTCTCTGATATAGGACTAAGTAATTCTTTAAGAGCGTTATTTGAAAGTTTAATAGTATTTCTACTGGAGAAAGGTGACTCATTTACCATCTAATTTCAACCCATTGTCAAAGGATGTCATAACTGTGTTGAGATATTTCATAAGCTTTTGGTTGTTGCACATTCTATTAATAATTAGATTCTTAAAAAAATGAGAAAAATAAAATAATAAAAAGAAAATTTTAGTAAATAAAGTAATCTATTCTGAAGAGCTTAGACTAATTCAATGCATACTTCTGGACACTCTTCAACACAGATACCACAATCAGTGCAGTTGTCTTTACGAGCGTTAATTGGTGCACCATCATCTGCTTCGTCATAAACCTCTTCAGGACAGACTTCTATACATGTACCACATTTCGAGCATTTTGATAAGTCAATTTTTGTTGGCATAATATTTTCCTCGTTTAGTAAACCAGTTATTAAGTTTCAATTGCTAATGTACTATTTAAACTAAGTCCAAACACATTCAAGATATTTTTTAATGCCTCTTTGAAAGATTTTAGCTATTCAAATCAATTCTTCACTACACTAATCTAATATCTAAATTGAAACCATTTTTACTTTCAAGTAAAAACTGGTAAAGTTATTGTTTAAATCTTTTTGGATAATTGATGTAAAAAACATCAAGAAATATTGAAACTGGTAAAATAAAGAAAAGAGAGCTTGAAAGGTTGAAGAAGAGCATAACTAATTTGCTCTACTTACAACAAGCCGATAAGCGATAGATTCGCTGGCAATGGCACTTTCTCGGTAAATTTTAACAACTTGCCCTGGTTTAGCACCAATAGCTTTGACTGCTGGATCGCTAATGAGAATTTTAGGTAATTGCCTTCTTTGAATATTATATTTGAGTAATAGATCTTTTAATTCTTCATCTGGACAAATTACATGCTCTGGTACGAGTTCATGAGTAAAGATGTCGAATCTCGGATCTTTGCTAGTAATTATCCAAATCTTCTTTTCCTTTGCTTCGCGCCGAGCATAATGAGTGAATCGATTGGAAGCGACTAACAATCCTTTAATATTTTCTTCTCCTTTCTCTAGCTCAACCTCTTCTAATTTTTTAACATATTCGCGCAAAACTGCTACTCCAACTTTATCCTCTAAGGAAATTCTAGTAAGAATTTCTTGAGTACTATCTGAATCTAATTCACATTGAATATCAATATAATTTTCAAAACGTTCTTCGGAGGCAATTTTGTATTTTCTTCTCTTTAAGATTGATTTGATTCCTCTCAAGAGATTTTTTATCTTTATTTCTTCGTCATCACTCATAGCTTTACACTTCGCTTCTCTGTACAAAAAAATCCTTCTAAACTAGTTTGCATAACTTTTATTTTTAAAGTATTGGGATGATAACGATATTTTATTTATCATTTCCAATGATTTTAGTAGCTTCATTGATAGCTTTTAAAGCTTTTTTGATATCTAATTCCGTATGTTTTACTGATAAATAGCCTAAACCACCTCGAGTAAGAACATCTCTATTGAGCATCAGTAATTGATAATTAGCAACTTTTTCTTTGTCAAGAAAAACTTTGATTGCTGTGCTGTTCTCAATCTTCTCTTGTTTTTCCTTAAACCAATGAATACTAATCATTGATCCTACTCCTGTAACAAAAGCTGGTAGATTATTCTGCTCGACTATCTCTCGAATTTTAGATCGAAGTTTGTTTCCCATAGTATCTAAATCAGAATAAAGCTTTTCTCCACCTTGTTTCAAAGTATCTAGAGTGGCAATTCCGGCAGCCATGCTTACGGGATTTCCTGAAAATGTTCCACCTCCAATCCAAACTTCACCACCTTCTTGTAAATTGGCTTGCTCAAGAATATCTTCTCGTCCTCCAACAATACCAATTGGAGCTCCTCCACCAACAATTTTTCCCATGGTTGTTATATCTGGCGTAACACCAAAATACCCTTGCGCAGATTTGTAAGATAATCTAAATCCGGTGATGATTTCATCATAAATTAATAGAATATCATTTTTTTCAGTTTCTTCACGAATAGCTTCTAAGAACCCTTCATTTGGAGGGATTGCCCCACCAGCACCTAAAACTGGTTCCATAACAACAGCAGCTAAATCTTCCTTGTTTTCTCGTATAATTTGGATTGCTCCTTGAGTATCATTATAATCAAAACTTAGGATTCCAGCTTGGGTCTGATTTCGGATACCCTTTGATTCAATACCATGTTTTACTTCTTGAACAAAATAGAAAAGAGTATCATTCCCACCATGCCATCCTCCAATAACTTTAGCAATTTTCTTCTTTCCAGAATATGCTCTAGCTAGGCGGGAAGCATACATGGTTGCTTCTGTCCCTGTAGAACAAAATCTTAGCTCTTGCACACTAGGTGTAGCTTCAATGATTCTATCTGCTAATTCTAATGCAATTTCATTTACCATTCCATATTGGTTGCCATTAGGTAGTTGGTTTTCTATAGCTTTTATTATTGCAGGATGTGCATGACCTAAGATTGCCCCACCATGAGCAATCCAAAAATCCGTATAGATATTATCATCAACGTCTACTAGTTTAGTATCATATGATTTTTTGATAAAAGGTGGACTTAAATCAAAATGACTCATATGAAAATCTCGAATATTGTGGGAAACTCCTGCAGGAAATTGTTGTCTTGCTTTTTTCCAAAGAATCATAGATTTCTTATGCTTTGCGCGATATCGTTCAATTTCCTTTTTCATTGTAACTTTCATTCGAAAACCGTTCCTTTCTACAGAACAACCATTTCAAAACTACTTGAAATAGTTATCTTAACTCATACTAATGAAATCGAATAAACTTGTTTGAGTTTGTTTTCGGATTTCCAATGGATTTCCTTCTAATTGGTTAAAGAATTTGCTTACTCGTGTTGCAATTGTGAAAGTGATTTTATTTTTGTGTTTATTGATCAAATTCGCGAGTAAATCTAATCTATGTGGATCAAGAGCAGCTTCCGGAGAATCAAGAACAAGGAACCCTTTCTTCATTATACCGTTTTCTATTAGGAAATTGAAAACAGATATTCTAAAGACAACATCGATGAAATACCTTTCAGACCATGACATAGCCTCGAAATCTCTTTCAGAATCATCTTTCGATATTGTTATAATTCTCGTATCTGTATCAGCTAACATACTATAACCAAAAATTTCTTTCGTGGAACGAGTAAAATTGTTGAGAATTTGTTGTAATTCTTCTTGTTCAGGAAGTTCATGTTCATATCGATCCAATTGAGTATAATAATTCTCTAATTCTGTATTGATTTTTTCAAGATTTACTTTCAGCAAACCGATGCTTTCATCTTGATTAACCATTTTTTCTTGAGCAGATAAACTACCAAGTTCAACACCAATTCTATGTATTTTCTGAGTAATTACATCATTTTGCGATTGAAGTTTTCTTCTTCTAGAATTATTAGTAGCCAATTTCTCCCTTAAATTCTTCACTGATACATTATTTGTTTTCTCATCTTTCTCCAATCTCTCAATATCTTCTTGAGTTGTTCTGAGTTCCAGTTCAATTTTCTCAATTTCTGTTTGAATATCACGTGTTTCTTTACCGTTATTTTTTCGCCCATTAGAAATTAATTCTTGAATGGTTTTAGGGATATTTTTCCAAAGTGTTCCACAAGAAGGACAACCTTCCTTGACTCGTTCTTCCCAATGGTTGAAAATTGAGCTTCCGCAAAGTTCACAATTTTCTTTCTTTTCCCAAGCTTCTTTGATGGAAGAATAATCAACATTGCCTAACTTTTTGAAACCATCAAGTTCGTTTTTGAGATTATTTAGATCTGCTTGAAAAGCAAACCTATTGGATTTCAAGGAATCAAGCTGAGTTCTAATTTTAAGTAATACTTCTTGATCACTGTCTAACTTGTTAAGAATTTCTTTATCCTCTTCTTCAATATTTGAAAATGCTAAACGTGAATTATCACCTTCTTTTTTTAATTGATTATTGCTACGTTCTAAATCACCTTTTCTGGAGCCAATATTATCTAAAGCATCAGCTGAAGAATCAGTTCCAGCAAAAATTATTTCCATCTTTTCAAGAGTAGCTTCAATTTTGCGTTTGTTATTTTTCCTTAAATCGATTTGACGTTTAATTTCACCAATTTGATTGCGAAGCTTAATTGTTGTTGGAGTATCCATTCTAATTGCTTTATTCAAAAGCTCAAAGAAATCCATCAAACTCTCTTTACCAGGGGTTCCTAAAAGATTCAAATCATTCTCTCGTTTATAATAGACCCCTTCGAATAGTTTCTGTATTTGTTCCAAAGATAAGTTTGTTTTTGAATAAATGAAATCTGAATACATATCTTTTGTATGTGCTTTATTTGAAAATTTGGAGGAAGTTACACGTGTCCTAGCACCCGCATCAGTTAACTCATGGGTGATAGAATTCTTTTCTGAACCAAAAACCCATTCAGATTTAACATAAGCAGTACGATCCACTCTTTTTTTCGAAAAAACATTCCAAGCAAAAGCATGAGCATCTCTTACAAGAGAGTGTTCAATTAAATCCGTTAGAGTAGTTTTACCCGACCCGTTTTCAGCTAGGAATTTGTTGATTCCATCTTTAAAAATAATTTTTTCAACAGATCTTTCACTTAAGGGAATAATTTTAGAGAATTCCAAGGTTTTCAAAATCGGTAGCATATAGTTCCACCTGGTACTAGTTACTAATTCTTTAACTAACAATACGTTAATTGTTTCGATATATATCTATTTAAACTATTTTAGGCTTTGGGACATTTTAGATTATTGCTGTGAAGAGAATTGAAAATTATCGCTTTATATTTGACTAAGATTAACAATAAAAACGATTTTAACTAAGAAACACAAATACTTGAATATGAATCTCAATTCATCGAATGAAAAAGAAAACACTCGAAAGAAACGTTTTGTTGCTGCTGCAAAAGCATGTGGTATTGGGTTAATTGAAGGTGGAATATGTACGGGAATTGCTATAATACCTACAGTAATTTCCTCAATGAATGATAATCTCGTTTTTGGTGCTCTTATTATTTGGTTAATAGTTGGTTGGTTTTCCACCTATTTTATAGGTTTAAATACACTTGAAATTTTAGTAACGGTTATTTCTGGGGGCGTTTTTTCGCTGTTAATCTTTTACTTTGCCAATGTACATTGGTGGATTATCTCACTAATAATTGGTATGTCAATGTTATTTTGGATAATAAGTTTTATAACAAAAATGTTCATTTTTCCACCAAAACATCTTCAGAAAAATGAAGACGAATACAAATAATACTATTAAAACAAAATACAAAACTTACCCAATAAATTTTAACTGAAATATTCTACTTAAATTAGAATAGCAGGTGTGAGTGATGGTAGAGTTAAATATTACGAAAACCGATTTTAAAATATTCAAAACTATTCATCCAATAATTAGAATAGTCTGTGCATTTTTTTTTGTCATTGCAGGAGTAATGTTACAAATTTTTATACCGATTAATGGGATTTTTCCATACGAATTAAAAAAAATCTCTTTTATACCATTTTTTGTTGGATTGGTTCTAATTATTATTGCACTTCTTTTTATCTTTCCAGAAAGAATGAACATTTCTGAAGAGCCAAAATTAGATGCTGCTGCCCCAATATGGCAAGACACTAGTATGAAGCAATTATCAAATGTATTTAATATTATTAATAAAAGAAAACTAAAGGAAAAATCAATAGCAGAAATTTTTGACTTGTCAAAATCAAAAGGGAAATGGGTCTTTTTTGGATCAATTGCTGGAACAACAGTCATATATCTACTGGTTCTTGCATTTAGTAATCGCTTATATTTTTCCACAATGATATTTTTACTTGATATTTATCTTCTGATGATTCCAATTTGGTTCACAGTACGCATTGAAGTTTGGAGCCCCGATATTCTTAGAAAAATACTATTTTATTATCAATTTTCTAAAGTAGACCTTTTAGATGCTGTAGAGTTTGTCACAGAAGCAGCTGTACAATTAAAACCAATTAAGGATAAGTCTTCATCTGAAGGAGAAATAATGCTCCCTGTCAATGTTCGATTTATGATCGAATTTGAAGATGCTCCAAAATCATTTGATTCTTTAGCTATACAAGTAACAATAAATGAATATATGGGGAATAAATTCCCATTCTTTGTTTGTTTCTTACGAATGAAAAAACCTAATGACTGGATGCCTTTGAAAAAGGATGAAGCTACGATAGATCAAATCATCAAAATTAAACATATGCTTGAAGAAGATGATTTACACCTATTCGTTTTATCAAAATCATCCAAAGCTGAAAACCCAAAACATACTTCACCAAGAGATGCAGCTAAAATGTTGCGTAGAGCGGAGAAAATGATGAGGGATTTTGCTTAATGGATGAGTTGAAGTTCATACAAGAAACTAAAGAAAGTATACTATTGAAAATAGCTGTAAAACCAAATAGCAGAAGACAAGAATTGATTATTGAACCTAAAGAAAATTACTTGTTTATTCGTCTTCTTGCTCCACCTGATAAAGGCAAGGCAAATAAGGAATTATTAAAAATTCTCTCGAATTTTTTTAAAATCCCCTTATCTAATTTTGAGATCACTGCCGGTCAAACATCAAGAAATAAGATAGTAAAAATAAGTAATGTGGCAAAGACATTAATTCTAGAGAAACTCTTGGAAGAAAAAAGAAAAAACGAGGAATAATTATTAGGAAATCCTTTCATATGACCCTACTAATTTTGCTCTATCATCAAATAATTTGATTACTCTTCCAATTAAACGATCTAGAGTTTCCATCCATAAATCAATATCTTCAAAATAATCCATATTGATTACTTTCATAAAAGCTGAAGTGCGTTGTCGCATAATTTTAAGAGATTCTACCATTTCAAAATCAATCAAATATAATTGAGAAATATCCATTTCAAGTAATTTAGGATTATCAAAGAACGTTGTGAACCCATATCCACCTTTGTCAACTTGTCTTGAAAAAGATGCATATTCATCAATTAAGCGTTCAGTAATCGCCCAAGAGGACATTTGTTGTTTCTCAATTAAAAGAGAATGAATCTGTTTCATTTTATCATTTGTTGAATTTATTTGTTTGGTAATGTAGCTTCTAAAAACGACATCTGATTGTCTTCTATTTGGTACAGTTTGATAATCCTCATATTCGTTGATAATTGTGCGAATATGTTTAAGAGCCTTTTTAGGAGTAATTTCTTCAGATAGTATTTCTTTCCCACCGATTTCAATTTTCGTTAGTAAATTTTCAAATGCCAAAGTTTCTTCAGTTTGTTCTTCGTTATCCAAATTAGACATAGTTTTTCCTCCGTTGATTAACATAATCAACTATATGTTATATTTAATCTTCTTTATTCAAAGTTTCGCTTTGAGCTTTTCATCTGTTTTTTGTTCTTTGGTTTTTATAAGCATTGATTATCTCGCTAGTTGTGGTTGCTTGGTCAGGATTTTTATCATCCCTAAATCTAATAAATCGCGGAAATCGGATTGCAATTCCCGTATCTTTCTTTATTTCATCCAATGCACATGTATGAATAGGACTTGTAGAGAGATCTGCGCCTTGGATTTCGTACACTTTGGTAGGTTGAATCCAAACATCAGGTGTCATTTTTGAAATGACATCTTTAGGTCTTTGTTCAACTTTTAGCTTCATAAGATCTTCAGTAACTTTAGCTAAGTCTTCATCTGTGAAACCTGAACCTAATTTACATACAGTTTCAAAACGCTCTTCTTCAGCATTAAATGCAGCCATTAACAAAGTTCCTAAAGTGCCTTTCCGTCTTCCCTTGCCGTAAAATCCTCCCACAACAATAAAATCATAACTATCAGCAAAAGATTCTGAATAGTCAAATTTATGCTTTATCCAAAGGAATCCTCTGTTCCCTGCTTGATATTGTGTTTCATCTCGAGTATCCTTTGCCATAATCCCTTCGCAACCATTCTCAATTGCATTTTCGAAATACTCTTCAAATAAAACCGGAGAAGAGACTATTTTCCTTGAAGATAGGACAATAATGTCGTTATCCAAAATGTTAGATTCGAGTATTTTCCTTCGTTGAGGATAAGATTTTTCTAGTAAACTTTCTCCATCAATATAGAGAATATCAAAAAGGAAAACTTTTACTGGTATAGATTGAACTGCTTCATTGATGCCATATTTTCGTTTTCTTGACATCAAAATTTGAAATGGTTTTAGTTTCTCATCAACAGGATCCCATGCTGTGATTTCTCCTTCAACAATGATATCCTTAGATTTAAGACTGTTCTTTAATGCTTTTTCTACATCAGGATACATACTAGAAATTTCATTCAAATTTCTAGAATATAAAGAAACATCATCATTAAGAATATGTCCTTGTACTCTTTCTCCATCATATTTGAATTCAAGAGCACATTCTCCGCCTAGTTTCTCTAATATTTCTTCAATAGATGCCATTCTTTGAGCAGCCATCATTCTTATAGGGCGACCGACTTGAATGGTTATTTTTTCAATTCCTTCCATCCCATTCCGTGCAAGAACTTCGCCCACTTCACCAATATCACTTGTAACATTATATGCTCGTTCAATCTTAACTCGTGCTTCTTTTCCATCACCAAACTTTCTTGATAATGCCTCAATAATCGTAAGATCCTTCACACCTAATCTTAGTTGAGTTAGAACAGTTCTAGTAATATATTTAGCTTCATTCGGTGAAGCTTCTGAAAACATACCCAGTAAAATATTGGTTTTTTTACTTGCAGAACCCTTTCCTTCTGTATTTACTATTTTATGTAGATTATTCCAAACGTCTTCTATTGTTAGAGAATTTTTCTGTTTTGAAGTTGTTGTTTGAAAAAAGGCTCCAAGATGTTGTTGACCTGTTTCTTTAATCAACAATTCTGCTACTTCCCCTAAATCTCCAATTTGCTTATACAAATCTGAAATTTGTTTTACAGGTTTACCCACTGCTTTTGCAATTACTTTTATAACCATTTTATCGGCAAAACCAAAATCAAGATTTTTATAATCTGCTCCGATTTTTCCGGAAGTTAGATAAATAACATGACGGAAATTTTCAATCGGTGTTTTATTAAATAATTCAATTAGTATTTCAATCATTTCCAATCTTTTTGTGGTTGAATCGAGTTTCTTGAAAATATCAGACAAAATGGAGTATTTCATGATCTAAACCGTCAATTTTGAATTTGTTCGTATTATTGCTTAATACACATCTGAATTAATAATGTAATGTTTTAAATTAAAAAAATAATTGAAAATAGAAAGAAAGGAAAAAATTACCCTTCTTTAGTACGAATATAATCGAGCATAGCTCTTACTTCTTCTTTCATTTCTTGAAGATAACCAAGGGAATCTGTATACAATCGAGCAATGATATCTCGCATTTCAGATATTTCAGATTTTAGTCCTTCTATTTCTTGAATTACTGCTTGGTTACTTGCTGGTCCTGTAGTTGCAATTGCCGAATTACTTGTTATACTGGTTGGTGTGGGTGGAATAGGTGAAGCTTTCTTTGAAGTAGTTGTGGTTTTTTGTTTTGGGGGAACAACAGCACTAACTTGTGATTGAACAGTGGAAGAGGATGGAAGCGTTTGAGTAGATGTTGCTACTGCTCCTTTGCCTGTTGTTTCACCAGCTAACCATCTAAAAATATTCATCGCAAATGTTTTGTTATTTCGAAGAGATAATCCTGCTCCATAATTTGAAAATAATCGGTATGAACCAACAGCTACCACTCTTCCATTCTTGAAATTCCCAGCAACAACTATTGGTGAGTTAGGTGGATCTGCAGCGGGAGATGTATAAGCCAACCCTTTCATATTTGAGGAGCCTCTAATTGAACTTCCTGCAACAACAACAACTTCTGATACACCAGAGCAAATCGGGTGATTTTTAATATCTTTTATTACAGGATGAGTAGGCATATTAAATTCATTGTTAGCTTCATCTTTGACTTGATCTGATAACATTTCAATACCAAATCTATTCAAAACTTCATTCATATTTGTTCTTAATCCACGATCTCCACCTGCATTACTAATAACAAGTAGTCCTCCTCCTTTTTCAACAAAATTGAATATAACATCAATTTCATTTTTTGCTAATTTCGACCCATCTGGGCAAGCAAAGACAAATACATCACATTTCAAAGACTTTGCTGAAATTGGGAAATCATCGTACACTTCTATCTGAAAACCTTCACTTCTCAAAGAATCTCGAAGGATAGAATAGTTAGTGTTTATTTTTCCCCTTTCTTTTTGTGTTTCGTCAAAGAATATCTTCAATTTTAAAAACCATCCACTTTTAATGCTAAATTTGTATTATCTTAATACAATAGAGATACATCATATTTTGAACCTTGTGGATAGCGCATATCCATAAAGTAACAAAGATTAGATCTCTAGCAAATTTTGCTTCTTGAAGAAATAGTTTAAAGGTAAAATATAAGACTATTCTTTGGGAAATGAATTATCATGAATGAAAATTTTACCTCTGAAGAACTATTTGAATTGTTTTTGGATAATGCAAAGCATCATTTCTCTGGATGGGATTTTTCATATATTGAAGGTCGTATGGTTATGGAACCTCTAACTTGGAGTTATCAAAGTAGAGTTATTCCATTAATTCGATCTGCAAATTCATTACTTGATATGGGAACTGGTGGTGGAGAATTATTGTATTCGTTGCAACCTTTACCTAAGGATACGTATGCTACGGAAGCGTATAAACCAAATGTGTTTGTAGCTCAGAAAAAACTTGAACCAATTTCTGTGAAAGTTGTTGAAATAGATGAAGATGATGAAAAACTTCCTTTTGAAGATGAAAAATTTGATCTTATTATCAATAGGCATGAATTCTATTCACCTAAAGAAGTTTTTAGAATCTTAAAGAAAGGCGGTTTGTTTGTCACTCAGCAAGTTGGAGGAGAAAATGATTTGGAGTTCAATGCTTTTCTTGAAGCACCTATTGATATTATATCTCAGCCTTCTGAATGGAATCTAAAATATGCTGCAAAGGGATTGAGAGATGTAGGATTTACAATTCTTCAAGAGGAGGAAAACTCGCCAAAAACGAAAGCTTTTGATATTGGTGCAATTGTTTACTATTTTAAAGCAATCCCTTGGCAACTGCCTGATTTCACGATTGAAAAATATCTAAGCAAATTGAAAGAAATGCATTATGAAATTGAGAAGAAAGGGTATTTCGAAACAACAAGTCAGCGCTTTTTCATTTTAGCTAAGAAAAATCGAGTTATTAATAGTAAGAAACATATTCAATGAAAACAAAATAGCTGCAAAGCTGTTCATTAAAATGGTGGATAAACGTGAGTAATAAAAAAGACCGATTTCTCTTAAGCATTGATATTGGAACAACTGGGGGAAGATCAATTCTCTTCAATCAAAAAGGAGAGATTGTTGAAAGTGCGTATCAAGAATACGATTGCTTCTTTCCAACTCCCAATGAGGTTGAACAAAATGCTGAGGATTGGTGGATTGTAACAAAAAATACTATTAAAGAAGTGCTTACTAAATCAAAAATCACTCAATCAAACATTATTAGTGCAAGTGTAACAAATCAGAGAGAAACAATTGTACCTGTAGATGTTGAAGGGGACTCCCTCTCTCGAGCAATTGTATGGCAAGATAGGCGAACAATTAATGAATGTAAAGCAATTGTAGAAAAAATTGGTTCTGAAAAAATTTATGAAATTACTGGATTGACTGTTGATCCCTATTTCTCTGCACCAAAAATACTTTGGATACAACAGCATCTTCCAAAGATTTCTCAAAACACTCACAAATTCTTGTTAGTTCATGATTACGTTCAAATGAAATTGACAGACGAATTTATTACCGATTTTAGTAATGCTTCGCGAACAATGCTTTTTGATATAAAAAAATTGGTTTGGTCTGATAAGATTTTAAATGCTTTAGATATTCCAAAAGAAAAACTGCCAAAACCGATGCCTTCTGGCACTAAAATAGGTGGATTAACAAAGAAGGCTGCTGTTGAAACTGGTTTGCCCGAAGGATTGCCAATTATTGCTGGAGGCGGTGATCAACAATGTGCTGCTTTAGGTGTTGGTGTTATAAAACAAGGGAGAGTAAAAGCAACTACTGGCACAGGAACCTTTCTTCTAGCATTTTTGGATAAAAGTACACGAGATTCAAAAAGAAGAGTCCTATGTAGTTGTCATACAATTCCGGGTAAATATGTTTACGAAGCAAGTATCTTCACAACAGGTTCTATTTTAAGGTGGTTTAGAGATAATTTTTCTTCAGCTGAAAAAAGTCTCGCTCCAAATCTCAATTTAGATTCATATGATTTATTGGGTATGCAAGCAGAATCAATTTCTCCTGGTTCAGAAGGAGTTATGGTGTTACCTCACTTTACTGGTGCAGGTGCACCTCATTGGAATCCCAAAGCCAAAGGATTGATTTTTGGTTTGAGTTTGGGTCACAAAAGAAGTCATATTATTCGTGCAATAATGGAAGCTACTTGTTACGAAATTAAAACCAATCTGCAAGTTATGAAAGAACTTGGTGTTGTAATTGATGAATTAAGAATTACTGGTGGAGCTTCGCGAAATGCTATTTGGAACCAAATCGAAGCTGATATATGCAATGTGCCTGTTATCAAAGGAAAAGTAGAAGAAGCAACTGCTTTGGGTGCAGCAATTTTAGCTGGGGTTGGTGGGGGATTATACAAAAATATTGCTGCAGCGGCAGAAGAAATGGTAATCATTGAAGAAAAGCGTAAACCAATCTTGGAAAATGCGAAAAAATACCTGAAATATTACAATGTTTACAACAAACTTTACACAACGATGAAACAGAATAATCTCTACGAAGAATTAGCAGATATCAAATGAGCATCCATTCTTTATAAATCTTAAATAGAAAGAAATATAATTTGAGTAAGGCTACTTTATTGATAGAAATATGGAGTCTTATGTAAAAAACATCTATTTTTTAAATAATGATGTGGTATAAATGTTTGACAAGATACGTAGAAAAGCTTCAAGAGCTGTAAAAAAAGTGGTACGTGATTCTGCAGAAGATGCTGCAGAAAAAGAAGCTAAAAAGGCTATAAGTAAAGCTGAAAGTGAAGCTCAAGAAAATAGTGATAGAACTGTTGCAAAACAATATGGTGGAATGAAAGTGTCTAAAAAAATCACTGGGACTATGATAACTGATTTTGATAAATTCAAGAAAAGCTGGGAGAAAAATGCTTCTGATCCTGCACAATCTGTATTTCATTTGCTAATTGCTGCATATAATTATTGCCTTGATCCAGAAATTGGTGACCCTATGGCTACTGTTGTTTTATCAAAGAAACACAATCAAAAGGATGCTTCAACACTAACTGGACTCAAACTTGGAAAATCGAATCGTTATTTGTTTAAGCACATGGCGGAAGATATCAATATAGTGAAATCTTATCTTGGTGCAAATTATAAAGATGATTACAAATTTAATGAGAAGAAACTTGCAATGTCATTACTTACATTTAATTCGGATGGAAAATATGGCAAGCTCTTTATTCAAAGTGGAGGGAAAGACAATCCAACTCCTATTCAAGTGGGTAAAAATAAAAATGGTCAGTGGAAAATAATCGAATTTTCATCTATAGCAACAGGTTGTAGAAAACCAGCCTCAGAAGAAGACGATTTCTAAATAGAGAATGAAAATAGAAAAAGTTGCTATAGCACTCTTTCTTTTCATCTATTTTTGTCAATAATTATTTTAATTCACTAATGAATTTCTTCACAATATCAACTAATGGCTGACCGTGCGTAGCTTTATTTGTTCCTAGATCCTTATATTCAGAATTCGGCATCAATTCATGTACGCGTTGAGTTATCTCTGCGGTGTGCATTTTATCTTCTGTAGCACCAATCAGTAGTGTTTTTGTTTCAACCTTTGGAACCATTTCCCAGCAGCTGTATTTGTTACCCATTTTCCAAATGGCTTTACGAATCTTTCGAAGATTAGATTCCTCACCTGCACGAACATATTTCCTATACTGTTCCGGATATTTCTTTTTATCAACATGGAATCTTCCCATGTAGAATCGAAAGATTGGCATAAAGATTTTCTTAACGAAATTAGGCACCATATAAAGCAATATTGGAACAATGAGGTGAAGATTATACTGTGTAGATGGACCAACCATTACAGCTCCAGGTGGATTTATCCATTTATTACTCAGAGCTTCGATTTGTATTGTACCGCCAGTAGAACTACAAACAGTAATGTACTTTGTTTTATCAAGCTTCATTTGTTCAATGACTTCTTTAAGATCATAAGCCATTCTTGTAAGGGTAACTTTTCGTTCAATTCTTTTGTTAGGCATTATGCTTGAAGATTTCTCTCGAGACTCAAAATAATAAACTTTGTATTCTTTAGAAAGAGGCGCAATTGCATCATCCCATCCTTGAAAAACCGTGAGAAATCCTGGAATGACAAATATCGAATACTCATGTATGTTTTCGGCTGAATCGAATACAAGTACTCTTACCTTTGTCCCATCGGACATTGTATAATATGTTTCTTTGCCTAATTTTTCCACTTCTGAGCGTAGGTCTTCCTTTTGTCTTCTACACATTTTAAATAGCTCCAATTTAGTATTTATTAATATAAGCTCAAACAATTGCAGTTTTTGAACTATAAAAAACTTTCATTAGAAGTTATGTTTCAGATTTTTACTTGAATGCTGAATGAGCACGAAAGAGCTTACAATGTTGCTGTTTAATCTAAAGAAAGTAACCCATGTTCTTCAAGAATAAACTGCAAATTGTCTTTATCTTCTTGTGAAAGATTTCTTAATGGAGCACGAACGTATGATTCTTCACCGGCAATTTTTGAAAAGATGAATTTTTGCGCCGCTCTTGAAGGAAATCTCTTCAGCAGAGATCGGATTCCTGTCAAGGATTCTTGTTCTATCCATGCTTGATCAATATTTCCTTCTTCATAGGCATTATAAATTTTTAAAACATAATCTGGAAAAATGCTTGCGATAGCACTAACAGCTCCATCACATTGAATATTGAGACCATGAAAAACTAACCGATCACTTCCAATAAGAACAGATAAATCTTCGAATACTCCTGAATAGGCTGTTATGCTATCAGGTTTTCCACTTATATCTTTAATTCCAACAATGTTTTTATGTTTTAGAAGAAGGCTTTCAATTAAATCGTGTTTCAGTTCTATCAATGAATAAATGGGAACATTACATAATATTATTGGAAATTTCTTTACTTCAGATAAAATATTACTAAAATATTGATATAATCCTTCGTTTGTTGGCCTTCTAAAGAAAAACGGTGTAGTTAGAACAGCTGCTGATGCACCTTTCTCTTCTGAAAATTTAATCAGTTCGAGAGCTTCTTTCCAACTTGTTGAATATGCTCCGGCTATAACTGGCACACGATTTTTAGCTGCTTCTACCGATACCTCAATTACTTTTTTCCTTTCAATTAAATCCATACTAGAAAATTCACCATTTATCCCGGCTGCAACTATTCCATGAACACCTTTGCTTACAATATGTTCAATTTGCTTCTCTAATATTTGATAATTTACTTCATCATTTTTGTCAAATGGAGTGAGTGTGGATGCAAATATTCCCTTAAATTTTTTGATAGTAACATCCTCCTATTGTTGGAGTTATTATATTCTTATTCGTATAGTACTGACTATTATATTAAAAGCAGTTATAATTTTTTAGTAAAAAAGAAGCAAAAAGAGACTTTTTTTGCTGTAAATCTCTACAAATATTAAAAAAAAGATGCCGTTGAAAAAAATCTATCTTAGTTTAAGGCACCCATGTTTTCAATTAATTTTTTGATTACATTCCAAATTATTCCTACACTAGTAATTTCAACATATTCGTCTGGGCTATGAGCATTTTTGATATTTGGACCTATAGACGCCACTTGTAAATTGGAGTCCAGTGCAAGAAAAAGACCGCACTCTAATCCTGCGTGAATTGCAATTAATTTAGTTGGAGTTTGAGTCACTTCATCATATTTCTCTTGAACAAGTTTCAGAAAAGGTGATTTAGTATCAGGTCTCCATCCAGGATATGCCTTATCTAATTTTACGATAAATCCTACTTCTTCTCCTACTTTTTTCAGCTTTTCTCGGGCTTCATTCATTTCTTCATCTACAGAGCTTCTAGTGCTAACATGCACCTGTATATCTTTTTTTGTCATTTTTACTGTTGCTAAATTATTGGATGTTTGAACTAAACCGCTTATTTCTTTGCTAAAGGAAATTGGTCCATGAAATATACTCTCTAATAATTCAAGAACCGCCTTTGTTTTCTCTTTAGAAATTGCTTTAGATGCAGAACTATCCTTAATTTCAATTTTAAGTTTTGATTCAGCTTCTCTTCCAATTGATAGCGTTTTATTTTTCCAGTCATTAAGTTTTTTCTTGACACTTTTCTTGTTTTCTTTTGGAAAAACGATTCCCGCAGTAAAGTTTCTTGGAATTGCATTATGTGCTGTTCCGGCAATTATTGTTTTAATCTGAATGTTTTCATCTTGCAGTGTTAGTAATCCGTCTAATCCAACTTTTATTGCATTAAGGCGAGGAAGATCAATATCAATGCCCGAGTGACCACCTTGTAGACCTGAAACAAAGATTTCCATAGCATGCGAATCTTGAAGCTCTTTAAAATTAATAGGTAGAGTGAAATCAGTTCCTCCTCCGCCTGCACTGCTTATAGTAATTGTTCCTAGCTCTTCACTATCAACATTTAATAGATACTTGCCTGAAAAGAAACCCGGTTTAAGAGCAAAAGCTCCAGTTAATCCCGTTTCTTCATCAACTGTGAAAAGCAACTCTAAAGGTCCATGTTTTAGTTCACTATCTACTAAGGCTGCTAAACCATATGCCATCCCAATACCATTATCAGCTCCAAGGGACGTACCTTTCGCTGAAACGATATTGTCTTCAAGAACAATAGTTAAAGGATCATTCTCAAAATCTATTTCTACACCAGCATTCTTTTGACAAACCATATCCAAGTGAGCTTGTATAACTAAAGTGGGAAACTTCTCACAGCCTTTTGTTGCTTCTTTTCTAAGAAGAAGATTTCCAACTTTATCTTCATTTTTAATTGTAATATTATTTTTTTTAGCCCATTTCTTAATCCAAGAACGAATCTTTTCTTCCTTATTAGAAGGTCTTGGAATGGTCGTTATTTCTTCGAAAATTTCCCAAATAAGCTTCGGTTCTAAGTTTCCTAAAATGTTATTTGACATTTTACAACCTCACAATTATTCTATAAATAAGAGAGATGTAAGTTGAAATAAACCTTTTCTCTGAGTGATGTAATATGATTATACGTTAATATATTCTTTATCGGTTTAATAGCAAATTGTCAAAAGAGATATATGAGGTACTTTAGACATAATCATTAAAAATTACTAGATAGAATACCAAAGGTGCTAAAATTGGAAGAAAGCAATCATCTGTCTGTTGAAAGTATAGATCAAGATGATACAGATGAACTCAAAATAACCTCAGAACAACTACAAATTCTCAAGAGAGAACGCAAAATTTCTAGCACTTTTTACCGTTTGTTTGGTATTTTGCTAATTATATTGAGTTCCATTATTATTCCATTAGTAATAATAACTTATTTCTATCATCCTGGACAACCTGATGAATTAGCCTTGTTAATTGAACAGATAATAGGATACATACTTGCCGTAATTGGTATTACTATTGGAACCGTTTTAGTAGCTTCTGCTAAGAGACTAAAAAAAGAACCTCTTGTTACTATTGAACCAATATCAAACTTAGTTGATGAATCCGAAAGTGAAATGGAATAAAAAAATATAAAAATAGGATTGATCATTGAAAACTACGGCAAACAGAATTTTTTGCATATCCTTCATTAACAATCCTTTTACATAAATCTCTAATATTTGCTTTACAATTAGAGATATCTGCAACGATAATCCACTCGGCAATTTCACCACTTTGAAGTATCTTTGATTCACTTGCCATCATGTTAATTTTATTCTCGCCAAGAAATGTAGCACATTTACCTAAAGCACCTGGAACATCGGCCAAAGTTATTGTAAATTCAACTAAATCTACTTCCGAAGTAGTAAATGGAATGATTCGGATTTCTCTTCTGTCCAAATCCATTTTCAACAATACATGCATTCCTTCAACTATTCCAACACTATCACGAATCTCTTCAGGAATAGTCAATTCGCCTTTTTCGTTTATTCTAACTATTTCTGTTGATTTCATTCTTCTGTCTCCAAATTTACAAAAAGAAATAATAATTACGGTACAATAGAGAACCATTCTAATTAATTTTTTCTGTAAAGAACAGTCAAAATTTTCACTCAAAGGTTATTTCTAACCCTGAATAACATTTTATGCTTTTTTCGGGATATTTTTCTAAAATTGCTCTCTTATTTTTAGTACAATGGCAAGGGATAATTACTTCTATACTCTCGAGATAGTCTAGTTTATCAAAACCATGGAACCCGCCAATGACTGCATGAACTTTACCAAATTTAGTAGCAACTTTGATTATTTTATCTAATCCCGAGTGTGAGCATCCGCAAATGATTACTATCCCTTTTTTTGTTTGAATTAATAAGGAGATTTCTTGAAGGTCTGCAATATCCGTTTTCATTTGAGGTGTGGTCCAAATTTCTGATGTAATTTCTGCTTTTACATCAACAACTTCTCTTAAATCGGCAAATTTGGTTATTTCTGCTTTTAATCGAGATGAGATAGATGAAGGAACAAAGACTGTTGGATTATTTGTTTGATACAAAACGGCATTCAAACCTCCAATATGGTCCCAGTGTTTGTGTGAGATAATAATATGGCTAAATTTTTTCGGATCAAAATTGGCTGTTTTTAAATTTTTTAATAATGCTATTCCATCCCAACCAGCATCAAATAACAATATTTTGCCATCTCTTTCTATCACTGCTGAGAATCCCCAACCAGTGATAAATCCTTTTGAGGATTGATCATCATAAACAATAGATATTTTCGTGGTCATTTTTATTTCGCCTTCTTTTAAACACAAGGATAAAATTATTGATTAAAGTTTTGTCTTTTCTCCCTAAAGTTATTTTACTAAAGAGCTTAATTGAATATTATGGATCCAAAATCGTTGTTCAATAAAATGCATCTTTTCTATGGTGATCAAAATTGGTGGCCAGGAGAAGGTTTTGAGATAGCAATTGGTGCTATTCTCACGCAGAATACTTCATGGAAAAATGTAGAAAAGGCTTTGAAAAATCTAAGTAAAGCATCTCTTCTTAATCCTCATGCAATTCTACAAAGTAAGAACGATTTTTTGAAAGAACAAATAAAACCCTCGGGATATTTCAATCAAAAATCAATATATCTAAAAAATTTGTCCAAATTATGGATTGAAAATCCGAATCCATCTCGAAAAGAATTATTAGCCGTAAAAGGTATAGGAGCTGAAACTGCAGATTCAATTTTACTTTACTTGTTAAACACTCCCGAATTTATCATTGATACATATACCATTCGAATTAGCGAGCGAATAGGTCTTGGTTCTTTTCAAAGTAAAAGTAAGTGGAAGGAATATTTTGAGAAAAAGATCGAAAAAAAAATCTCCATTTTTAATGAATTTCATGCTTTACTTGTAATTCATGCTAAAACCTATTGTAGGAAAACTAATCCTTTATGTAGTAGCTGTTTTTTAAGAGAAGATTGCCAATTTGGGAAAAAGAATCTGGATTCAATCTAAATTGAATCCTTGCTCTCTTAATAATTGAATTAGAGATTTATCAGACCACATCCCTTGTGATATTTTTCTACTGATATGCTCACACCAAGAATATCTACTCATTTCTATATTATCATCTCCTTTTACTAAAGGAATTTTCGCATTTTGTTTAATATAGTAACCTTGAGTAATATATCCATCATCCATTGAGTGCATACAATCTTTCAAATCCTTTTCAGAGAGTTCCATGTATTTATCTTTAAAAGCCGTATGTTTTAATGGAAATCGAGGTCGAATTTCCATCTTATGTTCTGGATCAGGGTAACCTAAACATAAACCAACAACGGGAAAAACTTTAGCTGGGACATTAAATACTTCAGCTATTTGCTCAACCATCAAAGGAGCTCCACCTAGCAGAACTGACCCTAACCCAAGAGCATCAGCAGCTAAAATTACATTTTCAGTTACAAGTGATACATCTTGTAATCCGATCCACAAGAGTAAGCTGTCATCAAAGTTGTATTCGTAATTTCTAGCTCGAATGATTTTTTCCATTCGATTAAAATCAAAAAAGAATACCATAAAAAGATTGGTGGAAGGATAAAGACCCATTCTTTTCAATTTTTTCATTTTTTCTTTGTCAAGAGTGTAAACTATACTCGTTATTTGATAAGCAAAAGGTGCTCGAAACCCTGCTTTCAATATTTCTTCAATAACATCCTCTGGAACATCTTTATCGAGAAATTTTCTAATTGACCGTCTATCATTTATTATGTTAAAAAGATTATATGGTTGATTTTCTTCTTTTACCAATTTTTTCACCAAACATCGCATCTAAATCGATAATTTTCATATCTATATACTCTCTAACTAATCAATTTATCTTAAAAAAAGGAATAAAATTTTCATGTCAACAAGAGAAGGGATTTATACGAGAAATTGTACAATAGAGTAACAAAAGGAAGTATTACTTTGAATGAAGCCATAACTAAAATTCCAGGAACCACATATTCAATCCAATTTGGAATCGATGGAAAATATTATGCCATATTTCTAATGCGTGGAAGACAACCTATTCAATCCAAGACATTGACCCTCTTAAGAGGGACATCATTACACGAATTACCCCAAGAAGTAGAAACAGGGTTGAGATTCATGCTTGATGCAGAGGAGGTTTATATCTCACCTGTAGTTGTTGATAGAGTAGTGAATGAACTTCTCGAACAAGTTCCTCAAGATGGTGAAATAGACGTAAAGGAACCTGTGGTTGAAGTAGAAAAAAGATTAGTACCAAAATCAATAAACGTTAAGAATATTGTTGCTCACTCTAATAGAAGATCTGGTAAAACATCTTCAATTGAATATCACCCTCCAGAGAAATCTAAATTTGATGCTACTTCAGATAGCACAGGTAGATATCAGCTTAAAACGCCAAAACCTTTGCGTCGTAAAGAGACGATGAGTGAAGCATATCAACCTCCTACAGATTCAATAGAGGAAGAGGTTGTTACTCAAACAGAAATTAAATCACCTGAGACATATGTATCATTAGACGATAAAGTTTTGTCACTTACAACTGAAATCACTAAACTGATGGATCAAGTAACAAAAAATGATAAAGAAATTAAGAAAATGAAAAGACAAATTACTACCTTGAAAAAAGCGGCAAAAGAAGCGAAAGCAATTAAGTCTTCTCCAAAGTAAAATCGTTGTTAAAAAGTAACTGAAAAAGGCTTGTATCTTGCCTTTTTCTAATGATTGTTTTTATCAAACATGTTGGAAAGAGGTTTTAATGCTCCTGAAATCACTTCTTTAAGATTTTTTCCGTTGATAATGATTCCACCTGTTGAATCAACATTGACAACTTGACCGTCATCATTGTGAATTTTAACACCTGTATCCTTTGATACTTTAATATAGGAGTTCTTCTTTTTGTCACAGATAATAACATCTTTTTCTAAACTGGCGATGGCAACAATTGTGTGATTATCCTTAATTAAAATAAATTCTTCTGGATCGAATAAATAGGTGTAGAATTCCAGATCCTCTATTTTGTTATATTTGTCAAACCTTTTGTTGTTAATTGTAAGGTTACTTTTTCCATTGAAATGGCTTTTGTAGATTTTTTCAAAATGACGATAAGCTTTGATTTCGACTTTTCTAAAGTCTTTATCAGACAAGTTATCTGCTTTAGTATTGGAGAAATCAATCGTTTCACATTTAATGAAAGCTTCTCGAGCAAGCTTTTCAATGGAGCTTCCTACAGCGCCTTTAGCAGTGTTAACAATAGTATCAGAACCAAGATAAATATCTCCTATAAGGTAATAACCGATATTTTCATACGTTCGTGTATCAATCACTGGAAAAATATGTGATCTCTTGCTAATAGTGATCATTGTATCTTCAAGGTCTATAATGATCGCTCTTTGAGTTGTTCGTAAGGGCTCGTTAATTAACTCTAATTTCATTGCTTTATACACTCCAGATTATTTAATATCCACATCGAATTCCTCATCGAGGTCAAGTTTGTCTTTATTAAGAGAACCTGACATATCCTCGCGCTCTTTCTCTTGAAGATAGCGCCTAAATTGCATCTCTGCTAGTTTCAAAGCTTCTCGACCTCGAGTAGTTAACAAATATCTACCTCGAACGACTTCTTGAGTGACAAATTTAACTTCTTTGGCTAGAAGACGATCCATGTGGTGCTTAAACGTACCACCTCTGAGGTTTGTTATATCGCTAAGCTCTTTTTGGTACTTTGGTCCACGTTCTAATTCCTTGAGAATTTTCAAACGATTTGAGTCACCAATAGCCGCTACAATTGTAGACCCAATTTCATAAAATTCTTCGAGTTTATCTTCAGGAATATTTGCTCCTACACTCACATAAACTTCTTTGGTGAGTTTCTCGCCAATTTCTTTTCCGATTTTATCAAGCTCGATTCCTACTTGCTTCATTTCCATTCCAACATCATCTGCTCCTCTCACAACTACTCCCATTGATGATTTTAGACTTTGAGCAACAGATGCCAGAATTGAGCGTGTGTAGTCGCCAAGCTGGAGCTCAAGATCATCTGTTAAGGTCTCCATATCTTCATCAATATCCGAGTCCCAAGAATAGCTATGACTTTGAACACGCTTAGTTCGTAAATCGCGTTCTCGTACTCTAAGATCATTTTCTCGTTCTCTTAATTCTCTACGAAAATCAGTAAATTCACGCTTCTTTACATTCAGAGATTCTTTCATTCTATGAGCTTCTTCTCTTAAACGAAGTTTTTCTTGTTTCAGTTGTTCTGCTTCTTTACGTAATTGTTCTCTTTCTTTTTCGCTGATCCCAATAACTTTCACTACTCTTCCAGTTTTTCTGTGTTTGCGTGAACCCTCATGTTTCGGTGGTAGTGGCGGTACAGGATTTAATGTTTCCATATGTTCAGATCTTCTTCTACGGCGAGCTTTTCTTTCTTCATTAAAAACATCGTCATTGTCATTTCGTTTTCCATCATCCAAACCACTGAGTTTGCTCTGTAATTTTTCGATTTCTTTTTCTAATTCTTTCTTTCTTTTTTCTTTTGACATTACTTTCACCTCAAAATTAATATTAGGCTCCTGTTACCAGAGCCATTTTCATTCGTATTCTATCAATGTCTTTTCGGACTTGTTCTTTGACTTTATTCTTTTTATTAATCATTTTTATTCAATTCCAAGTAAAAGTTTTACACTTTTCTGTATTAATATTACACAAAACAGTATATAAAGTTTTGTAATTATATTACAATTTGGTGTATGTGTTCTTTTCTTTCAATTACAATCCCTTTGCAAAAGATGCAAAGATGTGTGCACTAGTAAAGTTTTTAATAGAAGAGTTGTCCTCTTTATTCTTAAGAGGAAGGAGTGGTAATCTATCAGTTTATGCTTCTCGTTCTGTTTAGGAGCACACTCTAAATTTACTTTGGATAAATACTCAATGTAGCGGGTAGAGTTTTTATAGAGCCACCAAAGTAAACGAGAAATCTTCTTGATTGCCCGAGAGAAGAGAATAGTGCTTGAAATGATAGAACGTTGAAAATACCGGAACACAATAGATAATAATAGATGAGTCCTAGAATGCCAAACCGTATGTTTATTGTGTATTTGGTTGGTCGAGTTAAAGCTTCGGAAATTTCTGCGATGTTTTTCTCGATCACCCATCTGGTCTATTGATTTGTACCATTATAATTATTATTCACGAATGCGTAATAGACAACTAATAAATAGTATGATTGCTCATTCAGATATATCTAAAATAGTCTGTGATGTAAATAATATTAAGCTATAACTATTTGGAGACATATAATTTGAATCGGAATGAAACTAGCTTAAAGGTAGTTACGATTATCTTTATTGTAATAATGAGTATATCTTTTACAGTTACTAATTTTGCATTTTATTCTGAAGATTATTCACAAGTAGTTGAACAGAAACCATTTTCGGCTAAAACATCTCTCTCTGCTGAGATAACAAATCCTCGACTTGGAGAAAAAAGCATAACCAAAGAAGGATCTTTTTCACCAAAAACTATTACTCCTACAGTTATTATTAGAGGAAATTCATTTGTAGTTACAGGTCGCTTAGAAGATCCAATAACTAGTGTAGGGTGGGCAGATGAACCAATAGAGATTTTCTGGTCAATTTTCTCTTGGGCTGCTTATGAAGCAGATCGAACTGGTTTAAAGAATGCTTATCTAGTTGGTGAGGATCGAACAGATAGTAATGGTGATTTTTCAATCTTATGTCGTGATATAGATTACTCAAAAGATTTTGGTGTAGTAACTGTTTATACAGTCTTTCCTGGAGATCCATTACTGGGTCCTATCGAAGAAAATCGACAGGTTATCTCAGAAAGCGTAGAATGTTATGCAAGTATCTACATGGGTATGTCTACAAATACAACACTTGTACGTGAACAAGCTGATTTCTTTGCTGTTGCTGGTTTGCTATATTATGACAGTGATCCTTTACCTTTAATTCCTGAATCCAATGGAAAAGATATTAATTTTGAATGGTTAGGGTCTACTTATAATGATACAATTATGGGTTTCATAACAAATACAACATTTAATGTCCCACTAGGAACACCATTAACTCAACATACCTTAGAAGGTTCATTCAATGTTAGTATTCTAAGTCTTTCTTATGTTGTGGGTGATATTAGAAATGAGGCTTTAATTGGTACTCCTGCTGCAGATTGGGCAAATGAAACTGTGGATATAACTGTCTTTTCCGGTGCTGGGATTACTTTTTCAATCGACGAACCAGTAGCTCTTGGTCCTGGAGGTGATCCTGTAATTCTCCGTAATGAAACCAGTGTTACAATAACAGGATTAATAGAAGATACAAATAGCAATCCGTATGCATCCCCTGTTAATCTTGAGATTTATGTTGATCAAGGTTCAACAAAAACCGCAACAACATTACAAGCCACATCTGTTGCTGCTGGTGGTACAGGTCTATTTAATGCTACTTTTCTAGTTATTGGAACTTATCTTCCTGTAGGTGACAATAATATTTGGGTTGATGTAGTTGCAGGGCAAGGAATAACTGCGACAACTGAAACCAAAATTCTAACCGTTGTAGGAAATTCAACAATTCGAAATTCAGCAGTAAACAGTTCTAACGTTCTTACTAATACCATTATGGTTATGCCTGGAGAGTCTATTGAAGTAACTGGTACATTACGAGACATTTATGATAATCGTGTTATTGAGGGAATGTCTATAACAGCACAATGGAACGATACTGGTCCAGTTTATAATAGCAATACTTCTGCTCTTGGAATCTTTACTATTATAATGACAGTTCCACTTTCATTTACAGTTGTAGTTAGTCAGTGGGCAATAAATATTGAAGCATCATCAACCACTTATTTTGATTCTTCAAATACAAGCTTTACTCTTGATATATTCACCACAGTTAATTTTGCTGTTATGGTAAATTCTTCGAGCGTTATTGAAGATGCAGAATACAATGCCTTTAATGGTAATCCATTGTATAATAATTCCACTTATACACTCCAAGCAACTCTAACGGATCAATTTGGTAGACCGATTGTTGATAGAATTGTTAACATAACAATTGAGCAATATGAAAGCGTTATTAGAAGTCTATCAGATAATGGTAATTTTAGTTACTTCTTCCCTGGTGATGAAACTTTATTAACAAATATTGATTATTCTATAATAATAACCTTAAAGGAAAATATTGACTTTAGTTTTAGAGTTAACTTTCAAGTATATCCTGATCCGCCTACACCTACAAGTGTGAGTTCATCAACACCAAATGGAGGCAATGAAAACTTGGGCCCTATATTGATTGGAATATTAATTGCTATGGTATCTGGAATAATAATAATATCAACTGTTTATGCTTTCGGTCGATTCAGAAAGTCAAAGAAGACCCAACCTGGAATGGCTGTAGGGGTCGATCAATACGACCTGAACTCAATATTGAAATTAATTGATGAATCTGAGAACGCAAAAGATTACAAACGAGCTTCAGTTCTTTGTTATCGTGCATTTGAGTCAATTTGTATGAAGAGTTTCGGTATATCAAATGCTCCTTCAATCTCTCCTAGAGAGCTAGCACGTATAATTGCTTCAACTAACAGAGTTCCTGTGAGAGATGTTACTATGATAGTAATGCGATATGAAGAATCTCGATTTAGTGATCATAAGATTTCAAAGAACTCTTTCACACAAGCAAGACAAGCTTTACATAACATTCTGCTTGCAACAGATAAAGGACCAAAAAATGTTCAACCCTAATTTAAAAACGAGATAAAGTATATTGAGGTAAAATGAAATGGCTTTAAAATTTGATAGAAATGCATTTATGTTAACGATATTGTTTATCATATTTTGTTTGCCAATTGTTTTATCAGTTGCTAGAATAGGCTTAGAAGAAACTCGCCAGTTTTCTGTTTATAATACCAACTGGGATGGTACAAGTATTCTGAAGGAAAATTTAGAAAGTGAAGGATATGAATTTCAGCCCATTGTTTCGACATTGAATGTATTGACACGAATAGACGATTTAGGAGTATTAGCTCTTGTGGGTCCAACAATATATTATGACCCAACAGAAACAGCAGCTTTAGCTTATTTCGTAATGAGAGGAGGAAGCGTACTTATTGCAGATGATTTTGGAAGTGCGAATGACATTCTTGGTCTTATAAATGCGATAATTGCACCATACTTGGATAGTATCAATATGTCCGAATTTGGTTTTGGAGGTGGTCTTCCAATTCTAGGGTTGAAAGTGAATAAATCATTACTACTAGACTATGAGTCATATCATCAGAGTCCAGTTATGCCCGTAATTAAGAATTTCTTAAGTGCTCCCGGTTTACCTTCTATCGTTGGTGTGACTCAAGTAGTTACAAGTTATCCTTCAGCAATAGGCTTTTTAGCTTATGATGAAGCATTAGATTCAGCTCGATGGATTCCTACCTTCACAGTTCTAGGAAATCCAATCCTTACTGGAATTGCCGGAAGTACCAGTAATAGCTCATTGGAACAGGATGTTAAGAAAGCAAGAAGAGGTGAATTTTCTCAAGATGAAGGTGAATGGGGCGGTGTACCATTTTCTATTATGGCTCCTTTACCTTTGGGTGCTGCAGGATTAGGTAATATTTTGATTTGTTCTGATCCAAGTATTTTCACCAATGAGTTAATGAGGTTGCCTGAATATGATAATGCTCAATACGCTAGCAATCTATTTGATTGGTTGGATATCAATGGCTCAAGAACTATCTTCTATGATGAAGGACATCTTTCACCTTCTAAAGCTAGAGCACCTTTGAGTATTTTGGATCCCTTTAGCTATGTGAGTATGTATTTGCGCTACATTAATTCATTTACAATGTTTCCATTGTTAGCGCCATTTTTCCCAATTATAGCTTTAATTTTTCTAAAACGTAACTATCCAAAAGGTCGAAGCGCGTCTCCATTATTAATGACAAAAATTAAACAAAAAAGATCTCGATCATTCTTTGCCGCAAAAATGTCTTGGTACGTTAACTATGAACAATATGATAAAGCGTTAAATGTTCTGTATAAACGTTTGAAAAGAAGACTTGATAAGAAATTCAATTGCGGATTGACAATTAATTTCAATCAGATTGTGGAATTACTCAAAGAGCAATATCCCGATAAATTCAATTATGATCTTCTTTCGAAGAATCTCAATAATGTAGAATTATTTACTGAAAAGAAGAAGAAACTTACAGAGGAAAATTTCCTTGCTCTAGTATTGGAGATGAAAAATATTGAAGATATAATAACTAAACAAGGATTACGATAATATAGAAAATATTTTTTAAAAAAAATCAAATAAAAAAAAAATACAAATGGGGTATGTAAAAAAATGTCTGAGTTTGCACCACCACCCCCTCCTCCCTCAGAGAAAATTGTCTCTGGATCTGCAGGTGGGCTTGTGGATATTTCCGATGTAGAAAGAATAGCTAAAAGTATTCAAGACGAACTTTCGAAACATATTATTGGCATGAAAAATGTAGTTCAAAACTTAATGATTAGTCTATTATGTGATGGACACATTTTGCTGGAAGGAGTACCTGGAATTGCTAAAACTACTTTAGCAAAACTGTTTGCAAGAACATTGGGGTGCAAGTACAAGAGAGTACAATTTACCCCTGATTTACTTCCTTCTGATGTTTTAGGAACAAATGTCTTTGACCAAAGGTCTAGTACTTTTAAACTAAGAAGAGGACCTATTTTCACAAATATCCTCTTAGCAGATGAAATAAACAGAGCTCCACCAAAAACACAGAGTGCTCTTCTTGAAGCAATGGCAGAAAGACAAGTATCGATAGAAGGGAATACCTATGCTCTTTCCTCACCTTTTATTGTAATTGCTACACAGAACCCAATTGAACAAGAAGGAACGTATCCATTGCCTGAAGCTCAACTTGATAGATTTTTGATGAAATCAGTAGTTGGGTTACCAAATGCTTCTGAAGAAGAACAAATCATTCAATTAAAGCATCGCCCCGTTGATAATCATATAAATGAGATAACTACTGCTGAAACAATCGTTAGATTACAGAAGACTGTCAGAGATAGTGTTTTTGTAGATCAAGGAATAATTGAATATATTCGTGATGTTACTATGAGAACACGAACTGATCCACGTTTGATTCTTGGAGGAAGCCCTCGAGCAAGTATTGCTATGCTAAGTGCTTCGAAAGCATTTGCTGCCATGTGCGGTCGAGATTTTGTTGTACCAGATGACATCAAAAGGATAGTAGTTGAATCTGTTTATCATCGACTTATCTTAAAACCTGAAGCTGATTTGGAAGGCATAACAGCACAAACAATTGTAAGAGATATTATCAGAGATATTCCATTTAGAGAAACGAGGTAATTCTAAAATCAACGAAAAACAAAAAATTGCTTCAAGAATATATACTAAGGACTGTTGAAAAATGATTTCCAAACGAGGTTCATTTATCCTTTTCGGAGGGATGTTTATGATATCTGTAGGGCTTGCCTTTGAAGGTATAAGTCCGATATTTGACATCCTGGCATTTTTCGCATTAGAAGAAGTAACCTATCCTATTCCTAATGCCATTACCACTTATTTTCTATTAGTTGGGATTTTAATGGTTATAGGCACAACATTTGGATACCCGATTTTCAGAATTCAAGCAAATTCTGAAGGAATACAAGTACACAGAATCCTCGAAAAGAGAAAATGCTTTGCAGGAGATTATATTCACGTAAAAATAATGGTAAAAAATGGTTCACCAAATGCTATTGATCATTTAGAAATTTATGATGCATACCCCGAAACAATGGATTTAGTTCTTGGAGAAAATTACCTTTATACAAGATTGAACGCCGGAGCAAAAGTAGACTTTTCTTATATAGTGAGAACTCCAGTTCGAGGGTTATATAAAATCGGACCAACAAAAGTGATCATTCATGACCGTCTTGGTTTTTATGAAGAAGCGGTAGTCAAGCAAGATTATGATGAAATCTTAGTCTATCCATCCTATGAAGATATTGCTAAACTGAAAACATTGGGTGCAAAGAGGCAATTAGGAAAAATATTTGGTATCCACAAAACAAAATTGAAAGGAACAGGAATGGATTTCTGGGGCATTCGCGATTATTATCCTGAAGATGCTTTCCGACACATTGACTGGAAGGCCTTCAGCAGAACAAATAAATTACAAATTAGGGAATTTGAAACTGAAAAAAATGTTCGAGTTATGGTTTTACTTGATACTTCACGAAGTATGGAACAAGGTTTAATTCGAAACACGAAATTAGAGTTCAGTATTCGTGCTGTTGTATTATTAGCACATATGGCTTCTGAACGGAAAGATTTGGTGGGCATTGCAACATATAGTAGTCGAGTAAATACGTTTCTAGCTCCTAAACAAGGCTCATCACATTTAAACAGAATTTTAGAAAATCTTGCTTATGTCACACCAAAAGGTCCTTCAAATCTCATAAATGCGGTACAAAATTTGATTATGAGAACAAGAAGCAGAGGTTTGCTAATTATTATTTCTGATCTTGAAGGAAGCGTAAAAGATATTCTTGGTGGAATTCGAAAAGCATCTGCAGCAGGTTTTGATGTAATAATCATTTCACCTTTTGGTCCCTTCTTCGAAATACAAAATACTCTACTTGGTCCTACAGAAAGAGCATTAGGAGAAGCTATTGCTGAAGAGTACTATGAAATACGTAGAAGACTTAGTAAAGATATTAAGAGATATCGTGCCGGAGTGATTTCTGTTGGACCAGATGATTTCTTAGTTTCAGTTATTAACGAATATATTGAAGCAAAAAGGAGAGGTATAGGACTTGTCTGAACAATCTATAAGCTCTCGTGTTGAGAAAGATCGAGTACGAAAAATGAGGACATTATTAGTTTCTACACGAATAGTTGCAGGTTTAATATCTTTGGCTGCTTTTATTTTAGTAATGACCTCGGTTGACCCTGTTATTTGGCGTTTCCAATCGTTTTGGTATGGATTAAAGATGTTTATCTTTTTCTTCGAATTATTGTTCTTGCTCATTGGATATGGAATTGCTTTCATTTTAGGTTATGGAGATAGCGGGGCAGTAGCGATTATGAGTGCTATTCATGTAGCTATTTTTGGTGGAAATGAAACGGTAATAGGTATACCAATTGATGAACTGATTCTTAATCCACTACAAATCCCATTACAACAAGATCTCTTAGATGCCGGATTTGCATTTGCTATTGTAATGGCAATTATTATTGCATTTGTGTCTGGAATAGGATTTTTGAAGGAATGTAATCCCGCGCTCTCAGCTATATCCTTTTTTTCAATGAATATTGTATTAGGCATTGCGGCAATGAATGGAAAACTATTGCTAAACCTTGAATTTTCAAGTGGAAACTTTTTCCAAATGATATTTTCAAAAATGGTTATTACTGCATTTCTTATTTACTTCTCACTTGAATTAAGTTTCCAAGCTAGTTATATCTTTAATGTCATTGGACCGAATGTTCAAAGACATCGTAGAATATCAAGCAACATTGAACGCCTTAAGAAATTTAAGATGCCTATTGGTGTAAAAAAACCAATTGCTGAAGATGAATCAACAATTAAAGGCAAGAAAACTTCAACATCATTATTGAAAGTAACCACTTCCTTCTCCAAAATTAGAGCTTTAGTTGGTCAGAAACTTTTTAGAATCTCACCACAAGAAGATTGGGATAAATTGAATAATCGACTTAAAAATTATTTTTTGAAATTAGAAGAGAATGATCCATTTATCTCCGTCTCTCTTTCAGCATCTGCTTATACACCCTCAATGATGAGATTATTGTTGATAGTACTATCAGGTACGCTGTTAAGAATGGTTACTTTGCTATTTATGTCCTGGTTAGCATTGAATCCTGTACCAGTACTGACTTTTCTTAATTTTCCTGATTCAATAATAACTAGTGTTGAAGGCGGACAACCTGAAATGGTAATGCTAGTTCTAATACCATTAGCTATTTTCTTCATGGTAGTGGGATTAATTGTTCAAGCAATACAAAGAAGAGTAGCTAAAAAAATGTTCGAAAAAACCTCTGGTGGCAAAGTTATCCACTCAATCAAGGAAGGATCCCAAGATGAGAAGGAAACAGCTGCTGCTGATATCCATGTAGGAGCTAACCCGCAACCAGAATAAACTCTCTCATGTCCCAAATAGAAAGTATTTAAAATCCTCTTTTTATATCTATAAAAAGAAATTATTCCTTCAATAAAGTAGGGTGAAAACTTTGTCCAAAAAGTCAAAATCTAAATCGAAATCTAAATCTGGAGATAAAAGTAATACAAAGGCAATTGGAATTGATCTTGGAACTAGCTTATCAAAACTGGTGGGTCCAGATGGTAAAACAGAAATAAAAATTCCGAGTCTTGTAGGTGATCCAAATCCAGGATGGAAAGGACTGGGAACTGACAAATCATGGATAAACAATCTTGTTTTAACAACAGATGCCGGAACGAAATACTTTGTTGGTGAATTAGCTAGACTTCAAAGTGAAATCAAGCGTCCACTCGCTGCAGATGGAAAAATGAAAAGCTTAAAGGATGCAATAATTGCAATTCAAGCTGCCTTATCCACTTTTGTGAAAAAAGATTATGCAAATTTTGTGATTGCAACTGGTGTGCCAGTCGCCAGCCCTCAAGAAGAAATGACAACACTTAGTTCTGGTCTGAAAGGTACCATGACTATTAATGTGGCTAATGATGCAACAGGGGAAGAAAAACAAATCAATCTAAAGATTGACCAATGTTTAGTTATGCCTGTTTGTTATGGATCTTATTATGAAATCTTGAAAACATCTGGGGAAGATAGAGCCGTAGATGCTGTAGTAATAGACATAGGTGCTGGTGCAACAAATATTCTAACTGTATATGAAGGACGATTAATGAGAACTGCAAGTGGTAGTGTTCACGAATCGATAACAACTCTTGCAGGAAGAATTGCTGATAATCTTAACAAACAAACTGGGAAAATTCTACGACCATTTGAATTAATTAAAGCAATAGAAATTGGTCGTGATAGTGTCATGATCGCAGGAGAACAATATGATATCACCGAAACAACAGATTATTATGTAAATACAATCGCCGATATCATTGTAGATGAGGTTTCAACTTTACTAGGAACTTTACCACTCGATGCATGGATAGAGAAAGTAATTTTAACAGGTGGTGGTGCAGAAGTTTTTGGCAAAAATATGAAAACCATTCTTACAGAACACAATATTGTACACTCTCCGGATGAGGTTGTTGTGCCAGAAGATCCTGTAATGGCTAATGCAAGAGGGTTCCAGAAAATCGCCCAAGCTTCAATAAAAAAGAAATAATCAATAAGGAAAAGAATTTCGCTTCATTTTTTACTATGCGAAATCCTATTTTCATTTTTTATCATTTTTTTGTTTAAAAGATAATCACGTGCCTAACTTTAATTTTTCTTTTACGAGTTTATTTGCTAACGCGAGTGGTAAAGGTAATTTTGAAGGATATTTTTGCTGCAAATTAAAATCTCGAAGAATATTCGTTATAGCCTTAAAATCAATCAAGTGACCTGGAGAAACAAAAATGGGTTTAGCTGGTGGAGCAAGACTCTGAAATGCAATGCCAAGATTTTTTTCTTTATACACGATATCTGAGAAACCACCACGATTTAAACGATTATCGTACTCACCAAGAAGTAATTTTTTGGCAATACCAAAACTAGGAATATCAAATTCTAAGCCCATTTGACTAGCAATGCCAATCCCAAAAGGATGGATGATCCCATTACCATCAAAGATTAACACATCAGGCATTTCATTTATTTGTGATAAAATCTTATGATATCCAGGGGATTCCCGATAATGGAGAAAAGTAGGAATAAAAGGAATTCGTGGTTTAAAGAATGTTACTTGCTCCTCCAATACTTCAAAAGAACGAGAATCAATGATACTAATACCTGCACAAGCTAGATCATCTTTCTTTGAGAATGCAACATCTAAGCCAGCAATAATTCTAATATCACTGAAACTGACTCGAGTCTCGAGAGAAATTTCAGATGCCAACTCTATTTGTTTATCCCTAATTGGAGTAAGAAGATCCTTATACTCTTCTGGAATGGCAAAATCATCTAAATGGCTCATATAGAAAAATAGTACACTATTCCTATTAAGTTATTTTCAAAAACCTTTTAAAAAACACTAATCACAATTTAACCATAATCTTTATGAACAAATTTCAGAAAAAACAAAAATAATCTATGACTATTCGCCGGGGTTTCCTAGCCTGGTAGGGAGATGGATTGCTAATCCATTGTGCCTCCGCACTCGCGGGTTCAAATCCCGTCCCCGGCATTTTTCGTTTTTCTTTTCTCTTTTCCTCTTCTTATTTTACTCCCATAATTGCCACAACAATTGTTTTACTTAAATAAATTGCTAGAAGGGTCAAAACGATTGTTCCAACAACATATTTCGTTAGCATGATCATTTCACCCATTTCAAAAAATTTGAAAGTTTCATAACTAAAAGTAGACATGGTGGTAAATGCTCCTAATAATCCTACTGTTAGAAACATTCTTGTTTCATCCGGAAAAATATCTATGTACTCTGAAGTAAACATTATCAAACTTAGTAGGAAACTTCCAATAACATTTACCGTTAATGTGCTGTAGGGAAATGTTTCTCCACCATTTTGTATCCAAGTGCTTAAGAGATATCTTAGAATCGCTCCTACAAATCCGCCTATACCAACTATTAATATTGAATTCATTCTTACTTTTTTCCACCTTAATTCTAAAAGTAGAAGTCATCAGCCATATGCGGTTCAGACAGGTGTCAAGGTGGACTTCATCACCATCGAGTGTTATAGTGTTTGCTAATAACGGTATAAATAATTTTCTTTTGCACCAAAAAAGCATCTATCTTTATTCAAAAATAACTTTAATCCCTAAAACAAAGCTCAAGCTTTATATAATCATTCAGCCCAATTGCTCTTGATAAGATATGAGAAGTACTTTAATAGAATTTGCACTTAGAAAGGATTTAGCAAAAAAAGCAAAGAATGTAACTGGGAAATGTCCACACTGTGGGAAACCCACGAAAATCGGGAAAAAACTTTGTTCTTATTGTCAAAATGATCCAAATATGGCATTAGATCCGGGCAAAAAAATTGCTATGGAAAAAGAGTGTCCTAAGTGTAAAAGCTTGAATGCTCCTGATAGCGTTATCTGTGCTTCATGCGGAGTAAACTATATTGAATATGAAATGTCAAAACCACCAGATCTTAGTGGCTTGAGTGCTTTACGAAAGAGAAAGAGAGCATAAGTATCATTGAGGTTTTTCTCTTTGATTTCTCCTTTTTTATATTTACTTAATTTTAAATAATTTTCTTTTGTTCCAAAATGCTTCCAAGAATCCAAATAAACGATTTCATAAAAAAAATTCATTTTGATTGCTCAACTTTGAATACAGCTTCACTCAAAATTAAAATGGAAATAGATATGGAACGATTAATTAATTGGAAACTCGCTTCTCTTGATAAAGGGATTATTCAAGCTGTAAAATGTCCACATTGTGGAAAATTTCTTCGGAAGGGACACAAATTATGAGTAAATTGTAGATAGACTCCCAAAAAGCTCTGATAACGGATCAAACTGGAGGGCACAAAATTGTCTGTCCTAAATATCAAAACCTCAATGAACCAAATAGTGTTACGTGTTCATCTTGCGGGATAAATTTTATTCAATATTAAATATCAAACCCTATGATTTCAGTGGAATGCGAGGGACACGGAAGAGAAGCAAACATCAATAGTTATCTCTCCTTATTTTTATTTTTTAAACCACTATTCACTTATGCTTAAATATACATTTGAACAATTTATACTAGGAGGAAAAATGTTTGATACATATTATGCCAATAGATGAAGCACAAAAACATGAAAGAAGAGATAAAGAGTTAATAGAAGAAAGTTTAGCTAAACACAAAACAACCATTCCCAAAGAAAAGCAAATTGAATGCCCAAACTGTAAAACTTTAAATGAATCAAATAACGTTCTCTGTGTCTCCTGTGGAGAAAATATGGTTGCAATAAAACAATATGAAATAAAAGATTACAGTGTTATCCACAAAGCGGACAAAAGAAGAAAGCATTAGTAGAATATATTAATTCTACTCACATCAATTTCTTCTGCTGATTATTTTTTGCTATTTGTAATATAGTTACAGTTCTAATTCTATAAGATAACCAAAAAATATTATACTTGTATATAGTAGTTTTCTATTAAAATAACAGAATTAATCCAAACGGTGTTTTTTATTGAAAGACTTACTACAATCAGTAATAGATAAACGATCAGATGGCGTTCATGTAGAAGCAAGATATCATCAAAGAAAAAAAATTGAAGTGCGCTCTAATAAAGGGAAACTTCAGAAAGCAATTGTTGATGATTTTGCTGGTATAGGAATACGCGTTCTGGTGGATGGCGCCTGGGGTTTTGCGAGCACCAGTAAATTAGACAAATCTACAGTAAAGAGAACGCTAAATGATGCGATTGCTGCTGCCAGAAATCTAGCTCCAAGCATGAAAGAAAAGATTGAGTTAGCACCAATCAAACCTGTAATAGGTGTTTTCAAATCTTTGGGGAAAGACCCATTAGTTAATCATAGTATAGAAGAACGAGTAAAACTTGTTGCTGATACAGACCAACTAGTTCTGAAAGCGGATAAGAAAATCAAAGGCTCACTGATCTTTTTACGAGAATATCAAAATCATAGAATAGTTATGAATTCTGATGGATCAAATGCTGAAGTGTTCGATAGTAAACATGACTTTTACGTTCAAGCAATAGCACACGATGCAGGGAAAATGATGCCATTTATGGATGCTCGAGGATTATGTGGTGGTTGGGAACTATTTGAAATTTCACCCCCTGAGAAAATGGTTGAAAATGCTGTTAGAATATCAACGAAATTACTTGATGCTCCTCTTGCAAAAGGAGGAAAACACACCGTAGTAATGGATCCAAAAGTAGTGGGGATAATCTCACATGAAGCAATTGGTCATACAGTTGAGAGCGATTTTGTTATGTCTGGAAGTGCTGCAAAAGGTACCATCGGTAAAAAAGTTGCCAGTGAACTTGTGACAATGGTAGATACTGGAGAACAAGATTATGCTTCAGGTTGGTTACCAGTAGATGATGCAGGAGTAAAACCACAGAAAACGGTTATCATTGAGAAAGGGATAATGAAATCATTTTTGCATAGTCGTTTCTCTGCACATCATTTTGGTGTGGAACCGACTGGAAACGAACGTGCGTTTGAATATAATCACGAACCACTTATTAGAATGAGGAATACTTACCTAGAACCAGGTGATTTCAAGAAAGAAGAGCTCTTTGAGGGAATAAAATTTGGTTATTATCTAGTAAGTCCAGGTGGAGGACAAGCAGATAGCACTGCAGAATTTATGTTTTCCATGCCAGAAACTTATGAAATAAAGAATGGTGAAATCGGTGGACTCGTGAAGAATGTAACCGTAACAGGAAATGCATTCGAAGTGCTAAAGTCAATTGATGCCGTGGCAAATGATTGGAGACTAGAAATGGGGAATGGTCATTGTGGGAAGTGGCAACCCGCTAAAGTTGATGGTGGTGGAGGAACCACTCGAACGAGTGCTCTTGTTTCAGGTGAAATCAACAGCAAATAGAAAGTTAAAATTAATTCCACTGTGATGTTTTATGTCTATGTAAAGAAATCTAAAAATGTGGTTATTTCTTTCAACTGAAATACTATTAGTTAGGAGGAGAGAGAAAATATACTAAGTGAACAGAAACTTTCGGAAGGGTTCCAAAGTAGGCAAAAAGAGGAAAAAATGAAGAGAAGAAATAAATATTATTCTGGTGATAATATTATAGATAGCGAAAGTCAATTGCTATAAAAAGGTGAAAGATTTGAAAATTGGACTTTTTTACATAAAAAGAGGTATTAAAGTCTCTTTACAAAGTAAATACAACACTCGTTGTTCACTAAATATCATGTGAAATCTTATTAATCATAGAGGCATAAATCAAGAGCTTGAGATACCATCTTACGTAAATGATTCTCAATTTGTCATTAATCCCTTTGACAACTTTTCTGTTGCTGAATTGTAAGTGAAAGACATGTGTCTTCATATTAAATCACCTTGCTTACTTATCCTCCCATAGATTCAAATGAAAACATCATACGATGAAAAATATTCCTTCGCATTTCTTTTTCTTAATCTAATGTAATTACTCAAAGATTCAGAATAAACAGAAGACTTTAAACACATCTTAGTACTATTTAGTTTTAAGGAAATCAGTGGAAAGTGAATTATTTGGAGAAGAATTCATTTGCTAGTTTAACAACTACATTTTCTCAGATTAGAATAAAGTATTTGTTAAAGATTTTTCTTAAAAGCAACAAAAACAGATTAATTATTATTTTTATTTGCTTTACATTAATTGTCTCTATATTGACCTCATTTCTTCTAATTTGGTATTCAAATCAATATTACGAATTCGATTCTTTTCTTACTAAATCTGGCAATTGGAATAACAATCAAAAAATTAGCTCATATTATAGTACAATAGAAATCAATTTCGTTCCGAATTATGCAGAAGATTATCTAGATCGATTTGTTATTCAAGCAATGGATTCTTATAATGAGATCATCACAGAGATTGCTAATAATAATGTATCAGCTTTAATGAGCTCAGAAATATATTTCAAAGATAACTCAACTGAAATAACAAAATGTGAATTTTTAACTATGAATGATAATTTGACAGAAATTTTATCAAATAACTTGATTAAAGGAAGAATGCCTGAAAATAGCTCTGAAATTATTTACTGTATAAGAGATGATACGATTATTAGAGAAATTAATGATAAAATCATTTTTCAAACTACAACTGAGGGAGAAACTTATTCACAAAATCTTTCAATAGTTGGAATTGTAAAAAACCTTGCATATTCAGTAGCTGAAAATGGTTATTCTCAAGATTTGTTTAATTGGAGAAATTATATTGAAAACTATAGATATATGTTTTCTAGTCAAGAAAGTTTTATCACAAGTCAAACATTCTATTTTGATATTTTGAACAATTTTCCAATATTGAATAATGGAAGAGCTGTTATGGTAGATTTTAACTACAATTCCGAGCAAATAAACATCAGGAAATTATCATTATATCTAAATAACTATCAAAAACAAATAGGCTCTAATTTTCAATTAATGATTGACCCTGAGGTTGAGATTTCTCTTGGTGAGGATTTATTTGCTTTACTGGCAAACTTTAATATTTATTGGATTCAAGAAACCCTAAAGTCATTCATTATTTGCTTGCCAATTATATTTCCAATCTTTCTAATCAGTATTGAGATGTATAAGATAGGTGAACCTCAATTAGAATCAAATATAAAAAAGATGAAAATGTCAGGGATAGAAAACTCCAAAATAAACAATACTTTATTAGTAAAGAATTTACTTGTTGCAGTAAATAGTTCGTTTTTTGGGATAATATTTGGAATCATTTTTGGATATTTATTTGTAATAAATTATGAATATGGTATTTCATTAAATAACTACATTTCTGGTTTAGGAGAATCATTTATTATAATAATTTTGATTACCATTTTATTTTGTTTAATTCTTATAAGCATTGTAATGGAATTAACTATTGCTAGAAGGATACAAACTGCCAATCCAAAAGATAAAGACTTAAAAAGTAAGTTTAAATTTAGAAAAATCTTCTCGTTTATGGAACTTCTGTTAATAGGTTTAGGTACACTGCTTATTACACCTGGTATAATAATTGTAAGAATTATTCCAGTAAGAGATTTAGATATTGGAAGCTATTCATTGATTCAAAATCTGATAGCAATAATAGGTTGGGTTGTCTTATATATTGGAATTGTAATAGCTACATCTGTTTTATTACTGTTCATCTTAAAAGCAGTAATTCTCATTTATGTATCTTTTGGAGAAAAAAAATGGCTTGAAAGGAAATCAAATATAACACTTGCATTGAAATCCATTCAAATAAACAAAAAGCATTATGAAAAATTCGCAATGATCCTCGCATTGATCAGTATTGCATTTATACCTGGTATTTTCATTGGTACATCGATTGAAAAACATATCGTTTTAGAGAGCAACTTATCAATTGGTTGCGCTGATATTTTAATTCCTAATTGGGGTTCCTATAATTACTCCCAAGTAGAAATTGAAAATATCAATGGTATCGATAAATCAACAGTGGTTTCACATTATTATGGAGAATAATAAACGCTGATAGAAAATCTCTATCCAATAACAGTAGTAGTAGATTTAACTGTATTAGAAAATCCACAACAATTTGCTCAAGTAATTGATTATATGAAATTGGGTTCAGTTAGCTATACATTAGATGATATTATTCTTTTAGAAAATAATTTGACATTTATGATTGAAAAAGATCAAGCGAAAACAAGGAGATACAATAAAGATAACAAAATGTATACAACCATTTTTGGAAAAGTAACAAAGATTTTTTCATTAGAATACATTGACTACTTTGAATACTTTCCATTAATACCAACAAGTTATGATGATACTTTTGGTTCTGAAGAATACATTGCTTACTCAATAGTAACTGGAAACTCAACAGCGGAAATGTTCAATGAAATCAATATAAATCCAATATATTCTAAATCTGAGAATCTTCTAATCAAAGTAGAAGAAAATTCATATATTTCTGATATTTGCAGAACTTTACAAGACATCTATAAAATTGAATATCAAAATTTTAACGAAGTATCAAGAACCTTGTACCAAAGTGTAGATGTTCTTGAAGTCAATTTTCTAAAGGCAAGCACTATCTTATCTTCAATCATTATGATTTTACTTGGATATATTTTATCAGAAAATGTATACTCAAAACGCAAACCTATAATTGAATATGAATATAGAACTGGTTTAAGTAGAGAATTAATTAGGAGAAATCTAACCTTTGAAATTTTCATAATTACAATTATACCTGTACTATTATCTGTAATTAATGGTCAGTTGTTCTTTCTACTTTTATCTAAATTGATTATTGACCTACAGGAGATTTACAACAGTTTCAACCTTTGGACACCGTGGTATCTAATTATTATAATGATGATTCCAATTGAAATACTTGTTATGATAGGATGGATTGTAGGTATTCGGTATAAATTAAACAAATATAGAGCTGTTAAAGAGGAGTAATATCAATGGCAAATAAAGAAATGGAAAATAATAACAGAAGGAAATATCCTATAAAAAGGAATATTCAAATCAGACCATTTGCTAAATTCTTCCTCCAGATAAATAAAAAGAGAATCATTTTCAACTTAGTTGTTGGATCTCTCATATTCATATTTATTAGTGCATTTCTAATGACTTGGAATGTTTATCAGATCAATTCCTTTTCAAATCATGTTAATGAGAATAGTAATTGGGCAAGTGATCAAAGGATTGGAGCTTATAGTTGTCAATTCACTGGTAATTTAAAACCTGACTTTCAGAGTAATCTCCTCAGCAAAGTATCAAATGAAATTGAGAACAAATTCGACCATATAATCCCGGGATTAGCTGTTGAGGGATTGACTTCAAGCTCTCTAAATATACAACTTTTCCAAGAGGGCACTTCAAATCCATACTTTGGGTTAACAGGATTTGGTGAAATAGAATTTCAATTGGTTGCTTCAAATATTGCTGAAGGGAGATTTCCAACAAATTATTCAGAGATTATATATTATAAAGCAGGAGCAAATTCAAATCAGTTTCAAATAAATGATATTGTTTCTTTATATGCGATAAGAAATCAACCAGATTATAAACAGAATTTTACTATTGTTGGTATTGTCGAAAATTTAGAGAAAGCATTTGTTGAAGCAAATCGATCATCTGACATTTTAAGTTGGGAAAAATATATTGATTCAGAGAATTTTGACAGTTTTTATACAAATCATAAATTATTTACCACAGAGGATTATTTTTTTGATATTGTAAATAGTTATCCTGAAATAGCAACTATAATTGGCATAGCAATTGACTTTATCTATGATAGTACAGCAATTAAATTTAGTAAAATACCTTCATATATCACTAAATTTGAGAAAACACGTTCTTATTGGCACATGACATTATCAGATTTATATGGAAATCAAAATTTAGTTTATTCACAATCGTTTAGTTGGAATACTGATATCTTAGATTTCTTAATAGAGTTCAACAGTATTTGGTTAAGAGATACGGTTCGTAATTTTGCATTAGCTATTCCTCTAATTTCAATTTTGATTTATTTTTCTATGGCAATATTTAGTTTAGAGAAAAATTTTCTCAATTCAACATTCAAATTATTCAAGAAACAAGGACTAGAAGGCAAAAATATACGAAAAATTTTACTACTAGAGAATCTTATTCTAAGTGGAGCTTGTTTACTGATTGGTATTGTTCTTGGAGTAATATTAAGTGCATTTTCACTCATATCATTTGGTCATAATGTAAATTTCATCGCATTTCTAGGTGGTATCTTTAAACCATTGTTATTTTATTCACTCTTGATATATTCAATACTTTTTTTCTCAAGTGGTTATTTATCCGAAGTTAGAATTCTAAACAAATCATCAATCGTTATATCACAGCAGCATCAGAATTTACGGAAACGAATATTCAAGAAATTAGTTTCTATAGAAGAATTAATTACAATTATTCCTGGTTTGTTTATATTCGGATTTGGAGTCATTGGATTATTATTTGTAGGTTTACCTGATACAGCATTTAACGAAACTCAAGCAATATTACAAACAACGCTAGTTACTTCAACAAGCTTATTTTTTATTGGAATCATATTGGTTACATTTTCTCTAAGTTATTTACTATCAAGAGTACTCATTATTTTTACTACGTTCTTCAGTAAAATGCTCTGGAAAATTAAGCGAAACCCAATTTCGCTTTCATTGAAAAATTTGGCAAGCGATAGCATTAATTATAGACAATTAATTACTATTATTTTAATGTCTGGTATCTGCATCATCCCTGGATTAACTTTTCAAACTTCATTAAATAACCATGTAATAATTGAAGCAAATTTGCAGTCAGGGTTTGCGGACATAATAATTCCAGATTGGAATTTCAATACAACAATATTTGAGGGAATTGAAAATATTCCTAATGTAGAATTAACAACAGAGGTAACTACGTATAAACTCGAATATAATGACGATGACCACTTTATTTCAAAAAAAATCGTTGTAAATATTCTTGCAATCAAGGATCCAATAAATTTTAGCAAAATAATCAATTATGAAAAATTTGAAAAGGAAATTATTTCAGAAGAAGAAATTCAAGAGCTAGTAATAGATAATACATACTTGATGAATACTGAATATGCTTCAAAGAATAATTTCGATGAAGATAGTGTTCTTTTCAACTCACATTTCTGTGATGTATTTAACGAATTTCCATTAACATTTGTAGGAAGTTTTCAGTATTTTCCTTTGATACAATTACAGGATACTTATTATCCATTATTTAACACTGATATTACATTCAGCTTAGTTACAAATACTAAGACAGCTTCGCAAGTAGAATTTAATGCAAAAAATACTAAAATAACAAAATCAAATCTACTATTAATAAAAACAAAGGATCAAAACTCAATTCGTAATGTTCAATTAATTTTAAGCCGAGATTATGATATTACAGCCTTATCTAATGCAGATTATAATTATAGTAATGTTTTGAGCAGTTTCAAATTCACAAATTTTATCTTAATACTGACAACAATTTTTACCATATTATTACTACTTTTATATGGATACACAACATCAAGTATGATATTAAGCAGTAGAAATAAAATTATTGAAATCGAATATCAGACTGGAGTAAGCAAGAAGCTTTTGGGATTAGGTTTTGCTTCTGAGTTATTTTTTATTTCATTTGTACCATTGCTAATGTCAGTTCTAATAAGCTTTCCAATAATAAATTTGATTGAGAATATGTTCATAATTCAATATCCAGTTTTCAAAAAATTCGAATTATTCACACCAATATGGATTTACGTTTTAACTTTTGGGCTTGAATTTATAGCCGTCTATAGTAGTTGGATAACAAATCTGATTCATGTAATAAAAAATTATCACCCAGAAAAACAGGAATGATGAAAATGATAGTATGTCGAGATTTGATAAAAATCTATATTGATAATGACAGAAAAATCAAAATTCCAGCATTGCGTGGAACTGATCTAAATATCACAGAAGGGGAGATTATCTCAATAGTGGGTCCTAGTGGGTCTGGAAAAACTACTCTTATAAATATCTTATCAGGACTTGAAACGATAACTAGTGGATTTGTTGAAGTTGCAGGTTATAATCTTGAGAAAATGTCTTTAGAAGAAAAAAATGCTTATAGATTAAATATGATCAGTAATGTAGATCAATTTCCTGAAAGAAACCTCTTTTTAAATATATCAGTTATCGACAACGTGCAATTTTATCAAATGTTAAGATTTGGATTCGTGTCGAGCTTAATTTCTCGAATAAATCAAATACTTGAGAAATTAGGGATAGAGCATTTGAAAAATAGAATAGTGAAAACACTATCTGGTGGTGAAATGACTCGAGTTGCAATAGCATGTGCTTTAGCTAAAAAAACACCAGTAATTCTGTGCGATGAACCTACAGGACAATTAGATAGTGATAATACTGAAAAAGTTAAGAAACTTTTATTGGAAGTTTCAAAAGAATTCAAAACAACTATTTTAGTAGTAACACATGATCTTCGTTTTCTCGATGAATTTAGCAAAACCTGTGAGATAAGAAATGGTAGAATTTCTGTAATATTAAATGAAGAAGAAAGAAAAGCACAAAGTACTTTTCCCTTGCATCTAAAAAGTCATATTGATTCAACGAGAAGTGCAAGAATTCCAGATTTAATTTATGATGCGTTAAAACTTGAGACTGATGTTGAATATGAAGTATCTGAAAATAGTGAAATAACAATCAAGAATCCTAAAAGCATTTCTCCTGAAAAAATAATCCCTCCTAAACCAATTACAGTGCCTAAGAAACTAGATTTGAAAAAAATCCCAAGTAAATACAAAAAGGGAAAAGAATTAGTCATACATCTCAAAAATGTTAACAAAAGCTACGAAATTAGTGATGGCAAAATCAAAGTTTTAAACAGTATTAGCTTGAAAGTTTTTGAAGGTGAACTATTATTCATCTTAGGACCAAGTGGTTCAGGTAAGACAACGCTTCTGAAAGTCATGACAGGATTAGAACCAAGTTCAAGTGGTTCTATTGAAATACTTGGTACTGATTTCTCAGTATTATCTGATGCTCAAAAAGCAGATTTCAGGTTGAGAAATTTTGGATTAATTGCTCAACAAGGAAATTTACACCCGCACCTCACAGTAAAGGAGAATTTTTATATCAAAGACATTTTTCTGAAAGATAAGAACAATGACAACAACACAAAACAAAAAATAGATGAGCTATTAAGTAGATATAAAATCGCTCATAGACAAGAATCATTTCCGTTAGAGGTTTCTGGTGGGGAATTACAGAGAGCGAGTTTAGCTATAGCTGCATATAGGAATCCCAAAATCTTATTCCTTGATGAACCAACTGCAAATCTGGATTATGATTTAGCTAAAGAAACAATTAACAAACTTGTTGAATTCCATAAGGCAATAGAAATCACTTTAATAATTGCTACACATGATTTATCCTTACTTCAAGAAAATCATAGAGCAATAGAAATTAATGATGGCAAAATAATAAATGACGGCTTAGTATCAATGAAAAAAAGTAAAATCTCAATAAGAGATTCCCCTTGAGTACTAGAAGACATAGAACTGAGCAAAACTGATTGCTACAGCTTTTGTTATCCATAAACTAGCTTGCTTTCTATGTATTGCTAAAGACACTCTTAATGAGTAATGTCCATATATACAGTAGTTATAGAATATTCCCCAACCTTGTTCAACAGATGTCCATGAGGTTCCAAGTGCACTAAATGGTATGATATCAGCTGTATCTGCACTCACGGGAAAAGTTGTTGTATAGCCGAACTCTATGTGAGCAGCATATCTTTTACCAGTGCCACTCCAAAGTCTTGAACCTCTTAAAGTAAGAAAAGTTATAGATGAAACCACAAATTGATTTATGTTATCGTTTTTATATCCATGACATTGGACGTCTTTGCACCAAATTTCGTATTTAATCCAAAGTATCTTGTGAATATCATAACCTTGATCACCTTTTTGACTATTGTATTGACAAATTCACTTAATGCTATTGTTATTTGAAACCAATAATTGTAACCACCAAAATTCATCCATGTTATTCCAATTTTGCCCTTTTCAGCTATACATTGATTGATTAATGCCTTAATTGCATATTTAATATCTTCTTGTTCATCAGCTCCCCAACCATCAACATTTATTAAATTCATGAATTCTTAATCCGTCTACTAAATAAACTCAAAACTTCTAGCAGGGATTATGGATTCCTTTTTCAATTTAATTGGGAATCAAATATCTAGAATTGCGAATGGATTTATTTAAGTTTCGTTTATAGAAAATGTTACAAACTTATATGGACTTTTTGAAGAGAAATGAAACCCCAACCATTTATCTTCTCGTAAATTTGAAATATGTGATAAATCTCTAAAAAATAAAAGTGAATATTTTTAACACCTATAATTTCTGATTATTCCGTTCTCAGATAATATTTATTAAGATTTTTTATATATAGAAAGTGTTTAGGTGTTTTAATGATGAATTATTTATTATGTAACTTTGAAATAGATTTTCTGATCAATACTTCTGGCAAGTTGCAACCTACTAAAGTTGATGGTGGTGGAGGGACCACTCAAGCGATTGCTCTTGTTTCAGGTAGTGTTGGAGGTAAATAAAATGTCTGATGAATTATTATCTGTAATCGATTCTTTTGTTGCTAAAGCACAGAAATTAGGTGTTGATGAAGTTGAGCTTTATGCTCATAAGCAAAAGCAAAAGACAGTAAATTTTGAAGCAAATAATTTGAAATCTGCTGTTTCGACAACCATTGAAGGCGTAGGAATACGTGTTCTGAAGAATAAATCTTTGGGTTTTGCTAGTGTTAATACATTTAGTAAAAAGAAGATTGGTGAAGCGCTTAAAGAAGCATTTTCTATTGCCAAAGTTTCTCCTCCTGAGGACAATTATTTCTTACCTCAAAAACAGCCTACTCAACAAGTTGCAAAAATCTTTGATGAAGAGATCAGTAATGTTTCTATGGATGACATCGTTTCTAACAGTAACAAATTACTAAAAGCTGCTCTTAAAATCGATTCAAGAATTTCCATTGATTCTGGTAATTTTGAAACAACTGAAGATTATTACGCAATAGTCAACTCAAATGGAATAAATGTTTCAGACAGGAAATCTGCCCTGAGTTATGGCCTATTTGGCATGGCTATCGATGGTGCTGATATCGGTTCTTTTGATTATGAATTCGATTCTGTTATCAACATTGCAGATGTAGACCTCGAAAAAACAGCAACAGAATTCTCACAAAAAGTGTTGCAAAATTTGAATGCTCAAAAAATTGACTCTTTTGAAGGTCCTGCGATATTCACTCCTGATGCTGCTCAATTGATTTTTGGTCTTATTATTGATAGCGCTAAAGCAACCAATATTCAATCTGGGTCCAGTTACCTTCAAGATAAACTTGGAGATAAAATTGCTATTGATGCTGTAACTCTTGTTGATGATGGAACCATTGAGAATAGTCTTGGTAGTAGAAGTTTCGATCGTGAAGGAGTTCCTCATAAAAAGCTCAATATTGTAGAAAATGGAACGTTCACTGGAGTCTTTTATGACACTTTCTCCGCGAATAAAGAAAATCTTAAGAGTACTGGTCATGCAGGCGGTGGTTTTAGAAACATTCCAAATCTATCCACTACTAATCTTAAAATAACCCCTGGTAAGAAATCCATTGATGATATTATTCCTGAGATTAAGAAGGGAATTCTCATTCAGAGGATTAGTACTGTCCCTGATCCAATTTCAGGTGATTATTCTGGTGCCGTGAAAGGTGGTCGTTTGATTGAAAATGGAGAAATCACTGATACACTAAAAGAAATTACTGCTGTTGCTAATGTCTTCACTAATCTGAAATCAATTACTCATCTAAGTAAGGAATTAAAGCCCTTTAGAGGGACACCAAGCTGGTATGTTCCTTATGTGGCGATAGACAATATAAAATTCGTTTCGTAATGTTAGTGTTCGAATCATTCGAGCCTATCATTCTCTTTCTTTTTTCAAAATAATCAATTATTCTGTTATTATTGATGTTTAATCTAAAAAGAGTTTAACCTAATTTTTTTTAAATAAGCGTTATTTATAAATTAGTTATTAGTAAAAATCCTTTGAGCGTGTAATTTGTGACACTCGAGTGTTTAGATGATTTATCCTTTACCCCTAGAGAGTATCAAACAGATGCTGCTGAGAAAATTCTTAAATCATTATTTGAAGATGAAAAACGTTCAGCTGTTTTACTATTACCTACAGGTATGGGTAAAACAAATGTTGCTGTTATGGTTATTGTAGAGTTGCTTAAGAAAGGCGTTATTTCTTCTGAAGGTAAAGTATTATTCTTATCTCCTGATAGAAAATTAAAGCATCAATTACACGACGTTTGTCAAGCAGATTTATCTGGTTATGGAGGTTCCTTCCTTTTACCTGAAGGTAAGGGCTTGCCACCAAAAATCATTCAAAAGCACTTTGCTTTATCTCGTTTTATTTTCGCTACTCCTGCACTATTAATGAATTCGCTCTTTGCAAGGACACCTTCTCAAAGAAGGGTTCTCCCTCAAGACCTTGATAAAGTAGAGTTCATTGTTATCGATGAGATTTTGGATATTACAGCTCAAACAGTAGCGGGTGGAGGATTTCGAATGGACAAACGTTTTGCTCCATTAATTGATCGCTTAAAAGCCAAAGAGAGTTCCAAATTCTTGGGTTTAACAGCATCAATTCTTCAAAAAGGCAAGCTATCCTTTATTGAAGGGACATTGGGTGGAAAAGATATGGTTGAATTCATCTACCCACAAAGTGACGATTTTAAAGAACATGCTCCCGCAATAAAGCTGAAGCGATTTTATGTTTTTGATGATATGAGAAAAGAGGTAGATCAATATCTTACTGTTCTTCGCTCTAAAACTGAGAAAGTATTGAGAAGTGGTTATAAACGTTTGAGTGGACAAAATTTACCGGGTAATAGAATGCTTCTCTTCGCTAATGATATATTGAAACGCTCTTATCAGGGGACAAGCTTTGCGAAAGGTTCTGCAGGGTTTTTCAAGAATTTAATTATCAATGCCGGTGCATATCTTGATTTAGTAATTGCCAGACAATTTCTCTTTGAGCACACTTTTGCTAAATTTGCCGGTTTTGTTATCAATATAAAAAATAGCCTTCTCTTGAGCTCTTCTGATTGGATTGCTATCAAAGAATTAGTTGAGATAGCTGTTAAGGAAGGAAAGGCTAAAACTGTTTCACCTAAAGATTTGCGATTAATTCAAATTGTTAAGAAACTTGTTCGAGAAGAAGATAGTTCAGTTATCATTTTCTTGCGCTTTGTAGATATGACTAGACATCTTTCTCGATTGCTTGAAAAAGAAGGTATTCCAAACCTTTTTGTTCACGGTGGTATGGGCGGAGAATCTCAAAATATGCAAATTAAACGCTTTAAGAGTGGTGAAGTTAAAGTTCTATTTGCAAGCGAGCGCCTTATACGTAAAGGAACAGATTTACCTCAAGCGGATCGTTGTATTCATTTCGGGACAACATTATCAGTTGAAGCTCGTGAACAAGCAATGGGTCGTATAAGAAGTACAAGAGCAAATTTGAAAGAAGACATCACAATTATTTATCATCAAACTGTTGAACAAGAGAAATACGCTAAATTAGTAGAACAATTTATGGAATCTGTTAAAAGCCTGAAAACATCTGCAGGATGGACCATCTATGATGATGGCAGTATTCAAACTAGTGATACAAAGCAACCTGATATTATAACTAAAGAAACAAATGAAGAATAACCTCAAAAAGGAACGGTATTAGTTTATTTTTCTAAAAGAAATTGCTAATTCTCTATGTTGATTTCCCTTTCTTCAAAATATTGAGCTAATCTCTGTGCTTGTTTTACTAGCTTTTCATTACCTGTATCGATCATATCTTCAATGAAATGATCTATACTCGAGATTAGTTTGCTATCTCTTGAAAATTCATCTTTTGCCAGTAAATCAAATTGGAATGTCATTATAGTTACTAACTCGGAAAACAAGGTTGGTTGTGAATCTATTTTTCTTTCTCCTGCATTATAGCATGCTTGAAGCAAATGTAACCATCGTTGTAGTGCCTGATTATCTTTCTGTCTTACAATATATTTAACAAAAGAAAATTGAAATTCAGCTAAGAAAGAATCATTTTTGCAATTATGTGAATCCTCAAAAGCTTGTTCAAAACGAGATTTGAATTTTTTTTCAAACCAATCACTCGTTTCTTCTATAGAAAGATTATTTGGTAGAATAATTGGTTCTTCGTGATTTAAGTTAAACGGAATTTTATCCTTTTTCAAATAGTTTGTTAGAATGTTCCAGTTAGCAACTGCTGTATAATTCAAAGGCATAATTGGAATAAGGACGTGATTCATTGCACCACTTTGTGCAAGCTGCTTGTAGTTACGTTCTTCTTTAGGATTACAATTCTGAAAGCTTTTGGTAGTATAGTTAAATTGTTTAATTATTGCTTCTTCGTCATTTACAAAACACCAGAAACCTTCATGCATTTCATCGTCAACTTTTATGCTGACAAAGTGAAAGCCAGGTTCAACAACAGAAAAACCTCGAAAACCACCTTTAATATCAAAAGAAAGCAAATCAATTTGAGCGATTTCTTTTGGAATATCTCTAAGAATGATAAATCCAGACATAGTTTTTCATCACCTTGGACTTGAGTCCAAAGATGTGGCTCAATTAAAAGGCGTTCATTTTGTATTTAAACCTTCTATTTTCATTTTGATGTAAAATTTTCTTGATCCAAATTTATCAACAATGTTAGATAAATTATTTAAGTAATTAGATTGATTAATTATTCGAGGATTTGTTTTGTCATTCCGTGAGAGAATTCATTTTATCGGCGTTTCATTTATGCATGAAATGATTTATGGATTGTTTATGAAAGCAGAAAATTTGCTTTTACCTGCTGGTGTAGAAAAAGGGCAGAAAATACTTGAGGTCGGATGTGGACCTGGTTTCTATACTATTCCTGCAGCAAAAATTGTCGGTGAAGAAGGGATTGTCTATGCTAGTGATATAAACCCTTTTGCAATCAAAAGAGTTGAAAAGAAAATTTCCAAGAAAAAAATCAACAATGTCAAATTACTGCATGAGAATGTCACAGAAACGAGTTTACTTGATGATAGTATTGATCTTGCTTTCTTTTTTGGTGTGATACATTCATTAGTGAAAATAATTGATGACGTTATGTTGGAAATGGATCGGATTCTCACAAAAGATGGAATAATTGCCATTCAAAAATCAGGTAAATCAGCAGATGATATCACTGAGCTAATCGAAAAAACAAATAAATTTAAGCTAATAGAAAATACAAAAAGAGTAGTAAAATTTAGTAGAAGAAATTAGTAAAGAACGATAAGCAATATTTGAACTGAATATGCTTTCTCTAACAAGGATAGAAAAGACTTTTCAGTTAAAAAAATAATTATTACCTTAATTAAATGAAAAGGATGAAGTGTAAAAAATGACCGGATATGATAAATTTAAATGGTCAAATAAGTTTCTCGAAGAAACAGAATTTAATAAAAATTTCAAACTGAAAAGTTTTCACGAAAAGCTAAAAGATAACTGGCAGAAACTTTCAGCGGATGAACAGTTATTCTTGTGCGAAAATCTCAAGAAGAAACTAATCGAAGCAACTACTAAAGGCAATTTGAAAAACTCCACACTCTTTGATGAAGCTGTGAAAATTCTGATTCAATTTTTTAAATTGATTAAATTAAAACAAGAGAGTTTACCTGATTTTACTTTTGAACCGTTTGAACAACTCCAATACCCAATGACTGTCAAGATTTACATGAAGAATAATGGATTTAAAGATGATGTGATTAGAAAACATACTGTCCTCGTAAATGGAGAAATATATTCACTTTCTGATCTAGTTAATATCGATGACAAGATAGTAATTTTGCCGATACTTCATGGTGGAAGAAAATAGTTAGAAAAATAGATATTATTGGTGTGCGAGACCGGATTTGAACCGGTGATATCCAGCGTTTCCTCGTTTTCCTGAAAGATAGGTAAACTGTGAGGCTAGCGTCATGCCGAGCTAGACCACTCGCACTTGGTATGTTTTATCTATTTATTTTATTTTTTGAATTTATCTATATTCTTTATTTAAATTTCTCTTGTAGGAGTGGCAACTGTTATCACTTCTTATGGACAATAAGGACAAAGGGTAAAGTGTACACTCACAAACAATCTTTTGAGAAACGAATGTTCAAATAGATAGAACGAAAAGCAGAATAGTTGATGATTCATAAGCAAAAATGGGCTGCAATACTTTCGTCAATCTCTCAAGAAAGAGGCTTAATACTGAGCAGCAGTATATTTCTTTACTGACTAACAAAAGTCAAAAGCCAATTCAAAAGGTTCCAGCCCCGTGCCCTACATGGACTCGGGAATCCTTCACCCAATTGTTTCTGGTGAGGTCTCAGAGATGATCAGTAACAACAACGGTCTTGTTACTGTGACTGGGAATGAACAAATAGTGCAATGTCCTATTTGTCCATAAAAAAAGGAACGGTGGATGACATCAATTAATTTTTTGTCTAAATAGGAGAAATTTTTTCTAGAGAACAAGAAATAAGAAAAATTTCTGATGGAAATAGCTGTACTTTGTTTAACCTTAAAATCAAATAGTGAAAAATAAAATAAATAATAGATGAAAAGGATAAAAGAAGAATAATTATCGAACTATCCTTTGCTTTCACGGTTCTTTGGTCTTAATCTTTTTGAACCACATTTTCGGCATTTCACTGCACGTAAAGCATTTCTTGCATAACATTTTCTACAAACTTGAACGTAAAGTAACTTTCTTCGGGCGATTTCTCGTTTCTCTGGATCGGCAACGGGCATAGTTCATTTCTCCGTTTGTTTCACGTTTTGGAGACACTTGCTTACTCTTTATGTGTCTTTCGCTTAAATCGAAATTTGCTATTTTTAAAATTATTGTATTGTTCACTAAGACGATTACTACTTGTGTTAGTTGATTTCTCTAACATTTTAAATGTACTTCTCAGCTCAGTATTATTCTTGTGTCAATAAATATCTGATTAAGGATTACACTCCAAATTATCACTTAATTTAAGGTGATGTTTATTTGGACATTAATGTTTTATACCAATCGACGCTTTCTTTGACTGTTTCTTCTAGTTTAAAGGTTGGTTGATAACCTAATTTTTCAGTTATTTTTGAATTGTCTAGTTGGTCTGACCCTCCTAGGAATTTCACTGCAAATCGGGAATAGGGGGTATTAAACGGTAAGAACTCTAAAACTGTAGCAAATGAATAAATAAACCAGTAAGGGACTCTCATTTTGATTTTTTTGATACCTAACTCTTTTGTAAAGGCATTAGCAAAGTCTTTGAATTTCACATGAAAACTAGAAAAATGAAATGCTTCACCATCGACTTCTGCAGCTTTCTCCAGTGCCAGTAAATGTGCTTTTGCTGCATCTGTAGGATGTACAACAGGGATGAATCCATTTCCTCCTCTACACAAAACAATTCTTCTTTTTTCAAGATTCTCAATGAATATCTTTGTTGGTTCATCCCCTGGTCCTGAAATCATTGGTGGTCTTAAAGCAACAAAAGTTATTCCTTTTTCTTTGCACTTTTCCCTTGCTAGATCTTCTTGCATTTTCTTTGTTACTTGATAATGCCAGAATGGTTTCTTTGGTTCGTAATCTTCTGTAAATGGTTTGCCCTTATTAGCGTTGTAACCATAAATTGCAATTGATGAAGTTAAGATGAATGTTGAACCAGGTGCAAGTGCATTCAGTAAATTAGCTGTTCCATCTACATTTGTGGTGATGAAATCCTTTTTCTTGCCATGTATACTATACTTGCTTGCAATATGCAGAACTGAATCTATCCCTTCTGTTGCTTTTTGTACTGCTTCTTTATCAGTAATGCTTCCTTCAATAATTTCAAATTCGTATAGCTTACTTTTTATCTTCTCTGCTTTTTTAGCACTTCTTACAAAGAGCCTTATTTTCTCTAAAGAGAATTTTTCTTTGTAGATAGGATTTTCTAATTCTTTTAGAACAAATCCACCTAAGAATCCTGTTCCACCTGTAATCAGTAATTTCATTGGATATCCCCAGTAATTTTACTGACTATATTATTAATTAATCTTTTAGTAAAAATAGTTACAATAAGCAAAAAACATGTTGACAAAATTATTTATCTTTAGTTTGTTTTTTTGCTGTTGATTTTTTTGTTGTACTTGTTTTCTTCTTTGGAGCAGTAGCTTTTGAAGCTGTTTTCTTTGGTGCCTGCTTTGTAGTTGTTTTCTTTTTTGTAGTAGTTTTCTTCGCGGGTTGTTTAGTGACTTTTGGCTTTTCTATATTTTTTCCATTTGATTTTTCTACATCTAGAGAGGTGATAAAAGTACGATTGCCATTTATGTTGATTGACGCATTTATCCGCTTCTGAACAACAAGCCGATAGATGATTTTTTCTGCTTCTTCAGGTGTAACAATTGAACTCCCAAAAAATACTTCCATTGGAACGTTTTTCATTCCTTCAAGAGTTTTTATTATTTTTCTTTCAAAGAATCGTTCAATTACTTCTATTGAAATGATTATTTTCTTATCTACCGCTTCTTCAAGCTGCTTAATTGATCCTTCACTGTAAGCAGCAATCATCTGATTAATTACTTCAATAAAAATTGGTCCAAGTTTCTTAAAATTTGTACTCTTCATCAATTTTTCTGCTTCTTTAGGAGAGTGAGTTTCAATCAAGGTAAGTCCAATTAGAGTTGCGTTATAGTCTTCGAGTTCTTCTGTACAACGTTCTCCTAGCTTTCCTCCCTGAGCAATAAATTTCAATCGTGCTCGAATAGCTATTTTTGTTAGCTTGAAATTTCCCGAAACTACTTTAAGAGTAACATCGTGCAGTACTTTTGCTGGTACTTCAGGTACCCGTTTTCCAATGATAACATCTTCTAAAAATACTTCTAGATCAGTACATGCAATATTTGCATCCTTCCTTGCAATTTCATGAAGACTTTTTACTAGTTGTTCTCTTATTTCTTCGATTGGTTCTTCGTATGCATTTTCTAATAATTCTAGATAATAACCATTAAAAAGTTCGGGATTTGCTTCACCAATAACTTCCAGTTGTTGAGCTATATTTAATCTGACTACTTGATTAGGTTCATCATTTAATTCCATCAATTTAGGTATTAGACTTAAGCCTAGTTCAGGAGAGATTGTAGTTAGATATGTTAAAGCTTTAATTGCTTCAACTTTTGTTTCCTCGTCACCCTCAGTTACTAATTTAAATAAGCGTTCTATTTTTCTAACGGATTCTTCTAATCCGACTGTTAATTTTTTTACTTCTTCATTTGTAGAAGTAAGTTTCGTTTTTGTTTTAGGAAAATCTTCTTCTTTGAGTGCTTTTGATAATTGTTGCGTAGCATCTGCTTGTGGTATTTCAATTTTACCAGTTAATTTTTCAGCTGCAATTAGTTGAGTTTTGTTGAAAGTTTTAATCGTTTTATCAATTACAGGTTCTGTTTTCTTCATAGGCGCATGTTTGCTTGGCTCAATTATGTTCTCTTCATTAGATTTAGTAGAATCATCTGCTGATTTTGATGTCTCAGGTTCAGCAATAACCATTTCTTGCGGTTTTTTTACTTCAATTAATTCTTTTTGCTCTTCCAATACTTTTGTTTCTTTTATTTCATCTTGAGTTTTGATTTCATCTGATGACTGTGCTACTTTAATATTAATTGGAACTCTTAATTCAATTACATCAGTAATTTTGCTAATAACATTATAGGGAATTGTTTGAGTTGGGATGACTTGTTTTTCATTGATTACAACTTCAAAGCTCAAACTAATTTGCCCATCCTCTCCAATATTAACTGCTTTACAAATGCCAACTTCTTCTCCCCTCGAATCAATAATCATCTTACCATCTAAATCTGATTCACCATTTAGCATGCTTGATGATTTTTCTTGGTCATTGTTTTCCGCCATATTCGCACTTCTCTATTGAATTAGATTCCATTCAATTTTCCTTTCGGAAATATCTATTTCGTCAAATGTTCTAGTACTAGTAGCTTCAGAAAACCATATATTAGCATTACGTTATAGCGGAATTTGTTTTTTGTTAACAAATGGCAAAATCTATATTGCTTTCATTATATATATTAGTTAAATATAACATAAAACAATAATCTAATTAAAAAGCTCTCTGCTTATTGTTTTTAATCTCTGATATTGAAATATTAATAAATACCAGATTGTGACGTTATACATTACTAATAATATGGTAGCTGATAAAAAATGGTAAAGTTTTGTTCTAAATGTGGTGCAAGAGCAATACCCGGTGCTCGTTTTTGTAGATCCTGTGGTACAAAGTTAGAAAAAGAAAAATCCACTTCTCAAGTAAATGTAGAAGAAGAACCTGTGGTGGAGATAGTTGAAGAAAAAACTAAACCACGTTCTAGCTCAAAGAAACCTCCTAAAGTAAAGGTGGAATTAACACCAGAGGAAGAAGAATCACTTCTAGCTCTTTCTAAAATTATTCCTATCCAGAAGAAGGTTGAGTCTCTAAACAAAGATAAAGACACATTGGAGATTAAATTCAGAGTTGAAGAAGCAATAACTGAAAAAGAATATGAAGCTGATTTAAAGAAAATAGCAGCCGAAATTAAAAAACATGAAAAATCAATAGATGTGAAACGAAAAGCAATGGCTTCGGCATCTCTTTTGAATCTTGTACAAGATGTTATTGAAATGCGTGAACGTCAAGAAAAATTAGAAGATATTTACAAAGAAGGTCGCATTCAAGATTCAACTTACGATCGGTTAAAGCGCGAATACAAGGATAAAGAAGAAGCTACAGAAGCTAAAGTTGATGAAGAAGAAGCAAAACTCAAACAATATCGTGATAATCTCCTTTATGATAAGGAGGAAACAATAGCCAAGAAAGAAGAATTATTTGCTCGTCATCAAGTTGGTGAATTAACTGAAGAAGAATATCGCGAACGAGTAAAAGAGTTAGATGCACGAAATATTGAAGGGTTAATTGGCGCAGTTGATGAAGTGCTTGCCCGAATGTCTCGAGTATGACCTTATCTAGACAAGAGCACTTTGAATTTTTTCTCCTAAATGCTCTTGAATCATTTATTTTTTTAAACTAATCTTTAAGCTAAGATAGCTAAGCGAAGGTTTTAATTGTATAGAAGAAAAGAACTTCTATTATAAATGATTCAAAGGTCGTTTGGTTTTCTATGGCTTCTAAAGTACCAGTTAAAAAAACACCAGAAGAAATTGCCCACCTCCAAGAGGAGATTCAAAAACTTAAGAAGGAAAAAAATGCTTTTATTTTAGCACACTATTATCAAGAATTAGAAATTCAAGAAGTTGCTGATCTTGTTGGGGACTCATTAGGACTGAGTAAAGCTGCGCGTGATGCAAAAAACGTTAAAATGATTGTTTTTGCGGGGGTACATTTCATGGCTGAAACAGCAAAAATTCTGAACCCTAAAATGAAAGTTCTCATTCCAAATCCTGATGCCGGATGCCCAATGGCTGACCAATGCAGTGCAGAGCTAATTGAAAAGGCTCGCAAAGAATATGGTGAGGATATACCAGTTGTTGTTTATGTGAATACAACAGCTGAAACAAAAGCTGCTGCAGATACAACCTGTACAAGTAGCAATGCTGCTACTGTAGTAAAAAATCTCGGAGTGAAGAAAGTCTTCTTCGGTCCTGATAAAAATCTAGGATTTTATGTGCAGAAAACATTACCTGAAGTTGAAATATTACCAATACCTCGTAATGGTCATTGTTATGTTCATCGAAGATTTGATGTTCAAACTATTTCTGCTCTGAAAAAAGAGTTTCAAGATGCAGTTGTTATTGCTCATCCGGAATGTAATCCTGAAGTACAAGACATTGCTGATTTTATTGGTTCTACAGCAGCAATGATTTTCTTTGGAAAAGAAACAGAAGCAAAAAATATCATTGTTGCAACAGAAAAGGGTTTGGTAGATCGGTTAAATCATGATCATCCCGAAAAGAATTTTATTCTAGCAAAAGATACTGCAATATGTAAAAATATGAAAAAGAATACATTGGAACTTGTTCGAGATTCCCTTTTATATGAACAACATGAAATTATCATACCAAAAGAAATCAATGAAAAAGCGGAAAAAGCAATATTAAGGATGTTTGAATTGACATGAAGAGAATCTATCCTTTTCCAAAAACACTTGCAGGTGAATTGCTGAAAAGTTTCATAATAGAAGATGAGGGATATGGTGATATCACTTCTGAAATTCTAATCCCTGATGAAAAACAAGCACAAGCACGACTTTTCACTCGAGAAGATTGTGTTCTTTCCGGCGCAGTATTAATTTCTGATATATTCCAATCTTTAGGATGTGAAGTTATCCTAAAAGCAAATGATGGAGATAGATTGGTAAAAAATCAAGACATTGCACTCATTTATGGTTCAATGAAAAATATTCTACTTAGAGAAAGGCTGGCTCTCAATCTCTTAGCAAGGATGTGCGGTATCGCAACAAAAACAGCCTCATTTGTTCAGCAAGTCCCTAAAGATTCTAAAACGGTAATTGCTGCGACACGAAAAACCACTCCTGGTATGCGTCTCTTTGAGAAATATGCCGTTACTTGTGGTGGTGGAGATACTCATCGGTTGCGATTAGATGATATGGTTCTTCTCAAAGATAATCACCGGGTTTTATTTACATCAATTACAACTGCGATTGAACAATTGAAGAAACATCTAAGTTTTTCAAAGAAAATCGAAGTAGAAGTAGAAGACTATGATACAATGCTTGAAGCAGCAAAAGCAGGCGCAGATATTATTATGTTGGATAATATGAGTCCAAAGGAAGTTGCAAAAGCCATTGAGATTTTAGAGAAAAACAAGCTACGTAATAGAGTGATATTGGAATTAAGTGGTGGAATTAATAAAGAGAATATTGTTCAGTACGCAAAATTGGGTGCAGATATTATTTCTTCCGGTGCTCTAACTCATTCTTTCAAATCAATAGATTTGTCTCTTGATATAATAAAATAAATGATTAAATAAAAGAAAGCAGTCAATGTAAGGCTGCTATTTTTTCTTTCTCAATAATTAATCCAAGATATTCTGCTGCTTCAGAGCAATTTTTTCTACTGTTACACTGTCGAACTTTTCAGTTAAGTGAATGATTACACTGGTAGTAAATTTGGGCTCTTTATTGATTCAATGTTGAATTAATTTTACCCACCAGCAACTATTTGGGTTATTATTATTTTATCCTCATTTTTTACTTCATGGTCTTTGGTTGCTGCTTTTTCATTTATTATAATTGCAATAAGATTCAGTGGGATTTCAGTAAAATCTAGAACTTCACTTAGTAACTTGGTTCCTTCAAAGATAATCTCTTTTTCTTTGAATCCAAACATTTTCTCTGCAAAACCGATAGTACGAACTTTCATTGGGTTATTCACTAGTTATTGACTAATGTCCATTACAAATAAGGTTTATTCTTTAATTTTAAATTAATAATGTTGTTTTTTCAGCAAAAGTAATATTCTAGTTGTGAAACAATTTAGAAAGAAGGTTGAAATAATAATGACTGCTTATGATAAGGACTTTTTAAAGAAATATCAAAAAGCTCGTGATGAAAAGGACTCCATTCTTTGCGCCGGTTTTGACCCTGCAATCCCTCACCAAAGAGAAAAAAACGTTATGAAAGAAGGTTATTTTGTAGATGGACGATCTAATGAAGATGCAATCCTATCATTCTTTGATGACTTTCTAGAGAGTGTTCAAGATTTCTGTTGTGCTATCAAACCTAATAATCAGTATATCTTTCATATGGGAATTGAAGCTTACAAAAAAATGAATAAAAAGATCCATGAACAAGGTTTGGTTTCTATTCTCGATCAGAAAATAGGTGATATTGGCTCTTCAAATGATTCTGGTTTCTATTGGATGAAAGAAATGGGTTTTGATGCAGTAACATTCTCTCCTTTTGCAGGAAATATTGCTAATAGTCTCGAGAGTGCGCATAATGCAGGCTTAGGATTAATTACACTTACTTTAATGTCCAATCCTGATGCAATTCATTTTATGAAAGAGGGTATTATTGATAATAAAAAAGGCTACGAATTTATCGCTGAGAAGCTTAAGATAAATAATGGTGATGGGATGGTTGTTGGTGCAACTGGACATGTTACTACAGAAGATATCCAAATCATTCGGAGATTAGCTGGAAATGAAGTTGTAATGTTAGTTCCTGGTATTGGAAAACAACAAGGTGATTTAAAGAAAATTATCCAATATGGGGGCGAAAATGTTATGTTGAACGTCGGACGCGCTATTCTTTATTCCTCTGATTTACAAGCATCAGCGGAAGAATATAATAAAAAATTCAATGAAGTAAGAAAAGGAAAATAGTAACTATTTTCCAATTTTCTTTTACTTTACGTCTATCTTGAAGCTTTTCTGTAAAGAGCAACATGACTGAAAGGTATAGATACTATCTTACTCTTTCTTTCTATCACAATGCTACTTTCAGGGATTTCGTAATCTTTGGTGCCAATTTTTGCTTTAGGTGGTTGAGGACGTTTGGATAGTTTTCCTTTAAGCATCAATGAAACGGTTAATTTTTCCTCAATTTCCCAAGTGAGTGTGTTTCCCGAAGCATTCGGAGCAAGTTCAGATGGCATGAACTCAGTTGCTTTTAAGCCATCCTCTACTTGACAGATTACTTTGCAAGGTTCAGGAGTTGATGCAACAATTGTACAAATGTAAGTATCTTCTTTGTGTGTTTGCTCAAGGATTTTTGTTACCGCAATTTCTCGCGAATCTTCATCACTTACAGGTAAAATAAGGCTAAATTTCCAAATTAATGGAGCATGGATGATTTCATATTTCTTCAAATGTTTGGTTCCAGTTTCAACATTTGTTTCAGAAACTTGAATGTTTATTCCATAATTTTGTCCGAAATCAATTAATTTCGTTTCATCAGTAATGCTTTTTTCTGTTACTTGCATTTCTGTTGGAATTAAATCTCTAATAACAAGTTCATCCAATGTCACAGGTAATAGATTAATAACTTCTGAGATGAAGTGCCTCTTTATTGGCTCACCCTCTGGTTTTTCAATGACAATTGCATTGTAATCTTGTACGATTCGAATTTCCTCATTCTTTCGTATGTAAATTGTTCTAGGAATTCTTCGTTCAAATTTATAGAACACTTTTACTTCCTTACCAGGCGCAACCGAACTTACCTTCCAAATAATTTTCAAACCTTTTGGTAATAATTCCTTTTTATATTTTCCACCTACTTTACTTGTTACATCAAGGATTTTGTAAGCAAAAGGTATAATATCTGAAATCACAACTTTTGTTAATTCCTTTTCAGTTTCATTTTTGAAAGAAGCTACTAATGTGTGTTCTAAAATTTGTTCAGAAGGAACAATTTCAAGATTAAGAGTATCTTTGTGTTCAACTCCTCCGTTATTGATATAGGTCATTGTTCGAACAACTTTGTTAGTAACTGGTGTTTGATGTTTTTCTAATAGATCATTAAGTTCGTCTTCTGACATTAAATGATCCGATTTTAAATCAATTAGATTAGCTAAGACATCAGTTTCAATTGACACTAAATCTGAAGGTTCAACTAATTCTATATTAACCTTAGATACTCTTTCAAGAGCTTGTGAAGCCTTTTTGATGATTTGATAGGATTCTTCTTCATCTAATTTAATACCCATTTTTGTTAAGTAATCAGAAAACCAAGTTGACATCCTTCGATCATTTATTGGTAAATCGGTTCTGTTCTGAATGAACAGTTTGAGATTTTTAGCAATAATCTGTAGTGATCTTGCTTTTTGCCTCATTATTTGTTCTTCATTTTCATCATAGACCCGGATAACTGCTTCCAACATATCGAAATTTTCAAACTCACCTATAGGTGTGATTGATAAAGATATACTAGCAATTCCTGGGAATTTTACTATTTCTGCTTCTTTCTCTTCCGAGTGACTCATTATTTCGCACCTGCAATTATTTATTTTTTATTTTATAAAACATTTCTTGCTTTGAAAATCTTACTTATATTGGATTTTTAGTGAATAAATCTTTTGAGGTTGTAACATTTATTTCATTCCCTTTCAAAAAGTTAATGTAGATAAACCGTTTTTGGAAACACGTAATATATAATAAACATTTCATTTAAAATTAATAAAAAATATTATCTTATCAATTAGAATATCAATGTTTAACAATTTACAATAATAATCGTTTGAATGAAACATTGGGGTGAGATACCAGTTGCTATTTGCCATAAAACATGCTTTAAGAGGAATCAGCAGAAGGAAATTAAAGAATATAATAAACACATTGGGGATACTAATCGGTGTGTCACTTTTAGCTGGTGTACAAGTTGCTACAGATTCGTTAGTTAATGCAATGCAAGAAACTGTTAGTTTAAGATATGGTAATGCTGATATTGTAATTCAAAAAGGAGAATTTCAACCCGAGTTTTTCAATTACTCCGTCTATGAGAATCTTAAGAATGATCCAACTATTGGCCAATATATCGATGGTATTGCACCAAGAATAACTAATGTAGTTGGAGCAAATTCTAATGTTACAGATCAACTTGAACCAATAGTTACACTTCTAGGCGTAGATGAAGATCTCGATAAAGAATTCGGTGACTTTGTTCTAGATAACCAATATGGAAATAATAATTACAATTTCAGCGATTTAGTTGATAAAGAATGTTTAATTGGAAATAATTTGGCTGAGTCTTTAATTGATTTTAAAACAGATGATTCAGGTCTAAAGGAAATCAAAGAGTTGCCTAAATTAATGCCAATCCAAATTCTTTACCTCAATGCTCAAGGAAATTATTCCTTTTATCAATTGAATATAAAAGGTGTTGTATCTATTTCTGGTAAAGGAGTTCTTGATGCAGGTAATGCTATCTTTGTTAAATTAGATCTCGCACAAGATATTTTCAATGTCTCTACTTCAAAAATAAACAATATTGTCGTGAGCACAACTCAAGGTAATGATAATGCTCTAAATGTAACTAAAATGTTGGAAGATAAATTAATTGCTGATTTGGGAACAGAAGATGGAGGTAGATATGATATTGATCCGCAAAAATTTGAAGCCTTCAGGGATGTTACAGATTCTATTAATTCATTTCGGATAGTTTTGTATGTTTTTGGCTCATTGATAATCATTTCAGGTATTTTACTTATTCTCAATATTACTATGATGAACATTGATGAAAGACAACGTTCAATTGGCATCTTACGAGCTATTGGTATGACTCAAAGACAACTTCTGACCACGTTAATTACTGAAAGTGTAGTATTGGGAGGAGTTGGGTCGTTATTTGGTGTTGGTGGTGGGTTGCTGAATGGTTTAATGATTATCTTTTTGCTCGAAAATTTCTTGAACATAGGCCAAGTACTAACTAACATTCCATTAATAGTTAATCCAATTGGTTTGATAATTTCGTTTGCTATTGGCATAGTAATATCTTCACTTGCCGCTCTCTATCCTGCTTGGAAAGCTTCACGTATTGATATTGTTGATACGATAAATGAAATTCAATCTGCGAAAGTGAATAAACGAAGTGGTGATTGGTCAATTTATTCAGGAGTTATTCTTTTAATTGCTGGCATTACAACATTCACAATTTCTTTACTTATAATTCCAGATTGGCGATGGATGATGTTTGTCGGGAGCAGTCTAGGAATTTTGATGGGGATAGGATTTACACTCGCCCGTTTTATAAACCCACGATTAGCTTTTAATGGATTTGCAGTTTCATGGATGTTTGCTGGTTTGCTGTCGGTTCTTGTACTAAATCCATATTTAAGTGATATTGGTGTTCAAGACGATCAAGCATTATATACATTTTTAATTGGAATGCTGGGATTAGTTTTTGGTACAATTATCTTTGTTGCTCTTAACTTGGAGTGGTTATCGGATAGGTTTAATGATATTTTTCAAAAATTCAAAAAAACACGTTCATTGGGTATCATCTCAATGCGCTATATTGGCAAAAAGAAAACTCGCTCAGCATTGACATTTGCTATATTTGGTGTTATTCTCACTATGAATGTTTTTCTTGCTGTGTTTACAGGAAGCTTTACATTAGGTTTTGCTGATTTTGCTGAAAACGAAGAAGGTGGAGTAGATATCATCGCTTATTTACCATTTCCAACTTATGATCCTCTTGATTCTATTGATAAAATAAAATCTTCAGATGAAAATATTGAAAATGTAGTAGGAATGAGATTTCTGTATTCACTTGCAGGGGCGATTACATATATCAAATTCACTACGGAAAATGCTACTGGTGTGTTTGAGCAAGCTGTTCCTGTTCCTACAAACATGTGGGGTATTAATCAAGAATTTCTTGATATGACCGAATATAATTTTGTTGAAGTCTGGGATGAACTTGAAGATGACCCATGGATTGAAACTATGAATGTTTCAAACAATTATGTTATACTTCCTGGTCTTCTAAGGGAATTTAGTTATGATGATGCGAGTGGAGTATATTCTGTCAATCAAACTGTTGGTGATAAAATAACTATACCCCAAATTGATTTTGCATTATCAAATGAAACTCATACTGTTATCACTCTCTCGAATTATACTATTGCCGCTTTTGTAGAGACAACTTCTTATTCAATGCACTTTTCTGCTTTCTTATTCACAAGTGAGGATTCTCCGATATTTGCTTCAATAGGTTACAAAGATACCGCCTTTCTCATATCCGTTGATTCAAAACTAAATACTGATCAAATAGTAGAAATAAGTCACAAAATAGAAGAACAATTGATTTATTTTGATACAATCAGTTTAAGACATCGTATTGAAGTCTTGTTAGAACTTGTTTCACAATCAATAAATTTCATGCAAGCATTTGTTTCCTTAGGGTTAGTGGTAGGTGTATTAGGATTAATTGTTGTATCCTTGCGCGGGATTTCTGAAAGAACCAGAGAAATTGGTATGATGCGTGCTCTCGGATTTCAACGAGGTGAAGTTATTACTGCAGTAGTCATTGAAATTTTTGCTGTAGCATTAGTAGGTCTCATTATTGGAATTATTAATGGTTTCTTACTTGGTTATGGCATGCATTCTCAATACCTCTTACAGTATGATTTCAATTTCATAATTCCATGGGGAACACTTGGAATATTCATTGGTTTAACAGTGCTCTTGTCGATAATTTCAGCCGTTCTACCTGCAAGAAGGGCATCAAAAATACCTCCGAGTGAAGCATTACGCTACACTGGATGATCAGTAGAAAACTATGCATTCCATTCCTTAAGCAGAGTATTAGATTTAATATCTGCAATGAATGGAAGTTTTTCTAATTGTTTAACTATTGGTTGATATCCTCGCCCAATTGTTCTCAAGCGAAGGACAATCAATAGATCATATTTTCCTGTTATTGCCGCAACTTTTTCTACACCTGAAATACCTTTTATTTTTTCTCCATCCCATTCCATACCTCCTTTCACTTTTGCTAGGATAATTATCTTAACCTCGCTCATAGATAATCCTACTATACCTGTAAAGACAAGAATGGCACCAATTCCTCTGAGTAACCAGACTGCCCATGCATATTCACCGGTTGGTAATAGGAAATGGTCGGGCCAAATTAAGTTTCCAATTATTGTTATTGGTATTCCAACAATAACTGAAACAGACGAAAGGGAGTTAACAATAGCCATTTTTCCCATGGAAAGAGCTCGAACATAGAGGATTCTAGCGATATACACCAAAATCATTGATAATGCAATTGGAAATAATGCCGGTTTGAGAGTGGTTCTAAAAACAACCCAATCCGCTTGTTTCATAAAAGGTAATGCGAGAACTACTGTGAAGAATGTCATAAAAAACAAAGTCCACAATCGAGTATTTGTGGAATCTAAGGTACGACCTTTTGCGTCTTTCGTTTCTATCACTTTTTTCTGAAAGATGACATAGATTGCTGCGCTAACATTTAAAACCAAAAATACTAAAAGAAGACTTTTCCATTCAAAGGCTCCGCTTGTAAAATCTATTCCGGCGAGAATGACACCTAAAACTATCATGATTATAGATTGGATTTCTATAATACAAGGCATTGTTTTGTCTATTACTAAGTCACCTATTAAAAGATAAACAACTACGAATTGTGCTGCAGGAAGAAAGACCGCTAAATCCATATCTTTTATGAGAATGAAATAAACAAAAGTATTCACTCCTGAAAAAAGTCCAGAAAGACTTATCCAAAGAAACATTTTCTTCGTTGGTATTTTAATTCCTTGATATTGAGGGTCAATGAATTGTCCTAAAAATGAAAATTGACGTTTTACTGTTGGTTTAATATTTTGTTGTATTTGAATTACTCTTTGTGTTGTTTGAGTGCTTTTATTACTAACAGCTTGGCTTTTTTTTGTTTTAAATTTCTGAAAAAGATTTTCCCATGGCTTTTTGCTAATGGGTATCCATAAAACTAAAGCGAATAGAAAACTTACTACAACACCAATTAGCATTGATTGAATAGCAAATACGTATTCATTTGATGTTCCATCAATTGAGAGAACAATGGCTGAACTGGCATATGTATCTATAGCAACCCAAATAGACCCTATCACTCCTGACAAAACAGCTAAAATTATGAAGGTGTATTTTCTGCTTATTTTTCCAATAGGTCTTGTTGTTTTGTCTGCCAAGAATGGTCACCATCCAAACTGATTGTCACTGTTAATGTCTAGAATTCCTTTTGTATAATGGATGTTGTTGTTTCAATAATACCATCAATTAGATGGACTTCTTGTGTTCTGTTATACATTTCATTCATATCGGCTGTTTCAACACGAACAATAATGTCGTATTCTCCAGTAATAACTGCTACAGTAGTGATTCCAGGTATCTTTTTTAGTTTTGCAAGAACATCATTTGTCTTTCCTAATTTTGCATTGATTAGGATATATGCTTTCATTTTCTCATTAGTTTGGCTAGACATATTTCTATCTCTCAATCGCTGTTACGAATGGTTCATCTTTATGAATTCATTGATAGCGGTTAAAATTGATACAAAATTTCTCTCTTTTTCCCTTGTTCTAAATCATAAAATCAAATAGAATTTCTTTTCAAAGAAATAGACAATAATCAAATTCTATAATTATTTACTTTATACTAGAATGAGCAATTTGAAGGTTTAAAAGAAGTAAAAATATTGCTACTCTTTCTCTCACTTCTTTATGGTATAACTTTGAATCCAAAGTTCTCTCCTTCTTTTTTTGTTATGTTCGATAATAAATGGTAGTGCAATTAATCCACAACCAATGGGAACGAAAATTAAAGTCAAGATTAGTCCTCTAAAGGTCCCGGGAGGATAACCCCTATGGAAAGTCAAGTTCAAGATCACAATGCCCTCAAATAAAGTTTGTAGATAAAGGCAAGTTTCATGTAAATAGAGACCAAAAAGAAAATAAAAGCCTGTAAATTGCCCCAGAGAGACTGGATTAGAGGAGTCACGAACGTCAAGAACGTAAAAGCCATTTGAACCTACTGCTTCGAAAATGTATTGTTCTTTTACAAAAATACCACGCACAGATTCATCATTGCTCTTTTCACCTATTGGTTTTGTCCCACCATAATAATGACCAACTCTTTCCAGATGAGAACTATTTGTAATATCGAGTATGAAGAGACCATAGCGAAAGGTACCAAGATACGCATATGAACCATTTAGTGTAATACTTGATCCTGGCAAATCATCATACACCTCATCCTTGTAGTGGCTGACTTTAATAGGATTCTGAGGGTCACCTATGTTAATAATCTCCAAAGTAGTTTCAGTATCCGTCACAAAGGCAAGCGACCCCTTGAGAGCAAGGTCCCAAGCACTTCCGCCATCATTAAAACAACCCACCTCTACAGGGTGCGTCGGATCGCTAACATTGACAATGACCAAACCATTACTACTAGCAGCTAAGTAAGCAATATCATCTTGCAAAACAATAGACATAACAGCTCCAGTGGTATTGCACTGACCCACTTTGGTAATACTGTTAAAATCGCTGATATTCAAAATCTCAAGACCTAAACTACTGCCAAGATAAAGATAATTATCTTGTAATGCAAGTGTACACATTCTGCCATTTCCAACAATATACTCAGCAACGAATGTCGGTGCACTCCTGTTACTCACATCGATAACTGTAGGATTGTAACCAATAATGCTGTAGATGTAGTTATCACGCATGGCAAATCCCAACCCACGACTGTACCTGTCAGAGGGATACATTGCAAGAAATGTTGGTTGTACATAGGCATTAGTTTGTCTAGTTTCCTCGGTTGCCGGAATAGCAGCTTGTACAATGGTAAGTGAAGCGTGCGCTGTAGAATTATACAAGCTTGAAAAACCAATAAGCAAAAGAAGAAAAATAGGACCAGGAATTTTGTTGATATCAAGTAATATTCGTCGTAGTGAATAAATTACTTTCTGAAATACAGGCTTTTTTCTAGGTTGTGCATTCTCTCTATTTGTCAATAATCTCTTCCCAAACCTTCTCTAGTTCGAATTGGATGCTCCGGTATATATATGCTTACTATTTCTCTTCGAAATATGGCTTGTTCTCATTTTCAAGATTCGAGAACTCGCAAAACACTTAAAATCTGTTTTGTCTTTCTTTTTGTGAAAGTTTAAAATTAAACTCGAAGGTGCAGAATTGACTTTTCAAACCGTAGAAGAATTAGTAATTTTCATTGATCTAGACAATTTCAAGAAGATTTCTGAGGATCAAGGTTGGGTTGCTTACAAACCAAATGACATTACAGGTTCACTTACTTCTTTAGTCACAAAATTCGTTAGAAAGCACCTTGGAGAGGTAATCTATGGTTTAGATGAAAAACACGGCACGGAAGAATGCATGTTACGTTTAACTGGTGCTCTTGCTCATGAAGAGATCATCAATGACCTCGAATATATAATTAATGAGATTAATGATGTGGGTCTAAATTGTGGTTGTGTTGCTTCATTAAGCATAGGTGTATCTCGTGGACCTTACACACCAATTCGACCAACTGGTCCATATCAATGGTCGAGACGATTGTTTAAGGGGCAAGCTCAAAGATTAGCTCACCGAGCTTTGAAAAAAGCAAAGAAATTGGGTGGAAATAGGATAATCTTTTTGTAAATAGAATAAAGTGTTTGTAACATTGGGTTAGAGTTTCAAATGAATCTGAAAAATTTACAACGAATATCAAATATACGTCGTTCAACTGATTTTTTAGTTGATATGCATATTCACACTAGTTACTCTTCTTGTGCTAGAATTACTCTTGATGAAACATTAAATGAGTTAACGGGTAAAGTGAATGCCATTACCGTTACAGATCATAATTACATTCACAGATTTTCAGAAGAAACCCTCCAAGCACTTTTTGATAAATATCAGATTGTTGTGCTTGCTCCATCAGTAGAAATCTCAACAGCTCAAGGTGATATTTTAGCATATGGTATCTCTTCTCCTCCTACTCCCTATTTAGATATCCATAAGGTAATCGATATGATCCATTCAGAAGGTGGTATCGCTATTTCTGCTCATCCATTTGATTACCTTGGAGTTGGTGATTTAATTTATGATTTAGAAATAGATGCTATTGAAATAAATGGTTCAAGATCTCAACTTTCAAACGAATTGGCTAAAGGAGCTGCTGCGACACTAAATTTACCCCTGGTTGGTGGAAGTGATTCTCATATACACACCCAAGTTGGTAGATGTGTCACACAATTTTCCATCCCTATTAAAACCATTCAAGATTTAATAGAACAAATTAAAAAAAGAAAGTGTTCTCCAGTTTTTCTGTGGTAGAAAGCTAGAGATGATTCTATTCTTTGATAATCATTTTCTCAATCATTTCTTTTGATATTTTATTTCTTCGTTCTTGATGTTCTCCAATAAAGTGGTGGACTTTTTCAGCTAAATTCTTTTTACAAAAACCACAGAGCAATTTACCGGCTAAACAATCGGTTCTCATTTGTTTCAATTTCTCATCATCAGACTCAAAGAGGTAGAATTCATACCAGTAAACAATACATTTATCCGGTTCTCCACCTAATTCTTTTTGCTCCTCGAGGGTTGCTCGACCACCTGTGTAAGCGCTCATTATTTTCTTTTTCGCTTGTTTAGGTGTATCTGTAGTAAAGATACAAGTGTCAGGTTGTGAAGCAGACATTTTTCCTCCTTCTGCTAGACCGGGGAAAAATTTACAATGAATGGCTGCCGGTTTATAGTAACCTAATTTTGGTGCAACATCTCGAGTGATTCTCCAATATGGGTCTTGATCTATTGCTGCAGGTATAAGAATGGGGACATTTTTTCCTTTTAGGACCGATGGGAGAAAACATGGCATGGCTTGAATCGATGGGTAGAATATCATACCAATATTTGAATCATTAGAGAAACCAAATACCGCTTTTGCAGTTGAAAAAGTAACTCTTTTTGCTACCTCAGCTGCAATTCTATACATTGCTGGAGTTAAGTGTGAATCGAAAATGAAATGTGTTTTCTTGGGATCAAAACCTACTGCAAGTACATCTTTTGCATTTTCAAAAGCAAAATTTCTCGTATCACTAAAGGAAAGATTTTGATTAAACAGAAATTTCTCATCATCTGTCATCTGAAAATATAATTCGACATCAAAAACATCTTGCAACCACTTTGTGAAAATCCAAGGGACAAGATGACCTAAATGTGTATGTCCTGATGGTCCTCTACCTGTGTAAAGAACAAATTTCTCTCCTTTTTCTAACATCTTCAATATCCAATCAAAATCCCGATGACTGAAGAATAAACCTCTTCTTAGTAGTAAATGTAATTCTCCTTTACTATATTTCTGTATCGTTTCAATTTCTTTTTTGTCAAGCAGAGTTGTTCCAAATTTTTTTACTAGCTTTTTATAATCAATAATACCGCTTACTTCCCATGGTGTAACGACCATATCTGCTGATTTCTCTTCAATGGATTTGTTGCTTTTCTTGGACATCAGAATACCTTCTAATTTGGATTTTTCTTCAATAGTTGTTTGTCATCTACTCAAGAGATTTTTCTCCTTTTTTAAAAAAACTTCCTATCTCTAAAATTACTTATGCTTTGTTTCTTCCTAAAACGAAAAAGTATTATTCAATAAATTCTTGAGTGAGGTGCATGGCAAACCTAGGCATAATTATTTCAGCAGTAATTTCCGGATTATTTTTCACTCTTTTCGTTCTAATGCTTTATCAATCCATTAGAAAAAACAGAACTGCTTATGTACTTACTCTAAGTTTGTTCATTGGTGGAATTGGTGGCATTATTAGCATACTCCAATATGTTATTGTTTCAGCAAGTAAAAATCTTCTTTATTCATCTCTAATTATTTGGAGTTTAGTTTACTTTCTTATTTACATCTTCTTTGAAGAATTATATACTGTGAAACCAAATCGTTTTCGCTTTGCTTTGATTACTCTTTTACTATTTGCTTCTGTAATGTTTAACTTGCTTTATCTTTTTGCTCCAACTGTTAATGAACTTGGTTTAACTGGTGATTTAGCTCTCCAACATTCTGCTTTTCTTGATATTCTTCAGTGGAGTTGGGATTCTTCGTATAATTTGCTTGGTCTTTTGATATTTGCTTTTGGCGCTTTTGTCCATTTTAATGCTTTTAGATTTACTCGGGAAGCAATTACTCTTATTCAAGCAATTTCAATGATTATTATTGGTTTGGGTTTTGTTATTGGTTTCATAGGTGGAGATGTTTTTCAAAATAATACTTTTCATGAAATTGCTGATACAGTGAAAATAGTTGGCATGCTGACCTTTACTATTATCTATGTTGTTAGAATAGATTTTATCTATCGTTTGCCCGTGAATGTCTATTTTATTTTAGTTTTTACAAAAATTGGTCTTAACGTTCATATTAGTAGAATGAGTATTTTAGATAAGAAAACAAATACTGAATCTCAATCTAATGTCACCTTGATTAATGAGAATTTACTAAGTTCATTGATTTCTGCAATATCTGGATTATTAAATGAGTCATTAGGAAGTACGAAAGAGCTTAGAGCCATTGTTGCAGAAGACAGAACTATTGTTTTGGATACAGGATTATATTCTACTTGTGCTGTACTATGTGACCGCCCAACACATTTCTTAGATAAATCTCTCTCAAATTTACGAAAATCTGTGGAAATTATTTATCAAGAGAAATTGAGTGAATCAACAATTATAAAGGAAGATTTCACTGAAATCAATGAAATAATTAAGAAAAACTTTCCATTTCTACTTGTAGAGAAAAATGAACAGTAATAAATAAAAAAATGAGTATTGAAGAATAAATCTAAGAGTTTGTTTCTTCATTTTTTCCTTCTTCTTTTGAACCTTCAGTGTCTTCTCCAAGACTAATAAATTCCTCTGTTGAAGGTTCTCCTAAAATGATGCTGTCATCTTCTTTTGGAGCTTTATTCAATAATTCCGGGTCTCCTCCTGAACCTTTAAACCATTCTCCACGTAAATCATAAGATTGTTCATCTCTAATCTGATTTCGTCTTTCATGAATTCGATCCATACCATCGTACCATTCATTCATCTTTTGAGCTCGAGCTCTTTTCTCCTCTCTACGTTTTCGGATTTCTGTTGGGGAGAATCTCGAATGAATCCATTGTCTGAAATTCATTTTATTTGGTTCTAAAACCCACTTTCGCATGAAGAATTGAATACCTAAAATCTGGAAAAAGATCACTACTATACCTACAAGATAAAGTACCCATACAGCTCCATAAGTTTTCGTGATAATCAAATACATGGCTATTGGAACCAAACCAAGTGCTAAAACAACAATAGGGATACCAATGAAAATAAATAATCCTTCAATTAAAAAGAAGACCATAACATAGAGTATGTCACCAAAGCCACTGGAACCTCCTTTTTGTTTTTTTTCGGGGGGAACATAAGTCAAATTTACTCACACACAAAACTTTCTAAGATATATTTTAATGAGTAATTTATAAGAGTGCGTTTAGTTACAAAAATTAATTTAAAAAGAAGAAAAATAGGTCTACCACCAAACTTCTTTCCAACCAAGAGTATATCCCACAGCATTTGCAGCAACATGAACAAAAGCTGCAAGAGGAACCATTATTATCCAATAGGTCCATGGAAAAATCCCTCCTTCTAATCCTATCATTCCAAATAAGAGTCCAAAGAACATAAAGCCGGTTTGATCTACAATCATTAGTGATCCTCCGGGTGGAATATTTCTCCTGCGTTTAATGAATGACCCTACAATATCTCCTGTCACTGCACCTAAACCTTGTAAAAAACCATTAACAAGTGTTATTTGGAAATCTAACTCAACAATATTGTTGAACCACCACATGGTGAAAACACCCATTAGTAATCCACCAAAACAACCTGCAACGAATCCTCTTATGGTTTTACTATTCCCCAATATCCTTCTTTTATCGAAAAAGTTTCTTCTAAAATCCATTGGCAATCCGCCGCCAAAAAGCATAGGCGTTACGTTTGCGAACATTGTTGGGGCTGCAAAGATGATTGCATTGAATACTTGAGATGAAACAACAGATTCAAACCAGGTTGGAAGCATAATCATCATCTTTCCTAAAAGAATAGCACAAATTTTCTTACATCATCTCAACGCGTTTTCTTCTTATTAAATTATTCTGTTACAAAAAGAAATTAGTAATAGTTTTAGGGGACTATTTATTTAGAAGTGATAAACTTGTTATTAATAGATATCAACCAAGAAACACGTGAATTAATTTGAAAGTCAAATGTAAAAACCGAATTAACATCTCATTTGAATCTTCAGAGATTATACTGGATCCTCAAATTGTAAATCCTACTGTAAGTTCAATGTTTGTTTCACATGCTCATTATGATCATTTACCACGCAGTAAGAAGAAACCTAGTACAATTCCTCCTGTGGTTTGCTCAAAAGCTACTGCTCGATTGTTCCAAGAAAGGATTGGTTATTCTCTCGATTTCCATGATTTTTGGGAGAATAATGAATACAAGCTTGAAACAGTGCCTGGAGGGCATACTTTTGATTCAACCGTTGCTAAAATAACAAATAAAGAAAATGGAGATATTGTCGTATACACAGGTGATGTCAATATAGAGGACAGAGCTTATTTAACTGGATTTAAACCATTCAAATGTAATGTTCTAATTCTCGAAGCAACATGGGGTGACAAAGATTATCGTTTTCCAACATATGAACATCAAGCAACACTAGCAAGAGAATATATCCAAAAACAGCTGGATCAAGGCAATCCTGTTGCACTCTTAGGTTATTCTGTTGGAAAAGCTCAATTATTGAATTATAGCTTTGGAGATCTGTGTGAAAAAAGATATTCCACAAATGCTATTTGGCAAATGGAGCAGACGCATAAGGAATTAGGTTTGGATTTACATTCCACTAAACTATTAGCAAATGATAAAATGGATATAGGTTTGGAAAAAAATAAACCATGGATTCTGTTTCATAACCATACAAGCGCAAGAGATAAAACTTTAGCATTTCTAAAACGAAAATATAATCTGAAAATCATTGGTTTTTCCGGGTGGGCAAAAAACCAAGAACAATATAAATATCGAATGGGTGCAGATGCTGCTTATGTTATGAGTGATCATTCAGATTACGGTAGTCTTCTTGAAATAATCAAACAAAGCTCTCCGGAAAAAATCTTTACTGTGTTTGGAAAAGCTGCTGAATTAGCAAGAGAATTACAAAAAGAAGGTTTTAATGCGATTCCTCTCACTAAAGGGCAATCTACTTTGGAATCATTCTTTTAAATGAATTGTTCTAACTAATCATTGGAAATATGAAGATGCTCTTTAGTATAGAGAATCAATCCTGTTCTTTTAGCAAATTTAATTGCAGAACCGCTGAAGCTATTCGAAATTATCATTCCTTTCCGTTTTTGCAAATCATTTAACATACGTTCAAATCGTATTAATCTGTCCACTCCAACAGCTCTATTCCAATTTACAACAAGAACTAATATTTGTTTTATATCTGCATCTGAATTCAATTTAACAACTAGATGGAAATTATGCTTTTTTCCACTTGTACCAATTAAAGTAACATCTTCTCGAACCTGAAAGTTCATTTTTTTGAAGAACTCTATTGTCATGTCATATAACATGGTTTCTTCTTCACCATTATTTGGTAACAAGTGACTGGATATCCTCCTGCTTTTTTCTAAAAGAGGTAATTTGTTTACTTTTCCCTGATGAATAAGTTATAGTTTATTCTCTTGCTCTTTTATCTTTTCCCGTGAAATCTTTGCTATTTCCTTCAATTCTAGTAGATTTTCTAGTCCAATCTTTCTTTTTCCTTTCTCAATTTCAGTTATTGCTTTTATTAAGAAGGTGCTAATTGGCGTTTCAAGATTGACTTCTTTGCCTTTTTTTTCTATATAACCACTAAGGAATTCGATTTCAGTCTTTTTTCCTCTTTTTAAATCTGTTAATAAAGATGGATAAATGCTTCCATGTCTTCTTGCTCCAACCTTTAGAATGATTGAGCTAATAATGCTGCTAGACAATTTAGTGAACATTCCATCAGAAGTTTTTGGTTTATAGAAAAAGTTACGAATATTCAATCCATCAACTTTCTCCAATTGAATTTTATGGGCATCTGCTACTTGAATTGCCTCACTTTTCATATCTCCTAAGATAGGAGCAATTTCTTTGTCCTTCATCATAAAACCTAATGTTAAACCAAGCAATCCGCCTATTGGTGCAAGTATACAATTTACAATTAACTTTGCCCATCTAAAACCAATTATATTTGAAGTTAGAATTGTTGGTTTCCAATGTTCGAGTATTTTTTTCATTTCCAATAACCTCGAATCATTAGAATTTTTGCCATCTTCAAAACCTAAAACAAAATCACCAGTTTTTGATGTAATCCTCAATTTCCCATTTCCCAAATATGTTGCACCCCATCCAATTACTCCCGCAACTATTTGATTACGAGGAATGTGTTTTGCCATTATCTCTGTGTTACCAAATCCATTCTGTAAACTATATACCAAACTATCTTTAGTAATGACTTTTTTCAATTGCTTAGTTACTTCTTCTGTACTTGGATTTTTTACAACAACTAATACATGTTTAAATGAGCCTTTTAAATTTCTAAAGTTTGAATGAATTGGAAAATGAAAAGGTTCATCATATCCTTCGATTCTTAATCCATCTCTTTTTATTGAATCGAAGTGTGTTCCTTTTCTTGTTACTACAGTCACATCTACCCCTTTTCTATTTAGAATTGCAGCTGTTATACCTCCAATTGCACCTGCACCAATAATTAAAACATCATTTGTCTTTTTCTTATTCATACAAACCACTTCAAATTATTCAATATTGATTCTATTCATTTTGCATTAAAAACATTGTTTGATTTTATAGCTTTTGATTTCTAAATATCACTAGATTCAACGAACTTTTCATCAGCAAACACAAATATTCAAAAATGTATTTCCCAATTAATAGTTATAATCTATTGAATATGGAGAATACAATTGTGAGTAAATCTGATAAGAACCGAGTTATTTCTTCCATTTATGATAAACGCATTATATTTCGAAATATGTTCACAAATGAGATGGTGGACATTCAGATGAAGCTATCCTCAAATAAAGTTGAAGGAACAAAGCTGGATGGAAGATTATGTTCATGCAATAATTACGAACCAATATTTCAAAAACATTCTTGGGAAAAAATACTTCATCTTACTAAATCTTATGCGATTGCTCATCCATTTCATTATCAAACAGTAATTTCTCTGGCTTTTGAGAAATTAGCCAAAAAACCAATTGTTGTTCCCGCTAGAGCAAATTATATTCGTTCTGTTATTTTAGAATTAGAAAGAATTCAATGTCATCTTCTCAAACTTGGCACAATAGCAAAAGGCATTTCCTATCCAATATTTCATCAAAGAGTTTTGTTATTGCGAAGAGATATTTTAGTTCATATTGAACAAATCACTCAACCTGCTTTAACTTCTTCATTTATTACATTTGGTGGTGTTTTTGCTGACATCACAGAAGACGATATAGTTTCACTCTATCAGACACTTTCTTTAATGGAAAGAAAAATACAAAAAATTAAAACTAGAAATCAAAGAAACCCATTTGTAAAGGGTTTGTTAAAGGATGTTGGATTTATCTCAAGAGAAACAGCTAAAAACCTTTCATTAGTAGGACCTTTAGCAAGAACTTCAGGAATAACTACTGATGTACGACAATCAGATCCATATTGTGCCTATAAGGACATTTCATTTGATATTCCCGTTTCTGATTTTTGTGATCTTTTTGGAGAATTTTCAATATTATTTGATGAGATCATTGCATCAATAAAGATTGTTAGAGAGCTTCTGCAAACTTTGCCTGATGGTCTCATTCATAATTCTGCAACTTCATTTGAATTAGCCCCAAGTAACACTATTGTTAGAGTAGAAACTCCTATTGGAGAATTGTTTAGTTTTGTTCATAGTAGGAAAGGTACAGAGAAAGATAATCCTAGACTAATCAAAATAACTTGTCCAATGAAGGTTAATACTCAAGGATTACTTTCCCGAATAACTGGAAGCGCAATTGAAGATATTTCAACCATTCTTTTATTTGTTGGGGAAGGCTGGGGAATTAAAGGATGAAAAAAATTCAGCAAGAAATATTACAAAAGGTTTAAAGTAATTCAAATATATCATTTATTCATTCATCTAATGAGAAATAATTAGGAGTTAATAATATGGCTATTCCGTGGGTAGAAATATTCATTTTTCCAGGTTTTCTATTTATTCTTGGATTAACTATTATCTTCGAACAGATTGTTAGTAGATCATATTCACGTTTTAGTTTTAAACCCAAAGATTCTCCTATGTTTATCCCAATTGTAGAACATTTCAAGCTTTGTTTTAAAGGAGAGAAAGAGCAGCTAAACATAAGAAGTGCTATTCAAGGTATATTGCTACTATTTTTCTTAACTCTTAGTTTAACAAGTGCTTTGTTACTACCAATATGTGTTGTAGGTGATTTCTCTTCCATTGTAGGTTCTTTTGGGAATAATCCTGGAAAAACATCTGGTATTGTTGGCATAATTTCTTTTGAAGGTGATTTGTTACTTTTACTTACAATTAGTATGTTAATTGGTGTTCTCATCTTCTTTATTTTGTGGGTTGGTGAGAAGCACTCTACATACGAAGCACTAAAAATGGCATTAACATTTATTCTATTTGACATTCCATTATTCTTAGCATTTATAGGACCCTCTCTCGTTCGAAGATCTATGAGTATCAGTATCCTTGCCGAAGATATTCGCCTTATTGCTTATGAAAACAAGATTTATGGAATATTTCTTCTTATACCTTGGGGTGCACTAATTTCCCTATTCGCGTTATCTTTCAAATTCGATCAACCATATTTTGATAGATTGGATTCAACACCAGATCTATCTATTCGCCTTCCAACAACAATAAATTGGAAGCTTCACGTATGGAATCTCTCTCTGCGTATTTTTGAAGTAGCTCTTGCAGGAGTTATAGTCTCTGTCTTTCTTGGGGGAGCATATCTTCCTATTCCAATATTAGCTGGTTATGAGCTTTTAGCTCATATGTTGAATTTTCTTTTCAAATTAAGTTTGGTAATGTTGAGCATTACAATAATAAAAGCCATTGTTCCTCGCTTGAAGTCAAATCAAGCAATAAATGCTAATTTCAAATTTCTAGTCCCTGGTGCTTTAATTACTCTTATAGTTGTTGGGGGAGTTGCTGCAGTAAAAGGTATAAGTTAAATGCGTAATTGAATAGCTTAATAAGATAGCTTGTACTATTCATTCATATATCAGGTGAAATTTATCATGGAACACGCATTTGAATTTGCAATGTTTATTCTTTCACCAATTGTCCTTATTCTGGATGCTGTAGTTGTTTCTTCAGGAATAATTCGAAAATTTGCTCGAATTGAGAAAAATGATGAAAGCGAAAGAAATATGCTCTTCTCAATGGTTGCTGTCATGGAGAAAGTGGGCATTGTTTTGGGTGTGTTAACACTAATGCTTGCTGGTTTTCTAGCAGTTAATGTTCCCGATGAATACCCATGGATGGTTTGGTTTAATCCTTTAACAATAATTGTTATGGTTGTTATTGGTGCACTGCTAACTCTCAGAACTTTAGAGGATACTCCGATTACTGCTCTTGTTGCTTTGCTTGGAGGATTTCTTGGAGCAGCGATTTTCGCAGCAGCTTTCGGTGATTTAGGACAAGGTAAATGGATTTATTTTGCAGTTTTCTTAGCAGCAGATATTATTATATTTGTATTAGTTAGAACACTGACAGAACAGATGGCGATGATTGGTAAAATACTAAACTGGATGCCCGTTGCAATAATTGTGTCCTTATTCTGTATTGGTTGGGGAATATTCCAAATTATTTCGTTAGCAATCTTCGGGATTTCTCTGATTCCAGAAGTTGAGTTATCCTTAATATTATCGCTCGTTTAAAATCAATCGTTAATTGATCGAGTAAATCGATCTTTTTTTCTTTTCTATGAGTAAATACTAAGTTGAAAAAAAGACTTCATCAAAAAAAAAATACTATTGATTAAAAAAGGAAAATATTGAAGAAGATTTTTTCTTAATTTTCTTCTTCTTCGATTTCTTCTACGAATTCTTCTTCGAATTCTTCTATATCTTCGCCTGCACCACCGTAGTCTTCTTCAAGAGCTAATTCGACTTCATCGCTTTCTTCGTCATCAGCAACAGTATCAAAGAAGTCTTCTGGAACTTGTTCAACAAGTTCAGTTGGTTCAGTTTTTAAGGCGATCATAAATCGTCTTGCTAAGAGGTCGTAGAATTTAGTTAATTCACCAAGATCATTTGCTTCATAAAATTCTCCTCTACCAATTTCTGATAATTTCTTGAGTAGTCTTTTATCTGCTTCACCAAGACCAATGGTATAGAGAATAGTATTTGGATAATCTCGAGCACATTTGCGTGCAACAGGAACTGGGTTTATTCCAAGACCGTTTCCTTTGTTTGGTTGACCGTCAGTTAGAAGAATAATCATTGCTGGATTCATCTTACCAGTTATTGAATTTGGTTCGAATTGCTTTGTCATTTCATAAGCTTGTTGAATTGCACCACTCATGAATGTAAGTCCACCACCTTTGGAACATCTCTTGGAAACATAATCAGCAATGATTTCTAGACCAGCTGATTTTGCTTGACCTGTGCATGCTATGACCGGCGTGGGTCCACCAGAACCATATTCAATTTCAAAAACATCAACATCCCCTGCAAAACTGAGGATAGATAATTGTTCACCCCATCCACGACTAACTTTTTGTGAAAGGAACAATAGAGTTGCTAAGGCAGCACCTTTAATTCGAGATACTTTCTTCTCTTCGAATTCATCTAAGAGTTTGTCTAAGTCTTTACTTCCTTTAAGACCTCTTCTTAACCCTTCAACTGCCGTTCCAGTTCCTTTGACAATCATATCAATTTTACTCATTGAGCCTGATACGTCGAGAATCAAAACTGCATTGAAGGACATTTCACTTGCAGGTACTAATTGAACTTCTACTTCTTTTCCTGAAGGATCAATGATACCAACTTCGTCGCCTTCCATATCTGGATCTGCATCTAAAAAGGTTATTTTGACGTGTCCACATCCAGCATCTGGCCAATCAATTTGTAAATTACGATATACAGGTCGATTTCTTATTACTGATGTTAATTCATCAAAATTCTCTAAAATGTATGTTATACATTCTTCAACAGGTTGACCTTCAAGAGGTTCAATACCAAACTTCACTCTAGTTATTGCTTCATCTTTTATTTGGGCTTTTCTTACTTTCACCCTATCGCCATCGCTAATGTTCGCGGAATCGAGAATTCCGTTATCTACTGCAACAGTATCTGCTTCCACTTCGTCATTTTCAAGAACTTGTACTGCACAGCTGTCTTCAAATTCATTAATTAGCTGAATGATATCAAAATCATCGACACCAATTCTTTCCATATCACGCTTATTCATATAAGCGCGCCCATCAATTTCACCGACATTCATTACTGAAATGTCAATTATTTTCTCAACCATTTTTGTATCACAACTTATGTATAAAAGTGTAATTTATTCTACATACATTTACATACCTAAAACGCTTTTAAAATGTTTGCATTTGGATTTTTCGTATTAGAAAGAATGACTGGAAAATAGAAAATAAAAAAAATAAGGAAAAATAGCTTTCCTTCAAAATCATTTTGTTTTAAATTCAAATGTTGCTTCTGTAAATAAGCTTGTTTCTTCTGGTTTATCAAGAGGTCTATAGTATACTCTTAGAACATACTCATCCCCAACTTGGAAAATTAATCGAACACCATCAACTTCAGTTGGATCTACACCTGCTTCAGCTGTAAAGTATAATACTTTAATTGTTCTTTCCTCATTTCTCTTAAAGGAAACTTCATCAGTTAAACTTGTATAACCATAAAGTGTAAAGGCATTTTGAGTTGAACTATTTTTATATATTTCTGCTCTCCAAACTTCACCTGCTTCATAATCGCACATTATGTCAAAATCCAAGGAAAAATGATCGCTAGTGGAATTTCCAATAATGAGTTCCTCTCTAATTTGCATGTTTATGTTTTGACTCATGGAAGGAACTACTGCAGCCATTATAACAAAGAAAACAGCTACTACTGATGCAGCGACAATCAATCCAATCATTAAGGGGGTCATTGCCTTCCTGTTTTTAATAATTTTTGAGAGTTTCATTGAATAACACTTATCCATATCTACTGATATTTGATGGCTTTGTAATGATTTCTATTCTATTTATTAATAATTATATCTATAACTGATAGATTTGTCAATACAAATCTCATTAACATTTTGTTCAGTAAATAAGAGTTTTTCCTCTAAATCGTAATTTTCGAAAGAAAAGAAGTAAAATTCTCTCCTGCTGTTGTCAAACTCTTAAACGAATGGTATTATATATTAAAAAAGCTTATTTTTAAGATATAGACAAAGGATATTTAAGAAATATTTTGTCTGAAGATAGTACGTATCGAAAACTTAAATAGGTAAATTTAGTAGGAAATATGTAAATAAATGCTTTACAAATGTTTAATTTGAGCTTAATATATAAATCATACAATGAAATAAATGGAGACATATTTAGTGGCGACCTTCTTCAAAGTTGTAGTCCTTGGTGATGGTGGAATTGGTAAAACATCTATTTGTAATTACCTAACTACCGGTGAATTCTTTGGAAGCTACAAATTATCTATTGGTGCTGATTTCTTTAGCAAAAAACTAGTTGTTGATGGAGAAGAAGTAACGTTACAGATTTGTGATATTGGTGGTCAAGATCAATTTGCCGAAATAAGTAATATCTTCACAAAAGGTGCACATGGTGCCATCCTTTGTTATGATACTACACGAAGAGATACTCTCGATTCTCTTGATCGATGGATAAACAAATTAGAGGATATCAATATCCCAAAGGTTCTTGTTAGTACAAAGAATGATGTTGAAGAGCTTCGTGAAGTACTGAATGAAGAAGGTTTAGAAACCGCAAAAAGACTCAATATCTCTTTTTACATCCCTACAACAAGCCTGAAAGGGATTGGCATTACAGAAACATTCGAAGCAATTAGTAAGTTGATGATTTTAGATAAGAAAGGAATGACGATGCCTTCTACTGAAATGGTAGATACTACTCATCCACAGCAACCTGAAGTTCATACAATTTCTGGTTCTCAACACTTGTCTGCTCAACCTTTGGGTATTGGAAGAGTACCTTCAATTGAAGCTCCAACGGTAGATAATATTATGGCAAATACAATTCTGCCAATAAATCAAACAGCTCCAATAGTACCTCAGGCAAGTATAGTAACTCCTCCCATTGTAGGTGTAGTTGAGCAAAAAGAGTCTGCTAAACCTTCCTTTACTGAACCAATATCATTAGCTCCAACTGCTGCCGATTTAAATGAACAACCTGTTATTGAACCTCCTACAGAACCTGAGAAAACAGCAACTCAACCCATAAGCACAATTACTCCTCCAATAATGGAACAACCTGTTATTCCACAACCTCCCGTTGAACGTCCCATTATTCCACAACCTCCTGTTGAACGCCCTATTATTTCACAACCTCCCGTTGAACAACAAGTAGTCGTTGAATCACCTCCACCAAAGAAAAAAGAATCTAGTAGATTTAGTTTCCTTGATAGATTAAACGCTGAACGAAAGCGTTTGGAAGATGATGATTTAGAAAATGAGCAGTAGAGTCTATTCTCAATATATTCTCATTTTATATTTCTGACCAGATATCCGGATTACTTACCACACCTTCTAATATAGACTGAATTTTTTTGTATTGCATTAACAACTTCTTCCCGTATTCTGTAAGAGTTGTTCCACCTCCTCCTCCTTTACCTCCTCGTGCGGTAGAAATTACAGGTTGTTCCATTTTATCATTAATTTCATTGATAAGTTTCCAAGCTTTTCGAAAGGATATATTACACATTTCTGTTGCTTGAGTCAGAGAACCTGTTTGATCTATTGCATCTAAAATTGCCATTCGACCTGGTCCAATAACAGATTCATCTTTTCTTTCAAACCAGATTTTAATATGAATAGATAGATCTTTTGTCAAAGTTTATCACTCGTACTTGTATATTATCTAGCAATAAAAACATAGAAAAAGTTTTTCGTTATGAAACATTAAGTGTATGCAAATAATAAGAATTAACGAACACTTATCAAAAGAATTAAAAACAATAATTCTCTCCTTATTTATCATTGGAGGCAAAACATTTGGGTTATGAAATGACGAGACCATCTCAAAAATGGATTGGAATAGGCGTATTATTAGGCGCATTTACTTTACTTCTCTTTACAATGGCTGTTCCCTATGTAAACCACTTTGGTGATAATGATAATCATTATACTTATTTCACTAAGTGGAGTGGTAGGTGGCGATCAGACAAACTTGCCCAAGGTACTTTTGGCAATGTTGCTGAGTTATTGAATTTTCCAATATCAGCATCAGTATTGATTGGTATAGGTTTATTTATTATTACTGTAGGAGCAACCTATCAATTTTGGTTAACTTATCAAAATAAACCATGCTATTTTACAAGAGAAAGACCAGGTCCAGTTGGTGGTGGCGGTGTTTTTCTTGGTAGTATAATATATCTTATAGGTAGCCTTATCTACGAGCGTTGGGCCTCAGGCTCTCCAAGACCCCTTGAAGGTTGGCCTAGTGACAATGATTTCATTGCATCAACAGTTAGAATTTCACCAACTTTTTGGTTAGGTATTGGAATTGTGATAATCATTATGGTCTTTTCAACAATGAACGTTTTGTATTATCTTGATACTGTTGAAAAACGACCCGTGAAATAATCTAAATATTTCTTTCCTCCAAAATGGAGGTTCATTTTTCTTTATTTTTTGAGAAATAATAAATTACTTTGGGTTTTAAAGTAAAAAGTTACCAATTACATTTTACGTGTAATTGGTCCTTTGATTATTGGCATTGTCAATCCACACGAATCGCATTTTTTCCATTCTAGACCTCCAATAAGGTCACCCGTGTTATAACGTAAAAACACTGTCCCACGCCAATCAATATGACTAAAACAGAGATACCCACTTTCTCCTTCTTCAACAGGTTCTAAGGTCTTTTGATCTAATACTTCCCAGAAGAAATATCTTGGATTTAAATGAATGCCTGAATTTTCTGAACATTCCGTAAATGATACCTTTGTACGATTATTAGAATAATTTTCAATGATACTTGGTTCCGAACCAAGTTGAGAAAATAGTTCTTTAATTTTAGTTTTATCTTTCGACTTTAAAGTTTCACCTGATAAGATACATAATTTTACACTAGTTATTGGAGAAATTTTGTTTTTCTTGAGTTTAATAATAGCTGCTTTTAGCCACTTGAGTACAAATGTTGGTTTACCTAAGAATACTTCGAAAGTAATTTTATTTACTAATTCAATTTGGGTATCAATTGAAGTAATATTTTCACCACAAGTAAAGAAAGATCCTCCTCCAACTGAAAGAGGTGCCCAAACACTTTGGAAGAAATTGATTGATGGAGATGCAGGGATTAAACTAAAAACTTCCCAATATGATCTAAACCCTGTGGAATAAATTTGAGCTGCAATTTCCGGTATATTCTTCTTTAAATCACGTTTTGTGTATGCTATCAAACGTGGGTCTTTTGCACTTTCTGTTGTGTGGAAATGAACTGGTAACCAATCGTTAGAAGCTTCAGTAATTGTTTTTTCTTCATCTTTCATAGGTTCTTTGCTAAAAATTTCTCGAAAGTAACTTTTGTTTTGTGATTTCAACCAATATTTAAACGATTGTAATCTTGAAAGAGGTTTTGTTTCAAATTTACACTCCCACCATTCCGGCATATATGGTTTTAAAATAAAAGAATAGGGGTCTGATGAATGTTCAGCTTTTGTTGTTATTGGTATTTTTCGTACATCAGAAATTGTTTTTATTTTAGATACATCGATTTCATGTTGTTTAAACCATTCACGGTAAAATGGACTGTAATTTGCTATTTGCTTTTTAATAAACATAATAAGATTTTCTTCAGCAATTTCTTTTTGGTCCTTACTTTTCCAACGATAATTATAACTTACCATAATAATTCACCAAACATTATAATATCACTCACTATTATACAAATTTTATGTAATTAATATTTTTCCAATAAAAAATTAGCTTAATATATGATGATGGATATTGATTGATAAAATTAAATAAAGAGAAAAAAAATAATAATTGAAGCAAAAGATACAATTACCGAATATTTATCAGTGATTAATGATGGCAAAAAAAATTGGTATTTTAACTAGTGGTGGCGATGCTCCAGGATTAAATCCTGTAATAGCTGGTTTTACAAGAACGGCAATAAAATTTGGGTATGACGTTGTTGGATTTCAAGATGGTTGGAAAGGATTGATTGAGGGCTTAACTGAAAATCTATCTTTGGAAAGCGTTAAAGAAATTGTTCAAGAGGGTGGAACCATTCTAGGTTCATCTCGTACAAATCCAAGAAAAGTTGAGAATGGATTTGAGAAAATTCTTGCTACATTGAAAAAATTGAATATCTATGCATTTGCAGCATGTGGTGGAGATGATACTTTAGGTGTAGCAAAAATCCTGAATGAAAAAGGAGCTAATGTTGTTGGTGTACCAAAAACTATTGATAATGATTTAGAAGCAACAGATCAAACTTTTGGTTTCGATACTTCAATAAATATAGCAATGGAAGCAATTGATAGATTGAGAACTACTGCAAAATCTCACCATCGTGTTTTCGTTTTGGAATTAATGGGACGACATTCCGGATGGATTGCATTAGAAGCTGGGATGGCAGGAAATGCAACTGCAATCATTATACCCGAATTTGAATTTTCAATTGATGAAATATGTTCTATGTTGAAAAAAAGGCATGAAGGTAAGAGAACATATAGCATTGTCTGTGTTGCCGAAGGCGTTGTTTTTCCAGAAATGAAAGAAAAAATTGATAAAGCTGGAACAGATTCATTTGGAAATATTTTGCTTGCTAATCTTAAAGTAGGGGAATTTCTCGCAGAGGAAATCACAAAACGTACTAAACTTCTCGTTCGTGGAATTACTTTAGGTCATATTCAAAGAGGGGGACCACCTACAGCATATGATCGATATTTAGGTTTAAGATATGGTGCAAAAGCTGCTGAACTAATTCACAATGAGAAGTTTGGTCGTATGGCTAGTCTACAAGGCACTCGTATTGTTGATGTCCCTATTGAAAAAGCAGTTGCTAAGAGAAAAATAGTTCCCGAAGAAGAATGGTTATTAGCTAAATCATTCTTTGGTTAATCTTCTCTTTTTTTAACTTAATACAAGGGTTTTTAGTCATGTTTTGTATACCTATGTAATTATATGTAACTCTCTCTCTATTTGATAGAAACTTACAAATATGCTTGCAGTATACAAAGCCTTTATTCAGTTAATTTACTTGAGGTATGCTAATGATAATTATATATGATAAAGATGATCCTAAGAAAAGACCGCTAAAACTAAATGTAGTGGATACTCACACACATTTGGGTAAAGAATCAGTCGTAAGTGGAAAAGGTAAAGATTATAGAATTGTTAGACCGAAGGATCATATAGACTTCTATGAGAAATTAAAATTCGATGTTCATAGAAGAATCACAAGCTATCCCGAGGATTATGCATTTAGTTTGCCAGAAAAAGCTAATGATTTCACGATGCCTGCAACAAAATTACAGCAAGACATCTTTCGAGATACGAGAACTACGCAGAATATTGGTTGGTTTGCAGATAAAATAGTTACTTTTCCATTGCATGATACTCTCCATGCAAAGACATCCCCTCATTTTATCCGTTCGAATAATTATATTATCACTCGTGCACAAACACTTGAGTATGGTTCTAGGTTAGTTCCCTTTTGTCGAGTAGATCCAAATGACAAGGAAAAAGCAATTGATGAAATCCTCAGATGTGTTGAATATGGTGCAAGAGGATTAAAACTCCACCCTCTTTCTGAGAACTGGATAAATGATATTGTCAGTGAAAATATTTTTGAAATTGTTCGTACTGCAGTTGATTATAAATTGCCAGTTATTTTTGATGTTCAAAATTATCAAACAGCTCAAGAGATACATCAAGTAACAATGGAAGTTAGAAAACGAGCAAAGAATGACGATTTTACAATAATACTCGGGCATTTTGGTTTTGACTATACAACTAAAGGTATGTATGAAATTCTTGGTGATTCAAATATCAAAACTGAAACATCAGGGATGAGAGGCGATGATTGTGAAATTTTCTATAAAAATTGTATCGATCTCGTAGAGGATTGGCATTTATCTGCAATGTATGGTACTGATCATAATTATTTTAGTGTACCACAAGCAAGTGATCATCTTACTTTCATTTTTTCAGAAAAAGCAAAAGAACTAGGAGTAACCTTTAATCATATAAGATATGTTCTAGGACTAAATGCTCTGCGTATGCTGAAAATTTATTGGCCCCAAAAAGTGATTAACCGCGTTGGTATTGAAAAATCAAAAGTTACAAGAAAAGATTTTGATAAAATACTGAGAGTTAAAACTCAAGCAAGACTTTCTGATATTATTGCTCAATTATGTTCAATTTCTGGTGTTTATTTTAATACGGATGCATTGTTTGATCCTTCTGGAAATAACGTCTATGAAGAGCTGTACATTCTTAACATATTTGCAGATATTATTGATATTCGTCGAAGTTTTGTGATTCAGCAACTTAAAGGCGGAAAATTAAATATCTCTGAAGTTACAACACTCATGGATTTTGCATCTAAGATAACACAGATTCTAGAAGAACAAGAAGAGAGTTATCCTTTTACTCAACAATATTTGTTTGATTATCTTTTACATCAAAAACCAAAATGAATTACCAAGAAACTTAACACAAAAGTAGGGTATGAATGATTAATGAGTAAAAACAGTAAAACAAAATCAGATTCAGCAAATTCTGCTACTAGTACCTTACGTAAGTTGCCTTTTACTCATGGTTTAGAGGTTGAAAATTTCATTACTGATAAACGCGGAGAAATTCTGGAGGATGGAAAAGAACTAGTTGCAGTCTGGGATCAGATGTTTAATGGGGCATTAAGTTTCATAAAATCTTTAACAAGTAGCACTAAAAATGTCCCTGACTATATTCGGAAAAAAATCAAGCGTGTCTCTAGAAAGGATGTAGAAAGACATGGTAAAATGATTCGCTATGTTCAAATAGAGTATGAGCTCAACGGTAAATCTATTGCAATCAATGTATTTGGTCCTGATCCAAATATATCACAAATTACTTGGTTATTAGAATTAGTGACACCTCCCTGTGAGTATATTGAAGAAATGGATTGGTGGATAAACACTCTCTATTTAGCTGCTTCTCAATCAATTACAAAAGGATATAATATTCAAGCTTTGGGATTTAATCCTTATCAATCAGAATATCGTGCTGGAGTAACTTGCGGAGAACATCATCATCTTGGTGGATTTAAAAACAAGGCAGAAAAAAGTGCTGCTTATAACATGATTAGAGCATATATACCACATCTTATAGCTTTATCTAATACTTCTCCGTTTGTAAATGGGAAACCTGCTGGACGTATTATTCTTAAGAAGGGTGATGATGGACGAACTTTGGTTTTAGCTCCTGATAGTATTCGAAGTTTTAGGTTAAAAGAAAATTCCGGGCAATTGGGACCGAATATGCCCGATTATTTACCGCACGTTGAATCATCTAATACCCAGACACAATTCTCGAGGCATGTTCGAAAAGAAATTCCTGATGACAGGTACGTAGATGTTTACCCATATACAGTCTATGGAACTATTGAATGTCGATTCTTTGATGCACAATATGATCAAAGCATTCGAATTTCAATCATTTTATTACTACAAGCATTAGCATTGAAAGGTGCTAAGATGGTTAGGGCTGGTACACCAATTCCTGAAATAAAGGGAAATACCATTTTTGAACATCGCAAAAGAGCAGTAAACTTTGGTATGTTCGCAAAATTCCAAGGAGACCCTGGTATCGAATCATCTGGCGGGCTTTTCGCTAAATATTATAATCACAACCCAGAAACAGGAGGACCTCCTGGGAAAATCTATGAATCTTTGCGTGCCTTACTTATCTGGTTAAAACCAGAGCTAACTGAACTACAAATGAGTGAAAGTGAACTTGCTCCACTTCTTATTATGTTGTGGGGGACAGCTCGAATAGCTCCTCCTATTTCTGCAGCTACATTTATGTTTTATTTATATGAACAAAATCACAATAACATTACAAATCTTATCAAAAGTTTGAGTTTAATGAATGGTAAACCTAGAAGAGTTTTTAGCGAGATGTTAGGTCTTCCTGATAAATCATTAACTGAATTCGTTGAAACAAAAGCTGCAAAACCTGTTAGAACTGCAGATAATTCACGAAGTGCAATTGCTCGCAAACTTCAATCTGATTCTAGGACAAGGCGTAAAAAAGTAATGTCAAAGGAACGTCAACGACTTAAAGTGAAACAAATACAATCAGCTAAAATACAACGCGAGAAAATAAAAAGAGAAAAAGTGTTAGAGAAAAAACGTCTCGAGAGATTAAAGCTTCTTGAAAAAGCTAAAAAACCACCACCAAAACCCATTACTGGACGTCCATCAAAACCTTTAGCTGCTCGACCTATTAGACGACCTTCTACTCCTTCTATGAAATCAAAACCTGTAGCAACTATTAGACCCGTCAAATCAAAAAAGAAGCTTCCAGCACGAACTAGGTCACCACCAAAGAAAAGAAAAGTGAAAGAAGCCAAAAAGAAAACTCCAAAGAAGAAACGCTCATCTTCAAAACCTAAGAAGCTAGCTAGAAAAAAAGCTCCTATTAAAACAAAGGGATACAAAAGGAAATCATCTTCTAGATCAAAATCTTTGCAAAAATCTTCGAAAAGAAAAGTGCAGGCTTATGCATCTACAGCGTCAAGTTCAAGATATCGTACTCAAGGTGCAGTGTTACCAAAACCTCGAATTTCAAGAAGCACAAAAACAAATGCTTCTAAGAAGAAACGCACATCTAAAACTTCAAATCGAACAGCTAGAGGTTCTACAAAAATAGTCGCTGCTACACCAACATTCCAACGAGAAGAATTCTTCAAAGAATCTAAATTTGTCAAAAATGTTTCAATACATAACTTTCCATCTAAAGTTGATTATTCACTAATTGTTCCGGTTATAAAGATAAAATGGCGCCGATCAATACTCCAATCCAAAATTTCACATCCAGTTAAAATAGAAGCAGAATTTGTTCCTCTGACTAAGGGATCAGGTGCAAGACGAAAAGCTTTTCAAGAGTCTATTAATTTGGAAAAAGCATCATTGGTTGATTTTTGTTACCTTCCAATTCCAATTCAACTCAATAATTATCATGGTGATTTCAAGCTAAGATTTATTGTTCGAGATGGAAAGAGTAGAAAAATCCTAGCCACTGCCCATAAATCATGTACAAAGGTCAAAGTACCAAAAAATAAAACCCATTCCATAACAAATCTAACAACATCTCCAAATCCTGTTGGAGAGATTTTTGTTAAAGTCAAGGCATCTATCTCGAAAAGCAATACTCGAGGTAAATTGACATTGTGGGGTCTCTCACAAAGAGGGATAATTAAATTATATGAAAAGAAATCTCGGTTCTCAAGAAAAAGTCTCACAATTGATATGCCTGTGGTAATACCCCTTAGTATGTGTTCATCCAAATGGCATTTACTTTGTGTCTTTAATGGCAGAGGAGCTAGTACATCTGCCTCACTCAAAGTCTCACCTCCTTTATCTAAGCTAATTAATTTTAGTTTGCTTGGAAATCCACCACTTAAATCAAGAATTCGTAGTAACTATGTTACTGAAATAACTCCAAAATTACAATTCAAAGCACATAGTGACATTAGAGAAATACATATCTTGCAATTTACTAAGAACGCTAAAGTCAAGTTAATTAAGAGATATCGATTAAAAACTAGAGTGAAAAAAGAAGAGAATTTTGTTTTGGAATCTTTCGAGTGGAAACCTCCTTCAATGAGAAAGGGATTATTCAGGTCCTATACACAACGTACGGTTTCATTTTATTGTAGGATAGTAGATACAGTAGGTATAATTAATGATACTCATATTGGAGTAGTTCAAACTCCAACCATAACAGTTGTAAAGTAAATTTTCCTTTACTAGTCTATTTTTCAATCAAATTGAATTAGTATTGCAACTAAGTTTAATTTTTATTCAAAAAAGTTAAATACCATCCCTCAACGAAGAAATCACTATTATATTTTCGTTCAATATTATTATTCTCAACGATTCTCGAAAATAGTAGGAGTGTGTTCAAAGTGTCTGACAAGAAAAAACGGTATCTAATTACAAGTGCCTTGCCCTACGTAAACACTGTAAAACATCTCGGGAACTTAGTATCCTCTCTTTTACCAGCTGATATATTAGCTAGGTATTTGAGACAAAGGGGAGAAGAAGTTCTAGCAGTATGTGGTACAGATGATCATGGAACCCCAGCTGAAGTTTCAGCATTAGAAGCAGGAATACCTGTCGAAGAATTTGTTGAAATAATGCACAAAAAACAAAAAGATATCTACGAACGATTTGGTTTATCTTTTGATCTGTTCAGTAGAACTCATACTCCAGAAAATATTGAAATGACTCAACATTTATTTTTGAAGCTTTACAAAAATGGATTTATTGAGGAAAAAGAGATACAATCACTCTTCTGCAAAAATTGTCAACGTAATTTGCCTGATCGTTATGTTGTTGGAACTTGTCCAAATTGCAAATATGAACATGCAAGAGGCGATCAATGTGAAAATTGCTCAAAAGTACTTGATGGTATAGATCTAATTAATCCTATTTGTATCATTTGTGGGAAAAATAATACTGAGATTCGCTCAGGTAAACATCTATTCATAGACTTGAGAAGTTTGGAAGGTCGAATAAAAGAATGGATTGATTCTCATCAAGAATGGCCTAAAACAACTCTTTCAATTTCTAATAGTTGGATAAGAGATGGGCTAAGACCTCGCAGCATATCACGAGATATAAAATGGGGAGTACCAATTCCTCTGGACGGATACCGTGACAAAGTCTTCTATGTTTGGTTTGATGCACCAATTGGTTATATTTCCATTTCAAAAGAATGGGCTAAACAACAAGGAGATCCCAATCTGTGGAAAAAATTCTGGAAAGAAACTGATACTTACATTGTTAACTTTATTGGAAAGGATAATGTACCCTTCCATACCATAACGTTCCCAGCTACTTTGATAGGAGCTAATGATGGTTTTGTACTAGCTGATTACGTTAAAGCTTTCCAATGGTTAAACTACGAAAAAACAAAGTTCTCTTCTAGCAAAAAAATAGGTGTCTTTACTGATACAGCTTTAGAGTTATTTCCTGCTGATTTCTGGCGCTATTACTTAATGAAAATTGCTCCGGAAAGACACGATACAGATTTTACTTGGTCAGAGTTTCGTGACAGTGTTAACGGTGATCTTGCAGATATACTTGGAAATTTCATTCACAGAACATTGACATTTGTTAATCGTTACTTCGATGGGAAAATTCCAAAAGCGTGTTCTCTTGAAAAAGAGGACAAAGATATGATCAATGCTTTAATTGATACTTCAAAGAAAGCAGATGCTGAGATGCGAAAATTTGAATTCCAAAGAACAATTCTAACCATTTTTGACTTTGCACGTGAATGTAATCGATATTTCCAAACAAAGAAACCATGGGCAGATTGGAAGGATAATAAGAAGGATCGTGTTGCTACAACTTTGAATATTTGTGCTCAATGTTGTAGAGGATTGGCAGTGCTTTTAGCACCCTATATTCCATTTGCTGCAGAAAAAATATTCGAATTATTACAATTAAAAGAAGATGTTCATAAGCAACCTTGGAATTCTGTTGGAAAGAAAATCTCTGATAATCATAACATTTCCAAAGAGCTTGTACCATTATTCCAGAAAATTGAACTCGAACAAATAATAAAACTTGGATTGGAATGGGGTGGAGAATCTGTTAAAGAATTAATAAAACAAAATCCACAATTAGCTCCCTCCGAAGAGGTTAAGAAAAAGGCTAAACCTAAAAAGAAGAAGAAAAAAGAATCAAAGGCTGATGAAAAAATGACAAAAGAACTTATTCCCTTTAAAGACTTTCAGCAATTAGATCTTAGAGTTGCTACTATTAAATCTGTAGAACCTATAGATGGAACGAAAAAACTACTGAAGATTATTGTTGATATTGGTACAGAGGAAAGACAAATTGTTGCAGGTATTGCTGAACGATATAAGCCAGATGAATTGGTTGGAAAGCAAATAGTAATAGTTGCTAATCTAGAACCAGCCAAAATTCGTGGTGTAGAGTCTAATGGTATGCTGTTAGCAGCTGCTGCTGACCCTGAAATATCAATATTAACACCATTGAGAAAAGTACCTAATGGGTCCAAAGTTCGTTAATTAAAGGAGAAATTTGGTTTCTCTTTTTCTTTTTATCTTACAATAAAGTGCTATTTCTTGTTTATTGACAGTAAAAGTATTGCTGCAATTAAACCTCTTCTGGAGTTATCAATATCGAATGGTTCCCTTATTAAAATATCACAGAGAGCCTTCCAACGAACAATTGTTTCGATTGTAGCAGGAAATGTGCTAAGACAGAACACTGCTGCTACAACACCTTTATCTCTTTCATCTTTGAAAGCTTTTTGACTCAATAAATCATAAAATGTTTTCCATTTTATAGCTGCATCAAGTTCGGGTATTCTTCGAGAAGCCATTTTTGCATCAACAACTTGTGACTAAATAATTTAGTATAAATATTTAATGTATAATTATTCAAAAAGTCTTTCGGATAGGAATTTTATATTATTGCATATAGCAAAACAATAAAATGGTGGAATAAATGAACTAATCTAAGTTTAATTCGAATCAAATGTAAATCATCCGTTCCGAAAAACTTTCAAAAGGTTTAAACGGTATTAAATATTGCTTAGGATAAACAATCAAAAAAATTTGAATCAAAAATAAATGAGGAAAAATCAAATGGAACTCAGTGAGGACGACTTTTGGGCAAGATTAGCTATTGAATCGGGGGAAATGAAGAAAGAGGAACCAAACTTCACTCCTTTAAATGGAAACACTAGAGTTTGGAGAGGGTTCATGATTGGAACCGGTTTATATTCTGGCGGTGTATTCCAATTTGAAATACATATACCAAGGTCATTTCCTTTTAAACCACCAAAAGTGAAAGTTTTAACTCCTATCTGGCATCCAAATATTTTCAAAGATAGAATTTGTGTAGGTATTTTAGGAAAGGATTGGACCCCAGCAAGTAATTTAGTTGATATTGTGGAATCATTACGATTTTTATTATCCAATCCCAATCCAGACGATCCGTTAAACACTACCGCAGCAAAAGAGTTCAAAAATAGTGTTAAAGAATTCGAACGAAAAGCTAAACTTTATGTGGAAAAATATGCAACATGGGAAGCGCTTGGATAATTTTAGAATAGAGCCAACGCTTTTTTCTTTCATTTTGCCTCATTCTAAATATTCTTTATATGCTTAAGTTAAATATATCTGGGAAGTGCACTCCAGATAAAAGCAATAGTCAGCTAAGCTATCTCCCATCCGCAAAATAGAGATACTCGCTTTTAGGATCTCTGAGCGTATTGGAGTGATTTCCCACTTTTTAGAAACTAACAATAATTCAATTTTACACTTAATTTCAGTAGAAATTTTCATGAGCACGATCTAAATGGATTACAAAATCCATTCACTCATTTATTCATTTTTATTTGTATTATATTTAAATAAAAACACTCGAAGATTGAAAAGATTTATTTGTGTATTATTTCACCACTAACAAGAAGTTGATGAAATCATGCCAAATTTGTGGACAGATGTTAAACCAGGACCTAACCCTCCTGAAATAGTCTATGCAGTAATTGAAACACCTCAAGGTTCAAAGAATAAATTTGAATTTGATAAAGAAATTATGGCTATTTATCTTGATCGTGTTTTGTATTCATCTGTAGTTTTTCCAATTTCTTATGGATTCATTCCACGTACATTGGGTGATGATAAAGATCCTTTAGATATAATGGTATTAATTACAGAACCAACTTTCCCAGGATGTCTTGTTACAGCTCGACCTATAGGAGTATTACGAATGAAAGATGAAATGGGTGATGATGATAAAATCATTGCTGTAGCTCATAACGATCCTAGAATGGATGAAGCAAATTCATTGGATTGGGTGCCAAAACATCAATTACTCGAGGTTGAAGAATTCTTTAGAGAATACAAGAAACTAGAGAAGGGGAAGAAAACTGAAGTTCAGGGATGGGAAGGAAAAGAGCAAGCATTAAAAATCATTGATACTTCAATCGAGTATTTCCAAGAGAAATATTATGATATAATGAATAAAGGCAATTTATACCAACCTAGTCATTAGGGTAATGCTTGGTTCAAGGGAACTAAATATAGGAGTCATACCTTGAAAATCTCCTTACACAAAAAAAGAGAAACTGGAAGATACTGATTCTCTATTCTTTCATTTTGTAGCAATGGTCACAATATTTTCCTTTTTTTATCATCCTTCTTTCTCCTTCCAATCTTGTTTCTATTACTAAATATTCAATAATTAAAGATTCTATTTGTGAATGAGAAATTTTCAGTTAATTTGGTTATTGAAAAATTAAAATACTAATTATCTATCAATCAAATTTGCACTACAGTTGTTGAATATTGTTTAGTGTTAGCATTAATTATCCTTTATTTGGAGGAATCTTAATAATGCTAACACGAATTACTTTAAAGCATATATGGAGAATTCAATAGAGAAAAATCACTCTCTGTTGGAAGTTAAACACATTCAATAAATTTAAGAAGTAAGTTAGAAAATAAAACAAAAATAACTCAAGACTATAGTAGTTGAGACGATAAAAATGAAAGTTGAATTACTTAGTGCAACAAATGAAAAATTAGCTGAAGTTGCCATAAAAATGTGTCGTGGTAAGAAAAAAGTAATTTTAAACGAACCAACAAACGAAGATATAATCAAACGTGTCATTGATTCTGGGCATGAATCTGTAGCAGAACATGTTAATTTCACTTTTAGAATTTCAGGTGTGTCTCGAGTAACAAGTCATCAACTTGTAAGACATCGAATGGCATCTTTTTCACAAGAAAGTCAAAGATATTCTGACCCATTGGAAATTGGTGGGAAAGATTGGGCAGTGATTCCAGATTCCATCCTTGAGAACTCCAAAGCACGAAAAATAGCCGAAGATTTTCTGCAGCAATCAATAGATGCTCGAAAACAGCTGGATGAATTAGGAATTGAATTAGAAGACTCAAGATATCTTTTACCAAATGCTACAAAAACAGCAATAGTAATGACTATGAATGCTCGATCTCTTTGGAATTTCTTCAACTTTCGCATTTGCTCTCGTGCTCAATGGGAGATTCGTCGGCTTGCTCAGATGATATTTTATTTAGTAAATGATGCTGCTCCTGCTTTGTTTACCTGGTGGACGCCAAGATGTGAACGAGGTTGCCCTGAGAAATGTGGGAAACTAATTTCATTAGAAATGGAAGATGGAACTATAGTTACTGGGAAAACAATAGAGTATCTGCCAAAATCAAAACGCAGTAAAAAATAGTCACATCTCAAAATCATCATCATAAACTAACCATTCAGAACCAGTCCAACGATTTACTGGTAGCTTTCTGAACGTTTGTAGCTCTTTTGCCCTTCCTAAAATAATCTGTATATATGCAGATGAAGGCAAAAAGAAATTAACAAAATCTACAAATTGTAAAACATTAGAATATGAAAGAGATAATAGCATCATTATACCGTCAAACGTTCCCTTCACTTCTGAAAATAAAACATTGGGTAAATAGTAGCTTAAAAGCTTCATTCTCTCTTTTAGAGACGGTTCATTTTCATTCTTAGTTTCCTTGATGAAGAGAGTAACTCGTTCTGTATTATTGGGTAATTTAACATAGACATTCTCTGTTAGTACTTCTTTCTCTTCGAGATATTGTAAACGCTTAACAATATAATTCATATCCTTCTTAATCGCTTTTTGAATACCTCGTCTTGTGTAATTTCCATTCAAAATTTGATTAATTATTTCTATATCATTTTTATCTAATTTGTTACACATCTTCGAATATTGAGGGTGAGTAATAATGATATTTTCTGATTCTAAATTTGCTCCTTTTCGTTTATCTTGTGGCATTTCTCTTAGTAAATTATAGTTAATTGCTATATCGTTAATATTGAGATTCTGAATCTTTGATTTTGGGTTGAAGTATTTGAGAAAATAGCTTCTGAAGGAATTATGAAGCTCAAATAATTGATATTCGATTATTTGGTTAGTTCTCTTCAACCATTTACAATATTTTTCTAAATGCCGGAAAAATTTTTCTGTTCTAGGTCCTATGAATTGTAATGAAATCGTGCAAGTTGTTAGACAATGAACAGTATAAGCAAAAAGGAAAGGGTGTTTTGGATGACTATTTTTCATTTTCTCATACTGTTTTCGTGTACAATTAAATAACATGTAATAATTTCCCAAATTAAGTCGATGAATATTAACTTGTATTCTAGTATCTAAAATTTGCATATCTTGAAGTTTTTTGGTTATTTTACTAATTGTGCTTCTACTTTTGTTCGTATATTTTTCTAATTCCTTTGGTTTCAATGTTTGCTTTATCAGAGCTATTTTCAAAAGATCTATTGCACTGTCATTTAAACCAACAGACGCATCACGGACTTTTGAAATAATTAAAGTAAATTCCTTCAAGTTTAGCTCTACATGTGAGAATTTTTTTCTTTCGTTTCCCGATTCCTTTTGTACTAAGAGTGTTTGATGTAAACACAATCTAAATATTTCAATAATTCCTTTCGAACCAATTGAAGATGCGAGTTTCTTGTACTCTGAAACTTTTTGGAGTTTAGAATCAATTACTTTTTCCCATACTTCTGACCATTTTTCATAATTTTCATTTGTTTGTTGAATACTGAAAGGAAAAGTATTTGCTAAAACACGAACCCACCATGTATCTCTAAGTGTTTTTGGTGCGAGAAATAAAAATGCTTCCCGCCAAAAAATTAATGGCTCTAATTTTAAATCAGTAAGAATTTGCTGGTTAATAAATAGTGTTTCTCCTGAAAATTTGCTCCATCTATTCTCATGATTTAATTGATACGCAACTCCAGGTTCAACTCTATTTGGTAAATAACGTACTGAAATCCCCATTTTTTCTATAGCTTTAATTTTTTCAAAGAGTTTTTCCTCAAGCTGAGTTAATTCCTGTGCTGCCATTTTCATTTTTACCCCAGTTTTGTTTTTTTAATAAACTAACGATAATTTTTCCACAAAATTACGGAATAACCTTTTATCAACTTTTCATTAGAAACTAATTGATATTGTTATTATTAATATTTTTCCTTGTCGCTAATAAATAAAAACAAGGTGTTTACGCCCTTAAAATTCGAAAAGAAGGGCTAACAATGTTTTTCTTACAGGCGAAATTTTCCTTCATAATTCTATTATTCTAGTAATATGTATCTATAATTCATAGAATTTGGATTGGTTATTTATAGCTAACCCTCAAAATCAACCGTCGCACTCTTGGGAAAAGAACCGGATAGATAGGTCTTTAGGGGACAGTTAACTTGGTTGGTATCAATAATCTCTGATATCAGCCGAGAACAAATTTTGATTAACTTTATTTAATCTATTGGATTTATTTTATTTCTTTTGTTTACTTTTTGGAGAGTTTTACCTTAATTTTTAAATAAGAAGTGTTTTAGTCTGTTCTATCAGTCAGATAATACAGTGATTAATATGCCTTGTATACTATGTAATAAAGAAATCAATAAAGACGAAAAATCGCTAGAAGTGTATACTACAAACAACAAAACTATCGTTGTCCACCATGTATGCTATGAAGAATATGTTAAAAGTATGGCAATGTGTGGCAGTGGTTGTTCAAGTTGCTCTGGATGCGGATAATACCAACACTCAAGTTAGTTCACTTAAAAGTTGGGGGACAATTGGTTCATATGAATTCTGATACTCGTTGAGTATTTCATTTTTATTTATTTCTATTTGTTATTAATGGTTTTGAGTATAAACAAATTACTTTTGAAGTAATTAAAATGGAAAAAGTAATATACATAACATTCATTAAGAAAACTAGTGTTTTTTTAATGAAACGAAAAAACGTTTCAAAAAAACTAATTATACGTGAGGAATATAATTTGAGCCTATCAGTTGATGTACGATTTGAAAAAGAATGCAATGTTTTACATGCATTAAATCCTGGAGTCAGATCTGTTATCGTTATTGAATCTTCTGGACTTCTTGTGCTAAAATGGTCTTCTCAAGATGTTGATACTGAGTTTACAAGTTCATATGTGAGAGAATTTTTATCACTGATAAAAATGACAACAAATCATTATGATATTGGGGATCCGATTGGAGTTATGTTGGAAGGAAAAGAAGGCTTTTTTCTAGTTTTTAGATCCGAGAGCAATAATTCGATTGTAATAATGATTAAAGAAGAAACTAGCAGATCTACATTGAGATATCGTTTAATGAAGGATTTTGCTTCAAGAGTTGAAGACATTTTAGCGAACTTCTAAAATTCTCCATTCTTTCATCATTTTTCAGAAAATAATAGATAGTATAGTTATATTTCTAAACTAGATTCAACAATTAATTTCTATTGTTGGTGAAATACTATTGAACATTAAATCACGAAAATATCAAATTGGCTCTGTCTCAGTTGTACCTGAAACAGTTGATGATTTATATGTTCTCTATAATCTCATTCTACCTCTTGATAAAGTAAAAGCTCGAACTTATCGCAGAATTCGAGTAGGTGAAGAAAATGGGCGTGCAGAGAAAGGTGAACGTGTTTCTATGATTCTCACATTAGAGGTTGAAGAAGTTAAATTTCATGAATTTGCTAATCGCTTAAGAATTAAAGGGACAATAACTGAGGGTCCAGAAGATTTGATATCCTATGGAACATATCATACAATTAATGTAGAAACAGGAACATTGCTTACAATCGGAAAAGAAATTTGGTCTAAAATCGATAAGGATCGATTAGAGGCTGCAGTGAAAAAATCTGCAAGCGCAAAAGTACTTATTGTTGCTATTGATGACAGCGAAGCTACTCTTGCTGCCATAGGGGCTTTTTCAAGCTCTATTCTTGCTAATTTAAAAGAGCGTATACCAAAGAAATCGGGGAGTAAAGAAAAAATACGTGCGGAGAAAATAGCCAAATTCTATTCGAAAGTTACTTTTGCAATTGAAGAAGCCTTTTCAGCAAAAGTGCCTGATGCAACTGCAATGGTTCTTGCCGGTCCAGGATTCACAAAAGACAAATATTATCGCTATCTTAAAGAAAAGAAAAATATTACAACGATTCCTTTGGAAAAAATAATAATTGAAACTGCTAGTAATGGTGGTCCAAGTGCTATTGGTGAAATTATTAGTAAAAATATTCTAGGACGAATTATCGAGGAAGAACAAGCAAGTTCTGATGCAGTGTATCTTGAAGAAGTTATGACAAGGATTGGTAAAAATACCGGCACTGTTGCTTATGGACATGAAGCGATTACTAAGGCAATTGGATTTGGTGCGGTAGAGACTTTGTTACTTGTTGATAATCAGTTACGTTTAAGAGATAGAGAGAAAAGGAAAAAACTCGATCGATTTCTACAGAGCGTACAAAAATCTGGTGGTAAAATTGTTATTATGAGTGAACACCATGCATCTGGTAAACAAGTTGGAAAATTTGGTGGAAAAGTTGCTCTTTTACGCTTTCCCGTTTAAGTAATTGATTGAAAACAAGATTATACTTTTTTCGCAAAAAAGATATTGTGCCTATTTCTGACAATTCGTGCTTTAATTTTTGTACCAACGGATAAACCTTCTGCTCCAGTAACATGTATGATTCTATTTTTTGCAACAGTAAATATCTCGTCATTTAGTCTGCCCGGAAGAATAACTCTTCCCGAGATTATTTCCCCTGTTTTTAGAGGGTTTGGTAGCATATTGGATTTATAGGATTCAAACATTGATTGTTTAAGTACGAGGTTTGACACATCATATTTTCTCTCGAATTCTCTCAATTGTTCATTAAAAGTTTTGAAGGTTTTAGATGTCACTCCTTTCATATTTCTCCCTTGTTGATGAATCAGATAATTTTGTATCCCTAAAGGTGGGAAACGTTTTTCTTTCTTATTAATTCCTTTAGAGAATTTAATGATCTCTTCGATATCTGTGTCATTTATTCCTGATATCCAAAGAGGTGCAAGCAATAAAGAAATTTTTGAGTTGGCAATATATTCTGCCATATCCAAAATTTTCTGCAAAGAATAATCTCCTCTACCAGATAATCGTTTAGCTTTGTTTAATTCCATTGAATTTATTGAAAGATTTATCCTCGAAAGACCTGCAGATTCTAAATCATCAACGAGCTTTTCTGTTAAATACCATCCATTAGTTTGTGCAGATATTATCGCAGTATTGGGATTATTTGCTAACCCCTGCACTAAATCAACAATGTAAGGATATGCCATTGGTTCTCCTTGACTATCCAAATGAGCTTCTGCTTTTTTCAATTTTTTTTCCTTAACGACATAATCGTAAGTGTTTACCAAGTAATCTGAGTCAATAATAAAATCTCTATGCTTTGTCTTAGTTACAGGTCCTTCATCTACTGAACAAAAAGGGCAATTTAGAGGACAACCTGTCAAACTCCTTACTTGTAAGAGGTTTGTCCCACGGTCAATAACACCAAAATACATTGAACCAATTAATGGTATCCCAAACAAATTCTCAGTAATATAAGTAAATACTTTGTGAGTGTCTGCATTTTTTAACGTATAAGGTAATTCATTGGCTATCATCTCAAGAATGGTACTTTCTGCAATGGAGATATCAATAAAATTTTCAGAAACTATGTTGATTAAAAAATCGTTATTATCATTTAACGTGAAGAAAATATCTTCATAAGCTATATCAAATCTTTGAGCGAGCTCTAATGCTAAACTATCTAAAGAAATTTCTCCTGTGATAACCCCTTTTGTTAAGATAATTTCCTTAGCATCTTTTGAAAACTCAATTGTATAAGGAATTATTTCTGATAGATTAATAATGAAATCTTGCTTTTGAGAAGTGCTAAATTTATCTTCCAAGGTTCATCACAATTTAATTGACGTTATAATCAAATTCTCAATATTACTTTTTGAGTTTTTGGTAATTATTGAGTAAAGAAAGATAAAAAAGAAAGAATAAAAAAAAAAGAGAAATTTCTAAAGTCTAAATTCTTGGTCTTGATTTTAACCAGAAGAATCTAACATATTCTAAAATTCTAAAGAATTCTCCATGTTGAGTCACTGATACAAGACTGATATCATGTTCCTCAGGAACATAAGTAATGATGATATCCATTGGTTTACCTTTATAATCGATATTTACTACTGCTTGGATTTCATCAATGGAAATTTTACCTGCCACAGTTAAGAGCTTTCTAATGGAGTTCAATGCTCTCATAAAGGAGTCACCAGAATCCATTTGTTCCAAAACAATTGTTTGATTGATATACAAGCCATCTTCTAAAGGAGAATTAAAGTTAATAGCTAAAATATCTTTAATCCTATCTGGAATTGGAGGTAAATCGATTTGGATAAATTGAACGGTGCCGATACTATTTAGTCGTTGTAATCCTTCAGTTATTTTGTAAACCAGTCTTTCAGTTGCAGCATCTAATTCTTCTTCTGGGATTACTTTTTCTACATCTGACAATTTTCATATTCTCCGTACATTACATTTAGAGATTACTGTTTTCTGCCGGTTCTCCAACAAAAATAGTTCCAGATATAGTAAATTTAACTGGTTTTCTAAACTGAAACTTTGCTATGATAATATAATTGCTATTTCTTATTTCAAGTTACCTCTTTAAGCAACTGTAAACCATAGATAATTCTGACATTAATTATCAAACTGTTTGAAAAATTAAGAGTATAGCATTTCATTACACTGAAATTTCTAAAAAATAGCTGAAAAAATACATCGAATAGAAAAAAATAAAAAAGGAACACTACTTTCTTTAACTTCAAGTAAACCGATAATACGTTATTGGAGCAAGTTTACATGGCTAAAAAATATAAAATTGCATTTATGCCTGGTGATGGTATTGGTAATGACGTTTTGGAAGCAGCCAAAATAGTCATGGATGAAGGCACTGATTTCAATGCTGAATTCATTCATGGAGATATAGGTTGGGTCTTTTGGGAAAAAGAGAAGGAAGCTTTACCTGATAGAACCGTTGAAATGATGAAAGAAACAGATGCTGCGCTCTTTGGAGCAATTACATCTAAACCAAATGTTCCTGGTTATAGATCTCCTATAGTTAGATTAAGACAAACTTTTGATTTGTATAGTAATATGCGCCCATGCAAATCTTATGAAGGGAACCCTTTGAATTTTCGAGATGATCTCGATCTTGTCGTTTTCCGAGAAAATACAGAAGGACTCTATTCTGGTTTTGATTTCTATGATGCAACTGAATTTATGCATCTAGATGCTTTCAAAAAGAAAAATTACGACCCAAAGAAAACAACTGTATCTTGCAGAGTTTTTACTGAAAAAGGTTGTAGACGTATAGTTAAGACTGGATTTGAATATGCTAAAAAATTCAACTATCCTAATGTTACTCTTGTTCACAAAGCAAATGTTATTCGTGCAACTGATGGAATGTTCCTTGCCGTTGCAGCCGAAGTTGCTAAAGACTATCCTGACATTGAGGTCTGGAAACAAAACATTGATGCAATGTGTATGCAATTAGTAAAAAATCCACAGAATTTTGGTGTTATTATTGCGACAAATATGTTTGGTGATATCGTATCTGATTTAACAGCACAATTAGTTGGTGGCTTAGGTTTTGCTGCATCAGCATCCACTTCAGATAAATACGGCTTATTTGAACCAACTCATGGCAGTGCACCAAAATATGCCGGTCAATATAAAGTCAATCCAATTGCAGCAATTCTTTCTGTAAAGCTAATGTTTGATTGGCTTGGAGAAATTGAGCTAGCAAAACAAGTAGAAGATGCTATTAAAATCAACCTTAAAGAGGGCAAAGTAAGAACATATGATTTAGGTGGCAGCTCCTCAACATTAGATGTTGCAAAAGATCTTGTAAAAATCATGAACAGGTAAAGTAGTTAACTCTACTTTTTCTCTTTTTTTTGAATTGTATATTTAAATACAGAAAAGAAAATTCAAGACAGTGTCTCGTGCAAAAAGCTTGCTTTTTAGTTTACCTTTTTTAAGAATAATCATTCAAAGATAAAGAATAATTGATTATATAATCTATCTTTTATTTATGAATAATGCCATTTTATTTAGAGCAATTCAATTAAGTAGCATTAATAAATAAATTACTTCAACTCAGAAGTAAAAGCCACGCTAACTTATAGAGAAACACTTGACTTTCAAAGATTTTACCAATTTACTCAGTATCAAGGAATTTACTATAAACATTAGTCTCTAATTTTGATAGGATTTGAGGATTATTTTCAAGAAATTTGCTATGAATTTTATGGTGCATAAATTCAAAGTGTTTGCTAAAAGTATAATTGATGATTTTTGTATTCTCAGAAAGTGAATTTATACTCATAAGATTCTTGAACATTTTTTCTATGAACGCTTCAATAACAGACAATTTTGCAAACAAAGAAAGTACTGGTGCGCCATTTAATCTCAATAATTCAATAGGAGAAATATCACCTTTCTTTAAAGCGTCTCTTAAATAGTACAATAGAGAGGAAGGGAACGATTTGATAGGGGATGGACATGTAAGCGCGAAAGAAACTTTAACTCAGAACGGCTCAGCTTATGTTTATGGAAAGTAGAAAAATTAGGAATGCTAAACCTACGATAATCAGCAAGAGGCGAAAACTAGAACTGGAGAGAGAAGAAGGAGAGGAACGATGAACTACTCTTAATACCACAAGAACAAATGCCATATGGAACTACTTAAACTCAACAATAAAAGTAACAAAGTAACGAAACGGGCACACCAGAAGATGCAAGATGAAGAAAGTTTAAAAAGAGAACAAGAAGCAGAGAGGTATCGAAAGCAAAAGCAAGCTTTTTAAAGCTATTCTCAACAACTCATGAATAAGGAAAAAACTCAGCGTCGTGATAAATTATGCCAAATTCAAAAGGATACAGACATAGTACAAGAAGATTATTTACAAAATCTCCTAGAAAGAGAGGTATACAACCTTTAGGTAGATTACTAATTAAATACAATGTTGGGGATCAAGTTGTTATTAAAATTGATTCCGCCATTCAAAAAGGAATGCCACACAGACGCTATCAAGGTAAATTCGGTGTCATTTCTGAAGTCCGTGGTAGAGCATATGTAATCAAAATTAAGGTTGGAAACATGACCAAAGATATTATTGCTAGACCCGAACATGTCTATATTGCAATGCAGAAATAGACTTATAGTTAAGTGAATAATACTTTGTTAGGTGAATTACTGTGCCCAAAGAAACTCTCAATAAAATTCCCGTTTCACTCCCAGAAGTTGTAAGTATCTTCAACAAGAGAAAGAAAGATGGAGAATTAAATTACTTGCAAAGAATTGCATTAGAACACGCCCAAAGATCCGCACAAGTTACAGGACGTCAGGCTAAAACCTTAGTTAAAAAAATAATAGCTGAATTCGAGCTGAGCGAAGATATTGCTATTACAATAGTAAACTTTTTGCCTGAGACCATTGATGAATTGCGAGTTTTTATTCAAGATGCATCTAGAGTTTTCACAACAGAAGAAACCGGAAAATTGCTTGATCTATTGAGAGAGTAAAATTATTTAGCAAATCAATAGCTTTTCACTTTCTTCTTATTTTATCTCTTTGCTACGAAAAATTCCAAGTGCTAATTTGTGACTAAATTAAGTCAGAGTTTAAAGAATTTTAGATAAGGAATTAGAGAACAGTTTAAATTAATGGAATATCTATACAATAAACAAAGTAATAAGAATCACATTAAAATAATTGAAATGGAAATAGTTTATTGATAAACAATCAAACATTTCCAACGAATGAATAATAAATGGTGGGTTATGATGCCCGAAAGAACAAATCAAAACCAAAATCGCTCTTACAGCAACAATCGCAATAGATCAAGTAACAATCCAGCTCAAAGTAGACAGGATGCTACTGGTGACCGACAAAGAAAATATGAAGAATTTGCTTGGGCACTAGCTTATTTATCAGAAGGCAGCCCAACAGATCCAAATCCATTCAATAGTCGAGAACCCGTTGTTCAAGCGATAGGTGAGATCTGGTTTACTCTGTTGGAGTTAAGTCCAAAGAGAGGAGTACATATCAAACCTCTTTATAGAATTGGAATTGGAAAGGACAATCGCAAATTAATTACTCGAATTAAACGAAGAATTGGATATAATGATTTAGCTAACTCTTCTGAAAAGATTCTTGATGATTGTTTAATGGAAATCGTTACAAAACAAGAATTTCGATTTGTTAATTGGTTCAACAAAGCTTCACTTGTGACCTCAAGAATGCATGCATTCAAATTGCTTCCAGGTATCGGTACGACCCATCTTGAGAATTTGATAGCTGAACGAAATAGAGTGAATTTCACCTCTTTTGAGGACATTGCTTCAAGAACAAAAGTTTCTGATCCAAAGAAATTAATTATTGCACGAATAATGCGCGAGTTAACCAATCCTGAGGAAAAATATCGTTTATTCTCTAGGAAACCATGATATTTGGTTTCTATTTTATTTCATCCAGTATAATATTTATTAATCCTACTATTTTTGGCGGATTTACTATTTTTGGTATCTGTATGTGATGTGGGACAGTGTTTAATGGTAGTGGAGGTTCACACCAATCTATTGCTCCTTTTGTTAAATTAAAAACAAATATATTTGAATTGAACTTTTCACAAAAAGAGTTTATTTTTTCTTCAAAACCTCTAAATGAAAAATCAATTGTTTCTTGAACTATGTTCTCTCCATTTGTGGAATTATAATTGAATTGAATAAATCCAATTGGCTCATTTAAATAGAGGTCCAAATCAATTAACCAATCATCAGTTATTTTTGCAAATAATCCAGGATTGGGTTGAAACCAGTGATCATTAGGTGAATTAATTTTTTGTTCTATTATTTTTCTTTCTGCTTTTAGGATTATTGAGGCGAAACTTCTTTCATCAGGTCCAAGATATCTTATTTTATCAGTTTGAATTTGAATTATATGAGGAACTGGTTCTTCAATTGCTAATCTAACAATTACTTTCTTTCTCAAAGAATGGGAAAGAAAAATAGCATTTGTAACCATTCGAGATAAAAAACCAATAATGATACGTTTTTGTGAGAAGGGAAGATTAAGATCTCTTTTCTCATACTTAAACTTCTGAATTTTGATTAGAAAAATCCTATACAATTCTTTCCCTCCAAAAAACTTCTTTCAATAGAAAATGTAAGAGGTAGATAGATGACCTATCTTTTCTTACCTCTAGTGATTTTTGTAGAAGGTTTACCAGTAACACCCTGCATCCCTGCTAAATCTGTCATATTTGGCATTTTGCCTCCTCTTCGTCCCATTCCTTTCTTCATACCCTTCATCATTTTTTTCATTTGATTGAATTGCTTCATTAGTTGTTTGATATCTTTTGGGTCAGTTCCAGAGCCACGAGCAATACGTTGAATTCTAGTGCTTCTAATAACAGAAGGATCATCGAGTTCTTCTGCTGTCATAGATTCCATCATGCACATGAATTTTTTCATATTTTCTTCTGAAGTATCTTCAAGTCCATCTGGTAATCCTGTAGAGAAACCTGGAAGGAAAGAGAGAATTTTGGACATAGAACCCATTTTGCCAATATTTTGCATTTGGGCATACATATCTCGTAAGGTAAATTTGCCTGTGAGGAATGCTTTAGCCATTTCTTCATCTGGTTCAATTTCAGCAGCTTGAACACTTTCAATTAAAGCTTCAATATCACCCATATTGAGTAACCTACCAACAAAACCAGTAGCATCAAACCGTTCTAAATCACCAACTTTTTCTCCAACACCTAGATATTTTATTGGTGCTTTTGTTGCTGCGCAAGCACTTAGAGCTCCTCCACCTTTTGCTGAACCATCAAGTTTTGTAACTATTATACTTCCAATTTTAGTTGTTGTGGCAAAGGCAAGTGCTTGATCAAATGCTTGTTGACCTAATGTTCCATCAATTACGAGAATTATTTCATCGGGTTTAACCATTTTGGCAATTTTAGCCATTTCTTTTAACATGGCTTTCTCTTCTTTATGACGACCTGCAGTGTCAACTAAAATGACTTCTTTTGATTTTTGGAAATGAGTAACACCATCGCGAGCAATTTTAACAGCATTTTTTTCTTTTGGCTCACCATAGACAGGAACATTGATTTGTTCTCCGAGTTGAACTAGTTGCTCGTAAGCACCTGGTCGATCTGTATCAGCACAAACCATAGCTGGCTTCATACCACGCTTGTTTAACCAATTGCCTAATTTTCCTACGACAGTAGTTTTGCCTGAACCTTGTATACCAACAAAAAGTAACACGTTAAGTTTGCCGGGAGTTATCTTTAATTTCTGTCCCTTGCCACCCAAAATCTGAACAAGCTCATCATGTACAATAGATACAACATGTTTTTGGCGGGGAATGCCCGGAGGAAGATCATCTTTGAGTGCCTTTTTCTCTACCTTCTCAGTGACTTCTAAGGCAATTTCAAGCTTCACATCAGCTTCGAGAAGAGCTTTTAAGAGCTCATTCTTTAATTCTCGAATAAGAGTAGCATCAACTGTCCCAGCTCCAACTATCTTCTTCAAAGCAGAAGTTATTGAAGAACCTAATTTTCCTAATACCAAATTATTCACCAAATCGTTTACTTAGAGGATATTGTCTAAAGCAATAAGCTTGAAACAATCATCTAATAACAGTTTCACTATAAATTGACTCGGTTCGCTTGGTAAAAAAAGCTTACTATTTAAAGGAATAATTATTGTGTGTTTAGCACAAAATTATCCTTTTTTGTTTTATTTTAATTCGAAAATCCAAAGATTAATCTTAATTTACAACCATTCTTCTTTGAATTCGCCTACCCAAACAATTCCTATGGTACCAGGTCCTAAATGTGTTCCAATTACCGGACCAATTTCCCACACTATTACTTCTTTGGGTGCATTAGGTAATCCTTTCAAATATTCAGCCGCTTCTTCTGCTTTCTCTAAATTAGCACAATGACCAACAATTACTAGCTCTGACAAACGATTTTCAGCGATTTTATTAGCTACAGTTTTCATGTGTTCCATTAGATTATTCGTTCCACGAACTTTTCCAGGTGAAACAATTAATCCATCATCTACACTAATTAAAGGTTTAAAATTTAGTAAAGATCCTATCATGTAGGAGGCTCTACTAAGACGACCTCCTTTATGGAGATACTTCAATGTTGCAGCTCCTCCAAATACTTGTGTATGAGGAATTGTCTTGTTAACGAAAGTTAGTACTTTCTCTTTGGATGCACCATCAGCTACCATCCTTGCTACAGGTAAGAGAATTAAACTGATCGTAACTGACAAAGTGTTTGTATCAATAATAGTTACTCTTTCATCGAAAAATTGTTTTTTAACCATAACAGCTGTGGAGTATGTTGCACTAAGTTTATTGCCGATACAAAAAACTAGTACTTGTTCATATTCTTCCAATGCTTTATCAATTGCTTCTTTGAAGAATTTTGGTGCAGGTGCACCCGTTGTAGGCATTTCACCGGCAATCAATCGCTGATAATATTCATCATTAGTAATATCAAGACCTTGATACCTAACTTCATCATCAAAAATAATTTTCAAAGGGACAATACCAATATTATATTTTTTAATATAATCTGGATGTAAATCACATGTTGAATCTGCTACTATTCCTAACTTTTTCTTAGCCATAATTAATCAAAACCTAAGTTCATTTAGTAAAAATACTTTCAAAGATTGAAATAGCAAGATTCGAATAGCTGTAATTATACTATAGATGGGAATACTTTCTACGAAAGGAAAAGAATTAATATAGTTTTCTTAAGAAATAGCATTTTAAGTCAAAATTTAGTTATACAGATATTAATTTGAGAGGACTCTTTCAATTCAATAATCTACCATCTTTGAGCTTTACTAAACGCATATCATCATCAAATAAGGACTCATCATGGGTAACAAAAATGATTGTTAAACCTTTTTCTTTATTTATTTTTTTGAAAAGCGTAACAATTTCTTTGGCAAGTAATGAATTTAGATTTCCAGTTGGTTCATCTGCAAGAAGTATTTTTGGTTCATTGATTAAAGCTCGAGCAATAGCTACTCTTTGTTTTTCTCCACCACTCAATTCATCAGGATAGTTATCTATGTAATCCTCAAGCTGCAAGAAAGTCAATATTTCTTGAGCGGCAGCCCTTCGTTTATCTTTATCGATGTCATTAAATAATAGAGGTAATTCTACATTTTCTAGTACAGTTAACCCAGGATGTAAATTGAACATTTGAAAAACTATTCCTATAGTTTTTCTACGCAAGAGGCTTAATTGATCAGTGGACATATTTAGTAAAGATTGCTCATCAATGACTACTTCTCCAGAAGAAGCTGATAGTAACCCAGCTAGTATATTTATTAATGTGGTTTTACCACTACCACTCTTCCCCATAACTGCAACAAATTCTCCTTCAATAATTTCTAGATTTATCTTTTGTAGGGCATGGATTACTTCAGAACCAAATTGGTATTCCTTAGTTAAGTCTGTGCACCGAATTATTTTTCTAATCTCTTTTGATTGTTTTATTGACATTATTTTCCACTCCTATCTTCCTTTGAGTTTTTACCCTTAGATTCCTTTTTAGTTTCTTTAACAATAACATCACTTACTGCTGCTTCTTGAACATGTGGAAGTATTTCTATTCTATCAGAAGCACTTTTGATTTTAACATAGTTTTGAATTCCTGTATCCTTTAAGAAATGTAATGGAATTCGTAATAGACCAAATTCATCGACATAGCTAACTTGTTCTTTTGAGTCTGTTACTTCAATTGATCGTGCAAGATCAATGTTTAAGAGAAGCCCATCAGAAATTCTATAAACAACATCTGCTTTCTTTTCCACGTATCGATCATGAGAAACAATTACTATGGTTTTATCAAAAAATTTGTTCAGTTCCTTTAATAAAGTAAAAATTTCAGTCGTCGTTTCAGAGTCAAGCTCTCCGGTAGGTTCATCCATTAAAATAATTTTTGGATCATTTGCAAGAGCAACAGCAATTCCTAATCGCTGAACTTCACCTCCTGAAAGTTGAGTAGGTTTATGATTTATTCTGTGTTCTAAACCGACAGATTTCAAAAGATCAAGAGCACGTTCTTTCTGTTTGTTTTTGGGTAATTTTCCACCTATTTTCATAGGAAGGAGAACGTTGTTAATTGCTTTTTCACTGGTGAGAACATTTCGTAGAGGAGCTTGCCAAACAAATCCTACCCAATTGCGATGATAATCAATAATCTGTGATTGAGTGAAGGTATTTACCAATTTTCCACCAACATGTAAGGTACCACTCGAAGGAAAGTCCAATGCACCGAGAATCTTCAATAGTGTAGATTTACCTGCTCCAGATGGACCTACAATGGCAACTAGCTCCCCTTTTTTGACTTTCAACTCTACACCACGTAGAGCAGCCATTTTGATCTGTTTCGTTCTATTATAGTAGATTTTTATGACATTTCGACAATCAATCATAAGACTCATTATGTAATTCCAACTCCTGAATAAAATATGCTACTTTTCGAGATGAAGCACGAAAAGCTGAACCAGTAACTAAAATCAAATTGAAGAGAAAGATACCAAGAAGTATTATGCTAACAATCCAAGAAACACCTAAACTGCTAATAGGGATTGGAAAATTGTTTTTCAATTGATTATTTAGGAAAATTGAACTGGGCAAACCAATAGCAATTCCGAGAAGTAATCCTGGAATTAATACAGTTAGTTGTTCAATTAAAGACAGAAGAAAAATCTGTTTCTTTCTAATACCTAAAGCTAGGAACATACCTGTTTCCGCTTTTCGATTATTTTCTAATGTAATTATGGTGATAACTATAAGAACAATAAATAGTAAACTTATCAGATAGAGATTTATCACTGCAAAAGTATTTAGAATATACCAGAAAGGTTCGCTCCAAAATTGATTATAACCATCATCTATGCTAACTAGGATTTCTTTAGAGGTAAGTACTTCAGTTTCTATATTATTCATAATCTGAACATAATCCTCAGTTTCAGGGACATCTAAGAGAAGATGATTGCTGAATTCAGTCCCATATTCTTTTAGAACTTTGAATGTATCTTTTCCAATAATAAGAGGAATACCTTCAACTTGTTGATTGTCATTCATGAAAAATGGCCAAGTATTGAAGTAGTCAACAACATCCAGGGAAAGTCTATCTGTGCTGCCATATGAGAGGGTGAGGGTATAATTATGCCCTAGAGGCCACGATTTCGATTCTGCTATTTCTCGTTGAGAGAGAATGGTTAGATTTTGGTCTATTTTTCCAACTATTTCTGAAGATGATCTATCTTGTAGAAAAGTATCTTTGAAATAAGCAGTAGAAAGAAAAGTGTTCGGATCAATAACAAGAAAGACCAATCGATCTCCAGTCAGGAAATTTCGCAAATGGAATTTGGTTATTTCCGAATACTGTATACTTGAGGGTAGTGCAGAAATTATTGTTGTAATATTGCTATCATCACTGAAATCAATTCTAGCATCAGCACCTACACTAAAATATGCTTGCTCAGTACTAAACTGATTTACTGCAGAAACTGCTTGAATAAGGACGAGTATATATGAAATACATAATGCAAAAGTAATCATATTTTTTACCAATATTTTCTTTCGGACATTGAACAATCTGGTTGCAAAGGAGGAAATACCACCAAAAGATTTCCACAGATAATTACCAACTGAAGAGAGAATACCTGGTAATGTTCTTAGTAGAACTAATGCGAGAGCGAAAATGACTACTAAAATACCAATGAAGAATACAAAAAACTGAGTGGTGAAATCATGTCCAACTTGGAAAAGCACTTTTTCTATCACTATTATGCTTACTCCTGCTAAGAGAAGAAGAAAGTCAAAGTAAAGATTTTTCCAGATTGTTGTCCTGGGTTCAGCAATATCCTCAGATTCGAGGTTCTTCTTATCACCACTAAGAGAAAATATTGGTTTGATATTATTCACAATTACCAACAAGCCAATCGCAATTATAATTAATGAAATCCAAAGGATATTGAGATATGAAATATTGAGAGACAAATTTAGTTGAGAAGCAGAATTGTGAACAAAGCCAAAATTTGGATTCTTTATCATTAATAGAGTGAAAGGAACCGATAATCCAATACCTGAAATAAGTGCTGAAGTCGTAGAAATAAGAAATTCAGTGAAAACAAAGAAGAATAACTGCTGAGTCGAAGAACCTTTTGAATAATAAAATGAAAAAAGTTTGCTGCGTTTTGCAAAAAAGTATTCATTGCTAAAGTAAAGAATCAATAAAGAGAAAAGAACTGTTGGTATTGTAAAAACTAAGACAAGTATTTGGATAATGAAAATAACATTCTCTAGATTTGATAGAAGAGACAGGAAGACAGTTTCGAAAGAAAAATCAGCATCAGTTGAAAATTCATCTAAAACAAAATTTTGAGTTGAATAAATAAATTGTGAAAGCTGATTTTGTAGTACAGCTCTGTTTTCAAAATTAATTTCTGAATAATCAAGATCAAAATGAATTGAAGCAGATATGTCAAATGTCGAAGATGCCGAATTGATAAATTGTAAGTATTCCTCAAAGATGTCATCTGAAACAACAACAGCAAAATCAGTTACTCCAACAATTTTAGTAATTTTATTCGAAAGAGCAGAATCTTGTATGTCCCAGATAACTTTAGAATGAAAATCAATAGTAAAGTTGAATTGGCTAACATCTGTCAGACCATCCATAAGTAAAATTTCACTCTCATTTAGTAGAGCAGCTTCAGAAGATGAATAGTCAACAACAGATTGCTCGAGTACCAAAATTCCTCCTTCAAGTAGATCAATACTAGTGTTCTGTTCAACGGAATATTCATCGAGTAATTCGAGATTGATATTATTAGCATTGACTAATGTAAAAGTGAGATTATCATCTTTACCAAAAGAAAAAGCATAAGAGCTTTCTTGAGAATAAACATTTGATATAGAATTATTCCCTAAATAAGAGCTTAGCTGGGTTGTTAGTTCAGTACCTAGGTTATTAGCAAATATGTAATCGTCAATAGAACCACTATTGTTCCCAAGATAATCTTCATAAGAGAAATCCCAAGATAATACAATATCACTTTGTTCTGCTCTATTATCATTCATATAATTAACTGAGAATTGTGATTGAAACGAATCGAAGAAGAAAAAGCTGCTAGCAATAGCAATTGTAACCAAAGTTAGAGCAATC
>JABCTZ010000008.1 GCA_018238155.1 Candidatus Heimdallarchaeota archaeon | reverse complement strand
CTACCAAAAGTTTTCGATAAGTTTCCTCATCTAAATCGATAGTCTTTAGATTCATTTTTCTCAATTATATATTGTCTTTCTTTTAATTTAAAGTCATTGATTATCTTTATACCTTGACGTGTCCTTCTTGAAATGAACAAAGTCTAGACCTTCAAGAAGAAGTGGGTTTCACTTTAATAATCTAATAAACTCTTCCCGAGAAAGACCACTTTGTTTTATTATAGAAAGCAATGTTCCTTTAGGAATTGGATCTCTTTTAGGAATGATGACCAGGTGTATTTTTCCTTCCTTATCTATTCTAATTAAGGCTCGATGACTGCCTTTCCCTCTTTTTGGAGCATCTTGAAAACCAGCTTTTAACAACTTGCGTATTAACTTAGTTGCAGAAATAGTTGGTAATTTTGTCATATATCCATCTCTATTTGACTAGTGAATTTTTGTTTAGTTGAAAACATTGGTGAATAATCGTCAAGGAATCCTAACTCTTTTGCATTCTCAAGCCACAACTCAATTGCTTCCTTTAGATTTTCAAGTGCTTCTTGAGGAGTATCTCCTGCAGATGCAACCTCAATTTCTGGACATTTGGAAACATAGACTCCATCTTCTTCCCAAATGAGTGCTGTAAAAGTTGTTTTAGACATCTTTATCTCTCATATAATAATACTCATTATTCATTTTAAAGTCTTATATTAAAATCACAATTAACATATCAAAATTGTCTATAAATGAAATTAAAAATTAAACTTCGAATGAGATGCTCAGCCTGCTTGTACTTAATACCTAAGCGGTGTCCTTTCCGACCTGGTCTTCTAGCCCTTCAAGAAGAAGCGAGGGCCGAGTGTCATATTTGACTTTCAATCAATTGATTGAACAAATCTTTTTTTACTTAGAAAATCAAAATTCTTTGTAATATTAATATACAATAATAGCTATGTGACTCTTATGAAAAGGGAAGAAGGTTATTTACCATTATTTATTACTCTCTACGACCCAATAGCAATCTATGTTTTTAACAATGAAATATTTGGGTGTGAGCTTCTCAAAGGAATAGATGTCAAGTCACACATAACCATGAGAAGTTATAATGATTGCGAAGGGCATATTTCAGGTGATATTGCATTTTATTTTTTGAAATATCTATACCAATATGATGATTATAGGGACTATTTTCCTGAAGAATTACGAAAGCATTTTGGAACAGCAGCATATGAGAAACTTCCAAAACACTATAGACACTTTACACAGGCTTGGGGTTGTTCCAATAGATCTTTGAAGTTGTTTTTATCAATAGATATAGATCCTACAAAAAAAACTGAGAAATCAGTTATTCTTAAGGATATAAGTTTTGAAAGTTTATTATTAAAACAAACCATCGCTCTTTATCCACAAGAAGCATTTTTTATCTTGGCTAATATCTGTGCAAATGCTTTTTGTAAAAGAATTTTACCGTTAGATAAAGATTCCATGAAAATTATATTTCCCCAACCAATTAAACGAGATAGAGACTTGTCATATAATCGAACAATCCCTTTATTTGTTGTAGATTATTTAGAGTATTTGGTTGAGAATTTTTCAACAGGTGACTTGAAACCAGAATATATACTACGTATGAGCGGTGCACGAGCTTTGATGACTATCTCTAACAATGTAGACGTTAAGGCATTTATCAATGACATTATGTCAGAAATAACTTCTAATGCTAATTTGGCTAAAACAAAGAAAATTATCTACACAACATTGTTGCTTCTTTTCAACCCTCGACCAAATATTCAGAAGTCAATCAAAACTTTCCTTAAAACAAATCAGCAATTAATCAAAGAAATGTTTTTAGAAATTAAAAAACCATTTCCAAAACCTACTTCTTGTCAAAGAGAACCAGAATTCTCTCCAGAAGAGAGAGAAAAAACTTTCTTGCCACTATTCTGGTTCCAAGGTCAACCCATTGAAATTTATGTTCTTAATAACAAACTTCTAGGTGCTAGAACAGATGCAGGAACTTTTGATTGGGGTTCAGCTGCTAGACCACTACAACTGCTCTATGACCTAAATGAAAAAACGAATGTTGAAGAAGTGTTATCAAATGAACTTCAGGAATGTCTAGAAAACATTGATAAGCAACATATTAAAGCTCGATCTTCACTCTATGAGTATTTATTGGGTTGGAATGATCCTTATACAAATACCCCCTTCTTAGATTTAGAGCTGAAAAAACATCCAGAGAAAGAAGATTCAGTAGTCCTTCATTACATACGCTATGAGGAGAAATGCCTTGATTTTGATATAGAACTCACTTCTTTTGAAGCCTTTATCTTATTAGCAAACATCTACATAAGCAAATTTTTCCATGATCTCGACGGATTAATTTATAGCGAAAGTAAAGACATGAGCTTAGAACGATTTCAAGAAAATGGTGGTATATTAGATAGATGGGGTGAGTTAAGCTCAGATGAAAATCTAATCAAAAAAGAAACAAGTGAAGAAAAATATCGATACAAATCTGCTCGAGATGATTCTAAAAATGAGCTTTTCTCTCTTCCCTACCTAAAGTACATTCGAGATTTATTGCTCTCCAAGAAAATTACTCCACTCGAGATTCTTCGATTGAGCGGTGCACCAACATTAGTCTTCTTGTCATCTAATTGCTCAATAATTCATGATTTTGTTCAACAAATATTGGAAGAATTAAAAGAAGTTGAAAAACTTTCATTCAATCGCAAAATAATATATTTTACTCTCCTTGAGATGATTGATGACAAACTTAATCTCGGTGAATATACAGGCACTGTAGGATTAATGGTGAAAGATTTTTATGAAGAACATTATTCAATAATTCATTCGCTATCAAACCTTATAGAGAAACGCTTTCCGTAGGAAAGTTCTTCTCGTTTTTCTAGAAAAATCGAAGACAAGAGTCAATATTAGACAGCAATCAATTAGCAATTCTATTTTTCTTTATTTTGTCCAACTTTAGTTAGTTGAGACTAAACAATTAAATTTACACTTAAAGAAGCACTTTTTTCTCCAAATTCAAATACTCAAGAAATCCTTTGTTTCATCTATTGAAACATAGAAGTATTTATCTTCATCATACGGATATTTTTTAAATTTTTTTTTATCATCTGGGAATTGTGAAGAATCTTTTGTAGATGTTTTTGCTGAACGATAGATACCCTATCGAATTTTTGCTTCAATGCTTCTCCGGAGGTGTATGAAAGAGGATAAATGAAGTGAAGAATAAGAGATAATTTGGTTAGAATTACTTTAATTGTAACCCTATCAAATCATTTGGTTCAAGCTGCGTTTGGCATTTGGGGCAGTTAGCCTTAACCTCTAACCATTCCAAAAAATGCTCGGAATGACCAATACAGCCACAATAAGGACACTTGTATAGCTTGTCAGTTTCTTTAATCCCTAATTTACAGATGCTACACGAAATTGGTTCATTGCAATTCAGGCATTTATTTTTAATAGTTTTAATCTTCTCCTTGCAGTTAGCACAGAGAAATGAACTGCTTGTTTTGTATTTCATCTTGATTTTAGACTTCTGAGGTTTGACAGCTGTTATTTCTTCTTCCTCCTCTTCTTCTCGTTCAAGGTGTTTTGCTTTCAATCGCAACCAAATAATTAAGCTAATGATTGCAATCACAACTAAACCAAAAATAGACAGAGAAACAATCATAGCAATTGGTGGGTCAGGGATAGTATCATACGCGTTGACCGTATAGGTTACTTCAACTCCATGTAAAATATCACAGGCGCTATCATTGTTAAAAATAACAAAGACATAGCTACCATAAGCTGGAATGGGAAAGCTTCCTTCAGCTGAGAGACTAATAGAATCTGATAATAGATAATACTCACAGGTCGGATCAGAAAAATCAAGGGTTAAAATAT
>JABCTZ010000006.1 GCA_018238155.1 Candidatus Heimdallarchaeota archaeon | reverse complement strand
CCAGTAGAAAGAATCCGACCTGTCTCACGACGGTCTAAACCCAGCTCACGTTCCCTTTTAATGGGCGTACAACCCTACCCTTGGCGTCTTGTGCGGCGCCAGGAGAGGAAGAGCCGACATCGAGGTAGCAAGCCGCAGGGTCGATATACTCCTCCTCCAGAACGTAAACCTAGATCTTTCTGTTTATATATCGAGGTAACTTTTTGTCTGGAGAGTGTGAGCTCTCGCCTGCGACGACTCTGTTACCCCCGGGGTAATTTTTCTGCCGCTGCCGTGAATCAACGAGATCCATCGACAGATCGCTAGACCAAACTTTCGTTGCAGAGTTCCCTATGGGAAAGAACCCTGTCAAGCTAGCTTTTATTCTTATACTCTACGAGGGGTTTCCGTCCCCTCTGAGCTAACCTTTGGACACGCTCGATACCTTTTCAAGCGCAGCCGCCCCAGCTAAACTGCCCACCAATACTTGTCCTTCTACAGAAGTAGAAGTTAGTCAAACAAGCCGTTAAAGTCAGTGTTTCATTTTTGCATTCCCAAGTCCCGGAGAACTTGGTTCAGAGCTCCTGACTACACTATGTATAACTGCCCGTAAAACAGGCACAGGCTGCAGTAAAACTCCACGGGGTCTTCTCTTCCCGCTGGTTGATGCCAGACTGTTCGCTGGCTAGTGGGTTCACTCGATCGACGGTGGGGACAGCGAAGGAATCATTGATCCGTTCATGCACGTCGGTACTTATCCGACAAGGCATTTGGCTACCTTAAGAGAGTCATAGTTACTCCCGCTATTGACTGGTGCTTGGACCGGTTGGACCCGGATTTCACATACCAGCATTGAGCAGGATTCACAAACCGTTCACAGGTTTTCACCCTTGCGGTTTGCTATGTTTGAATTGAACAGTTGTTCCTTCCTTGTCACTGCGACCTGCGAGCCCTTTCAAGCCCACAGGCACCCCTTATCCCGAAGTTACGGGGCGAATTTGCCGATTTCCCTCACCATCGTTGATCGAACACGCCTTAGGCTTCTCACCTTGGGACACCTGTGTCAGTTCTGGGTACGAATGCGTGGAATCCTTATCATTTTCCTTTTCATGGGCGAGTGGAAAAAGCTCAAGCCGCCACTATTGGCAGCCTATTCCTATTTTCACCTCATTCTCACCATCACGGTACTTCTGAGGGTTATATAGTTAAATAAAGCGATAACTTTACAGAGCTTATCCAGTCGCGTCAGAAAATGATCTTAGCGTTGCCGCTTCTGACGTATCCACGCAGTACAGGAATTTAAACCTGTTTCCCTTTCGAGCAGCTCAGATAAGACTGCCCTTAGGATCGACTAACTCACGGCTGACGAACGTTGCCGTGAAAACCTTGCCCTTTCGGCGGAGAGGATTCTCACCTCTCTTTGCTGTTACTACCGCCAGGATCTGCAAATCTGATCGGTCCACAGGACATCACTGCCCTGCTTCCGCCCAACCAGATCGCCCAACTATCAAATTACATCTTGCAATGTATTCTAAGGTATCGGTACTCGATTTAGCCCCGTCCATTCTCGGAGCCAAAGGACTCGGTAAGTAAACTGTTACGTTTTTCTTAGCGGGTGGCTGTTTCTAAGCCTACCGCCTTACTGTCTTAGTCCAATGACGTCCTTCCAATTTTAGCATTTAATCGAGATTTAGGGACCTTAACCTTAGTCTGGGTTATTCCCCTTTCGGCCACGTGCCTTACGCACGCACGCCCGACTCTACTCTTCTACGATAAACATCCGTTCGTAGTTTGACTGACAGGCGAGAATTTTACTTCCCGTAACCATCAATCATTGCTCTACCGAATGCTCCATCTCAGAGCAGGCTGGCCTATGTCCACTTCGTTGGGAACCAGCTATCACCGGACTAGATTGGTCTTTTGCCCCTACCCCCAAGTCAACAAACATGAATTGCACGTCAATACTTGCTCGGCCCTCCACCCAGGTTTCCCTAGGCTTCAGCCTGCTCAGGGGTAGATCGTCCGGTTTCGGGTCTCAAACCTGTGACTTCCCGCCCTTTCAGACGGCGCCCCTTGTAAACTGCGGGCATGTCGCTTTCGCTACGCTTGCGTGGTTTTGACATCACTTAAGCTTGCCACAAGTATGAACTCCCTGGCCCGTGTTTCTAGACGGATCTTGTGACCCCGGTCCCCTCCAAACGATCTTGCTGTCGCCAGCATTCTCTTCATGGAGGATCTTACCTTTCGGGCCACAAACGTCTATAACCATCTGGTTTCAGGCACTTTTCACTACCCTTCCGGGTTACTTTTCAGCTTTCACTCACGTTACTATTGCGCTATCGGTCTCGGAACGTATTTAGGCTTGGAGCTCGTTGTGCCCCATTCACGAGGGATTTCCAACCCCCGCTATTCAGGATACTCTCACACTCTGGGATGCTTACGCTTACGGGACTATCACCCTCTTTGGTTAAACTTTCCAGGATATTCAGCTTCACATCGCAGAGCTCAATAGAGAGTCCGTAACACTACATTTCCCAATACTTGCGTATGGGGATTCAGTTTGGCCTTTGCCCATTTCACTCGCCGTTACTTCTGGGCATCTCAGTTGATTTCTTTTCCTGCACCTACTTGGATGTTTCCGTCCGGTGCGTTCCCCCTCCTTACGGAGTAATGCGACTTATTGGTTCGCATTAGGAGTTCCCATTAGGAAATCACGGGTTCTATGCTTGCCTGCAGCTACCCCGCGCTTATCGCAGCTAGCCACGTCCTTCATCGGCGTCCGAGCCAATCCATCCCCCAGATGGCGTTTGCGTGTCGGAACCTACTATGGAGATCTAGATTTCACTTGAAGAAGTGAGACCATCTACGGTAAAAAAGGACGTCTTATTTAGCGTTCGATTTGAGAGCAATGATTCTTCATTATTCCCATACCGATGCGCCGGTGGTCACATTTTTTACCTCTTACTCAGCGAGCTTCACTGTCTCGCCAAGCGCATCAATAATTTAATCAATTATCGTAAATATGCGCGTTGATCCGCTCAACAATTGCTGTTGTTGCGCATTTCTCGCGGATTCGTTTACTGAATTATTCATTATAAAAACATTGCGATAGGAAAGATATTCCGTGTCGTTTTGTTTTTGTTCAGTATTGTGCTCTATCAGAGCGGTTTGTTCTTTTACTTGAGCATTTTAAGTCTTCCTACTAGGAGAGTATTTCTCTTTTCGCTTGACTCAAAATACCTCGGTAAAGTTAATAGTACTCTTTTTTCTATTTAACCTTTTTTGGCACTGGTAAGTGTTAATTTCTTTGATTTTGTTATGATTCTTTTAACTTAACTATGTTAAAGAGTTATTTTGAAAAATACTTGCCGTTTATTTTACTATAAAATAGAAGGAAAGTTAGCTTATTTTGTTACCGGTTTTTCTTCAGTTTCTTTTTCAAGTTCTTGTATATACTCTTCATGTTCTTTTCCCATCAACTAAAACAAATTCTTGTTTGGATCGATTTATGACAGATTATTCAGGTAAGTTTTTTGCTATAAAAACAACACCAATATTTTTGAGAAAAACTATCCTTAAATTTCTTTTTTCTTTCTTTGTACTTTTATTGCCACTACTATTATTATTGCAGACAGGAGAATTAACCCTCCTACGATGCTAATTGTTTTTATGAATTCTGTTGAGTGATAATTATTTGCAAATAGCGCTACTACTAGGATTATTGTTGCAATTGACCCCCCAACAAAGAATGCTATTCTTGTTTTCAGCGATTCTTCTCTTTTTTCCCATGGTTTTTCTTGTTCCGGTTGTTCTGATTCTTGTTCAATCATAGCATACCATACCACTTTTGTTCTTTGTTAATTACTTTCTTTCACAATTGCGACTATATCCACTATGTTCTCGTTACACACTGGACAAGAATCCTTGTTTTCCAACCAATCTTCCAAATGTTCTTTATGAAAGATACTCAAACATTTATTACATTGTACTTTTTGTTGTCTCTTTCTTAGCTCTAATTTACATATTGAACATTTTTTGTTTTTATCGTCTCCATAGTAATTCGTTATATTGTATTCTCTCTTCGTTTTTAAAGTGGATGTTTTTTTCTCCGCTCCCGATCTTTCTCGTCTACTATCGTTAATTAATAGATCTGTTTCAAGTAATAGATTTGCTAATTGTCGGTCATTTGCTCTTTGTAATCTTCTTCCTCTTTCTTCTGCAAACGCGTTCTTTTTTTCCAAGTAAATAACGAACGAGACAATCAAACCTACAATTGAACATATAGTAAAACTTCCCAGAAGCACAATTGCGAGAGTATAATTAAAATCCTCTCTTTCATCGCCAGGAAATATTTTTGTCACAACCAACAACAACACTAATCCAAAAACAAAAATAAATAGAGCAAAAGCTTGCATCATCTTTTTTGCTATTTCTGGTTTTATTTTTCTCGCCATTTCAATTCCTCTTCTTTCTACATACAGGCAATCATTCTTCTACTATTTCTTTACTACATACCGGGCAATTGTTATTTTTTTCCAACCAATTATACAAATGATCATAATGAAACAGCGCATAACAATACGGGCATTGAACAATTCGCTGTTTTTTCCTCAGATCTAATTTACATATCGAACATTTCTCCCCGGTTATTTTTCCTTTGAAGGTCATTTTCTTCAGCATTGTTTCATTTGATGGTCTTTCATTCAGTATGGCTATTGCCGGTCTTCTTCTTTCATTATTTTGTCTCATTGTCTGCCTTTGGTTATATTTTTCTTCAAACTCTTCAGGAGATATTGCCTGCTCTCCTTCCTCTAATTGGTCCAATCCGGCATCTCTTATTTGCTTTCGTCTTTTTCGTTCTTTTCTACTATTTTGATCTATTCCACCCATCATTTCAAGGATAAAAAAAATCATTGTCCCAATACCTACTGGTATTAAAAATACAAGTAGCATAATAATCATCACCATTCCGTTTGAATTATTAATTATACCAAATACAAGTAATGAGATGAGTGTTCCAACAATCCCTACAAATAGTACTAGAAATGCCATGATAATTACTACTTTCAATGCTAAAGGTTTTTTTCGAATTGATTCATATTTATCTTTCCAAAAACGATCTTTATTATGTTCAGCTAAAGTTTATCCCAATAAGAATTCTTTCTTTCCCTAATTTTCCTGTTATACAAATTTGTTTCTCTAGACTTAATAAGCTAACTAATCATTATTCTTCACTTTGTATTTATTTCCCTTTCTGTTCCTAACCAATAATTATTATTTCAATGGGTCTTTTTTTGTCACAAATCATTTATCAACTAGTTTGTTTATGGGATAAAATTATAATCATTCATAACTAATATTAATTGTTGGAGGAATCACTATTAATTTCGAAGAAGCCAAGAAAGTCATCCTTCGGTATATCCACGATGAAACTGGTTGGGCTGACCCCTTGAAGCTTGAATATGAGCTCGAGGAGCTCACGATCATGGAAATGAAGGAATTGCATGATGGTAGCATCTCTGCTTCTTTTGAGTATCTATTTAATGAAGATGGTCTCTCTAAAAATGACCGCACCCATCTTATTGTTGGTAGTGTCCTCATTAGCCCTTATGGTCGTTTAATTGAAAAACAATTGAAAGAAACCCACCGTGGTGTTTCTGCTACCAGGGATTTCCGCCGCAGTTATTAATGGTTTGCTGATTTTTTCTTCTTTTTCTAATGGTGTTTTGCAAGTATAATGATGATTCATATTTCCTTTATTTCACCACATACAGGGCATTTTTTGTTATTCTTAAACCAAGAATTTAGATGTTCATAATGAAATAGATTTAGACACTTTGGGCATTGGACTATATTCTGACTTTTCTTGACACTCAATTTGCAAATGGCACATTTATCTTCTTTTAGTATTTTTCCTTTGAAAACCATCTTTCCTAACAACAACTCATTTAATGGTATTTCATTCAATATTTCTAACACAGGTCTCCTTTCTACCATTTGTGCTACTTGTCTTTGTGAATAACGTTTTTCGAATTCTTCTACGGTTATCGCTTCCTCGCCATCCTCCAATCGATCCAAACCTGCTTCTCTTATTTCTCTTCTTCTTTTCCTTTTCTTTCTATTTCGAGTTGTTAGATAAAGCATTGTAAATATCCCAATAAGCATGACCACAACGGAAATAACCAAAAGGACGATAACTCTCATTTCAGAGTGTTCTTTTAACAGGGATAGCAAAGCTGTGATTATAGTTATTATTGGACCGATAAGAGTTAAAATGATGATAGCAATTATGCCTATTTTATATGCTAACGATTTATGCCAAAAAGAATCTGATTCATAATCATTATATGGTCTTCTCCCTCGTCTTACTTGTCTGGATATTTTATTTCTAATTCTACGCAAAATCTATCCTCAGTGTTTTTTTTGAAAATCATAATATAATACAATGTTTACTCAGTAATAAAACTAGCTTTTCAATGCCCATCTTTATTATCAAAACTTTTCAGCATGTAATTAATGATATGCCTTGTTTAAATTAATTTTAAAGTCAATTTTGACTCTAATGTACTTTTTCAGTCTAGTTCATCTTAAACAACCAATTCATGTCTATTTATTACTATATTTCTGAAATTTATCTCGAGTAAAAGTTAGTGTTTGCTAGCATTTGCTGCTTATTTCTTTTTCTGTTCATCTATTTCACTGTTTGTTTCTGAGTCTCTTTTAATGATAATACTTTTATGTCATTACTTCGAGCAGTTTATTTGTATATTGCAGCTAGAGTTAAGATTCATATAGTAGAATCCTTTTTCCTTTAGTGCTTATTCGGAGGTATCAACTTAGTGTACCAATTAACTTCCTTTGACGGTCGTTTCCAATTGAATGGCGAAGAAGTCTTTCTCAGATCAGGTGAATATCATTATTTTAGAGTTGATCCTCAACATTGGGAGAGTGATTTGCGTTTATTAAAGGAAGAAGGGAGATTAAATTGTATCTCTACATATATTCCTTGGATTTTTCATGAAATTTACAAGGATGCCTTTGATTTTAAAGGCAAAACTCATCCAAGACGAAACATCGTTTTGTTTCTTGAGATCTGTCGAAATCTTGAGCTTCCAGTCATTCTTCGACCTGGTCCCTTTATTTATTCCGAGTACCGTGGTTTTGGCATCCCTCTCTGGGTTGGTGAACTTTACCCTGAAGTTGTTGTCCGAAAAGTGGATGGAACTATGGATAAGGAAAATTATTATTATAATATCAGTCTTAATCATCCAAAATATCTCTTTTTAGTTCGCAAATGGTATGAAACACTTGCTACTGCAATTCGCGATTTCTTTGAAAACCCCATTATCATTTTTCAACTAGATAATGAAACGGGTTTAATGTATAATGCCAATCTTGGTCGTATTGATTTCAACGAAGAAACAGTAGAACAATTCCATAATTGGTTAGAAAAAATCTTTGGTGACCCTCAAACCTTAAGCGTTTACTGTGTCGAAAGTTATCTTTGTTTTGAAGATGTAACACCGCCAAAAGATGGTTTAAACGTGGCTAAATCAATGATTTGGCAATCATTCTTTGAGGACTGGATCGTGGAATATCTTGAAACATTACGAGATCTAGTTTTAGAATTAGATATCCCATTGCTTTTTGCTATTAATGAACAAAGTAATTTTTTCAACCCATCTAACCCTCACAAGAAATCCCAAATAGTAGAAATTTATGGGTACAATGTTTCTGCTAAAAGTGCTCTTACAAGTGCAACTCAAGACAGTCCTTTTGCTAATTCAATTACTCCCACCATTTTCAAAGGGTATCTCCAGCCGGAATATCAAGCATTATTTGCTTCTGAAATGGGTTGTGGTTGGTTTGACCCTCGTGTCAATGTTAAAATTGAAGAAACTGTTCAGTTAATGTTGGGTTCTATTGCTCATGGAGCCAAAGGTATCAGTATGTATGTCGTTCGAGATGGAATAGATATCGATGGTGAAAAGTATCTCTATCGTTCAATGTTAAATCATAAAAGCAAAAAGCTTCCAAGATTTGAAGCAGTGCAAGGCGTTTTCGAGTTTGTTGAAAAATACGAGGAAGAATTAACTCTTTCTGAAGAAATTTATGATGAAATTGGTTTTGCCACTTATGCAATGAATCACCGCATTATCCCTGGTGATCTCGATCCAACAGGCAAGATTTTCAAGCCGATGAAAAAAATCATTATGCAAGCAGAACACGGTATTCTTGGAATGCTATTTGCTAATGGGTATAATCCCCTTCCAATTGCTCTCGAGCGAATTGCTCTAAAAAAGATGAAGAAATTGCGGACAATTTTCTTCCATAATCGAGGTGCAATCGTCAAAGCAGATTACACCAAGCTTGTTGACTATGTTAAAAGCGGCGGAAATTTAGTTACAGGACCAAACTTTCCTGTTATGAACGAGCTCGGTTTCCCTCTTAATACTCAAAAACTCTATCCGGCAGTTGTCATTAATCAGAAAGTCTTTGGCAAACATGCGATTATTATGCGCGTAATTCGATCCTATGTGACGTTTCAATTACAAAAAGGGATTCTAAAGAACTATAATCAAAATGCACTTTATCATTTGAGAATGACTGAACGAGAAAACGTTCTTCGCAATTGGAAGCCATGGGGTACAACAGCAAACACCGAATATGGTAAAAAGCTGCGTATTGATTATATTGCTCGAGAGTTTATGTGGCAAAGTGGTAATGTTGTTCCTGTTTTGAAGTTAAATGATAAAGTAATTGCCTATCGAAATTCTATTGGAAAAGGAACAAATACTGTTTTTGGTACCCCACTTGGAGCCAGATATACCATTGATAGTTTCTATCGCGATTCCAAGAAAACCAAACAACAAAATAGAGAATTTCTAGAAGATATGTTAGCCTTACATAATGTGCATAAAACTTTCAATTCAGATGTAGAGATAGAAATTGTTTGCCGATTCAATAAAGAAAAGAAATCCTTGTTCGTGTTTCTCTTAAATCGTGGCAAGAAGAAAGAAGGGAATTTTAGAGTACTCATCCCAGCTAAAACTCGTTTACCTAAGAAAACTGATCTGAATGTAGAAATTATTTACAAGCATAGTAATTCAGAAATTGATACTGAAGAAACAACCCTTGAAAAGCTTCAGAGAACAGGAATCAATTTCAAAATTAAAAAAGATGATACTTTGGTGCTAAGAATTGCACCTATGATTAATGAGCGAAAAGAAAAAAGTGAATATTCGAAAGAGTCAATCATTTAGTTTTTTTATTTACTTTATTTCTTTTCTTCTTCCTCTTCTCTTAGAATCTTCATCGCTTTATTGATCGTCAAACTCAAGAGCTGTTTTGCTCTAGAGAAATGTTTTTCACAGAACCAATCAGCAAATGGAGGATGCCCTACACCATTTATTCTCTTCATTTTTCTCTCCCAAACATAATCTGAAAATCGTTTTTTAAAATGTAAAACTCCACCTTTTTCTCCTGGTTCAAAATCATTTCCACAAATTGCACATTCAGGGGGACGCATCTTTAAAACCTTTCATCTTTGCAAGTTCCTTATTTCTTAAACTTCACACTAAATAAAGATTAGGGAGAACGCATTATGTAGCTTCTTTGGAGAATTTCTGCTTGAATTTTATATAAAATTACCATTACTTTCAGAACAAGATGTATCATTAATTTTGAGAGGAAATCCATTCATTTACAATCAGAAAATTAATACCACAAAAGAATTTATATCCTATAATGAGACGATAATATTATAATAGAAAATGGCGATTTATAAATGTCAGATAATTATTGTCCTTTCTGTGGTAGCGTGATGAAAATTGGAGATGAGTTTTGCAATAGTTGTGGTGCAAACCTTTTGGAAAAAACTGATCCAGCTCAAAGTCAGACCTTATCATCACAACAATCCACTCAACAGCAGTACCCTCCTCCTCCAAAAACAACAACACATCAATATGGAGCAAGTGCTAAGACTATTTATGTTCAACCTAATAAAACTGAGAATCAAACAAATTCACTTGGAATAATATCACTAATAGTGTCATTTATTGGTTTTATTTCAATTTTTATTTTCCCTTTTTTATCCCCAATATTTTTCATTGCTGGTTTGATAACAGGTGTCATTGGAATGGGAAAACCTAGTAAAGGAGTAGCAATAGGAGGTTTGATACTATCTGCAATTGGTATCATATTGAGTATCATAGCAATTATAGTAGTAATAGTATTATTTGCATCCTTCAGTTATATGCCTTAACATTCTCAATACGATTCTTTCTTTTATTCATTTTTTTTAACATTGCTCAATTTGTTTAAGAAACGTCTTTGAGTTAATAATATCTATATTATTGTGTATTTTTTCATTCGAAATGAGAATACTAATTCTAGTTGAAGCATGTAAAAAGGAATTAATTAGCAAAACTCTTTTACTAGACAGAACAGAAAGAATTTATTTCTAAATAATAGAAACATCTTGAGATACACAAATGACAATTCAAATTTCTGATAAATTTTTCTTCAAAGAGGAAGAATATGCTATTTGTGGAGTAAGAGGCGGTGAATTATTTTCACCAAAAGAGCATGGTTTAGAACCTTACTCTACTTCATCTGGTTGTTGGCGTGGCTTTCAAGCATTCTATAATATTATTGACAATCATCTTGTGATTGATAATTTATTTATCAATCTTGAAAAAGAGAGAAAAATAAATGATAAACAACCAAAAGTACTAGGTAAACCCGATTTCAATAAAGAGCCTAGTATAGAATCTAATTGAAACTTTTTCAAATTCTATTATATTGAATTATTTTTGAAATTAAATTTCACAGGAGGAGTTCTAATAGCCAAAGATTTTGTAGAAGATATGGGTGCCCATATGGGATTTAAGAAACCCATGGCTTATAAAACTGTTTTTGAACTGAAAATTAGAAATGGCAAATTAATTGAGGAAAACGACAAATCAGAAATTATGGCTAAATGGCGAGAGGAAAATTACGGTGAAGGGTCTGCATTTAGATCTGAGCAAAATGAAGACTTAGAAGAGTGGGTTTCAAATTCATTTTCTTTGAATTATGAAGAAGAAAAAGAAGCTAATGATGATAAAACAAAAGATGAATAACAAAATCAGCTGAAAATGCTAAAGCAGTAAAAAAAAATTTGTTTTCTCTCTCGTGAATAGTATTATGTGAAAATTTACTATTATTGATAAAAACCTTTGTTTGAATACTGATGTTTATATTGTTGATGAGATAATATTAAATTATATTCTTAGGTGAAATCATTTATGTCAGATTCATATTGTCCTTATTGTGGAAGTGTATCAAAAACAGGTGATATATTTTGTCAGTCTTGTGGGGCAAGTTTAGATAACAATACTTCTCCAAGCACTCCACTTCAAACTCAAACGGCTCAACCTTATCCCCAACCAGTTCAGCAGCAACCCTTTCTAGGAGCAGCTCCAAGTCATCAATATGGTGCAGCAACGCAAACAACATATGTTCAAGTTGGTGAACACCCAACCCTCCGGAAGAATCAAGCTGCAGAATTAGCAGTAGTTTTTGCTATACTTGGATTTTTCATCATGCCTGGTTTAGGAGGAATATTAGCAATCATTTTTGGTATTGTTGGTGCTCTCAATCCCTATAAGAGAAGTAAAGCAATAATTGGAATTATCTTGGGATTATGCCAAACAGGAGGATTGCTTGCAATGATTCTATTCTGGTTTAACTAATATCCAAATTTACAATAGCAAAGCGCGTCAAAGCTATTGTTCTTTTTTATTTTTAAAAAAAAATTAAAACGGACATTCCGCTTGATCATATGGGCATTCTTTATCTCGATACAATTTTATAATTACCCTAAAATAGACCCATCTCAAATGATTTTCCAATTCAAAAAGCTCATCAACAAATTTTGCTATATATTCAGTGACATTTTCAAGAGTTTCTGTTTCATTTATGCCATTTTTTCTCTCATAAAACTTAAATCAGTTAATTAGTATTTTAATTGTAGGAATAAAACGTAAATCTTGAGGTTAAAATGACATGGAATATTATTTAGCATGGTGGAATGTTGAGAACCTTTTTGATGTTGAGGATTATGAGCAAAGATCAGAAAAACTGAAACGAACAATTAAAAATGAGCTTAAAGGTTGGACTCAAGATGTTCTTGATAAGAAATTAGCTCAACTAGCTGACATCATTCAAAATATGAATGAAAAGAAAGGACCTGATTTACTCGGTGTCTGTGAAATTGAAAATGATAATGTATTGAAGAAACTTGTTGAAAAAATCAATAGTTCTGATAGAAATTATCAACTTGCTCATCATGATTGCAAAGATAAAAGAGGAATCGATGTAGCATTCATCTATGATGGAAATATTTTCGAGAAGGGTTTAGACTTTTCTCATGTAATTATGAAACGTGTTGCTACTCGAGACATTTATCAAGTGAATTTCAAAATAAAAGAAAGCGGGAAAGAAATTATTGTTATCGGCAATCATTGGCCTGCTCGGAGTGGAGGGGTGCTTGAATCCGAACCTTATCGAATTGTTGCCGGTGAAACTCTTGCTTATTGGAATTATCGAATACATGAAATTAAAGGTAAGATGGCTCCAATAATCGTTATGGGTGATTTTAACGATGAGCCATTCAATCGTTCTTTAGTTGATTATGCTTTGAGCACATCCAGCAAGATGAAAGTTATTAAAGCCAAAAAAACCACTCCAAGGTTATTCAATTTGATGTGGGAAGAAATGGGCAAAAGTATTGGTACTTACTATTATCAGAATTTTCCATCAATGTTGGATCAAATAATGGTATCTCGAGGTCTTCTAATGGATGAAGGCGATTTTGCTCTCTCAGATGCACCTGCTGAAATTGTCAGATATGAAAGAATGAAAGAAGGAGATTACAATATACCAAAACGATTTGGTAGACCTTCTAAGCAAAAATATAATGAAGAAGGATACAGTGATCACTTTCCAATTGCCATTAAAATAATCGAAAAATGATTGATTGGTAATAAATAATTTTTCTTTTCTACAAGCTACTTTTTGCTAGAGTAGTGCCCTCCTTTTTATTTTTCAACAGATATTAAAAGCTATATCTGCGGGATTATATGAGTAAAAAAAGCACTATGTTATTGTCATTGATTTTATTTATTTTCTGTATTCAGGTTAAAAGCTCAATTGTTTCCACAGAAATAACTTCAATGAGTAACAAACCATTAGAAAATGTACATGGACTTGTATTGATGACAGATGGAGCTGAACATTCGGAGTACACTTATCCTATTGAGTTTCTAACAGAATTCGGATGTAAAATATCGATAGTTGCTCCTGAAAATTCTGTAACTACTAGCAATGGAGTTGTTCTTGAAACGGATTTTTTAATCGATGATATGAATAATGTCTCTGAGTATGATTTCTTCTTTGTTCCTGGTGGAAGCTCTGCAGGGAAACTACTAGATATTCCTGAAAGCATTGATTTGACTGTAGAGGTTTTTGAAAGCGGTTTGATTATGGTAGCTATTTGTGCGGGACCAATTGTATTCGTTGCTGCAGATATCATTTCCGGATACAACATTAGTGGCAATGCAGTAATTTCAGCTGATGTCGTTAATGCAGGTGGAAATTTTGTTCCAGATGAAATTGTTATTGATGGTCCATTTGTAACAGCAGATTTCCCCTTTATGTATACATTAGCTCAACAAGGTATTCTCAAAGCGCTAGGGTTTTATGAAACAGAGCCCCCAGAAATCATCAAGTATACTATTGGTTCAGTAGCCACAGGTGAAACAGAATCAATAACAATTATTGTTGAATTGAGGGACGAATTCGCAACAAAAAAGGTAACTGCAAAAATTTCTCTGGTTTTAGATAATCAATCTCAATATGAATATACCAAAGTTGAATTGTACAAAAATAATCCTATTTTTAGTACCATCATAGATGAAGTTCCTGTTGGTAATTATAGTTTGAAAATCATCGCTGAAGATGTATTGGGAAACATCGGAATATATGAATTGGAAGAAAGTATTTGCATCAATTCAGTTCTAAGTTTAGCTACTACTCATCAATTTTTACTTCTATGTACATCTATTCTTATGCTAATATTTATTGTTAAAGCTAAGAGGAGAAAAGTCAACTAAAAGAATAGCAACCACCAATAAATACTCAAAAATGAGCATTATAAAATGTTCAATTAACCTAATAAAAAAGGTTTATTTCTTTAAGGAACATGCTTATAATATATTATAGAAGCGTATAGATAATGAGTGAGTAACAATGCCCGTTGAAGACAATAAAGAAAACATGATGATCTGTAAGGATTTTTGTGGTATGTGCCCAACATTCAAAGAAAATAAACTAAAAGAAGTTGCTCCACATGCACTTTTCTGCGCTCGGGGAAAATCTGAGATAGCAGATAAAATTGTTGACAAAGGATGCACTTGTTTCGGATGCCCGATCTACAAGAGAGATAATCTTCAAGGTGGCTATTTCTGCATCTACGGTTTAGAAGGAAAGAAATAGACCAACTTTCCTCTCTTCATTTTATTTCTTCTTTTCGCGATTATTTGTTAGGTTTAAAAGCACAAATTCAATATATATTGTGAATTTAACGGTTAAGTTGAGGGAATTATCTCGAAATTATTGCATTGAATTGTCTTTTTCCGGGCAAAATTTTCTCATTAAACACTTTATCATTGTTTTCTTTTAAACGAGACAAAGATTTGTTTTTCTAGTGTTTTATATTATCTGAATTGAATTGCCAATTGAATCTAGAATGGGAAACTTTGGGACCATGATCGAGAGAAAAAATTATTGGTTCCGATAAGAATGTTTGATGAAGATACATTAATCGATTGGCAACGAGAAGCGCGTGAAGAAATGAAAACACTGAGATTTTGTCCAAACTGTGGACAACTCATTACTTTGAAATTCAAAGAGCACAAATACTATCAAAACTTTTACTCATGTCCGAGATGTGGTGATACCATCCTTTCAAAAGGAGTCATTAGAAATTATCACTCAAGAGGCTATTCAAGATTTAGAACACGTTTTGGAAGTAAAGTTTAGAAAAAGATAGAACTTTCCAATTCTTCTTCCAGTTTCTAATAATGAAAATGAGTCAAAATTTTTTTTTTGAGATTTCTATTAATATTCAGATTGTTGTTTAGTAAAATCTCTTCTGCTAATCCCTACTGTCCAATATCAAAATTAAGTGATACATTCTAAAAATAAAACCCCATTCAACTACTGAATGTCTGTGGATAATTGATTGTACAAATTTGATATCATTATTGAAAAAAGGAAAATTAACCAAAGAGTTGTTTAGCATTTTCCCAGTAGATTTTTCTCAGAACGTTCATTGGTAGGTCTAACCCATTTATTACCGTTTTATTATTATTTTCAGGGTCTTCGACGGGTAATGGTAAATCTCTTACATCTGTTTCCAATAATGCTAAAAGAGAGAGATAGCGTTTGTAATAATATCCCGGAATTGGTTCACGATCAGCTCTTCCTGTTACAATGTCCGTACCGAACATAATTCTGTCTTGATATTTGACAAAGAATTCAGTGGTTCCGTCAGGATCATAGGAAAATTCACGGACCATCCATTTTGCAGATGAAGTATCAACGTAAAAGTTGGGATATTTTTCAAACCATTTTCCTAAATCATTCAAGTGTTCTGGTTGTCCTGACATGTGTGCACCAATGACTTTCATATTGGGATGTCTCGAGACAATATTTTCAAATTCTTCCAAATGTTGATTTTTAGTTCCATAGTAACTGGTTGGTTGATATTTAGTATCATAAAAAATGTCTGGATCGGAGATATGAAATAACAACGTTAATCCCAGATCTTCGATTTTGGAAAAGATAGGGTCTAAATCAAGGTTATCAATTCTAAATCCTTCGATATTAGCTTGATACTTCTCATCTACATATTTTCGCCATCTAGGTGCATACCAGAATTTTGCAATAGGATACCCAGAGTCATGCATTTCTTGTAAGTCATTGACAACTGCTTTGATATCTCCTTTGAAAAGATCTTGGGACATAATGAAACGAGCAAAAACGAATCTTTCTGGAAATTCTTTTTCATAAGTTTTCCAATCTTCTCTTACAATAGCAGTCATCTTTTGAACATTATATCCTTGAGAATATTTAACAAATTCACGAACATCATCCAGTTTGTAAAGATGAACATGAGCATCCCATTTTGGACCTTCATATTTGAATGTTAGATCCTTAAAACCATCTGTATTGTTCTTATCATCTTGAATTGTCAAGTATTACTTCCTCGTGTGCTCGATGAATTATTCTCCTATATCAATTTTTTTTGAAGTCTGAAGTGCTTTTTGTTCCCAAAAGATTTTTACATATTTGAATACTAAATTACTTATTTCTTATAAAAGAAACACAGGTGGGAATTTATTGGCAAACAGAACAGCTCATGTAACTATTGGTATAATATTAGGTGCAGCATATATCCCCATTGATTTCATCCTTATTAACGATAAATTTGGAGCGGGATTATCAGACATTTGGCTCTATTGGGTTATTGCTTTATTGTTAGCAATCCTTGGAGCAGAAGGACCAGATTTTGATGTTCTCTATAGTTTCATGTCTCATAGAGATATCGTATCCCATTCATCCTTTTATCCAGGAATCGTTTTTGGATTAAGTATGTGGTGGAGAGTCACAGCAAATGATCCTCTCATTAGCTGCTTTATCCCATTCATTATTGCTTATGGTTCACATCTCTTCTTAGACTATTTCCCAAATATCAATATACGGGATTTGAAAAATGGAGAATTGCGAATTGGTCAGAAAAAAGGTACTTTTCTCATGCATGTTCCTTTCGTTTTTAAAGACCGGAAGGGAAAACAACGTAGAACTCTAAATGTTAAATGGACTGAAAGATGGTTGTTAGGCAATGCTTTTCTCTGTGTTTGTATGGCTTTATTACTTGCTTTAGCAAGATTATATACTATAGCAGATATCCCAACACTCTTCACTTAACTACAGGTGGAGAATTCTTTCGTTTCTAATTTTTTTTCTACTCTTCTTATTACTTTTTTAATAAATAGACTAAAACTGTACCGTGCTGCTTATTACTTGGTGAATCGATAGTGTCAAAATTAAAGCATGTATCCAATATTTTACTGATAATTCTGATCTTAAGTATAAATATGTTCAACTTACAAGTTACTAGTTTAGAAGCTACTCCTACCTATACTACTTCATTCAAAATATCAGAAGACACTGCAAAAGATACTCCAATTGAAATTTTTGAAGTATTAGGAAATGGAGAATTTATTGCCTACTTTAATTGGCCCGGCTCCATAGGAGCAACATGCTCTGCTGCAGTAATTAATTTTTGGAGTTTAGAAACATTATCTGATGAAAACCAAAGAGAATTTGGTAACTTAGGATATTTACGTATTCTTCGATGCCAAGAAAGTAGTGGTAATATCAGTATCAAAATTAATGTTTCAAAGACAGAGGAATATTCTCTCCCTTTGAATTTTTATTTTGAAGTTGACAATGATCAAAGCTTAACTAGTGCTATCCAAGATACACTCTACCTAACTTTAGAATATTATCAAATCAATAGTGGACTGATACCCACTGAAGAAATCAGTCTTGAAATGCCAATAACAATTATTACAGGAATTCTTGCTTTTGTCTTTTTCAGTCTAACAATTCAAAGGAAAAGAAAATAAATTGGTTGGTTGATGGAGTGATTAATCATTTAATCATTCTAACAGTTCTTTGTATCGAAAACAATCAACAGTATGATCATTTACCATGCCAACTGCTTGCATGTAGGCATAAACAATCGTTGGACCCACAAATTTGAAACCTCTTTTTTTCAAATCTTTACTAATGGTCTCAGATAGTTCAGTCTTAGCGGGAACATCCTTTGGTTCTTTGAAATTATTTTGAATTGGCTTATTCTTAACAAAACACCAAATGTAATCATTAAAAGAACCGAATTCTCTCTGCACTTCAAGAAAAGCAATTGCATTTGTAATAGTTGAGCGAATTTTTAATTTATTTCTAATGATTCCGGCATTATTTCTAAGTTCTTCAACTTTACTTTCATCGTATTGAGCAATTTTCTTGTAATCATAATTATCAAATGCCAATCGATAATTCTCTCTTCTCTCGAGTATTGTTCTCCAACTGAGTCCGGCTTGTGCTCCTTCTAGTGTTAAAAACTCAAAAAGAATTCTATCATCATGAACAGGAACACCCCATTCTAAATCATGATAATCATTATACATTTTATCTGTTCCTGCCCACCAACATCGATCAACCATAATACAAACCAACGTCCTGTCTGTTGTTTACTTTTCTATTTTGAAAAACTATTTTTCACGTTTATATCGTTCTTCATTCGTTGAGACAACATTCACAATGTTCTCTTTTCTAGTTTTTCTAGTATCATCAATACTATGTATAGAGCGAATTTTCTCTCTCGAGAGAACAGAATCTAAACCAAATTCTTTCGCTTTGAATTCTATATCATCCAGTTCTTGCTGAGCTATAACCCAAGCCAAAAATTGAATGAGATACTTGAACACCAATTGTCCACCTGGACCAAGTAGAACTTGATCAAAACCGTGGTTTGCCCAAGGAAGGTCCAATAACACACTACGTATTCCTAGTTTTTGCATTCGTTTGAACAATTTCTTTGATTGTTCAGGATTTACAAGTCGATCTTTATCACCAGTAGCTAGGAAAACAGGTGGAATATCCTCACTTGTATCTTCATTGATATAGCTAAGTGGTGAGAAGAGCTTGTAAAGCATCAGATGTTCATCTGTATCGTCAAATGAGCTTCCTATCAAGGAGATTTTTCTTTTGTGATTATTTTTGTAAAAATCATAGAATCCTTCTAGGTCAGTAATAGGATATAAAGCGATGACACCAGATATTTTTGAATATGTATCAGGTAGAAAAGTGCTCAACAAAGCTAAATGTGCTCCTGCAGAGCGACCAAATAGGAATAAACTATTTGGATTCCCATTATATTTAAGAGCATTTTTTATTGCAAATGAAATTGCACTATCAACATCTGAAACTAGTTCGTTCAATACTGGATTTTCAAATAGTAAAGGTTTTTTGGAGAAAATATATTCAGGAGGTATTAATCGATAATTGATATTAAATACTGTGTATCCGAAACTTGCCAGTAATTTACAAACCCGATCATGAGCAGGTTTATCTTTAGAACCAAATATCCATCCTCCACCATGAATGAATACAATAATAGGATTTATTCCTTCTGCTGTTGGATAATGAATATTTAATTTCAAATCCTTTCCATCTATCACACGATAAGTCAAATTTCTGATTGTTATTACCCGTTTATTCAAATTCTTACGTTGTAAGCTTGTTAAATAATAAGTAAATTTGAATTTTACACAACTGAAGAACCCGACACAATTTGAAGAAGCAATATAATGGAGATAATCAGGTCCAAGATATTGTTTCATTGCTTGCGATAGACGTTTGTTTGTAGATTTTACTCTAATGAGTGGAATAATCATTCTTACAAGCGTAATCGAATTAAAAATGATACAAACGAAGAATATACCTTGTACAGGTAGTAAATCAATTTGTGATTCTATTGCAATTATTTGATATGTTTCATAAGCAATCATTCCAAGAGGAATCCAAGCAACCCAGAACCCCAATTCTGATAACCAAATACCAAAAATGGAGTATGAAACTGGTACCATTATTAAGAAGAGGGCTACTGCAATTGCTAAAAGAATTATTGCTTGTGTTATCAAGTTTTTTTAACCAACCCAACCAACCAATGGTAACTACATCACACAATTAAACAATGGTACAATGAACTATATATTACTACATAAATCTGAAAAAAAATGCTATCTATCAATAGGTATTCAAAAATCTACACTCTATCACTCAATTTTCCTTTGTTTGTTGAAGTGATTTCATCTTAGCAACAGAAACGATATTTGTTAACCCAGACTTGTTTGCAAGTGCTTCAATTTGAAGTAGATTCTTTCTAGAGAGACTCCAAACTAAAAATTGGGTCATATATTTAATCACTAATTGTCCTCCCGGTCCTGAAAGCAACAAATCAAATGCATGATTTGCCCACGGAAGTTCAAGATAAACATTCGGGATAGCTAATTTATCAAGCTCTTCAGATAATTCTTCTGATTGATAAACATCGACAATTCGATCAAACTTTCCTGCTGCAAGAAAAATCGGAGGAAGCTTTGATGCATTATCTTTTGTCACATATTTTATTGGAGAAAACAACTCATACAGATTAAGCTTCTCTTCTTCTATTCCACCAGTTCCCCTTACAAGGGCTAATCTTAAAGGATTTAGAGCATCATAAAATTCATCTAAATCTTCCATATCGGTTATTGGATAGAAAGCTATCACACCCGTTATTGGTGAATTATCTAATGAGAAATTCTCATTGCATTCATCAAAGAAGCTCTCATCAAAACTAAATGCTGTTAGAAGAGCTAGATGTGCACCTGCAGATCTGCCAAATAGAAAAATATTCTCTGTATCTCCTTTATATTGCGTTCCATTTTTCAAAACAAATGTTATTGCTGATTTTACATCAGATACCATTTCAAGAATAGTCGGATGTTCATGGGGACGTTTTATATTGTGAGTCAGAGGTTCAGAAGGGGATAATCGATAATCAATATTAAAAACTGAATAGCCATATGTTGCTAGCAACATAACAACCTTTTCATTCGTACCCTCATCTTTTGAACCCCTCATCCAACCCCCACCATGAATAAAAACAATGATTGGAAATAGGCCATCTTTTCTTGGATAGTAGGCATCTAATCTTATTTCCTCGTTTCCTACTGTCTTGTAGATAACATCTTCTTGTATCTCAATATTCTGAAGAAGCCTTTTTTCTCTTATTCCACAGAAATAGTGCTTCAATCGAAAGTGAACGTTCTTGAAAAACCGGGATCTAATTCTAGGGTCGATATATAATAAATAGTCCGTTCCTAGTGATTGTTTCATTTTTGCTTTGAATTCTTTATTTGTTCGATAGATCAATAGAAAAGGAGTAATCAATCTAAGAAATGTACCTATGTTAAAAATCGTACTTAGCAACAATAAAAAGAAATCAACACTTGGGTGAGGTTCAGCAGATAATTGTATTAGAAAAGGAATAGAAGCAATAACTAACCCAAAAGGTAACCAAGAAAACCACAAACCTAATTCTGAGAGATATAGCCCAAGAAAGGAAAGTGAAATAACAACTAAAACAAGAAGTAAAAGAGATGAAATAACTAGAAAACTTAGCACTAGAACATTCATTTTATTTTCCCCAAAGATAACTCATTATTTGTTAACGCTGGTTTGGTAAACTAATTATACTATTTGTTTCTTTTGGAGAAAAGGTCATCCCAGAGTTTTTTTAATTATCCACAAATTGATGATATTTCATTAATAACTGCGTTTATTTCAACAGGTTTTTGCATGAAGTTGATACCACGATTAATAATCGCTTTTCGATCAAACGTTGGGTCACCACTGATCATAAGAATCTCAGCACTAGAATTGGTCGCTAAGATTTCTTGTGAAACTTCAAAACCATTTTTTTCAGGTAAACGGAAGTCTAAAATAATAATATCCGGTTTTTGGTTGAGATTGTTGTACATCATAATAGCATCAGCACCATTTGAAGCAACTGCAATGACTTCGTATCCGTTCTTTGATAGAGCTTCAACAAATAACTGTCTGATAAGTGGATCATCTTCAACAATCATAATTTTCATTCTAATGAACATCCAATTTAATTACATATTTAATACTAGTTTTTACACTCGATTATTTTACTAATCTACCATACAACCATTAATTTTGTCGGTCAAGTATAAGAGTGCTTTGATAGGGACAAAATAAGTGAAAAAATAAAATAAAGTGAGAAAGAATTTTGAGTCTATCTCCACTTCAACCAATAAACAAAGATTATAACTAGTATACAAGGAGTGAGATAATTACTCGTAGTTTCTTTTCTCTAAATTTTAATTCAATTCTTACACAAGGTAAATTATAAGTAATATCTGGCACAATGATTGTTTTCTTAGTTTTCATAACCAATCACCAAACGTATATTTACCGCTTTCCTGCTAGAGCTTTTTTTATTTTAGGCGAGGCGACTAGTACACCATAAACTCTAATCCTTTCAACGGTTTGTTCAATCTGTTCTATAGTTACTTTGTTATCGATTGATAGTAAACCAAAAGCTACAACACGAATTTTTTTGCCGTCTTTCATCGCCTTTTCAAACGTTTTAACACCCAAATTCACTACACCCATGTAAAACATTTTCGTAGAGTATTTATCAGAATCATTTCCCTCCTTCTTTTGATCAAATTCCTCTCTGAATTGAGAGATGCGTTCTTTGATAAAATCTTGATTTTCATCCAAAGTCTTACGGACAGCAGTTCGAATTAGCTCTGTTCTATTTGGGTAGATTCCTGCTTCTACCAGAATATCTATTCTTGCAAGCTCTACAGGGGGTAAATTTATTGTTAATTTTTCCATTTTTGACTCTTTATACATGATTATTTCACCTTTTAAGAGAATCTCCAGAACATCTCTGAGGATGGTATGGGGAGCCCCGATATATAAATATTATTATAAATAAAAAAGCCTAACGAAATATGGAGAGATAATTTTTTTATCAAATAATGTAAAAGGGATGAAGAATGAGAAGAGCAAAATGGAAACGAATGCTAAAACCAACTAAAGAAATTGTATTAGCTTTCAGCTGTTTCATTCTTAATTGGATAATAGGAATAGTTTTAGCTATAAATTTGAAGGAATTATTTATTTTAGTAATTACAGCATTAAATAGTTTAATTCCAATAATTTTGGGGATCATATTTGAAATTCGGAAAGAGGCAAAAAAAACACGAGAGGAAAGAAATCAAAGGATCGAAGCAGAATATCAAGAACAATTAATTCAAACAAAAAGTAATGGAAAGCAAATAGATGTTGAAGAATTAACTAAAAAATTCTCAGAAGAAGATTTAGAAAAAATCAAAAAAATGAATATTGCAAAAGTAAAAAAGAAGAAATATATCTGTACAGTTAGCAGAATACCAATATTAACAGATCGGGATGTTTTACAATGCCTTCAATGCAAATCATATTTTGATAAAATAAATCTAATGATTTGGTTTACTACTATGAAAAATTGTCCAGTTTGTAAAGCAAAAATATTGCGTTAGAGAAAAAGCAATGGTTTAGCAAACAAACCAAGATTTTACTATGTATTTCTATCAATCTATGACGAAGTTCTTTCTAACCATTGCAAAATGAACATTTTTATGTAAACCAAACACAGGAGGAATAATCGCGTATCTTTGGATTTTGAACATGAGAGATAGCATAACCTTTTGTCTAGACGAAGAAATAGAATAGTTTAGGTTATCTCTAGAGATAAATGATTTAAATAAACAAACACAATGTATAATTAGTTAATATAAAATCACGATCTAATGATTAGAGGGATGAATGATTTATCAGAGCAAAGACAAATTGAAAGAGAAAAACCTCAAAAAGCATTGTATAAATGAAAATTTAGAATCAAGTGGTTCTGAGGAAAAATGCACGTGTCCATCATGTGGTAGCAACAATGTTTACGGTATTAGTAGAATTGTAGGCTATTTCTCAGAAATTCAAAATTGGAATAAATCTAAACAAGCAGAATTAAAGCGAAGGCAACGCGGCAATTATTGGTCAGCAGATATAGAGGAATGAATCCTCAGAACTTTTTTCTCAATGCTCATTCGACACGGCAGTCTAAATTTAAACTTTTGAAGAGAGTATTTATTCGCGGAATTCTTCCAGACTTTCGCCCGGGAGTAAATCCTGCTAAATAACTATCCAAACTATCCACATCCTTCAACAATTCCGCGTAAACGTTTTCTTCCATTGATTGTTTATCACTATGTACTTTAACAGCCGCAATGATACACATTTGTTCTTCTGCAGTTACGGGAGACAATTCATCTCGAGTGTTTTCATTATATTCAGCAATAATTTCCACAATGTGTTTTTCTGCTAACAACCCATGGTCTTTATGAAATCCAGTGTAAAGTGTGTAAATATCATGGAATACACATACCAAACCAGCAAGTTCGGGATCAATATTTCTTTGCAAAGCAATCAGTTTTGCTAACTGCATTGTGGTATGCATATGCATTATACTCCAAACAAGGGGTGTTTCTCTATTTGCATCTACCAAGTTAATTGCGTGCTTATGGATAATTGACAGTATTCGATTTAACCGCCATACAGGCAGTCCGTTTCTTCCTTTTTCTATTGACCAACCGGTCTTAGAAATCAATTTGGTTCACAATCAAAAATTTGAATGTAGCATTTAATAGATATTTCCCAATTTAAGAAATGAATCAAACAAAATCTTTTGAATTCTGAAGAACCCAACGCTTAATTTTATCAAAGGAAGAAAAAGATACACTTACAGAATTAGTGAATATTTGTAGTAAGAATTATATATCGCTTTAACGATATATCGTTCAAGTTCTATGATGGATTCAAAAGGGAAATCAAGGAGAGGAACCATCTGGATCAAAGAAAGGATGGTTTATACAAACAGAACTTTGACCGACTTATTTGATTCTTCTCAAAATTCATCTAATGAAGAAATTAGAGTAAAAAAAGATGAAATTAAATGACAAAAAAAAGCAATTTGGGGAGAAATTGTAGCAGTCGTCGCGGGAATTGGAAAAGGTATTCGAATTGAATGTGGAAGAGAACCGAAATCAAAAAGGAAATCATTTCTGTTTGTCTTCCATATTTTATCTATTTTCATGAAGTTTAAAGAATACTGTTTTATAGTTCAAAGGCAGTATCACCATAGATAATAATTCAATGAAGGAAGAAATAATGACTGGCAAAAATTACGAAAAAATTAACAAAATTGTCATCGAGCTCACAACTTGCAGTGAGAAAAGAAGAAGCTCAACAGATGATCCAGTAGTACTCTACGTTGGTGGTCATGAATGGGACCTAGACAAACCTCATTATGATGATTTTGAAAGAGGAAATACAGATAGCTTTGATTTAGATGTACCAGAGAATATGGATAGTTCTACCTTCCGTTATTTGTGTTTCAAGAAAAGAACACAAACTGCAAGAGATGATGATTGGTGCCTTAATAAAATAAAACTCTCGATTAATGACAAGGTCGTTTACGAGAAAGATAACCTAAACGCATGGTTAAAAGGTGAAAAATCAAGCTTTTGTGCACCAGATTTCAAATACGGACAAGCAGGTGAGTAACTCATCTGAGTACCATTTAAATGTTTTTTTTGAAGGAAAAATTCATTTTTACTTACTCCAAAAGTGATTTTCTTAGATATTTTTTTAATGATGAAAGTAAAAATAACAATCTAACCTGGTTTTTCCAGGGGAAATTATAATAAAAACAGATATTGTAGGAGATATCATTCAATGGCAAAAGTAGCAATAATCAGTGACGATACATGCGATTTACCTGTGGAATTAATTGAAAAATTAGATATAACAATAATTCCAGTAAAGATTATTTTTTCTGACCACGTTTTTAATTCTAGTGGTCCAACAGGAGAATTAACTCTTGATGAATACTATGAAAGAACGGCATCTGAAATACCAACAACATCCACACCATCACCTGGAAGTATCTTTCAAAAAGTAGAGGAAGCATTGCAAAAAGCAGATACAGTCATTGGTATTTTCGTTTCAAATCTAATGTCACCTATCGCAACAAATACACAAGCTTTAGTTAATCAGAGGTTCCCAGAAAAGAAAATCCACATCATTGATTCCAAAGTAACAAGCGTTGCATTAGCAATTTTAGTTTTAGAAGCAGGAAAAATGGCACAAAATGAGATGTCATTTGAAGCGATAATTGAAAAGTTAACTGAATTTATGGAAGAAATAAATTTTGCAGGGATTATATCCACTATGGAAAATCTTGTGAGAACAGGACGAGTACCCAAAACAAAGAAGTATCTCGCTGATTTCTTTAAAGTAAAACCCATTGTTAAATTAGAAGAAGGAAAAATAATTGTTCAAGGAAAAATAAGAGCAAATGATGAAATCATTATTCAACAAATGAAGAAATATGGCAGAGCAGCTTTAGAAAATATCAATGGGTATAGTGATCACGTGATTATCGGGCACACTCGTTGGCTTGAAGCAGCTGAGGATATCGTTAAATATATGCAACAATATAATCCTAAAAACAAAAAGATAATTATTCAAGAGACAGGAGCAATTGTAGCAAACTTTGTTGGCAAGAAATCATTAACTTTAGGTTATCTTGGAGAATATGAAAATTCTTGGCTTGAAAACACTAAGAATTAAAGTCAAAAGAAACCAGGAGAAAAATAAAAATGGCATCAATTATATGGCAATTTTTTGTTGCCCCAATTATTGGTTTATTATTAGGAGGATTCCCTACATCATTCATTGTATGTAAATTAGTAAAGGGAATAGACCCACGTGAATTTGGTTCAGGCTCAGTAAGCACAAGAAACGCTATCCGAGCAACAGGAGTATGGTGGGGAATGTTAGTCGGAGGTACTGATCTTGTAAAAGGTGCAGCTGCATGTGCTATTGTAGAATACGCATTGGCGCGTAATCATCCGCATTTAGATTATCTTGTAGTGTTAACAGCATTAGCTGCAGTAGCAGGACATTGTTGGATGCCTTATTTAGGATTTAAAGGAGGCAAAGGACTCGCTACAATGGCAGGAACGTTGATGTTCTTCTACTGGCCTATTGGACCACTTATCTTCCCATTACTCATTGTTCTGTTAAGTAGATTTTCAGGTTATTCTGGTGTTGGTTCGGGTTGGGGTGTAAGCTTAATTTCACCAGTGTTTTTCATTCTAGATTTGATAGGTCCTGGAACACAAATAATACAAATATTTCCACATAGTTACCTAGTAGACGGTTCAGGGTATGGAATACCGTTCACAGTTCTATATTCGTTTGGCATATTGGCAATTATTCTCCTTCGCTACATTCCAGAATTCAAAAAGATACGCTCAGGAGAAGCAAAAATCTGGACAACACTCAAACCAGATGATGTAATGAAGTGAAAACTTCATTACTATTATTTTATACCATTACAAGCTTTCAGAATTTTCGTAGCAAGTTTAAGAAGCTTATATGCACGAGCATAATCTAATAAATCTTCTTGCAAACATTCTTCAGCTCTTTCTCTCATTTTTTTAGCATCAATAGGCTCTTCGAAATTATTCTTTAATCTCAAGTATTCTTTAAGAAGTTCAAAGAGTTCATTATTTCTAATAGAAATAAGTAGCATATCCAATGTTTTCTTTCTTTTATTATCACAACTTGACAAAAGATACCCTCATTTCATCAATTTATTTTCCTACTTGAATGTTTTCAAGGTATTAAAAAAGCATTCTCATCACTTCGAGAAATGATTCTGATAATAAATAAGAAAAAAAGTTCTCTTTTATAATAGAAGAGATTAAGGTTAATTTAAGTTGTATATTAAATAATGATTAGTAAGGAAAGAATTATAAAAAGTTTCTTTCAGTCAATCTAAAGAGGAAAAGAAGAATGTCAAAGAGATCACTTGCACAAAAAAAGAAGAAACGCGTTGGTATTCCACGTGCACTACTGTTCTTTAAATTTGAAGCAATGTGGACGACTTTTTTTGAGAAACTAGGTGCAGAAGTTGTTATTTCAGCTCCAACAACAAAACAAATGAAAACTAATGGAATTAAATCTACATTAGATGACGACTGTTATTCAGCAAAATTATTTTATGGGCACATTCTTGAACTGCAAGATAAAGTAGACTATTTATTTGTTCCAAGATTTGCCAGTAGAAAGAAAAAAGAAGTTGGATGTCCAAAATTCATTGCTTTAGCGGACATCATAAAGGCAACTTTTGAAAACGCTCCACCGGTTTTTGGACCGTATTATTCAACCTCTCGAGAAGGACATGGACTATTACGCTTACTAAAAATAGTATTCCAAATTGGATTTCATTTCACAAAGAACCCATTTAAAATCCTAAATGCTACCATCAAAGGATTAAGAGCGGATAAGAAATATCTGAACAATTTAATTATCAGCGAAGAGGATTTGGCAAAATGGGAGCATTCAGAAATCTTACTGAATGATCCACCCAATATCCAAGATGGAGAAGAAGTCTTGAAAATTGCAGTAGTTAGCCACCCATATGTTATTAATGATGAATTCGCCTCTTTGGAGATGAGGAAAAAAATGCAACAATTGGGCGTAGATATTATTACTGCTCAACAAATGCCGCGTTCAATAATAGAACGCCAAATAAAACGATTAACATTTGATGATTATGGGCTGATGGTTAAAGATATAGATAATGTTACCAAAGAAGAGAAAGAAAAATATTTTCTCGGGGAAAACGATTATCTCTATTTTGAATTTGAACATGAACTTGTTGGAACGACAATGCACTATCTTGAAAATAAAAAAATAGATGGTGTATTAATGTTGGTAAATTTCATTTGTGGACCTGTCTCTGTTTCTCTGGAATATGTGAAACAATTTTCTAAGAGAATTAAATCTGAAACACCATTAATGATTATCACTTTAGATGCACATACAGGAGAGGCTGGTTTTCTTACCCGATTAGAAGCATTCACAGATATCCTACGTTTAAAGAAGATGAAAGAAGGAGTTTCTCTTCCGGGAACAAAGAAAGATTCCCCAATGGTATTAGCTTGATGGAGTTAAAATTTATGCCTGTTACTTATCCCTATTTTGGTTCACTAACCTTATTATTTAAATCAGTCTTTCAAGAACTAGAAGTACCAGAAGAAAATATCATTGAGCCTACACCACCGAATAAGGAAACAATTACCCGTGGATCTAAACATTCTCCAGAATGGATGTGCACACCTTTCAAATTATGCCTTGGGTCTCTACTAGATAGTATTGAACGAGGAGCAGATCATGTTTTCCAAATTGGCGGAATTGGTACTTGTCGAGCAAGTTGTTATGGTCCAGTTCAAAGAGTAATCTGTAAAGACTTAGGATATACGGTTAAATACACTAATATTGATTACCATAAACCGATTGAAATGATAAAAGACTTCAAGGAAATCAGCAACGGTTTCAGCACCTTGAAAACAATTGGTGTTTTACGAAAAATTTGGACCAAGAATTATTCAATAGATCTTATTGAGAACCTCATCAATTTTTATCGTGCAGTAGAAGCAGTTGAAGATACAACTGATAATGTCGCAGCAAAAGTTTACGAAAAACTCTTCAAGTTACGTAAAGTTAGAGAAGTAAAGAAATTCCATAAAGAAATACCAGCCATTTTCAAAAATGAAATAGAAGTTGATGAATCAATTATACCATTGAAAGTAGGGGTCATAGGGGAAATCTATGCAGTATTAGAACCAATGCTTCATTTAGATCTTTACCGTCGTTTGAACAAACTTGGCGTAGCAGCACGATGTGGAGTGTCCTTAAAGAAATTCTCAGACATTCCGGCAAAAATCAACCCATTCAAAAAGGAATATTACAAAGTTTATAGAAAAGAAGCAAGACCATATATGCAAGAGTATATTGGAGGGGATGGACAAGAGAGCATTGGAACGACGATTTTCTTGAAAAAGAAAGGTTGGGATGGAATGGTGCATGTATGGCCATTTTCATGTATTCCAGAACTTAGTGCTCAAAACATAATACCAAGCATTACAAAAGAATATGATATGCCCGTTTTACCGATGATAGTTGATGAACAAACAGGCGAAGCAGGATATCAAACACGACTTGAAGCCTTTGTAGATATGTTACATTTAAAACGAGAACAGAGACTAGGTGGAAAAGAACCCGAAAAAGTAACTTGGGAGACATTCAATTATGACTAATAATACTAAAACAAATTGTGAAAGTGATTGTATAAAAGTGCAAAAAAGTGATTTGGTAAGTTCTCCTAATAAAGGAAAAGTTTTGAGAGAAACAAATGAAGGAATAATGGCTGATGCATTAGCTAATCAATATTTCCTTGGAGTAGATGTTGGATCTATAAGCACTAATCTTGCAGTGATTAATGGAAATAAGGAACTCGTTGAATCAATTTATATTCGAACAGAAGGAAAACCCATCCAATCAGTACAGCGTGGAATTGTACTACTGAAAGAGAAGATTGGAGAAGATTTTGTTATTTCTGGTGTAGGAGCAACAGGTAGTGCAAGACAATTAACCGGATTAATTGTTGGAGCAGATATTGTTAAAAATGAAATAACAGCTCACTCAGTAGCTTCTTTGAATGTAAGAACGGATATCCAAACGATTTTTGAAATAGGCGGGCAAGATTCTAAAATAATTTTAATTCGCAATGGTATTGCTATTGATTTTGCTATGAATACTGTTTGTGCAGCTGGTACGGGGTCATTTTTAGATCAGCAAGCAAATAGACTCGAGATACCAATTGAACAGTTTGGTGATTTAGCTTTAAAATCCGAACATGCAGTTAGTATAGCAGGTCGATGTACTGTATTTGCTGAAAGTGATATGATACACAAACAGCAATTAGGTCATCCCGTTGAAGATATTATCAGAGGTCTTTCAGAAGCACTAGTAAGAAATTACTTGAACAATGTCGGGAAAGGAAAAGAAATTCTTGGTCCTATCATGTTTCAAGGAGGTGTGGCTGCGAATATTGGCATTCGTGATGCCTTTCAACGCTCATTAAATCAGGAAGTTATTGTTCCAGAGAACTTTGCTGTTATGGGTGCAATCGGTGCAGCAATTCTTGCTTTAAATAAAATGATCAAAAAATCTTATGACACTAAATTCGTTGGTTGGAATATTCCTGATTTACAATATGAAACTAAGGGTTTTGAGTGTAAAGATTGTTCTAATCTCTGCGAAGTTATTAGAGTTATTCGTGATGGGAAAACCATTGCTTGTTGGGGCAGTAAGTGTAAAAAATGGGAAGTATAACTTTCCATACTCTTTTTCCATATCACAAACTTTTTGTTGTTTAGTCTAGTTTAAGAATTATGAAGAAAGGAATAAAGATTCTTGTTATAGTCACATCTATCATAATAGTCCTTGGAACATCAGGATTTTTAACACATTTTTTCTTGTATAATCCTGACTTTCTTATTCCTTGTGAAGATAAGCCATTTACTAGTTATCCTGTAGATATGAATCGCTTAGTATCAATCATTCCATTGGGAAATCTAAATCCACCTGGACATACCTATCCTACAGATCATATGTATTTTAATACAAATTCTACTGCTTGGCCTGATGGTTTTGAGATTTACGCTCCGGGAAATATTTCAATTACTGAAATATCTAAAGTGGAATATGATCCACCACAAATTGGTGGAGTAACAATTGATTACTCTATCGATTTTGTAGTATGCTCAAAAATTTCTGGACGATTTGGACATGTAAACAATATTAGCACTTTTCTTAGTGATATTACAGGCGAGTTTGGTTCAGAATATGGCGATAATGAGAATTCCTATGAAATTGATGGTAGAACATACACAAGATTTGAGAAAACAATTCGTATTGATGTTGATGCCGGACAGCTTTTAGGAAGAGCATGTATAGGTGGCGGTGGATTTGATTTCTGGTTAAAAGATACTCGAGTCAATTTAGAATGGGTGAATGCTGATATTTCTAGTACTTTTCAAAATACAGTCTGTCCTTTAGCTTATTTCACTGATACTTTAAAAGAGGCTCTATTGGATAAACTTGGAGGTTGGGGTGGACCTGTGTATCCCCTTGGTCATTGTGGAAAAATTGATTTTGATGTACCAAATACAGCACAGGGTATTTGGGCACGTGAAGGTTGGACTGGTCATGAAGCAGAAGAGCGAGGCCTTGCATTAGTTTACAGTAATATAAATGCCTCAAAAGGAGTAATCTCGATAGGTAATGCTGAGAACTCTACTTGGGATAGAAGAGTTCAAAGATTTAATCCTACTAATAGTGGTTTTATGAATCGTAATTTTAGCCAAGTAACAAATGATGGCGATATCTACTATTATTTCTGTGAAGAATTCAGTTTTCCAATCTATTACAACAAAGTAATCATGATTAAGATGATTGGCGATCGAGAACTACTTTTACAGGTTATTGATAATGCCACTACTTTGCCTGCAGATCCAACTTCACTATTTGATGAAGCATTAGCAGTACATTATTATCGCTAATGTTCTCTTTTCCTTTTTTCATTGGAAAATCACTGGTTTTTTATATTTCTCTTTTATTAGAGATTTCATTATCTTTGCAGCGTCCTCATTTGGTGAGGGATCAATAAGAATTAGATAATCATAAAATTCAATAACATCCAAATTTGTTTGCGTATCGCTTTTATCTATAAAGCTTCTACTTATTGCAGTTCGAGCAGTAATTTTTTCTATTTTACAATCAATTTCCATTTGCACCACTTTTCCCAATACACTCTAATCAGAGTAAGAGAATATTTTCCCATATATAGGAAAGATAATTGAACCCTTTCCTAAACATAGGAGTAAACTTAATAATATATCAAATTAAAATTAGTATTGTGATAATGAAATGGCAGAAATGAACAGCCAATCTTTGGCAACACATGAAATTTTTGAGCTAATTAGAAAAGTAATGCTGGATCCTACTCGAGTTGCCATTTGGTTTGAAGTTTTGAGAAAGCCAGGAATTACTGCTAAAGAATTAATGAATGTCATTTTGATTCAAAAAACAGCTATGTATTATCATCTTAAATTACTAGAAGAATATTCAATTATTAATGTCAAAAGGAGTGAAGGTTTGAAGCATTATCATATCCTTCTGAATTTCTTCGATTTGTATCAAGTAGATAAAAAGGAACTTGAAGGTAAGGAAAGAGAGTTTAGAGTTTTCTCCTTGTTAATTGCAAATAGTTTAATGCAGCGGGAAATAAATCAATTAAGCATGATGTCAGAAAGACAATTCAAGGAATCTGAGAAAACGCCAGTTCATAAAATTGGCATGTGGTTTTGTTCCAAAGAAAAATTAGATAGGGTAAAGCAAGAATTTACTGCACTTTGGGCTAAAATCAAAGAAGTTGATGAGAAGGAAGATACTCAAGAATCCATTATGAATGCCGATTTTACTTTCTTTTGGGGTCTTGCAGATTTTACCTAGATGAATGCTAATTTTAATTGACACAAACAAGAGAATTTTTTTGTTTATGATTTAGCGGTATTTTCTTTTTTACTGCAACAAAAGTATGCCAAAATCAACTATTCTTCTCATTGAAATTAAACGATTTTCAGCTTGCAATTCTATTCATCTCAGATTTTAAGTAATTATACTAAATATCCTGACATTTGAATTTTTGATTTATCCAATTAAATATTTATTTCAATTCGCCTTAGAATTGTCTACTTTTAACGTTCAAAATTTATTTAGCAAGGTGTTTTAACTTTCGAAGTTGAAAATTTAGAAGAAACCAGAGGATATTTCATCAAACAAGGTCTGAAGCCAACAGAGATTTACGATAATTCCAATATTATCTCCTATTTCAATCTAAAAGACTCAGAAGAAAATAGAATTCAGATAGTTGACGATCCTCGTATTAAAGGATAATCAAATCTATTCTAGAAAACCATTTCAGATTGAAATAGAATCAGATTAGTGTATAGATGAATGAAAAAACCTGATTTTAAATGGAAAGTTAAGTATGGATGATAAGTAGATGCAATATTTGATATTATCAGATATAGTATCGGGGTCAAAAAGTATAGTTCAAACTAAGGAGATGCTGCAAGAATTTGTGAATACACAAACTAATTCTAAACAATGTACTATTATCTGAGAATTTGGTAATATGGAAACCAAAGCAGAAAAAGCCAGTGGTACACTTAGTGAAATCTTGAAAAATGATTCAGATTGGCGAAGACGCTCTTTTGCTACCTGGTCTCTAGGAAGAATTGGTGGCAGAAATGTTCAGAAGGTTTTAGAGAATATAACCAAAAGAGAAGAAGATGAAATAGTACTACATGGTGCAAAATGGGCACTCTATTGGTTGAAAGTTAGATTAACTTATGTGCCTACTGAAGGACCATGCACACTAGAAGAATTACAAGCAATAGTAGGTGACAAAACTAAAACAATTCCTGAGCCTTGATTAGAATTTGTTTTGAGAGAAAAAAATAGAAGAAGATTGTCCCTCAATCTCTTCGCTTCATTATCTTTGTAGTAAATAATTATCAAGATGTTTATCATTTGACAAGCATTTATGTTATCTGTTCTAAGAATAATTGGGAAGCCATTTCTATTGCCATGTGCACTTCCTTTGTATCCCCTCTTTTACTACTTTCTGCACCATTCAAAACAATCTCTGCTATTCTTGGTAGCACTCTTATAAGTTTGGAAAAATCACCCACAGGTTCTTTTGATTGTCGAGCAAATTCTAAACTCTTCAATGCTGTTTTAGCTTTTCCCTCAGCCATCTTGAAATCACGTGATATAAGTGCATTAAGTGATTGTTCAACCAAGATTATCGCATCACCAATGAATACCTTTGTTTTATCAGAAATCTCAATGAATTGATCATTTGTAGCAAATATCTCTTGATAAAATGACCCTAGCAAGGATTCTTTAGGATCTATTTTCATTGGTTCAACAATTTCTGCGTTTGTTACAACTTCAGCTTGCAAAGGCAGTTGTAAATCCAAATCTTCTATGGGACCAAAAAAGCTCTCTATAAGCTCAATAGTGCCTTCATATTGGCTAAAATTAACATGAGTGTCATTTTGAAGTGCATCGACATATTCTTCTTCAAATGCAGCAGCAAAATTTGATAAAAGCTTGGAATGGATTGGTTTATCTTTATGCACTAGAAGAACTGCATCGCCAAATTCTCCAGGGCAAATCAATAGCGTTTTATCACCAAATTCTACTTTCTCTACTTCCGCTTTTCCACGCATTCCAATTATTTCCTCAAGTATACCACGAATTCCACTCATAGCACCTCCAAATAATTGTTCATCAGTAGTTATTTCATGAGAATAAGGAACAAAAACTGCGGTTAGACCCGATCTTAGTACAAATACAACAACAACTAATTCCTTTTGCCAACCGATATTGCTTAGAGGTTGCCTCAGAGTTAGAGAAAAAACAAATGCAAGTACAATGGCAAGAGAAGCACCAAGTATAATGTACAGAAATGAATTGGTTGGTTCTATAACAGTCGTAGGTGTTGTAGGAATTGCAGCTGCTTTAAGCGACAAGGAAAATGCTTTATTATTACTATTTCCAGCAGTATCTTTGAAAGAAAAGATTAGCGAGTAGTCCCCAATAGACAAATCATTGAAATCCAGTTTTATATCATATTGATGATGCTCATCATGAGAGTTTACAACATTATGAATCATTTGATACGTTTCATCATATCCATCTCCAACAATAGAGATATTTACACCGCTCAAGCCATATAATTCTTTAATAAAAATTTTCAGATCATAGATGTTTGAACTTGGTTCATCATTCCAAAATACCTCGTTTGTTGAGGTGCTTAGCACGATAGAACCCAGAACAGGATCTTGTCCAGGCCAAAATTCGGGATTCTCCTGATCTATAACCACAGCATAATTTTTCTTAGTCTCACGATTTACTCTATCAATAACAGATATTGACATGTTGTGAAGACCCGAATTTCCTTGAAAATCACTTGCAGAAGTATTGACAAGCAACCAAAAAGGAACTGTAACATAATTAGTTCCATAACTAACTGTGTAAACATTTTCACTTCCATCTGCATAAATGCTAATAGATTTTATGCCTAGTCTAGGATTAGTTATTGTTAAATTAAACTGAATTTCAAAATCATTTTGAATAGTTATTGGTTCCAAGGTTGTAATAAAATCGGGTATAAGAAGAGCTATTTGAATCTCTACTGTATCACTTGCTTTGTTTCCCGCAACATCACTAGCGATAATTGTTAGGTTATAAAATCCATCTAAACCAGTTACATCTAATATGTGACTCACACTGTTAGAGCTCTTAATAATTGACGTTGTACTAATTTCAATTACAAATATTTCTATTCCTGATTTTTCATCCTCACCAAACCATTCAATTTGAAGGTCATAGTCGAGAATTGGATTAATTGAACCTGGACTTGAAATAGAAATCGTAGGTGCTACTTGATCAATTATTATCCAATGAAAATCTGAGTATATTTTTGCTTCAGTAGTAATTGCATAAATCGTAACATTATACACTTGATATTCATTAGGAATGATATCAGCAAAATAAATTTCGGCGGTAAAAATAGTGCTTGTGTAATTACCAACATGTGTATCATTGTAATAAATTTCGAAATGATCAATAATTAAGTTGTTAATATCCCAATTTACAGTAATCGTTGAAGAATTGGAATAACTTTCCATGCTAGTAGGACTGGTGATGAGAATGGTTGGTGCAAGAGGATCATAAGTAACATTAATTGTTTGTTCAAAAGAGTACCCTAGAACATCTGTTACTCTAACAGTGATATTATAGGTTTTAGGAATTGGAAGCAAAACGTAGTATAGATTAGTATCAGGATCTGCTATTGTTACATCAATTGCACCATCAATAAGGATATCATACTTGAGAACACCAACACCTGCATCATTTGCATTCCATGTGACAATTGTATAATTTAATCCAGAAGTAAAATTATTTTCAGGATTGTCAATCAATAATGTTGGTGCAAGTCTATCAAGAATTACGGCAAAATTATTTTCCGCAGAATTTCCTGCTTTATCATAAGTGATAACATAGATATTCTTATAGCTATCATTTCCAAGATTAATTGTTGCTTCTTGTGTTTCCGCAGGATAAGTATCATATAACAGACCATTAATTGTTATTCTACTTGAAATAATTCCAGAACCAAATTCATTATCCGTAGCATTCCATGAAAGAAAGAGATTTGGATTATTAGTATAAAAAGTTCCATCTATTAGCTTTGGCAAACCTATAGGATCAAAAGAAACAGTTGGAGAAACCAGATCTCGAGTTATTGTAACTGAACTAGTAACACTATGTCCTAGTGAATCATAGGCAATAATTTCAACAAGAAATTCTTTATCTATTCCAAAATTTATGGTTGCTGAATAATCTGTTGTAGTATCATAAAGCACTCCATCAACTTTGATATCAAAATATTCAACATCAGTATGTGTATCATTAGCTGTCCAAGTAAATTCTAGCTCTGAGGTCTTAATTGCTGCACCATCACTAGGTGATGAAATCGTTAAATTTGGAGCAGAAATATCTCTGATGATAAATAATGATGCTCGACCTTCAAGTAAAGTATCATCAATAGCTACAATGGTAATATTCATTTCCCCTTCACCACTAGAAGATAAATCTAAACGATAAGATTCATCGATAGTATCATTTTCTATTTCATCACCATTGAGAAATATTTTATAGTGATCAAAGTCCCCATCTGGATCAGTATTATAGTAGGTTATGTCAACATAACTAAGAGATGTTTCGAAATAGTTTGTAGGAGTTGTAATTGTTACTTGTGGTGCTTTCACATTAAATTTCACAGTTATGATTTTACTTGTATTTAATCCTGAGAAATCATTGGCATCAACTTCAATACTATTTTGACCGGGAGACAGGTAAACAATTGTCCCTGTTTGTGCTCCACCAAGTCTATTTGTGAAAATACCATTAACATAAATATCAACGTAGTGCAATGCTTGATGATCATCCGAAGCATCCCAAGTAACAAGGATATGATCTTGTGAAGAAACATAGCCAGAACTTGGATTTGTAATAGTTAGTTCAGGTGCATCTCCTTTACCAATAATAAAAATTTGACCGGAATTATCACCTACGGCAAGCTCATTTATTCCATCTCCATCGAAATCCTCAACGAGCATTGAACCATGGTACCCTAAGCTGCTTCCTAAGTCCGCAGACCAATTCAAATGAAAACTTAATGCTGTTCCATTATCTACTACGCGACCAATATAGAGAGTACCATTGTTAGCACCAAATATCAGCTCATTTATTCCATCATTATTAATGTCTCCAACAGTTGCACCGCCAGCCATTAATGGTTCTGTTGTTTCATCATTTACCAAAAATTCCAGTGGTGGAGAAGAATCAGTAAAAGAGTTTTGCTCAAAAACTCTCAAATAGTTTTTACCTACAATAATAGTTTCATTAACTGAATCATTATCTACATCTGCTACAATAATTGTATGACCAAAGTAATCAGCAGTAGTAACTGAGGAAATAGCCGGCAAATCGTCATCAAGATTATCGAGATATTTTGCGGGAGACCGTTCATAGATCAATAGAAGCGTTTCTGATAGTTGGTTATCAGCTGAGTATTGATAATTAAAAAGTATTTCAATTTGATTATCTGAATCGATATTTCCCAATTCAATTTCATGTATTCTATATGGATATGATCCATCTATTTTCGTTCTAGAGGGGGATCGTGAATCGTGATTGAATGTGTCTGTTCCACTGCTATATTCTAAAATATTGAGATAACCATTTTGATCACCAAATACCAAATCGGGTTCAAAATCATTTGAAGCATCGCCAATTTCAAGATAACCCATGAGTGGATTAGAATGTTCGAAAATGACTTCACTAGTTTCAAAATCACTTTTGCTGCTATTCCAATCATTAAATCTAAGAATAGACCGATCAATCCCCACTGCAAATATTTCATCTTTTCCATCTTCATCGAAATCAAATGCAGCCATCGCCAATACTGTAAAATCAATCAAATCTTGATGACTCGTTGTCCAGCTAGACCAGATCCTCTGATAACCACCACTCACGTAATCGAATATTGCTAATAGATTTTTATCACCTAAAACGGACCTATTAGAACTAACTATCAGTTCAGAATCACCGTCTCCGTCAATATCTGCTGTGATTATGTATGTTCCATTATTGTAGCCAATAGCTGAATCTTTAACATTCAAATTATCCTCAATGAGAAAGTCAAAACTATTTCTGTTTTTTTCACCAAAAGAAATATCACCCCACACACTTGATTGTGTTCTGATGTTGAAGAGATTATCTTCTATAAATGGCCAAGTAATTCCTGCAGAATTTGTTGCAAAATCGTTTGTTACTTCAATAGCAATTCCTGAGCTTTTACCAGTACCACTTGAGATTGTTGTGAAAGGTACTTCAATCTCATACTGCCTATGATCTGTATCATTTTCAAAAGCAGACTGAGAGAAATCAGTTGCTAAATAGATACCACTTGGAAGACTTGTTTCAGGATTATTACTTTCAATGACAGTCCAACCGTGCTCTGAAATAGAATAATCACGATAAATTACAAAATCATCAGATGAATTTGATACAAAGTAGATTGATTTATCACTATCTGAAAGGAACCCATTATGATCAACATCAAAATAAATAGTCATACCCCAATCTGTTACTGGATCTTCTGTTTCAAATGAAATTACATCTAATCCAATGAAGAAACTTTCATTATCATTTTGTAAGAACAATTTACCACTAACAGTGGTATTTTCATCATATAAATCATAAACAGCAGCATAAGCCCATTCCTTAGATGTGTTTTGAGGGTTGAAATCTATACTTCCATCAAGAGTTGGGGATGTATTATTCCAAATAGAAAATATTTCAGCAGGATAAGCTATTGGTGAATGTGCACTTATTAGTTGTGGATTAAATGTAAAACCAGTAAAAACTAAACTAAATAACATTACGACTAATACAAGAACAGCTTTTTTTGTAAAAGATAATTTAAATTTGATTTGTTTCATTAACCTTTTTCATCCTTTTGTAGATAAAAATATAATTTACTAAATATGCAACTGTGTACACTTACTATGCTTAATTTTATATTAATAATTATGGTTTAAAAAGTAACTCTAAATAAATTTTCTCTTTAATTTCTCAATTAAATTACATTGTTAGATATTCACTATATTATTATAATTATATTTGAATGAAAAATAGAAGAAGAAAGAGGATAAATCATTTCTTCTTTTTTTGATTTTTGTAAACTATGGCTACAACGAGAATCGCAGGGATGGATAGTAGGTATGCAGAATTAGAATCTTGGGTAGATATTGGCAAAGCTCCAAATGTAACTCCATCTTCATCTAAATATATTAAAATTTGTTTGAGTGAAGTATATTTAACTTCGGTTCTGTGGAAGTATTCCTTGAGAATCCCTCCAGATGAGTATTCAAATTCAAGAGTTTTTATGTAGGTTTCATATGGATGATATGACAATTCACCTATTGTGTTATTGAAGATTCCAAAATATATTCTGTTTGAAAAATCAAATGTAAATGTCCAGCGAGAAATACCGTTTACAAATTGCTGATTTATTTCTGGAAAAGTATCCTTATCCAATATTGCAAATGATGCTGCGTCATCGAGAACATCGCCTAAGGTAAAATTATGAATGATTGGGTTGAAAGGATCAGAAAGAGTAAAAATAATTTCTGATTCAACGAAATTACTTACAAAATTGTTGTTAATCAATGTCCAGTTTGGTTCAATAAAAAACCATGAATTTAGATTAACATTACAAGTAAAAGATGTAAGCACAGTTGTATTGAATTCATAATTCCAATCGTAATTTGCTTGTATCATGTCACTCAATCTTAACCTTGTATTACTAAAAATTTCTGTATCATAACTACTTGTAGATGATGCTACATTCCCATAAGAGTCATAACTATCTCTATCATAGTTTTTTGTAATATTGTTAATACTAGTGATATTGAAACTAAACTCATTGAGAATTAACGTATCCGAATGCGATTCAGTATCTTCCTTTTCATTGATGAAAGAAAAATTTTCAAGGTCACGTGTGTTGAATGTATAGAAGGTCCCAGCTTCCCAAGATTCTCCTATTGCTTGACTATTTGTTGGATTTACCATTACAAAAATTAGTATTGTTAATTGGAATAACATGAAAAATTTTGTGTTTTGCTTCATAGTAATCACCAAACCCTCCGATTCTTTTCTTTTCTAATTTTCAGCGCAAAAATAGCTACAAAGATTATTGCGGGAAATACCATTAAAATTGGAAAATTGCCTTCAAGTGATTCTATACCACCAAGAACAGTTAGGTGATTCATCAAAGATTCAACTGAATAATCAGTGAATGTATAATTTGAAAAACTACCTAGTTGCAATTTATTCAAAACCCCTCCTTTGGAATATTCAACTTCATAGGAAATTGTTGCTTTTTCAGCAGGATGATATAAATTGTATCCTAAAGTACTATTATAAATACCGGTCATTAAAAGTCCGGTTAAATCAAGCTCTAAAAACCACTTGGTGACTTTTTCTGTGAATTTATTCTTAGCATCCTCTAAATTATCTTTCCCCATTATCGTATATGAACTTGTATCATTAAGAAAAGAACCTAAAGTAATGTTGTGAATGACTGAAGAATAGGGATCATTTACTGTAGCAATAATTTCTGATGTGTTGAGAAAATCATTTGCGAATCCACTATTTATCTTATCCCACTGTGGTTCAATGAAAGTCCATTTGGATGAAGAAATACTAAAACCAGTGAGAACTGTGCTATTGTGTTCATAATCCCACACATAAGTAGCATCAAAGAGATTCTCTAAATAACGTTCAACAAAATCTTCCCAAATGAAGCGCCGATTTGTAGTAGTGGATGGTCCTGAATTATCTGTATAAATTGCTTGATATCTCTCTTGTATTAAATCTATTCCAGTGATATTATAAGAAAATTGCATTTCACCACTAATATCAACAATTGTTTGAAGATCAGGAGAATGAGTTCTAAGTATTTCGTGTATATCATAAGAGCTTCCAAAGAAATACACTTCACCTGCATGCCATGATCGATCTGCTGATTGAATAGATGTGGTATTGACCATTAAAATGGTAATAAGCGATATTTTTGTTATTAATATGATTATTATTTTCTTGTTCACAATATACCACCTAATATAATAAAACAAGGTAATTCTTTCATTTAAGAGTTTCTAAAATTGACAACAAATACTTTTCAATAAAAATAGCTTTATATATCTTTTATATGTTTTTTATAATGAAGATTAATTGGAGATAATGATTATTAAGAAAATTTGGATAATTATTTTTCAAATCATATTGAGTGCTTTGTTGGTAAATTTACAATTTAGTGCATGCACTTTTAATGTGAGCAAAGGAGAAAAGATAAATTACTCTATTTCTGAAGCTTCTCTTGAAGCAGCAATAGGTTTAGATTATTTTGAAACTTCAGGGATAAGTATTTATGGGAAAAATATCGAAGAAGGCCACTCTTTTTCAGTGGAAATAGATGATGTTTCATCTGCTCTTGTAAAAGTTACTTTTGCAGCAGAAGATTCCGAAGATATTGGTTATATAGGATTAGATGTTGTGGAATATTTAATTCCAGACTCAGTAATGTACGTTTTTAACGTAATGGGATCATTTGCAAATAATTGGAAAACTGCAGAAACACGATTCGCAGAAGGATATCAAATACTCTATATGCCTACTTTTGTTCCATTCATAGATATCACAGAATCAACTTGGGAATATCTAAACTTATATAGTTACAATTTTGCTCATTTTTTTTTAACAGCTACATCTGACAATGCTAATTATACTATTGACTATACAAGCAAGACCAAAAGTGATGTGTTTACTGCTGAATGGGTCGTTGAAATGATAGATATTCGTTCAAATGAACGTTTCATTTCGAATATTACAGGTACAAGTAATTATCAGATTTCTATTCATAAGTTAACAGGAATTGTATTGGGATCAAGATATGAGGGTTCTTGTTCTGGTGAAATCAATGGTTATGCTGTTGATGTATCTACATCACTATTATTTGAGGAGGTTGATTATAATATGCCTGCTTTCAAATTACAACCTTCACAAGGAGTATCAGCAATTGGTTTCATTTCTAGTATACTCAGCGTTTTTGCCATTTCAAAGGGGCGATATTTTTCAAAGAAAAGAAAAAGATAGCAATTGTTTTTCCTTTCTTGTTTTTTCTATTACATAATAAATTTTAAGAGAGAGATAATTTTAAAACATTTTATTGAAAATCAAAATGTGATTTATATGGAATGTTCACGTTGCCGATTAAAAAATTTGCGAGTTCATATGAAACCTGTGAAAAGAAAAGGAGGATTTCATAAACAAACTAAATTTATTTGTCCGGAATGTGGATTGGTTCGAATGAAGAAAAACACGTGAATAGATTAGCACTTTTTTGAATAAATCAGAAAAGTCACATTTATTTTTCTCAAAAATAAATTTATTAGAGAATAATTACTTCTTAAATAAACAGTAAATTAAATCAAAAAATAAGAAAAGGTTGAATATAACATTCAAAAAGATAGTTAGTATTCAACTAGATTATGTAACTAAGAAACTTAGTATCTTTTTGGCTTTCTTTTTTGGTAACAATCGCGGCAATAGACTGGTCTTTCGCCATCTGGTTTGAATGGAACTTCTGTTTCATTTCCACAGTCAGCACATGTGACTTTATGCATTTCTCTTGGTTCGCGGTTGTATCCGTTATAGTTATTCATTTTGTTTTTTCACCGAATAATTTTTTGTTATACATAAACTCAAAACAATCAATTGGAAGGTTTGATTTTTTAAAAAAATTATTTTTACATAATCTAATTACTGAAATCTCTTACTTTCATTCTTCTTGTTTTTTGAATGTATACAAGATATTTGTTCTCTGTTTCAACTTATAAAGGTATACTTATTACTTAATTCATCAATTTGATTGAAAAATATAAACTCGTTTTCAAGGAAAATAACAATAAAACAACTCACTAGCAATGAATTTGAAGATATTAAGCAATTTTATCTTTAAATGAAAAGGAAATTCTTTGATCCTCACAAGAAGTCTTACAAAAACAGAAGTTCATTATTAATAATGGAGATTTTTGAAATTAGTTAGAATTAGAAAAATATTGTGTGATGAATGAATAAAAGGAAGTTACCTTCCTTATCCACACTTATTCACTCATCTGTGGGAAAGTAACAAGTACTGTTCAGCACTTGATAATCTTTTATCCAAGAAGCGTTCGTAGGTTGATGATATTTTTTCTCTTTTATTTAGGAATGGTTGTGACATTTTTTTCACCTTGACTATATAATAAATACACAAGTATATAAACTTTCTCATTCATTGAGAAAGAGGTTTATCTATTGAGAAAAGACTTGTATTGTCTGTCCGACTAGTTTGTGATTTGTTCAGCACTCCTAAGAGGTGAGAAAACATTAATATTTCATAGTTACGACAAATATATTGGAGATTTAGATGCGTGAACAAGATGTAATAACCTACAATCAGCGAGTCACTTTGAAAGTCAAAGATAAAGAGGTTTCAAAATATTTCTATGATAAGGATTATGGACTTCTTTTGACCGTCTTGAGAACAGGGCCTAAAACCATAAAGGAAATTGAAGAGGTATATGCAGCTGAAGGAAATGAGAAATCGGATAAAACACTATATCGATATATTCGGACTTTGGGGGATGTTGGGTTGGTAGTAGAAGCAGGGAAACGAATTTTCACTGATGATGAAAATAGAAATAAAAGTGTCTCTATTTTTATGCGAACAGCCAAAGTATTTTTTGATGACACAATGGAAACATCAACAACTAAGGCAAGTAAAAAGAAAAACTATCAAGCATACAAATTACTCTTAGATCAAGTTGATGAAGAAAAAACGTTTACGAAAGAATGTATAGAAACAATCATGGCGAAGTTATCCAAAGGAGAAGAACTTGCTATCGAATTCATTCAAAATTCTGATGAAAAAGTCTTTGAACTACTGAAAGGGCAAGACTTTACTGAAATAAATCAATTCATTCAAAATATCGCTTGGCTTATTATGATATACAAGAATGATATTAAAGAAACTTTGAAATCTTGTTAAGCATATTAAAAGTACTAGTAAAAATCCTACGAGGGAAGAAATAGTATTGTTCTCATATAGGCGAGAATTAATTCTCCAAAATGTCGAGAAGTTTTAATATAACTGTTTTAATTTAGATAGTATGAAGTTTACAAAGAGAGTTAAAATTTTCATAGGTATTGGAGTGATGTTAACAGTAACGGCTGTTGCAACACCAATTATAACTCTTTCAATACTCAACTACAATGCAGTCAATTTAACATTACTAGATAACGCGGGAGTTATGATTGAAACACGAGGGATGAGATTATACATTGATCCCATTGAACTTCCAGAAGATTATAGTGCTAAACTTGCAGATGCAATATTAATAACGCATAGTCATTCGGATCATTACCAACCGATAATTATTGATATGTTACAAAAAAATGAGACCGTTAATATTTTTCCAAAATGTATGACAGCAGCCATAGCATCATTTGATGGAATAGGACTTAACCCCGAAGATGAATATCAAGTAAGTCTCTTTGATATCACAGCATTCTATATGTATACACTTCCAGTTGAAGTGTATCTTGCAAGCCATCCTCAAGAAGAGAATTTTACTAGCTATATTGTAAACATAAATGGGTTTACTATTTTTCATGCAGGAGATTCCAAGAATATTGAAGAATATAGTCAACTAACAGGTTTAATTGATGTAGCATTACTTCCTTTAGGTCCTGGATGTCAAACTATGACAGATTTAGAAATCATAGATGTAATTGATATCATTCAACCTGAATACTTTGTTCCTATCCATTTTGGACCTTTAGCAGATGAGAATTTTATTCTAAATTTTGGACACCTGATAACAGAATGTGAAATTGTTCACCTTGCTTACTTTGAATCCCATAAATTCAGATGAAAAAACGATGAGCAATGGATATATTTCCATCGTATTTCTTTTTCTTACAAAAGTCTTTTATTTTTTGTCGGCATATAGTATTGTGAGGGAGCAAGTGATGCCAAAAGAAGAAGACTTCAATGAAAGACTTCCTGTAAGACAAAACATCCATAGTGAAATTGAAGAAAGATTAATTTCCAAACTCTATACTATAGTAGAAACTATCGAAAGAACTGCAGAAGGCAAATTGAATTTCAAACCTTACGATGACCGTCTGCTTATTCAGATAGAAGCTCTTTTGGAGAAGAAGTTTAAAGACAAAATATTCAAACACAAAAGAGATCATCAAATAAGCTCTTTTCTGGAGCAAATAAAGATAGAGAGACAAAATCGAGATTTTAATCTTCCCTTTCATAAATAATGAATTGTCTTTAGGAAATCGAAAAAACAAGAGAAGAAAAAAATTGCCTTACGATTCAGTATGTATAGAGTCCTCTATGTTTAATGGTTTCAATAAATTATAGGATAATAAGATATTTTTCTCAAATTTAAACCTCAATAAAGATTTTACTGCTATAATAAGAACACCTACTGCGAACATAGATATTAAAATAATAATTACTGTTTGATAGGACATGATTCCTATGAGGTGTCCTTGGACTTTGGAGAATGGATACAAAGACATCATCTCCGGATATAAACTACCATCAAAAATGATGTGTGATATTAGACCAATTAGACTTGAGATACCAGATAATATCCAGTTAAATCTAAATTCTATTTTTGTCATTCTTGCTAACAGCTTGTAAAATATCCAACTGAAAAACGTACATGGAATTAGATAAATCATGACTCCAAGCAAGCTATGAGAGTAGCCATGTAATGCACCAATTTTAAACAATAAATAAAGAACTCCTTCTATATCAATGATTATAGTTCCAATCAAAATTGCTGTAATATCAATAAAGGGGCATATTGCAAATATGAACACACCAAACCCTAAATGAAACGGTGTAAAAGGCATGGTTACTAAATAAGCTGATTACTAATTTATTTCTTCCGTCAATTTAATTCAAAAAACATCATTCTCACAAAATAATTAACAATAACTTTATACGAATTAGATTTTGACTTTAATTGAGGGTAAAATATTTGGGAAAGAATAAATTTCGAATAGTATGTTTAATTTTATTTTTAATTCTAAGTAGATCGATGGAAATGAGTCGATCCGAAAGTCCGTGGATTGGTTCCCAAGAGATAGCTTATTCTAGAGCATTGAATATCGATTTGGGTATTTTCCACATAGAAAACCAAACCCTGTATTGGTCTTTCGTAAGCACCTCAGATACTATCAACATCTCAATCTATACATTAGCTATTCTTCCTGGAGAAGAAGGATCGAGCACTCTTTTAGCTCATGGAATAAGTATTGGAGAAGGAAGCTTTTTAGCTGAAGTCTCACTGAATTATTCAATCAGGTTTGTTCATTTAGATTGGGATTTCAAAGATGAAAATACCACAGTTACAGCTGTAATAACAGATACAGCACCTAATTCCAATGCAGTGGAAGAAACAAGCAGAGCAAATTCATCAATAAAAATAGTTCTCTCAACGATATTTATTATCAGTTTTTTTCAAAAAAAGAAAAAGAAGAATTTGAAATAAGAATTTTGTTTTCTTATTTCTATTGTCTTGATCTAACAGGATATTCTTTTCCCAACATGATAAAAGTGATAACTATTGCTAGCAGTGTACCAGCCATGATGAAATGATTACCGATCACAGATGGAATTCGTGCTGTAATTGAAGTAACAAAGCCTATTGCATTTACTGTAGCAATAGCAAAAGTGAGGAAGAAAGTATTTACTAAAGTCAATACAAGAATTTTTTCGACTTTTTTATCCAATCTTCCAAACAGTTTGAAGATTACAATAAGAGCTGCAAAGAGAAGGAAAATAAGTTCCAAAGTATTTGGTAAGAAAGTTATTCCTAGCAGTGTTGTTAATGGAGCTCCTGAAGTTCCATATGTTATGCTTTGCTTGACGTAATAGAATCCACCGAAATCATAAATAGCTAAAACTAACAACCAAATCAATGTTGCAAATTTCTCATATACAGGCATTGCACTTCGTTTTACAAACCTAAGAGCAAAAACAATTACCATCATTATAGAGATTAATGTTAAAGCTACTAAGCCAATAAAGCTAACTCCTGAATCTATAAAATCACTAAGAATATTTCCTGTTGAAGGTGCGGAGCCAATTGAACTTCGATATTGTATAACGAAGAAGTGAGCAAATGAGTATAATAAAACATAAACTGCACTACTAATAAATGCAACATTCAAAGTAATGTCTCTATTAGTTGGTAGAAACATCCACACAATAAATGTAATAAGAGCAATAATTCCAATGAAGTCAGCGATTACAAGTATCACTGTATATGCAGTACCAGTCCAAATAGTAATAATTTCTTGAATCAAGAACATTACTAGTCCAGCAATTCCAACAGCAATAGCTACTTGGAAAAGTATATTTAGAGGTTTATTTTCAACGATTTTCATATTGATCTATTCCCTAAGTAAGAATCACATTACCGAGCAATGAGTTTTCAGCGCTTCTTTTATAATAATTTTTTGTGTTTCAAGTTATTTAATTAGAATATTATGGTAAAAAAACCATCATTTCTAATTAATACTATTTTATTCAAACTACATTTTAAAAGAATTCTGTTCAATTTAAATCTTTTTTTAATAAAAAAATAATAATTGATGAAGAAAAGATGAACCAACAAGTAGCCTATTTTCTCCTCCATCTAATCAGATTAATAATCGTTCGATTCTTAAGTCGCCTTTCAGTTCGCTCTAATTGTTGAGACCAAATTTTTTCTTTCCGTTGAACCATTCTGTATAAACGTTCTTTTTTGCGTTCTTGCTTTCTTTCTTGTGATTTCAATCTACTCTCTACTCTATGAGACCATTTTACTTCACGAAGATTTTGCGTTCTTTTTCTTTTTATTTGTTCAATGTTGGCATGAATTAATCGTTTCGTGTTGGGTGTAATTGCGGTAATATCTACATCAAATACTAGGAAAGGAGTGTTATGTTCAAAGTAAATAGGTTTCAAAATTGCCTGAGATATTTTGTATGGCAGACAATTAAAGGGACCAGTTAATATCAGAGAATCATATGCAGACTCTTCCAAAGTTTCTAATCCTTTACCAATTGTTGGAATTGCTTCGCCAAAAATTAAACGAGAGATATAAGGGCTAGAGTGATTTATCAGCTTTCCAATATCATTTGGTTCAGCATATAATAATCTTGTTTTCTTGAATCGATTTCTAATTCTTCTTTCAAGTGAATGTAGAAATTTTAAAACAATCTTTGAAATAATTAGGTTTCTAGAAGCTAGATCCCAAGGTGTGAGAAAAGCTCTCAATTGAGTTAAGAATTTCGTGGGGTCTTTATTCCATTTCTTCAAAACCTCATAACCACCATTAAAACTTGTACCATACAAATTTAATTCAAGTAAATCTGAGGATTTAACGATGATGCCATTTTCACTGTAAATATCACGTAATTCCTTCAAAAAGAAGGGGCTAAATCGCACAAAGAAATCACCACTGATCAGTACTTTTGGATAGTCTATTGGTGAGTCTTTTCGAGGTATTTTTCTAATATTTCTAATGAGCCTCGGTAATCCTTTGGTAAAATTTCTTTTGTTGGTAATGTTGTTCAAAAATTCTCCCCAAACTCTCTGAAGTGAATCTAAACTATCTTGATCACCTACAACTCGGAGAGAGCTTTCAATTTCATCAATAATATCAGCAATTACCATTGCTTTTGGGAAAAAGCGCAAAACATCAATTAATTTCATACCTAAGAACTTTGTAAGATAATCCAATCTATAAATGAAAACATTTTCTATTTTATTACTTTCTAAAAATTGTTCAATGTAATGATAATAGCTATAAACGGCACAGGGTGAACCTCCACGAATCATGAACATACCTATAAGTTCCTCAGGTTTTTTATTTTCAACAAGAGTCATTATTTGACCTAAAACGATTGGAAGAGGAATACATTCTTTTCCTGAACTACATCTTAATCCTTTCACGGCGTAGTCTAGTTTAATGTCATTGGCAACACCCATGTTAAAGCCAAACATAGACATGAATTTTTCACCGATATCGGTATGATTTTTTGAAAAGCTTGGTGAATAGAGTTTGACTCGAGAGTCTTTTATATCGAGAGTTTTCCCTTGGGAAGTTATTACTACTGTTTTTCCATTTCTACGTTTTACTTGTGCTACTTGAAATGAATCTTCTTTGTCTATTTTCTCACTTATTTTGTAGTTTTTAACAATTTCAAGAAAGGCTTCTAATCGTGTTTGGATCCCCGCATCTGCAGTATGTGCATCCAATTCTAAAAAGAGATAAGGTTTTGAAGTCATCTCGGTACTAACATAATTTTGAATAAAAGCATCTATTGTACAACTGAAACTATTAATATAGAGTACGTAGAGATTTTCGTGTTTTAACGCAAGATCAATTGCTACTTTGACATAGTTTGCAAAATACCAGGGAATATCGTCTGTATCAGTTTTTTCCAGAAAATCAAAAGGTATTACTGTAATACCCATGCTCGAGAGTTTCTTTGGTATTTTCAGAGAGGTTTCAGATGGAAAAGCATTGTAGCTTCTTCCGACCAATAAGATACCGATTTCATCAGTCCCTTTCAATTTGTTAATTGCGTCTTGTCCTAAAAGCAAGAATTGTTTCTCAATATCTAATTGAGCTTCAACAGCTTTTTGAAAGGCTTTCTTAGCTAATTTTTTAGTGTGATGTAATTCGTCTACGGCCATTTTGATTAAGGCATTTTCTTTGGTATACCCTCGTGAGAAATCAAGAGTTGGTTTTAAAATAGTAGTATCTTCAAATGCTTGTGAGATAATGTAAGGACTTGCTTGAGTTATTGGGCAGAATGTTGAATCCCTCCAAGTATATATTTTTGTCAATTTAACAATATGTGGTATAAATATCGTTTTAATTTTTCTCTTTACAAGATCTAAGACTGCACCATGCAAAATTTGAATTGGATAGCAAAATGGAGCATTTGTCATTAATTCTTTATCATCATCAATTCCAGAGAGAATGACTTGATAACCTAATTCTCTTAAGAAAGTGGAGTACAGTGGATATAAGCTGTGAGTTAACAAAGCTCGAGGAATTCCAATTGATTTTTTACTTCTAGAAATTTTCGTCTTGTTATTATTTGAATCGTCAAACATTATTTCATTTCTTTTTTGAACAAGGTCTTCCACTTCAGCTGTTTTTTCGGACCCTTTCCACTGGTGCTCGTATTTTGAACAACTTCCACCAAATAAGAAACGTCGACCACTAACTTCATATCGCTCAATTTTGCAAAAATTCTTGCAAGATTTGCAAGTAACACTTCCAAGATGTTTAAGTTCTGCTTTGATCAAAGTCTCGAGAGAAGTTGATTTTGGCATTTCTGTTATTTCATGTTGTTCGAATTTAATTTTCGCAATTAAAGCAATGCCAAACGCTCCAACAAGTTCGGGGTTTGGAGGAATAATAATTTGTTTCCCAGTTGTTTGTGCGAATGCATATCCAACTGAATGATTTTTTGCAACGCCACCTTGAAAGAAGATTTTTTTGCCTACTTGTCTTGCTCCTTTTACTTTGTTTAGATAATTATCAACAATTGAGTAGACTAATCCTGCAACGATATTTTCTCTGCCATAGTCTTCTTGTAGTGCAGTGCGAATATCCGTATTTATGAATGCTGCACAATCAGCTTTGAATCTAATAGGTTGCTTTGCATCAATTGCTATTTTAGAGATATCAAAAACAGATATACCCAAATCACCTTTTGCACTTTCTTCCAGAAATGAGCCTGTGCCTGCGGAACAGGTAGCATTCATAGCATAGTCAACTGGAACACCATTCTGCAAGAGCATATATTTGGAGTCTTGACCACCAATTTCAAAGATGGTATCAACTTCGGGATCATAAAAAACAGCTCCTTGGGAATGAGCTGAAATCTCGTTATAAATTGCCGGTGTTCCCAGAAAAGCACCGACAAGTGATCTTCCAGATCCAGTTACTCCGACCAAAGAAACTTTCTGATTACCGACTTGAGAAATAAGCTCTACAAGACAGTTCTTTGTTGCCTCAATTGGGTTTCCACTTGTTCTTCCATAATAAGATGCAACTACGCTTGAATCAGAAGGGTCAACCAATACAGCTTTTGTTGTTGTAGAACCCACATCAACACCTAAATGAAAAACAGTGTTCCTCTTGAATTTTGTCTTATTTTCTGTTGCTTCAATAATTGTTACTTGTTTTTCGAAATCAGATAGGGAAGGGTTAGATGTGAAACTTTTAGTTATTTTTAACTTGATTTGTTGATAAACAGGTTTGTCACGTACCAAGAGTGCAGTTCCATATGCTTCGAAAACGGGACTTACTTCTTTTATTACTACATTAACACCAGAAATCTCTTCGCGCAATATTTTAATAAAGGCTTCATTTAATGAAACACCGCCAATGACTAACATACGTTTGACAGTGGCTCGAGATTGAAAGATCAAAGCTTGTACTTTGCTCACTATACTCGCAAGAACGGAAGTTAATAAATCTTCAACTAGTGCTTCTCCACGATTCAATTTGTGTGTAATATCAGATTTACAATGAACAGAACATCTTGAAGCTAATTCAGTTTTCTTACCCTTCAATGCAAGTGCAATGGCTTCAGGAAGAGTTAGACCTAATCTATCAATTTGTTGTATGAAAAACTCTCCACTTCCGGCTGCACATTTATCGTGAGACATGACGTTGGCGATATGACCGTCTTCTCCTAAGACATAAAGAATAAGTGCTTCCCCTCCTAAAGAGAGAACAACATCGAATTTTTCATCGAAAGAATTTAGAGCACGTTCTACTGCAACAATTTCAGAAATATCACCAAAAGAACCACTAACACCATAATAGTTATCTTTTTTACCGATCTTTTCTTCTAAGAGATAGTTCAGAACTTGTTTTGGATTGCCAAGATGAGGTCGTTTGAATGTAGCAACATTATCGTCATCATCAATATAGACAAGGTTCACTGAAACAGAACCTACATTGGTACCGATGTAATAGTTGGAAATATGAAACACCTATAATTGTTTGAATATACTTTGATTGACTCACAAGTTACTTAAAAAGCTTTTTTTTTTAACAATATTAATCCTTATTCTAATCGAGTCCATCAAGAACAATTAATGCTTGTTTCATATAATATAAAATAGTTTTAAATGAGGTAGATAATAACTCAAACTATGAAAACTATTCAATTAATTGAAATTGGTAAAGATTTAGAGGAAAGAGAAATTCCAAAACCGGAACCAAAGACAGATGAAGTTCTAATTCGAATAAAAGCAGCAGGAATTTGCCATTCGGATGTTCATTATAGAGCGGGGGTTTCTCCTGTGGGATATTTACCAATAACTTTAGGGCATGAAGTTGCAGGGGAAATTGAAAAAATTGGCGAAAATGTAACTGATTTTCAAATTGGAGACCGTATTTGTGTTAATTATATGATTACATGTGGTAAGTGTAAATACTGTATTCAAGGTACAGAACAGTTTTGTGTCAAGGGTAAAATGATAGGGAAAGATGTTGATGGTGGATACGCAGAATATATTGCTGTACCCACTCGAGGTATATACAAGCTACCAGATGGGGTTTCATTTGAACATGCTTCAGTGATGATGTGTTCTTCAGCAACTTCGCTTCATGCACTAAGGAAAACAAGATTTCAACCGGGAGAAAACATAGCAATCTTTGGTCTAGGAGGATTGGGGATTTCTGCATTGCAGTTAGCAAAAGTTTTTGGTGCTCGAGAGATTTACGCTGTAGATATTGATAAGAAAAAATTGCTTTATGCAGAAAAACTAGGAGCGATACCTATCAACGCCAAAGAAAATGATCCTGTGGAGAAAATAATGGAGCTAACTCTCGGAGATGGTGTGGATGTCGCATTAGAATTAATTGGACTTCAACTAACAATGGAACAAGGAATTAAATCATTGGCTCGATTTGGGAGATTGGGATTAGTCGGAATTACAAAACAACCATTCAATATCGATTCTTATGAGGCAATATGTAGAGAAAAAGAAATCATTGGATGTTCTGATCACCTATTATCTGAGATACCTTTCTTACTTGAATTAGCAGAAAAAGGAAAACTTGACTTAACTAATGTGGTAACAAAAACAGTTCCACTAGAAGCAGGTGCTATTAATGAAGTACAACATCGTCTTAGAAAGTTTACTGCAGAATTCAGAACGGTGATTACACCTTAATTAGTAATTATCCGTTTCATTTTTCTCACTTCAAATTATTGAATATCGAAAGAAAAGAGTCACTAGATTCCTCTTACTGGGAATCTAGATTATTAGTTTTGAACATTATTTTTCAGTATTTAATTCAACAGCTCCTTTAGGAGAAGGTTGTAATTTTTCTTTGAAAACTAAGAAGATCAAGAGAACACTAATAACTAACAGGATCATTCTTCCAATGCCAGCTGATAGAAAAATTGTGTTGTATCCATAAATGCCATATAAACTACCAACTAAAGGACCAAGAGTAACACCTAAATTTCCGGCGAAATTAAAGAAACCCATTCCCATAGCATTATCCTCTTTTTTAACAAAGTCTCCAACTAAAGTCATATTAGCAGGTGCAGAAATACCTGAGAAGACTCCTAAAAGAGCTAACAGTATTAACAACACGGTAAAATTATTGGCGCTAAAATAGCCTACCATCGGTAAAACAATACAATAACATAAACTACCAATCAATAAAGGAATATACCGACCAATTTTATCTGCTAGTTTGCCCATCGGAAATTGAAGAAGAATAAATGGTAAAGCAAAGATTGCAAGAGAGAGACCTCTTTTTTCAGCTGGAAGCCCTAATTCATCATTAAGGAAGAACGGTATTAAAAAGACTATAAAACCAATAGTAAATCTATCCACAAAATTGAATATACTGGGGATAATAATTCGGGGATATTTTTTAACAATTGAAAGTGAGTCAATAATTGTGGGTCTATCAGCAGTAGTTTCTGCTTCTCGTAAAATAACTAAAGAGAGAATAAAAACTAGTGAGACAAGACCAGTAGCAGTGTAGTAGGGTACATTAACTCCCGCCTTAGATAAGAAACCTCCAAACATTGGTCCTAAACCAAAACCTAATGCAAGTAAAGAGCCATAAATACCCATGTTTCTTCCACGATCCTTTTCTGTAGAAACATCAAGAATCATAGTCATTAACATCTGCCAAATCATAACAGTGAAGGCTCCTTGGATAAACCTGAAAATCAAGAGAAGCCAATATTGACCCACAATCGTCATTAGAAAGAAGAAAACTGCTGAAACAGCACTTCCAATAAGAATAAAGATTCTCCGCTTTGCGAATCTATCAGCAAGTATTCCTATAATAATACCGAAAATAAGATACGAAGCATATTGCACAGAATCAAATAACGATTCCTGAAACTCTGATAACTCATACGTACTGACTTTAGCGAGGAATTCTGGTTTATTTGCGTGTAAAACTGAAACAGCTACAATAGTAAAGAAGGTCAATATGCCTAGAATAATCACCTTTAATACTGGACTAATTTGCTTTTTATCTGCTCGATTATCGTTCAATACTTCTTCTATTCTAGTATCTGTTTCTTGTTCAGTTAGTTGGTTTTCTTCCATACTTTTTCACCTGGAAATTTCTTGTGAATTCAAAATCTAAGATAATAAACCTAGTATAAATCCCAATGAAGAATATCTTTCTATCTTTAATAATAATTTGGCATGCTCTTTTTGATTGAAATAAACAATAAAAATCGAGGATTATTTTTATCATAATAATATTAAGTATAGTTCTTGGGTTGAAAATAATAGGAAAACTCGAACGAAAAACAAAAAAAGAAAAAAACAAACCTAACTCGCATATTCTTATTACAAGAAATTTTATTAATTTGAAGAGTAAATAAATACAAGAGAGTGGAAAAATGGGATTAAAGAATTGTAGGAAGAGGATTATTTATACCTTTTTTTTTATAATCATAATTTTAGTTCAAATGAATGATTTACGGAATCATTACTCAAATATGAATACTGAGAAAAACAATGCTAAAACTGAAAGTTTAAATTATTTCAATAATAATCCACTGAGTATTAATCATATGTTAAAGATGTGCAATGATATTACATGCGTAAATGATTTAGTTCTCGTTAGCTTCTCATCAAGTTCAATATTTGTAAGAAATATCTCCCAATTACAAAGATGGAAAGAATTAAAATGGGTAAGATATTTTGATTATGAATATATTTTCTCATTTTACAATAATGGCAGTATTACGTTCATGGCAATGGATGGAAATTATAATGTTAATCAAAGTGTAATTGGATTTATTGAAAATGAAAAGATCAATACTTTAATAAAATAATTGGTACAAATTTAAGCTTTGTTCACCGTTTAGAGCAAAAAAAGAACAATCTCTTTTTGTTTGGTTCAAGATATGAAGTCCCTCAATGTGAAATATACAATATTAGTGATATCTATAATCCAATCTTAATTGGTTGTCACAATATTTCAGAAATTGTGATTGGGAATCAATATCCACCGTATTATAAATATGATGATATCCTAGATTATAAATTCCATAATAATTTTCTATATCATAGTACTATTGACAACAAATTGTTGGTCTACGATTTCAGCAATGTAAGTGCACCAGTAAAAGTAAAAGAATTTGAAGAAGAATATACCAGAATAAGTTTTCAGGATAACTTTCTGTATGCATTAAAAAGTAACCAAATTCAAGTGTTCAATAATGACGATCCTTATAATCCGGAAAAAATTGCAAGTTATGATATAGCTCAACCAAAGTCAATTGCTGTTAAGGATGATATTATTTGCATCATAAACTCAAAGAATTTAGTACTTTTAGAAGTAGAAAATGATGAAATTAAATGCAGAAGTAAATATAGGCTAAAGGATATAGTAGAACTAGATTTTAAGAAAATTTTCTTGTACAAAAACTATGTTTTAGTTATGACAGAGGATTACATGACAGGTGCCCCTGACACACAAACCGATCTTTTTATCTTTGATATAGAAAATAAGAATAGAATTAAACTACAATTTCCAATAATAAAATTACCACTCATATTTCACTATTTAATTCTTCCAATAATGGGTATTGCAAGTCCATTTATTTTGATTATTGTTATAATTATGTCTATCTTTTCTGTGAGGAAGTTGAAGAAATCTAAAAAAATAAAACTGAAAAATAAACCTGAATTGAAATATAAAGAAGAATAAAAAAATGAACTAATCTAACTCGCACACGCTCATTACAAAAAATTTTATCAATTTGAAAAGGAAAGAAATACAAGAGAATGGAAAAGCGGGATGCATTATGAGAGGAAACGATTTTTTTAAATTAGTACGAATTTCAATGATCATTACAGTTATCATTGGAACGTCCATAGACTATAATAACATCAAAAATCCACAATATATTAGTGGAAATACATCAATCAATAAGAAAGTCTGTATCGACAAATTTTATACGATCAATACAGTGATGCATTGTAGTTTTGATTTTGTAGTATATGAAGATTTAATCTATTCAACAAGCTCAGCAGGTTTTCAGATAATCGATATAAGTAGACCAGCGAAAGCGCAAGTAATCTATCAAGAAAAAAATGCAAATCTCAGTTTAGCACGGTATATAACAAGATACAATGATAAGATATTATTCAGTGCAAGACACTATGATAATTTCATTGGGATAGTTAATTGTGAAATAAACGCTACATTGGTGAATATACTTACAACAATAGATTTGGAAATACTAAAATTGATTATAATCAATGATGAATTATTCATTTTTGGTTCTAACGATTATGGAAGTAAATTAATGCTCACATATGATTTAACAGATTTTAACAACTGGAACTTAATTGGTAATACAACGAGAAACTTTTCCTTTAATGATGTAATAATGGATGAGGAAAGAGTTTTCGTAATAACCGGAGAGCAAAATTTAGCTATCTATGAAGTAAATAGTGCTCTTCAATTAGATTTTGTAGTTGAATATGAATTCGACAATCTAAACAGCATTTCATTGTCGGATGATCAGCTAAATGCTTGCGATAATATGGGATTGAAGATTTATGAAATACTAAATGATAATAGATTGAATTGTATAGCTAATTATACATTAGAAAATGCAAAATCAGCTCATGTATCTGAAAATATTGTTTATCTAGTAACTGAAAGGGAAATACTAACATTAGATAAAACAAATCTTGAACATATTATTGAACTCGATAAACATTCAATGGAAGACCGTTTGAAGTTAGAGTATAAAAAAATAGTCATGATAAACAACATTTGTATAATAATTACGGAAGATTGGATTGCTACGACTTTTTATTATTCTTGGTTCCTTTTTATCTATGATGTTACAAATCCTGAGAGAATTAAAAGATTATTTCCAATGGTAATTCCTCTAACCTTTGAAACTAAAATGATAATTACAATTGTATCAGTAATAGCGGTTATTTCTATCATTCTAATTGTTATTGTCCTAAAAGTAATTGCTGCTATTAGGATAAGAACAAAAAAACAACTGAAAAAATCTGAGTGACCATTTACAATTAAGATAAACGAAAAATAGTAAAAATAATAACAACTGACCTAACTAGCACAATAATTTATTCGCTCCTTGCTTGGTAAAAGATTTCATGAGGTTAAACAAATCCTACTTTTAGATCGAACATGAAAAGAGAATGAGTTTTAAATATAATCAATAATAAATGAGTTTATAATTAAAGAAAAAGAAGATATAATTAGGTGAAATTAATGCGTCTAATAAAATTAGAAATATATCAAGATGAAGAGGGAAATTGGTGTGCAAGAGGAATGGATGCAGATATTTTTACTCAAGGGAAAACCTTAGATGAATTACGAAAGAATATTGAAGAAGCCGTTGAGGTGCACTTTGAGGAAGAATTGCAAACAGAAACGATAAGAATTTTAACTTTGTCTGAATTTGAGGTGCAAGCAATTGCCAAAGCTTCCAGTAGTTAGTGGAAAGAAACTACTAAAGCTACTGAATAAACTAGATTATCGGGTAGTAAGACAAAAAGGAAGTCATATAAGACTAACAAAGAAAGGGGAAGCAGGAGAACATCATATTACTATTGTTACACATAAAGAGATTGCAAAAGGAACTCTAAACGATATTTTAACGAAGGTAGCAATTTGGAACAATATCTCGAAAGATAAACTCATCGAAATGCTTCAGTAAAAACAATACAGAAAATTAGTTACCAAAACGGTTTTTTTAATGTAAAATCCACTATCTTAAGATATTTTGAAATTCTTATTTCTTGTTTCATTCTTTTTAAAATCTAAATCAAAAAAATTAGAGTCAAATAAAAGTAGAACAACCTAACTCGTACAAAACTATTTTTCACTTCTTGCTTGGTAAAAGATTTCAAGATGTTTTGTGTAAACAAATTCCTATTATGGAAAAATTTGTTAGAAATCCAAAAAAACTTTATTAGTCAGCCAGATAAATATAATTGTGAGAAGAAATGAATCCAATAATAAATCGTATAGAAGTAAACCCCAAGATTCTAGGTGGCAAACCTGTCATTAGAAATACTAGAATACCAATTTACATTATCTTACAGATGCTAAAAGACGGAGCGTCTTTTGAGCAGATAATCAAAGAATATCCAAAATTAACAGAAGAGGATATACGAGCAACACTTGAATATTCAATTCACCTCATTAATCACCCAGAAGATGAAATTATCCCAATAGTAGAGTAAGAGAGGAGAGGGGCAATGAGAGTAATTGTTGATGAATGCTTATCAGAATCAACGAAGAAAATTTTGAGAAAAAATAAATTCATAGTATTAGAAATTGATGAGATTTTGAAATCAAGTATAACTGATGAGGAAATATATGATTATGCAACAGAAAATTCTACTCCGTTGATTACACATGATAGAAGATTCGGAGAAATATATCATAACACGAAAGAAAAACCTCCATTAACAATTATTCTGCAAGTGCTATCACCACATCCTGAAGCAACAAATCAACTATTGCATAGAAGCCTTATGCTTAGAGACTTAAAAGAACCTAGATATCAAGGCAAATTAGTTATTATTACAACCAAAGCAATTCGAATAAGACCTAAAGATTAAATGATTATCTAACCGAACTCGCACAATAATACTTTTTTTGCTCCTTACTTGGTAAAAGATTTCAGAGTGTTAATACAAATCATTGTCTTAAACGAATTGTATCCTTAGTCAAAATTATAAGAAAAGGTTTGTCTAGGTTATAGTGCCAATTTAGAAGTAAATTCTGAAGAGGTTGAAGAAAAGAAGATAGAAGTGGAGGGTCAATAGCTAAATAAATAACTTGGACTTCATATTTGTTCCAGAGAAACGTGAAATCTTTATCACGAGTAATTAGAATATAGGAGCTCTTTTTGACTCTTTCAGATAATTTTCTATTTTTAATGCCAAACCACTTCACATCCCGAATTGAAACACAAGATAACTCAAGAGAAGTGAATAATTGTTCAAGCTTTATAGGAATGTTCTCATCCAATAGAAACTTCGCTTTTCTTAGAACCATAAATGACAACCTCACCTGCAATCATATCCTTTGCATATGCAATTATTTCTTGGATATCCTCTCGAGTAATACTGGGGAAGCTCTCCAAAATTTCATCGAAAGATAGTCCTTCTTTAACCCAATCAAGAATATCGAGAACTAGAACTCGAGTGCCTTTTATGGTTGGTTGTCCTCCACAAATCTCAGGATCACGGACAATTCGTTCAAATTTACTCATACGAATTCCTCTTTTATACTATATAGAAGTTAAACTATTAAATAATACCTTTCAACTTATAAGAAATCAACTCACGTGCAAAGTAAAAACTTCTTAAAAAAAGGTTAAAACTTTATCTAAAAACAACGAACCTAACTCGCACAATAAAATTTCGCTCCTTGAATGGTAAAAGATAATCAAAGAGTACAATAACCTACACAAAGATATGAAAATTCAGACTAAAAATTACTCATAGACTTTTTTCCGATGTGAAATACGAAGTACATATACAATTACTTTCTGCTCTTGAATTTCATATAAAATTCGATAAGAACTTACACGCCAACTCCACAATCCCTTTAGAGCACCTACTAATTGTTTGCCTTTTTTAGGATCTAAAGATATACTTGTGAAAGCAACTTCAATTTGAAGAAATATTCATTTATTTTTCATGTTTTTAAGAAATTTTTGTGGTTGAGGTGCCAATATTATATCATAGATCATGACTTCAATTCCTTGAGAAATTCCTTGAGAGGCACGCCTTGACCAGTAACAATCTCCTTTCTTGCTTTTGTAATCTCTTCTAATATCTTGGAATCTTCAGTTAAAATTTCAAGTGATTCTATTAAAGCTTCATAATCAGCCAAAGAAAGGATAACTATTGGTTCATCTACTTTCAAGTTAATTGAATTCATATATTCACCTATTATATAAGAGCTAGATATAAACTATAAAGATTCGCACAAAAATATTTTTTCTTGCATGACAAAAGATTTCATGAGGTTGAACAAACCCTACAATTAAGGTCAAACATGTAAAGGGGTTAAATTTCCCTCCATGGACCAGAGATTAGCCTTGAGGGCCAATCGATTTCAGAGGAGGTGATCCAGCCGCAGGTTAGTAGTAAATCAATGTTTTAATTTGAGTGAAAAATTCCTTTTCTCACAATTCTTTAAGCTTTTGAATTCTTACTGGAAATTTCACAAAGAGAAAAGATAACGTATACTATGTAGGTAACTTTATTACACACCATTGGTAATAGCTCTGTTAAAGAATTTTCTTTCAACACTTTTGAATTGGAGATTTAATAATGAAATATTTGAAAAAAAAATAAGTTTCTTAGCTATCATCATTCTCCTTTTTTCAACAATGAGAATAATGAGTGTACAAGGTGTATCAACCTTTGAGGGAACAGTAGAAGATTGTTCTGATAATCCATTAAGTAGTGCTACAATAATGCTCGCTGACTGCTATTTCAATATACTAGGAATAGATACAACAGACAGTTCAGGTGATTATGGATTTAGTGTCACATTGAATGGTAATGCACCTTATTATTTGACTGCAACCAAAACTCGTTTCAATTCTGGTATGGAAACGGTCTATGGTGGAGGAACAAATGATTTTGAACTTGTCGGAATAACAGAAAAGATAGGTGTCTTCTTCTGGGCAAGTGATGCAGGACGGGAACAAGATATTGACGATTATATTGATATTCTAGAAGAAGAACATGGATATACGAAATTCTATAAATACGAAGACTGCGCAAATGTTGCAGCTGTTCAAAGTGCAATGAATACTATAGATGCATACGAACATGATCAAGACACCGTATTTGTTTATATCTTTGGTCATGGAAGTACATATAATGAACACTCCCATACAAAATTTAAAGAAGATGGAACCACAATCTCTTCAGATGATTTTCGAGACTATATGGATGCATTAGAGGCTCCCCGTAAATGTATTGTTGTGGAATCATGTTATTCAGGTTACTGGGTGGACGATTTTGCAGCTTCACCTTATCTTGCTATATCCTGCAGTCGTGAAGACAAACCTGCTTTTTCTTATCTTTTCCAACCATTACCTTATGAAGGAAGGTTTTCACATTACTTCTTTGCACAATTAAATTTGGATGCTACAGGTACCGAAGGTTTCTCTATTGCTTACAGTTGCTGTCAATCCCCAGTTGGTGATGCTCAATATGCTCAAATAAGTGACTGTTCAAGTTATGTATGGTTTGGTTCCTAGAAACTATTACCACTAAATCCTAGCTTTGCTAGGATTATCTTTTTTTTAAAAATAACAGCATTATTTATTTCATTGTTTCTTCTTTTATTTGAGGTTATATTGTAAAGAAAGTGCAAAACTAAAAGATTTAAGGAAACCTCAATCAAGATAAATCTTATAAGAATAAAATACTTAAAAGAAAGGCAATAGGTTATTATCATGGGTCAAACGATATTTTCCAATCGAAGCAAGAGAGGGACTTGTGGCGTTCTTTTTGTAATTCTAATACTTTGTTCCCCCTTTCCTCTGAATTTTGGCAGTGGACAAATACTTCCTCAGACTCAATTTGGAGTCCAGAAGACTGCTATGCCTACTCTTGAGTATTGTACTTTTTTTGGTGGCATGGGTGGAACAGAAATTGGCTTAGGCATTGCTGTGGCAGGGGATGGCAGCTATTATCTCACAGGAAGAACCTCCTCAGGAGATTTCCCAACGCTTCATGCATTCAATTATACATATAGTGGTAGAGATGCTTTTGTGTCCAAATTTGTTGCAAATGGCACTCTATGCTGGAGTACCTATCTTGGTGGGAGTGATTTAGATTATGGTTATGATATAGCTGTGGCGAGTGATGGCAGCTGCTACGTCACGGGGACAACCTGGTCTTCAAACTTTCCTACAAAGAATGCTTACAATGCTACCTATGGAAGTGGGATTGATGTTGCTACCGATGCCTTTCTTAGTAAATTTGCTACGAATGGTACGCTGTTATGGAGTACCTACCTAGGAGGAAATAACTGGGATATGGGGTGTAGTGTTGCAACAACAAGTGATGGTAGTTGCTACGTTACTGGATTGACGTCCTCCACGAACTTTCCCACTGAAAAGGCATTCGATAGCACTTTTAATGGCGGTTATGATGTCTTTGTATCCAAATTCGACCCTGATGGCGCTCTCCTCTGGAGTACTTATTTGGGCGGGGAGTATGGTGGAGAATGGGGGTATGGTGTTGCAGTAGCAAGTGATGACAGCTGTTATATCACAGGATTTACTTCTTCTATTGATTTTCCCACACAAAATGCAATTAACGACACTTATGCTGGTGATTGGGATGCTTTTATAACCAAATTCTCTTCCAATGGTTCTTTACTCTGGAGTACCTTCTTTGGTGGGAGTTATTGGGATGAATCTCTTGGTATTGCTGTAGCAGGGGATGACAGCTGCTATATTACTGGATTCACAGGGTCACCTGATTTTCCCATGTACAATGCTCATAATCACACCTACGGCGGGTATGGAGATGCTTTCGTGGTCAAACTGGCAAAGGATGGATCCTTACTCTGGAGTACGTTCTTAGGAGGGTATAACGGGGATCGCGGTTACGATATTGCGGTCTCCAGTGAGGGCAGCTGTTATGTCGTTGGTGAGACTTCCTCGAGTGATTTCCCAGTACAGGGGGTTTCTAATAGTACTATAGGAGGTATTTATGATGCTTTTATTACAAAGTTCTCTCCATCAGGTTCACTTCTCTGGAGTACTTACCTAGGAGGGGATTCTACTGATCGCGCTAACAGTGTTGTAGTTGCAAGTGATGGGAGCTGCTATGTAATGGGTGAAACTTTTTCAAGTGATTTCCCTACTACGCAGAATGCTTATCGTAATTTCTTTGATGATCATACTGATGCTTTTATTGCGATTTTTGTTGAACCTACCAAATGTAATTATGGCTATTTCGCCTTTTTAGTTATCATACCAATTATTGCCATACCTATCATCATATTCATAGTTCGAAAAAAACAACAGTAACGCCCATTTATTTTCTATTTTGTTCTGTATGGAATCCCGGTTATTCTAGAAATAGCTATTGTTGCTCTAATAGTCAAATTTTCTAAGAAAAAAAGTAAAGGTTCTACAGAGAAGAAAACTATACAAGAAAAATGACGCTTAAACACTTATTTCATAATCAAAAAATAATAAAAAAACAACCTAACTAACACAACTCGCTTTTTTTCTACCCATTATTTCTGCAGTTAAAAGATTTCATGAGGTTATACAAACGCCTACTATTAAGTCAAACTTGGAAAGGGGTTTTAATTTCCCCTCCATTGACTAAAGATCGGTCCTGAGGACCAATCGATTTCAGAGGAGGTGATCCAGCCGCAGGTTCCCCTACGGCTACCTTGTTACGACTTTTGCCTCCTAGCATGCCACAGTATTGATACTCGCATTAAATCAAGTACCTCAACCATAACACAGTTGGTTGCAACGACGGGCGGTGTGTACAAGGCGCAGGGACGTATTCTCCGTGTCTTGATGAAACACGAATACTAGGAATTCCATATTCACGCGGCTGAGTTACAAGCCACGATCCTGACTGAGACCGGCTTTCGGGATTGGCTTCTCCTTTCGGAGTCGCGGCCCATTGTACCGACCATTGCAGCCCGCGTGTAGCCCTGGTCTATCGGAGCATACTGACCTGCCGTTGCCCACTCCTTCCTCCGACTTAGCGTCGGGCAGTCTCTACAGGGTTCCCGTCATCCCGATGGGACACGCTGGCAACTGTAGACGTGGATCTCGTTCGTTGCCTGACTTAACAGGACACTTCACAGCACGAACTGTCGACGGCCATGCACTTCCTCTCTGCGAGTTAGCTAAGGTCATTAGCCTGAGCTTCATTCTGCAGTCTGACCAGGTGAGTTTTCCGGCGTTGAATCCAATTAAACAGCAGGCTTCACTCCTGGTGGTGCGCCCCCGTCAATTCCTTTAAGTTTCAGTCTTGCGACCGTACTCCCCAGGTGGCCGACTTAACGCCTTCGCTGTGGCACCGCAACGGCTCTTGGCCGTCGCAACACCTAGTCGGCATCGTTTACGGCTAGGACTAACCGGGTATCTAATCCGGGTCGCTCCCCTAGCTTTCGCCCCACACCGTCGGAGACGTTCCAGATAGATGCCTTCGCCATCGGTGGTCGCCATAGGATCACTGGATTTCACCCCTGCCCTATGACTACCTCTATCCTCTCCCGCTCCCAAGACTTGCGGTATTCCCAGCAGGTCGACAGTTATGCTGTCGGATTTAACCAAGAACCTACATGTCCGGCTACGAGCGCTTTAGACCCAATATACGTCCTGACCACTCGAAGAGCTGGTTTTACCGCGGCGGCTGGCACCAGCCTTGCCCTCTCCTTCCTTTCCCAGCTTGTAATACTGGGCGACAGTCATCCGTAAGAATGACACTTGGAGTAGCCCACTCACACTTTCGTGCATTGGCGAGTTTTCGCGACCGCTAAGCCTCGTAAGGCTCGCTACCTTGTCTCAGTTAGCGACTCTGGGCTCCAACTTCCATTGCCCATACCGATCGTCGCCATGGTGGTCCTTTACACCGCCATCTAGCATAATCGGCCGCAGCCCCATCCTAAGGCCCGTATCTCACGGCGAGGCGGATTTAGGAAAGATACCGTTCCAGGCCAAATTTCCTATCGAAGATTATCCACAGTTTCCCGTGGTTGTCATCGTCCTTAGGGTAGGTTGACTACGTGTTACTGAGCCGTACGCCAGGTGCTCCATTCTGCACCTTTGACTAGCGTGACTTAGTCCTACTCCAATAGCAGTCAGGTCCGGCAGGATCAACCGGTGTTGATTCCTGTTTTTGATTAGTTATGGACCATTTATGGTATAAACATAACAGGGTTTTTTGTGTACGGGTTTACTATTAACAAGATCTTACTTTCCACTAGAAAAATATTTGCTTTCTAACAGTAGGAATTATTAGTTTGTACAACCTTTACATGTCTTTTAACCATGCAATTTTGCTTTTATTCTATTGGGGGTAATATATAATAGCGCGAGTTGGTTTTCATCAACCCCGAACCGTTTTATTTCGGGATCTCATAGTAAACATAATGATTATTATTTTTTGATGTTATTTATTGTTATTTAATATTATTTATTTTTTTGAGATTTTTCGTTTCTTTTTTCATTGTTTGCTCGCTTGGATTTTTGCAACCTGTCATTCTAGAGCGGTATGCTCCTAGTCGGATTGTCGCCTTCATATACGGTGCGAGCAGTTTCATGAAGAAACTAATCTCTGTCGGTGAAGTTTTTTGTTTTTAAACTTTTGCTCCAATAAGCAAATGGTCTGCAAGTTTTTATTTCTCTTGCGTTCCATCCCGAGTTTTCGTCTTTTGACTTGTTTTGTTTTGAAGCAGTAGTATTAAAACCTTTCCTCATGTTTATTATTCCCGTTGTTGGAATAAAATATTTTCTCTTTACTTTTACTGTTAATTTTTCCTCTGGAGAGAGTATTTTTTATCTGTTTACTGTTACTTTTATAATAAGTGTTTTTTTTGTGCTAAAAAAAGATTTATAACTATTTCCAAATAGAAGGATGTGATGTCAAAATGGATTTACTAGGTATATTCACAATTATTTCAGCATCTATCGGAATTATAAGCTTCAGCTTTTGCTTTTATCTGATTTTGAAAATCATTTCAATATTTCCTGATGGCGCTACAATAGCAAAGTATTGGAAAATTGCTTTCGTTCTTGTTATTTTCTTTACTTTTGGTTATATCATGGCAATAATTAGTGCTATATTAGAAATTGATATTATCAATCAAATTATAACACCCATTGTTTATTTATTTGGTGCAATTTTCGTTCTAATTATGGTTTTGTTAAGCTTTAGAACATATAAGATGTTAGTTAAATAGTTTAATCGTCATCATAGTAGAGTGATCAATCTGCTTTGTTTATTCAGTTTATGTAGCTATCAAGTCTTGAAGTTCATTCTAGGGATGAATTCGAGCACACAGGCAAAAGCATTTCTACCGACAAAAGAAGCGTTCATCGTCCCTTCATGAATCTTAACGAACATTTAAAATGGATACTAATTTGTTTTTTACAAAATGCTAGATGCTGTTTATATTATTTCTCGAAGTGGACTTCCTCTATATTTCAGAAAATTGCAATCAATAGAAAAAGAATCTATTGACAGGGCTACTCTTTTTTCAGGAGCTATTTCAGCCATACAGGCATTTCTATCTACAATAGATGTTGGTGAAGCGAAATACTTTGCTACAAAAACACATGAAATATATATGGAAATAAGAAAGTATTTTGGTGTTGTCATTATTAAGGATATCAATATAGCTTTTAAAAGGGAAATAATCGATCAGATTCTATCTAAAATAGCATCCAAAATTTCATTTGAAATTAAAGAGATTCACGCAGATTACTGCTTCTCCAATGAAGCTGAACAACTAATTGATAAAATAATTGATAATGTTTTATCCTCTTTTGATCGAAGCTCAACTGAAATGAAAAGGTTTTCAGAAGAGAGTTTAGCTGTTTTTCGTACTAAGATGAATACCGCTACTGATGTTTCTATCACGTTTCTTCTAGAGCATATAAAATCCAATTTAGATGCCGTTATATATGCCTTATTGTCTTACAAAACAATAATCATTTGTGGTGATATATTATCTGCCTCTAATACAGTTTCTATTCTGAATTTACTTACTCCTTTTCCCTTTCACAAAGTGATCAACTATTCAAGCTCATATGTAATTCCTCAAACAGTTAATGTTATTGGCGTTCCTCAGGCATCTATTAAAAATTATAAAAATGCTGATGTAACAACTATTTCATTTGAAAAGAGAACTGTTTATGGTTCAAAAAGTACCAAAATTCTTCGTGCTTTGATAAAAAATTTGCGAAAGCAAAAAACAGAAATTGAAATTCGTGCAACATATGAAAAGGAAATGAGTAATATTATTCAAAAATGTATTGACTTGTTAAGATTGTGTTCAAATGATAAAATTGACAGTGAACAATTCAAGAAATTTACTAAACAGACTTCAGAAGATTTAATGACTTTAGTTATTGATATTTGCATACAGATAAAACCTGATCTTAAACAACAAATTGAGAAGCATTCTTTTTTTGGTTTAAGTTTCTGATAGATCATTTTATTCGATCTATGTCTTAGTTATATTCTTACACATTTACTGTTTTTTATTGAATGGAAGGATCATTGATTCTTTTTGGCAAATAAACCTTCATAAATTCTATTCTTCAATTATTTGCTCAATTTCAATGCCTTTTTTTACTGCATATTCTTTTACTGCATCCAATGTATCAAAATAGGCTATTATGTCAAAAGTTACCCAAATTTTTTCGCCGCTAGCTATTTCCAACTCTATCATTGGTCTTGCTGCTAATTCATTTTCTTGTGGATTGGTATCCAATAATGCATATCTTATCTCTTTCACATATTCTTGACATTTCTTGCAGCCCTTTGGTCCTTTTGCACAATGTATTTTTGCCATTTTCTTAACTACATATTGCATTGTCAATTTCACACACACCCAACTTATTTATTCATTTATTCTATCGCTTCATTTTGTGAAGTAATAGCCTCTTTTATTCAATACAAAAGAATGTATCGCTATTTTGTTTGTGAATTTTTTTATCAAAAATAAGTCTTATTTTCAATTTATTGTTTGTTTGTTACTGTTTTTACTTAGACAATTTTCCTTTCAGGTGTTCTTGTTCGGCCATTTTTAGTAAAAACTTGTACAATTCCCCTTGTCATACAAAACGACACAAAATCAGCCATTTTATCCAAACTAACATTTGCTTTTCGAGCAATTTCTAGTATTGTTTTTGTGCCATCAAATTCTTCGAATGCTTTTCTTAATCCTTTGAAATATTTCTTTTGTATTCCTCCTTGAAATGTTTCGAATTCTTTTTGTTGTATCTTGTTCTTTGGCATCAGCTCTTCTGCTCTCAACATTAGAACAATTACTTCTTTCATTAATGCACTTGTGTCATTTACTCTTATTCTTTTATCGATCATTTCAAGAGTACTTTTCATTGCTTCTGTATTGACTTGCATTCCTACTTCGCTCAAAGCTTCGTTAATAATATCCATATTTTCTGCTATAGTTGATATTTTTGTCATTCCGTCTGCTGTGGGATATATTATTGTTACAAACCGTGAATTATTTGTTGATACGGCAATTACTTGTTTACCCTTTATGCTTACCATCGAAAAAATTTGTTTTGATCTTGGAAGGATAACTCCTTCTGCGTACATATTTCTTGTTTTTTGTGCTATTTCCTGTGAATTTATTTTGCTTGCTTCAATCCAATCAGGCATAAATGAGCTGTTTACGTTATCTTTTTCAAAATCTATGAAGAGCACGCCTTTCCAATTGTGATATATCTTTGCTATATTTGTCACTTTTGCTTTTGATGTGTCTTTATATACAGCGAATTTTCCAGCCTTGGCATTTTTCTTTCCGAGGTCTTGATATTCTAGCAGTACTCTGTCTAATAAATCACAAAAGTTCTTTGGATTACCATATGAAGTACGAACTACGAATTTCAGCATCTTAACAATTTCATTTTGATATTCTGTTGAGTCTACTATAGCTACAGCAATATCAATTAATTCCATTTCATTTACTTTTCTTGTTGCGCGTCCAACTATCATCTCTTCTCCGGTTCTTGTTGTTACTTTATCAATTTGAGCGTGTGATATCCCAGTATAAAATTCTCCTAGATGCGCTAGATTTTCCAAGAATTCAAGGTATTCACTTTTTTCAGGTGTCAATGTATTGACATAAGCTATTGGTCCTAGAATAATATCAAATGTAACTAAGAAGATTGACTTTATCCCCATTTCTTTTAGAATTGGTTTTGAGAATGTAGAAATTTCTAATTCTTTTGTGAAATCTTCTATATTTGACATTGTTCTATCATCTACCCTACTATCAATTATTTAATCTGTAATCCATTTCCTTCAAAATCTATCAGTACCAAGTGCTTGTTTATCTTGTAGCGTTTTCTGTTCTAGCCGTCCTTCTGAGTGGTCAAACAAAGAGCATATTTTTACACAAGCAACTTCAAATAGCTTTTCTAGATTTGAAGACAAATTAGTTTCTAATTGTACGTTTTATTGATTCTTTTTATGCTTTGTGGGAAAAAGCATCAGTGTTTTTGTCGCTATGAAGACCCTTCTTTTTGTTTATTTTTCCTCTCCAAATTCTTTTAAAGGCTAATATTGGGGTAACTATCCCGATATTGCAGTTGTTTTTATTGAATTACTGAAATATTCTTTCACTACAAACTAATCTTGAGAAGGTAAAGAAAAAGAATGCCAATTGAACTAGATTTTTGGGCTGAAAACTTGAACCGAAGCCATCGTAAGAAAGAGGTTATTGCTAGCAATCAATCCGATACTGTGAATCAAAAAACATCGAGTAAAACATTTTCAATTTTCGAGGACAGATAAAAAAAATCATCTTTAATACTTTCTCAATTCTTTCAACTGCCTGAAAATGCTTTTGCACAAATTTGAATCAATATCTTCTTTGCTTGAGTTTTCAAAAGAAAAACCCCTTTTTTCGAGTTCAGAGGTTAAATATGATATTGCTTCTCCCTCTGTCATTAATAATCCCAGATCAAGTGAATATTTCTTTAAAATTTTTGCCCCGGCAACTAGTTCCTTCTCACTATCAAATAATTCTTTCAAGTATTCATCTCTTACAAATAGCCATAATTCCTTTTCAGTTGAATCCTTTATTTTTCCTGCTCTTTGATTTTTTATTGCAGAGTGCACTTCAGAGTTTTTTTCGATTTCTTCATGAGATGGTTCAACGGCTGTTTTCATTGTTTTTTCTGTTGAAACGATTTTTAGCTCATCTCTTCTTTTTAAAATATCCACCACAAATTCTTCAAGTAATTCCGTTATTTTTTCATCTAGATCTAAATTTCGACGATCTTTTCCTCCTGCGGGAGACAAGCGAAACATTAGTTGGATATCAAATTTCTTTGTTATTTTGGTTATTTCATTACTTCTAACCATTAGTTCTGCCATAATCCTTTCTAGAAAGACCTTAGAGAAAATAGCTGGCTTTGTACGATTTTTAATTATAGCAAAATCATAGCTTTCTTGTACCATTTCTACGATCAGCTGCTTTTGATCATTTTCTGGTAATTCAATTATTTTTGTAAGAATCACCGAAATATCATCTGTGATGAATTTTTCTTTTTTTGTGACCATCATTTCAGTGACAATATTTTCTTTCTGTTTCGGCATTTCTTTAACTAGAAAAACTGATTCTTCCTTTGTTGATCCATCAAATTCCCTAAACAACATTATTTCTAAGATGATTTCTGCAGTCAAGCGCCAATCAAGATAATTTTCTTTATCGAATAGAAGCAATTTCTCTGAAAGTTTATTATACTCTTCTTTTGCATTCAATATCCATCCTTGTGGTCTAATTTCAGTAATGATACTTCTTAATGAATCAATCTGTGAATGAAATCTATTGCTAATTTCTTCAACTAACAGTAAACACTTTTCTCTCGCTTTTCGAGAGATGCTGCACAAGAAAATTTCAACACAATCAGAATACTTTGCTCGATGATGCTCTTTCATCCAAGAATGGATAATTGGTCTTACTATCTCACTGCAAATAAAAGCTCTTTCAATAATATATACAGCTGCATCTTCTTTGTCTGCAGCAAGATCGCCAAATAGAGAACAATAGATTTTTTTCAATTTGAGCATTTTTTGCTCAAGTTTTTTTGGAAGGTCCACTACTAGATATTTAATCCAAAAACCTTCTTCCATTGAAAATCTTACTCTAAAAGAGTAGATATCAGGCAATTCATATTGTGCTTGTGTCAGTCTTTTCATTTCAGCTTTATAGTGATTTGCAGAAAGTTCCCTTGGAATGTGATACTCAAACTCTAGTACGAAAACAGCTTTCGCTAATTCTGTGGAAATATTGAATTGTTTTTCAAGTTCTGTTAAAGTTTCATCTGGAACGACTGCTGTTCTTTCAAGAATGTGATCTTGAATTTCTTTTTTCTTTTTTTCAAATATCTCAAGTGATTTCTTCAATACTTCTTGATCATCGAATTCTCCAAGACCTATTTCAGGCATTTTTATTCGCTCCAGATGTGATTCTATTAATTTCTTATCAAATCACTCTACTTATTCGTATCTGTAAATGTACCTCATTTGTTACAATAAAGGCAATTTCATTTTTGACAACAAATTATCTGCTAGAATCATTTTGAAGTTTGAACAAAAAAGTGTTGTGTTATAGGAATAACAGAAAAGAAAAGAAGCTAATTATTGTCCTTTGTATTAAACGGTCACTCTGAATCATCACTTTCTTCTTCAGCTTCATTCTCTGTGTCTTCAACATTTTCTAGTGCAAGAGCTTTTTTCTCTGCTTCTTCCGAATTTCTTGAGATAGTGAACATTGAAAATAAGAAAACACAACCCAAAAAGAAAAGTCCAAAGACAACCCAAAGAGAAACTTCTAGAATAGCTGTTAAAATGGCAGCTACCCAACAAACGATAAGTGCAACTAATAATAGATCAAATCCCAACTCTAAACCAGCTTGTTTAAATTCTTCTTTCCATGACACCAAGATAATCATTCTCTCTTTCGATTTGGTTTGTTATCTTTCTTAAGCTCTTCTGCTTTTTTAGGTTTTGCCAAAGAATTACTTTTATTAAAGAATGGACCTTTGAACCATCATAGAGTGGGGGAATAATCTATTTAAAGATGAACAAGAGTATTCGTCAGTAACAGGAGATTATGCAAATGATTTATCCATTTATTTTAGCACCAATTATAGGTTTCTTTTTCGGTTCTCTTCCATTTGCTTGGATTATTGTTAAATTGGTTACTGGAAAAGATGTGCGTAATGAAGGTTCAGGTTCCGTTAGCACTAGAAACACTGTCCGAACAGCAGGCTATAGTTGGGCAGCTTTAACAATGTCTTTAGATATTACAAAAGGGTTTCTCGGTACATTATTAACCAGATATTTCTTTTTTAGTTCTCTAACATCTTTAGAACCCGTAAATTTGGATTTACTAGCAGCTCTGTGTGGCATTGCAGTATTTGCCGGGCATTGCTGGATGCCTTGGATGAAGTTTCAAGGAGGCAAAGGATTTGCAGCATTATCAGGAGTAATGATTGTTATCAATCCTTGGGGTATTCTGGTGTGGTGGGGTTCATTACTTATTTGGTTAATAATTATCAGATACAGTGGAGTAGCGGGTATAATGGCAACTGCATCCGTTGCAACAACATACACAATATTTTATTTGGTAGGACAATTTTCTACACTTAATGGAACCTATTGGCATACTTGGCCGATAATGGTTTTTGCTTGGGGATGCACAATACTCATCATCATTAGAATGATCCCAGATTTCATTGGTATGAGAAATGGTGATATTAAACCTTGGAAGGGAATCAAAGTAGGGCAATGGATGAGATAAAAAAAAAGAAAGTAAAAAGCAGTTTTTCAACTGCTATTTTTTCTATTATTATTGTATCTTCTATCAAGTCAGAATTTTGTGTGATTTCTTTAATTGTTCAATAATAGGTATTTTCTGTGGACATTTTTCTAGACATTCTCCGCATTCTGTGCATGCTTCTGTATTTTTTCCTGAAGCCCAATCTTCTTTGCCTATTGCACTATATCTTCGTTTAGCTGCATCTTCTTGTCCATAAACTTGGAAATTTATCAATGATTGAAAGATAAAAGCAATATTCACTTCTTGTTCGCATGGCATGCAATATTTACAGTTTGTACAGAGATTATCTGTCAGTTTTTTGAATGCAACACCTAATTCATCCGCCTTTTCTTTTTGAACATCAGTCAAAGTATAATCTTCATTAGAAGCCAATGAAAGGTTTTCATCTAGCATTTCGTCTGAACCCATTCCAGATAATGCAATATCAACGTATTTATTAGCCCACACATACCTTAGAGCTAAATCAGCAAAAGTTTTCTTTCCAGGTAACAAATATTTTATTAGATCTTCAGGAGGTTCACCTGCAAGCCGACCTCCACCTACGGGTCCCATAATAACTATACCTATGCCTTTTTCAGATGCATATTTGATCATTTCTTCATTTACAGTATCAAGAATGTTGTATTGTACCAACATAACCTCAAATGCATCAGAATCAATAATTTTTTTCAAAAGCTCTGGTTTATCATGAAATGAAAAAGCCAAGTGATTTATTTTCCCTTCTTTTTTTGCTTTCTGTGCACTTTCAATTGCTTTTATTTCATTCAGTTTCTTCCATGTTTTTTCATTTAGAGCATGGAAAAGATACACATCTATCGTTTCAACATCTAATTTCTTCAATTGTTCTTTGAGATATTTATCAAAACTTTCTTCTTTATCGTACTCTTTCTTCCAAATCGGTGCTTTAGTTGCGAGAGTAACTTTATCTCTATATCCGTCTTTCAATGCCTTTGCTACAACAAGCTCGCTTTCATCACTATGATAATTATATGCTGTGTCAACATAATTTACACCAGCATCAATGCTTCTTCTTATCAAGTTTATTGCTTCATCATGTTTGATTGCTTGTTCTCCTGGTTTTATTGTGGGCAAACGCATTGCTCCAAAACCAAGTATTGATACTTTTCGTCCAGTTTTACCTAACATACGATAATGCATTTTAATCACATTATTGCAATTATTACGTAGGTATAAAACATTTCTGACTAACAAATCAAAGTGGGCATAAAAAATCAACAAATTACTTTGATTTCTCTTTCTTAGAAATTAGTTTTTCATATGATGCTTCATTGGTCGGCAAAGTAAATATGAATGTTGAACCTTTGTTCTTACCTTCAGATTTTGCTCTAACGGTTCCACCATGAGCTTCTACTAAACTTCTTACCATAGATAAGCCTAAACCCGAACCAGGACTTTGAGGGTCGGTTTTTACATATTGATTAAAGATTATTTCGAGATCTTTCTTTGCAATACCAAAACCATTATCTTTCACAGAAACTGCAACAAGACCATTCTTTTCTTCAGCAGTAAAGAGGATAGTGCAATTCAATGGTGTGAATTGGATAGCATTCAAAATCAAGTTTCTTAAAATACGAATAATTTGTTCGGAGTCACACCAAACGTTTACTTTGCTGGAAATATCTACAGTTCCAATAAAGCTCTTTTGTATACCTACTGACCCAACTAAACTGGTTGTTTGTGAAATTAATTCCTTAAGATTATTTTCATTTAGTTTCAAACTAAAGTCTTGTGCTTCTATATTTGAAAATTCTATTATGCCGAAAATGCTTTTGGATACTTTATCCAAATTATTTCTTAAAAATTCCATTGTTCCAAATAATTCTTCACTCAACAGACCTAATTTCCCACGGAGAATAGTATCTATCAACGCTCTCGAGTTTCTTAAGGGCTCTAGAAGTTTAGTTGATGTAAGTTCAACAAAATTTGATCTATCTTTATTTAATTGTAAAAGCGTGTCATTCAGCTCTTCTAATTTTGTATATGATTCACTCAAGGCTTCTTCTTGCATAGCTAATTTAGTAACATCCTCACATAAAACAAGAATTTCGTTTATATCTCCTTCCTTGGTAGCCATAGGAACTACTTTGAAACTTACAATTGAAAATGGATCGGCTTTTTCAGAGGAATAATCTTTGATACGTAAACGATTTTCAGTGATTCTCTTGCCCTTTAGACCTTTCTTAAAGAGTTTGATTAGTGATTTTGGGAAAATTTCTTCTTCATTGTCATCTGCTTCTATAGCATTATGACCTGTAATATCTTGTTTCTTCATACCTGTCATAATTCCAACATGAGGATTGCTTTTAGTAATCGTTCCTTTAGAATTAATTGTAAAAATAGCTACCGGAGAATTGTCGATAATATTATCTAATTCTTGTCTTGTTCTTCTGAATTTTTCTTCAGGTACCAATGCACTGAATAAAGCTGAATGTAATTTATAGATATCTGGAACAGAGGTTAATTGTTCTTTTCCAATAACTATTGTAGGAAGGGAAAGAATATCATGTTCAGCTGCAAGCTCAGGTTCTTTTTCAATATCTACTTTTCTGTAAGTAATTTTTCCGGCGTAAGATGCAAGTACTTGTTGTAGAACTTCTTCTGCAGGCGCACAATAAACACAATGCTTGGAAGTGAAAAGTAAAATTTCTGTTGAGGGTACTGTTGTAGTCTCAGCGATTATTGCACCCAGCTGTTGATATAGTTCTAATAAATTATTATAAAGAGTTTGTAATTCATTATTCTTATCGCGTAACTCTTTTTCTACAACCTTTCTATCACGGATATCTGTAATTAAAGCGTAAGTCCCGAGTGTTTGATTCTTCTCATCCAAAATTGGTGAGCCACTAATAAGAACTGGTAATCTTGAACCAACTTTTGTTTTGAAAGTAATTTCATATTGTGAAGAGACTTTTTCACTAAAACGTATTTCAGATTCTCGAGCGACTCTATCGCGATCTTCTTCAACAACAATGTCCAAAGAGTTCATACCAAGCAATTCTTCATCAGTGTAACCCAATTTTTTACACACAGCAGGATTAACATAAATAATATTTCTATTCATATCTGTAGCAATAATCCCATCATCCATTGTTTCAATGAGTTTTCTGTACCAATTGCCATCTGTAAGAATTCTATCAAGATTCGGGTGGGTCTTGTAGGTCTTTTTGATTTTTACTTTCGTCCCCTTAGCTGGCGTGGTCACTATGCATTACTCCAATACGAAACACTAAACTCAAACGCTTCTTACACAATTTTGACAGTTATGAGAAAATAAGTCTTATGATTTAGAACTTTTTGATAAAAAGTTGCTTTTAGGTCTTTTTTTCAATAACTTTCTCATCTAGTTTATCATCAGTTATTCTTTTTTCACTTCTCTCCAGTGGTTCACCGTAACCACCTGCTCCTGGTGTTTCAATTACGATTATCTCTCCTGCCTCCAATGTAAAGGTGCTTTTTCCTGGTAAGACTACTTTTTTATTTGCTGTTGTGATTTTATAATATTCCCCTTGCTTTCCATCTTTTCCACCTTCTAACCCCCAAGGAGCAGTTTTTTGCCTTTCACCTAGAAGACTAATTGTAACAGGAACTTCCGTTTGAAATGTTCTGATTATCCCAATACCACCACGATATTTGCCTTTTCCAGAGCTATTGTTTCTCAAAGAATACTCCAAAACTTTTAGCGGATATCTTGCTTCGATTTCTTCGATTGGTGTATTCATAGTATTAGTCATATTGGTATGAATTCCATCGACTCCATCTTTACTTGAAGTGCCACCGCTTCCACCACCTATTGTTTCATAAAAAGTAAATGGTTGATTATTTGCATCCATCCCACCAATAATGAGATTATTCATTGTTCCTTGAGATGCAGCAGGAATTTTACCCGGAATTATCTTTGAAAAAGCTTTCAATAGAGTATCGACAATTCGTTGAGATGTTTCTACATTTCCTCCAACAACTGCAGCAGGGGTTTTAGCATTTAAAATTGATCCCTCCGGAATAATGACTGTTAAATGACGATATAATCCTTCATTTGCAGGTATTGTAGGATCAGATATTGATCGTAATACAAAATATGCACCAGATAATGTAACAGCATACGGGCAATTAACAGCCCCTTTTACTTGTTTAGAAGTGCCTGTGAAATCAAAAGTCAGATGGTTTTTAGTTTTCTTTACTTTGACGACGATTTTGATTCTTTCATCACTAATCCCATCGTCATCCATGAAGTCTATACCTTCAGCTTCTTTGTTGGGAAAGTTTTCAAGAATAGCTAGAAATCTTCTTTCAGAATAATCCAAGATTTCATCAACAGCTAATTTGTATGTTTTTAGTCCTTTACTTTGAATTAATTCTATTAATCGTTTCTCTCCAGTCCAATTTGCAGACAGTTGAGCCATTAAATCACCTTTACGGAGCTTGGGTGTTCTGGAATTAATCATTATTATATCGAGAATATCCTTGTTAATAATCCCCTTTCGAACTATTTTCACAGGAGGAATCCTCAAGCCTTCTTGGAAAATTTCAGTAGCATTTCCAGGCATTGATCCTGGAACCATTCCACCGATGTCATTATGATGTGCTCTATTTACAGAATAGCCGACCAATTCCTTTTGATAAAAGATTGGTGTAACTATAGTAATATCTGGTAAGTGAGTTCCACCTAAATATGGATCGTTTAGAATAAATGAATCTCCGGGATTAATTTCTCCTTCAAAGGTTGTTACAACACTCTTCACAGCAAGTGGCATAGCGCCGAGATGCACAGGTATATGCTCTGCTTGAGCTAACATTCGTCCTTTGTAGTCAAATAATGAGCAACTGTGATCCATTCTTTCCTTAATATTTGTACTATATGCAGCATTTCGCAAAATAATACCCATTTCCTCTGCAATAAATTCTAATCCACCACGAATGACTTCTCGAGTAATAACATCTACTTGATTTTCTTTCAATGAATCACACCCTCCACAAATGAAGCAATCCAAATTCATCCACTTTTGCTATCCAGTTTTGAGGAAGAACTGTTGTTGTATCATATTGTTCAATGACAGCCGGACCAGTAATTTCATTCTTTGCTTGAAGTTTTGTTCGATCATAAATCGGTGTTTGAGTAAATTCCTTTTCTCTGTTGAAAAACACTTGCCTATAACCAACAATAGCTTCTTTTATTGGTTTTTTCTTTCCAGATTTGATAGGCTTTAGAACAGGTTTCTTGATTAAACCAAGACTATTTACTCTTATATTAACCACTTCAACTTCTTCATTTTCCATTATGTAGCCATATTTTACTTTGTGGTTCTCATTAAAAATTCTCTTAATATTTGAGGAGACATTATCACCAACTAATTTTACTTCTGAAAGTGGAACCAATAATTCAAAACCTTGCTCTACATACCGTAATTCCGCAAATCGTTGATGAACTATATCTGTTTCTTGGAAACCTTCCTCATTTAAAACATCAGTTCCTTTTCCTTCCAAATTTTCAAATGCATTCTCAATCATCAGATAATCGAGATTCGATATCTTTTCTCTAATTGATTTGATGTTTGTATGTTTAACATCTGTGAAGAGTAACCCCATTGTTGAGAAAAATCCAGGATTATTTGGAATTATTATGTGGGTCATCTCAAGCTCAGTCGCTAAGGCACATGCATGTAATGGTCCTGCACCACCAAAAGCAATTAAAATGAAACCTCTTGGGTCTAATCCACGTTCAACTGTTACAATTCGTAAAATACGACTCATATTTATGTTTGCAATTTCAATGATTCCAAGAGCACTTTCTGTAATGCTCAAATCTATTTTCGATGCTATTTCCTTCTTGATACTTTTCTTTGAAAATTCAGGATATAATTTAAATGTTTTATCAAGTAAGCCTTCAGGATTTAACCGACCAAGAATTAGATTTGCATCAGTAATTGTGGGTGCATCACCATTTTGATTATAACAAGCGGGACCAGGATCGGACCCAGCGCTAATCGGACCAACGCGCAAAGCATTTCCTTCATCCACCCACGCAATTGACCCCCCTCCAGAGGAAATTTCAGCTAGATCAATAAATGGAAATCTTGCAGGATAACCACTTCCTTTTGTAATTCGTCCGCTATGAAGATCACCACCCACTTCATATTCAGAGGTTAGAGTGATTATTTTATCTACTATTGAACCTGCTTTTGCAGTTGTTCCACCCATATCAAAAGAAAGTACTCTATTAAGATCAAGGAATTCAGCATAAAATCGGGATGCAACTACACCGGCAGATGGTCCACTTTCAATTATACTAACAGGTAATTTTTGTATTTGATCCGATTTACTTACTCCACCATTGCTCTGCATGATAAACAATGGAGCTTTAAAACCAAATTCTGTAAATGATTCAACCAATGACTTTATGTATCTAGAAACTATTGGCATTAAGATCGCATTTATTGCTGTTGTACTTGTTCGTTCAAATTCTCTGTGTTCGGGAGATACTTCAAAACTTGCTGAAACAAAAATCTCTTTGTGATTTTTTTCAAAGTATTCTTTTAATTTTTGTTCATGAATTGAATTCTTGTATGAGTGGAGAAGAGTAATTGCAACACTATTGATTTTTTCTCGTTTGATAAAAGCACTGATTTTTGGCAAAGCACCAAATTCGAGGGGAGAGATTATTTCTCCTCTATGATTTAATCGTTCTTTAATTTCAAATCTAAAACGTCTAGGAATAATGGGTTTTGGTCTCTCAAAAGAGAAGTCATAAAGAGAAGATCTTCTTTGTCGACCAATTTCCAGCACATCTCTAAAACCTTTTGTTGTAACCAATGCTGTTTTAGGTAATTCTAAATTTACTTGACCAAGAAAAGCATTTGTTCCAATCGTAGTAGCATGATAGATTTGTTGAACAAAATCTATTTCTTCATCAGTTAGTTCTTGATGTAAGCTAGTGATTATGGCCTCTTCAGGGTTTTGGATTGTCGTTGCAACCTTTAGCTGTTTAATGATATTACCAGAATCTTTGTTTTGAATAATAATGTCTGTGAATGTTCCACCTATATCAATGCCAATAACTAATTTCTTCATTGCAATCAACTTGGATTGAGAGGTAAATTTTCACTACTAAGAATAGAACATATTTCACCTTAACAAAGTTTTGATTGTTTCTCTCCACCTATTGCCTTTGAGGAACGTTTTTTAAAACTATAAACTATTAGCATTTGGGAAAAAAAGAAGTTATAGTTTTGGTGAAATGTATGAAGAAAACAATACTTGATTTAATAAAAGAACGAACCGTTTTCTTTGATGGGGCAATGGGAACTGAGCTCCTTGAGAAAGGATTGGTACTAGGCGATTCTGCTGAAAGATTTTCAGCTTACTTTTCTGAGATTATTGCAGAAATACATAAAGCATATTTTGATGCAGGGGTTGATGCCATCCATACAAATACATATGGTGCAACCATTATAGGTTTAGGAAAAAAACTTGAAGGAAAGATTCAACAAATCAACACTCGTCAAGTAGAGATTGCTCGAAGTGTCTGCCCAAAAAATGGTTTTGTTGCCGGAAATGTTGGACCAAATGCAGTGCTTTTAGAACGTGATGGTGGAGATTATACATTATCAATGTTCCGAGAAGCTTTTGATGAACAAATCGAAGCTCTAGTGAAAGGTGGTGTAGATTTGTTTAGTATCGAAACAATGTATTATATCGAAGAAGCAGAAGAAGCCATCAAGAGTGCCAAAGAAGCGAGTGATATACCAATTATTGTAGCAATGACTTTTGATAAGTTTGCTGAAGGATATCGAACACCATTGGATAATGTTGAAGTGAAAGAATCCATTACTCGCTTAGAAAAAGCAGGAGCAGATGTTGTTGGTTGTGGTTGCACACTTGGTAGTTTTGAAATGATAGGATTAGCTAAGGAAATCAAAAAGGTTGCAACGAAACCAGTTATCATACAACCTACTGCAGGAGCACCATTGACTGTCGCGGGTAAAAATCTTTACCCAATCGATCCAACTAGGTTTGCTAATGATATGCTAGAAATCCAAAAACTTGGCGTAGAAGTTATTGGAGGGTGCTGTGGAACTTCTACTAAACATATTAAGAAAATGATTGAAGTTGTTAAGAAGAAAAAGTAATTTTCAAACAACGATTTGTCGGAGGTATTTTTCCGACCCTTTATTTGCTTTAATATTGATATTTTTATTAAAAGTTTACTTTTGATAAAGTTTTTTCTAAACAAAAAACAACAAGTCTAAATAATGGTAAAAGATAGTATATATTTACAACATATAATTTGAAGATTTATTTTCAAAAACACTTGGAGAAATGAACAATGAGTTATGATAGAAGTTTAATTGATAATTCCGAGATGTATGCTCGATGTATCTGCAAAACGGATTTTGATGTAGAAACAGTTATTATTGGTTTTCCGGGCATGGGGTTAACTGGAGCAATTGCTGCTCAACATATAAGCAAAAAATTAGCCCTTGAAACCATTGGTTTTATAGAAGGTGTTGCATTACCACCTGTAGCTGTTTTCCTAGATGGGTATCTAAGACATCCTTATCGAATCATGGGAAAGAAAGGCTCGAAAATTGCAATATTCATTGGTGAAAGTGCTGTCTCTCCGGAAGCTGCCTATTTCATTGCTAATACTATTATGGAATGGACAGAGAAACATGGAGCAAAGGAAATTATTATCCTTGATGGATTCGGCTATCTCAATAAAAATGATGAAGGGAAAGTGTATATGGTTGCAGAACCAGAGCTTAAAGCCAAAGCTGAGAAATTGAACATTCCCCCTCTGAAAAGTGGATTTATTAAAGGATTTGCAGGAGCAATTTTGAACAAAACCATGATAAGTGATGTTGATGGATATGCGTTTCTTGTAGGTACAAGACCTAATCTCCCAGATCCGGGAGGTGCTGCAGCGCTCATTAAGGTTATCAATAATTTAAAAGAATTAGATGTACAAGTCAAAAATTTGGTTGAGCAATCTGAATCCATAAAAAAGAAACTTTCAGAATTAGCTCATCAAACACAAGAAATGTCTTCTGCATCGCCCCAACAAGGAAGGAAAAAGAGCACCTTTTATACTTAGGTTGGAGCAATTAACCAACCAACTCTTTTTTTATTAGTAGTGCCAATCATTTTTAATTTGAAATGAATTAGTATATGTGTGTGATATCAAATGCATGAAATAGAGTTATTGTCATTTTTACAAGAATCTATCCGCTTGAAACGAATAGTCAGAAGTGGATGGATATATTCTGGTGTTCCACTATCACAAGTAGAAAGTGTTGCAGATCATAGTCAGTTTGTAACGATGATTACTATGTTAATCTGTTTTGATGAAAAGGCTAATGGAAAAAAGATCAATTTAGAAAAAGCATTAATCATGGCGCATATACATGACTTGTCTGAAAGTGTATCTCAAGATATTAACCGTTGTATAAGAAAATTCGCCCCAGAAAAATTCGATGCCTTCAAACATGACCTTGACAAAAATGCAGCAAATTCATTATTTCAAAAACTTCCACCAGAGCAAGGAAAAATTCTGCAAGAATATTTCTCTGAGTTTCAAGATAAGAAATCTATTGAAGCAAGAATAGTCTCTGAAGCAGATCGACTGGAAACTATCCTTCAGATGAATAATTATATTCAAAATGGTCTCTCTAAAGAGATGTTCAGTGATTTTTTCATTAGTTTCAAGAAAGAAGTAGACAATTACGAATTTAACTTAGTCAAGAAGCTCGCAAAAGAGCTACTAAAGGAGAAGTAAAACTTTGAACGAAAAGGACTTGACTACAGGCAGATATTCTCGTTTTATTGTTCTCCCGTCAATTGGTGTTGAGGGTATGAAAAAAATACGAAGAGCTAGAGTCTCTATTGTTGGAGCAGGAGGTCTAGGTTCTGTTACTGCTACTCAACTTACTGCTTTAGGAGTAGGTTACTTGCGATTAATTGACAAAGATGTCGTTGAATTATCAAATTTGCAAAGACAAATGCTTTACCGTGAAAAGGATGTAGGCAAATCCAAAGTACAAGCAGCTAAAAAATTCTTAGAATATCTTAATCCTGATGTTGAAATTAAAATCATTCAGGAAGAGATTACTACTAAAAATGTTGAACTTGTGACTGATAATGTAGATTTTGTTATTGATGCCTTAGATAGATTCACACCAAGATTTGCAATAAATAAAAAGTGTTTAGAAAAAGATTTACCTTTCCTCTTTGGTGCAGTTAGTGGTTTAACTGGGAATGCAATGACTGTTGTTCGAGGTAGTACTTGTATTGAATGCTTATTTGGTCATGTTGATGATAAAACACTTCCAGTTTCATCTATTACAGGTATTCATCCAAGTATAATTCAGTTAATTGGTAGCCTACAAGTTGCAGAAGCTACTAGAGTAATGCTAAAAGAAGAACCACTGTTAATTAATAGCCTATTGTTCATAGATATTGGTTCAATGCTCTTTGAAACGCTCAATATTAAATCTAAGAGCAATTGCTCAAATGTTAAATATCATTGAAAAAATAAATAGTTAATTTAGCGATCGAACGATCGCTCTTCTTCTTATCATTAATGAAATTATGCTATTGCGCCACTCCAGACAACAAAGAGGAAAACTGAAAATCCCATAAACATTGATGCAGAAAATGCTCGGGCTACTGAACCACGAAATGTTCTATCTGGGTCTGCTTCTTGATACATGAACAACCATGCGAACGCGGCTATTCCTAAAATTAGAAAAATAATGGCAAATGCTAGTAAACCTTTTGGACCAAGGAATGCGTTGAAATCATTCATATGTTCTTACTCCTTCTCTTGCTTTTCTATTTAATTTATATTAAAATCTTTCTAGAGCATTTAGAAAATGAAAATGATTAACGGCTGCGTTAATCATCAAATCAAGGAGCTACAGGATAAAATTTGCGTTTTATTTTTCGTTTGGTTGGTTTCCCTACGAAAATGAACCCAACCATTAGACCAAGAAAAATTACTAGCAAAATTATTTCAAAAATCACAAACAGATTAGCTGTCAATGTAGTTGAAAAGATGTTATTTAATCCTGTTGCTAAAGCATTGTTAAAATTAAAATTAAATATTAAAAATAGAAAAGGCATTATTCCAAATAGAAATGCCAATATACTACTAACAATGCAACCCGAATAATTCCTTATTTTTGAAGTAGTATTAATATTAAGAATATTCCTTCCTTTATACCAAATGCCAAGTTTTCCGTTGACCGTTCCTTGGCTAATTAGAGGTGTTACAGTAAATTCTACATCAATATCACTTTCACCATTTATTTCAACAATCTCTTGGTGAGGTGTTACATAGCAACCTGGAAATATTGGTACAATCTTCAGTTTAATATTATGTTCATTTTGTTTAGTTGAAAGAGTAGGTGAAATTTTCACGGATATAGAATATACTTTTCGTGGATTCATTTTTTCGTAATAATCAATGGAAATCATTCTTTGTTGTATCTTCACTTTTAGTTTCTCTTCTTCACTCAAAGTTTTTTCAAGAGAAACTAGCTCTTGTTTTCTAATCTCCAGTCTTTGATCTAAAGGTAAATCCTTCAGAATAGGAGTAATTTCAGATTGTTCAATTGCTTCATCGATGTCTTTGACAACAGATTCGAAAATATCTTCAGATTCAACAACCAAATCTCCCGTCAAATCATCTAATGCTTGAGGTTCATTCTCTAATTCTTCTTCAACACCATCTTCAATTATTTCTGTTTCAGCTGTGGATGTTAGTATTTCATCGCGTGAATCTTCTGCAACATAATGATCTTTGATGGATTCAATAAATTGCTCGTCATCAAATGGTTGAGAAACAAATGTTTCTTCCTCAGATTCTTCTTCCTCTTCAGGTTCTTCTTTCTCTTCTGTAAAAGAAGTTGTAATCATTTCCTCAAATGTTGAAGAAGTTTCTTCAATTGGAAGATCAGCAGCTATTTCTTCTGTTTCATCAACAAATTCATCAAAAATTTGTTCTTCTGAACCATTTTCCTCGAGGACTGATACTTCATAAATATCTTGAGCAGGGATTTCTGAAGCATCTTCTTCTTCCGTCTCATCAATAATTGTTTCATCCTCTAAAGCATCTATTTCATCGCCAAAATCAATCACTTCACTTAGGGGAATGTCATCAGATTCCTCATCAAACTGTGAAACATCTGTAACAACAGAATCTGCCAATGGTTCTTCAATTGCTTGAGTTAGAAATTCTCCGTCGACGTCATCATCGTTTTGATCTGTTTTACTTTCAAGGAGGATTTCATCCATCAATGATTCAATTGTTGGTTCTTCTTCAAGCTCAATTGAACTTGAAGAGGGCTCCTCGTCTTCCGTTTTTTGCCAAGGAGAAGTTCTCTCAACATGTTCAGAATCGGATTCTTCTTGATCATCTTCATGTAAGGAGGATTCAACAAAATGTTCAGTCAAAATATCTAATTCCGATACCTCTGAAACAGTATCTGTTGATTCCGAACCATCAAATTTCGGTGGGTAGACCATTGAAGTTTGTTCTGATTCTGTTCTTTCTTCATAAGTTTGATTTGAATCTAGAGAGGATACTTCTCCGTCCACTTTTGGTGGATCTATTAAAGGATCACCCAATTCGCGATCAACTATTCGATAAAAATTTCCCCAAGAATTTAGCACAAAAGCAGTGGGCAAACGAAATATTTCATAGTCCATTACTTGACCATCTTGTCTCTCAATAGAGACATCTCTTGGTAATATTGAGAAGCTTTTGCTCGCTGTTCTAAAGGATGAAGCAAATGGAATTGCTTCTGGAACTTCTAAATCAACAATGTATTCTCCATGATTGAATGTCACAACACTTGATCCACCAGCATAAAAATCAGTCCCAAATTTTTGTATAAGATACTCAATGGTGGAATAATGGTTTTCAACAATCATTATTTCCCCATCATGATTTACTGTAGCAATTACTCTTGGCTGAATTTTCAATGTTGTTTCGAGTTCATCCAATACTTGGATGAGCAGTGTTCCTCGTGGAACTCTAAACGTAAAGTCTACAACTTCAGAGTCTATGAGAACTTTGAAGCTGATAGTATGTATATAGTCGCTCAACTTTCTACCTCAGTATATAATACCAACAGTTCTATTATTTATTAAATTCTTGTGTTATAAGTAGCTTATGGGATAGTTTTTATGTTTAAAAATTCTAATCGTGTATACATATGTTGGAGAGAAGAATTTTTTGCTTGAAGGAGACCAACAAACTAAGACTCAGTTCTCCATTCACGAAAGAGAAAAAGTGAGTGAACATATAACCACAAGAAAGAATTTCTCTGAGTATTTTGACACAACATTTTTTAAAAAAATTTTCAACTATTTACCTTTGACGAGTATTATCATTTTATCCATTATTCTTCGTTTCTTAGCAACACAAGAATCTCAGGGATTTGTTCATCCTGATGAAGTTTTTCAAACGCTTGAAATGATTCATTATTGGATTTATGGAGAATATGGATCAGGAGAAACAATTCCTTGGGAGTACAATTCTGATTATCGGTTTGGAGGGGCACGGTCATGGTTATTTGTTTTACTGCTCGTTGGTGTCTACAAATTTGTTATGCTCTTTGGAATATCTGACCCATTGGTTTTGATGTATTTTGCTAGATTATTCCTTTCCCTTTTTTCAATTATTACTGTTGTAGTATCTTATCTATTTGGTAAAGAAATGTTCAATAAAACCGTAGGCTTAGTAAGTGCTTTTATTTGTAGTACTTGGTGGTTTTTCCCTTTTTGGGCGAGTCGAACAATGACTGATTCTCTATCATCTGATTTTCTCTTTCTAAGTATTTTTCTTGTCTACAAGATGATAAAAGATGAAAAAATGAAGAGGAAAATCATTCTTTCAATAATAGCAGGAATTTCATTAGGGTTATCATTTATGATACGATTTCCAGGAGCACTTATGGGAATTCCTCTTGCAATCGCAATTGTATACAAACCTCTTGTTGATATTTATAGAAAAACTGAGAATGTAAGAAGAACATTGAAGGCGAATAAAGAAGAGAAGGCATATCAACCTTTGAGTAAAAGAGAATATTTTGATTCTTTGAAAACTCTAGCATGTTTTTGTGGAGGAGCTTTTTTGATGGTCTTTTTCCAAGGATTGTTAGACTTGTTTACCTGGGGCACCTTTCTCCACTCACCTATCAAATATTTTCAGTATAATATCATAGAAGGCAATAATGCATATCATGGTATTTCACCTTGGAATCAATATTTTATCGGATTTTTCACTGATTTTGCCTTTATCTTCATATTCATCTTTTTCATCTTGCTTATTTTTGGACTTATTTTTAAGGAAAAGACCAAATCAAAAGTATTCGTTTTATTTTTAATGTTCTATTGGCTAGCTATTTTCTCATCCATTGCTCATAAAGAGTTTAGATTTATTATGACCTTTCTCCCACTTGGCATGCTTTTCGTTGCTAATGGCATTTACAAATTTTCGAAAATAGTTAAAAGAAAACATTACCGAAATGCAGTTTTAGGTTTGATGTTGGCAATATTAAGCACATCATCACTGTATATGAGTTTAGTTCAGAAAAATTATATGTGGAAATGGAATTCGGGTATCTGTAATGCAATGTACTGGGTAGGAGAACAAGAGGATTCTGAAAGAGTTATTGTTCTTGAGATGGTTTGGTATACAGGCGGCTATGCTTATCTGGATAAAAATATCACAATTACTTTTATTCGTCTACATATTACAAAGCCATTGGCGAGACTGAATCATAGTCATCTTATTGAGCTATACAGTATGAAAGGTACGTATGTCATTATTCGGACAACAGAGATTCAAAGTGTAACTCATTATTACTTTGATATTCATGAGTTCTTTTTACAACAGGACTTAGTTGTTGTAGCAAATATTGCTGGTGAACCAAACGCAATTGTCTATAAAAGGCAATCTTAGAAAAGCCATTCTATTACAAGGGTTTGAGACGATACTCTTTCTTATGTTCAGGTACACGCGCCCAAATTCGTAAAGAATTTCTTATGTTTGCAGCAAAAGTTAGTGATTGCTGTGCTTCTCCATGCACTACAAATGTTTTTGCTGGTTTCTTTCTAATTTTTGCTATGTGATCAATTAATTCTTTTCGATCAGCATGTGCACTAAAACCTCCAATAGATCTTATCTTTGCACGAATTTTGATTTCTTTGTTATAAATCTTCACAGATTTAGCTCCTTCAAAGATTTCTCGTCCAAGTGTGCCTTTCGCTTGATACCCTACCATCAAAACAATAGACTTTCTTGTAGGCAGTTCATTAATTAAATGACTCAAAATTCGTCCTCCGGTGCACATTCCGGATCCTGCAAAAACAACACATGTTTCCCATCCTTTTAATATACTTCTTGAATCGCGATGTGTTTTTGAAAAGGACAATTCAGGAAATATCAAGGGGTTATCGCCTGATTTTAGTAGGTTCAAAGTTTCTTTATCAAAGCATTCAGGATGTTTTAGATAAATTTTTGTTGCATCTATAGCCATAGGTGAATCAATGTAGACTGGCATTTTATCGATTTCCCCTTTCTCAAATATTTCATTAAGAAAGTAGACCAATGTTTGTGTTCTACCAATTGCAAAAGCAGGGATGATTAATTTTCCTCCTTCGGCGTAAATATGCTTAGCAAATTTGATTAATGCTTTTGCTGCTTTTTCCATTGGTGTGTGCATTCGATTTCCGTATGTTGATTCTGTTATCAAATAGTGTGTTTTCTTAATTGGATCAGGATTACGAATCAATGGCATGCCATTTTGACCTAAATCGCCGGTAAAAGTAATTATTGTACCATCACAATCAAGTATAACTTGTGCAGATCCAAGAATGTGTCCAGCATCAATAAATTTCAAGGAAATTTTTCTGTCAATATTCTTAACTTGATGATAAGGAACAGTAATAAAATGCTTCAAGGCATTATAAACATCTTCTTCTGCATATAAGGGGCTTAAAGAAGCTTTTCTACCTCTGAAACGAGCCTTCTTCATTTCTATCCGAGAAATTTTTACTGCATCCAGAAGCAAAACTTTCACTAAATCTTTTGTTGCTGCGGTACAATAGACATTTCCTTCGAATCCCTGTTTGTACATTAGAGGGATTCTACCTGAATGGTCAACATGTGCATGTGATAAAATAATGTCATCAACGGACTTTGGATCAAATGAAAAATTTCGATTATAATGGTGAGGTATCCCTTGTATCATTCCACAATCCAATAAAAGCCGTTTATTACCTGCTCGAATTAAATGGGCGGATCCTGTTGTTCTTGCTACTGCCCCATGAAAACTAACTGATAAATCCATTGTGTATTCACCTATTTTAATTATATAACATAAAACACTCATCTTTTATAAATACTGACTGTAAGAAATTACTTTGCCCATTTGAAGACACTTAAATCTTCGAAGAATTTCGTTAACACAATTTTTATTTGGGCAAGAGTCAAGTATATAAAACATAAACAGTCTATAATCAATAAAAAAGTAATATTAAGTATCATATACTAACTATACTATAGGCTTTATGGGTTGTAAAACTAACGATGTTTGAGAATATTGAAAAAGCACGCCATCTCCTAAATTCTGGTTCAACAAGAGCAGCAGTGGATGAATTCTTTAGATTAATTCATACTTTGATTGAGAAAGATAATCATGAAGAAGCATCTCGATTATTACTGGAAATAGCTGAAGCAGTAGTTATTAAAAATGATTCAAAAATATTGATTCAAACGATTAATTATTTTATTGATGCTAGTGAAAAATTGGACTATTCGAATTTTGAAACATTTCAAACTAGTGCTGAAGAATTCTTAGAGAAAGCAGCCATAATTTTCCAGACAAGAGAAAACAGGTATGATTTAGTGGGTAAAATAAATGAAACAATTGCAAGTCAATATGAAAAAATCGGCAAAGATCCGAAAGAAAAATACTTAGAGGCAGCAAAAGCATATAGTGAAAATGTCATCCAAATATTGTTAAAAGTAAAAGTAAAAACCGAGGAAGAAAAAATTGGGGAAGAGTATTTAGAGAAAGCAAAAGCACTTTATAAAAAAGCTGATTATGAAATTGGGTCTATTGATTTCTACACCTCACTCTCTCAAAAATATTTTGATGGGAAGCAAGCTGAAAAAGGAGATAAAGCTCTTGATGAAGCTGTAAAGCTACTTCTTGAAATGAAACCTGATAATAAGGAAATTATTATCTTGGCAGCTGAAAAGGTAATGGAAAATTTTATCGTGCACATTGAAACCTTAATCCCTGAGATTTTAGACCCCGAAAACATACTTGTAAAATCAGATGCAGTTCAGTATGAAAATAGCACTGCTGTTCGTTTAATCAAACATGCAAAAGATATTTGTATTTCTCGTGATGCAATTCCCGCAATTACCGTTCTTGCACGTGAGTTAGCTTTAATTGGATTAGCTATTTTTGAAAAGAAACTTTACAGTGAAGCAATTCCCTACTATAATATGGCCAAAGAATATTATATCGAAATTGGTAAAAAAGATGATATCATCGAATTTGGAAATAGTATTATTTCTATGGGATTACAACTTCACACAATAGAACAGTATCCAATTGGCAGAGATTATTTTAATATTGCAATTGAAATTGGAAAATTAATTGACCGTAATTTTGAGGTATTAGTTTATAAGAAAGAAGCTGAGCTTCTACTAAAATATAACAAATTTCAACTTGCAACTGAAGCTTTCAAAAAAATGATTGACCCATTAAAAGAACTGCCTGAAAGCGAAGAAAGAGTAGATATTCCCAGTGAAATACGACAGCTCGCTCGAGAACGTTTTGATAAAAATGATTTCCATTATGCTGAAATAATGTATCGTCTTTGTGCGGATTTCTTTATGGAATTAGGAGAAATAGAGCTAGCAGCAGATACTTTTGATTCTTCGTGGAAACCAATGTTTAAAGTTAGAAATCTTCAGACAGGCATTGATTTAGCAACAAAAGCAGCTGAAGCTTATATAAAAGCAGGCAAAAACGAAGACGCAGCAGATGTTTACCTCAAGCTTGCAGATGAGCTACTTGTTGAAGGACATTTTGATACTGCATTAGACCGATTAAAGCTTGCTGCTCAAACAATTCCTGCAGAACTCCAAGAACAAAAATTCAAACCATTAGTGATGTTGGCAACGAAGTACTCAGAACAGTGTATAAAAAATGGCGATATTATCAATGCAGAAGGATTATGGAGTGCTGCTTGTGATTTTAATGAAACGCTCTCTAGAGCCTTAATTAAACGAAATATCAATTCAGCAGTAGAAACTATTGAAGATCATATAACTAATATCAGAAAATTCAATATTGAAGAACTAAATGATATCACGCTTGCATCTGCTCGAGGGAGTGGCAAAGTACTCTCAGAGGCAGGAGAATATGAACGAGCTGCTAGAATTATGGTTAGTTTTGCAGCTGATTTCTTGCGAAAGAATCTTACTGATTATGCAGACCCTCTTTTTGAGGAAGGAGCTGTTGAATTCACGAAAGCGGATCAACCGGAAGAAGCAGCAAGAATTCTTTCAGCACTAGCAAGATATCATTCTGAACATGATAATCACGAAAAGAGTTTGGAATATTACCTTCTTGCTTCTGTAAAGAATAAAATACCCGAAAAAGGTAAGATTTATCCGGGTGTAGCAAATCATTGTTTTGAAACATTTACAACCATCTTGAATAAAGGTGATTTTGTTAACGCTGAAAAAGGATTTCAAGTAGCCATTCAGATAGATGGAGCAGTTAGCACAGAGGCAGAAGCAGGTCGTTCATATGAAACAGCAAAAGAATTTCTATCTAAAGAACAATTTGGTCTTTCGATAAAATATTACTCAAAGTCAATTGATTTGTATCTTTCTTCATCAGTTAGACACGCAGCTATAGTTGGTGCTGAAATTATTGAAAAAGGAAGAGATCTCTTCAAAAAAGACAAGCTTGTTGAATCGAATAGCATGATAACTCTAGGTATAGAAGCTCTCAATAAAGCAGATAAAACTGTCCAAGGAGCTCAAACAGCAAGAATTGAAGGTGAAAAATTCCTTCAAAGCTACACACCTCAATTTGGTCTTGTTCTTTTAGACAAAGCAATAGAATTGTACGTTATTTTAAAAGATCCTTCATCAATTGCTGAAATACAAAATTCAATGGGCGAATATCATATTATAAATAATAATTTGGAAGAAGGGTTAGTAAAATTCAGAGAAACAGGTGATATCTTTCTAAGTCTAAAAAAAGATAAAAAATTAACCAAACTCATCAACCAAATAATCGATATAGCAACAGAAATTGTTCAAGGTATTATTCCTTCAATAAAATTAGATAGAGGAGTTAGGTCAACAAGAAGCCAAGAATTCTTTCAGTTAGCTGAAAATTTTGCTTTACAAAATAACGATTTAAAACTTAACGAAGAAATTAAACTAAAAGAATGGCAAATTTTCTCAAAAGAAAACCTACATGATGCTGCTTTAATTAGTTTAGAAAAAACCTACAAAGCATATATTCAAACCCAAAATTTGAAACAGCTTAGTCAACTTGCAAATGAAGTAGCAATAATTTCAAGTAATTTAATTGTTGAAAGTGAACTCCTCCCAGCAACAAACTACATTAATCTCACAATTGAAATTCTTCGAAGCGTGAATAAAGATATTGAAGCTGCGGGCATCTGTATCAATACTTGTGAAGAGTTTCTCAAACAAAAGAATAACGAAGTAGCTGTTTCATGGGGTATTCGTGGAGCAGAAATCTTAACTGAAATTAAACGTGTGGATGAATCTATTCAATTTTTAGAAGAGTTAGTTGATCAATTGATGGCTGCAAATAGTATTGAAAATAGCATTCTCTGTTATGCAAAAATAGCTAAAATTCTGGAACAAAATAACCGTATGAAAGAAGTAGAAGAAACTGCTCTTAAGGTCATGGCTTTTGGTACTGCAAATATCAAAAGTAATAATCCTGATGCTGGATTACGATTATGGGAAGTTGCACTTACTATTGGTGCTATAGTTGGCGAAGAATTCACAGGCCGTCTTTGTATGATTGAAGGTCAAACATTTTATGAGATTAAAAATCATGAGAAATCTATAGAATTATTCAAGGAAAGCTTTACTCTCTTTAGAAGGACCGGAAAGAATAATCGATTAATCCATCTAGCGAATTCTATATTTAAAATCGCCACAGACCTCCAGAAGAAAAGAGAATATGACATAGCATTCAAAATGTTACCAATTGCCTTTGAAGCAATGACTTCTGCTGATGATTTGTTCCTCGGCACTGAAAGGCTACTCACACATGCAAAGAATTACATTGAAGCTGAAAGAGCCAAAGAAGGATTCCATTTAATCAACACAGCAATTGATGCTCTCTTTGCTAAAGGAGAGATGACAGGTGGTGTTGAGAAATGTTTTGTTGGAGCAGCTCTATTGATTTCTTATGGAAGAAATGTTGGTGGTAGCCGATTAATTGACAAGGGCATGGAGAAAATAGCTCAAATCTCGGATGAATCTTCAATTAAGCACTTAGCTACTGTATGTAGAAATCAAGGTATCATTCTTAGAGAAGATGGAAAACTCGAAGCATCTCATGTTATTCTTGCATCAGGTATTGGCATCCTCCGTACAATAAATGATCTTACAGGTATCGGTCAAATCAGTATTGATTTAGGACGAACTCTTATGCAAAGAAATGAAATGGCAGCTGCAGTTGAAGCATTTAGAAATGGTGTTCATCTCTTAGCTCAAGGGAACTTAACCAAAGAATCATTAGATATTGTTAATGAACTCATTGCTGAAGGTCGAAAACAAATTGATAATAATAACATTAATACTGGAATGCCTTTAGTTGAGCTTGCCGGTGGATTGTATATCTTCCTTCAACGAACTGAAAGAATCATGGTGATCTCTGAAATCTTTATCAACCAAGGAGGTAAAATGCTCAATGAACGGAATTTCGATATCGCGGCTCTCTATTTCTCAAAAGCAATGGAACTTTCTACTAGAGCAGGTTTAAACAATTATCTGCCAAAAGTAGGAAACAGATGCATTGATTTTGGTTTGAAATTAATTAAAGAAGGAGACCCAATTTTAGGCATTCAATTTATGAATGCTGGTGGTGAGCTTATCGTACAATATGAAACTAAACTCGAAAAAACCTCTCGAGCAGGAGCTAACTATCTTGAAACCATTTCACAAGTAATAGGAGCACAATATGAAAAGAGCATAATAGATGAAGATAGTCGATTAGAGCTTATTGAACAATTTATTGATTCAACAACTAAATTCTTGAGTCAAACAAAAAATCAGAAAGGTCTTGAACATTTATCTAAAATACTAACTGATTATGGTAAAAAATTACTCATTTCACGTGGACCAAGAATAGCCAGAGGTATTTTAGATGCTGCAAATGCAGCAGCAGATTTAGCGAGTAATTCTAAATTAAAGATTAATATTGCAAATAATTATTTAGACCATGTTAATTATTTAATTAAAAATAAGAAATTTGACTTAATTGATGCAACAGTAAATCAAGCAAGAAGTATCTATCTAGAAGTCAATGATATCAAAGAAAGTAGAAAGTTTATTGGCACATTAGCTCAAACTGGAAGGATTCTTTGCCTAGAATCTTCAACTAGAAAAGATGGTATGAAATTACTAAGTACAACTATCAATCTAGTTATCAACTTATCAGAAAAAGAGTTCTATCCTGTAGTAGCATTTCCATTAATACAATTAAACCAAGATATATCTGAAGAAAAGAATGTTGACTTAGTAATTTTTGCAAGAGAAAATATCATCAAATTACTCAGCTCAATTATCAACTCAAATTACCCTCTATCCATTCTTGGCAATTTGGATTATGCAAATATGATTATAGCTTGGCATCAGACTGCTGAATTATTACATCAAAAATCAACTACTTTCGATAAAGCAATAAGAATTGAAGACCAAGCATTGCGATTAGCATCTCTATCCAAACAAACTCAAATTGGAATTGCAATCATTGATGAATTATTAGTTATACTTGAAAGTTTAACGAAAAAACGTTTCAAAGGTCTTGATGTCCTAATGGAAACTTTGGCAACGGCAATGAATAATTTTGGACAACGAGACAGAATTATTGACCTTGGAAAACATTGTATAGCTCTAGGTCAACTTGCAGCAGATAAAAATAAATTAAGTGACGCTATCAATTTCCTGAAAGCTGCTGGAAGAATATATGAAATCTTTGGTGATAATCGTTTAATTGCTGATGTAGCAATGATAAGTGCAAGTATTGGCGATCAGAAAATTAAAGAAGACAAATTCAAAGAAGGATTATATTATTATTCAACTTCTCTTGAAAATTATGAACTCTCTCAAGATGAGAAGAGCATAAAAATCATAGCAACAACTATCCAGAATCTCTTCAACACTGTACCCATTGAAGATGGGTATATCTGTTATCTTGTTCCCGGAATGGTTTATGCCAATAGAAATATGATTGAACAAGCAGAAGACCTTGCCTTTCAAGCATTGGATCAAGCTAAAAAGATGCTTAAATCAGGTAAGAAGGATCTTATCTTCCATTCAATTCCATATGTTTTTGCTGCAACAGATATTTACGAACGCACTGGTAGTTTTATAGAAGAAACCAAAATTTATGATGACTTAATGTTCAAATATCTTAAAGCGACTACTGATTCAAAAATCATTAACTTATTCTTAGATCTTCTAATCAGATCCTCACTTAAGAAATTACGTATTTGGGATTTCAAAGCAATTCAAACAATTATTGAAGAAATTAATGACCAACGTGTTTTGAAAAATAGGACATTTATTGCACTCAAGAAATCTTTGGTTGCCCTTCAAGAAGGAAATCTTTCCCTCACACTACAACAAGCAAGCTTAGTAAATATCAAATTCCAAAGGAATATCCAAGAATTCATTGATATCTATAAGGAACAAGTTCGAGCAGATATTTATGAGCGAGGAAGAATTAGTATTTATGAATATTTAGAAAATCAACCAATATCTCGTTTAATCAACGTTCTAATTCAAGATCTTTATGCTCATAAAGAAATCACAGGCAAGTACTTCAAAATTGGTCTTTTTGTTTCAAGTGATATACTTTCTGAAGTATTGCACTGGTGTGATAAAGAATTATTAGATAATGGTAAAGCTATTGTAGCAGATTTAGCTAATAAAACAAAATTACGGTTAGATGAAATTCTTAGCGTAATTCGTATCGAATACATTCCACAAAAGTTTATGGCAGTATTTAATAAAGACACAACAGTACTCTATTCATATCTTCAACTCAGAAGTGAAGTCGCGAAGCTTGCATTAGGTTATCAAGACATTGGAAATATTGACATTAACAAAATTTCAACCCAAATGAACTTCCCACCTGAAACAATTCAGAGAGAAATTGAATACTTAATTCTAGAAGGAAAAATCAATCCAAGAATAGTTGGAAGGAAATAATCTTCATTGGAGAAATAGGTTACTTTTACTATTTCTCTTTTCTTCCACCTTCGGAATCCACTTGACAAATTATTGCTTTTCCACCGGAATGTTCTATTGCTGCTGCAACTTCTTTTTCTTTTCCAGGAGCAAGAGCTACAATGCAACCACCAAATCCTGCTCCAGTTAACTTGGCTCCAAGTGCTCCCGCTTTTATTGATGCATTAACCATATTATCTAATATGGGAATTGATACTTCTAATAAATCTCTCAGAGCATCATGCTGTTTTGTTAATAATTCTCCCAATAAAGGCAAATTCAGGTTGCTTTTCTTAGACAAATTTCGTTGAGCCTCTTTGGTTATGTCTCGAATAACTATTGCACCATGCAACCTTTTTTGCTCATTTGGTGTTAAAGTTGATTTCAATCTCGTCAGCTCCTCAAAAGTAATTTCTTTCAAATTAAATGGTACAACTTTTTGCAAATTTTTAATCCCAGAATATAATTGATTTTTCAAAATAGTTAATGGTTCATTTGCTGAACGTCTTACACAACTATCTCCAAGAACTAAACTTGAAAAAGCAGTTGAATGCTTAGTAATCTTATATGGTGGACCATCACAATCAAGACCAATAATACCTCCTAGTGAAGAGGAATATTGATCCATAATACCACAATTCACTCCAAGAATGTTGTTTTCTGCTTTGAAACTCAACAGTGCGATTTCTTCTTTATTTAAATTTAACTGGAACCTATCATTGAGTGCTGTGGTCCAAGCAACCAATAATGCTGCCGAAGAGGATAAGCCCGATCCAATTGGCAAACTGCTGCTGATAGTAACATCTAATCCAGTTAAATTTTCTACTAAATCTTCCTTTTGTAAAGAAATTATTATCGCTCGAAGGTAATCAAATTCATTTTTTACCAAAGATATTTTCTTTGAAATGGAGAAATCATCTGAAGAAGCTGTATCTTGTGATTTAACTCGAATGCGTTTTAGATCATTATCCTTAATCCCAATAAGTGTTCGAAGATTGATTGCAGCAGGAACAACCTTAAGTTTTAGATAATCTTGATGTTCACCATAGAAGCACACTCTTCCAGGTGCAGAATAATACTGAAACTCGCTACTTTTACTCATGAACCAAATCACATCAATAACAATAAATTCTCTCCTAAATAAAGCTAATTTTGATTTAACGAATTTTCACCCGGTTTTGCTAATAGGGTGAACTTTATTTACTTAGAGACTAGTATATTTTAGTATCTAATGGAAATATAAAAACAAATGTTTATCCATTTTATGGAGAAAAAAACTACTATGATCGAGAACGCGATTATTTTCTCAAAAGATAGTGGAGAAGCCTTAATTACAACTCAGATTGGTGATATAGATCCAAATTCTGATACTTTTATGGGCTTTCTTGACCAAATAAAAGACATTGCAACGAAACTTGAGAAAGGCATTTTCAAGTTGGGTCTAAATGATCAACTAATAGCTCAAATTTGTGCTGAAAAAGGAGTTTCAGTAACTTTTGTTTTTAAAACATCCATGGATGATAAAATATTATCTCAATGGGAAGGCGTTGCTAAGGAAATAGCAACAAAATTTGAGAAGGTTTATGATCCAAATAATTTTGATATTGTCAAAATATCTGAATTTAAGAAATCTATGCTAGAAATGATCGAGTGGCACCAGAAGGAATTGTCACCAATTGACAAAATGAAGGATGCTCTCTGGTAATTGGAGTGAAACATCATGGCAGACTTACCTCAAGATCCAAAACTTGGATCAATAATTATATTAGGATTTGTGCTTTTGGCTGTATTTACAGTTGTTATAATGCTTTTCATGAAATATTTTGATAGAAGAAAAGAACCTGCTTTAACTTTAGCATTAACCTTCCTCTTCTGGGGGATAAGTGGAATTTTAGTATTTCTCGGTTTTATTTTACATTACATTAATATGCCACAATTAGCAGGAGAAATACAATACGCAAGATATGGCATCAACCTTGGTTATCTTTTCTCTGCAGCAAGTAACATATTTATGGTTTTGTTCATATCACAAATCTTTTCTCAAGCACCAATGTTTAGACGAACCAAGAAAACAATACCACTAGTGAATGCAATTCTTAATGGAATTACGATTGGTTTAATTATTAATACTCTTTCTTTAAGCTTGGACGCTGTAGATCCAACCGAACTATATAATCCCCAATATCCAATTGCTCAAACAATATACCATTTGCTCTTAACATTCTTTTCATTCACATTACTCTTAGCTCTTAGTTTTAAAGAAAGAAAAGAGGCTACTTTGAGATGGGAACGAGCAGGTTTTACCTTCATTATCCTTTATGGTTTTTCAGGTATAATGATTTATGTTATGTTCGTTTTAGACCTCATATTTCCTTTATTCTTCAAGGAGATATTTGGCAGAGGGTATACTGTCTTTAATTATTTTGGTTGGGTATTTGCTATCCTAATGTCCACATTTGCTTATCTTGGATATGCTATGCCAACGAGAATACGTAATTTACTAAAAGAGCCGGAGGTTAATTAAAATGGATATCCCACTCGAAGCAGTTATCACAGAAGGAATTGCTTTTCTAGCTGTTTCATTTGTAGTAGCAGCTTTATACTATAGATATTTCGATCGTAAGAGAATTGCAGCACTTACATTAGCAATTGCTTTTAATGCCTGGGTTATTGGAGCTCTTAGTTTATTTCTTGGTAAATTAATTCAATATCTAATTGATAATGAGATAATTACAAATACAAATTATACTACTATTGGCTTTAGTGCTCTTGGAATCAATATTGGTTATGGATTTTCAGCTATTAGTAATGTATTCATTATGATATTTGTTGCTATTGTTTTCTCACAATCGCCCATTTTCCGAAGAACGAAAATGCTTATTCCAATAATTTTTGGAGCATTAAATGGTATCACAATTGGTTTATTAATAGGAGCTACATTTAATACCTGGCCTAATCCAGTTTATGCTCTTTCACCAACACTTTATCATTTAGCATTAACTTTCATATCGTTCTTCACTTTGATGTTCCTCACTATTCGTCCACTTCAAGAAGCAAATCTGAGATGGGAAAAAGTAGGATTCAAATTTATTATCCTTTCAGCTGTTTTTGGAGTGATAACTTACAGTTCTTTTGCTCTTGACTTCTTGACAGCTAGCGAAGGATTAATACCTATCTTTTCAATAGAAGGATTTACACCATTCTATTATATTGCTTACGTTGCAGCGATTCTAATGTGTTCATTTGCATATCTAGGTTATGTTATGCCAAATTTCTTACGCAAATTCTACAAAGAGTTGCCAATAGAAGAAAAAACAGCATGACCATTTGCTCTCTGAAAAACAGAGGGTAAATAATTAACTTTTTTTTATTATTTTTCAGGCAAAATATTATCTACTACTTTTTTTGGAATGCCCAATTTTTTAAGCTCGATTGCGATTTGATAATATGTTTTTTTATTGGTTCTTTGTTTATTAATAAAAAGTTTTGAAAACTCAACGTACTCCCATGGATAGACAATCCAATTTGATGTCTCTTCAACAAAAAAGTTGGGTTTAAATATTGAATGTGGTTTGTGGTGAATCGTTGCAGTTCTAATGGTGCTAGCTTTTTTTGTTTCCATGTATTTCAATGCAAAAGCCATGCTTTTCCCTGTATCAGCCACATCATCTACTAATAGAACATGCTTATTTTTCACATCATAGATTAATTCCTGAGTGAGTTGTGGTTTCTTGAGAGTTTCATTTATCCCCTTGTAAAAACCCACACCAATAGTGGATACTTGCTTTATTTCAAGTAAATCACTTAATGTACGTGTAACCTCTAACCCGCCTCTAAGGATCCCAATAATAATATCTGGACAGAATTCTGCTTGTTTGATATTTTGAGCTAAATCAAATATTTTATCCCAGATATTTTGAGGTGTAAATACTATAATATTGTCTGACATCTTGCTCACTTTTTGATTTAATCTCTATATGCTTCTAGTTTTATTCAAACTTTAGAGGAATATTAAAAGTTTTTATATTGATACCACATGTAAAGAAAATTATGGTGTACGTTTATGATACTGTTAGGTTCCCATCATATAGAAATCTCTCTTGCAACCTTTACCAAAAAAATCTCCAATGATCAGATTGTTGAAATCGTAAAGAAACTGATCCTTGAAGAAAAAAAAATGCTTGGCGATCACAATTATCTTTTAATCATTGATTCGGGAAGTGTAGCAGGATTTCAACATCTAAAAGCATGCATACACTATTCGTTACAAGCTTTTAAACAGAAGAATAATCTAGCTAAAACATTGAATACTGAAATTCTACTTTATTTATCAGGTTATAGACAGATTAGCAAAGCAATCGAGAAAGTTGGATTAAATATTGAATCCAAAGAAGTAATAACCTTACATATCAAATCAAATCATGTTGAGGTGAATCATTCTCCTTCAAAGAAGGGATTTTTTGATTTTGAAGAGTTCTTGAAAGTGAGGAATATTGTAGTTTCTAATTTCCAGTTAAATATTGAGGGGTTTTCAGTGCGAAATGAAAAGAAAATTCTGGCAAATCTTGAAATAACTGAGAAAGAAATAAATCTATTTCTCCAGAAATCAGAAAGCTCTCGAGATGAAATAATAGAAAAAATAGCAATTGAGAAATCAGCTTTGCTTAATATATGGAAATGAAATGATAATTACTTTGATTTCAAATTTCATTTTCAGCTATTTTTAAAATACTATTTGTAGGGCATACGCTAAATCCAATCCATCTGCCAAAAATCTCAATGATAATTTCCCAATCCGGATTTGATAAGTTTACTCTACCTTTTGGTGCTTGAGGTAATAAAGCAATTTTTTCAATGATTTCAGCCTTTTTCAAATTAGTATGTCTTCTATTTACTGTGATTCTCCATTGATCTTTTTTGTGAATTCGTTTAAGATAAGGAGTAATTCTTTCTGCAAGTAAATCCAAAGAGCTTTCAATTATTTGATCTATCGGAATGAGTTTTCTACTCATCTGGAAAACAAATTTTTTTTCTTTGACAATTGAACCAATTACTGCAACAATTTCTTGTGGGTTTTCTGTAATAGCAATTAAATAGAGACCTCTTATTGGCAGTTCAAATGCTTCTATTGGAGAAATATTACAATATTTAATTAGAACATGCCATAATTCACTCATACCATCTCGTTCTTTAACAGTATTACATCCAACAAGAATAAAACTATACTTCTCATCAATTGCCTTTTCAAGTTTCATATGAAAACAGATTTAGTTAGCTCTTAATAATCCTTATTATCTCTCGATATTTGGAATATTGTGGAAAAGTATTTTATTCATGTATCAATTATTCTCCTATATTCATAGGAAAAGGACGCCAACAAATTTGTCACAAAAAACAGAAAAGAAGTCTAAAAAGCAAAGTAAAACTACTTGGAGAAAAGACATCATTGAAATTGGATTCTTCATCATTATTGCAGTAGTCTTAGTGCTTAGTTTCAATCAAATCCTAGGAGCTTTTCTCAATACAAGTTCTCCACTCGTTGTAGTTACAAGTGAATCTATGGAGCCATCTTATTGGGGTTCAAATAGAGATAGTTTTGGCGGAGAAAATGATATTAGAAAAGATATGCTTATTGTCCGAGGTGTCGATCCATCTACAATTAAGGTTGGAGATGCAATTGTTTTTAATTATGTTAATCACACAGAGGATGTTGATGTCCCGATTGTACACAGAGTGACGCGTGTTTATCAGGATGCCACAGGTGATTATTGGTTCACTACAAAAGGTGATAATTGGGAAACCAATCAAGCATTTATTGAGTTTATTAGAATTGATGAATTAAATATCCATGAAGATCGATTAGTAGGTAAAATTGTTGGCAGAATCCCCTACCTTGGTGGAATCTATAGCTATTTCCAAAGTTCAGGTGGTCGAACGGCACTTTTTGTTGTTGTTGGTATTGTCTTTCTATTATCCATTGTTCTTAGCATGACCTCAAAAGACGAAGAGGACGAGGAATCGGATGTTTTTGACGATAAGAAAGTTTTTGGAAAGAAAACCAGTACTAAAGAAAAAACTTCCAAAAAGGAAGCTGTTGAATTAAATGGCGATAAAACATTCTTAGGTATTTTGAAAGATTTCTATAAAAAGGCAATGAAAAAGAAACATTTTATTTTACCAAGTATTGTTCTTGGACTTGTTATTTTAATTCCAATAGTTGATACTTTAGATGCTACTTGGGGTTCACATTTTGGAATTGTTGATCTTAAATTCGAAAAAACAGATTCCTATGATGTTACTGGAGGGAAACATTGGTTTGTATTTACGACTGTTACTGTAAATAATCCAGGTCATTGGCATCAAAAGTTCCAATCTTTCACTTTAACAGTTACTAACCAGACAAGTGGTGAAGTTCTAGGTGAAGGTGGATGGACGCTTGTTTATAATTTTGAGGGTCAAAAAACTGTTGGTATCGGTTCTTGGATAGAAAATGGATTACTAATTGAAGGAGGTAATTACTCTATCAGTGCCACTGCTCACTTGGGTAATAAATTTGGTAAGACATGGAATGATGTAATGACAATTTACTTTATTTTCTCCAATTCCACAGCATAAAGTTCCCTGTTGTTTGATACATCATGAATACATCAAATAAATTAGATGAATTAGAACAGATCCTTTCAGAATTGAAAGCGGTAGTAATTGCCTTCTCTGGAGGGGTCGACAGCACTTTTTTAGCTCAAGTTGCTTTTAATATGTTAGGTGATGAAGCGATTGCTCTAACATTAGATACTCCACAATTTCCAAGTCATGAACTCGAAGAAGCTAAAATACTTGCTAAAAAAATTGGCATAAAGCATCTAATTATTGACTCTTCAAAAATGGATTACTCATGGTTTGAAAATAATCCTCCTAATAGATGTTATATTTGTAAGAAAGGTGCTATTGAAGAGATTCAACAATATTGTAGAACACAACGCATTTCCGGACAACTAATTGAAGGTTCTAATTTTGATGATTTAGATGATTATCGACCAGGTTATCAAGCAGTTCAAGAATATTCTGTTAAAAGTCCCTTAATCGATGCACGGTTAACGAAAGAAGAAATTAGATTACTCTCAAAACAGCTTAGCTTATCCTGCTGGGACAAACCTTCATCTCCATGTCTAGCTACGCGATTTTTCTTTGGAGAGAAAATAACTAAAGAAAAGTTAGCTATGGTTTATGAAGCAGAAGAATATTTGAAAGAATTAGGTATTCTTCGACTTCGTGTCCGCGTTCATGGTTTACTTGTTCGAGTTGAAGTATCACCGGATAATTTTTCACTTCTCATTGAGAATGCCGAGAAAATAACATCTAAATTTAAAGAAATTGGTTTCGATTATACGACATTGGATTTAAATGGATATAAGAAGGGTTCAATGAATAAAACTCGGAAGTAGACATAGCTTAAATTAGAAAATAATTCTAAGGTGATAAAAGCGTGGATCAAAATAAATTGAAGAAATTATTGGAAGAGTATAAAGAAGACCGCGTTTCTCTTAACGCTGTATTAGCAAGACTCAAAGATTTTCCTTATGAGGACCTTGGTTATGCAAAAGTTGATCATCACCGAGCTTTAAGGAAAGGTTTTCCAGAAGTTGTTTATTGTCCAGGAAAAACTATAGAACAAATCAAAGGTATATATACTTCTCTTAGTAAGCGAAATGAGAATATTCTATTAACACGTGCAACTGAGAAAATCTATATCGAATTGAAGAAAGTTGATGAGAACTTACAATTTTGTTCGCAAGCAAGAATAATATATCTTAATAGAATACAAAGAAAAAAGGTTGGTTCTTTATTGATTATTTGTGGCGGTACTGCAGATATTCCCGTTGCCGAAGAAGCCGCTCTAACAGCTGAAATAATGGGTGCAAATATTACTCGGATTTATGATGTTGGAGTTGCTGGCATACATCGCTTGCTTCATCATCGTGATAAGATATTCTCTGCGAATGCCATTGTAGCCATAGCTGGTATGGAAGGAGCGCTTCCTTCTGTTGTTGCAGGTCTCGCTGCTTGTCCTGTAATTGCCGTTCCAACATCTATTGGTTATGGAGCAAATATGAAAGGAATTTCTGCAATGCTAACCATGTTAAACAGCTGTGCACCAAATGTAGCAGTAGTAAATATTGATAATGGCTTTGGAGGAGGCTTGATGGGAGCTTTAATAAATAAACATAAAGAAATAGTTACTGAATAAATAGGTGTGATTAGCTAATGTTCCATTTGAAATGGTTTATATTGTATATTAGCTAAAACTCTAGTAGAGAAAAAATCTATACAGTTAATATAAAATTAAAACTAAGGTGAAAAATTAAAATGATTGTCAGGGTTGTATCTGCAATTGGTGGCGGGGTTATCGACTGTGAAGTGAAACCCAATTCAACTATTGCTGAATTGAAAAGGGAAATCTCACGACAAAAGAGAATTCCTGCAAGTGCGGTAATCGTTGTTTTCCGTGGAAGACAACTTGATGATAACGAAACATTTGAAGAAGTTGGAATTACCGATTATGAAAAAGTATATCTAATCGCCCGTACAGAGGGCGGATAAAGCTTTTTTCATTCTTGTTTTTAAAAGAATATTTAATTTATTTTTTTGTTATCTTACGAATCTTTTTTATTTTTTTTGAATACACTACAAATAATGAAGTAAGAATGGTTTCCTCTATTTTTCATTCAAAATAATAACCATACTGCTTATTGACTCTCCAAATCTAAATTGCTTATTTTGGAAACCTCAAAAAGATTAACTGGAACAGAAGCTATCGGAATAGCAAAAATTTAGCAGTCCCTTGAGACTATTTCTGTTTATTCATTACACAGATATTGAAGTGCTCTTTGGATTCTTTCTGTGATGTCCATTAACATCTCATAGAAAAAAATTATTCAGAATATTTTTAATTGAAAGTCAAGTTTATATGAACTATCTTAATTAGAAATATTGTGAGATGTCTTCTAGTGGTATCAATTAGCTCTAAAGGGAAAATAACAGAAAGAACAATGAAATTTCTGAATAATGAAAAAATTTGCCAAACCATTGTGTTAAATAAAAATCTCATGAAGATTGAATCTTTTTTAGAAAAGGAATATAATTTAATTCCTGAGAGAGAGCGGATAGGCAAAGGAAGCGTTTACATATCAAAGATTGTTGCTGAGGTTTCGGGGAATTATTTACACAAAGTTCAACATATTGATTCCTTTGCATTCATAGCTGCTCTTTTTGCACATCCAGATTCTAATCGGAACAACCATATGAAGAATTATGCTATAGCCTTAATGGGTGAACTTGCAACTTTTTCTGAAGAGAATTTTCAAAAAGCCATGCTCCAAACAAAGATCTGGGCAGAGCATCCACATTGGGAAATAAGAGAAATGAGTGGACAAGTGATTAGAAAAGGTTTGAAAGTTTTTCCAATAAAATCTCTAGCAATTCTCAAAGAGTGGTCTACATCAGAAAGTGACAATTTGAGGAGATTGTCTATTGAAAGTTTACGTCCCCTTGCTGACATAAAATGGTTAAGGGATCCCAAGAAAAACGATTGTATTTTAGAGATTTTGGCCTTAAACAAAGCTGACTCTTCTATTTACGTAAGAAAATCAGTGGGTAACAATCTAAAAGATTTAACGAAATATATGCCTGAGAAAATTCTAACTTTAGTAAGAGAATGGATTAAAGAAGCCGAAATTACAGTGACTGATAATTTATCCTCAAAAACCAAAAAAGAGTTAGGAGCAGAAAATTTCTATCTAATTTGGACTCTTAAACATGCTCTCCGCTGGCTTAAAGAAAGAAATACGGAATTACATAATCAAATAAAATTCATTTTAGGTGAAAATTACCTCCTCTACTTTGATGAGAAAAAAAATATAAAGGCAGAGAAGAAATAATCTTTTAACAAAAATTGAAGGAATAATTTTATGAAGATCACTTGGTTGGGTACCGCAGGATTTCACATTTCAGCAGCTGAAAACGGAATCCTTATTGATCCCTTTTTTCCTATGAATCCCGCTTTATCCTCTGAAAAAACAATAATCAATAAATTTGCAGACAAATCAGAAGCAATTTTTCTTACTCATGGACATTTTGATCATTCTCTTTCTGTTCCAGAAATAGTTGCTTCGAGAGATATACTAGTTCATTGTTCCAAAAAAACTGCTAAAGATCTCACAAATTTAGGTGTTCCTACTCAAAAACTGAGAGTTTTAGAAAAAGGTATGCTTTTCCGTTTCGGGTCAATAACTGTTAAACCAATTAAATCTGCACACGTTCATATAGATGCATTACTTATCTTGAGACAATTAAAGAAGAAAATTGGCCTCCTTCGAGAAATGAAACCATTTTTAACTTTGAGTAAAAAATATCCAAAAAGATCTGTTTTTAGTTTTAGAATTAGCAATTGTGACGAAGATAATAATGAGCTCTTTGTTTTGCATCACTGGGGATCAGCGGGAACAACTAGAAATGAGCTTAAAACGTTTAGGTCATCTTCAACAAATCTCTTATTACTTCCGTTAATGGGTAGCTCAAGGATTATCCCAAAAACCATGAAAGTTATTCGCTCATTTAAACCAAAAGCAATTATGCTTCATCATATTGATGATACATTCCCGCCCATAACATATGAGGTTAATTTAGATGACTTTCTCCAAAAAATGGAGAAACATTTTCCAGAGGTAAAAGTGATTATCCCAAAAAAAGGTGTTCAGCAATCCCTTAACATTGCTAACAAAATAGCATAATATAGATATTTTATTGTAACGTAACAAACGACTTAATTTAGATAATCAGTTTACCTTTGATGTTTCATCCAAATTGTGTTCTTTCAGTCGAATTTGCCTTAAAAAATAGTTTTTTATTCATAATTTAAGAACATTAGAACGAAATTTCTTTATTGAGGTTCAATTATGATATCAAACAAAGTAAAAAGTCTATGGGCAAGAAGAAAAGCAGTTTCTCCTGTAATTGCTACGATATTATTAATAGCACTTACTGTGACTGCTGCAGCTATTGTCTATTTTGTTGTCGTACCCTTACTTAAAGGGGATGGTCAGCTCATTGTTATGGATTATGATTTAGAGAATAAAGATGCTACTCCATTTGCAGATTCCTTAACAGTTTCAATTAACAACATTGGTACTGCTGAAGCAATAATTAGTGAAGTTGTTGTCACTAAAAATGGTGTAACGGTTAATTGGACTTTGAAAACTGAGGCTTACTCAATTGTTCAAGGGTCAAGTGTTGATGTTAAATGTTCTGCGGCAGATGCTGTACATGAATTCGGATATGGAGAGCTTGCGGTATTTACATTTGCATATGACAAAGATAGTACAATAGAAATAGAAATCAAAGTTTCTGCTAAATTCAGTCATTTTGTTTTGCAATATGAAAATAATTTTGAATCTGCAATTGACCTAAATGAATGGACACATTATCTTATGGCTACTCATGGTGGTGGAACACACACAATTGCTGATTGGAAAATTTCTGAGCAAGGTGGAAATCATTTTGCTGAATGTACGAATAACGATTGTCAATTCATTGTCTTAGAAGATCCTTTACGCGACTTCTATGATGTCAATATTACTTATGATCTTCGAACAGGTGACGATGATGCTAATGGAATCATTTATCGTTTTGATGATTCAGGTACTTATCCAAATTTCTACTGTGTTTGGTTTACACGAAACCATCCGGGCGCGTCTAACCCATCACATGATGGCGGACATGACTACTTTGATTGGGCAACTCCAGGAGATATTATTGTTGAAAACAAAATTACCATTCACTATGTTGAAGGAGATGCAGATGGATTCAATTGGTATAAAATTGCTGAAGCAGATTGGACTAGAACAAATAATGTTTGGTATTCTTGGAGAATTGTTGCAGATGGATCAAATGGTGCTCTATTTATTGATAACTCTGAGACAGCAACTTTATCATGGGCAGACAGTCAACTCTCTCACGGTTTCATCGGTTTTGTGAGTTTTGCAAATGATGATTCATATTATGATAATATCTATGTTTGGCAAACTGTTACATCTGCTTAAGGTAATTGTTTTTCCAACCATCTTTTCTCTTTTTTTCTCTTTCATTTTCTCGCAAATATTTTTTTAAATGTTGAGCTTAATTCTCTATAGAGGAGATACTAGTAGTTGATTAAAACAACCCTTTCCAATATTAAGATGAATAATCCCTTCATGCTAGCTTCTGGTGTTTTAGGTGTAACAGCTTCTGTAATGACCCGCATTGCTGAAATGGGTTGTGGAGCTATTGTTACAAAGTCTATTGGACCCGAACCAAAATCGGGTTATGTTAACCCAACTGTTGTTGAATTAGGTAATGGGTCGCTACTAAATGCTATGGGATTACCAAATCCGGGTTGCGATGCCTTTCATGAGGAAATTAAAGAAACAAAGAATCGTACTAATGTACCAATAATAGCAAGTATTTTTGGGAAGACAGCTACTGAATTTGTTCAAGTAGCTAAAACACTTTCCAAAGGAAATCCAGATGCTTATGAATTGAATATTTCATGCCCACATGGAGGTCGTTATGGAGCAATAATTGGTCAAGATCCTGATATGGTTAAGGAAATTACTCAAAAAGTCAAAGAGGTTGTTTCAAAACCAATCTTGGTTAAAATTTCTCCTAATTTAACGGATCTTACAATACCAGCTCAAGCAGCAATTGATGGTGGTGCAGATGCCTTAGTTGTTATCAATACTGTTCGAGCGATGGCTATTGATATTAAATACCGGAAACCAATTCTTGCCAATAAATTTGGCGGACTATCTGGTACTGCAGTGAAACCTATTGCTATGAAATGCATCTTTGATCTTTATTCAGCTTTCGGAGAAAAAATACCAATAGTTGGTGTAGGTGGAGTTTCAAAATGGGAAGATGTTGTTGAATTTATGCTAGCAGGTGCCTCTGCAGTTCAAATAGGAACAGCATTAGCATATTGTCAAGATCCACTGAAGATATCAATATTCAATGATTTAGCAGAAGGATTACGACAATATTTGAGAACTGAAGGGTTCAAGAAAGCTTCAGATCTAATAGGACTTGCACACACCGATTAGTTCAGGGAGAAAAAAAAATGACGATACAGAAACTTGGATCACTGAAAGTTGCTCCTATTAATGAAATTACCAACCTTACACCAGAAGATTGTAGGGTGCCAATAAAATCAATCACTTTAACTATTCCTGAAATAGCTAAATTCGCTTCACCCGGACAATTTGCAATGTTATGGCTTTATGGAGTAGATGAAAAACCAATGGGAATAGCTGGTTGTAATCCTATTAAAGGAACCTTATCTTTTGCTGTTGCTAAAATAGGGAAAGCAACTGAAGCAATTCATAGATTAAAAAAGGGTGATCTTTTAGGAATACGAGGACCATATGGCAAAGGTTTCATTCTCAAAGCTAAAAAAGTAGCCATTATTGGAGGTGGCACCGGAATAGCTCCAACAAAATTTCTTGTAAAAGAAGCTCTTAGCAATAAGCTAGAAGTAACTTTGTTTCATGGTGCAAGAGCTGTAGAGGAACTAGCTTACAAAGAGTATTTTGAAAAATTAGAAAACAAAAATACTAACTTTACCTATAAACCAAGCACTGATGACGGATCATGTGGATATGAAGGCTTTTCTACCAGTTGTTTTGAATCAAGTTTTGATGAAGGAGCAATATACGATAATGTTTATTCTTGTGGACCAGAATTAATGATGTGCTCTGCATTCAAAATTACAGAAGCAAGAAATATCCCATTTCAAGCTTGTTTAGCCGATCGTTATTTCAAATGTGCAATAGGATTATGTGGACAATGTACTGTAGATCCTCTCGGTTTACGGTTATGTATAGATGGTCCTGTTTTAAATCAAGATCAGCTTCAAAAGGTATCTGATTTCGGAAAATTTGGTCGAGATAAATATGGTAAGAAAGTTCCACTGTAATTTCAAAGTGAACACTAACTATCATTATTTTCTAAAAAAAAGATAATAAAAAAGAATTGTATGGAAGTAGTTCTACTTCCAAAATTATTTCTATTCGTCATCATCTGTGACTTCGTAATCAACATCAACTACATGTTCAGGTTCTGCTGAGGTGCCAGGAGGAGTAAAGGATGCGCCGGCATCTTTAGCAAATTGACTTGGATCAAATCCAGCTGCTCCAGGTTGTCCACCTGCTTGCTGGTAAACTTTTGAAACGATTTCATTCAATGTTTCCATCAAAGCATCTTTCTTCTGTTTAATTTGATCGATGTTATCAGTGGTCAGTGCCTGCTTTAATTCTTCTTGTTTTTCTTTGATTTGGCTCACTTCATCTTCACTGATTTTTCCTTCCAGATCTTTGAGAGTTTTATCTACACCATAAACAAGAGCATCAGCTTCGTTCTTTAATTGCACAGCATCTAAGCGTATTTGATCTTCAGCTTCATATTGTTCTGCATCTTTAACCATTCGCTCAATATCATCTTTATGAATTCCACTTGGGGAAGTTACTGTTACCTTTTGTTCATTTCCAGTACCCATGTCTTTTGCTTTCACTGAGACAATGCCATTGACATCAATATCAAAAGTTACTTCAATTTGTGGAACGCCTCTTGGAGCAGGAGGAATGCCAACTAATTGGAATTTCCCTAAGGTTTTGTTGTCCTTAACAAATTTTCGTTCTCCCTGTAGCACATGAATTTCAACACTTGGTTGATTTTCGGCTGCAGTTGAGAAAATTTGACTCTTGCTTGTAGGAATAGTAGTATTTCTATCAACCATTGGAGTGTAAACTTGTCCCAAGGTTTCAATTCCTAATGATAATGGAGTTACATCTAAAAGTAAAACATCTTTTACATCGCCTTTAATAACGCCAGCTTGAATTGCTGCACCTACTGCAACACATTCATCAGGATTAATTCCTTTGAAGATTTTCTCTTCACCAAACATTTTAGCGATTTCCTCTCTGATTGCAGGCATTCTTGTTGCGCCACCTACAAGCAGAACTTTGTCAATGTCTGCAGGTTTTTTCTTGGAATCTTTCATTGCTTGTCGAGTTGGTCCCATGGTTTTTTCTACTAGATCTGCAGTCATTCCCTGGAATTGTGCTCTTGTAATTTCATAATTGAGATTCTTTGGTTTGCCATTTTTATCGACAGTGATGTAAGGAATATCAATTGTTGCTCTTTGCTTAGTGGAAAGCTCAATCTTAGCTTTTTCAGAGGCTTCTTTTACTCTTTGAATAGCAGAAGCATCTTTAGTCAAATCAACTCCTGCTTCTTTTTTGAAATAATCATATACCGCTTTCATAATGCGATCATCAAAATCATCTCCACCTAGGAGCGTATTTCCACTGGTTGCTTTTACTTCAAAAAGTCCTTCAGCAGTTTCAAGAATTGAAACATCAAATGTTCCACCACCAAGATCAAAAACGAGAATTGTTTCTTCTTTATTCTTTCCAACACCATACGCAAGACATGCTGATGTTGGTTCATTAATGATTCTTAAAACTTCGAGACCAGCGATTTTTCCAGCATCTTTAGTAGCTTGTCTCTGACTATCGGTAAAGTACGCTGGACAAGTAATAACTACCTCTTTTATTTCCTCTCCAAGATAGTCTTCAGCATCTTTTTTCAATTTACGTAAAATCATAGCTGAGATTTCTTGTGGGGTATAAGATGTTTTGTCAATAGTTACCTTGTAAGTTGAACCCATCTTCCGTTTTATAGAACGAATTGTTCTCTCAGGCTTGGAGATTGCTTGTCGTTTAGCAATTTCACCTACTATTTGTTCTCCATCTTTTGTAATAGTAACAATTGAGGGAGTAATTCTTCCTCCTTCTGCATTTGGAATGATAGTTGGATTACCTCCTTCCATAAATGCAATTGCTGAATTTGTTGTTCCTAAATCTATACCTACAACTTTTGCCATTTTATTTTCACCAATTATTTTTTTTATTCTAATCTTTTTTTGTTTCGTTTTGTTTCTTTTCTTCGATCTTTTCTTCGATCTTTTCTTCTGAAGAGACCATGACCTTAGAGGCTCGAATAACTCGGTCCTTTATCTTGTAACCCTTCTCAAATTGCTGAGCAATTTCATTAGCACGGAATTTATCAGAATTGTCAACACAAACTGCCTCGTGGAACATTGGATCAAAAGAATCACCAGGTTGAGGATCAATAATTGAAACATCTTCTTCTCCCAAAATTCTTAACAGTTTTTTGTAGGTAATTTCTAATCCATCCAAGGGTACTTTTTCTTCACTATTTTTAATTGCAAAATCAATAATTCTGCCCAAGTCATCAATTGGCTCAAAGACTTTGGAAAGTATTCTTTCAGATGAATACCGAATATTGCTTTCCTCTTGTTTTTGCGCACGTTTTTTGTAGTTCTCAAAATCTGCTTTGAATCTTTGTAGAGATTCTAAGTATTCCTTTCGTTCTTTTTTAACCTTTAGAAGTTCTTCCAAAAGTTTTTCATCAGTTTCTAGTATATCCTTAATGCTAATATCTTTGAATTTTCCATCAAATTCTTTTAGGAGTTTTTTTGCTTTAGGAGTTTCGTCGATTTTTTTCAAAATTTCTTGAATTCTTGTATGAGCTTCAAATTTATTGTCATTTGTAGTAATGAGTTCTTCCTTAGAATCATTGATTTGATTGTTTTTTTGTTTCTCACTATTATTTGAATCAGTCATAGTGTTTCTTACTCCTATTTCATTTAATCAGTTTTTCTCTGTTATTTTGTAGTTTTCTTACCAAGTGTTATTTTAATGTATCTTCAATTGAGAAAATTTCTGACTGATAAGTTATTCTTATTTACTAATTCTCTTTAGTAAAACAAACGTTTTAAATATATCTATTTATGTGAGTAATTATTTTTATGTGAGGAATTAACTTTCTAATGAAATTTTGGTTATTGTATATTAGAAAGTAAAGTAAAATCGGTTAAAGATTGATAGAATTTTACCACTAGGCAAATCATTTTAATAGTACTAAAACTTGAAATCTTTTGCTAATATTATCTTCATAGTTTTGAAAGACAACTCATCGGTGGAAGATATTAATGGGGATCAATTTCAAATACGCACAAAGAACTGCAAAAATCGGAACTCAAATGCTTATCCCGTTAATAGTTATAGATACTGCTTGGACTTTGATTCGATTTGTTCTATATAATACTACTTTTGTTGAAAAAAGTGCTACAAAATTCAACCTTATTGAAAACATAATTACTAATGTTCTCTTTACGTTATTTGCTTGTGTTCTAGCAACTGGAATGTTGATGTTAAGCATTCATTATATTAAAATTAGCAAATTAGCAGTTATTGCTTCAGGAGCTCTTTTCTCCTACGTGTGTATCAAAATTGCTTATATTTCCTTCAAATTTACACAACTAATACCTGTTCCCATCGAAGACTACATGAACAATACGTTTTATACCTTTGAGTTAATTACAAGTTTACTTTTGATTATAGTATTCATTGTCTTTGATATATTCCAAAGAAGATTAAAGAGCAGAGCAAATATCGGCAGAGGTAAAAGTTTATTCCCTTACATATTTGGTGTTCTTGCCTTAATTTATCCAATTTCAAATTTTCTAAATCTTCTTCAAGTTGATTACGAATCTAGCATAGTAGCGTTTTCAATTATGCGAACACTTGCTTTTCTTGCATGTATGATTGAGATTTTAATCTTCTTCGATCTACTCCGAAGATTCGATTTCATGCAAAGTATTGATAATAAAAATAACATTGAAACACCAATAAAAATCGAATCTAATCAAGAAAATAAAGATTGAGAAGAATTATCTTCTCTTAGGTTTACTTGAGCGTTTATTTTCTAATCTTTTTAGTTTCTTCAAGTATTTATGAAATGATTTTAGAGGGACAATTGGTAAATTATCAGCCTTTTTCCAACGCTCACTTAAAGCTGTTACAATTAGTAATTTAGCTGTAGGGAGTTTTAGTAATAGTCGACGTTCCCTTAATTTCTTTGCTGCTATATTGAAAATCTCATATCTTTTAGTTAAACTCTCTCGATCAAAATACCAGCCACGCCATAATGCTAAATCTTTAACTTCAATAACAATGGTGGTTTTTTTCCGTTTAATAATAATATCAATTTCTGTTACGGTGTCTCCTTCACTTAGAATTTCCACATTCTGATCAACAATTTCCCAACCAGATAGTGTTGCAATTTCAGAAGTTATCAATTCAAGGTCGTGTGCTTTTTTACTTCTAGTTGTTTCACTATAAGAGTTACAGAATCGTGAAAATAACAATAAGGATATAATTTGTATTTGTAAGTAATCCTCTTTATTTTTTGTTATTTTTCTACAAAGGAAATATGGGACGTTTTCTCTACCAAGTTGAAACTTTATTATTGTTTCATAGAGTAATAATCGCATCTCCTCTAAAGGATTGAGTTTCTTGCTTTTGTTGCGTAAATCGTCTATCACTGACATCTTCATTTCTTTAAATGGTTTCTTTAAGTTAGATAAGGACATCAAGCTACCAAAGTTTTCAAACAAGATGGATAATGCTTCAACTTCTTCTTCTGTTAATTGTCTCATTGAGGCATAGAATTCAGTGATTCTTCTTAAATAAGCAATCTCACTATGCCAAGAACGTACCATATCATTCAATTCTTGAATTGTTCTATCAGATATTTTTCGTCTTTGATCTCGCAATTCACGAAGTTTCGTAGTTGCTCCTGTATCTTGAGAAATACCAATACTTTTCAATTTCAATTCGGTTTCATGATATAATTCCGTTTTGATAAAGTGAAGTTCTTCATGTAATTCATATTCCAATTTTATCATGCCGTTTGAGAACATAAATGCTTGATCACGTAATTTTGCCCAGTCTATAGCCAATTCCATCAAGTGTTTTTTTGCTTCTTTTGAAAACGCCAATTTCCCTTCACCTTCTTTGGATAGAAAATGAACTTGATTAATAAGAAAATTAATTGCGGATAAAGCTATTATTTCATTTGTTGTCAGCATATCCTGTTTACCTTCTGAGCTGTAGGTTAATAAATTGCTGAAATCACTTGCAGATAATCCATCCTTTGTCATTAGAATAGTTGCAAGATTCAAGGCCAATTTCTCCCGCTCAGGAATAAAAGCATCTAGGACCTTTTTTCTATTGTAATTTTTCAAAACATTTGCTATACAAGAATAAACATGATTTCGTTTCTTAACTAATTTTTGATAGATATACTCATCTTTATCAAATTTGGGCGATACTTCTCCCTCAGATTTTTCTTGTTCTTCTCCTTCAAGATTATCTTCAGCAACCATTTCTTGAGCAGTATCAGAATCCTCTTTCACTTTTTCTTTTTCTTGTTTCAATTCTTTTTTTCGAGGGGTTTGTTTTTTGGTTTCATATTCCTCTTCAACAACAGCTGAAGATTCATCTTGTTCTTCTTCCTCTTTTTTTACAACAGTCATTATTTTTGCATCCTTTTTCCAAATACCCAAGGAAAAAGAAAATAGATAATTGTTGCTTTTCTAGTTAACAATTTAATTTCAAATTAGTGAGTTATTAGTGTTCCAATTGGTTTTCCAGTTATTGCTTTCATCAAGTTTTCTGGATCGGACCCATTAATAAATTGCAAAACGATTTTAGATCTTTGGACAATTTGTACGGCAGTTTTATCAAATAAAGGATATTGACCTGCTTTTGTTGTCTGTTTTGCGATTAATGATATGAGATCACTTATTGCTAATTCTTTCATTAGCTTTGCATTTGGGTCTTTATCAGGATCAGCAGTATAAACACCATCAACATCTGTGAGATTCAATAATTTCTCAGCAGTTACTATTTCAGCAATTGATGCTGCAACAGCATTTGTCGATTGTCCTGGTTGAAATCCACCACAAATGATGATTTTATCTGTTACGTTAAATAATGCATGAAACTCCTGGAGATTATTAGGAGGTTCTGGATAGGCAATATCACCTAAAGCACCAATAAATAATCTTGCGTTCAATTTAGCCGCTTCTATACCCATTATGTCATTATAGGCTTCATTTGCACCCAATGCACGAGTTACAGCAATATATTTTCTTGCAAGCTTTCCGCCACCAACTACGATAGCACATTTTTTCTTGGATTCACTAAAAATATTACGAATTGTTTTTGCATAATTTGAAAGTAATTTTTGTTTTAATTGATACTCTTTATCAAATAGTATTGAACCACCAATTTTTACAACAAACATTATTATCTATTTTCCTTGGAAATTTGATTCCAATTTATTTTTAGCTTAGTGAAAGATAAGTTTTTTGTGTTCGTTGAAATTTAGCGTGGTTTGATCAGCAAAGTTCAAAGATTGTTTACTTTTCTTTCAAGGTGTTCAATTTATCTTGAGCAATTTTTTCTTTATCAGGTTTTTTCAACAACCTATAAACCTCTACTAAAATTTCCCAAGCATCCACAATTTCTTCATCTTGTATAACACTTCTGTAAAGATAATCAAGTGCTTGTTTCAAATTATCATTTTTGTATTCAATAGCTCCAAGACCAAACAAAGCCTCAGCATCATATGGATCTATACCTATTCCTTGTTTGTAGTTTGCTTTTGCTTCTTCCAATTTACCTAATTTCCTAAGAGCATGCCCTTTCCCAACATATACTAAGTCTTTTTGTCCTAATTCTTCTACTTTTGAAAAACAAATTAGCGCTTCGTTATACTTTGTCTCATCTAGGAAAATATACCCTTTTGCTAACCAAGCAATATGTAATTTGGGTTCCAACACGACCACTTTATCAAGAAACGTAAATGCTTCCTTGTTTTTTCCAAGCTTACTCAAAATTGCTCCTTTAGCATATAATGAATCTATTTCATTGGAATCCAGCTCAAGAACAATATCAAATTGTTCTATTGCTTGTTCTAAATCACCGAATTCAAAATAAGTCATTCCTTTTCCATATACTGCAGATATTTCTCTCGGATATTTTTCCAATATTTTATCAAAACATTGGAGTGCTTCATCTTTTTTTCCTTGATAGATGAGTGAATGAGCATCTGTTATCATATCAAGTAAAAAATTCCTTTTTTCTTTGTTTTCTTCAACCATCTGTTCCAACCTTACTTGCTTGCTTTATTTTTTTGCCATTCTAAATAGTTAATATCTAATATTCACTTGCAAGTTTATATGCTCTTGTTATTCTATATAATTCGAGGAGCTGTTTAACAACAGGATTATTTTCATTTAATTCAAATAACCGTGTTCTGCTTTGTCTTGTTTCAAATACAATGCGATATTTCACCAAATTATCGATCAAATCGTGAACTCTTGAATGTGATATACCAATCATTTTAGCAATATCCGTCAATTGAAACATTCCTTCAGTATTCACTAAGAAGAATTCCACGAGTTTAACTGGTACATTATTTCCTAAAATTGAAGATAGAACATCATAGGTCATAACTTTTCAAATCTCCACAAGAATTATCAACTCTTGCATCATTTATGTATTGTAATCTAATAAATAGCTGTTATTATCTACATCTTTTAAAAAGCGAGGATCGAGCATGTTACCCGAAGAGTCTAAACCAATGATAGAAGAAACAGCTGTGGTTCAAACTGATACTTATTCTGTTAATGACCCAGAAGAAAAATTTGATGTGAAGAAATTCTTCGCGCATTTTGGTCTTTGGTTCTCAGTATTTTATTATTCATCATTTCAAGTTATAGGTGCACTTTTTGGAGTAATTCTATTGATGATTTTGCTTACTTTTCAAATCATCAAGGTAGATGCTAATGGACATTATGACCCGAATTCTACAAATGTTATTTATGCTCTTTTAATAGTTAATTTAATCGCAACTATAATCATCGGTTTTATGATTTTTGGAATGAATAGACGAACAAAATTTATTCCTTCTAAAAAATCATTAAATATCTCAAAGAAAGACCTAAAAATCTTGAGCTTTGGTTTAGCGCTAATATTTTTCATTGTTGCAGGTTTACAAACAATTATTTCACAAATTGAAAGTCATTTCTTCCCTGATTTTTCCGTAGAAACTCCATATGACTTTTTTAATTCAGGTAATCTTGGAATAATTATTTTTGCAACTGTTTTAGTTTCTATTGCAGCTCCAATAGCTGAAGAAATTTTTTATCGATGGTCTTTGATTCAAACTTTGAAAAAAAGCATGAATAAATATGCTACAATCACGTTCTCAAGTCTGATATTTGCTTTTGCGCATTCCTCAGTAAATCTTACTTTTTCTTTCTATTACTTTGTCATCCATTTTATAATCACTTTTTTAATTGGGTTGATTCTTGGTGCAATCTATTTTCTAACAGAAAAAATAATTCTAACAATAATTCTACATGCATCTTGGAATTTCATTATTTCACTGAGTGCAATTTTTAATTATTACAACCTTAATAATGTCTATTTTATTATTTATTTTGTAATCATTGGTTTAGCAGGGATTGGCACTATTGTTGGAATAATTCTTATCGCACTAAAGATAAAAAGGAAATCAAAAACCCGAGAAACAAACATTCGACAAAAGAAAACAAAGATTAATTTACGTCCGGAATGGTTTATTCTCATTCTTGGATACTTCGGACTGGTTGTTTTAATTCCATTTGGAATTAGCTCGATTACGTCCCATTTCTCTTTTGGTGAAGGGTTCATTGAAATCATTTATCTAGCAAGTCTTATGATTCTCTCACTTCTCCTTATAGTAAACCAAAATCGAAAACATCAATGGATTGAACGCAAAAAAGTAATTGTAACTCCCGATTTTGTACAAGAGAAAATAATTGAATGAGAATGAAAAAGAATAAAAAATGCCCTTTCTGGGCACGAGATTTCTTTCTGAATCAATTATCTAGCACTTAGAGCGACACGCTCAATTTCTTGCATTTTACTAACTGCAAAGCTTGATGTTTTGTTCTCAGAAGCATCAATTAATTCTTTTGCAAGAATTTCTTCTGAAGAAAGAATATTATTGAATGATTTCTTGTATACACCTTCAACAATGTTTGTCAAAGAAATATCAATTCTTCTCATAGGTGCTACATCGACTGATTGTAATTGAGCCATCCCTCCGTAAGTTATTCTAGTAACTTCTTCTCTAGGAGATGTTTTTTGAATTGCATCAATTAGAACTTGAAGAGGATTTTTTCCAGTTTGTAAATTGATTATTTCAAAAGCAATTCTAACAGCTTTAATCATTCTTACTTTCTTACCAGTTCCCTTCTTTGTTTTCATTAATTTGTTGACAAGTCGTTCAACAATAGGCATTTCAGCTTTCTTGAATCTTCGATGTGCGTATCTGCCACCTGTATGAGGGATAATTACTGGACGAAGACTAATATATGCTTTAAGTCCGGGATCCATAATTTCGATTTCGTTGTAACTCCATTTATTGAAAAGTTTGATATGATCATAATTTGGTAAAACCTCTTGCTTTTCTTCTTCAACCTTTTCTTCTTTAGGTTGTTTCTTTGGAGCTGTCTTTGGCGCTTCTTCTTTTTTGGTAGCTTTTGGTTTTTCTTCTTTATCTGCTACTGCAGGTTTAACTTCCTCTTTTTTGGTTGCTATAGGTTTCTTCTCTTCTTGTTTAGGAGAAGTCTCTTTTGGAGCGACCTTAGCTGCTGCTTTCTCTTTTTTAGGAGCCTTCTTTTCTTCTTTCTTTGGAGCATCCTTTGTTTTCTTCTTATCTTTCTTTAGAGCATCCTTTGTTTTCTTCTTATCTTTCTTTGTTTCTGCAGCTGCTTTCTCTTTCTTTAGAGCTTTCTTATCTTCTTTTTTGGAAGCTTCCTTCTTCTTAGCAGATTTTTCTTTTTTGTCTACTTTTTCTTTAGTAGCTACCTTTTTGTCTTTCTTATCTTTAGGCATTTCATTTCACCTATCTTACGGGTTTCTCTTTCTTTCCGTAAATCAAACTTGTGAGCGAAACACCATTTACTTTTGTAACACGCCATTTGATTCCTGGAAGATCTCCTTTTGCGCCCCCTTTTGGACCACCAATGCCTTCTACGACAACTCTATCGTGTTCAGCTATGTGGGTTAACCCACCATCTAGAGGTACAAAGGCACCAATTTGCTTTCCGTTCTTGATTAATTGAACTCGGACACATTTACGAAGAGCTGAATTTGGTTGCTTAGATTCAACACCGTATTTTTCTACTACAATTCCAGATGCTTGAGGAGCAGCTGCAAGAGGATCGGTTTTCTTATCTAAACCTAACATTTTTCTCTTGTAATAAATATCCTTCCAACGGAATTTCTTTCTTTTATTTTTGATTTGGCGTCCTGCGAACTCGCCTCTGGGGCTTTTACTACCTGGCATTTCTTGTTTCACCAATATTCTTTTTTATTCTGATATTCAAGCGTTAATAGTTCGCTTAAAAATCTTTGCGAAGACTATGATATAGCTGAACTCAGTTTCAACTCTACCTTATCAGATATTTACTAAAGTCGAAAATGTTTCCTTATATTCTTTTGGTAATATTTCATTTTAGGATTAGAAATTACTGAATATATTCGGTCGTCTCCCAACCCAGTTCTCTTTAATAAATAAAGACTAATTTATCATATAATTGGCGTGAATACAAGACAATGTTAGGTAGGTGAATGAATTTGTACAATGAAAACACAGAGCTTGCATTTGAACAAGAAAAGCAGGAAATGGTTTGTTCAATGTGCAATCAAAAGATACAGAAAGAGGACTTAGTGCACCTTACTGAAAAGCTAACTGTTCATTTTAAGTGCTATATTGAAATTCAAGATAAAATCTGTGTATGCTGTGGAAAGCCTTTCATAGATCAAGAAATTCTATTCTATTGTGAAGAGCATAAAGAATACTTCCATTGTCAGAACAGCTGCCTTAAAAACCACTTGAAAAAACATATGCCTTTCAAAAAAGTTCGCTATGATGCGAGTAGAAATAGAGTTACTAGTTTTGAGCTTGAAAGAGAACCGTAAATTTAGCGTTCTTTTTTTCTAGAAAAAACATCCGCGAATTTCTTGTTGTTCGAATTTACCGAAAGCAATATGTTAAAAAGGTCATTTTCTAATTAGTATTTCGTCAATGATTTTATCAAAAGTCATTTGATATCTATCAGAAAAACAATTTGAAAGGATCTTAAAAAATTAACCACTTGGAGTCTAATTACAATGAGTAATAAACACTGTTTTATCTACACAAGAGATAAGGACGAATTCAAAGAAATCGAGAAATCTGACGTTGCAGAACAATATTTCACTTACCTTAGCAATGAACCGAATAAATTGGAGACATATGCCAGTCAAAATGGTTCTGATGCAGTATTGTTATTTGAGAAATCAGAAAACAAATGGACATTGATTTATGCCAAAGGCTCAGGAATTGTCACACAAAGAACTGCACGAAGACGTGCAGACACCGCAAGCAGATCTGGAATGCTAATAACAAATGGAGAACGAATCGGCGTGAAAGCAGAATTAAGCGTTTTATCATCATCAAATATTGGTGATTTAAGTAAAAGTGTCCAAAACAAGTACTTACAACATCAGGATCTCAGAGGAATTGAATAAATCAATCTCCTCACTTTCAATTTATTTTTCTTTATTCTAATTCTTTTAATCGCTTTTGAGCTTCTTTTAGAAAACTTTTACTTGTTCGTTTATCATCTATTTTTTTCTCAGGTGATGTTTCCAAAGCCTTCTTGTAATATTTTATTGCAGCCTCTTTATCATCCATTTTATCAAGAATTAATGCAAGATGATAGATGATTACGTGATTATTTTCAGTTAGAGACTTTGCTTTCATGATTACTTTTTTAGCTTTTTCTAATTGACCTACATCAAAATAACTCTTTGCTAAATTATAAAGAACATCGTAACTTTTTGAATCAATTTTCGTTGCAGTCTCTAAATGAGTGATAGCTTCTTTGTGGCGATTATTTAAAGCATATGATAAACCCAGATAGAATTGTGCCCAGAAATCATTTGGATATATTTTGATAGCTGTTAAACCCATTTCAATTCCATATTGTCCATTCCGTTCAGAACCCCTAGTTCGAAGCTCGTGAATAATTTCATCAAATACTTCTTCCTTTGTTTGTTCTCGACTATAGCCAAATTTCTTTTCGAATAATTCAATAATTTCTTTTGTTTTTTGTTTGTCCTTAACATCTATTTCAAGAATAAGACCATTGTGGGAACTTATGGTGAATTTTATCCAAAAATCGATATAACCAAATGTTTCATTAGAATGAGTGTAAATGTTTGATTTAATTTGTTTAGTTTCTGTAATCTTATAATATGAGTGATATTTAATGCCCTTTTCTTTAGTTCCATATAGTCGAAATTCATCAGTATAATGATTGGCTTTATTTTGACGGTGAATTTCACTTGCTTTTTCTGGGATAGAATCATGACAAAAAGTTTCTATTACTTTTTTAACAAAATCTAATGACTCTGATGTATAGACATTTCTAGCTATCATAGTATTTATTTCGACTTTTTGTTTCATCTCAGAACCTCATTAAAGTTAATCAGTTAGTCTATTCTTAATTATGTCTGACTCTATAAATGAATTATCCATTAAAGCACTTAAAAAAGTAAGTAAATGTAGCGACAAAAATAATTGAGATGGGAAGTTAAATTTCCATCAATGTATCTTTAAGAGCTACAAGACACTTCTGAATATCTTCCTCTGTATTGTATAAATGAACAGAGAATCGCAATCCGCCAAATCTCGCCGAAATAGTTACTTTGTGTTTTTCCTCCATCATTTCAACAATTTTATTCAAATCTTTACTTTTATCAACAACGCGAACATAAACCAGAACACCTCTTCGTGAAGATTCATGAGGAGTGATAATTTGTAAATCAAGCTCTTCCAAGCCTTCTATCAGTTGCTCTATTAGAGAGTGATTGTGTTTCGCTACTGTTTTTATGCCAATCGAATTAATCAATTTCAATGAGGCAGCTAATCCAGCTACACAATAGAACGGTACTGTACCATTTTGAAAACGCTTAGCTCCTTTGTGATAAGGTTTTTCTCTATTCATCCAATCAGCATCTGTAAAATCATAATTACCAGTGCCTTGCATTGGCGGTTCCATTGATTCAACTACTTCCGGACTTATATAACAAAGACCAATTCCTAATGGAGCCATCAAATATTTTGGACCACCTGCACTGAGAAAATCAGCACCAATATCCTTGGGATAAACTTCAGTTGCTCCACAAGCTTGGATGGCATCAAATGCAACTAACGCCCCATGATCATGTGCTACTTTAGTGATCCTCTTAGCATCAACTCTTTGACCAGTATTAAATTGAACCAATGAAAGAGCAACTAGTTTGGTTTTATCGTCAATCAGTTCTATAATCTCATCTTCGTTGATTTGTATTTTCTCATTTATCTTTGCTTCACGTAGTTCAACTCTTTTTCTTCTAGCAATATACTTCCATGGGTAGTAATTTGTTGGAAACTCCAATTCACTTGTAACAATATTATCTCCTTTGTTCCAATCAATCCCCTGTAAAGGAAAATTCAATCCGTGAGCAGTGTTAATTACTAAAGAAATGTCATCTGATTTACAATTGAATAGTTTTGAAGCACCAACCATAGTATCATTTGTAACAGCTCGAAAGTGGTTATCTACTGCTTCCCCAATAATTGGATCATGAATATAATTGATGAATTGATGCATTGCTTTTACAACTGATTTTGCATGAGGTACAAAAGCAGAACTGTTCAACCAAACTCTATTAAGTAATTGTGGAAATTCTTCCTTCAAAATTTTCTCTTGTTCTTCAAACATATTATCACAGCAAGCTTTATGATAGCAAATCAAATTGGTTGATATGGAACGTTAGAAGTAAAAAAGATTCCCAAAAGTAAAAAAATAACCCCATTTTGAATAAATATTTAATACAAACAAGTTCATTTATTTACATGAAAGTGTTAATTTAACTTCATCTTCTGTGAAAGAATATTCCAGTTTAAATAACCTCAAGTGAGAGATAATTATGACAACTTATCTGAATGACATTAGAAAAAGAATTCGCTCGATTGAACTCCTTAGGATGCTAAAGCGTTATCATTCATACGAACAATTAAGTTCAATCATGGGTTATTCCAAGGTAGTGTTAAATAGATATATCAAAGGTCATGTTCTTCCTGCATCAGAACGAGCGGATGAAATAATTGTTATAGCGAAAAAAAATCTCAATGTTGTACAACTAGTAAAAGATCAGCTAGTATTTTTCAGAGGATATTTTGATACTACTATGTTATTAGGAAATACTTCTTTGCTTAAGCTCGTAGCCCAATATGTTGCAGATAATTTCAAAGAAGCAGGTATCACTAAAATTGGAGTAGTTGCACCAGAAGGATTACCTATGGGTGTTCATTTAGCAACAGAATTGGGTGTTGATATTGCAATTGCAAAACGGACACGTGACCTTGGTGTAAGGGAATTCATCAAAGTTCATTATCCGCAGGAATCAACAGGAGAACTTTTGTCCTTAAATCTCCCAAAAGGATTACTAACTTTGGATGACCGAGTTTTAATAATTGAAGATAGTTGCCGTACTGGTACAACCTTAGAAATGATGTATGAGCTGGTTAAGAAGTCTATGGCAAAAGTTGGGGGCATTTTTATTTTAGCAGGAATAGGAAACAAGTGGAAACCATCTATGAATAAATTCAGTGATGAGGTTGGTGAGAAAAACACCTATATCTTTTGTGAGTTACCAATAGATGAAGAGTAAATGGTAGGTTATTCAAATTTGAAAGTTATTATAAACAAAGAGACAAAAAATTTCCAATCTATTTGGTGGAATGAGAAAGGAATAATCAATATGATCGATCAACGAAAATTGCCTTTTTCATTTGAAATTTTCGAAGCTAGTAATCTTAAACAAACTTGTTTTGCAATTAAAGAAATGGTTGTACGTGGAGCGCCTTTAATTGGAGTTACTGCTGCATTTGGTTTACAACAAGTAGTGAATACCGGTATCATCGAAAATTTTCTCCAACTTGAGAAGATTGTGAAAAATGCTTCCAATGAACTATCAAAAACTCGTCCTACCGCTGTTGATTTATTCAATACTTTGAATCGTATCGAATCAATTTTAGATTCATCAATTTCTGTAAGTGAAAATATCGAACAGATTAAAGCAACTGTTGAATCCATTGCTAAGGAAACACTAGAGGAATGCAAAGGAATAGGTGATATTGGCAATCAATTAATTCCAGAAAAGTGTACAATAATGACTATCTGTAACGCAGGAGCACTAGCTACTATCGATTTTGGAACCGCATTAGCACCAATCAGAAAGGCAAATGAAGTTGGAAAAGAAATTACTGTTTATGTCAATGAAACAAGACCTAGAATTCAGGGTGGAAGACTAACTGCTTGGGAATTACACAATGAAGGGATTAATCATTACATAAATGCAGATGGAGCAGCAGGTCATCTAATTAGTCAAGGTAAAATCGATATGGTCATTGTTGGAGCAGATAGAATAGTAAGCAATGGAGATTTTGCAAATAAAATTGGCACATATACTCTAAGTGTTCTCTGTAAAGAACATGAGATACCATTTTACGTTGCTGCTCCAAGAAGTACTTTTGATTTAAAAACCACATCTGGTAAAGACGTAATTATTGAAGAACGCTCTGGAGAAGAAATTCGCACAGCAATGAGTGTAGATGCAATAAATGAAACAAAAGCGAAAAGAAGAATTATTCATCATCCATTTTCACAAAATATCAATCCGGCTTTTGATATAACTCCAGCAAAGAATATAACTGGTATAATAACTCCAACAAAGATATTGAAACAACCGCTCGAAAAATCAATTAGACAATTTTTCGAATGAATTTTCACAACAAATGCATTATGGCAAAGGTTTTTAGTTTATTTTTTGATAATTAATTTAGTTGATTATCATGGGTGATAAAGTTAAACCAGGGATGAACCCCGAAGAAATCGCTACTCTTCATTATAAGCTACTCATGGAAGACGATAGAGACGAATGGTTGAAAACCATGCGAAAATTCCATCAAGAGCAAGCGGACAGATACGGTTCTTCTCCGGATTTTTATTGGAAAACAGGTAGAAAATATGTTGATGAACTGGAATACTCTTACAAGTTCAAACTTAAAGATGAAAGACAGAGCTCGAATAATAAAATAAAATTCTTCTTCCATCGTTTGAATAAGGAAGGGAAGAAACAAGGTTCAGGTCAAGTACCTATTCATGTAGTCAAAGATAAAGATGACAATGATGAATGGCGTGTTGATGTAGCATCATATTAGAAGTAAAGATTCATCTAGTATAATAGAGAAAAATTACTTCTGCAGATTTTTTTAAACAAATATTCAAAATGATAGTCATAAGTAGGGAAAACTAAAAATAGAAATAACTTTGATGTAGGAATTAGAAAAAGACGAAACTTAAAGGCGATATAAAATGGGTATGAATCCACGTGATATTCAAAAAATGATGAAAAAAATGAAAATGCAGGAACTCGAAGGTGTTGAAGAAGTAATCATACGTTTTTCTGACTATGAACTAGCAATCCAAAGAGCAGAAGTTACAAAAATGAATATGGGTCAAGAAATATATCAAATTTCGGGAAATGCAAAAAAAAGAAATAGAACTGACGTAGAAATTATTGAAATTGAAATTTCAGATGAAGATGTTGCATTAGTTGCCTCACAAACAGGAGCTACAGATGACGAAGCTGAAAATGCTCTTCTTGAATGTGATGGAGATATGGCAAAAGCAATCATGTTTCTTAAATCAAAATAAGACTATCAATAAATAATAGGACTAGATCGTTGTGATCTAGGACTACTCTTTCTCATCTTCTATGAAAATTGTTTCAATTTCAGTATGACCGAATTTTATTACTGGACATTTTCTATGGCAGTCACCGCATTGATTACAAAGCTCTTCAATAATTTCCACTTGATTATAATCTTCATTCATAACAATTGCTTTTGTAGGACAATGTGATATACAAACACGACAACCGGTGCATTCTTCAGATCGAAAAACTTCTAGAATGAGTTTTTTCAAAAAATCTTCAATCTTTCTTGCATCTCTACCACTTGCAGTTATAGCTCCATCTGCAGAAAGCGTAACTGAGGTATCATCAGATGTAACACCTCTCAAAATTCCTAGATTTTCATCATAATCAGTTTCGCTGAATATTCCCCAGAATTGTTGCAAACGGGTGAGATTTAGAGCTGAATCAAAGGTTCCCTCAAAAATCAAGTCACCAGATTTACAAGTAGCAAAACCCTCTATCAATTGAAACTGCAAATCCCAGTCACCAGGCTCTTTTTGAACGCGCTTCTCATAATCCAAGATGATATTTTGTTCATTTGCGAGATCAAACATTTTCTTTGGCAATTTCTTCCAACGCCACAAACCCCAAGTGAGCCACTCTTTTGGCAAATCATTTTTTTCGCGCCAATTTTCTAGAAAACTATTCCATTCAGACCAAAGATTTGGGCTAACATCTTTGATTATTTCAAACGTTCCCTGATTACTTGCGGGACATAACCAACACCCGATTCGTGCAAAACCTCGTTCATATAACGGATTATAAGGTAATTTTTCTTTGAAAATATATAACCAAACATGTAGAGCGGTCCATTTTTGAATTGGAGTGAAATTTAGTTGGTTTGGTATCCATGGATTAGTCCACACAATTTTGCTTTCAGATCTTGCTCTGCTTTCATAAGCTCTTTGCCCAATTAAACTCAGTGTCTTCTGTCCGATGCACTTTTCAATCAAATCATTAATTGGACCAATTTTTAATATTTTACAACAATAACGGTAATCTTTACCCGGGGGACCATATTTTTCCACATTTTGCCAGAATTTTTCTGTAGGAATATCCATTCGACAGAAACGATCATTATAATTGTATTTAGAAATAAATTCTTCGATATATTGCAAAGTTTCTGGAAATTCTAGACCTGTATTCAAAAAAATGATTTTGAAATCAATATCAGTTAACTTACGAGCTAATCCTAAACAGACAAGAGAATCTTTACCTCCACTAAATGAAACAGAGAGAGGCAATTTAGGATTTCTGTCAATAACTCTTTGTATTCCTCTTAACGCTCTAACTTCATATTCTTGCAGTGTAACAGTATTTGCTACTACTGCTTCATCCCAAGTTTGGTTTGCAGCAGTAATATTCACACTTATTTCTTCTGGTTTTTTCCTCAGAAAGTGTTTTGGTTTCACCACAGTACCTTTCTTCTTATCTTTCAGTTCTTTGGCGTTTATTCTCATTGTTCCTGTGGAAAGGACTTTTCCTTTGGGACTGAGGACTACTACTGCTTCGCTTTTTCGCAGATGAGGATCTAAATCCTTAATACCCGGAGCTAGTGCATTTGCTCCATCTGCGATGTATTTTACTGCACCTTCATCTACCGTTACATATTTTTTCTTTGGTGGAGAATCTCGTTCAAAAATTCTTTGAGCACCAATTAATCTTGGAAAGAAATCCCAATCTTCTAATTGTAAAAGATATCTGATGGAACCCACAACAACACCATCAATGATTATTTCATCCATTAAATCATCAAAACCGACTCCATTCAATAGAACTAGTCTTTGTCGATTTAATCCGAGAGCTTCAGAGCTTCCAGCTCCATATTTATCATCAATTATCGAACTTATTCTTACTAGATCTTTTTCGAATGCTGGGCGAACATCACCAGGTGGGGCATGCTTCACTTTTCTTGTTTCAGAGCCACATTTTCCACATCGTTTTTTATCTAGAATCGGCAGATTACATTGATTACACCAATTGAGTTTAAGTGCACCCAAAAATGGTTTAGTGTTAATTTTTCTCTTGTGCATGTCTTTTCAACCTGGAACTTTGTTTATTGACTAATTTGGTGTTAAATGCTAAAATAAAAAATAAAGAAAAAAGCTAGTGTAAAAAAGAATTTAATAGCGGATACTATTAAATTGATGATGTTTGACTTTCTTGCTCTTTCTCGACAGAGATATCAACACCTATTGCTCGTTTAATAAGATCCGTGAGAGGGTCAATACCTTCACCAGCTTCTGTTTTTGCTGTTGTTTGAATTGCGACAATAATCGGAAAAGTTTTCTTGTTTGCTCTGATTTGATCTATCAATTTATGATGAAATCTAGCAATACTATCATCTATTAGTAAGATGCCTATATCAGTATCCTGTGTTAACTCTATAAGTAAATTATCACATTCTTCCGGGTTTTCCACGACATGGCAATCTTTTAACCCACCTAACCGCAAACCCATTGCGATATCAGCGCTAGTCATGCTTACAATTTTCATATTATTCAATCCTAGAATCATTCTCTAAATTTGACTTATTGTTGTAACATCATCAACAATAATCTTTATTGCTTCTTTCTGTTTTTTCTTGCTAGATTCGTCAATTTCTGCGATAGATTTCTCTACAACAGTTTGTGATTTTTTCCGTTCTTTCTCAATATTCTTTGTAGATTGATCTTTTAGTTTATCAAGTTCTTTTTGAGCATCTCTCTGAGCATCTTCTAGCATTTTCTTTGATTCTATTTGTGCGTCTCTTATCTGTTCTTGAGACTTTTTTCTTGAACCAACAATTGTTCTTTCTGCTTGTTTTTCTGCTTTGCGTATTTTTTCTATACTCATTAGTTATGCCTCGAAACTTTTCTCCGTGTCTATATGACAGTATGCTAAACAGCACCTATTTTATTTTTTCTGTTAAAGTGAATAATTTCTTTCCTTAATGTTTTAGAAGTTTTTCTTATAGTTTCAATTTATTTTAATTGGGTTCGAGTGTTTTACGCTTCTAAAATCATTTAGAAGTATAAATAAAATTCTAACAAGTGAAATAACAGTTTCTCTGTTAGAGATTGAATGTGTCCAAATAGAAAGACTAAATATATTGCAGTGAATGGTAAAGCTGCTGTGTGTAAAGAAGAAATCGGAAATAAAAGTAATGACAGAAACTGAACAACCCTCTGAAATCGGTATCGCAGTTGTAATGATGACTGAAGCAGGTCCACAAACGTACATTAATAATTCAAATTTAGATGAAATTGCTCAAATGTATTTAGCAGTGAAAGGTTTTACAGCATTTATGACAGGTTTTGAGCGCGAAGAACATGGTCCGGGAAAAATCAGAGGTATTTTACAAATACCTTCTACGGAGAGTTATGCCGTTGCTTTTGATCACAATATGAAAGGATTAGGAACGGAAGAAGACCATCGAATGCGTATCAATAGAATAGGAATCATTTGCATAATAGCAAACCAAAAAGGATTAGAACTTATTCGCAGATTTTATTTGGAAACAGAACATTTTCTAGCAGAACAATTGCTAAATATTTTATCTGTTGATGCTTTAACTGAGAAATTCATCAAAAGATTAACAAAGAATTACAATAAATTCATTCAATCGCTTCTTAATTCAGTAAGAAATTTTAAACAACCTTTAACAGATATAGAAAGTTTGTTTGATATCACAATCTTACTCGCACTACCACAAGATGAAAATCTTACTGCAAGGGCAATAATGGATATCATGACTAACACTGAAAAACAAGGAGCAAAGATAAAAGATATTTGCGCAATCACAAAACGTAATAAACGAAAAGAATTGGTTATTCTTGATAAACTAATTGCCAAAGGATTAGTTATTATTATTCCTCATGAAGATGAAAGTAAAGAAATGTTGTATAAAGCAAATTAGGTGCATTTGGAGGATATAACAAAGATGAAGGTCATAGTATTTCATTCATATAAAGGTGGCACTGGTAAAACAACTTTAGCATTAAATACAGCGATAAATTTAGCTCATAGAGGTTTTAAGACCCTAGTAATTGATGCAGATCTGAATGCTCCAACCTTTGACAGCATTTTTCCAGGAATAGAACCCAAATTCCGTTTTAATGATCTATTTGAAGAACAAAAAAATGCTCAAAATGCTCTCAAACCTGAAGATTTGCCAACAAATTCTGGCATTGATCCAAAATTAGATATTATCTTTGCAGACCCAAAACCAAAATTCGGTCAAGGGCTTCTAAGTATGGATAAAAATTTGCATACAAAAGCATTGAAAAAATTAATTCAATCCAAAAAGGAATTCGAAAAACTTGGATATCAATATCTTATAATGGATACCTCTCCATCTATGACTTTAGCATCTGTTAATGCGATTATAATTGCTGATGCAACAGTTATGGTTTTGAGACCAAATCAATATGGTATTTCTGGAACTACCTTTTTACTCAAAGAACTTTATTCAATGCTTGGAACATTGAAGAGAAAAGACTTTATGATATTCAACCAAGTAGTAGTAGGTACACCCAAGAAATTTATTGCAAATTGGGAAAAGCATTTTAAGAAAACACTCAATGTGAAAACCATTGGTATTATTCTATGTGATTGTGGAATTGCTTTAAATCTGTTACATGGTAATCTAATATTTGATGATGCGGCAAATGTTAAATTTACTCAAACAATGAGTGACATCGTTGACAATTTATTGAAAGAACTGTCCAAAAAATAAAGAGTAGTAAGGAAGGTTCTCTTTGAGTATTGACGATATATTTTTCCTTTTGCCGGATAAGTAATTATTAACTATTGTGGAGCGCTAATACATTTGCCTAAAGTGATTGGTATAGATATTTTAGCAGGTGCATCTTCTCAAAAACGCCCATCAAATCGTGCAAATAAATTTGCGGCAGTTGTTATGGAAAACGGGCTAGTAATTGAAAGCCATAATTCTCTCTCCACGAAAAATCTAGTAAAATTATGCAAAGTTCATGAACCAATATTTTTGGGTGTAGATAACATCTTTGAAATTGAAACAAACTCTACAAGAATAATCCAATTTTGCAGCCAACTCCCTCTCGAGACAAAGATACTTCAAGTGACGGGTGCACCACCAGATGGTTTCGAATCACTAAATAGGTTAGCAAGAAGACATGAGGTTCCATATCCTTCACAACATGCAAATCCATTACAAACAGCAGAAATAATTTGTCACTTAGCAGAGAAAAGTGTTGGTTATATTTTAATACCTTTTGAAGAGGAGTCTGAAGTAAAAATCTCTCGAGCAAGATCAATTGGTCCTGGTGGTTGGTCACAACAAAGATATGCACGAAAGATGCGAGGAGAAATATTAAACCTTACTCGAGAGATAGAAAAACAATTACTGGATCATAACATAGATTTTGATTTGGAAGTGCGAAAAACAGAATATGGGTATGATAATGCAGTATTTAGAATCTATACTTCATTTGCACCACTAAGGAAAATTGTTAAGCCATTTAGAGGAGAGCTCTCAAGAGTAAGTATCTCACCAATTAGAAAAAAGCGATTAGAATTTTATCCTGCGACAGGGGGAAGAAATAGTGGTTCCTTAGGAATAAAAAGAAAATCTAACCGTGGTTTAATTATTGGTGTCAATCCAGGTCCAAATACCGGTATTGCGATACTAAATTTCACGGGCAATATACTACTAGTTGATTCGATGCGAAGTGCTGCGAGAGGAGATATCATTCGATTAATAACAACATATGGGGATCCAACTATAATCGCTGCTGACGTAACACCTCCACCAAACTTCGTTGTTAAAATAGCTAAGATGCTTAATACAGGACTTCATTTTCCTGAAAGGTTACTTAGTGCAGATGTAAAGAGCCAAATTGTAAATGATTTCTCAAACGGCATTGGAGCTAGGATCAAAGGCTCACATAAAAGAGATGCTCTTAGTGCAGCGATAATAGCATATCAAAAATTCAGCGATTTATTTGATCGAATCAATAGAGCACTTTCAAGCCCAGAAGAAATGCAACTACGAAATATGGTAAAACAAATTGTCATTAAAGAAGAAATGAATATCCATGATGCTATTGCAAAGGCAAAAAAACGCACTCAAAAAGTGGAACGTCCTGAAATAAAAGTAGAAGAAGAAATAGCATTAACAGAAAATGAAGTAACGTTAACAGAAAAAATAGCTGCATTGAATGAACTTATCATCAGACAAACAACACAAATTGAAAATCTCGAAGATTTAAATGAAGGATTATTTGATGGTATGACCAATACGAGAAATGAAAATAAAGAACTCAACAAAAAATTAAGCAAATTAACGAATGAAAAAAATCAAGAGTTGAAACGAGAGAGAGCAATCAAAACTCGCGATGATGAATTAAGATTACTGAGAGGCAAAGTAAAATTCTTGGAAAAAGATCTTGGAAAAGTGAAGGAAATAATATCTGATCTCAAACGAATGATCGTAATGAACTCCAATCACATCGTTGTTCCAATGAAAGTAATTTATGAATTCTCTCGAGAAGGAATTGAAAAAACAATTGAAAGAGTGAACATAGAACCATTCGATGTTGTTTTGTTGCTCAACCCTTCTGGAGGAGGACAAAAAACAGCTGAAATGCTTATTGAAAGAGAAGTAAGAGCAGTTGTTTGTTCACAGAATATTATTTCAAATAAAGCAATGGAAGCATTCATTCAAGCAAATATACCCGTACTTTTTGAGGTACCAATTAGACAAATAGATGATATTGCCGTAACCTTCTATGAAGAATTAGAACAAGCTATTACTGATTGGGAAGAGCAAAGGCAAAGATTGCAAAGTGAGAAAACTGAGAAAAAATTAGGATTACTCATTGCAGAATATCAAAGTGAGAGAAGAGAAGAACTAAAACAAATATACCAAAAGAAACGGAGTGAAAAAAACCGAGCACCTCCAAAGTTACCAATCAAAACAATTGAGAAAAAAGAGATAGATTTAGATTAGAAAGAAATAACTATATTGTCTTCAACACCTTTTATCCACTAGAAGAGCAAAAAATGAGAAGAGTTTTTTTGAGCAATTAATTATTCCAGAATGGAAAATGAGTCAAGATGTTATTCTGCTGGGATATCAATTTGTATCCAGAGAATATTATTTCCTCGAATGAATATTTTACCGAATGCAGCAACCTTTTCGCCTTTATAGTATTCAACAGCATTAGTCAAAACCATATTCATATGTTGATCTTGTGCTTCTAATAAGCCTCGAAATTCTCGACCGTCTTTTAATCGAATGCAAATCATATTACCATATGCTTTTCGAAGTCGGTTAATCGGATGTGAATTGAATGTTGACATAGATATGTTCATCTTCCTATTAGGATATGCTCAGAGTTATTATGAGCTACTCCATATTTAAAATCTTACTGACAGAGTATTATTAAGATTTCGTCATTTCAAATGAAAAAAAGAAGAATAAAAGCTTTTCCAAATAGTTGAAAGATTTCTAGAGAAGAAACTAGTGGAAAAATAACCAGAGACTAGAAATTCTTTTTTATAAGAGGTTTTGTATACACTTTGATATGATTCACATTCACATTTTGGATTTCTAAAACATTAAATAAAGGTTATTTAACTTTTGTTGTTTTCTTGTGGATAAATAGAACAAAAGCATACTTATCTTTTAGGAGGTCAAAGTTGGAAGAATCTCTTCATCTTTATGGGATCATGTCTATCTTCATCATCAATAACTAAGAATACACCAATATTTCTCTTAATGAAATATTCATTCTCCCTCAGCTTCTCTTTGATTAGCAATGAACCAGTAACGAAAACACCGTTATCCATATCAAAAAAAGGCACGTGAGTATGGCTGACAATTAACTTGTCTGTTGATAATATTTCAGGTAAGAACTCAGAACTGTTTTTCACTAATCGTTCCTTAAGACTTCAAAAACCAAAACTTATAGAGGTCTATTCGATAACAACAAATAAGATTGGCAGCATTATTTCTCTGTAAGAATTTGTTACAATGTCAATTCAAGTGAAGCAAAACATGAATTAGAAATTTTCAGCAGATATTTTTTGTCTCCCGACATAAATAGTTTTTCTCAGAAATATTTATTATTGTATCTTCACTTTGTATCTATTGAATAGTTCTTTTTCTTGAATTATTCAGAGGAGTGGAAAGAATTTGGAAAGAATTTGGAAAGAAAGCAGGGTTAATGGTATTTATTATGATCGTTTTTTTAGCAATACCTATTGTAACAACCTCTGCACAAAATGCTATGAAAGGGGA